>NZ_JBWKWR010000004.1:0-349292 GCF_059422325.1 Duganella sp. GW821-FHT01E12 | reverse complement strand
GGGATTCGAACCCACGGTAGGGTCGCCCCTACGCTTGATTTCGAGTCAAGTACATTCGACCACTCTGCCACCTCTCCTGGTGGTACATTTTCTTACAGCAGCGTTGTTTGGCGGAGAGGGTGGGATTCGAACCCACGGTAGGGTCGCCCCTACGCTTGATTTCGAGTCAAGTACATTCGACCACTCTGCCACCTCTCCGTTTTCCCACCTGCTGCTGCGAGAAGGCAAGATTATAGCAGGCCGTTGGGAAAAGGGAAGGAGTATTTACGCCTTCAGGTGAGTTAATCCACCCATGTACGGACGCAGCACCGGCGGGATCTCCACCGAGCCGTCCGCCTGCTGGTAGTTTTCCAGCACGGCGACCAGCGTGCGCCCCACCGCCAGGCCCGATCCGTTGAGCGTGTGCAGCAGCTCCGGCTTGCCCTGGGCGTTGCGGAAGCGCGCCTGCATGCGGCGCGCCTGGAACGCTTCGCAGTTCGACAGCGACGAGATCTCGCGGTAGGTGTTCTGCGCCGGCAGCCACACTTCCAGGTCGTAGGTCTTGGTGGCGCCGAAGCCCATGTCGCCGGTGCACAGCGACATCACGCGGTACGGCAGGCCCAGCCGCTGCAGGATGGTTTCCGCATGGCCGACCATTTCGTCCAGCACGGCGTACGAGGTGTCCGGATGCACCACCTGCACCATCTCGACCTTGTCGAACTGGTGCTGGCGGATCATGCCGCGCGTGTCACGGCCGTAGCTGCCCGCCTCCGAGCGGAAGCACGGCGTGTGCGCGGTCATCTTCAGCGGCAGCGCGTCGGCCGCCACGATCTCGTCGCGCACGATGTTGGTCAGCGTGACTTCCGAGGTCGGGATCAGGTAGAAGTTCTCGCCCTCGCCCTCCGCGCCGCCCTTCTTCACCGAGAACAGGTCGGCTTCGAACTTGGGCAGTTGGCCGGTGCCGCGCAGCGAATCGGCGTTGACCATGTACGGGGTGTAGCACTCGGTGTAGCCGTGCTCGTCGGTGTGGGTGTTCAGCATGAACTGCGCCAGCGCGCGGTGCAGGCGGGCGATGCCGCCCTTCATGACCGAGAAGCGCGAGCCGGTCAGCTTGGTCGCCACGTCGAAATCCAGGCCCAGCGGGGAGCCGACATCGACGTGGTCCTTGACTTCGAATTCAAACGTGCGCGGCGTGCCGACCTTGCGCACTTCGACGTTGCCGCTTTCATCCGTGCCGACCGGGACCGATTCGTGCGGCAGGTTGGGGATCGCCTGCATGAAGTCGGCAAGCTTGGCCTGCACCGCCGACAGCGCCGTTTCGTTGGCCTTGAGCTCGTCGCCCAGGCCGGCCACTTCCGCCATCAGGGCGGTGGTGTCCTCGCCCTTGCCCTTCATCATGCCGATCAGCTTGGACTGCGAGTTGCGCTTGCCCTGCAGCTCTTCGGTGCGCGTCTGGATCGCTTTGCGTTCGGCTTCGAGGGCGTTGAACCCGTCCACGTCGAGCTGGAACTTGCGGGTCGCCAGGCGCGCGGCGACGTTGGCTATGTCTTTACGGAGAAGTTGGATATCAATCATGGGGAACAAGTGCCGTGGTATCGAAAACGACAATTGTACCAAGAGGATGCCACTTCCCTGCGAGTTTTGAGCAGCCCGCCGGCTGCGGCGCTTACAGTGCGGCTTTTTCGGCGGCGGTCAGGCGCTTGGCGGTCACGGTGACCACTTGCATCTTGGCGCTCGCAACAGCCACTTTGGCGGCCGGGGCGGCTGGCGCGACGGCGGTGTCGGCGGCGGTGGCGAAGCTCGTGGCGGCGGCCAGCACGGTGGCGGCGACGAAGATGATTTCCATGTTTTTAGCGATGTTCATGATGTGCTCCTTCAGGTAGTTGCTTCGGTATGGTTGTACTGTACCTAAAGGCCGTATGGGCCACCATCGGGATGCGACGAAGCGCCGGAAACGGCGCCTGAACTGCAAAAAACCGGCGAAAAACGAACGATTCAGGCGGCGCTGCGCAGCCCGCCGGCCTGGCCGGCGTGGCGGTGCACCAGCTCGCCCAGCGTGACGATGGCGGCCTCGGTGCGCGGCCCCCACGGGTTGCCGCAGTTCAGGCGCAGGTAGTTGCGGTAGTTGCCGGACGCGGAGAACAGCTGCCCCGGCATGAAGGCCACGCCCTGCTCGATGGCGTCGCCGTGCAGGGCCAGCGCGTCGACCTGCTCCGGCAGGCCGACCCACACCACGAAGCCGCCCTGCGGCTCGGACACCGTGCACTGCGGCGGGAACGCTTCGCAGATCGCGTCCGACATGCGGGCGATACGCTGCGCCAGCGCGCGCCGCATCTTGCGCAGCTGGTTCTCGTAGGCGCTGCCGGCCAGGAAGTCGGCCAGCACGGCCTGGAAGAAGTGGCTGGTGGCGCCGCTGGAGACCATCTTCAGCACCGCGATGTCCTGCGCGTAGCGCCCCGCCACCACATAGCCCACCCGCGAGCCGGGGCTGATGGCCTTGGAGAACGAGGCGCACAGCATCACATGGCCGCTGCTGTCGTAGGCCTTGACCGGCCACGGCCGTTGCGGCGCGAAGCACAGGTCGCCGTAGACGTCGTCCTCGATCAGCGGGATATCGTGGCGGCTCAGCAGCTGCGCCAGCCGTTGCTTGTTCGCCTCCGGCATGATGCAGCCGAGCGGGTTGTTGGCGTTCGGGATCAGCAGCACCGCCTGCACCAGGCCGGCCTTCATCGCCAGCTCCAGCGCGTCGATCGACGGCCCGGTGGCCGGATGGGTGGGGATCTCCAGCGCCTTCATGCCCAGCGACTCGATCAGCTGCAGCAGCACGAAATAGGTGGCCGATTCGATCGCGATGGTGTCGCCCGGCTTGGCCACGGCGCGCAGGCACAGGCTGATCGCCTCGGTGCAGGAACCGGTGACGACGATCTCGTTCAGATCCAGCCGGCCCCACTCCAGCGCGCGGCGGGCGATCTGGCGGGCGAACTCCGGGTAGTTGGTCTCGTAGCAGCTCACCGTGCTCAACAGGGACGAATCGCGGCGGGCGACGGCCGCCACGGTCTTCTGCATGCGCTTCATCGGCAGCAGCTCGTGCAGCGGCCAGGCCGAGCCCATCTGCACCAGCCCGCTGGCCTCGTTGGCCTTCAGCACCCGCATCAGCAGGTTGTTGATGCCGACATAGGCCGGCTCGCGCAATGGCTCGGCGTCGGTCGTCACCGCCATCATGCGCGCCCGGTGGCGCACGTAGTAGCCCGCCTGCGGCCTGGCCTCGACCAGGCCGCGGTCCTCCATCAGCCGCAGCGCCTGCATCACGGTGCTGACGGACAGGCGCTTCTGCTGCGCCAGGTGGCGGATCGACGGGAGGCGGTCGCCCGGGGCGAACACGCGGCTGGCGATCAGCCCGCCCAGTTCGTTGGCCAGTTGCTCGTACAGGTTGAGGTGAGTGGACATCCGTGTATTGTGGCCCCGCCCTGCCCGGTCGCGACAGGTACAGCGGGTGCAAATTTCGACCATGACAGTTTAGTGCAATCGCCTGTGTGACGGTCACAATTTCGATTTGCTGCATCTGTCATGGCCGCGCGCCGCTGGCTATGCTGGTGGCACGATGAACCACGCAGGAGCCGCCATGAAACCGGAACTACTCGCACTGACCCAGGGACAGGCCGAATACCGCCTGTCGGAGAACCATCCGCTGCGCATCGCCGGCGCGGGCGGGCGCCACATCGAATGCCTGGCCGGCACCGCCTGGATCACCGCCTACGGCGAACACACCGACTTCATGCTGCGCCAGGGCCAGCGCTTCGAGGTGCCGAACGACGGCCTGATGCTGATCGACGCGGTCGGCTGCGGCACGGTGCGCGTGCGCCTGCCGGCCGACACCGAGGTGCCCAGCGGCTGGCTGGCCTTCCAGCGCAGGTTCGCCAGCGCCTTGCACGATGTAGGATTTCTCCTACGCAACTAATCGTGCGCCACGTACTTTCCGGACTATGTACGATGCATCAACAATACAGACACCGAGGAGTACGATTTTGAATACACCATTGCTGAAAACCGCCGCCGCCGGCGCCGTCCTGCTGCTGGCCGCGGGCTGCTCGACCATGGGCGGCCAGGGCGCGGCCAAGGACGAGGCGCCGCCGCCGGCCAATCCGGCCTTCGCCAGCGAGATGGCCAAGTTCAACGCCCAGTTCCCGAACGCCAAGGCCAGCAAGTATGAGGACGTGTCGCTCAACTTCAACAACTCGAACAAGCTCGACGAGCGCGGCAACTGCCACGACAAGTCCCGGTATCCGGTGGTGATCGTGCTGACGCTGGACGCCAGCGGCAAAGTCACGCGCAGCACCACCGACGTGGAGAACAGCAAGGCCGCCTGCTTCCGCGAGGCCTACGCCTCGGTGCAGCTGCCGGCGCCGCCGTTCGCGCCCTACCTGAAGCCGATCAAGCTGCGTTGACGATTCAGGCCGCCGCGTCCTGCTCGGCGGCCTCGTCGTTGTCGGCCGGCTTCTCCAGCCAGGCCAGCACCACCTGGTTGAAACGCTCCGGCTGGCGCAGCATGGGCCAGTGGTCGGTGTTGAAGCCCACCACCTTGCAACCCTCTTTGGCCTCCAGCTTGTCGGCCCACTCGTCCGAATGGAACATGAAGGGCTTGCGGGCGCCGTAGATGAACAGCATCGGCACCTTGGGCACGAACGGCACCAGCGAGCGGTAGGAGCCGGCCTCGCCGGCCGCCATGATGTAGTACGGGAAGTTCATCTTGACGCTGATGTATTCCATCGGCGACGGCACGTGCAGCGCGCGCGCCATGTAGCGCGTCATCATATTGCCGATCGGCCCGCCGATCGCCCAGGCCAGCGCCAGCGTGCCCTGGTAGCCCTTGACCATCATCTTCTGCGACAAGGTGCGCGAGCGCTCCACCGCCTTCGACTGGGCGTCGCCGATGTCGACGCCGATGATCGCCGACACCGCCTGTTTGTTGCGCATATAGTACTCGTAGCCGAACACGCAGCCCCAGTCGTGCAGCATCAGGATCACCTTCTGCTTCTGGTTCACGCTGTTGACGATGTAGGAGATCAGGCGAATGGTGGCGTCGAGCGAGTAGGCGCGGCGCGGCTTGGCGATGTCGAAGCCCGGCAGCGTGAAGCGCACGCAACGGTAATGCTGCTTGAGTTCCTCGACCTGGGCGTCCCACACGCGGTAGGTGTCCGGCCAGCCGTGGATCATCACGATGGTCTCGCTGCCTTCGCCTTCGATATGGACTTCGATGCCGTCAACCTTAGTCACCTGCTGCATTGCTTTCCTCTGCGTCGTCTCGTTGATCCTTTATCTTACAACATTTGAGACGGCACTCCGGCTAGGTCTTGACCCGCGCCCGCAACACCCGCTCCGCGCCGACCATGTTCACGGCGAAGCCGTTGCGCCCCGCGGCCTTGACGCCATACAGCGCCTGGTCCGCCGCGCGCATGACCTCGTCGACCGACACGGCCGAGCTGGTCGTCAGCGCGATGCCGATGCTGGCCGTCACCTTCAGCTGCGCCGTACCGTTCAGGAAGGGCTGCTGCATGGCGTCGAGTATCTTGCGGCCCAGCACATCGATCTCGGTGTTGGAGGCCAGCTGCTCGAACACGATCACGAACTCGTCGCCGGCCAGGCGGGCCACCGTGTCCGTGGTGCGCACCGCGGCCGTCAGGCGGTGCGCGAACTCCACCAGCACCTCGTCGCCGGCCGCGTGGCCCAGCGTGTCGTTGATGCTCTTGAAGTGGTCGATGTCCAGGAAGGCCAGGCCCACCTGCTGGCCGGCGCGCGCGGCGCGGGCCAGGGCCTTGGGCAGGAAATCGTCGAACATCCGCCGGTTGTTAATGCCGGTCAGGACGTCGGTGGTGGCGATGCGGTGCAGCTCCGCCTCGGCCCGCTCGCGCCGCTGCGACAAGGCATAGAACGCCCGGCTCAGGTGGCCGAACTCGTCGCCCCGGTCCACATCGAACACCTCGATGCCGGCGCGGCCGGCGCTGATGTCCTCCACGTGGTTGTGCAGGCGCTTGAGCGGACGCAGCAGTTTCTTGGTGATCCCCCAGCCGAACAATCCCGCCAGGCCGGTCAGCATGGCCGCGCCCAGGAAGGCCCGCCAGCGCACGCTGCGCATGGGCGCGAACGCGCTTTCGGTGGGATACGACAGGGCGATGTTCCAGCCGGCCTCGCGCAAATGCTTATGCACCAGCAGCACCGGCTCGCCGCCGTCGAGGATGCCGTCCTGCCAGCCTTCGCCCCCTTGCAGCGCCGCCTCCAGCACGCTGCCGGGTTCGGGCTCGGTCTTCTCCAGTATCCTGCTGCGGTCGGGGTGGTGGATGATCACGCCCTCGTCGGTGACGATGAACAGATAGCCGTCGGAACTGGAGCGCAGCGAGTCGATCTGCGCCGAGAACGAGGGCCGCAGCAAGTCGATCGCGCCCAGCAGGATGCAGACGATCTTGCCGTCGGCGTCGCGCAGCGGCTGGGTCAGCACGATCACCGGCCGCCCGGACAGCACGCTCTTGAACGGCGCCGACACCACGCCCTCCTGCAGCCGCAGCGTCTCCTGGAAATACTTGCGGTCGGCGATATTGATGCGCTTGGCGTTGCGGTCGCGCAGGCTGGCGACCAGCGTGCCGGACGCGTCGAAGGCGGAGACGTTGAAAAATTCCTCGCGCAAGGTCTCGTGCGTTTCCAGTTCTTCCTGGACTTGACCTAGCGTCAGTTGATGGGCCTGGAACTGCTCGGCCAGCAACCTCAACAGTTGGCGTTTATCCTGCAGGTCGCTGTCGATCAGGGCCGCCGCGCTGGTCAGCAGCGACAGTTCCTGGCGGGCGATCACCTGCCGCAGCTCCGACTCGGCGATCAACAGCGAAATGCCGCCGCTGCCTGTGCCGGCAACCAGCACCAGCGCAATCACCAGCGCGCTGATCTTGAACTTGAAGCTTAAGAAAAAACCAAATGAAGGCCGCATGAGCACTCCTGTGTAGCAAGTCCGTCAGGACACTGCGGAGCGAATGGCCAGGCCATCGTTGCACGCGGGAGTTCGGCGGCGCCAGGTGTTACAAGTATATTACGCCGGTTTACGATTGACCCGGCACCGTTGCCAGGCAACAACGCAATTATTGCACCATGGTCCAGAACATGGCCAGTATCGCCAGCGCCATGGCCGCCGTCGCGCCCCAGCCCAGCACGCGCAGGCGGCGGCCGATCACGAAGCGGCCCATGATGGACGTCCGGCCGGACATCAGCATCATCACCACCATGATGGGCAGCGAGATCACGCCGTTGATCACGGCGCTCCAGTACAGCGCCTTGATCGGGTCGACCGGCGTGAAACCCAGCCCGATGCCGACGATGGTGGCCAGGGCGATGATGCCGTAGAAGCCCTTGGCCTGCGAGGCGGTCTTCTCCAGCCCCTTGGTCCACCTGAAGGCGCCGGCCACCGCGTAGGCAGCCGAGCCGGCCAGCACCGGCACGGCCAGCATGCCGGTGCCGACGATGCCGGCGCTGAACAGGGCGAAGGCGAAGTCGCCGGCCAGCGGACGCAGGGCGGTGGCCGCCTGCGCCGAGGTCTCGATCGACGCGATGCCGTGCCGGTGCAGCGTGACCGCCGTGGTCAGCATGATGAAGAAGGCCACCAGGTTGGAGAAGCCCATGCCGATCACCGTGTCGACCTTGATGCGCAGGAAGCTGGCGCCCGCCTGGTCCGGCGCCTCGATCAGCGGCCGCGCTTGCGGGGAGGCTTGCATGTCCTCCACCTCCTGCGAGGCCTGCCAGAAAAACAGGTAGGGGCTGATGGTGGTGCCGAACACCGCCACCATGGTGGTGATGTAGGCCGGCGACCATTCCAGATGCGGCAGCACGGTGGCCGCGGCCACGTCCAGCCAGGGCACGTGGACGGTGAACACCGTCGCCACATAGGCCAGCAAGGCCAGCGTCAGCCACTTCAGGATGCGCACGTAGCGGTGGTAGGGAATGAACACCTGCAGCAGCAGCGAGATCACGCCGAACAGCGCCGCATACCAGCGCGACGAGCCGCCGGCGATCAGCGTCATGGCCTCGCCCATGGCCGAGACGTCGGCCGCGATGTTGACCGTGTTGGCGACCAGCAGCAGCGCGACGATGACGCGCACCAGCCAGGCGGGGAAATGTTCCTGGATATTGCCGGCCAGCCCCTTGCCGCTGACGCGCCCGATGCGCGCGCTCACCACCTGGATGCCGACCATCAGCGGATAGGTAAGGAAAATCGTCCACAGCATCTGGAACCCGAACTGCGCGCCGGCCTGCGAATAGGTGGCGATGCCGCTCGGGTCGTCGTCGGCGGCGCCGGTGATCAGGCCGGGGCCCAGCTTCTCCAGCCAGGTGGCGGCGCCGTCGCGCTCGGGCGCGGCAACGGTGTGGTCAGCATTCGGCATGATTCATCCAATAAGTAAAGGCCGCCCGGACTTGGGCGCGGCCAGCGCCGGCATCTTCGCCGAGCTTGCGCAGGGGGGCCATCTTATCGGAAATTTTGCTTTCAAGGCTGCGCGGCATGGGCCGATGCCAGCCGGGCTCGTGCAAATCATCGGGGAGTCAGCTTACTTTTTGCAGGCTATCTCGAATACATTTTCGCCCGCATGCTGCCCCTTCCTCCCAGTGACCGAGCATTCCTTGATGTCATCAGGCAGACGCGTAGCCATGGACACTTCCCCCATCGCCCCGTAATCGCAACGCAGCCATTTGCCCTCGGGGTATGGCCCTTCGAGCGAATATTTTTGGACCCATGATGTCTTGGTTCGCGGCCCATCTTCGCCGCGAAGGATTCCAAGGCGCTCGGGAGGACCATCGGCAGGTGCCGCACCGCTAAGATACATCGGCGAACCAACAAAGGTTTTCCAGCCCTGCCGTGGACTATCGACCTTTACCGAGGCCGTTGGCAATTCTTGAGGGCATTCATACCGCACCGCACCGGCCGCCGCCTGCCCCATCTGCACGAGGCAGCATAGCCCTATCGAAATTCGATATAACTTCATGGCTTACTCGATGATGAAAAACGCATCAGCGTTATCCGTGGGGTTAATGAAGTTACCGCGGGCATCCTTACCCTTGCGACGGATGAAACGCTTCCCGATCTTATTTTTGTCCGGCCATTGGTCGAGGATGTAGATGCCATCCGATACTTGTCCCATGTAGAAGGCCGAATGATTGCCATGGTTGCGGCCGGGCCACTTGCCGTCGACGAAATTCGCAATCGCAGTTCCCCGCACAATGCTTTTGTTCCCGACGACCGCAGCGCCTTGCCTCCAGCGCCCGGTCCAGCCAGCATTGGTATAGGTTTTGATGAGCGTAACACACTCAGCATCGCCCACCTTGTCCTTGCCTTCCAAAGTCGCAACATCCTTGTACACAAATGGCATTTTGAACCTCCATGAAATGGATTTGGCAGATGCGGTTTGCAGCCGCCGCGAGAGCTCCCATCATCGACTTGGTTGCTTCAGAGCGTCTTGACAAATCCCATGGCGGGCAAGGTACCAACGTCCCTCAACTGGAAATAATAAAAAAGCACCCAATTGGGTGCTTCTCTTATTCCTTCCTGGCCTCCTCATCCCACTTCTTCAACTGCGCCAGCTTCTCGCCTATCTTGATTTCCAGGCCGCGCGGCACAGGCTGATACCAGCCTGGCTCGCGCATGTCGTCGGGGAGGTAGGTTTCGCCGGCCGCGTAGGCGTGCGGCTCGTCGTGGGCGTAGCGGTACTCGTGGCCGTAGCCGAGCTCCTTCATCAGCTTGGTCGGCGCGTTGCGCAGATGGACCGGCACCTCGCGCGACTTGTCCTTCTTGACGAAGGCCATGGCCTGGTTGAAGGCGTTGTAGCCGGCGTTGCTCTTGGCCGCGATGGCCAGGTAGATCACGGCCTGCCCCAGCGCCAGCTCGCCCTCCGGCGATCCGAGCCGCTCATACGTGGCGGCCGCGTCGTTGGCCAGCTGCATCGCGCGCGGATCGGCCAGGCCGATGTCCTCCCACGCCATGCGCACGATGCGGCGCGACAGGTACTTGGCGTCGGCGCCGCCGTCCAGCATGCGGCACAGCCAGTAGAGGGCGGCGTCGGGATTGGAGCCGCGCACCGACTTGTGCAGCGCCGAGATCTGGTCATAGAAATTGTCGCCGCCCTTGTCGAAGCGGCGCGCGTTCAAGGTCAGCGCGTTCTGGATGAACTCGGGCGTGATCTTGTTGGTCTTGGCGGCGTTGGCGGCCGTGCTGGTCTGCTCAAGCAGATTCAGCAGCCTGCGGCCGTCGCCGTCCGCGTAGCCGATCAGCGTGTCGATGGCGGCCTCGTCGAACTCCAGATGCGTGAGCACCTTGGCGCGGGCCTTGTCGACCAGCTGGCGCAGCTCGGACTCGTCGAAGGAATGCAGCACGTAGACCTGCGAGCGCGACAGCAGCGCCGAGTTAACTTCGAACGAAGGGTTCTCGGTGGTGGCGCCGATCAGCGTGACCAGGCCGGACTCGGCATACGGCAGCAAGGCGTCCTGCTGCGACTTGTTGAAGCGGTGGATCTCGTCGACGAACAGGATGGTGTGCTTGCCCATGTCCAGGTTGTGCTGGGCCTGCTCCATCGCGGCGCGGATGTCCTTCACGCCCGAGAACACGGCCGACAGGGCGATGAACTCGCACTCGTAGGCGTTGGCGGTCAGGCGCGCCAGCGTGGTCTTGCCCACGCCCGGCGGGCCCCACAAGATCATCGAGTGCGGCTGGCCCGACTCGAACGCCAGGCGCAGCGGCTTGCCCGGCCCCAGCAGGTGGTGCTGGCCGATGACGTCGTCCAGCGTCTTGGGCCGCAGGGCCTCGGCCAGCGGCTGGCGCGGTTCGGTGGAAAATAAGTCTGCCATGATCTTTAAATGGAAAAACGCCGCAGCGTCGCGGCTGCGGCGTCGTCACCCGCGACGGCAGGCGTTAGTTATTATTGAATACGTCGGCGCCCTTCGGCATGACGAATTTAAAACTCGTCGCAGTCAGCGCCGGATTTTTTTCGATCTTGCGGAACGACAGCACCGAGGTCTGGCCGAACGAGTCCTTCAGCTCCATCGCTTCCGGCAAGCCGTTGCGCAGGCCGATGGTGATTTGCTCGAAGCTGGTGTCCTTGGCTTTCGGCACGGCCTTCAGCCATTCCAGGCCATCCTTGTTGCCGGCCTCGGACAAGGTGAAATTCTTCTCCAGGTCGTTGCTGCCGAACAGGATGGCGGCCGGCGACGAGCCCAGCGCGTCGCCCAGCTTCTTCACCGTGACCTGGTTCAAGTCCTTGTCGAAGATGAACAGCTGGTCGCCGTCAGCCTGCAGCACCTGGTCGTAGGGCTTCACGTAGGTCCAGATGAACTTGCCCGGACGGGCGAACACGAAGGTGCCGGTGGCGGTGTTGGACGCCTTGGGCGTTTCGCCGTTGGTGTTCTTGACCTGCTTCTGCGTGAACTCGCCCTTGGCGGCCTTGGTCGAGGCGACGAAGGATTTGAACTGCTCCAGCGCGCTGGCCTGGGCCAGGGTCGCGGCCAGCAAGCCGGCGGTCAACACCGCGATATGTTTGAAACGCATCATACTGTTTATCCTATTTTATTCCGCACTGGCGGCCGGCACCAGGATGTCGCGGTTGCCGTTCGATTGCATGGCGGAGACAACTCCGCTGTTTTCCATTTGTTCCAGCAGGCGCGCGGCGCGGTTGTAGCCGATGCGCAGATGGCGCTGCACCAGCGAGATCGACGCGCGGCGGTTCTTCAGCACCACCTGCACCGCCTGGTCGTACATTGGATCGGCCTCGCCGCCGCCCTCGCCCGCCTCGCCGCCCGCGCCGCCGCCCTCGCCCTCCAGCGTGCCGCCTTCGAGGATGCCGTCGATGTAGTCCGGCTCGCCGGTGGTCTTCAAGTGCTTGACCACGCGGTGCACCTCGTCATCCGACACGAAGGCGCCGTGCACCCGCACCGGCAGGCCCGTGCCCGGCGGCATGTACAGCATGTCGCCCATGCCGAGCAGCGTTTCCGCGCCCATCTGGTCCAGAATGGTGCGCGAGTCGATCTTGGACGACACCTGGAACGCAATGCGGGTCGGGATGTTGGCCTTGATCAGGCCCGTGATCACGTCCACAGATGGGCGCTGCGTCGCCAGAATCAAGTGCAGGCCGGCCGCACGGGCTTTCTGCGCGATACGGGCGATCAGCTCTTCCACCTTTTTGCCGACCACCATCATCAGGTCGGCCAGCTCGTCGATGATGATGACGATGGTCGGCAGTTTTTCCAGCGGCTCCGGCGAATCCGGCGTCAGGCTGAACGGATTCGGGATGTGCTCTTCCTTCTTCTTGGCCTCGGCGATCTTGGCGTTGTAGCCGGCCAGGTTGCGCACGCCCAGCTTGGACATCAGCTTGTAGCGGCGCTCCATCTCGTTGACCGCCCAGTTCAGCGCGTGGCCGGCCTGGCGCATGTCGGTCACCACCGGCGCCAGCAGGTGCGGGATACCCTCGTACACCGACATCTCCAGCATCTTCGGATCGATCAGTATCATGCGCACGTCGGCCGGGTCGGACTTGTACAGCAGCGACAGGATGGTGGCGTTGATGCCCACCGATTTACCCGAGCCGGTGGTGCCCGCCACCAGCAGGTGCGGCATCTTGGCCAGGTCGGCCACCACGGCCTTGCCGGCGATGTCCTTGCCCAGCGCCACGGTCAGCGGCGACGGGTTGTCGTTGTAGACCTTGGAGCCGACGATCTCGCTCAGGCGCACGATCTGGCGCTTGGGGTTCGGCAGCTCCAGCGCCATGTAGTTCTTGCCGGGGATGGTCTCGACCACGCGGATCGAGGTCAGCGACAGCGAACGCGCCAGGTCGCGCGCCAGACCGACGATCTGGCTGCCCTTGACGCCGGTGGCAGGCTCGATCTCGTAGCGCGTGACCACCGGACCCGGATAGGCCGCCACCACCTTGGCCTCGACGCCGAAGTCGGACAGCTTCTTCTCGATCAGTCGGCTGGTGAATTCCAGCGTCTCGATGGAGACGGTTTCCTGCACCTCGGCCGCCTCGTCCAGCAGGGACAGGGCCGGCAAGGCGCTGTCGCCGCTCAGGTCCTGGAACAGATTGGCCTGGCGCTCCTTCTCCACCCGCTCGGACTTGACCACCGTGACCACCTGCGGCTCGATCTTGACCGGCGGCGCGGCCACGGGATGCTTCTCCACATGCTTGGCGCGCTCGATGACCACCACCTCCTCGCGCTTGACCGCCGCGACCTCGCCCTGGCGGCGGTCCTCGCGGTACTGGTAGCGCTGGATGAACCAGTCGATCATCAGCTCGATGCCGCCGCCGATGCGCTCGGCCAGCGTCAGCCAGGAGACGTGGAAGAACAGGCTCAGGCCCAGGCCGAACAGCAGCAACAGCAGCAGGGTCGCGCCGGTGAAGCCGAACGCGACGTGCGCCGAATGGCCGATCAACTGCCCCAGCACGCCGCCCGGCGCACGCGGCAGCTGCACGTGCAAGGTGTACATGCGCAGGTATTCGAGCCCGACGCTACCGATGAACAGCAGCACGAAGCCGATCGCGCGGATCAGCGGTTCCTGGGCGTGTTCTGGATCAGGTTCGCGGGACAGCACATATTTCTGCGTCAGCCGGCGATAACCCAGCCAGACGATGCGCAGCAGGCAGAACGCCCACCACCAGGCCGAGAAGCCGAAGATATACAGCAGCAGGTCGGACAGCCAGGCGCCGGCCCGGCCGCCCAGGTTGTGCACCTTGGGCACCAGCGTTTCGTGGGACCAGCCGGGGTCCAGCTTGTCGTAGCTGACGAGGATCAGCACGAAATACAAGCCCAGCACGGCCAGCGCCAGCCAGCGCGCCTCCGACAGCAGCCGCACCAGCCGGTTGGGCAGGGGCTGGCGTTCGGTCGGGGTGCGGGTATAGGCGGAAGAACCGGAGGAAGTGGCTTTTGGCATGCGTTCCTGAACTTTTTTACTGCTCATAGGTATAAAGGTGTTGCAATCTTATCGATCAGGAAATTCAGATATGGCTATTCTAAGGCATATGGGCCACAACAGGCCCGACGATTCATCCTGACCGGCTGCTTGCACTATAATCTTGCATTGCCTGCGTGAATGCAAGAGCGGCCGCCGTCCGGCCGTCCTTGCCGTCACGAAAAATGCCCCCAAATTCGGATTAATCCAACATATTAAGAAGCCTTCCATGACCACTCCTAAACACGCCCGTGTACTGATCCTTGGCTCCGGCCCCGCCGGCTACAGCGCCGCCATCTACGCCGCGCGCGCCAACCTGAAGCCGATGCTGGTCACCGGCGTCGAGCAAGGCGGCCAGCTGATGACCACCACCGACGTGGAAAACTGGCCGGCCGATCCGATGGGCGTGCAGGGCCCGGACCTGATGCAGCGCTTCCTGCAGCACGCCGAACGCTTCAACACCGAGATCGTGTTCGACCACATCCACACCGTCAAGCTGCAGGAAAAGCCGATCCGCCTGATCGGCGACAGCCATGAGTACACCTGCGACACGCTGATCATCGCCACCGGCGCCTCGGCGCAGTACCTGGGCCTGCCTTCGGAACAGGCGTTCATGGGCAAGGGCGTGTCGGCCTGCGCCACCTGCGACGGCTTCTTCTACCGTGGCCAGGAAGTGGCCGTGGTCGGCGGCGGCAACACCGCCGTCGAGGAGGCGCTGTACCTGTCCAACATCGCCACCAAGGTCACGCTGATCCACCGCCGCGACAAGTTCCGCGCCGAGGCCATCCTGATCGACCGCCTGAACGCCAAGGTCGCCGAGGGCAAGATCGTCATCAAGTACAACCACACGCTGCAGGAAGTGGTGGGCAACGACAGCGGCGTGACCGGCATCAAGATCGCCTCGACCGACACCGGCGCCGTCACCGACGTGACCGTGCACGGCCTGTTCATCGCCATCGGCCACAAGCCGAACACCGGCATCTTCGAAGGCCAGCTGGACATGCACAACGGTTACATCAAGACCAAGACCGGCACCGAGGGCATGGCCACCGCGACCAGCGTGCCGGGCGTGTTTGCCGCCGGCGACGTGCAGGACCACATCTACCGCCAGGCCATCACCAGCGCCGGCACCGGCTGCATGGCCGCGCTGGACGCCCAGCGCTACCTCGAAGGCCAGGAGTAAGTCGTGGGCTTGAAAGACTTCGCCGACCTGAAATCCCTGGCCAAGCAGCTCAAGGAACAGGCCGACGCGCGCGCCGCCGCCGAGGCGGAGCGCGTCAAACAGGAGAAAACCCGGGCGGTGGAGGCCAACATCTTCCAGTCCAGCGTGGGCGGCGTCAAGCGCATGCCGGTGTCGGACCGCTACGTGCCGTCGCTGCCGAAAGCGGCCGCCACGGCCGCCGCGCCGGCCCGCAAGCTGACCCAGGCCGAGGACGATGCGGCGGTGCTGCGCGAGTCGCTGTCCGACCTGTTCGAAGTCGACCACTACCTGGAGGACGACCCGGCGCTGAACTATTCGGCACCCGGCGTGGGTCCGGACGTGGTGAAGAAGATGCGCAAGGGCCACTGGCCGGTACAGGACGAGCTGGACCTGCACGGCCTGCGCCGCGACGACGCGCGCGACGCCATCGGCGATTTCCTGCGCAAATCGGCCATGCGCAATTACCGCTGTGTGTGCGTGATCCATGGGCGCGGCTTCGGCTCCAAGGGCCAGGAGCCGGTGCTCCGGTCCATGGTGCACAGCTGGCTGGTGCAGAAGGAGGAAGTGGTGGCCTTCTGCCAGGCGCGCTCGTCCGAAGGCGGCGAAGGCGCGTTGATCGTGCTGCTGCGCGCCGCGCTCAAGCCGGTGCGCTAACGCTTCACGGCGCGGCGGCGTCCCACTCGCCGCGCAACCAGTCGAAGAAAGCCCGCACCGGCGGATGCCGTTCCCGGCCCGGCACGCACAACACGGTGTAGGTGCCGCCGGGGATTTGTATGTCCGGCCGCGCCGCCTTCAACAGCCCCCGCTGCGCCGTGTCGGCGACCAGGATGGAACTGGCCATCACCAGCCCCTGCCCCGCGATCGCCGCCTGGAACGCGTACATTTCCTCCGCATATTCCCTCAGCGCCAGCGTCGGCAGCCAATCCCTGCCTGCGGCGTCGCACCAGGCGCGCCAGCTGTCGCGGTACAGCGTGGACTTGTTCCAGTGGACAGAAATCAGCGACGGCGCCGCATGCGCCATCCACTGCTCCACCCGGCCCGGCGCGCCGTAGACGCCGAATGATTCGACCATGCTGCCCGGACTGTACAGGTCGGGATACGGGCCGCCGCCGTAGCGGATCGCGACGTCGACGCTGGCATCCTGCTGCAGGTCGACGGTTGCGGTCGAGGTGTCCAGCCTGAGGTTGACTTCCGGGTGCCTGGCGTAGAAGCGGTCCAGGCGCGGCACCAGCCACAGCGCGGCGAACGAGGAGGCGGTGGTCACGGTCAGGCGGCCGGCCGCCGGCACCGCGCGCAGGCTGTCGGTCACCTGCGCCAGGTCGGCCAGCGCCGAGTGCAGCGAGTGGAACAGCTTCTCGCCCTTGGGCGTGAGCCGGACGCCGCGCGGCAGGCGGTCGAACAGCGCCACGCCCAGCCACTCCTCCAGCGTGCGCACCTGATGCGACACCGCGCCCGGCGTCACCGCCAACTCCTCGGCGGCGAGCTTGAAGCTCAAGTGGCGCGCCGAGGATTCGAAGGTGCGCAACGCAATAACCGGTAAAGCACGAAACATGGAATGTCCTCGGGTGAATCCAATTCATCTGGCATCAATTCAGCTGGTTTGCCGGACCTGGCGGCGCGGCCCATAGTCGTTGCTCGACAACCCACGAGCATACCGCAAACAAACCATGACCACACTCCTGCACCTCGACTCCAGCGCCCGCCCCGGCAATTCCGCAAACCAGCCGTTCGGCTCGCACACCCGGCGCCTGAGCTCGCACTTCGTCGCCCGCTGGCGCGCCGCGCATCCGGACGCCACCGTGATCTATCGCGATGTGGGCGCCCATCCACCGCGGCATGTGACGGGCGAGTGGATCCATGCGGCCTTCACCAAGCCGGAGCAGCGCCTGCCGTGGATGGACGCGGTGCTGCGAGAAAGCGATCAGCTGATCGATGAGCTCTGCGCGGCCGACCTGGTCGTCGCGGGCGTGCCGATGTATAACTTCAACGTGCCGGCACAGTTCAAGGCCTACATCGACAACATCGTGCGCGTGGGCCGGACCTTCGGCTTTGACCGCAGCCGGGCCGGCGCGCCCTACTGGCCGCTGCTGGACCAGAACCGCACATCGTTCGTCATCCTCAGTTCTCGCGGCGATTACGGTTACGGCGAGGGCCAGCGCATCGCCCACATGAACCACGTCGAACCGTCCATCACCACGGCGCTGGGCTATATCGGCATCACCGACGTGCACGGCGTGGCCGTCGAATTCGACGAGTTCGGCGACGCCCGCTTGCAGGAGTCGATTGTGGCGGCGGAGTCACACGTCGAGCGCCTGGTCGCGCTGTTGGGTGCGCAACTGCGCCAGGCAGCAGATTCATGACACGTGGTCGGTTTGCCATGTTAACCTATGGCATCGTCAATTTGTCCATCGGCCTACATGAAGCACGTCCCTGTCCCGCACGTTTCCCTGATCACCGTCATCGAGGTAGTCGCGATTCTGGTGGGCGCGTTTTCCGGCTTCGTTGAAGCGCGGCGCAAGCGCATGGACGTGGTGGGCGTGTTCACGGTGGCCTTCATCACCGCGTTCGGCGGCGGCACGCTGCGCGACATCCTGCTCGACCGGCGGCCGCTGTTCTGGGTGCTGCACCAGGAATACGCGATCCTGATCTTCATCCTGGCGCTGGTGGCCGCGCCGCTGATGCGCACGCTGCGCCAGATCCTGTCGGAACGCCTGATCGTGATCGCCGACGCCATCGGCCTGGGCCTGTTCGCCGTGGCCGGCGTGTCGCAGGCGCAGGCCGCGCACATGCCGCTGTTCATCGCCTCGATGATGGGCGTGATCACCGGCATCTTCGGCGGCGTGCTGCGCGACATCGTCTGCAACGAGGTGCCGATGGTCTTCCGCGACGGCAAACCCTACGCCATCTGCGCCTTCTTCGGCTGCTGGATGTACATCGGCCTGCAATACACCGACGTCTCCGACGACTTCGCGCTGTGGGCCAGCGCGGCCTGCATCACGCTGCTGCGGCTGGTCACCTGGAAGTTCGAACTGCACCTCCACTACCACAAGAACTGATGAAAATTACCCCCTCCGTCCTGGCGGCCCTGTTATCGGGCGCGATCGTCGCGCAGGCGGCCGCGGCGCCGGTCGCGGTGGAGGTGCGCGGCAGCCAGCTGCTGGGCCCCGACCAGCAGGATATGGGCGAGGCGGACTGGCTTGCCCGCCTCAACAACTGGAAGCGCGATCCCAACGGCAAGCACGCGGAATGGCTGGCCGCCATGCGCGCCTGGCGCAGCGATCGGCTGGCCGCCATCGGCTACGACGACGCGCAGTACCGCCGCCCAGAGCTGCGCTGGACCCAGCGCAATTTCGTGCAGCCGCAGGCGATGGTGGAGGACCGCTACCTGTACGACCCCGTCGCCGGACGCTACACCGTCGACCGCTATCTGCAAGACCTGGAGCGGCGCTACGGCGGCATCGACAGCGTCCTGTTGTGGCCGGTCTATCCCAACCTCGGCATCGACAACCGCAACCAGTGGGACATGGTGCGCGACCTGCCCGGCGGCATCGCCGGCGTGCGGCAGCTGATCGCGGACTTCCACGCGCGCGGCGTGAAGGTCTTCTTCCCGACCATGCCGTGGGATACCGGCTCGCGCGACATCGGCACGACCATGCCTCAGGCGACGGCGGCGCTGATGGCGGAGATCGGCGCGGACGGCATCAACGGCGACACCATGGACGGCCTGCCGCTGGCCTACCGCGCCGCCGCCGACGCCACCGGCCATCCGGTCGCGCTGGAGCCGGAGCTCGCGTTCAAGGACGACGCCATGCTGGCCTACAACCAGCACAGCTGGGGCTATTGGCCGAACTCGCTGGTGCCGCTGGTCAGCAAGTGGAAGTGGATGGAGCCGCGCCACATGGTCCACGTGTGCGACCGCTGGGCCACCGACCGCAGCAATATCCTGCAGGACGCCTTCTTCAACGGCGTCGGCATCGAAAGCTGGGAGAACGTCTGGGGTTGGTGGAACCAGTTCACCGCGCGCGACGGCGAGGCCATGCGCCGCATCGCCACCATCTACCGCGCCTTTCCCGATCATCTGGTCAGCGCCGGCTGGGTGCCGCATGTGCCGACGCTGCACTACGGCGTCTACGCCAGCGAGTTCCCGCTGCCGGGGAGCACGCTGTGGACGGTCATCAACCGCACCGACTGGAGCGTGGACGAGCGCATCATGCGCGTTGCGCACCAGCCGGGACAGCGCTACTTCGATCTCTGGAACGGCAGGGAAATCGCGCCGCAGGTGCGCGCCGGTTATGCGGAGCTGAGCATGCCGCTGGAAGCGCACGGCTACGGCGCCGTGCTGCGCGTCGAGCGCGATGCCCACGTCGCCGGCCTGGACCCGGCCCTGAAACGCCTGGCGCGGCAGGCGGCCCGGCCCTTGCTGTCGTACTCCGGCCAGTGGCAGCCTCTGCCGCAGAAAATGACGCCGGTAGAAGCCACCCGGCCCGCCGCAGGCCAGCCCGACGGCATGGTCAGGATACCGGGGACGGTGTTCGATTTCCAGGTGCACGGCGTCGAAATCGAAGGCGAAAACAAGCCGGGACTGGACGTGCAATATCCGTGGGAGCCCAGCGCCAGGCGCGGCCACGTGCACAGCCTGGCGATCAAGCCGTTCTACATGGACAAGTACCCGGTCACCAACGCCCAGTTCAAGGCCTTCGTCAGCGCCACGGCCTACCACCCGCAGGACGAGCACAATTTCCTGAAACACTGGGTCGATGGCAGCCCGAAAGCCGGCGATGAAAACCGGCCGGTGACCTGGGTGGCGCTGGAGGATGCCCGCGCCTACCTGCGCTGGGCCGGCAAGCGCCTGCCGAACGAATGGGAATGGCAGTACGCCGCGCAAGGCGGCGACGGCCGCCTTTACCCCTGGGGCAACGAGTGGAACGCGGCCATAGTTCCCGCGCCGGCCAAGGGACGCGAACTGCCGGCGCCGGAGCCGGTCGGCCAGCACCCGCAGGGCGCCAGCCCGTTCGGCATCGAGGACATGGTCGGCCACGTCTGGCAATGGACCAACGAGTTCGCCGACGAACATAGCCGCGCGGCCATCCTGCGCGGTGGCAGCTATTATCAGCCGCAGGACTCGTACTGGTACTTCCCGCAAGCCTACAAGCTGAACGAACACGGCAAATACCTGCTGATGGCGCCGTCGAAGGACCGCTCCGGCGGTGTCGGATTCCGGGGCGTAAAAGATGCAAGCGAAAATTAATCAAGCCACTATCAGGAGCGACATGAAACGAAGCATCAAGCTGGTTCTTCCCCTCGCGGTACTTGTCAGTTCGTTTGCGCAAGCAGATCCGGTCGGCGACGCGGAGCGCCGCCTGGCCGCCGGCGATGTCAACGGCGCCTTGCTGGTGCTGGAGTATGCCTCCGCCGCGGGCGACGTCGCGGCGAAGGGCAAGTTCGCCGAGTATCTGCGCGGCTTGCCGCCGCCTCACCGGAATGCCGAACGCGGCTGCATCCTGGCGCGCGAGGCCGCCGAAGCACACGACCCATTGGGCATGCTGATCCGGGCCGAATGCCTGATCGGCGGCGGCGAAAAGGCCGACGAGCCGATGCCGCTGGCGCGCCAACTCGCGCGCCAGGCGCAGGCCAAGGGTTCGCCGGCTGCCGGTTTTGTGCTGTACGAAGTCTTCGTGCTCGATCCCAAGTACAGCTACTCGCCCGGCGGCAAGGTGGACATGGGCAGGTACAACGCCCTGGCGGCCACACCCATCGGGCAGCGCGGCGAGCAGATCGAGGCATTGAACGGGCTGTCCTCCGCCGTCGGCGCCGGACATGTGGGCGCGGTGGCGGCCACGCTGGGCTATCTCACCAGCACGGTGGCGCCGGGCAATCTGGACCGGATGATCGGCATCGCGGCCGGCATGCAGCAGGCGAAGATGGCGATGCCGCCGGTGCTGGCAAACGATGTGCAACTGGCGCGGCAGATCAGGCAACTGGGCACGTCGCGGGCGTCGGTCTCGACCTTCAAGAACGCCTATGGCTCGGCCATGATGGCGGCCGCCACGCAAATTCGCGGAGTCAAGAACGATGGCTGCGACGCCAAAGACATCAAGATCGTCCGCGTCGACGGCGGCGAGCCGATTGCCAACGCGGTTTATCTTCCGCTCAACAAGCCGCTGGAGAACAGCTACCTGGTCCAAGGCACGTGGACCGAATCCTGGACCTTTGCCGGTTGCGACAAGACCGTCGCCGTGAAGGTGCAGTTCACCGCCGACGGCTGGGGTGGCGCGTTCTATACGTCCAGCCCGGTCAAGCTTCCCTAGACTATTTGTTCAAAGGGTATCGTATGAGCACCATCAGCGCGACAACGACTTCTTCTACACCTTCCATTCGGAAATAAGACAGACCGCTAACAAAAAATGCCGCTCATGCGGCATTTTTTATGACGGGGCGCGGACGCGCTTAGACGGCTTCGGCGCCGGTCTCGCCGGTGCGGATGCGGATCACCTGCTCGACGTTCTGCACGAAGATCTTGCCGTCGCCGATCTTGCCGGTGCGGGCGGCCTTGATGATGGCGTCCACCACCTGCTCGGCCACGCCGTCGTCGACCACGACTTCGACCTTCACTTTCGGCAGGAAATCCACCACATATTCGGCGCCACGATACAGTTCGGTATGGCCCTTCTGGCGGCCGAAGCCCTTGACTTCGGTCACCGTCAGGCCGGTGACGTTGACTTCAGCCAGCGCTTCGCGCACTTCATCCAGTTTGAACGGCTTGATCACAGCGGTAATCTGTTTCATGACTTCTCCTTATTTTGTTTAACTCGAAAATCTGTAGCCGGGCGAGCCGCGAGCGATTACTTTGTATTGTAATCGACACGCGCCTACTGTCCATCAACGTATGCGAATACCTGTCAATTCCCCGCTTCTTGCACCGGAATGGAGCGCAATTCCTCCAGCCATACAACGCTTTGCGCGTCGCTCGGCGCGCGCCAGTCGCCGCGCGGCGACAGCGAACCGCCGCTGCCCACTTTCGGTGCGTTCGGCACGCAGCTGCGCTTGAACTGGCTGGTGCGGAAGAAGCGGTCCAGGAAGATGCCCAGGTTCTGCTTGATCGCGCCCAGTCCGTACTGGTTGCGCGTGACGTGGTCGCCGTCCGGCCAGCGGCCCTTTTCCTTGTCCTGCCACGCGGTCAGCGCCAGGAAGGCGACCTTGGACGGACGGAAACCGAAGCGCAGCACGTAGTACAGGTTGAAGTCCTGCAGCTCGTAGGGGCCGATGGTGCTTTCGGTGCGCTGCTCCGGCTGGCCGTCCGCCGTGCCCGGCACCAGCTCGGGGCTGATCTCGGTGGCCAGGATGTCGAGCAGCACCTGCGCGTCGTTGCGGCCGATCACGCCGGACTCGGCCACCCAGCGCACCAGGTGCGAGATCAGCGTCTTCGGCACGCTGGCGTTGACGTTGTAGTGCGACATGTGGTCGCCCACGCCGTAGGTGCACCAGCCCAGCGCCAGCTCGCTCAGGTCGCCCGTGCCGCAGACGATGGCGTGGTGGTGGTTGGCCAGGCGGAACAGGTGGTTGGTGCGCTCGCCGGCCTGCACGTTCTCGAACGTGATGTCGTACTGCGCCTGCCCCTCCGAATACGGATGGTTCAAGTCCTTCAGCATCTGGATGCAGCTCGGGCGGATGTCGATCTCCTGCGCCGAGCAGCCGACCAGCTTCATCAGCGCGTGCGCCTGCTTGAGCGTGCGCTCGCTGGTGGCGAAGCCGGGCATGGTGTAGGCCAGGATGTTGGTGCGCGGCAGGTTCAGCTTGTCCATCACGCGCGCGCACACCAGCAGCGCGTGGGTCGAGTCGAGGCCGCCGGAAATGCCGATGACGATCTTCTTGGTGTTGCTGGAGGTCAGGCGCTGCGCCAGCGCCTGCACCTGGATGTGGTAGACCTCGTTGCAGCGCTCGTCGCGACGGCGGGCGTCGGCCGGCACGTAGGGGAAGCGTTCGACGCAGCGCTTCAGCGCCAGCGGTTCTTCGCGGCCGATCTCCAGCTCGAAGAACACGGTGCGGAACTTGTTCACCTCGGCCGCGTGGCGCTGCACCGATTGCGCGAAGGTGTTCATGCGCATGCGCTCGCGCGACAGGCGCTCCAGGTCGATGTCGGCGAAGGTCAGCGTGGCCTCGTCGCTGAAGCGTTTGGATTCGGCCAGCAGCTCGCCGTTCTCGCAGATCACGCCCTGCCCGTCCCAGGCCAGGTCGGTGGTCGATTCGCCGCTGCCGGCCGAGGTGTACAGGTAGGCCGAGATGCAGCGCGCCGATTGCTGCGACACCAGCTGGTTGCGGTAGCCGGCCTTGCCCACCAGCGCGTTCGAGGCCGACAGGTTGACCAGCACCGTGGCGCCGGCCAGCGCGGCGAACGACGACGGCGGGATCGGCACCCACACGTCCTCGCAGATCTCGACGTGGAATTTGAACAGCGGCAGGTCGGCCACCTCGAACAGCAGCCCGGAGCCGAACTGCACGCGCTCGCCGAGCAGGTCGATCTCGGTGGCGACCGCGTAGTCGCCGCTGCTGAACTGGCGGGCGTCGTAGAACTCGCCGTAGTTGGGCAGGTAGCTCTTGGGCACCACGCCCTGGATCTGGCCGTTGGCGATCACCACCGCGCAGTTGTACAGCTGATGCTCGACCCGCAGCGGCACGCCGACCACCAGCGCCAGCTTCCATTGCTGCGAGGCGGCGACGATGCTGTCGAGCGCGTCGAGGCAGCCGTCCAGCAGGGCGCGCTGGTGGAACAGGTCGTCGCAGGTGTAGGCCGACAGGCCCAGCTCGGGGAAGGCCACCAGGGCCGCGCCCTGTTCGGCGGCCTGCGCGGCCAGGGCGATGGTCTGGGCGGCGTTGTGGGCGGGATCGGCGATGCGGCACACCGGCGCGGCGATCGCGACGCGGGCGAAATCGTGGGTGTACAGATTCAGGAAATTCGAGGTCATGTGTAGTCTTTCGCGAGCACAAGGGACATGCAAAATCGAATTATCGCACGGGCACAGCCGGGCCGCCGCCAACAAAGCCGCGCCAGATAGGCTAGACTTGCGCCAATATCAAAGGCCGGAGGCAGGCGTGTCAGAAGCAGTCGTGACCATCATCGATACACTGGAGGGCGTGGACCCCGCACAATGGCGGGCGCTGGCCGGCGACAATCCGACGCTGGCCCACAGCTTCCTGCACGCGCTGCACCAGACCGGCTGCGCCTCGCCCGACACCGGCTGGTCGCCGCGCTACCTGGTGCTGCACCGCGACGGCGTGCTGGCCGGCGCCATGCCGCTGTACCTGAAGGATCACAGCCGCGGCGAGTATGTGTTCGACCATGCGTGGGCCGACGCCTTCCACCGCAACGGCATCGAGTACTACCCCAAGCTGCTGTCGGCGGTGCCGTTCACGCCGGTGACCGGCAGCCGCCTGCTGGCCCGCAACCAGGACGACCGCCAGCTGCTGGCGCGCGCCGCGCTGCAGGTGGCGCGCCAGCTGGGCACGTCGTCGCTGCACATCCTGTTCCCCGACGCGCAGGACAAGCAGGCGCTGGCCGAGGCCGGCTACATGCTGCGCGAGGGCGTGCAGTTCCATTGGGAGAATCCCGGTTATGCGGATTTCGAGGCCTTCCTGTCCAGCATGAAGATGGACAAGCGCAAGAAGATCCGCCAGGACCGGCGCCGCGTGCAGGACGCCGGCATCGTCTTCGAGCACCTGGCGGGCGCGCAGATCGGCGCCGGGGTGCTGGAATTTTTCTACCGCTGCTACGTGTCGACCTACCACGCGCACTACTCCAAGCCCTACCTGTCGCTGGCCTTCTTCGAGCGCGTCCTGCGCGAGACGCCGGACAGCATGATGATGGTGCTGGCCAAGCGCGGCGACGCGCCGGTGGCGGCCGCGCTGAACCTGGTGGGCGGCGGCATCATGTACGGGCGCTACTGGGGCACGCAGGAATTCGTCTCCGGCCTGCACTTCGAGACCTGCTACGTGCAATCGATCGATTACTGCATTCGGCACGGCCTGGCCCGCTTTGAAGGCGGTGCGCAGGGCGTGCACAAGATGTCGCGCGGGCTGGTGCCGACGCCGACCTGGTCGGCGCATTGGGTGGCCGACCGGCGTTTTGCCGACGCCATCGCCGACTTCCTGCAGCAGGAAACGGCAGCCATGGACGAATATATCGATGAGCTCGGCGAGCGCACCCCGTTCAAGGCATGCCCGCCATAGCGTCCCTGCCTACGCCGCGTTGCGACGGCGGCGCGCGGCCGCCCCCATCACGGCCAGGCCGGCGAGCAGCATGCCATAGGTCTCCGGCTCGGGAACGGCAGTCACGTTCAGGTCGGTCAAGACCACGCCGCCCACCGCGCCAAGCTGGCCAGGGCAACGGGCAGAATTGCAGGGATCGAACACGATGCGGCCCACGTTCGCCGCGGGAATCGACAACGTGAACCACTGGTTGCTGGCATCGGTGCCGAAGGTCGGCGAATACCAGGTGCCCAGCAGCGCGTTGCTGCCGAATGCGTAGGCCGTGATGCCGAAGGCGTCCGCATCGCCGGCGCCGTCACCGGCACGGATAGAGATGTTGCCGACCGCGTGCGCGAAGGTGAACGTGATATCGCTGTCGCCGCCGGTGCCGGCAAACAGCCCGCCGCCATACGAGCCCGTGTACGTCAGGTTGCCGGCCTCGGAAGTCATGGTCAGGTCGCCGAAGGTCGCATTCTCGTAGCTTTGACCGTCGGTCATGAAGGTGCTGAAATCGTAATTGGCAGCGGCGGCGCCAGCGCTCCAGCCCAAACCAAGGCACAGTCCGGCGGTGGCCAGCAAACGCGTCATCAATGTCGTCATAAGATTCCCCATCAGTTAGTTATAAAAAATACAAATTTGATGGTACGTGATTATGATTTTTGCATCAAGGAATATGTGACGAATTGGCATGAAACAGCAACAAAGAGCCACAAAGTCGGCGACGGCACGGAAACGCCCAAGCGGTTAGAATGATAGCGTTAACTATTATCTTCCCGGGATGAAACCAGTTTGCTCCGCAGCAACTTCAATCAGGCCTATACTTTGGGCCCCTTGGCGGGTTTTATCAGGAACGTGGCAAGCAAAGCATGAATGCAGATTTTATAAGACAGCGTGAGCGGTTCAAGACCGCCACGATGAAGCGGATCGACGTCAGCGATGAATCGTACAGCAACGTCACGGAGCTCTTGGCGCCGATCGCCAAGCCTTTCCACGCGCGCAAGGGAGAGTACCTGCAACGCGCCGGCGTGCCTGCCACCCATGTGCACTGGATCAGCAGCGGCGTGGTGCGCAGCGGCTTTTTTCAACCGCGACGGCATCGAGGTGACGCTGCGTTTCTACCGCGAGGGCGAATCGGCCACCACGCTGACCGACCTGATCAACGGCGAAAGCGGCCAGCCGGCGGTGCAGTTCCTGGTCGCGGAGACGCCCATCCACGGCTTCACGCTGGACTGGAAGCATTCCTGCGCACTGCGCGCGCAGCACGAGGTGATGCAGCACTACCACCTCAACATCGCCATGCACGGCCTGCAGACGCTGGCGCAGCGCGCCTACACCAACGGCGAGACCTCGGCCCACGAACGGCTGGCGGCCTTCCGCGAGGAATATCCGGGGCTGGAGGCGCGCATCTCACAGCGGGCGATCGCGTCCTACCTGGGCATCACGCCGCAATACATGTCGCGCCTGCGGCGCGAGGCCGAGGCGGCCAGCGGCGCGCCGCGCGGATAAAAAAAAGCCCCTTGCGGGGCTTCGTTGTTAGCAGCGCGAATTACGCGATGCCGTTTTCCTTGTTGTACGTGGCGACGCCGCTCAGGATCTCGGCTTTCGCTTCTTCCGGGCCGTACCAGCCGTCGATCTTGACCCATTTGCCTTTTTCCAGGTCTTTGTAGTGCTCGAAGAAGTGCTGGATCTGGCGCAGGCGCAGTTCGTTCAGGTCTTCCGGCTTCTGCCAGTGGCTGTAGATCGACAGCACCTTGTCGACCGGCACGGCCAGGACTTTGGCGTCTTCACCGGCTTCGTCGGTCATCTTCAGCACGCCGACAGGACGGCAGCGCACCACCACGCCCGGGATCAGCGGGAACGGGGTGATGACCAGCACGTCGACCGGGTCGCCGTCGGCGGACAGGGTGTTCGGCACGTAGCCGTAGTTGCATGGGTAGTGCATGGCGGTGCCCATGAAGCGATCGACGAAGATCGCGCCCGATTCCTTGTCGACTTCATACTTGATCGGATCGGCGTTCATCGGGATTTCGATGATGACGTTGAAATCGTTCGGCAGATCGCGGCCGGAAGATACTTTGTTCAAGCTCATGGGGGTTTCCTCGTAAGTGCTGGCAAATGTTTAACCGCATAATTATAGCGAAGTACAGCCCGCTTGTGCGGCGCAGCACCGCAAAACAGTCCCCGGACGCCACGGCTGCCAGTCTTCAGGTTCCTGAGCCGGACTTGCGCCGAGCGTCACTGTCTTGCGCCGCCGGCGCTCTGCCTGGGGCTGCGGCTGATCGCGGCCACGTCTGGCTGGCCGGGAGATGGCGCACCGCGGTCTGGCGCGCCGACGGCGACGCCGGAGGGCGTTCGCCTTCGGCCGGGCGGCCGTTCGCCAGCTCGCCGCCCTCGTGCAAGCGCGCTATCGCGGCTTTTCGCGCCGAGCGGCAGACCTCGGCCAGCAGCCATTCATTGCTGCCGGGGAGGCGCAGCCACACGGCTTTCCATGCGTTGCGGTTGCCGCTGCCGTGCAGGTTCGCAAAGCACGATGGCGACACCGCGCGCCCTTCATTCCGGTACGCGGATCGGGAATTGGAGCTTATACGTGGGCTTGATCTTGGGCGATGTAGGCATGGGGGCTCTCTAAAATCGGTTTTTACTAAGCGCTGCTAACCACTACTAACCTTTACTACACAGCGCTATCCCTTACTAAAAATGCCGTGCCGAATGCTAATCGCTACTAATTTTTCGGCCTGTATTCGTTAGAGGCGATTAGTATTTTTTAGTTCCAAAAATAGCGAGGAGCCGCACGAAATATCGATGGTTAGCATTGGGTAGTAGTGGTTAGCGGGTTTTAGTAAAAGCCGAAAAAATAGACCCCGCCTTGCACATGCCCGAGGTCCGGCCAATAAAAATTCGTCGTGAGAACGGGTTTGCGGAACTGTCAGGTGCGATTCGCGACATGGCCCCATTTGGCCGGTTTCGCGACAATCTTGTTACTCCCCGCTGCGCGGCCACTGGCCTAAAGTTGTCCTGCAGCGCCGATCCGAGGCGCATCCACAGGAGCCAACCATGACCAGTACTGAAACCTTGAACCATGCCGTCGTCACGCCAGCCGAATGGCTGCGGCAACGCCAGAACCTGTTGGCGCGCGAGAAGGAATTGACGCATATGCGCGACCAGGTCGCCCGCGAACGCCGGGCCTTGCCCTGGGTGCGCGTTGAGAAAAACTATGTGTTCGACACGCCGCAAGGCCGACGCACGCTGGGCGACCTGTTCGAAGGCCGGCGCCAGTTGGTGGTGCAGCACTTCATGTTCACGCCCGGCGCCGAACAAGGATGCGGCCACTGCTCCTACATGGCCGACCATACCGACGGCGCCCTCGCCCACCTGGCGCAGCGCGACGTGAGCTTCGTCGCCATCTCGCGCGCGGCGCTGGGCGACATCGAGCGCTTCCGCCATCGCATGGGCTGGCGCTTCCATTGGGTGTCGTCGGGGGAAGGCGATTTCAACTACGACTTCCACGTCAGCTTCCGGCCGGAGGAGCTGGCCAGCGGCGAAGTCGATTACAACTACCAGCGCCAGCCCATCAAAAACCCAGACATGCCCGGCGTCAGCGTGTTCTACAAGGACGACGACGGCGTGGTCTACCACAGCTACTCGACCTACGGGCGCGGCGTGGAGGTGATGATGCACACCTATAATTTCCTCGACCTGACCCCGCTGGGCCGCAACGAAGACGCCCTTCCCTACACCATGGCATGGGTGCGCCACCACGACCGTTACGAGGCCGCGCCCGCCGCCAGCGCGTGCTGTCATGCGGCGGCATGAGCAGGCGTTACGGGCGATGACGCCGATCGCGGCCGGCCACGCCGCCTCGGCCGCCTTGATGACGGCCCTGCACGGCGCCGGCCTGATGCTGGCGCCGGTGCTGGTGCCGCTGTGCGGCAGCGACGGCGCCGTGCGCGAGGTGGCCGTGGCCGGTTCGCAGACGCTGGTGCTGGCGGCGGCCTGCCTGCACGCGGCGGCGATGCTGGCCATGAGCGCCGCCGTCAACGCGCTGCTGAAGCGGTTCTGCGCGGCGTAAAAAAACCCGTCGCAAGGACGGGTTTGTTTTTAGAGGATGGTGGCCAGCGCGCACTGGCGGTAGTGGCTGGCAGCTTCTTCCGGCTGGGCCAGCGCTTCGTGCAGCTGCGCCAGCTTCAGGTGCGACTCGCGCACCATGCGCGGATCGGCCGCGTCGGACAGCGCCTGCTCCAGGTAACGCTGCGCCTTGCCCCACAACTTCTGCTTCAGGCACAGCGAACCCAGCGTCAGCGCCAGTTCGGCGTCGGTCGGACGCGCGTGTATCCAGTTCTCGCAATGCTCGATCTGCATCAGCAAGGCGGCCGAACCGGCCGGCGCGGCCGCTTCGCGGTAGGCCCGCACCACGCGGTCGTCCCAGTCGGCGGCCAGCGATTCCTCCGCCACCAGGCGCGCCTCGTCGTGCAGCCCGCGCGCGTTGAGCGCGGTGGCGGCGCGGCAGGCCACGTAGGGCTTGATGCGGTCGGCGTTCGGCACCGTGGCCCACACCCGCTGCAGCGATTCGGCGTCGTGCGCGCTGTCGGACAGCATGTCGTCGTAGGCCAGCTCGCGCAGGCGCGACGACAGTGCCGGATGCAGCGCGCGGTGCTTGTCCAGCGAACGCACCAGGCGCAGCACTTCCGGCCAGTTCTTGGCCTGCTGCTGGGCCTTGAGCGACCATTGCAGCGCGTGGATGTGGCGGGTGCCGCTGGCGTTGAGCTCCTGCACCGCCGCCAACGCCTGCTCCGGCTGGTGGTCGTCGACCAGCAGTTCGGTCATCGTCATCAGGCGCGCGGTCTTCATCGCGTTGTCGTCGCTCAGCTTGGCCAGCCAGTTGTCGCGGCGGGCGCTCTGGCGCATGCGGTGCGCGGCGCGCGCGCCGATCAGCGACGCCACGCCGGCGTTTTCCGGCAGCTCCGAGGCGCGCATCGCGGCCTTCTCGGCATGGCCGAAGCGGCCTTCGAACAAGGCCTTGAGCGCTTCGCGCAAGCCCTTGTTGCCGTCGCGCTCGCGCTTGCGCTGGCGGTAGGCGGCGACCTTGCCCGGCATCTTGACCGTGGCGCGGAAGGCGCGGATCACCAGGTACAGGAAGGCGAACAGCGCCACTTCCAGCACCACGAAGAAGTTCAGCGACAGGTCGATCCGGTGCGGCGGGTAGAACAGCACCACGTTGCCGGGATTGAAACGCGCCGTCACGGCGATACCGATGGCCGCGGCCATCAAAGCGACTATCCAGAGAAATAAACGCATGACTATGGCTTCGCTTTGTAGTTGCGCACAGCGTTCAGGCTGTCCGACAGGGTCGGCATCTCGATCGCCAGGTTGCTGCTCTGTACCTGGCGCAGCAGCATCTGCACGGTCTGCGTCGACTTGGCGCGCACATCGAAATACTTGACCAGCGCTTCCTGCGCCGCGATCAGGTCGGCGCGGAAGGCCGTCTCGTTGCGCGACAACAGCGCCATGCGCGCGTTCAGCAGGCGCAGCTTGAGGTTCTCGCGCAGGAAGTAGGCCTGGGTCGGCGACAGCATCAGCGCGTCCGGCGTGGTCACGCTGCGCACGCGGATCAGCTGGCGCACGTCGGTCCACATCTCGCCGCTCCAGCTGTTCCAGCCGTCCTGCAGCGCCTGCAGCCACGGGCTGGTCTGCTCGACCGGCTCAGGCTTGCCGCCCTTGCCCACGGCCGGCTTGGCCTTGGCCTTCTTTTCCGGCGGCGCCGGCAGTGTCGGCTTTTCGTCCGACAGCATCGGCAGCGTGTCGATCTGCGCGATCACGTTGTCCAGGCGCAGCGCCATGCCCACCGAATCCACGCTCGGCAGGGCCTTCAGTTTCTCGGTGTCCTTGGCGATGGCGCGGCGGATGGTGATGAACTGCGGCTTGTCCGAGCGCGACAGGCTGCGGTCGGCGTTCTGCAGCGCGATCAGCGCGCCCGGCACGTTGCCGGCCAGTTGCAGCTGCTGGCTGGCGGTCGACAGCACTTGCTCGATCTCGGTCAGCGCCCACTCGTCGCGGTTCTTGGACAGGTCCTGGTACAGCTGCTCCAGCGCCAGTTGCTGGCTCTGCGCCTCCTGCTGCTTGCTCTCCAGCAGGGCGACCTTGCCCTGCAGCTCCTTGCTGGTCTCCTGCACGGCGCGCGCCAAGGTGCCGGTCTCGGCGTTGCTGGCGTCGCCCTTCTGCAGGCGGCGCGCCATTTCCTCGCGCAGGTTGCGCACCTGGTTGTGCGAGGACCAGGTCTGGCCGGCCAGCAAAATGGCCAGCACGACGATACCGACCAGCAGCATCTGCGGCTGTTGCACGGTTTCGAGCAGGCTCGGTTCGGGCTGCGGCTTGGCCGCAGGCGGAGTCTCGGCGGCGGCGCCGGCGGAGACGACAGGATCGGGTAAGGTAGGCAAATCGTTCATAGGCGTGATTGTAACGCGGCCAGCAGGCGTTCGTCGCCTGATCCGGTGAGCGTCAGTCGGGAAAAGCCCAAATTGTTTGCCGTTTCGGCAATCCGGGCGTGCGGAATGATCAAATGCTGCTGTTGCATCGCCGCAACACAATTCTGCTGCGCTGCATCAGGGTGTTCCGCGTCCATCTGGGCCAGCAGCGCGCACAGGCCGCGCAGGGCTTCGGAGCTGGTGATGATCCAGTCGTTTTGCTGCGCCAGCAAAGCGCGCAGCGTGGCCGCCAGCTGCGGCGTCAGGCGCGGCACCGAGCGGCGGTAAGCCGGCACCACGTCGACCACGGCGCCGGCCGCGCGCAGGCCGTCGGCCATCAGCTCGCGCCCGCTCTCGCCGCGCACGATCAGCACTGGCTGGCCGCGCAGCGCGGCCAGGTCCAGCGTCTGCAGCAGGTGTTCGGAATCGCTGTGGGCGCTGTCGGCCGGGCTGACGATGTCGGCCGTGTCGGGCGTGATCCCGTGCGCGGCCAGCGCGGCGCGGCTGCCCTCGCCCAGCACGGCCAGCTGCACGCCGGCCGGCCACTGCCGGATATGCGCGAAGGCGGCGTCGATGGCGTTGGGCGAGACGAAGGCGACCAGCTTGTAGCCCGGCTGCGGCGCGCACAGCCGCGCCAGCGCGGCCAGCAGCGCGGCCGGTTCGGGCAGGGCTTCGATGTCCAGCAGCGGCAGCAGCTCCACCCGGCGGCCCAGCGCGGCGATGCGCGCAGCCAGCGGCCGGGCCTGCGCCAGCGGACGGGTGATGACGACGGCGCCGGTCATCCCCGGGTCAGGCGCCGGACGGGCCGCCGGCCAGCGTGGCCGAACGGGCGTCGGCCTCGGACTGGGCCGCTTCGCTCAGGCAGGAGGCCAGGATGCCGACCGCGTCCTGCGCGCGCAGCAGCGCGGCGACCTGCTCGCCCAGCGCCTCCGGCTCGGCGGCGGCGCCGCGCACCTCGGCGCTGGCCATGCGCGCGCCGTCCGGCGTGGCGACCATGGCGCGCAGGTGCATCCGGCCGTCCTCCACCGTGGCGTAGGCCGCCAGCGGCACCTGGCAGCTGCCGCCGAACACCTTGGACACCTTGCGCTCGGCCGTGACGGCCTGGGCGGTGGCTTCGTGGTTCAGCGGCGCCAGCAGCGCCATCAGGTCGACGCCGTCGTCGCGCTCGGCGATCTCGATCGCCATCGCGCCCTGGCCGGCGGCCGGCAAGCTGGCGGCCGGGTCCAGCAGCGCGCGGATGCGTTCGGGCAGGCCCAGGCGCTTGAGGCCGGCGGCGGCCAGGATGATGGCCGCGTAGTCGCCGCGGTCCAGCTTGCCCAATCGGGTGTCGAGGTTGCCGCGCAGCGGCTTGATCACCAGCTGCGGGTAGCGCGCCGCGATCAGCGACTGGCGGCGCAGGCTGCTGGTGCCGACCACGGCGCCGGCCGGCAGTTCGTCGAGCGAGGCGTAGTCGTTGGAGACGAAGGCGTCGCGCGGGTCTTCGCGCTCGAGCACGGCGGCCAGCGCGTAGCCTTCCGGCAGCTCCATCGGCACGTCCTTGAGCGAGTGCACGGCCAGGTCGGCGCGGCCCTCGGCCATGGCCACTTCCAGTTCCTTGACGAACAGGCCCTTGCCGCCGACCTTGGACAGGGTGCGATCAAGAATTTGGTCGCCTTTTGTCGACATTCCTACAATTTTAATATCGCACTGCGGATATAATAAAGTCAAGCGAGCCCGAACATGCTCGGCCTGCCACATGGCGAGCCGGCTTTCACGCGAAGCGATCACCAAGGTGGACGGAGGATTTTGTAGTAATTCCGATATTTTCACAACCAGTTCTTTCGCTGTAGCCGACGCTGACCGGCGCGGGCCAGTACCACGTGCGTGTTTAAGATCACAAATTTTATCATGCTCACCTTCTTGCAGAACCGGGCCACAAGCCTTTGCACCGACTTTTCACATCTTTGCGGCTTATCTCATGGCAAATCAATTTAGTGCAACGAACGATCAAACGGCTGAACAACCTGGCGCGGACAAGGACGCGCCGCTCAAAGAAGATATCCGGCTGCTCGGCCGCCTGCTGGGCGACGTGCTGCGCGACCAGGAGGGCGAGGAAGTCTACGCCGTGGTCGAAACCATCCGCCAGACGGCGGTGCGCTTCCGCCGCGAGGCCGACGCCGGCGCCGCCAAGGAACTGGACGGCATGCTGAAGATCCTCACGCGCGAGCAGACCATCTCGGTGGTGCGCGCGTTCTCGTATTTCTCCCACCTGGCCAATATCGCGGAAGACCAGCACCACATCCGCCGCCGCCGCGCCCACCTGCTGGCCGGCTCGAAGCCGCAGCAAGGCAGCGTCAACTTCGCGCTGTGCAAGCTCAAGGAAGCGGGCGTCAGCCAGGAGACCGTCAGCACCTTCTTCCAGGACGCGCTGATCGCCCCGGTGCTGACGGCCCACCCGACCGAGGTGCAGCGCAAGTCCATACTTGACGCGGAACACGACATCGCCCGCCTGCTGGCCGAGCGCGACCTGCCGCTGACGCCGAAGGAACAGGCGGCCAACCTGCACCTGCTGCGCGCCCGCATCGCCACGCTGTGGCAGACCCGCATGCTGCGCTACTCCAAGCTGACCGTGGCCGACGAGATCGAAAACGCCCTGTCCTACTACCGCATCACCTTCCTGCGCGAGCTGCCGGGCCTGTACGACGACATCGAGTCCGACATCGCCGCCCACTATGGCGAAGCCAAGGCCACCACCGCGCCCTACGTGCAGATGGGCAGCTGGATCGGCGGCGACCGCGACGGCAACCCCAACGTCAACGGCGGCACCATGGAGCACGCGCTGACGCGCCAAGCCACCACCATCCTCGACTTCTACCTGGAGGAGGCGCACCTGCTGGGCGCCGAACTGTCGGTGTCGACCCTGATGATCGCCTGCAGCCCGCAGCTGCAGGCGCTGGCCGACCAGTCGCCGGACACCTCGGACCACCGCGCCGACGAGCCCTACCGCCGCGCCCTGATCGGCATCTACGCCCGCCTGGCCAGCACCGCGCGCGCGCTGGGCGCGACCAACATCCTGCGCAAGGAAGTGGGCCACGCCGAGCCGTACGCCACGGCGGCCGGCTTCTCGGCCGACCTGCAGGTGCTGGTCGACTCGCTCAACGCCAACCACGGCGGCGTGCTGGTGCAGCCGCGCCTGTCCACCTTGAAGCGCGCGGCCGACATCTTCGGCTTCCACCTGGCCTCGCTGGACATGCGGCAATCGTCCGACATCCACGAGCGCGTGCTGGGCGAGCTGTTCGCCAAGGCCGGCGGCCAGCCCGACTACCCGTCGCTGGACGAGGACGCGAAAGTGGCGCTGCTGCTGAGCGAGCTGGCGCAGCCGCGCCTGCTGTATTCACCCTACGTCGCCTACTCGGCCGAGACCGACTCCGAGCTGGGCGTGCTGCGCGCGGCGCGCCAGATCCGCGCGCTGTACGGCGAGCGCGCCATCCGCAACTACATCATCTCGCACACCGAGACCGTGTCCGACCTGCTGGAAGTGCTGCTGCTGCAAAAGGAGATGGGCCTGCTGCGCATCGCTGAGCAAGAGCTGGACCTGATGGTGATCCCGCTGTTCGAGACCATCCCCGACCTGCAGCGCGCGGCCGGCATCATGGAGGCGGTGATGGCGATCCCGCTGGTCAAGGCGCTGATCGCGCGCCAGGGCCAGATCCAGGAAGTCATGCTGGGCTACTCGGACTCCAACAAGGACGGCGGCTTCCTCACCTCCAACTGGGAGCTGTACAAGGCCGAGACCCACCTGGTCACCGTGTTCGAGAAGGCCGGCGTCAAGCTGCGCCTGTTCCACGGCCGGGGCGGCACGGTCGGCCGCGGCGGCGGCCCGTCGTACGAGGCCATCCTGGCGCAGCCGCACGGCACCGTCAACGGCCAGATCCGCCTGACCGAGCAGGGCGAGATCATCGCCTCCAAGTTCTCCAACAAGGACATCGGCCGCCGCAACCTGGAGCTGCTGGTGGCCGCCACGCTGGAGGCCAGCCTGATGCCGCAGTCGGCCGACGGCGCCCACCTGGCCCAGCTGCGCCAGTTCGAGGCCGTGATGGCCGAGATCTCCGACCGCGCCTACCAGGCCTACCGCCACCTGGTCTACGAGACCCCGGGCTTCACCGACTACTTCTTCGCCGCCACGCCGATCGCCGAGATCGCCGAGCTGAACCTCGGTTCGCGCCCGGCCTCGCGCAAGTCGACCAAGCGCATCGAAGACCTGCGGGCGATACCGTGGGGCTTCTCGTGGGGCCAGTGCCGTCTGCTGCTGCCGGGCTGGTACGGCTTCGGCAGCGCCATCGGCGCCTGGATCGCCGACGGCCAGCGCGACGAGCGCCTGGCCCAGCTGCAGGCCATGTTCCGGCAGTGGCCGTTCTTCGCCACGCTGCTGTCGAACATGGACATGGTGCTGGCCAAGACCGACCTGGCGATCGCCTCGCGCTACGCCGAGCTGGTGCAGGACAAGGAACTGCGCGAGCGCATCTTCAAGCGCATCACCGAGGAGCACGCGACCACGCTGGACATCCTGCAAAGCATCACCGGCGCCACCGAGCGCCTGGCCGGCAACCCGCTGCTGGCGCGCTCGATCCAGAACCGCTTCGCCTACCTCGATCCGCTGAACCACCTGCAGGTCGAGCTGATCAAGCGCCACCGCGCGCTGTCGAGCGAACCGGGCAAGGCGGACGAGCGGGTGCACCGCGGCATCCACCTGTCGATCAACGGCGTCGCGGCCGGCCTGCGCAACACCGGCTAAACCGTCGCACGCTCAGCAACGCCCCGCGCCGCAAGGTCCGGGGCGTTTTTTTTTGGCTGCGCAGGGGGCATTTTGTTATAAAACGAAAAAAAACCTACCTGCAGTCAAAACATTGGCAAATAGTGATGGTTTTCAGCATTGCATTGTTTGTATTCTTTTCAGAAAAGTGTATGGATTTGCAGACACACCGCACGAAAAATCACTAGCAACATAAAACACTTCAGTAGAATTAAACACAGCTGATCGACGAATTTAAAACAATATAAACAATATTTCCGCCAGCGCCAAAAGCGTGGAGCGGAGCGGCAAAATCTGACCCGGAGCGTTCACATGAAGTCGAGTACCCGTCGTCTGTCACCCATATATCGCCCCGCCCTGACCTATCAAGCGCTCTTGCTCTAGAGCCCGGCATATTCCGAATTCCCTCCCGCCAGCCCGCCACATCCCGGCGCTGGCCGGAATCCGCGATTTCACGCGCGCCGCCAAGGCGCGCGCTGGAAGCGTGCGCGCCGCGCCTGGCTGCAGACCTGCGCAGCGACGCACACCACAGATCGTCCCCCAGGACGACTTTATTCAGTTGAACCTTGCGACACACCTATTGGAGAAATCGACATGACTTTCACCCGCAAACTGACCATGCTGGCAGCCGGCCTGGCCTGTGTAACCGCCGCGCACGCCGGCGCCATCAAGGAAGACAAGGACTCCCTGTTCAAACCGACCGGCAAGGGTTGGGGCGAACTCGACCTCGATTCGATGAGCCGTCCGGAACGGGCCGCCACGCTGAGGGCGCAGCGCAGCGCCAACCTGACTTACCAGGGCGGCCCGGTGATGGTGGCGCCGACCAAGGTCTACTACATCTGGTACGGCTCGGCCTGGGACAGCGCATCGCAAAACGTGCTGAACAATATCGCCTCGCACATCGGCGGCTCGCCCTACTTCAACATCAACACCACCTACTACAACGCCAGCAACACCCACGTGGTGAACCAGGTGACCCTGGCCGGCAGCACCAGCAACTCCGGCACGCTGGGCGCCAAGCTGACCGACGCCAACATCCAGACCGTGGTGACCAGCGCCATCAGCTCCGGCGCGCTGCCGCTGGACGCCAACGCCATCTATTTCGTGATGACCGACAAGAACACCACCGCCACCTCGGGCTTCTGCACCCAGTACTGCGGCTGGCACACCAACACCAACTTCAACGGCCAGAACATCAAATACGCCTTTGTCGGCAATCCGGAAACCCAGTGCGCATCGGCCTGCGGCGCCACCTCGCCGAGCCCGAACAACACGCCGGGCGCGGATGCCATGGCCAGCATCTTCGCGCACGAACTGGAAGAGGCGGTCACCGACCCGGACGGCAACGCCTGGTACTCGACGCAGAGCGGCATGGAAAACGGCGACAAGTGCGCGTGGAACTTCGGCACCACCGCCACCGCGTCGAACGGCGCCAAGTACAACCAGACCTTCGGCACCATGAAGTATCTGATCCAGCAGAACTGGGTGCTGCTGCCTAGCCAGGCGTGCGCGCAGCACTATCCCTAAGCAGGCGAGTACAATCGGCTAGAACCGATCCTGCCGCCGCGGCGCATCGCGGCGGCATTCTTCTCACTGGAACCTCGATGCAAAAGAAAACCTTGATCGGGCTGGCGCTGCTGGCCCTGGCGCAGGGCGCGCTGCACGCCGCGCCGCCGCGCACGGTGCCGACCGTCACCCGCACGGTACAGCTGTTCAGCACCCTGGAAAACGACTGGCTGGACGCGGTCCACCAGCGCGACGCCGGGGCCCTGAAAAAAATCGTCGCGGACGAGTTCGAGCTGCGCAGCGCCGCCGTCCCCGGCCGCCCGACCGCGCGTGCCGAATGGCAGCAGCAGGCGTTTGCCGCGCCGGCGCTCGATTCCAGCATCGAACAAATGGCGGTGCACGAATATGGCGAGCTGGCCGTGGTCAGCTTCCTGTGGAAGATCGCGGCGCCGAAAAACAGCGCGCTGCCCACGCAGGTGTTCGTGGTCGATACCTGGAAGCAGATGGACGGCGGCTGGAAGGTGCTGACCCGCTACGCCGCCACCGTGGACGGCGCCAGCAAGGCCGTGCCGGGCTCCGACCTGGCGGCGCCGGCCATCAATAAAAAATACTGAAGCCGGCCATGACGTCGCTTGCGCACCGGGAGCGCTACTGGCTAGGCGCCGCCGCCCTGGCCGGTGTGGCGCTGGCATGGTACTGGCCAGCGGCCGACACCCCGGCCGTACCGGCGCCGCGGGCTGACGCGCCGGCCTGGCACGACAGCTTCGGTCTCGGCAGGTTGGACAACGGCCTGCGCCAGCCGAGCGAACTGCCGCCCGACGATCAACTGCCGCCCTCCTCGCTGGCGACCGACTCCGCCGGCAAGCTGGTAATCGACGGGCCGCTGCGCATGCTGTTCGAATTCTTCCTGGTACGCGGCGAAGACGCCGACCTGGCCGCGCGCGCCGACCAATTGCGCGCCCATCTGGAACGGCAGGTGAGCGGCGCCGCCGGCGACCAGGCCAAGACGCTGGCCGTCCGCTACGCGGCCTATGTGCGCGCGCACGACGAGCTGCTGGCAAGCCAGCGCATCGCCCTGCCCGCCGGCGCCGCGCCCTCGCCTCAGCAGGTGGAGCAACTGGCAAACTGGCAGCAGCAGCGCGCGCGCCTGCGCCAGAGCAGCTTCGGCCCGGCCACGGCCAGCGTGTGGTTCGGCGCCGACGATGCCGAACTGGCGCAAGCGCTGGCCGAGCTGCGCGAGCAGGCTGGCGCCAACGCCGCCGGGGCCGGCGAAGCCGAGCCCGAGTCCGATTCCAACACGCTGCGCGAGCGCCGCCTGCACGGCGCCACCCGGGACGCCGCGCGCGCCAGCGACAACCGCGAACTGCTGGCGCGCGCCACGCAGAGCTACGAGGCCGCCGCCGGCGAGGAGCGCGAGTGGCGCGCGCACTATCTGCGCTATCGCGCCGAGGCCGGCCGCCTGGCCGCCCTGCCCGGCTCCGACGCCCGCCGGCTGCAGCTGGAAGCGCTGCAGGCCAGGATCTTCCCCAACGAGCGCGAGCGCATCCGCGCGCGCGCCAGCGGCATCGAATAACCCCACCCGACAGGACCGCACCACATGAAGCACACCCTCGCGCTGCTGGCAGCCAGCCTTCTGGCCCTGCCCGCCACCCACGCCGAAACCCCGGCGGAAGCCCGCATCAAGGCCCTGATCACGCCCCGCCTGGGCGTCAATATCAAAGTCGACTCGGTGACCAGGACGCCATATGGCGGACTGTACGAGATCAGCACCAACGGCGACATCTTCTACACCGACGAAAGCGCGCGCTACCTGTTCGTCGGCAAGGTCGTCGACACCGCCAACAACTACCAGGACCTGACCCGGGCCCGCGCCGACCAGCTGGCCGCGATCCGTTTTTCCGACCTGCCGCTGGAGACCGCCATCAAGACCGTCAAGGGCGACGGCAAGCGCGTGATGGCGGTGTTCGAGGATCCGAACTGCCCCTACTGCCGCAAGCTGCACCAGACGCTGGAGGGCATCGACAACGTCACCATCTACACCTTCCTGCTCAACATCCTGTCGGACGACTCCGCGGTCAAATCCAAGGACATCTGGTGCGCCGCCAACCGCACGCAGGCGTGGCACGACTGGATCGTCAACGCCAAGGCCGCACCGGCCGCGCCGGCCGCCTGCCCGACACCGAACGAGCAGGTCCTGGCGCTGGCCAAGAAGCTGCACGTGGCCGGCACGCCGACCATCTACTTCAGCGACGGCAGCCGCACCGGCACCGCGTTCGACCGGCCGGCGCTGGAGGCCAGGCTGGGCGCGTCGGCCAAGTAGGCCGGGCGGCGGCGCGGGGCGGTCTTTTTTTATTTCCTTAAAGATTGATCAAGCTGGTCTAAATAGCATTAGAATATAAGCATCACCACTACCTTGGACCCGCCATGACAACCCTGATCGACTCGTTGGGAAAATCGGAAATTGACAGCATGTTCAACCGTATCAAGACCGAGATCGGCAACGCCGCGCCGGACGGCGAGCTGCACCAGCTCATCGCCGGCATGCCGGCGGCCCTGTTCATCAAGGATGCGCAATCGCGCGTCCTGCTGATGAATCCGGCCTGCGAGGCGCTGTGGGGCATCCCCTTCGACGCCATGCGCGGCAACGACGGCGCCGCCTTCTTCCCGGCCGAGCAGACCGCCTACTTCCTCAAGCACGACCGCATCGCCTTCGAGACCGGCGAGTACACGCTGTACGAGGAAGAGCTGTGGCACGCCGGCCTGGGCGAGAACCGCTGGCTGCAGACCCACAAGCAGCCGACCTACGACGAGCAGGGCCGGCCCAAGCTGCTGATCGCCATGTGCATCGACATCACCGAGCGCAAACGCGCGGCGGGCTAGTGTCCAAAATAATATTAAAATAGAGAAACGGACCACCACCCTAAGCCGCCATGAAAAGCCTGATTGAATCGCTGGGAATATCTGAAATTGAAAGCATGCTCAACCAGGTTCATGGCGGCATCGTCGACGGCGCCCCCGGCGGCGAACTGCACAACATCGTCGCCGTCATGCCGCTGGCCCTGTTCATCAAGGACGCGCAATCGCGCGTCGTGCTGATGAACCCGGCCTGCGAGGCGCTGTGGGGCATCCCCTTCGACGCCATGCGCGGCAACGACGGCGCCGCCTTCTTCCCCGCCGAGCAGACCGCCTACTTCCTCGAACACGACCGCAAGGCCTTCGAAAGCGGCAAGCACATCGTCTACGAGGAGGAGCTGTGGCACGCCGGCCTGGGCGAGAACCGCTGGCTGCAAACCCACAAGCAACCGACCTACGACGAACACGGCCAGCCCAAGCTCTTGATCGCCATGTGCGTCGACATCACCGAGCGCAAGCGCTCCGAATCCCGGCTGCGATCGTCGCTGCAGGAGCTGCGGACCTTGTCCGAGCACCACCACACCGTCAAGGAAAGCGAACGCCGCCGCATCGCCCAGGAGGTGCACGACGACCTGGCGCAAAACCTGCTGGCGCTCAAGCTGGACGTGACCGCCCTGCACAACCGCACCCGCGCCCGCCAGCCGCTGCTGCACCAGCGCGCCACGCAAGCGCTCAGCACGCTCGACGCCAGCATCCTCGCGGTGCGCGAACTGATCAACGAACTGCATCCGCGCACGCTGGACCTGGGCCTGTCGGCCGCCATCGAATGGCAGATGCAGCAGCTAGAACGGCGCCACGGCCTGAGCTGCCGGCTGGAGCTGCTGGAAGACAGCGCGACGCTGGACCAGCGCCAGATCACCGGCATCTACGGCATCGTACTGGCGGCGCTGGGCTATCTGTGCGAACAGGCCGGCACCCGCAGCGTGCGGGCCACGCTCAATCTGCGGCCGGAACAGCTGTCCATCATCGTCAGCGGCGACGGCCAGAGCGGGCAGCCATCGCCGCGCGACATGCTCGACCTCGGCGCCATCCGCGCCCGCCTGGCGGACTTCGGCGGCGAACTGGCGGTGGCGCACCTGCCCGGCGCCGGCACCGTGCTGCGCATGCACCTGCCGGCCAAGACCCCGGCCCCGTAATACCTGTCCGCCGCGCCGATGAACTTTAGCCCGCGCACGACCCGGCTGCTGGCGACCGCGCTGCTGCTGGCCGCGGCGCGCCCGGCCGCGGCCGGCCACGCCCGCCTGCTGAGCGACTACAGCCATCACGCCTGGACCGCCGCCCAGGGCGCGCCGGCGCAGATCCAGGCCATCACCCAAACCCCGGACGGCTGGCTGTGGCTGTCGACGCCCACCGGCTTGTACCGTTTTGACGGCCTCAACTTCGAACGGCGCGAGCAGGTCGGCGGCCAGCGCCTGCTGTCGACCATCGTGCTGCCCTTGTACGCGGCGCCGGACGGCGCGCTGTGGGTGGGCTACCGCTTCGGCGGCGCCAGCGTGTTCAAGGACGGCCGGGTGCGCCACTACGGCGCGGCCGACGGCTTTCCGCCCGGCGCCACCTACAGCTTCGGCCGCGCACCGGACGGCACCATGTGGGTCACCACCGCCAACGGCCTGGCCTGGCTCGACGGCGGGCGCTGGCGGCGCGTGGGCCCCGACAGCGGCTTCGATCCCGGCGCCAGGTCGGTGTGGCAGGTGCTGTTCGACCGCGCCGGCACCCAGTGGGTGTCGAGCGACCGCGCGGTCTACTACCGCCGCCAGGGCGAGCAGCGCTACCACGTGGCCAGCCCGGCCAACATCCGCCTGTCGTCGCTGGCGGCCGCGCCGGACGGCACCGTCTGGGCCTCCAACGGCAACGACGCCAACTACAGGCTGTCGCAGCAAGCGCCCGGGGGCCAGCCGCCGGCCCGGCCCGAGCTGCCCGGCAGCGGCATGTGGTTCGACCGCGCCGGCACCATGTGGCTGCTGAGCGAGGACCGGGTCGAACGCATGCTGCCGGACGTGTTTCCCGATCCGCGCCAGCGCATCACGCGCGAACAGGGCCTGAGCGGCATGAACCCGCAAACCTTTTTCGAGGACCGCGACGGCAATGTGTGGATCGGCACCGTCAACGGCCTGGACCGGTTCCGCCGCAACCGCGTGGCGCCGCTGCCGGGCAATCTGGACATCGCCACCCCGGCCTTGCGGGCCGACGCCGACGGCAAGGTCCGCGTCAGCAGCTTCGGCGCCGGCTCCTGGCTGATGGACGCCGACGGCACGCAATACGAGCACGCGCCGCACTCCTTCCTGTCGTCCGCCGCCGGCCGCGACGGCCGTGCGGCGCTGGGCACCGACCACGGGATCTGGCTGCCCGGCCCCGGCGGCGGCACGCTGATCGCGCCGCCGCCCGCGGCGCGCCAGGACGCGCCGTTGACGCGCACGCTGGCCCAGGACGGCGCCGGCGACTGGTGGGCCAGCTACCTGAACCTGGGCATCTTCCGTCTCCACGACGGCGTCTGGCGCCGCGTCGACGATGCGCGGCTGCCGGCGGCGCGGGTGCTGTCGATGTGGACCGACCGCCGCGGCCGCGTCTGGACCGGCTACCAGGACAACCGCCTCGCCATCCTCGACGGCGGCGCCGTCACCGTGCTGGGCGCGGCGCAGGGCCTGGCCATCGGCAACGTGCTGAGCGGGGCCGAGCGCAACGGCCACCTGTGGGTGGCGGGCGAGCTGGGCGCCGCGCTGTACGACGGCCGGCGCTTCGTGCCGCTGCGCGCGGCCGACGGCCACGCGCTGCGCGGCATCAGCGGCGTGGTGGAAACGGCCGGCGGCGAGCTGTGGCTGCACGGGCACGACGGCGCCTTTCACATCCCCGCCGCGCAGCTGCGCCGCTTCCTGCGCGACGGCGCGGCGGTCGGCTACGAGCTGCTGGGCGTGGACGACGGCCTGGCCGGCGCCGTGCAGCCGACCGGGCCGTTCCCGTCGATGGTGGAGGCCAGCGACGGCAGGCTCTGGCTGTCGAGCTACAACGGCGTCATGCTGATCGCGCCCGACCGGATCCGCCGCGACGCCAGGCCGCCGCCGGTGGAACTGCGCGCGGTCGAGAGCAACGGCAAGGCCTACCCGGCCGACGCGCCGCTGACGCTGCCGCAGGGCGCCAACAATCTGCACTTCAGCTTTACCGCGCTGGGCCTGTCGATGCCGGACAAGATCGCCTTCCGCTACCGGCTCGACGGCGTGGACCGCGACTGGCAGCCGGCCGGCGGCCGGCGCGAGGCGTTCTACACCAACCTGGGGCCGGGCCAGTACCGCTTCCAGGTGATCGCCGCCAACCAGGACGGCGTCTGGAACAACGACGGCGCGGCGCTGGCGGTGACGATCCCGCCGACCTTCGTGCAAAGCCTGTGGTTCAAACTGCTGTGCGCGCTGGCGCTGGCGGCCGCGCTGGCGCTGGCCTGGCGCTGGCGGCTGGCGCAGATGGCGCGCCTGATCGAGGCGCGCCACGTCGAGCGCCTGAGCGAGCGCGAGCGCATCGCCCGCGCGCTGCACGACACCTTCCTGCAGGAGGCGCAGGGCACGATCCTGATGATGCAGCTGGCGATGGAACAGGTGCCGCCGGCGCTGCCGGCGCGCGCGGCGATGGAGCGCGGCATCGGCTACATCGAGCAGGCGCTGGTCGAGGGCCGCGACGAGGTGCGCGGCCTGCGCTCGCCGCTGCGCGACGACGAGACGCTGGGCCAGTCGCTGGAGCGCTTCGGCCAGCGCCTGGCGGCTGGACTTTCGGCCAGTTTCACGCTCGAACAAAAAGGCGCACCATACACCCTGCCCGCGATCACCGCCGACGAGGTGTTCGCCATCGGCCGCGAAGCCATCTGCAACGCCTTCCGCCACGCGCAGGCCAGCGCCATCGTGGTGGAGCTGGACTACGGCGCCGGCCGGCTGACGCTGCAGGTGAGCGACAACGGCAAGGGCATCGCGGCGGACACGCTGGCGCAGGGCGGCCGCAGCGGCCATTGGGGCCTGGTCGGCATGCGCGAGCGGGCGGCGCGCATCGGCGCGGCGCTGGAGATGGGCAACCGGGGCGACGGCGGCGCGTTTGTGCGCCTGACCTTGCCCGCTATGTACGCCAGCGCATAGACGGCGCGGCGCGCTATCGCTGTAATCACGTTTTGCATTCCCACCTACGAGGAGCAAGTTCATGAAACTGAAAGACAAAGTCTGCATCGTCACCGGCGCCGCCAGCGGCATCGGCAAGGAAATCGCCCTGGTGTATGCGCGCGAAGGCGGCAAGATCGTCATCGCCGACCTGAACCTGGAGGCGGCGCAGGCCACCGCCAATGAAATGAAGGCCGGCGGCCACCAGGCCATGGCCATCGCCATGAACGTGGTCGACGAGGCCCAGGTCAACGCCGGCATCGCCAGCGTGGTCGAGGCCTGGGGGCAGATCGACGTCCTGGTCAGCAACGCCGGCATCCAGATCATCCATCCGGTCGAGGACTTCCCCTACGAGGAGTGGAAGAAGCTGCTGTCCATCCACCTGGACGGCGCCTTCCTGACCACCAAGGCTTGCCTGCCGCATATGTACAAGGCCGGCAGCGGCAGCGTGATCTACATGGGTTCGGTGCACTCGAAGGAGGCGTCCAAGCTCAAGTCGGCCTATGTGACGGCCAAGCACGGCCTGATCGGCCTGGCCAAGGCGGTGTCGAAGGAAGGCGCCGAGCACGGCGTGCGCGCCAACGTGATCTGCCCCGGCTTCGTGCGCACGCCGCTGGTGGACAAGCAAATCCCCGAGCAGGCCAGGACCCTGGGCATCTCGGAGGAGGACGTGGTCAAGAAGGTGATGCTGGCCGATACTGTGGACGGCAAGTTCACCACCGTCGAGGACGTGGCCGAGGTGGCGCTGCTGTTCGCCAGCTTCCCGTCGAACGCGCTGACCGGACAATCGCTGGTGGTCAGCCACGGCTGGTTCATGCAGTAAGCGTCAGCGCCCCAGCGTCATCCGCTTCAGCAGCCTGTCGAAGTCCATGTCGGGGCGGTTCTGCAGGCTGTTGGCGTACTCGCCTTCGCAGGACGCCCTGGCCTCGCCTTCCGTGACGGCGGCCACCTTGTCCTTCAGGCCCGCGTTGAACAAGCCCATCACCGCCGCGACATGGGCGTCGATGTCGGCCTCGGTGGCCGCCGGCTGGCGGGCGCGCATCTGCTGGATCAGCTGCGCCTTGTACAGCTGGCGCAGGATGACCAGCGCGTCCGCGTTCTGCGCCTTCCACTGCGCCATGGCCGCCGCCAGCGCGTCCACCGATTCCGGCGCGACCGTCCTGCAACGCTCAAGCAGCAAGGCGTGATAGGTGTCGAAGTCGATCTGCGCCAACTGGATGCCGGTGGCGATATCGACCTCCGCCGCGCCCGCCGTCATGGATGCGCAGGCCAGTAGCATGCCGAGAAATTTGATCTTCACCATGTGGAGGCCGGGTTTCAGGAAATTGCTAGTGTATTGCAATCCGGCCGGAAAGAAATGCGCGTTTTGTCACGACGAAAAAAAAACCCCGTGTGCGCATGCGACGCTCAAGATCGTCGCACGGCCACACGGGGTTTTTCATCCCGCCGACGCTTAGTTCTGCGTCAGGAAGGTCTTCAGCTTGTCCGAGCGCGACGGCTGGCGCAGCTTGCTCATGGCCTTCGCCTCGATCTGGCGGATGCGCTCGCGGGTCACGTCGAACTGCTTGCCCACTTCTTCCAGCGTGTGGTCGTTCGACATTTCCACGCCGTAGCGCATGCGCAGCACCTTGGCTTCGCGCGGGGTCAACGAGTCCAGCACTTCCTTGATGACGTTGCGCATCGAGGCGTGCAGCGCGGCGTCCAGCGGCGCCAGGGTGGTGTTGTCTTCGATGAAGTCGCCCAGCTGCGAATCGCCGTCCTCGCCCATCGGCGTTTCCATCGAGATCGGCTCTTTGGCGATCTTCATGATTTCGCGGACTTTGTTTTCCGGCATTTCCATCTTGACCGCCAGGGTCGCCAGGTCCGGCTCGCTGCCGGTTTCCTGCATGATCTGGCGCGAGATGCGGTTCATCTTGTTGATGGTCTCGATCATGTGCACCGGCACGCGGATGGTGCGGGCCATGTCGGCGATCGACCGGGTGATGGCCTGGCGGATCCACCAGGTCGCGTAGGTCGAGAACTTGTAGCCGCGGCGGTATTCGAACTTGTCCACCGCCTTCAGCAGGCCGATATTGCCTTCCTGGATCAGGTCGAGGAACTGCAGGCCGCGGTTGATGTACTTCTTGGCGATCGAGATCACCAGACGCAAGTTGGCGACCGTCATTTCACGCTTGGCCTGGCGCGCGCGTTTTTCGCCGGCGGCCATCTGCTTGTTAATCTTGCGCAGGTCGGCCAGCGGCAGCGCCACGCGGGCCTGCAGGTCGATCATCTTCTTTTGCAGCTCTTTCACCGCGGGCACGTTGCGGCCCAGGATGGCGCTGTACGGATAGGCGCTGTCGACTTCGCCGTCGACCCAGTCCAGGTCGCACTCGTTGCCGGGGAAGACCTTGATGAAGTGGGCGCGCGGCATGCCGCATTTGTTCACGCACAGCTCCAGCACGGCGCGCTCGATGTGGCGCACTTCCTCCATCTGGCCGCGCAGCGTGTCGCACAGCTTTTCGACCACCTTGGCGGTGAAGCGGATGCCCAGCAGCTCGGCCGAAATGGCTTCCTGCGCCGCCACATAGCCCTTGGAGCCGTAGCCGCCGGTGGCCTTGCGCATCTTGTCGTACTGGGTCGAGATGACGTCGAACTTTTCCAGCGCGGCCTTCTTCAGCTGCGCCAGCTGCTCGGTCGAGAAGCCCGCCGCGCCGCCGTTGGCGTCGCCGTCTTCCTCCTCGACTTCCTCTTCCTCTTCTTCCTCGTCGTCCGAGGCGGCGGCCGGCGCGGCCGCAACGGCCGGCGTGTTGTTCGCCTCGTTCAGGTCGACGAAGCCGTCCACCACTTCATCCACCTTCAGTTCGTCCGCTTCGATCTTCTTGGCCAGCGCGACGATCTCGGCGATCGTGGTCGGGCAGGCGGAGATGGCCTGGATCATGTCCTTCAGGCCGCCTTCGATGCGCTTGGCGATCTCGATCTCGCCTTCGCGCGTCAGCAGCGCCACGGCGCCCATCTCGCGCATGTACATGCGCACCGGGTCGGTGGTGCGGCCGAAGTCGGAATCGACCGTCGACAGCGCGGTCGCGGCGGCCGCTTCCACTTCGTCGTCGGAGGTGACGGTGGCCACGCTGTCGGTCAGCAGCAACGATTCGGCGTCCGGCGCGCGCTCGTAGATGGCGATGCCCATGTCGTTGAAGGTCGCGATGATGCCTTCGATCGCTTCAGGGTCGACAATGTTTTCCGGCAGTTGGTCGTTGATCTCGGCGTAGGTCAGGAAGCCGCGTTCCTTGCCCATGTTGATCAGGTTCTTGATCTGGGTGCGGCGGCGTTCCAGTTCTTCGGCGGTGCTCTTGGAATCCATGCCCAGCATGTCGGCGGCGCCGCCCTTGGCCTTACGCTCGCGGGCCTTGGAGACGGCCTTCAGTTCGGCGCGCTCGACCGCGTTCAGCGCGGCGACTTCGTCGTTTTCCGGGGTGAACTCGGACGGCTTGCGGCCGCGGCGGCCCGGCACCTTGACGCTGGGCAGCAGGTAGCCCGAGGTGTCGATCGAGGCCAGCGTGGCGGCGTCGGTCACCTGGCTGACGGCCGGGCCGGCGGTCACGATGACGACAGGAGCGGGCTCGGCCTTGGCGACCTTGACCAGCTTGGACTTCGGCGCGGCCTTGACCACCGCCGCCGGGGCGACGCTGTCGGCGCCAGGGATGACGGCGGTCTTGCGCGCCACCTTGACGGTCTTGACCGGCGTGTCCGAGGCGTCGGCCTGCAGCGCCACCTGCGCCTCGGCCTGGGCCGCTTCGGCCGCGGCGCTCAGGCGCGTTTTCTTTTTGACTACCGTTACTTTGCTCGCTGCCTCTTGCGCATTATCGATCACATAAGATAGAGTCGTCTTTGGCACCACCAGCGGAGCGGAGCTGGTGCGGGCGGCCTTGACGGACAACGTTAAAGTTTTCGGCGTTTTTGTCATTAAATATCTCTCAATGCGTATTCGCCAGAAAATACAAAATGCCGTAGCCCGCGCCGACCGTTGCCAGTGCGCTGGGATGGAAATGTTGTAATTTAGCTGACGATTATCTGCGGAATAAAAAAAGCCCGCGTCCAACAACGGGCTTGTTTCTCTTTTCAGTGAAGAATAGGGAGAGGGCAAAGTATGCCGTATAGCGAGACATCAGGATAATTGATAGTACCCATATCCGACATCTTAAAACCATATAACAAGGGCTACACACTCTTGTCAGACCGTCCAAATCGCATCCTGTACCAAACTGAAACGCACCGTCCTGCAAAAGTGCGTCTCGCATTATACATGTTTTGGCGTGCGAACGCACCTCCGGCGTCCAACAGGCGTATGATGTTGAAGTGGTCATTTTTACATCATGGCCTAAAAGGCACTGCAATCCCGTAGTGCCCATGATATGCTCACGCCTCTTGCTTAAACTATGAAGTCGATGAACACTAGCCTCACCCCTCAGGCGCCGGCCACCGAGCCCGTCGCCACCGCGGCACCAGCAGCGCAGTCCCCGCGCAGCTTGTTGAAACAATTGCAAACCCAATTCCCGGCCTTCCGCGATTTCCTGCCCCTGTCGATCGGTATCGACAAGCAGATCCTCGCCGTGATGCCCGAACTGGACCGCAAGACCATGCGCACCGCGCTCGGCATCCACACCGGCTCGCTGCGCTACCTGAAGGTCATGGAAAAAGCCAAGGTGCGCCACGATCTGGACGGCACTCCGGGCGCCGAAGTGACCGACACCCACCGCGCCCACGCCACCCAGGTCTTGCAGGAACGCTTCAAGAAGGAAGCCGAGCGCAAGAAGGCCGAGCGCGAAGCGGCAGCCGCCGAGGAAGCGGCCCGCGTGCGTGCCGACAAGCTGAACCAGCTGACCGCGAAGTTCTCGCGCAAAGGCTGAGTTGGCTCAGTTGGCTCAGTTGAACACTCAGCAGCCTGCCGCGCCGGCGGAGGCCGAGCTGCCGCCCTACGTGGGGATACGCATCGCCGATGTGCAGCTGGTCGCCACGGCCGAGCAAGCGGTCGCCGCGCGCGACGCCCTGCTGGCCGCCGACGCCATCGGCTTCGACACCGAATCGAAGCCGACCTTCACCAAGGGCGAGACCTCGACCGGCCCGCACCTGATCCAGTTTTCCACCGACCACAAGGCCTATCTGTTCCAGATCGGCGGCGGCACCTCGACGGCCATGCTCGACGCGCTGCGGGCGGTGCTGGAAACGCCGGCGCCGCTCAAGGTGGGCTTCGGCCTGTCCGACGACGTCAAGCGCCTGCACGCCAAGCTGGCGATCCGCGCGGCCGGCGTGGTCGACCTGTCGGTGGCGCTGCGCACGCCGGGCCAACGCAACGACCTCGGCGCCAAGACCGCCGTCGCCAAGTTCTTCGGCCAGAAGCTGCAAAAATCCAAGAAGATCTCCACCACCAACTGGGCGCTGCCGCGCCTGAACGAAAAGCAGATCCTGTACGCGGCCGACGACGCCCAGGTGGCCCTGCGCGTCTACCGCCACTTCATCGCCGCCGGCAACAAGCTGCCGCCGATGAAAGCGGTGAAACTTCCCCGCCCGCCCAAGCCGATTTAGTCCCGCCATCTGGTATCCTTGCCAGATAGCTACGACCTCAAGGAATCGCATGTTCACAACTTCCGTCGTGCGCGCCTGCGCCGCGCTGGCCCTGGCCGGCTGCGGCCTGCCGTCGCTGGCCGCCGCGCCCGCCACCCTGCCCGACACGCTGGAGCAGCGCGTGGCCGCCTGCACCGCCTGCCACGCAGCCAAGGAGCGCAGCGACGCCTTCTTCCCGCGCATCGCCGGCAAGCCGGCCGGCTACCTGTACAACCAGCTGGTCAATTTCCGCGAAGGCCGGCGCCACTATCCGATGATGACCTATATGGTCGACCACCTGCCGGACGCCTACCTGCGCGAGATCGCCGACTACTTCTCGCAGCAGCATCCGCCCTACCCGCCCGCCCAGGCCGGCAGCGGCGCCAGCGCCGACGGCGCCGCCCTGGCGCGCGGCCAGGAACTGGTGCAGCGCGGCGACCCGGCCAAGAAGATCCCGGCCTGCGTGGCCTGCCACGGCAGCGCGCTGACCGGCGTGGCGCCGGCCATTCCCGGCCTTGTCGGCCTGCCCAGCGACTACATCAACGCCCAGTTCGGCGCGTGGAAGAACAAGGTGCGCCGCGCCGCCGCGCCGGACTGCATGGCGGAGATCGCCAACCGGCTGACGCCGGCCGACGTGGCCGCCGTCTCCGGCTGGCTCAGCAAGCAAACGCCGGACGCCGCCGCCCGCCCCGGCGCCGCCGACAGCATCGCCACGCCCCTGCCGCTGAACTGCGGCAGCGTGCCAGCACCTTGAGGGTAGGCCTATGAAGAAAATCATTTATACCGTTATCGCCCTGCTGGTGGCCGGCATCCTGACCGTGCTGTTCGGCGGTTCCGATGACGCCGGCCCGGCGCCCACCGTCACCGCCAAGCTGGCGCCGGCCGAGCAGATCGCGCGCGGCGCCTATCTGGCCAAGGCCGGCGACTGCATGGCCTGCCACACGGTGCGCGGCGGCGCGCAGTACGCCGGCGGGCGCGCGCTACAGACGCCGTTCGGCAACGTCATCTCGCCCAACATCACCTCGGACAAGGCCACCGGCATCGGCGGCTGGAGCGCGGACGATTTCTGGCGCGCGCTGCACAACGGCAAATCGAAGGATGGACGCCTGCTGTATCCGGCCTTCCCCTACACCAACTACACCCGCATCACGCGCGACGACGCCGACGCGCTGTACGCCTACTTCCAGTCGGTGCCGGCGGTGGCGCAAGCCAACCTGCCGCACGAGCTGCGCTTCCCCTACAACCAGCAATTCATGCTGGCCGGATGGCGCGCGCTGTACTTCAAGCCGGCCGTGTTCCGCGAGGACAGCAAGCAATCGGTGGACTGGAACCGGGGCGCCTACCTGGTGCAGGGCCTGGGCCATTGCAGCGCCTGCCACAGCGCGCGCAACACGCTGGGCGCCACCGACGGCGAAGGCTTGTCCGGCGGCCTGATCCCGGTGCTGGGCTGGTACGCGCCCTCGCTCAACTCCGGCGCCGAGGCGGGGCTGGGCGAATGGATGCAGCCGCACATCGCGCAACTGCTGAAGACCGGCGTGTCGCCGCGCGCGACCGTGTTCGGGCCGATGACGGAGGTGGTGCAGCAAAGCCTGCAGCACCTGAGCGACGGCGACATCAACGCCATGGCGGTCTACCTGAAGGCCCTGCCGGGCGACGGCAAGAAATCCGACTTCGAGCGCGACAAGGGCGCCGAGGCGACGGCCTACCTGGCGGCCGGCGCCAAGCTGTACGAGAAGCACTGCGTCGACTGCCATGGCGCCGGCGGCGCCGGCCTGCCGCCCGGCTACCCGCCGCTGGCGGGCAACCGCGCGCTGACGATGGAGCAGGCGGTCAACCCGATCCGCATCGTGCTCAACGGCGGCTTCGCGCCCGGCACCGGGGGCAATCCGCGTCCGTACGGCATGCCGCCGTTCGGCCACGTGCTGAACGACACCGAAGTGGCGCAGGTCGTGTCCTACCTGCGCAGCGCGTGGGGCAACAACGCATCGCCGGTCAACGGCAACGACGTCAACCGCTACCGCGCGATTCCGCTGGATTAGAAGTGGGGTCAAGTCTGACATTCGGACACGAGCTCCGCCGTAGGCCGCGTCTACAGCAGAGCTCGTGTCCGAATGTCAGACTTGACCCCCACTGGTTGGGAGGCATGAATGGAGTACTACCACGGCAGCAAGGCCGACTTGAAAGTCGGCGATTTGATCGAACCCGGCTACACCTCCAACTATGGCACGCGGCGCAAGGCCAACCATGTCTACCTGAGCGCCACGCTGGAGGCCGCCACGTGGGGCGCGGAGCTGGCGCTCGGCGAAGGCCCCGGCAGGATCTACATCGTCGAGCCCACCGGCTCGATCGTGGACGACCCGAATCTGACCGACAAAAAATTCCCCGGCAATCCAACCAAGTCCTACCGCTCGCGCGAGCCGCTGCGGGTCATCGGGGAGGTCAAGGATTGGCTAGGCCATGCGCCCGACGTGCTGCAGGCGATGAAGGACCACGTCGAGCAGCTCAGGCTGCAAGGGATAGAGGCGGTCGACGACTGAGCCCGTCCACGCTTATGCGGCCGCCAATCCCCTGAGCGAAGGAACCACGTCCGCCAGGCCGGCGACCTCGAAGGTGGGCACCGCGTCCGATTCGTTGGCCAGGCGGCCCGGGTTGAACCAGCAGCTTTCTATGCCATAGCGGTTGGCGCCGAGGATGTCGGCGTCCAGCCGGTCGCCGACGATGATCGATTCCGGCTTGGCGAAGGGGCGCGCCATGCGGGCCGCGTACTCGAAGAAACGGACATCGGGCTTGGCGTGGCCGCAGGCCTCGGAGGTGGCGACAAACGATATGCTGTCGGCCAGCCCGGAGCTGGCGATGCGGCGGTTCTGGATGGCCTCGACGCCGTTGGTGACGATGCCCACCTCGCCGATGGCCGACAGCGTCTCGCACAGCTGTTTGGCGCCGTCGATGAGGACCACGGTGTCCGGCAGCGACTCCAGATACATGCTGCTGGCCGCCTCGGGATCGAGCTCGATGCCGTTGGCCTGGAAGGTCTTGCGGAAGCGTTCCACCTTCAGAAAGTCCTTGCTCACGGCGCCGGTCTCGAAGTCGCGCCACAGCTGCACGTTGATCGCCTGATACTGAAGAAAAATCGGTTCCACCTCGTCGCGCAGGCCGAGCTCGCGCATGGTCCGCACGAAGGAGAGTTTTTCGGACGCCTTAAAGTCCAGCAGCGTGTCGTCCAAGTCAAAAAGAAATAGTCTGTGTTTCATATCATGGTGGGGTCAAGTCTGACATTCGGACACGAGCTCTGCCGTAGCGGCCCGCTACGGCAGAGCTCGTGTCCGAATGTCAGACTTGACCCCAATTTTATTCGGTGAAGCCGATGCGGTCGGTGGTGGCGTTGCGGGCGTCGTCGACGCTGACCTTGCCCGCGGCGAGCAGCGCGCGCAGCGAGGCGTTCATCGTGTGGCAACCCTCGCCCGGCTTGCTCTCCATCCAATTGCGCAGCGCCGAGATCTGGCCGCTGGCGATCATGCCCACCACTTCCGGATTCGACGTCAGGCATTCGGTGGCCAGATAGTAGCGGTCGCCATCGACCGACGGCAGCAGCGCCTGGCACAGCACGCCGCGCAGCGCGTGCGCCAAGGCCTGCGATTGCGGCTCGCCGTTGCCCAGCAGCCGCACCATCTTCTGCAGGCCCAGCTCGGTCGAGCGCGCGTGCAGCGAGGCCAGCACCAGCGGCCCCGACTCGGCCAGCGCCAGCGCTTCCTGCGCCGTCTGGGCGTCGCGGATCTCGCCGATGACGATCACGTCCGGCCGCTCGCGCAGCGCGTCCAGCGCGCCCAGGTAGAAGCTCTCGACGTCGCCGTCGAAGCCCACCTCGCGCTGCGTGATCACGCACTGGCGCTGCGGGATCAGCGTTTCCACCGGGTCCTCGATCGTGATGATGTGGCCGGAACGGTGCTTGTTGATCTCGTCGAGCATGGCGGCGATGGTGGTCGACTTGCCCTGGCAGGTGTCGCCGATGATCAGCACCAGGCCGCTGGTGAGCTTGGCGAAGTTCTGCTCGGCCTGGCGCAGGCCCAGCTCGCTGAGCACCATCGGCTCCTTCGGGAAGCGACGGATCACGCAGCCCAGCCGCTTCTTGCCCTGGAAGCTGAAGCAGTTGGCGCGGATGCGCGCCGTGTGCAGGTCCACCGCGCGGTCGAAGGCGCGGTCCTGGATGCGCTCGGCCCAGTTCGGCTCGACCACCTCGAAGAATTCCTGCAGCTCCTCGCGCGTGATCGGCGAATCGGTCACCGCCACCAGCCCCTTCGGCTGGCGCAGCAACAACGGGCTGTTCTGGTGGATCAGGATGTCGCTGAAGATCAGCTTGGAATTGAGCAGATGCAGGATCTGCTCGACGAGCGTGCCGAACACCGGGTGGTCTTCGTTCTCGATGTAGGTCAGGGTGCGTATCTGCGACGACTGGTAATGTTCCATCTCTGCTCTCGGTGGGGTCGGTGGTGCTCCGTCAACGATTATAAGAGAAAAAATTGCAGCATCGAAATATTTTAGCTGCGGACCTTGGGATATTTGAAGCCGGTGCGCAAGTCCATGCTGTAGCGCTGCTTGCCTTCGGTGACCAGCACGTGGTCGGGCGGTTCCTCGCCGGCCAGCGCGCGGTAGAAGATCGGCAGGCCCTCGCCCTTGCGGATCAGGTCGTCGCAGCGCTCGTAGACGTTGGGGCAGCCGGTCTCGGCCAGCAGCGCCTGCACGATGGCCACCTTCCAGGCGTCGACGCCGGCCGACTGGAACTGGCAGATCAGGTAGCCCTTGACGCCGCCCCAGCTGTCCACCAGCAGGCCGGACAGGCCGTCCTCGTCGCCGCGCACCACCGGCACCAGGTCGTTGGGGCCGGCCGCGCGCACGCTGGCGGCGCGCTTGGCGATGGCGGCCTTGACGCGGCGCTTGATCAGCGCGTGGTCGACCGGCTCATCCTCCTTGTAGGTCCAGATGCGCGCGCAGATCTGCGACTTGGCGTTGTAAGCGGCGCGGCCGATGAACTGGCGCGACGAGGTCTGCACGGTGGCGGTGGCGCCGGGCTTGTTCTTTTCCTGCGGCTTGCCGTCGACCTTTTCGATCGCGGAGGCGTAAATCCAGGGGTCGCCGGCCAGCAGGCTCTTTTCCTTGCCCTGTTTGATGGTGATGATAAGCATGTGCGTCCAATATGTGCGGTGTTGCGGGATAGGCCGAATGATACCTCATGCCGGCCGCCCCGCCCGCCGCCGGACGCGGCCTGCTCCCCGGCCTGTGCATTCTGTTCCGCGCCTGCTGCAATCTGTCGCAGCCCGGTTTCGCGCGGCGGGGCGAGTCCGTAGTATCCAACCTCAAGAGCTGTGCCAACCATCACGAGGAGATCACCATGGCAAATCCATCCGTCCGCAGCGCGCTGCGCATCCTGTTCCTGTCCGCCGGCCTGCTGGCCGTCGCCGCGCCGGTGGGCGTGGCCGTGGCCGGCCCGTTCAGCTGGTTCCACGGCGAGCGTGTGCAGGGCAGCGGCAAGATCGTCAAGCAGAACCGCGAAATCGGCCACTTCACCTCGCTGGCCACCAACGTCAGCGGCAACATCGAGCTCCGCCAAGGCAACACCGAGGGCATCAGCATCGAGACCGACGACAACCTGCTGCCGCTGCTCGAGACGGTGGTCGACAACGGCACGCTGCGCATCCGCCCCACGCGCAAGGACGTCAACCTGGAGGCGCACACGATGAAGATCGTGGTGCAGGCGCGTTCGATCGAGAAGATCGCGGTGGCCGGCTCCGGCTCGGTCGAGGCCGACCAGCTGCGCGGCGAGCGCCTGACATTCGACGTGGGCGGCTCGGGCGCGATCAATGTGCGCAAGCTCGAGAGCGAATCGGTGGCGATCGCGTTGGGCGGCAGCGGCAACCTGAAGGTGGGCGGCAACGTCGAGCGCCTGCAGGTGTCGATCGGCGGCTCGGGACGGGTGCAGGCCGGCCAGCTGGCCGCGCGCGACGTGACGGTGAGCATCGGCGGCTCCGGCGAGGCGACGGTGTGGGCCAAGCAGACGCTGAACCTGAGCGTGGCCGGCTCGGGCGACATCAGCTACTACGGCGATCCGAAGCTGACCAGCAGCGTGCTGGGTTCGGGCAGCGTCAAGCGGCTGGGCGGCTCGCCGCAGTAAAGACTTGCGCCGGATCGCGGCCGTCGATCAGCGCCTGGATCCAGGCGCTGAGTTGGGCGGCGTCGGCGTGGTCCACTTTCTCGGCGACGCTACCCGGCAGCGGCACGTTTTGCCGATCCAGCAATGCCTGCAAAACGCCTTTCAGTGCTCCGTGCTCTCCCTCCTGCCGCCCTTGCTGCATTCCTTGCTGTAATCCTTCGCGACGCCCCTCCTTCAAGCCCTCGGTGCGACCACGATTGACGGCCTCATATTCGAGCAGCGCTTCGTAAGTCTTGAATCGTCTGTTAAAAAGCATCACCGGCTCCTCCTCCTCGAAGTTCATATTAGCTTCGCCAAATTCGTCCTGCAAGGTCGTGTGCACCCAGCGCGCCAGGCTATCGCGGGCGCGGGCGATATCCGGGGCATTCATTCGTTCGGCGAAAGCGCCCAGCGCGGACAGCAAGTCGGCGTTGGTCTTCGCGCCCAGCAGACGGAACAAGATGCCCAGGATATTGGCCGGATCGGCCGTGGCCAGACTGCGACGCTGGTCGATCAACATGTACCGCTGCCGGGGCTGGAAATGTTCGAGTCCCACCGGCGGCGCCAGCATCAACTCGGCCAGGTCCCTGCTGCCGCGCCACGGGCGATGTCCGTGGTACAGCACGACGGGCAGCACCGGCGGCAACTTGCCACGCCGGCTCAGGCGACGCTGGGCGACCAGATCCTGCAGCAGCAAGCCGACGTAGACCTGCATCCGCAAGGCCATCCAACGATCCGAACGGGCCTCGAATTCCAGCAGGATGTAGACGTAGACCCACTCCCCTCCCACCCTGGCCCGCCACACCATGTCCTGGTGGCGCTGCTTGCCGCGGTCGCTGGCGTAACTGGCGTTGACGCGCTCGAGCATGCCCGCGTCCAGCGACCGCGCCCAATCCGCCGGCAAAAACCCGGCCAGCAGATCCCGCACGATTTCGGGATGCGCGAAGAGTTGGCGGTAAAGCGAGTCGCTACGGCTGTTCATCCAAAAAATTGTAGCGCCCGCCTGTAGACGCGGGTACGCTAGGCGGGCGCTGTTTGGCCCGCATCAAGCCGGCGCGAATAAGAAACTCACCACAAGGAGATCCGCTTGAACGTTATCGCCACGTCCGTCCGCCGCGCCTTCGCGCTGCCCCTTTTGTTGCTGGCCTGCTCCGCCGCCTGCGCCGCCCCGCCCGACGTCACCGCCATCAAGGCCGCCCACATGCTCGACGTGCGCAGCGGCGCGCTGGTCGACAACGCCGTGGTCTTGATCAGCGGCGAACGCATCACCGCGGCCGGCAGCCAGCTGGCGATCCCGGCCGGCGCGCAAGTCATCGACCTCGGCAACAAGACCCTGCTGCCCGGCCTGATCGACATGCACACCCACCTGACCGGCGATCCGCAGGACGCCGGCTATTCCATCATCGCCAAGTCGGTGCCGCGCGCCACGCTGACCGGCGCCAAGAACGCCCGCCTGACGCTGCAGGCCGGCTTCACCACCGTGCGCGACGTCGGCGCCGACGCCTACGCCGACATCGGCCTGCGCGACGCCATCAACGACGGCGACGTGCCCGGCCCGCGCATCGCCGCCTCCGGCCCGCCGCTGAGCATCACCGGCGGCCACTGCGACGACACCATGCACGCGCCCGAATACAAGATCACCAACCTGGGCGTGGCCGACGGCGTCGACGAGGCGCTCAAGGTCACGCGCCGCAACATCAAGTACGGCGCCGACGTCATCAAGATCTGCGCCACCGGCGGCGTGCTCTCGTTCGGCGACGATCCGCGCACCTCGCAATACACGCTGGAGGAACTGAAGGCCATCGTCGGCGACGCCCACCGCCTGGGCCGCAAGGCCGCCGCCCACGCGCACGGCGGCGACGGCATCAAGCTGGCGGTGCTGGCCGGCGTCGATTCGATCGAGCACGGCTCCTACATCGACGACGAGGGCATCAAGCTGATGAAGGAACACAAGACCTGGCTGGTGCCCACGCTCTACCTGGGCGACTGGCTGATCGAGAACGCCGAGGCCATCAAGCTGCCCAAGCCGCTGCTGGAAAAAGCCAAGGTGGTGCTGCCGACCGCGCGCCAGAACGTGGCCCGCGCCATCAAGGCCGGCGTGCCGATCGCCTTCGGCACCGACGCCGCCGTCTATCCGCACGGCCTGAACGCGCGCGAGTTCGGCGTGCTGGTCAAGCTGGGCATGACGCCGATCCAGGCGATCCGCACGGCCACCGTCAACGCCAGCGAGCTGCTGGGCTGGACCGACCGGGTGGGCACCATCGAGGCCGGCAAGTTCGCCGACCTGATCGCGGTCGACGGCGAGCCGCTCAAGGATGTGAAGACGCTGGAGAACGTCCAGTGGGTGATGAAGGGCGGCGCGGTCGTCAAATAAACCGCGCGGCCGGCGGTGTCAGTGCTGGTGCTGGGCCGTGCCGGCCGGCGCCGGCAGCACTTCCAGCATCGGCGCCGGCGCCTTCAGCTTGACGGCGCCGTCGCCGGGAATCTCGTCCCAGGCCACGCTGGCCTTGTCGCACTGCTGCACCACGCGGAAGTACAACTTGCCCGGCTGCGTGGTCAGCTTGACCTGCACGACGAACTCGTCGAAATAAGCGTCCGGCAGCGGCCCGCCCTTCCAGCTGATTTCCTGCACCCCGCCATTGGTGCCGACGTCGATCTTCCAGCCCGCCTTGGGCATGGGCTTGGCGCTGGTGGCGCCTTCCGGCAGCGACACCGTCAAGCCCTTGGTGGCGCTGCCGTCGCAACCGTGGCCGACGCGAAAGGTCAGCTTCTGGAAACTGCCCGCCAGGCCGGTGCTTTGTTCCAGCGTCACATGCGCCTGCGCCGCAGGGGCCAGCAGCGCGGCGGCGAAAGCCAGCATGGTCAGAGTCGTTTTCATCACTGTCCCTTCGGTGGTGTGTACGTCAGCGGTTTGACCGGCACGTCGATGGTGGCGGTCTCGGTCTGCTTGCCCTTCCTGCGGATCACCAGCGTGACCGGCACGGTCTCGCCCTGCTTCAACTGGCGCTTCAAATCCATCAGCATCACATGGTAGCCGCCGGACGCCAGGTCCACCATCTGCCCGGCCGGCAAGTCCAGCGACGGCACGGCGTGCATCTTCATCAGCTGGCCTTCCATCTGCATCTGATGGATTTCCGCCACGCCCGCCACATCGGCGCGCACCGCCACCAGCTGCGCGTCCTGCTTCGACTTGAGCCGCATGAACACGCCGGTCGACTTGGCCGAGGGCACGGTGGCGCGTATCCACGCGTCGCCCACCTCGACCTGGGCCAGCGCGGCCGGCGCGGCCGCCGCCAGCAGCAATGCTGAGAGGATTTTTTTCATCGGCTGATTATATCAACGCTCGCCCTTGAAGGTCTCGCGGCCGACTTCCACCGTGGTGGTGCCGTCGGTCAGCCAGATCTGGCCGTCCTGGATCGTGCACTGCAGCTGCATGCTGCGCTGGGCCATCTTGGCCAGCTGTTCGGTGGCGTCCGAGTCCAGGTTGATCACGGTCAGGTTCTTGCAGCGCTCGACCTTGTTGGCCAGGGCCTTCCACCAGATGTGGCTGGTCGCGGCGTAGCTGTAGACGACGACGTGCTCCGAACGGCCGCTGGCCTTCAGGATCACCTTCTCGTCCGGTTGCCCCACCTCGATCCACAGCTGGATGGCGCCGGTCAGGTCCTTCTGCCACAGGTCCGGTTCCTCGACGTCGAACAAGCCCTTGGTGAAGGTCAGCGCCTCGTTGGCGTGGATCGCGAAGGCGATCAGGCGCACCATCATGCGCTCGTCGGTCTCGGACGGATGGCGCGCCAGCGTCAGCGACTGGGTCTCGTAGAAGTTGCGGTCCATGTCCGCGATCTGCAGGTCGGCTTTGTAGATTGTTGCTTTGAGGGCCATCGGTGTATCTCTGATTGAATTATTTGAAGACGACAGTCTTGTCGCCGTTCTGCAAAATGCGGTGTTCGACGAACCACTTCACGGCGCGCGCCAGCACCACGCACTCGACGTCGCGGCCGATGGCCGACAGCGTGTCGGCGTCCATCGAGTGGTCGACCCGCTCGACGTCCTGTTCGATGATCGGCCCCTCGTCCAGGTCGCCGGTGACGAAGTGCGCGGTGGCGCCGATCAGCTTGACGCCGCGGTGGTGCGCCTGCGCATACGGCTTGGCGCCCTTGAAGCTCGGCAGGAAGGAATGGTGGATGTTGATCGCCTTGCCCTTGAGCGCCGCGCACAGGCCGGGCGACAGGATCTGCATGTAGCGCGCCAGCACCACCAGGTCGATGTTGTGCGTGTTCATCAGCTCGATGATCTTGGCTTCCTGCGCCAGCTTGGCCTCGGCCGGCGCGCCGGTGGCCAGCGGCAGGTGGTGGAACGGAATATTGTAGCTGGCCGCCAGCTGGTAGAAGTCCATGTGGTTGGAGACGATGGCCGGAATCTCCACCGGCAGCAGGCCGCTCTTGTAGCGGAACAGCAGGTCGTTGAGGCAGTGGCCGATCTTCGACACCATCAGCATCACGCGCGGCTTGTAGTGGGCGTCGCGCAGCTCCCAGTCCAGCTTCATCTCCGCGCCCAGCAGGCCGAAGTCGGCGCGCAGCAGGTCGTCGTTGACGTTGCGGTCTTCCAGCGCGAAATGCACGCGCATGAAGAACAGCTTGGATTCGCCGTCGCCGAACTGGGCCGAGTCGATGATATTGCAGCCGTGGTCGGCCAGGAAGCCCGACACGCGATGAACAATACCGCGCTGGTCCAGGCAAGAGAGTGTCAAAATGTATTCGGGATTGCTCATATCCACCATCGTTATAGGTCTAACAAGGCCGGTATTGTCGCACGGCTGGGCCCACACCGTAAAAATAGCACGATCGTTCAATTTAAGATATATTGGCCGTCACACTCTTCTTTGAGGATACAAAATGACTATCAACGAGACAAATCTTCAATTCCGCCTGGCGGCCCGCCCGGTCGGCATGGTCAAGGACAGCGACTGGCAGCAGGTCAGCGAGCCGGTGCGCGAGCCGGCCGACGGCGAGGTCGTGGTCAAGGTGCTGTACCTGTCGCTCGACCCGGCCATGCGCGGCTGGATGAACGAGGGCAAATCCTACATCGCGCCGGTCGCCATCGGCGAGGTGATGCGGGCCGGCGGCGTGGGCGTGGTGGTGGCGTCGAAGTCGCCGGACTTCGCGGTGGGCGACTACGTGCAGGGCGGCACCGGCGTGCAGCGCTACTGGGTCGGCCCGGCCGGCGACAAGCGCCACGGCTTCCGCAAGGTCGATCCCAAGCTGGCGCCGCTGCCCACCTACCTCAACACGCTGGGCATGCCGGGCATGACGGCCTACTTCGGCCTGATCGAATCGGGCCAGCCCAAGGCCGGCGAGACGGTGGTGGTGTCCGGCGCGGCCGGCGCGGTCGGCCAGACGGTCGGCCAGGTGGCCAAGCAGCTGGGCTGCCGCGTGGTCGGCATCGCCGGCGGCAAGGACAAGTGCGACTTCGTGGTCAAGCAGCTCGGCTTCGACGCCTGCATCGACTACAAGGGCGGCTCGGTCAAGGACGGCCTCAAGGAACACTGCCCGAACGGCGTCGACGTCTACTTCGACAACGTCGGCGGCGACATCCTCGACACCGTGCTCACCCGCATCAACCTGAAGGCGCGCATCGTCATCTGCGGCGCCATCTCGCAGTACAACAACACCACGCCGGTCAAGGGCCCGGCCAACTACCTGGCGCTGCTGGTGAACCGCGCGCGCATGGAAGGCATCGTCGTGTTCGACTACGCCGACCGCTACCACCTGGGCATCGCCGCGCTGGGCCAGTGGATGAAGGAAGGCAAGGTCAAGAGCAAGGAAGACATCGTGCAGGGACTGGAGCGCTTCCCGCAGGCGCTCAACATGCTGTTCGAGGGGAAGAACTTCGGCAAGCTGGTGCTGCAGGTGGCCGCCGAATAAATCCGGGAACTTTTGCGCGCAGGCCGCGTCTATCCTTCGGCTGCACATTCCGCCGGGCCGCAAGCCCGGCGTTTTTTTATCGAAGGATCACGACGAGGAAGAATCATGTTCCCCCAATTCATCACCCCCGCGATCAAATCGCACATCGACATCCTGATCACGCTGTACACCGACTTGAGCCAGCGCACGCTGGAAACCCTGCAAAGCCTGAGCGAACTGAACATGCAACTGGGCCGCGACCTGATCGCGGAAATGGGCAACAACGTCCAGCGGCTGATGGCCAGCAAGGACGCGCCGCAACTGGGCGCGGCCGTCAGCGCCCAGCTCACGCCGGGCGCCACGGCGCTGCAGAACTACCAGAAGCACCTGGTGGAAATCCTCAGCCGCGCCAACTCCAGCCTGGCGCAGACGGCCGCCACCCACATGCCGGCGGTGCGCCGCGCCGCCACCGACGTGGCCGAGGAAATCATGCACCAGGCCTCCGAACAGACGGCGCGCGCCGCCGAGCAGATGTCCAACTACCAGATGGCCAGCGAGCTGCGTCACTAAACCGCCCCGGCCCGAGTGGAACTTCCGTCAACCTTGCACCTCTAACCACACAGAGCAGCGGGCTTCGGCCCGGCTGCTCGGGGAGCCCTGACGAAATTTCATAACACTCATGAGGAGGTCTTATGGCCAGTAATCCAGGTAACGATCAAAGCAAGCCGAAAGGCACAGCCAAGCGCGGCTTCGCGGCGATGGACCAAGCCACCCAGCGCGCCATCGCCAGCAAAGGCGGCCAGGCGGCCCACCAGAAAGGCACGGCCCACGAATTCGATTCGGAGGAAGCGCGCCGGGCCGGCCAGAAAGGCGGCGAGGCGGTCAGCCGCGACCGCGAACACATGGCGCAGATCGGCCGCAAGGGCGGGGAAAGCCGGCAGTCCGCGGCGCGCGCCAACGCCGAAAAAACCGCCACCAACGGCACGCGCGGCGCCGGCTCGGAGCAAGCGGCCAAGGGAGGCAGCCAGCAAGGCGGCAAAACCGCCGAACGCTGAACGGCGGCGCGCTGGCGGCGCGGCCCGCGCGGTCAGGCCGCCAGCACTTCCTGCAGGCGCAGCAGCATGGACGCATGCGCGCCCGGCGACGCCGCGGCCATGCTCGGCGAACCCAGCAGATAGGGCTGGCCGTCGATCTGCGTCGCCAGTCCGCCGGCCTCGCGCACCAGCAGCGCGCCGCCTATGCAGTTGAAACTGTCGTCGCCGAATTCCCAGAAGCCGTCGACGCGGCCGCACGCCACGTAGGCCAGTTGCAGCGAGGTCGCGCTCAGGTTGCGCACCGCCGCCACGTCCGGCAGCATGGCGCTCAGCGCGGCGCCGGAACGGCGCACGGCGTGCCGGTCGCGGCCCGCGAACGGCGGCTGGCTGGTGGCGACGATGCCCTGGTAATGGTTGGCGCGGCCGTTGACCCGTATCCGCTCGCCGTTGCGGTAGGCGCCCTGGCCCCAGGCCGCATGGAACATCTCGTCGTGCACGGCGTCGAAGATGGCGGCGAACACCGGCACGCCCTCGCGCATCAGCGTCAGCGACATGGCCCAGTTCGGGATCGCGCGCAGATATTGCACGGCGCCGTCGATGGCGTCGCAGATCCAGTATTCGCCGCGCGCGGCCAGCGCGGCGGTCTCGGCGTCCTCCGGCTCGGTGGTGTCGAGCTCGTTCTCCATCCAGGCGATGCCGGGGTACAGGCGCGCCAGCGCGCGCTTCATGCGGGCGTTGGCGGCGCCGTCGATGCACCGGAAGGCCGTCATCATGTCGTCCACCTCCACCACCGGCTCGCCACGCCAAAAGGTCTCGCACAGATCGGCGCCCGCCTCGCGCACCAGCGCCAGCACTTCTTCCGTATCGATTGCAGTCATGCCGATTCCTTGTTATAAACCAAAGTCGTAGATTGCCAGTAATTTGACAACTTCACTAACTGGCGACAGACAAGTAATATCGCGATCGGGCCAAAATCATATGGGCAGCAATTACTATGGCGAACGCCGACTGACGGACGAGATGCCGGTCATCGTGTCCGCGCAGCACGCCGACCACCACACCAACCGCACCCTGCACGTGCACCGGCACCCGGAGGGGCAGCTGTATATTCCGCTGCAGGGCGTGATCGTGGTCGAAGCCGGCGACGTGCGCCAGGTGCTGCCGCGCGGCCGGATGGGCTGGATACCGCCCGACATGCCGCATGGCGCCACCGCCCACGCCAACACCTTCAAGCCCGGCCTGGCCGGCTACACCATCCACCTGGCGCCGTCCTGGTGCGCCGACCTGCCGGCGCAGTCGCGGGTGATGCGCATGTCGCCGCTGGCGGTGTCGCTGCTGGAGCGCATGGCGTCCTGGCCGCACGGCATGCCGGCCGACGCCGCCGCACGGCGCCTGGTGACGGTGTTCCTGGACGAAGTGCGCACCGCCGACGAGGAACCGCTGCACCTGACCATGCCGCGCCATCCGCGCCTGCAGGCGATGGCGGCGGCCATCGCCGACCATCCCGCCGATGAAACCGATCTCGACCAATGGGCCGCGCGGCTGGGCTGGTCGCGCCGCACCCTGACCCGCCACTTCCGCGACCAGACCGGCATGTCGCTGGTGGAATGGCGCCAGGTGGCGCGGCTGCAGAAAGGCATGGAACTGCTCAACGGCGGCGCCTCGGTGACCACCGTGGCGCTGAGCCTGGGCTACGACAGCGTCAGCAGCTTCATCGCCTTGTTCCGCCGCATCCTGGGCGTGACGCCGGCGCGCTTCGCCCAGTTCGACACCTGATCAGGCCGGCGTGCCGATGATCACGCTGGAAGCCTTGAAGATCGCGGTCGCCTCCATGCCCACGCGCAGTTCCAGCGTCTCGCCGCTGTCGCGGGTGACGATGGCGGCGATGGCGCCGCCGCCCGGCAGTTCGATGCTGACCTCGGTGTTGACCGCGCCCACCTGCACCCGCGTGATCGTGCCGGTCAGGCGGTTGCGCGCCGAGAAGCGGGCGCCGGCCATCTGCGTCACCACGATCACCGACGACGCCTTGATCAGCGCAAAGGCCTCCGCGCCTTCCACCAGGCTCAGGCTGTCGCTGCTGTCGCGCGTGATGGTGGCGACGATGTGCTGGCCACCGACGATTTCCAGCGTCACCTCGTCGTTCACGGCGCCCTCCTTGATCGCCACCACCTTGCCGCTGAATTGATTGCGCGCGCTGGTCTTCATCTTCATCCTTTGTATCAACAGAAAATCGTCGGCCAGCGCATGCGACTGGCTGCTCAGATGCGCCACGAACTTGCGGTGCTCGTCATCGATTTTACGGAAATTTTCCACCAGCTGCGCGCCGCGCGAAGTCAGCCGTGTGCCGCCCCCGCCCTTGCCGCCGGCCAGCCGCTCCAGCAGCGGCTCACCGGCCAGATTGTTCATCGCCTCGATGGCGTCCCACGCGCCCTTGTAGCTCATGCCGACCGCCTTGGCGGCGGCCGTGATCGAGCCGTGCTCGGCGATGGCCGCCAGCAGCGCCATCCGGTCCTGCCCGCCCAGCTTCTGACCGCCGACGGTCAGCCATACATGGCCCTGCAAGGCCATTGCTTGTGCTTCAGGCTTCATTGCGCTCCACCAAATCCAGATCCTTGATTTCGGCCATGCTACCATTTTCCATGCGCAGCACATGGTCGCCGAAGGCGCGCACGTCCTCGGGGTCGTGGGTGATCAATATCATCGGAATGCCGAGCCGGCGTTGCAGCGCGTCCAGCTCGGCGCGCATGCGCTGGCGCAGGCCGGGGTCCAGCGCCGCGAACGGTTCGTCCAGCAACAGCGCCTGCGGTTCCGGCGCCAGCGCGCGCGCCAGCGCCACCCGCTGCCGCTGGCCGCCGGACAGCTGGTGCGGCAACTGCTGCGCCACATGTTCCAGCTCGAACGCCTGCAGCCAGTAGCGCACCGCCTCGCCGTCCACCCGCGCCAGCGGATTGCGCCAGCCGCGCCGCAAGCCGAAGGCGATGTTCTGCCGCACGTTCAGGTGTGGGAACAGCGCGTAGTCCTGGAACAGATAGGCCAGCTGGCGCCGCTGCGCCGGCACGTCGATGCCGCCGCCGCTGTCGAACAGGCGGCGGCCCGCCACCTCGATGTGGCCGCGGTCGGGCGTGCTCAGGCCGGCCACCGCCTTCAGCAGCAGGCTCTTGCCCGCGCCCGACGGGCCGTAGATCACGATGCGCTGGCTGCTCGACGTCAACTGCGCGCGCAGCTCGAAGGTCCGGGAGCCGGAGCGCAGGGTCTTGCCGATGTCGATGTTGATTTGCATGCTCAGGCCTGCGGGTTGCGGTTGGGCGTCAGTTTGTTCGCCGCGATCAGCACCACGATGCAGACCACGGAGGTGATGATCACCAGCAGGTTGGCACTGTCGTCCTGCCCGGCCTGCACGGCTTCGTACACGGCGATCGACAGCGTCTGCGTCTTGCCGGGGATGCTGCCGGCCACCATCAACGTCGCGCCGAACTCGCCCATCGAGCGCGCGAAGGCCAGCAAGGTGCCGCCCAGCACGCCGCGCCAGGCCAGCGGCAGCGTCACACGCAGGAACACGCCGAACGGCGAGATCCCCAGCACCCGGGCGGCCTGCTCCAGCTGCGTGTCCACCGTCTCGAACGCCGCCCGCGCGCCCTTGAGCACCAGCGGAAACGCCACCACGGCCGCCGCGATCACCGCCGCCTGCCAGGTGAAGATCAGGTTGATGCCGAAGGCCCGCTGCAGCCACGCGCCGAGCACGCCGTGGCGGCCGATCACCACCAGCAGATAGTAGCCCAGCACGGTCGGCGGCATCACCATCGGCAGCGTCAGCAGCGCATCCAGCAGCTCGCGCCCAGGAAAGCGCTTGCGCGCCAGCAGATAGCCCAGCGCCACGCCGAACAGCAGGTCCAGCACCGTCGCCCAGCACGCCACCTTCAGCGACAGGCGCAGCGCGATCCATGCCGGTTCGGCGAGAAAACTGTTTATCACGTTACGGGCGGCCGAAACCGTACTTGGCCAGGATCGCCTGGCCAGACGACGACAGCACATAATCGGCAAACTTGCGGCCGGCCGCCGCTTGCGGCCCGGCCGCGATCACCGCGATCGGATAGCTGACCGGGGTCTCGGTCGGCACGGTGGCGACCACCTTGACCTTGTCCTTCATCACGGCGGCATCGGTGGCGTAGACGAAGCCGGCATCGACTTCGCCGCGCGCCACGTAGTCCAGGCTCTGGCGCACCGAGGCGCCGAAGATGGCCTTGGGTTCGACGGCGGCCCACAGCCTGGCCTGCTCCAGCGCGTGTTTGGTGTAGCGGCCCACCGGCACGCTGGCCGGATTGCCCATCGTCACGCGCGCGACGCCGGCCTGCTGCAAGTCGGCGATGCCCTTGATCGGCAGCGTGGCGGCCAGCGGCGTGATCAGCACCAGGCTGTTGCTGGCGAAGTTCCGGCGGCTGGCCGGGGCCAGCAACTTCAGCGTGTCGGCCTTGTCCATCGCATCCTGGTCGGCCGAGGCGAACACGTCGACTGGCGCGCCCTTGGCGATCTGCTGCACCAGCGGATCGGAGGCGGCGAAGTTGAACTGCACCTTGTCGCCCGCGTGCTCCTTCTCGTAGGCGGCGCCGATTTCCTTGAAGGCATTGGTCAGGCTGGCCGCGGCCGACACCGTGATCTCCGCCGCCGACGCGCCCGTCGCCGCCAGCATCAGCACCACCCCGAGTTTCAACGCACGCATCGTTTTTTCCTTTAAGTAATGAATCGCAATAAACTCGATTATATAGCGATAGTTTAATTCCGACACTACGCACAAGGGACTAGGAATGTTATGCTGAAATATTATTTAAAAACCATGATTGCATCACATGCTCTTTAAAGCACTGCTTGCCCTGTTCGCGGTGGGCATAATGGCCGCGCTGCTATTACCCTTGGTGCGGCTGCGCGCGGCCAAGCTCGACGCCGCCAACGCCGTGACGGCGCGACGCCACCTGTGCCTGAGCGGCCTGGTCGTGGCGATCGCGGCGGCAGCGGCTTCGGGATTTTCGTTTGCAGGGCACGCCGCCAATGTAATGGCCATCGCCCTCGCGCTGATCGCGGCCGGCGTGCAGGTGCTCTATTCCATCGACAGCCGCCCGAGGATCCTGGGCGCCGTCATCTGTCTCGTGGCCGGCGTCGCATGGCTGCTGGCCTTGCTCTTCTGCGCCATGAGTCTGGCATTCGGCAATTCGCCGGTCACGGTGGCACTCGGCGACGGCCTGTACTGCAGCGAAACCGTGTACGGCTTCGTCACCGGCGACTCCGGCGAGGAAACGGATCTCTACCAGCGCTACCTCGTCATCGACCGCACGGTTTATCATCAGATACATTCGGACATTTATCCCAACGAACCCCAGCCCGAGCGCGCCAAGTTCGCCACCGCGCTCGCGAGCTGCCAAGCCGGGATCAACCAAGCCCGCGCCGCTGGCGCGCATCCGGGATAGCATCGCGTGAAAGGAAGCGGCATGTGGCAGGAATCGAACCACGCCGGCAGCCGGCCATGAGCCTGCCGCCTCGTCAGCGCACGGACTGGCTGCGGCACGGCCGGCAGGCCGAAGGCGTGGAGCTGTTCGAAGCGTTCTTCCAGGGCGCGGCGTACGGCGCGCACCGCCACGACAGCTACGCCATCGGCCTGACCATGTCCGGCGTTCAATCGTTCCGCTATCGGTCGTCGATGCGCCACAGCCTGTCCGGACAGGCGCTGGTGCTGCATCCCGACGAACTGCACGACGGCCAGGCCGGCACCAAGGACGGCTTCCACTACCGCATCGCCTACCTGGCGCCGGCACTTTTGCAGCAGGTGCTGGGCGGCGCGCCGCTGCCGTTCATCGATGGCGGCGTGTCCGGCGACCGCAGGCTGGTCAAGGCGGCGCGCGGCCTGCTGAACCATTTCGACACCGCGCCCGACGCGATGGAACGCGACGACGCGCTGGTCGACGTCGCCACCGCGCTGCGCCTGGTGGCCGGCCAGCCGGCGCCGGCCGGCGGCGACTTCCGTGCCGCCCAGATCGCCCGCGAAAATATCGACGACGCCCTGCTCTCGCCGCTGACGCTGGACCAGCTGGCGCAAGCGAGCGGCCGCGACCGCTGGAGCCTGTCGCGCGATTTCCGCCTGTTCTTCGGCACCAGTCCGCACCGCTACCTGACCTTGCGCCGCTTGGAACTGGCGCGCCGGCTCATGTTGCGCGGCATGCCGCTGGCCGACTGCGCGGTCCATGCCGGCTTCGCCGACCAGCCGCACATGACACGCCATTTCGTCGCCGCCTACGGCATCCCGCCGGCCCGCTGGCTGCGCCTGAACCCGGACGCACAAACGTTCAAGACCGGCTGAGCGCGGCAGGCTACAGTGGCGGCTCCATCGTCCACCAAGGAACCGCCATGAAGCAAGCCCTCTCCCCCGCCGCCAGCGCAGCCGCGCTGTCCGAACACTGGTCGCCACGCGTGATCGGCGAACTGGACGACAATTACATCAAGGTCGCCAAGGTGCTCGGATCGCTGACCTGGCACAGCCACGACGCCGAGGACGAGCTCTTCTTCATCCTCAAGGGCCGGCTGCGCATCGAGATGGAAGACGGCACGGTTGAACTGTCCGAGGGTCAGGCCTACGTCGTGCCGAAAGGCGTGCGCCACAACCCGGTGGCGGAACAGGAATGCCTGCTCATGCTGATCGAGAAGAAAGCCACGCTGCACACCGGCGACACGGTCACCGCGAAAACCCGCTCCATCGCGCAGCAGCTCGGCTAACCGTGCGACAGGATATTGAGCAGCCGTCCGAACGGATCGCGCACGAATAAGCGCCGCACGCCCCAGGGCTCGCTGACCGGGCCGTACTCCAGCGGCACGCGCGCGGCGACCAGGCGCCGGTGGGCCTCATCCAGGTCGTCGACCTCGATCGACAGGTCCGGCACCGGCGTGCCCGAGCCGCCCTCGGACGCAAAGCTGATCTGCGGCATGTCCTCGCCCTCGCCCGCCAGCGTCACGATCCAGCCGTGGTCCATCACCACCGACAGGCCCAGCACGCCGCCATAAAATGCCTTGGCCGCCTCGGTGTCCGCCGTGGCGATGTTGGTTACCATTCGTGTCACCCGCATGTTTCACTCCTTTCATTGATGGGGAGGACCGCCGGCTGTGGTACATTCACGCCTCGAATCATTCCAGCCGTGCCCCGACATGTCCTCCCTGAAGTACCTCAGCGCCTATTCCGAACAAACCCAGCAGCAGGTGTCGCAGCTCCTGGCCCAGAACCGCCTGGGCGAAGTGCTGCTCAAGCGCTACAGCAAGGCGCACGAGCTGCGCACCGACAAGGCACTGTACCAGTACGTGCAGGATTTGAAAAATGAGCATTTGCGCAACGCCGAGCCGATCAACAAGGTCGAGTACGACAGCAAGATCCACGTGATCAACCACGCGCTGGGCTTGCACACGTCCATCTCGCGCGTCCAGGGCGGCAAGCTCAAGGCCAAGCACGAGATCCGCGTGGCGACGCTGTTCAAGGAAGTGCCGATAGAATTCCTGCGCATGATCGCCGTGCACGAACTGGCGCACATCAAGGAGAAGCAGCACGACAAGGCCTTCTACAAGCTGTGCACCTACATGGAACCGAACTACCACCAGTACGAATTCGACCTGCGGCTCTACCTCACCGAACTGGACCAGTCGGGCACGCGCCTGTGGAGTCAAGCGGCGTAAGTTCCAGCCCGTCCATCGCATAGCGCGCGTACAGGAAGTCGCGGATGCCGGCCACCTGGCCGTCCGCGAATTCCAGCGCCACGAAATAGGCCGGCGTGTCGAGCGACACTTCGCGGTCGAACACCAGCATCGCGGGACGCCCCTCGGCCAGCACCGCGGCAAACACCCAGCGCACGGCGGCGGCATAGGCGCCGAAGTAATCGCCGACCTCGCGCTTGCCGTTGCGGCGCAGCTTGGCCACCAGCTCCAGTTGCACATCCTCGGCCAGCATGGCGCGCACCGCGTCGAAATCGCCGGCCTTGAAGCCGTCCACATAGGCAAGCAAACGGGCGCCGGTGTCGCCGTCGATGCCGGGCAAGGCGGGCTCGCCGGCCACGTCGCGCAACCGCTCCCGCCCGCGCTGCAAGGCCGACTTGACGGCGGGCTCGCTGGAGCCGGTGATCGCCGCCGCTTCTTCCAGTGTATGGCCCAGCACGTCCTTCAATATCACCGCGCCGCGCTGCAAGGCCGGCAGGCGCATGAAGCTGCGCAAACAGGTCGCGGCGATCTCGGGATCGGGGTCTTCGGGCGATGCCAGGACGGCGAGCTCATCCTCGTCCTCCATCGGCGGCATGCGCGCGCGGCGGCGCAGGAAATCCAGCGCGGCGTTGTGGGCGATGCGGTACAGCCAAGCCTGCGGATTGTCCAGCCCGCCGAACGATGCGCGGGCCGCGTACGCCTTCGCCAGCGCATCCTGGACGATGTCTTCGCCGTCGATCGCCGAGCCGCACATGCGGGCGCAATATCGATGCAGCCGGGGCCGCATCTCGCCGAGCAGTTTTTCAAGCACCACATCGTCCATGTCCGCTACGCCTGCCTAAGCCTTGGCCGCATGGACGACATCGCCCATGATCGGGTCGATCGTAGCAAAAGCGGCAAGCTTTGGATAGTAGGCGACCATGCGCGGGTCGGCCCGCATCGCCGCCACCGCCTCCGGGTCGCGCCATTGGGAATGGATGATGATGCGCGTGCCGTCAGCGGACGCGATCAGGTCGGTGGAGATCCATCCGTCCAGCGTGTGGATCACGGTATGGATATTGTCCCGCAACATGTCCAGCACACGGCTCTGGTTCGCGGGATCAACGGTCAGGGGGATCATCAAGGTAGTCATGGTTCGTCTCGGGTTGGCCAGGCCCGCCGATCGGGCCTGTTCCCTGTAAGACGACGAGCCGCGACAAAACGGATCGGTCCCGCAAAAATATTTATTTACGGGTGCGGCTCAAGCCCTCAGCATCTGCAGCAGGGCCTGCCCGTCCGGCGCGGACATCATCAGCGCCGCATGCTGCGGACGAATGAAGCCCTGCGCGCTGGCATGTTCGATGAAGCCGGTCAGGCCGTCGTAAAAGCCTTCCACGTTCAGCAGGCCGATCGGCTTGGCGTGGATGCCCAGCTGCGACCAGGTCAGCATCTCGAACAGTTCCTCCAGCGTGCCCATGCCGCCCGGCATGGCGATGAAGCCGTCGGCCAGCTTGGCCATCATGGCTTTGCGCTCGTGCATGTCCTTGACGATGAACTGGCGCGTCAGGCCGGTGTGACCCACTTCGCGCTCGACCAGCGCGGTCGGGATCACGCCCGTCACCTCGCCGCCCAGGCGCAGCACCTCGTCGGCGATGACGCCCATCAGGCCCACCTTGCCGCCGCCGTAGACCAGCGACAGATTGTTCTCCACCAAAGCCCGGCCCAGCGCCCGGGCAGCCTCGGCATACACAGGATTCACACCGGCGTTGGCGCCGCAATACACGCAGATTGCTTTCACTACTGTTTTTCCTCTTCCAGTTCTCGTTTTGCCGCGTCCGAATCGAGCCGTTCCATCGCGTCGCGGATGGGGCTACGGGCGGCCTCCTCGCACAGGCCGATCGCTTCCGCCTGCTTCCTTCTACCTTCCAACATCATCATCGCGCGCGCATAGCGGACGCGGGCGATCGCCGACTCCGGCGTCAGCGCCAGCGCGATCTGAAACTGTTTATAACATTCTTCCTTTTTCACGCCATAGGTCAGGCCGCCGATCATGGCGCCCACCTTGTCGAGGATCTCGGCGTGGTACACGCCCAGCGCGATATGCGCGTCGGCGCGCTGCGGCGCCAGGCGGATCGCCGTGTCCAGGCTGTTGCGCACCTTGGCGCCCAGTCCCTGCGCCAGCGCCTTGACCACCGAGATGCCCTGCGAATACTGGCCCAGCGCGTAAGCATGCCAGTAGTAGCCGGACGAATTGCCCGGCTGCTCCAGCTGCTGCCGTTCGCAGCGCTCGGCCACGCATTCGAAGGTGGCGAGCTTTTTCTGCGGGCTGCGCTCCAGGTAGTGGGCATAGATGCAGATGGCCTTGTGCGCCACCGAATAGCCGTTCACGCCGACGTCCAGGCCCAGCCGCGCGGCCCGTTCGAACTCGCCGGCATGGAAGGCGATCCACGCCTGCACCAGCAAGGGATTGGACGGGAACGGTTCCTGGTCGCCGCCGTGCAGCAAGGGCCAGGCCGCCTCCAGGCTGGCCGGCGTGTACTGGTATGCGGGATCGGGATACGGGAAGGGGTTCCACGCCATGGCAGTCTCCGTCGGCCTACTTGAGCTTCTTCAGGTATTCTTCGGACAGTTTCTGGAACAGCAAACTGGTCTCGTTGCGCAGATACGGGCCGATTTGCGACAGCACCTGGTAGCAGCCGCGCGCCAGCGCGTCGGCCATCGATTGCTGTTCGCTGTACTTGCGCGGATTGCGCACGTATTCGTAGGACAGCCAGTAGGTCGCCACCACCACCATATTGGTGGCCATGGCGTCGATGGCGGTGTCGGACGCTTCCAGCGATTTTTCGCTGCGCAAGTCTTCGCACAGCTGCTTGGCCACCTTGATCTTGTGCGCCAGGATTTGCTTGAAGTGCAGCTCCAGCTTGCGGTTGCGCGACAGCAGGTCGTTCAGGTCGCGGTAGAAGAAGCGGTAGCGCCAGATCAGTTCGAACATCAGGTGCAGGTACAGCCACACGTCCTCGATGTTGGAGCGGCGGCCGTTGGGCACGGTCAGGATGCGCTCGATCTCGGCCTCGAACTGCACGAAGATCGAGTTGACGATGTCGTCCTTGTTGCGGAAATGGTAGTACAGATTCCCCGGCGAGATATTCATCTCTTCGGCGATCACCGTGGTGGTGATGTTCGGCTCGCCGAATTCATTAAACAAGCGCAGCGACAGTTCGAGTATGCGTTCGCGGGTACGGCGGGGTGCTTTTTGTAGCATAGCAAGGAAACCTCTGTTTATTCTCCTGCAAGCATAACACCGATGTCACTATCTTAGAAACATCCGCGCGTGCTTTTACGCGCATATGCCGGCTCAATGCCGAAAGATGCGGCCAATCCCCGCCCAACGGCGGCCATTTCCCGGCTATTGCACGGCTATTTCGCGGCTGTTTTGACCCGCGCGCGCGCGGCGGGCTTGGCCTTGGCCGGCGCGGCGGCCGGTTTTTTGGCGGCCGGCCTGGCCGCGGCGGGCTTTTTGGCGGGAGCCGGCGCGCCGCCCAGCGCGGCGACCTGCCGGGTCAGCTCGTCGACGCGCCGGGTCAGCGCCTCGACCTCGCCGGCGGTCGGCACGCCGATCGAGCTCAACGCGCGCAGCACGCGCTCCTCGAACAGCTGCATGGAAAAGAACTTGCCCTCTTCTTCCTGCGCCTTGGCGAAGGCGCTCAAGCCCGCCTGCCAGATTTCCTGCGAGGACATGCGAACCACTTCAGCCGTCTGCTGGTCGTCATGCCGCTTCAACTTCTTTGCCATGTGAACTTCCTGAATGTGCTTGCCAATATTTTATTGTAGTCGGCAAAACTAGAGAACGTTTTCTAATGCTCGGGCAGAAAAGCCAGCCACTTGCGCTGTATCCTCTGCAGGCTGCCGTCGCGCCGCAGCTCGCGCAGCGCGCCGGCCCAGGCCTCGACCAGCTCCTTCGGCGTGCCGCTGGAGAAGGCGAAATACACCTCGGCCGTTCCCAGCCGCAGCGCCACCTCGATTTCGTCCGGCCGGTGGCCGGCGCGTTCCATGGCGCCGGGCATCAGTTCCTCGCCGTCGAACCACAGGTCGAAGCGGTGGCTCATCAGCATCCTGGCGGCGATCTCGGAGGTGTTGGTTTCGTCGGTCAGGTTGAAGCCCAGGCCGCGCGCCGTGTTGGCGAAGATGCTGCCGCGCCGCGCGCCGGCGTGCAGCTTGTACAGGCCGGGATCGTGGCGCTGCAGCTCGGCCAGCCGGCCCTTGACGGCGTAGGCCACCAGGCGCGACGTGAAGATCGGCCCGACGAACTGCATCTGCCGCTCGCGTTCCGGGGTGCGCACCACGGTCAGCAGCAGCACGTTAGGGCCGGCTTCGGCCAGCGTCTGGGCGCGCGCCCACGGCACGATGTCGATGGCGTCGTGGCGGCCCAGCTTGTCCTGGATGCGGTGCGCCAGCTCGACCGCCAGGCCGGCCGCCTGGCCGCCGTCGGCGTAGCTGATCGGTTTGCTGTCCATGCCGTAGATCTTCAGCGCAGGCAGGTCCGGCGCGGCCGACGCCAGACCGGCGTACAGCAGCAATATGGACAAACTGGACATCATGCGCATCACCAACCTCGAACTCAACCATCGACAAGGTCGATATTAAGCCAGTTTCATCCCGGCGCGCCAGTGCCCGCAAGCCGGCGGGCTTACTGCTTGACCTCCTCGGCCACCGGCTGCGCCACCCGCAGCGGCGGGCCGCCGTGCACCTGGGCGTGCAGGCGGAAGCCTTCGCGGATGTTCTCGCGCAGCACCGCGCCCTTCCACGGCTTGGTGTAGAAGCGGTCGATGGCGCCGTGGTTGATGGCGGCCATGATGGGCGTCAGGTCGGCGTAGGCCGACAGCATGATGCGGAAGGTGTCCGGCGCCAGGTTCTTGACCCGCTCCATGAACTCGGTGCCGCTCATCAAGGGCATGCACTGGTCGCACAGGATCACCTGCACCCGGTTCTGCGCCAGCACGTCGAAGCCCTCGGCCGCGGTCTGCGCGGTCAGGATGCGGTAGCCGTCCTGCGACAGGAAGTCGGTCAGCACGTCGAGCATGAAGGCGTCGTCGTCGACGATCAGCAGGGTCTGCTGCTCGACCACGCTTTCCTCTGCCGGCGTCTGCAGGAAGCGGCCCTCGCGCAGCATCTGCTCGAAGTCGTCCTCCGGCAGCGGGCGGCTGAAGTAATAGCCCTGCATCTCGTCGCAGCCGTGGCGGCGCAGATAGGCCAGTTGCGCATCCTTCTCCACGCCCTCGGCGATCACCTCCAGCTTCATGCTGTGCGCCATGTTGATGATGGCCAGCACGATGGCGGCGTCGTCCGGATTGCTGGTCACCTCGCGCACGAAGGCGATGTCGATCTTGAGCTTGTCGATCGGGAAGCGCTTCAGGTAGGCCAGCGAGGAATAGCCGGTGCCGAAGTCGTCGATCGAGATCTGGATGCCCAGCGCCTTGAGGTTCTGCAGCACCGTGATGGTCTCTTCGGCGTTGGACATCAGCGAGCTCTCGGTCAGCTCCAGCTCCAGCAGCTCGGGCGCGATGTCGTGCTTCTTGATCGCCTTGAGCACCTCCTCCTCCAGCCCGCCGACGAAGAACTGGATGCCCGAGACGTTGACCGACAAATGCACCGCGCCCACGCCCGACTTGCCCCACAGCGCGATCTTGCGGCAGGCCTCGTGCAGCACCCAGGTGCCGACCCGCACGATCAGCCCGGTCTCCTCGAGGATGGGGATGAACAGCGCCGGCGACACCATGCCATGGCCGGGCCGCTTCCAGCGGATCAGCGCCTCGGCGCCGCTGATGCGGCCGGTGCCGATGTGGACCTTGGGCTGGAAGTGCAGCACGAACTCCTCGTTGTCGATGGCGCGCCGCAGCGCGTTCTCCAGGTCCAGCCGCGCCAGCGACTGCGCGTTCATCTCGGCGGTGAAGAAGCGGAAGGCGTCGCGCCCGGCCTCCTTGGCGCGGTACATGGCGGTGTCGGCGTACTGGATCAGCGTGTCCGGGTCGGCGCCGTCGTCCGGGTAGACCGCGATGCCGATGCTGGCCGTGACGGTCACCTCGTGGCCCTTCAGGTCGAACGGCCGGCGCATCGATTCGCGGATCTTGTCGACCACGGCGATGGCGTTCTGCGCGCCCTCGGGCAGCATCAGGATGGCGGCGAACTCGTCGCCGCCGAAGCGGCCGATGGTGTCGCGCACCCGCAGGCAGTCCACCAGCCGGCTGGAGAACTGCCGCAGCAGCTCGTCGCCGATGGTGTGGCCCAGCGTGTCGTTGACGTTCTTGAAGCGGTCGACGTCGAGGAACAGCACCGCCAGCGACCACTTGTGATCGTTGGCCTGGCGCAGCGAGTGGCTCAGCGAGTCGTAGAACTGGCTGCGGTTGGGCAGGCCGGTCAGCGTGTCGAAGTGGGCCAGCTTGAGCAGGCGCTGCTCGGCCTCCTTGCGCTCGGTGATGTCGCGCGCCACCGCCACCAGTATCCAGCTGGGCCCGGAGCGCAGCGTGCGCCGTTGCACCTCCACCGACAGCGGCGAGCCGTCCTTGCGGTACAGCAGCAGCTCGGTCATGGCGCCGCTCTGGTCGCCGGCCAGCAGTTTTTCGTACAGCTCCTCCAGCCGGTTCAGCTCTTCCTCGGGCGGCTTGCCGGGGCCGACCTTGAGGAAGTCCTCGCGCTCGTAGCCCAGCATGCGGCAGGCGGTGACGTTGACGTCGACAAAGCACATGCCGGCGCGGTCGACCAGGAAGATGGCGTCGGCGGTGGCGTCCATCGCCAGGCGGAAGCGGCGCAGGTCCTCGTCCAGGCGGATGCGGGCGTTCATGTCCAGCGTCAGCTGCGCGTGGTGGCGCTTGATCTCCTCGTACAGCAGCAGGTTTTCATAGGCCACCGAAATCTGCGCCGCCACCGTGGCGGCCACCCGCTCGTCGACCTCGGAAAAGCCGTCCGCGCCCAGCTTGTCGACCAGGTAGAGCCAGCCGTGGATGCGCTCGCGCGAGGCGATCGGCACGCCCAGGAAGGAGTGCACCGGCGGATGGCTGGCCGGCAGGCCGATGCTGGCCGGGTCGCCGTTGAGGTCGTTGATGCGGCAGGCCTGGCGCTGGTCCAGCAGGCCGCGCAGCACGCCGGCGCGCGGCGCCAGCGCGATCTGCCGGGCCGGCACGCCGGCGCCGCAGCTGGCGAAGTACGACAGCTCGTCCGCGCCCGGCTCCAGCACGCCGATGCAGGCGTACTTGGACACGCAGATGTTCTGCGCCACACGGCAGCCGATCTCCACCAGCGCGCCCGGATCGCGCTCGGCGCCCAGCTCGATGCCCAGCTCGATCAGCGCGGTCAGCCGCAGGCTCACCGCCTGCAGGCTGGAGAGCGAGCTGGTGAGGCGCTGCGTCATGCGCGTCAGGTTTTCCGGCGCCGGCTCCTCGTTTTCCTGGGCGAACTTGGACAGCAGCTGGCTGCTCGATTCGAGCTCGCCCAGGTATTCGGCCACCTTGTCGTCGATGTTGTGGAAGCGCCCTTCCTGCGGCGGCTCCGGCGCGAACGACGGCAGCGTCTCGTCCTCGGCCACCTCGGCCAGGCCCAGCGCCTCGTGCACGGTGCGCAGGATGACTTCCGGATCGGAAGGCTTGGGCAGCACCCAGCGCACGCCGCACGACTGCGCCACCGCCATCGCCTCGCGCTCGCGGTAGGTGGCGGTGTAGAAGATCACCGGCACGTCGGCCGTGTTCGGATCGCTGTGCAGGCGGGTGACGAATTCGTAGCCGTCCATATTAGGCATCAGGATGTCGGAGATCACCAGGTCCGGCTTCTCGGCCTGCACCATGGTCAGGCCCTCGGCGCCGTTGGCGGCCTCCAGCAGCCGGTGGCCGCCGTAGCCCAGCAGGGTCATCAGGAACTCGCGGTTCAGCACGTGGTCGTCCACGATCAGGATGGTGGCGGTGTCGCTTTTAGCCGGGGGCGACACCTCCCCGCGCAAGAAAGACTCGATCTGGGTCACGAAAGTATCGGGCTCGACGGGCTTGCCGATGTAGCCGTCGAAGCCGGCCTCCAGCAATTTTTCGCGGTCGCCCGTCATCGCCAGCGCGGTCACGGCCAGCGTCGGGATGTGGCGCAGCGCCGGGTCGGCCTTGAGCGCGGCCACCACGCCGTAGCCGTCCAGCTTGGGCAGGTGGACGTCGCAGATGATCAGGTCCGGCACCTGCTGCCGCGCCGCCGCCACGCCGGCCTCGCCGTCGCTGGCCGACAGCGGCTCGTAGCCGAAGGCGCGCAACAGGTACACCATCAACTCCATGTTGGTGGCATTGTCTTCTATGATCAGGATGCGTGCCGACACGTTGAGCTCCCCTTCGTCATCGTTCCAGCGGCAGCGCCAGGGTGAAACAACTCCCGGCGCCCGATGTGCTGTCAAATAAAATCTCGCCGTGCAGCATGGCCGCCAGGCGCTGGCTCAGGTGCAAGCCCAGTCCGGTTCCCTCCAGCTCCCGCACCCTGCCGGCCTCCAGCTGCGAGAAGGCCTGGAACAGCGTGGCCCGGTCCTCCTCGGCGATGCCGATGCCGGTGTCGCTGATGCTGATCAGGGCGCAGGGGCGCTCATGCAGCGTGCCCCGGTCCAGCCGCACCGTGACCGCGCCCTGGTCGGTGAACTTGAGCGCGTTGTGGAGCAAATTCATCAGTATTTGTTGCAGCGCGCGGCGGTCGGCCATCACCACCAGCTCGTCCGGCACGCCGACCACCTCCAGCGCCAGCCCCTTGTGCTGGGCCTGCGGCTTAAACAGCAACAACACTTCGTCGACCAGCTGGCGGCACGGCAGCGGCACCAGCTCAAGCTTGAGGCTGCCGGTCTCGATCTGTGTCAGTTCCAGCAAGTCGTTGATCAAGGATAACAGATGACGGGCGCTGTGTTGCACCGTGCGCAGTTGTTTTTCCTGATCGTCATTAATGGGACCCGGCAACTTCATCAACATAGTACCCGTAAAACCGATGATCGCGTTCAACGGCGTGCGCAATTCATGCGACATGCCGTTCAGGAAGCGGTCCTTGGCCGCGTTGGCGCGCGCCAGCTCGGCGTTCTTTTCCTGCAGCGAGCGCTCGATCCGCTTGCGCTCGCTGGTGTCGCGGATCGCGCTCATCACCAGCGTGCCCTCCTCCGTGGCGATCGGGCTCAGGCTGATCTCGACCGGGAATTCCATGCCGTCGCTGCGCAGGCCGTACAGCTCGCGGCCGCCGCCCATGGGGCGCACCACCGGCTGCCGATGAAAGCCCTGCCGGTGCTGCACGTGGCCATGGCGGAAGCGCGCCGGCATCAGCTGCTCCAGCGCCATGCCGCGCATGGCGCCGCGCGGGTAGCCGAACAGCGCTTCGGCCTGCTCGTTGACCAGCACCACCCGGCCGCCGGCGTTGGCCAGGATGATGGCGTCCGGCAGCGACTCCAGCAGGCCGCCGAAGCGCGCCTGCACCAGCTTGGCGTCGCGCAGCACCTTGAGCGCGGTAACGTCTTTTTTGGTCCACAAAATGTATTCGGGCCGGCCTTCGGCGTCGCGCAGCAGCTTGGACGAGCTGTCGATGTACACCAGCGTGCCGTCCTTGGCGTGGCGCATCGATTCGTAGTTGGAGGCGCCGCTGCGCAGCGTCTCGCGCACCACGTCGCCTTCGTCCTCGGCCAGGCCGGTGGGCACGATCAGGTCGGCCAGGCGGCATCCCACCGCCTCGTCGCTGCTGTAGCCGAACATCGCCTGCGCGCCGTTGGTCCAACAGATGACGTCGCCGTCCAGCGAAGTCAGCACGACGGCGTCCGGCGTTTCATTGAGGATCAGCGTGCCGAAGTCGATAGCCATTTGTCGCCTTGTAGTCTGCCGTTACATGACAATAAACATACAGTAAGCAGCAACGCCAAAATTCACACAAAATCACAAACGGGCGGCGGCAACGATTTCGTCCATCGCACAACGCAGGATGGCGGGATGGCGGCCCAGCGCCACATGGCCGACCGCCCCGAACTCCAGGTTGCGCGCGCCCGGCAAGGCGCCGGAATCCTGCGGCGCCACGATGTTGTCATGGACAGAGTAGATGGAGCTGAACAGGCCGCGTTGCAAATTCGCCTCAGACGCGGCCAGCGCCGCCAGCCACTCGCTGCGGTAGCGCATCTGCACCGCGTTGCCGCCCGGCCCCAGGTGGGCCAGCGCGGTGCCGTGGTGCGGCGTGCCCAGCGTGACGATGCGCGCCACCGCGTCCGCGCCGTAGCGGCGCAGCCAGGCGCGCGCCACCAGCCCGCCCATGCTGTGGCCGACGATGATCACTTGCGTGCTGCCAGTCTCCGCGCGCAGCCGTTCGATGGCGGCCTGCACCTGCGGCGCGTAGGCGTCGATCGAGGCGCCCGGCGGCTCCAGGTCGATGCCGTAGTGGCTGATGCCGGCCCGCGCCAGCCGCGCGCTCAGCGGCCGCCAGTAGCCGCTGTTGCAGGCGTAGCCGTGGATCAGCAGCACCGGCAGGCCGCGCGCCCGCGGCTGCAACTGCAGGCCGAGCGGACGCAGCATGTCGTAGCTGGAGGCCAGCATCGAGGCGCGGAATTCGTGCAGGAACAGGCCGGCGGCGCGCGCCGGGTTGAGCGCGTGCGCGGCCGGCGTGGCCGCGCCCTTGCCCGCGCGCGAACTGAGCAGGAAGTTGTTGACCGACAGCGCCATCCGCACCAGCAGCACGCAGGCCAGGCCGAGCGCGCCGTAGGCCAGCGCCGTCAGCGGCGCGTTCAGCGGCGCCTCCCAGGCCGGCCGCCACACCAGATGCAAGCCGGCCGCCAGCGCCAGCGCGGCGCCGGCCTGCACCACCAGCAGCAGGATAATCCAGCGTTTGATCATGCCGCCATCATACCCCGGACTGGCCGGTCAGGTGCGCACCGGCCGCGCCGCCGGCTTGCCGGTCAGCTGCTGCGCCAGGCCGCTGGCCAGGCGCGCCACGATGCCGTAGATCGACAGCTGCGGATTGGCGCCGATCGAGGTCGGGAACAGCGAGCCGTCGTGCACCGACAGGTTGGCCAGGCCGTGGTAGCGGCCGTCTGCGCCGGCCACGCCCTGGCGCGCGTCGTCGGACATGGTGCAGCCGCCCATCACGTGGGCCGACACCACCCGCGTGGCCAGCAGCTTGAGCGGCAGCGCGGCGATGCCGGCCCGGGCCTGCGCCCAGCTGGTGTAGCGCGGCGCCGACTCGTGCACCGGCGACACGTCCCTGGCGCCGGCCGCGAACTGGATCTCGGCCATGGTCAGCAGCGCGCGGCGCGCGCCGTCCCAGATGAAGTCGCTGATCGGATAGTCCAGCACCGGCGCGCCGGCGCCGTCCAGCGCCACGCTGCCGCCGGGCGCGCCGGCGTGGAAGCCGTCGCGCAGCAGCGCCAGGATCACCTGCTTGTGCGGGAACTGCGCCATCTCGGCCGCGTGCTGCGTGCCGAAGCCGGCCATCGTGGTGGCCAGCAGCAGCGGATGCAGCGGCGGCACTTCCAGCTTGTAACCCATAGCGCCGTCGATCGGCGCGTTGTGCAGGAAGTGGTCGGAGTACACGGTCTGCGGCGCGCCGGCGTAGCCGTCCACGCGCTGCGCGAAGCTGCCGGCCGAGATCACCACCGGATGCAAGAAGGTGCGCTTGCCCAGCAGGCCGTGCGGATCGGGCGCGCCCGAGCGCAGCAGCAGCGCCGGCGAATTGATGGCGCCGCCGGCCACGATGTAGTGGCGCGCCCGCAGCGTGAGGCGGCGCCCGGTCGGCGCGTGGCCGCCGGCGTCCAGCGCCACGCAGTCGAGCTGCACCACCTTGTCGCCCTGGATGACGAGGCGCTCGGCGCGCGCGCGCGTGAGCAGCGTGGCGCCCTGCGTCAGCGCCGACGGGATGGTGGTGACCAGCATCGACTGCTTGGCGTTGGTCGGACAGCCCATGCCGCAGTAGCCCAGGTTCCAGCAGCCGTTGACGTTGCGCCGTATCAGCCCGGTCGGGATGCCCAGCTTGGCCGCGCCGCGCCGCAGCAGGTCGTTGTTCTCGTTGGGCGCGGCCGGCCAGTCGGTGATGTTGAGGCGCTGCTCCATCATGCCGAACCACGGCGCCAGCTGCTCCGGCGTGTAGTCCTTTAAACCATACTGTTTATTCCAATACGCCAGCGTGATGTCGGGCGTGCGGAAGCTGCTGGTCCAGTTGACGGTGGTGGTGCCGCCCACGGTGCGCCCCTGCAGGATGTTGATGCCCTTGTCGTGCGTCTTGCGCGCGGCCGATTCCTGGTACAGCTGCGGATAGGCCTCGGCCTCCTTCATGTTGAAGTCGGACGAGGAGCGCAGCGCGCCCTCCTCGACGATCAGCACGCGCAGGCCCGACAGCGCCAGGATCTCGGCGCTGACGCCGCCGCCGGCGCCGCTGCCGACGATGACCACGTCGGCCTCCAGCGTCAGGTCGGCGTCCAGCCGCGCACAGTCGGTCACGCGCCAGCCGGCGGCCAGGCCGGCCTGGATCGGATCGGGAATCGGCCCCTTGGCGGCGGCGATGGGGATATTCGTGTTGCTCATTTCTGCAGCTCCTTCAGCGGGCCGGGATAGCCGATGCCGGCCCAGGTCGACGGCTCCGCGTACCACGAGCCGAGGATCAGATCATGCAGCGCCAAATAGGCCGTCTGCAGCATGCCGAGGCGGTGATGGCGCCAGTTCTCCAGGAAGGCGGCTACCTCCTGCGGCGCGGCCTCGCGCCAGCTGCCGGACACGCCGGCCAGCCAGCGCCGCGCGGGCGCCAGCGCCAGCAGGCCGAACAGGTCCTGCACTTCCTTTTGGGTGGCCAGCGGCAGGCCGTGGATGGCGGCCAGCGTGCGCGCGGCGGCGCCGTCCAGCGCGGCCCGGCGCGCGGCCGCGTCGGCCGGCAGCACCGGCCCCAGCATCGCCGGCAGGATGGCGGCCAGCACCGCGCCGGCCTCGCCGTCGAGGGCGAACGGCTGCGGCGGCGCGGGCGCATGGGTCAGGCGATAGGCGGCGCCGCCGGCTGCGAGCAATAGCGCGCCGGCCGCGCCGATCTTGAGGAAAGATCTGCGGGTGGTCATGTCTCCGTCCGTCTGGTTTTTTTAATCCAGCTAGTGTACGTGAACGGGCGCGCAAGCTTGTCCGCAAAAAATAGAGTCCGCCGTCTACTTGCCCGCCAGGTAGGCGTCGGTGGCCTTGACCAGCATGGCCTTCTCGGCCAGCTTGAAGCGCGCCACTTCCATGCCGCGCGCCAGGTTGGGCTGCAGCTCGGCCGGCACCTTGCCCTTGATCCACGCCTCCAGCTGCTCCGGCGGCAGCGCGCGCCAGAACATCTCCGGGCTGTACTGGGCCAGTATCATCGGGCCGAACGGCTGGTGCGGCGCGATCAGGCGCTCGACGTTCTGCGTGAACAAGGACCAGGCCAGCTGCGGATGCTCGTCGCCCAGCACGCCCACCAAGGTGATGCGCGCCATGTCGGCCTGCTTGGGGATCTCGTCCGACAGCGCGATCGCGGCGGCCTGCGCGGCCAGCACCGGATCGCGCACGCGCATCAGCGCCGTGTAGTAGCGGCGCAACTCCGTCTCGTTCTTGGCCGAGCGGGCGACCGCGTGCAGCTGTTCGAATTCGGCCGGGGTGGCGTGCTGGGCCACGATGGCCAGCACCATCATCTGGTCGTCGGCGGAGACAGCCTTGCGGTCGGCCACGAAGGCGGCGAAGCGCTTGCGCGCCTCGGCCAGCACCTCCGGATCGCCCCAGCCGCCCAGGTCGGCAAGCAGCGAGCGGCGCAGCTTTTGCATGCCCGGCGTTTCGTCCGCGCGCGCGTCCCAGCCCAGCTTGACCGACAGCGGCTTGACGACGGAGCGCGCATACGCTGCGAAGGCGGCGTGGCCGGCGCTGCCGCGCTCGGCGGTTTCAATGGTGTCGAGCGCGCCGGTGATCTGCTCCCAGGCGCGCTGGTTGGGCGTGCCGCCCATGGCCGAGGCCAGCGCCAGGTAGTTGGCCAGCGGCTGCGCGCCGGCGCCCACCAGCGCCCACTGGTCGTCCAGCAGCGCGATGCGGTCGGCTTCCGGCACGCTGGCGAAGGACTGGATGATCTGGGTCAGCGTGAAGTCGTCGTAGGCCACGCGGAAGTAGCCGACCGCGCCGGCGTTGATGCTCAGCGCCTCATCGCAGCGGCCGGCGGACTCGCTCTGCTGGTCGCCGTCGAACAGCACCGGCTTGGGCGCGCCGCTGCCGCTGCGCACCTGCAACGGCACCGGCCAGCGGCCCTTGCCGCTGCCCAGCCCCTGCAACAGGAAGCGCTGCTGCGTCAGGCCGATCATGCGGTTGCCGAAGATGTCGCAGCTGGTCGTGACCGACACCAGCGGGAAGCCCGGCTGCGAGGTCCAGGCGCGCGCGATCCCGCTGACCGGGCCGGCGCCGGCGCCATCCAGCGCCTGCCACAGGTCGCCGCTGGCGGTGTTGGAATACGCATGCGTCTTCATGTAGTTGCGGATGCCGTTGCGGAAGATGTCGGCGCCCATGTGCGCCTCCAGCATGCGCAGCACGGCCTGGCCCTTGCTGTAGGTGATGGCCGGGTCGAACGCGCTGGTGGCCTGTTCCTCGTTGGTCACGTGCTGCAGGATGGCGTGCGAGGCGGCGCGCGCGTCGGCGCTCATCGCGCCTTCCTTGCTCTCGTCCTGGTGCTCCCACCAGCGCCAGCCCGGATTGCGCAGGTCGGTCTGGCGGGCCGCCATCCACGAGGCGAAGCTTTCGTTGAGCCACAGCTCGTCCCACCAGCCCATCGTGACCAGGTCGCCGAACCACTGGTGCGCCATCTCGTGCGCCTGGATGCTGTAGACGCTCTGGCGGTTGCCCATGGTGCTGGACGGGGTGATCAGCAGGGCCTGGTCGTTGTAGGTGATCGCGCCCCAGTTCTCCATGGCGCCGTTGAAGCCGCCGGGCACGGCGATCGAATCGAGCTTGGGCAGCGGGTAGCGCACGCCGAAGTAATCGTTGTAGTCGGCCAGGATCTGCTGGGCGTTGGCCAGCGCCTGCTGACCGCCCTGCTCCTGGCCCTTGACGGCGACCACGCGCAACTGCGTGCCGCCGCTCTCGGCCGCGATGTGCGCCAGGTCACCGCCGGAGAATTCGACCAGGTAGGACGGCATCTTCGGCGTGGGCGCGAAGCGGGTGGTGGCCAGCTCGCCCTGGACGCTGCGCTCGCTCTCGGGCATGTTGGAATACACCGCCCACCTGGCCGGCGCCGTCACGCTGAGCTTGAACACGGCGCGGAAGGCCGGCTCGTCCCAGCAGGGGAACATGCGGCGGGCGTCGGTGGCCTCGAACTGGGTGGTCAGCATCGCGTCCCTGGCGCCGGTCGGCGTCACGTACTCCTGCAGGAACAGGCCGCGCGGTTCCTTTTCGATCCTGCCGCTGTAGGCAAAGCTGAGCGTGTGGCGGCCGCGCGCTGCCGGGCGGGCCAGCTTGATCGTGGTCAGCTGGGCCTTGTTGTCCGACACCACGGAACGCACCGGCTTGCCGTCCAACAGCACTTTGCTCAGGGTCTGGTTCAGCGAGTTGAACTGGATGACGGCGCTGGCGGCCTTGAAGTCCAGCACGATGCTCTCGGTGCCGGCCACGGTGTGGGTGGCGGTATCGGGCGTGAGCGCGATGGTGTATTCCAGCGGCACCACGTTTTTCGGCAAGCGCCCCGGTGCGGTGGCGAAATCGAACACCGGCGACGCTGGCTGCGCCCAGGCCGACGGTACGGGAAAAGCCAAAGCCAACGCCAAGCACAACAGGCCGCGAGTATGCATGTACATCTCCTGACAGGTGGGAAAGTTCCGGTGTTGAATTAACAAGCATGGAACTATAACACCGTCGAAGGCGGTTCTATTTATTGCGCCTGCCCACCATGTGGCGGGCGATGCCGCGCAAGATGTTGACCTCCTCTTTTTCCAGCTGGGCGCGGGCGAACATGCGCTTGAGGCGCGGCATCAGCTTGCGCGGATTGCCGGCGTCGAGGAAGCCGATCTCCACCAGCGACTGCTCCAGGTGCTGGTACATGCCCTCGATCTGCGCCAGGCTGGCCGCCTCGCCCTGGAAGCCGATCTCGTTGGCGTCGCCGGCGGGCTGGCGCGTGTTCATCGACGGCGGCGCGCCGTCCAGCGCCGCCATCCGGCATTCATAGGCCAGCACCTGCGCCGCCTGCGACAAGTTCAGCGACGAGTACTCCGGGTTGGCCGGAATGTTGATCAGGACATTACACTTTTCGACGATGTCGTTCGGCAGGCCGAAGCGCTCGTTGCCGAAGATCAGCGCGGCGTGCAGCTCGGGCTGGGCCGCCAGCTGCCCGGCCACCTCGCGCGGCGTGAGCACCGGCGGCGAGTACTCGCGCAGCCGGGCCGAGACGGCGGCGGCGAAGTTGATGCCGTCCAGCGCCTCGGCCATGCTGCCGACCACCCGCGCGCCGGCCAGGATGTCGCCGGCGCCGCTGGCGAAGGCCACCGCCTCGGGGTCGGCCAACGCGTTGTCGAAGCGGGGCGTGACCAGCACCAGGTCGCTGAAACCCATGGTTTTCATGGCCCGCGCCACGGCCCCGATATTGCCCGCGCGGCTGGTCTCGACCAGAATAAATCGCAGCTGTTTGAAAAGATTCGTATTGATTTCGGGCAGGTTCATTTAAAATAGCGCTATTGCGCGGTATCGATACACAAATTCCCCGGGATTTTACCCTGTCGCCGCCGCTCCGCTCTTTAATTCACTCTTGTACACTTTCGTGCTGCCGGGCAGGCTGAGGCCCCCGGTGGGCGTTAGCGTTCTTTTAACGGAAAAGCTTACATGCACCCAATGCTCAACACGGCGATCAAAGCCGCCCGCCGCGCCGCCGCCGTCATCAACCGCGCGTCGTTCGACCTCGACCGCGTCATCGTCACCGAGAAAAACCACAAGGACTTCGTCACCGACGTCGACCAGGCGGCCGAACAGGCCATCATCGAGGTGCTGTCCAAAGCTTATCCCGACCACGCCTTCCTGTGCGAAGAGTCGGGCCCGTCCAAGAACGCCAACGACGAGACTGAATTCACCTGGATCATCGACCCGCTCGATGGCACCACCAACTTCATGCACGGCTTCCCGCAGTACTCGATCTCGATCGCGCTGTCGCAGCGCGGCGTGATCACCCAGGCCGTGATCTACGACCCGGTGCGCAACGACCTGTTCACCGCCACCAAGGGCGCCGGCGCCTACCTGAACGACAAGCGCATCCGCGTGACCAAGCTCGACCGCATCGCCAACGCCCTGCTGTCGACCGGCTACGTGGCCGGCAACGCCAAGGCGCTGGACGAATACCTGAAGATGTACGGCATCATGGCCGAACGCTGCCACGGCGTGCGCCGCCCGGGCAGCGCCGCGCTGGACCTGGCCTACGTGGCCGCCGGCCGCCTGGACGGCTTCTATGAAAAAGGCCTGAAGCCCTGGGACATCGCGGCCGGCGCGCTGATGGTGACCGAGTCGGGCGGCATCGTCGGCGAATTCAGCGGCGAATCCGATTACCTGTACAAGGGCGACATCATCGCCGCCAGCCCGAAGATCTTCGGCCAGATGGTCGGCCTGCTGGCCCAGTTCGGCGAGCAGCCGAAAGCCTGAGCAATAAAAAAATAGAATGTTTGTTACAAAAAAAGGGAGCGTATGCTCCCTTTTCTATTTCAATTAGGAAATAATTTACGGCGGTAGCTGTTATACTCAGGCCTGCGGCACTCTGACCAGTCCTTTAGCCGCAGTGTCATCCACTCCGATTGCCTGCGACTGGCGCCTAGAAAGCGACAGGCCGATCTTAACAAAAAGTCATCATGTCATTCTCTACCCTCGGTTTGTCCGACGCTATCGTCCGCGCTGTTACCGAAGCCGGCTACACCACGCCCACCCCGATCCAGCAGCAGGCCATCCCTGCCGTGCTGAACGGCGGCGACCTGCTGGCAGGCGCACAAACCGGCACCGGCAAGACCGCCGGTTTCACCCTGCCCATCCTGCACCGCCTGTCGACCGACGCCAAGGGCGCGGCGATCACCAGCAACACCACGGCCCGCCCGATCCGCGCCCTGATCCTGACCCCGACCCGCGAACTGGCGGCCCAGGTCGAGGAAAGCGTGCGCATCTACGGCAAGTACACCAAGCTCAACTCCACCGTGATCTTCGGCGGCGTCGGCATCAACCCGCAGATCAAGCAGCTCAAGCACGGCGTCGACATCCTGGTCGCCACCCCGGGCCGCCTGCTGGACCACATGGAACAGCGCACCGTCAACCTGTCGCAGGTGGAAATCCTGATCCTCGACGAAGCCGACCGCATGCTGGACATGGGCTTCATCCGCGACATCAAGAAGGTGCTGGCGGCCTTGCCGCCCAAGCGCCAGAACCTGCTGTTCTCGGCCACCTTCTCGGACGAGATCAAGGCGCTGGCCGACGGCCTGCTGAACAAGCCGGCCATGATCGAAGTGGCGCGCCGCAATTCGGCGGTGGAAGTGATCGCCCAGATGATCCACCCGGTCGACCGCGACAAGAAGCATCCGATGCTGTCGCACCTGATCAAGACCAACGACTGGCACCAGGTGCTGGTGTTCACCCGCACCAAGCACGGCGCCAACAAGCTGGTCGAACAGCTGGGCGGCGACGGCATCGGCGCCATGGCCATCCACGGCAACAAGAGCCAGTCGGCGCGCACCAAGGCGCTGTCCGAGTTCAAGGACAACAAGCTGCAAGTGCTGGTGGCCACCGACATCGCCGCGCGCGGCATCGACATCGACCAGCTGCCGCACGTGGTCAACTACGACCTGCCGAACATCCCTGAAGACTATGTGCACCGCATCGGCCGCACCGGCCGCGCCGGCGCCACCGGCGAGGCCGTGTCGCTGGTCTGCGTGGACGAGCACGAGATGCTGAAGGATATCGAAAAGCTCATCAAGCAAACCCTGCCGCGCGCGGTGATCCCTGGCTTCGAGCCGGACCTGAACGCGCGTCCGCAGCCGGTGCAGCTGCGTAGCGGCGGCCCTGGCCATCGCAACGGCGGCGGCGGCCGCAACGGTGGCGGCCAGGCGCGCGCCAAGACCGGTGGCGGTGGCGGTGGCGGCAACAAGCCACGCGCACCGGGCAGCGGCGGCGGCAACGGCGGTGGTCCACGCACCGGCACCAGCGCGCCGCGCTCGGCGGCCCAGCACCGCTCCGGCGGCCGCGGCCGATAAGCAGTGCCCCAAACCACCTTCGGGTGGTTTTTTTTACCCCGGTAAGGCGGGGTCAGACCCCGTACGGGGTCTGACCCCAGGCAGATCGCCGTGCGGGGTGGCGGCGCGCCGCACCAACAGCATTTGCGGTTACGATAACGGCTTCTCTCCCGGAGTCCGCCATGCCCAAATTCGCCGCCAACCTGTCCATGCTGTTCAACGAAGCGCCCTTCCTGGAGCGCTTCGCGCTGGCCCGCGCGGCCGGCTTCGACGGCGTCGAATTCCTGTTCCCCTACGCCTACGAGGCGCGCCAGCTGGCCGAGCGCCTGCGCCGCCACCAGTTGACCTTGGCGCTGTTCAACCTGCCCTGCGGCGACTGGAACGCGGGCGACCGCGGCATGGCCTGCGATCCGCGCCGCCAGGACGAGTTCCGCGCCGGCGTGCGCAGCGCGCTGGAGTACGCGGCCGAACTGGGCGCGACCCAGCTGCACTGCATGGCCGGCAAGACCCCGCCCGGCCTGGCGCCGGAGCGCGCCCACGCCACCTACGTCGACAGCCTGCGCTGGGCCGCAGCCGAGCTGGCGCCGCACGGCATCAACCTGCTGATCGAACCGATCAACCACTACGACATGCCGGGCTACTTCCTCAACCGCAGCCGCCAGGCGCTGGACATCATCGCCGAGGCCGGCAGCCCCAACCTGTTTCTGCAATACGACATCTACCACATGCAGCGCATGGAGGGCGAACTGTGCAACACGATCCGCGCCAATCTGCCGATGATCAAGCACATGCAGATCGCCGACACCCCCGGCCGCCACGAACCGGGCACGGGCGAGATCAACTACCGCCACCTGTTCCGCTTCATCGACGAGATCGGCTACGACGGCTGGCTGGGCTGCGAATACCTGCCGGCCGGCGACACCGCCGCCGGCCTGGGCTGGCGCCAGGCGCTGACCAGCTGATCTGCGCATTCGCAATACGGCAATGTTCACGCAAGGCAACAATAGCCTCACACTTTGCGGAGCGACCATGAAACTGACCCGTGCAATCCTGATCCTCACCTGGCTGGCCGTGCTGGGCGGCTGCGCCAGCAGCAGCCCGCGCATGGCGGAAGTGCGCGCCTTCGCCGCCCAGTCGCCCAAGCTGGGCGCCTACCACGAGCTGACCGAGCGCTACCGCACCACCTACCAGCGCGAACAACCCTTCCTGAGCGCCGCCGCCGACCAGCGCGAGCGCCAGCTCGACCAGCAGCGCCAGGCGTCCAGCGAGGACTTCGCCCGGCTGCAAACCGGCGTGCAGGCGTATATGCAGGCGCTGGGCCGGCTGGCCGGCGACAGCCAGTACGACCTGGAAGACCAGGTCAAGTCCATGAGCGGCGGCATCAAGGCCTGGCCCGAGCACGGCATCGACGAGCGCCACGTCAACGCCTACGCCGGCCTGGCGCGGCTGGTCGCGCGCGCGCTGACGCGGCCGGCGCAGGACAGCGCGGTGCAGGAACTGCTGCGCGACGGCCACCAGGCGATGCAGGAACTGCTGGGCGCCATGCGCACGCTGCTGCGCCTGTACGACAAGAGCAGCGACAACGAGCAGAAGATCGTGCTCGGCATGCTGGAGACGGAACTGCCCTTCGTCGACACGCGGCGCGACCGCCTGCTGCTGGCGCTGGCCAGGTCGCAGCAGCACGACAAGCAGGTGGAATACCGGCTGGTCGGCCAGCGCAATACCCAGGCCCAGCAGACCCTGGCCGCCATCGAACAGAGCCACCGCGCGCTGTTCACCCAGATCCCGCAGCAATAAGGAGTTCGCCATGGCAGATCAGCACGATATCGAAGCGCTGGCCGACAGCCTGTCCGACAGCGCCGACGCCCTGCACGCCCAGCTGATGCGGGCGCTGCGCAAGCCGGCGCCGGGCGGCGGCGCGCCGGCCATGTCGCAGGGCACGGCGCAGGCGCTGTTCGAGAACGAGGTGCTGCTGCGCCAGCGCGCCAACAGCCTCTACCTGGACAGCGCGCGGCTGGCCGCCGCCGGCCTGGGCGGCGCGCAGCAGCAATTGCTGGAGCTGGCCGCGCGCGCCCGCGACGCCATCGCCCGCATCGACCGCGTCAAGGACATGGTCGACCTGAGCGCCGAGCTGCTGACGCTGGGCGCGGCCATCGCCGCCGGCAAGCCCGAGCGCCTGGCCGCGCCGCTGGAAAAACTCAAGCACCATCTGCAGGCCTTGGCCGCGCCGGGCTGACGCCGCCGAACAAAATCGCGCCACGCCGGTCCAACGCCGTAAGGAGTGTGCGGCATGAACGGACTCGACGACATTGAATGGGCGGCCCTGCGCGAGCGGCTGGAACGGGCGCGCGCCGCCCTGCTCAGCCAGCTGGCGGACGACCTCGACCGCAGCGCCGACGTGCGCGCGCCGCCGCCGCACGAGGCCGAGGCGTCGCCGGCCGACAACGCCAGCCAGCGCACCCTCAACGCGCTGGTGCACGAGGCGGCCGAGCACACGGCGCGCCAGCTGCACATCGTGCGCCGCGCGCTGGCCAAGTTCGACGACCACAGTTATGGCCTGTGCGAACGGTGCGGCGAACGGATCGGCTACTCGCGGCTGAACGCGCGGCCGGAAGCGCGGCTGTGCATCGCATGCCAGACGCGGCTGGAACAACCCCGCCGCTGAGTACAGCCGCCGAGCACAGCCGCCGCGTTCGGCCGCCGCGCTCAGCCCGCCTCTTGCCAGGGTTGGTTGCGGATCTTGGCCACCTGCCGCTGCGCCAGCAGGCGCCACAGCTGCAGCGCGTCGGCCTGCGCCAGCGCGGTCATCACGCGCGGGCCGGCCAGCGCGATCTCGCAATCGCGATCCGACCATTCGGCAAAGCGCACGCCGCCGCCGGTGGTCACTTCGACTTCATACATCAAGCCGTCGTCATAACCGAAACGCAGCACCGCGCTGCCGGGACCGCCGTCGGGCGCGCCGCCCTTGCCGCTGTAGACGTCGGCCAGGGCCGCCGCCATCTGGGCCTCGGACGGCGCCGGTACATCGCGGCCGTCCGGACGAGTAAGCATTACCCATGCGTGTGCCATTGCCGCATCCCCCTATCACAACGCGTTAGTCCGACGGCTGCCAGGTTTTTTTATTGTAGCGACTATCAGACCCAAATGGCCGTCGCCGCAACCATAGTCTCCGATAAGCAACAACACAGCGCAAGCCCGCCGGCGCCTGCCGCCGAAAAAAAACCGGAGCGTGCAAGCTACACGACTAGCGAGGCCGTATAATCGATTCGGGTATTCCGATATGCACCAGCTATCATTTCGCAAGGCGCCCATGCACGCAGCCCCGCACACGCACGATGTCCCGTCCAAGCCGGACCTGCCGTTCCAGCACGCGCTGGAACAGGCGCTGGCGCAGGACCAGCTGCGCCTGCTGTACCAGCCGCTGGTGGATCTGCAGCGCGGCGCCGTGGTCAGCCTGGAGGCGCTGGTGCGCTGGCAGCATCCGGATCAAGGCTTGCTGGCGGCCCACGCCTTCCTGCCGCAGGCCGACGCCGCCGGCATGACGGCCGCCGTCGGCCTGTGGGTGTTGCGGCGCGCCTGCGGCGACCTGCAGGCCTGGCGGCGCGGCGGCCAGATCGACCTGCGGGTGGCGATCAACGTCTCGCCCAGCCAGTTCCGCGATCCCGGCTTCGGCGCCGCGGTGGCGGCCATGCTGGACGAATACGCCATCACGCCCGAGGCGCTGACGCTGGAAATCACCGAGGCCGCGCTGACCGAGGCCGGCGCCGGCTGCGACGACGTGCTGGCCGGCTTCAAGTCGCGCGGCCTGACGCTGACGCTGGACGACTTCGGCACCGGCCACGGCTCGCTCAGCAGCCTGAAGCGCTACCCCTTCGACGCCATCAAGATCGACGCCGACTTCATCCGCAACGTGGTCAACGACAGCCACGACGCCGCCATGGCCAAGAGCATCATCGCCATGGGCCACAACCTGGGCATGAAGGTGGTGGCCGAGGGGGTGGAGACGGAGAGCCAGTGCGACTTCCTGCGCCGCAATATGTGCGACCAGATCCAGGGCTATTTCTTCGCGCCGCCGCTGGACTCGGCCGAGCTGCACCAGCTGCTGGCCAGCGGGCGCGCGCTGCCGGCCCACCTGCTGCGCATGCACCGGCCGCCGCGCCGGCTGCTGCTGGTGGACGACGAGCCCAACATCCTGGCCGCGCTCAAGCGTCTGCTGCGCGCCGACCAGTACCAGATCTTCACCGCCGGCGACGGCCCGCAGGGCCTGGCGCTGCTGGCCCAGCAGCCGGTCGACGTGATCGTCTCCGACCAGCGCATGCCCGGCATGCTGGGCGCGGACTTCCTGCGCAAGGCGCGCGAGCTCACGCCCGACACCATCCGCATCATGTTGTCCGGCTACACCGAGCTGCAATCGGTGACCGACGCCGTCAACGAAGGGGCGATCTACAAATTCCTCACCAAGCCGTGGGAGGACGAGCAGCTGCGCGGCCACATCGCCGAAGCCTTCCGCGTCAAGGAAATCGCCGACGACAACCAGCGCCTGAACCTGGAGGTGCGCAGCGCCAACCAGGAGCTGGCCGCCGCCAACCGCCGCATGGAACAGCTGCTGCTGGAAAAGCAGCGCCAGATCAGCCGCGACGAGATCAGCCTGAGCGTGGCGCGCGAACTGCTGCAGCACCTGCCGCTGCCGGTGATCGGCATGGACGACAGCGGCATGATCGCCTTCATCAACGGCGCCGCCTCCGGCCTGTTCCGCCACAGCGGCGGCCTGCTGGGCAACGAGGCCAGCGCCGTGCTGCCCGAACTTTTTCCGGCCGAGTCCGCCGGCGGCCTGCCGCCCCGCCACCTGGCCGACATCGACGGCCAGCGCTACGCCGTGATGTGCTACCCGATGGGCGAGCACTCGGCCTCGCGCGGCAGCCTGATCACACTGAGCACCGTGGAGGCCGACAGATGAGCAACACCCCCACCCCCAATGAAATCGACCTGCAGCAGGCGGCCGAGGGCATGGTCCTGGCCGCCGCCCTGCTCGACGCCCACGGCGGCGTGCTGCTGCCGCAGGACGCCACGCTGACCGCCGCCACGCTGACCTCGCTGCGCCGGCGCGGCATCGAGCGCTGCGTGGTCTGGTCCGCGGCCGAGCCGGCCGATCCGGCCGCGCTGGCGCGGGCCCGCGCGCAGCAGCTGGCGCGGCTCGAGCGCCTGTTCCGCCACAGCGCCGGCAGCGACGGCGGCGCCGTGCTGCTGGCGCAGCTGCGCGCCTACCGCGAAGGACCGCAACCATGAACGCCGACGACGTCATCAAGGCCGTGCGCGACCTGCCGTCGCTGCCGGCGGTGGTCAACGAACTGCTGGCCACGATGAACCAGGACGACATCGACACCCACGCGCTGGCGGCCAAGATCACGCTCGACCAGGCGCTCACCGCCAAGACGCTGCGGCTGGCCAACTCCTCGTTCTACGGCATGCCGGCCAAGGTCACCTCGATCCAGCAGGCGGTGTCGGTGCTGGGCTTCCACGCCATCCGCACGCTGGTGACGGCCTGCTCGGTGACCGACAGCTTCAAGCCCGCGCCCGGCAACCAGTTCGACTTTCCGGCCTTCTGGCGCCACTCGATCGCCAGCGCCGTGTGCGCGCGCGTGCTGGCGCCGCATGTGCGGCTCAACCCGGACACCGCCTTCACCGCCGGCCTGCTGCACGACCTGGGCACGCTGGTGCTGGCCACCCGCTTCCCGGACGACTACCGCCGCGTGCACGCCCACCGCCGCCAGCACGACTGTCCGGCCGCGCCGGCCCAGATGGCGGTGTTCGGCATCGACCACGCCAGCGTCGGCAGCGCGCTGGCCCGGCACTGGAAATTCCCGGCGCCCATCCAGGCCGCCGTGGCCGACCACCACCGCGCCGCCGACGCCGGGCCGGCCACGCTGTCGACCGTGATCTACGTGGCCAACATCCTGGCCCACGCGCTCGACCTGTCGGGCCAGGAGGACGACCAGGTGCCGCCGCTGTCGCTGGCCGCCTGGCAGTCGCTGGGCCTGAACGAGGCCGCCTGGGCCGGCGTGTTCGCCGAGACCGAACAGCTGTTCGAAACCATGTGCCAGATGCTGACCCCATGACCGCCGCCGCCCCTTCCGCCCCCGCCGCCGCCAACGCCGCGTCCGCCGACCTCGCCGTACACGACAGCATCGCGCTCTCCGAGTTCTTCGACGGCCATCCGGTGGCCACCTTCGCCATCGACACCCGGCACGTGATCACGCACTGGAACCGCGCCTGCGAACACCTGCTGGGCTGGAGCAAGCAGGCCATGGTCGGCACCAGCAACCACTGGCAAGCCTTCTATCCCAAGCCGCGCCCGGTGCTGGCCGACCTGATCGTGGCCGGCGACGACCGCCTGCTGGAGCTGCACTACCCCGGCAAATACCAGGCCTCGTCGCTGATCCCGGGCGCCTACGAGGCCGAGGACTTCTTCCCCAACATCGGCGCCAGCGGCCACTGGCTGCACTTCACGGCGGCGCCGCTGCGCGACCACCAGGGCCGCATCGTCGGCGCCATCGAGACGCTGCGCGACGTCACCGAGCGGCGCGTGGCCGAGAACGCGCTGCGGCGCGCGCACGACAACCTGGAGCACGTGGTCGAGAAGCGCACCGCCCAGCTGGCCGACATGAACGAGCAGCTGCAGGAGGACATCCGCCAGCGCCACCTGGCCGAGGCCGAACTGCGGCGCAGCAACCTGGAGTTGACCGAGCTGAACGACCAGCTGTCGCGCGCCCAGCAGCAGCTGGTGCAGGCCGACAAGCTGGCCTCGATCGGCCAGCTGGCGGCCGGCGTGGCGCACGAGATCAACAACCCGATCGGCTACATCTTCTCCAACTTCACCACCCTGCAAACCTATCTGGACCAGCTGTTCGAGATGCTCGAGGCCTATCAGCAGGCCGAGCCCGCCATCGGCGACCCCGCCGCCGCCGCCGCCCTGCGCGCGCGCCGCGAGCAGATCGACATCGACTTCCTGCGCCAGGACATTCCCTCGCTGATGGCCGAGTCGCGCGAGGGCATCGTGCGGGTGCGCCACATCGTCCAGGACCTGAAGGACTTCTCGCGGGTCGACGCCAACCAGGACTGGGTGTGGGCCAATCTGCACCGCGGCATCGACTCCACCCTGAACATCGTCGGCAACGAGGTCAAGTACAAGGCCGACGTGGTCAAGGAATACGGCGACATCCCCGACATCCAGTGCCTGCCGCTGCAGATCAACCAGGTGGTGATGAACCTGGTGGTCAACGCCGCCCACGCCATCGGCGAGCAGCGCGGGCGCATCACGGTGCGCACCGGCACCGACGGCCAGCAGGTGTGGATCGACGTGGCCGACAACGGCAGCGGCATCGCGCCGGACACGCTGTCGCGCATCTTCGACCCCTTCTTCACCACCAAGGCGGTCGGCAAGGGCACCGGGCTGGGGCTGTCGCTGGCCTACGGCATCGTGCAAAAGCACGGCGGCCACATCGATGTCGAAACCGAGCTGGGCAAGGGCACCCGCTTCCGCGTCTACCTGCCTATCCACCAGCCCGAGGCCATCGCCGGGGAGGCGCCATGAACACCGCGCTGGCGCCGGCGCCGGCCGCGGTCGCCACGCTGCTGTGCGTGGACGACGAGCCCAACATCCTGTCCTCGCTGCGCCGCCTGTTCCGGCCGGCCGGCTACCGGGTGCTGCTGGCCGAGAGCGGCGCGCTGGGCCTGGAGGTGCTGGAGAAGGAACAGGTCGACCTGGTGATCTCCGACATGCGCATGCCGGAAATGAACGGCGCCCAGTTCCTGGCCCAGGTGCGCGCGCGCTGGCCCGACACCGTGCGCCTGCTGCTGACCGGCTACTCCGACATCCAGTCCATCCAGGACGCCATCAACTGCGGCGAGATCTACCGCTACATCACCAAGCCGTGGGAAGACGGCGACATGCTGCTGGTGGTGCGCCACGCGCTGGAGCGGCGCCAGCTGGAGCAGGAGAAGCAGCGGCTGGAGGCGCTGACGCTGCGCCAGAACGAGGAGCTCAAGACGCTCAACCAGAGCCTGGAGGCCAAGGTCGAGGCGCGCACGCGCCAGCTGCGGGCCGAGCACGAGGCCACCGCGGCCGCCAACAACAAGCTCAAGCGGAACTTCGTCACCACCATCAAGATCTTCTCCAGCATGATCGAGCTGCGCGCGCACAACCAGCCCGGCCACGCGCGCCTGGTGGCCGAGCTGGCGCGCCAGCTGGCCGTGCGGCTGGAGCTGGACGCGCGCGAGACCCAGGAAATCTTCATCGCCGCGCTGCTGCACGACATCGGCAAGATCGGCTTTTCCGACGAGCTGCTGCAAACCCCGCTGACCCAGCTCAAAGGCGAGTCGCTGGGCCTGTTCCGCAAGCATCCGCAGCGCGCCGCCGAGCTCTTGATGCCGCTGGAGGACCTGCGCGGCAGCGCCGCCATCCTGCGCGGCCAGCTCGAACGCTTCGACGGCAACGGCTTCCCGGAAGGCCTGGCCGGCCTGGCCATCCCGCTGGGCGCGCGCATCCTGGCGCTGGCGGCCGACTACTACAACCTGCAGCAGGGCGCGATGGTGCAGCGCCATCTGCGGCCGGAGGAGGCCAAGTCGCTGATCCTCGACGCCAGCGGCAAGCGCTACGACCCCAACGTGGTGGCGGCCTTCCGCCAGATCGTCGACGGCACCGCCGACGCCGGCGCCGGGGTCGAGGTGCTGTCGGGCGAGCTGTTGCCGGGCATGGTGCTGGCGCGCGACCTGATCAGCCGCGACGGCCTGATGCTGCTGTCGGTCGACCACGTGCTGGACGCGCGCATGATCCAGCAGGTGCAGGACTTCGAGACCAAGAGCGGCGCGCGGCTGGCGATCTGGGTGCGCAATCCCAAGGGGGAAGCATGAGCAAGATCCTGCTGGTGGACGACGAGGTCAATGTGCTCAACGCGCTGCAGCGCGCGCTGCTGCAGATGCTGCGCGACGCGCCGCCGCAGATCGAGACCTGCACCGATCCCTACGAGGCGCTCAAGCGCATCTGCTACTGCGACTTCGACCTGGTGATCTGCGACTACCACATGCCGCAGATGACCGGCGGCGAGCTGCTGCAGGCGCTCAAGGACGTGGCGCCGGACACGGTGCGCATCATGCTCAGCGCCTCGACCGAGTACAACACCGTGCTCAGCGCGATCAACCAGGCGCAGGCGTTCCGCTTCATGAGCAAGCCCTGGGACGCGGCCGAACTGGAGCAGAACGTGCGGCTGGCGCTGGCGCAGCGGGCCGCGCCGCCCACGCCGCAGGAGCTGGAGGCGCGGCGGCTGGAGGCCGAGGAACCGGGCCTGCTGGACGTCAAGCGCGACGACGACGGCGCCGTCATCCTGTAGCCGGCGCAGCCTGCGCCGGTTGCGCCGGCTGCACCGGCAGATGCACGGTGAAGCGCGTGCCCTTGCCCACCACCGAGGCCACCTCGATGCGGCCGCCGTGGCGGTTGACGATGCCGTACGACAGCGACAAGCCCAGCCCGGTGCCGCTGCCGACCGGCTTGGTGGTGAAGAAGGGCTCGAAGATGCGGTGCAGGTTTTCCGGCGCGATGCCGCAGCCGTTGTCGCCCACCTCGATCCACACCCAGCCGTCGGCCGCGCCGGTGCGGATCGTGATCACGCCCTGCTCGCGCAGCGCGTGGGCGGCGTTGACCAGCAGGTTCATGAACACCTGGTTCAGCTGCGAGGCCAGGCAGGTGACCGGCGGCAGCACGCCATAGTGCTTCTCGACCTTGGCCTTGTACTTGATCTCGTTGGCGACGATGTTGAGCGTGCTGTCCAGGCCGTGGTGCAGGTCGGCCACCTGCCACTCGGTCTCGCCCACGTGGGAGAAATCCTTGAGCGCCTGCACGATGTCCTTGACCCGCTTGAGGCCGTCCATCGACTCGCGCACCAGGTCGGTCACGTCCTCCTTGAGGAACTCCAGGTCGGCCTGCTGGCGCAGCGTGGCCAGCTGGGCCGCCAGCGCCGGGTGCGGCGCGGCCGCCTGCTCGTAGCGCTCGATCACGCCCAGCAGGGTGCCGACATAGTTCTTCAGCGAACCCATGTTGGAGTTGACGAAGCCCACCGGGTTGTTGATCTCGTGCGCGATGCCGGCCGCCAGCTGGCCGATCGAGGCCATTTTTTCCGACTGCAGCAGCTGCTCGTGGGCGTTGCGCAGCTCGCCGATCAGCGCCTGCTGCTCGACGCCCTTGGCCTGCAGCGCCTCCTCCATGCGCTTGCGCTCGGTGATGTCGGTCAGCGAGCCGATCACCTCCAGCGGCACGCCGTGCTCGTCGCGGATCAGGCGCAGCGTGTCGTGCATCCACAGGTAGCTGCCGTCGCTGACGCGGAAGCGGTACTCGTAGGCGCGCTGGCCCTCGCTGAACACCAGCGCCAGGCTGGAGAAGATGTTGGGAGCGTCGTCGGGATGGATGTGGTCGAACCAGAAGTTGGGGTCGGCCACCATCTGCTCGGGCCGGTAGCCCAGCACGTTGTAGGCGTTGTTGCTGACGAAGGTCATCTTGAAATCGCCGCTGGGCACGGTGCAGTAGATGATGGCCGGCGTGTTGTCGACCAGGTACTGCAGGCGCACCAGCGGGGACGCCGCCTCGGCCACCGGCGCGGCACGGGGCGCGGCGGTGTCGGAAGAAAAATCGAACTCTTCGAATTGCATATTGATAGCCTCGCGACAGCGTCTGACCTGCGCAGTTCGCGCAGGCGGACGACAGGCATCAACGTGCGCGGCTAGTCTTGATTATGCCCTAGTTCCGGCGCGGAAGGTGTTCAGTGCGACCAGTGTGGCGCCCAGTCGAAAGACGGCTCGGGCGGCGGCGGCGGCGGCGACATCCACGCGCGCGGATCGACCCGGTAGTATTTGAGGAATTCGGCGAACAGCTCGGCGTGGTGCTCGGCCATCTGGTAGGGTTTTTCGAAAAAGGTCTCGGTGGCGACGGCGAAGAATTCGGCCGGGTTGGTGGCGCCGTAGTGGTCCATCACGCTGTGCTGGCGGTACATGGCGCTGTGGCGCAGCTGCTGGAAATCGCGCTCCAGCACTGCCGACCATTCGCGATAGCTGGCCGGGTTGCCGAGGTAGGGAGCGCCGTTGGCGCGGCCCGATTCGCTGTCGAGCTGGTGGGCGAATTCGTGCAGCACGATGTTGTGGCCATCCGTCCAGTCGCCCGCGCCACGCCGCACGTCGTCCCACGACAGGATCACGCGGCCGTCGTCCCAGGATTCGCCCAGCATGCTCTGGTGCCCGGGCGTGACCACCCCGCCCGGCCCGAGCTCGGCGCGGCGCGCCACGAAGGCGCCGGGGTAGACCAGGATGGTGTGCAGCGCCGGATACACCTTGCTGGGCCGGTTCAGCAGCAGCAGGCAGGCCTGGCCGGCGATGGTCACGGCCATCTCGTCGGTGACCTCCAGCCCTTCGCAGCCGATGAATTTTTTCTGGTGCAGGAACTGCACCACCAGGCGCTGCAACTGCTGCCGCAGGCCGGCGTCCATGCGCAGGTAGACCGGGATGTTGCGTTGCAGGACGGCCACCGCCTCGGCCGGCAACGGCTGCGCCAGCACCCGGCGCAGGCGCCAGCGCGGGTAGTAGAAAGGCAGCGCTATCAGCAGCGCCGTCAGGCCGATCCAGGTCAAAGCTTCCATGTGCAGCGCGTCCGTTGAGATGTCCAGTCAGGGCTAGGTGGGGCGCCTTGCCGACATTTCAATATGCAAACAGCCGGGAGTGACCCGGCTGTCTCATCATACGCCGTGCGCGGCGGTCAGACGGTTTCTTCCTTCTGCAGCGATGGCGCCGAGCCGAACAGCGCGGCCACCAGCGGATCGCGCATCACCGGGCCGCGGTTGACGCGGATCGCGTAGTGCGTGTCGTCGGCCAGGATGTGGAAATGGCGGCCGCTGCCGGCCATCGCCTGTTCGCGCAGGCCGGGACGCTCCTTGCGCGGCGGCGCGCCTTCGCGCTTGGGCTGGACGATGGCGGCCAGGAAGGCGCTGACGCGCTCGGGGTCCGGCGTCAGCTGGTAGACCGCCTTGCCCAGGTAGGTGGCCGTGCCCTCGACGTAGCGCGCCAGTTCGATCACGCCCGCTTCGCGCAGGTCGCGGATGTATTTGCGGGCGCCGGACGGCGAGAACTTCAGGAACCAGGCGATTTCGTCGGCCAGCATCTCGTGCAGCTGCAATTCGCCGATCAGCTTTTGCATGTTTTCGATGCGGCGCAGCGTGGCCGAGGTCGAGCGGACGCGCTCGATAGAGGCCATCGACAGCGCAGGCTTCCGGTCCAGAGGCGCCGGGGCCGGACGCTCCACCAGCATCAGCTTGGCTGTGCTGGCGTGCATTTCCGGCGAGGCTTTCATCTCGTTCTGGACCAGATGTTGAGGTTGTCTAACTGCATGCATGGGATCACTCCTTATAACAATTGCCGAGATTAGTGGCAGCGGATGGCGTGGCGGGCGGCTGGCATCTCGCTACGGTCTCTGCATCTGACTCAAGAATGCCTTTTCGCAGCGCATTGGTCTGTGCGGCAACGAACATTAGCGAAAATACTTGGCACTTAAGCTGTGACAAGACGCATTTAACTAAGTTTCAAGAAGTGTGATGAATTTGATACAGCACAAGCATAGGTACGCTAACGCACGGAAGAGCTGCACCAAATTCCTTAATCTGCGGTCCAACAGCGACACTTCATTTGCTGTTGCAGCAACACACTCATCAACAATCGGGAGCTCATTTTGAATAAGTCTAAGAAAATCGCCCTCGCCGCCGCAGCCTTATGCGCGTCGTTTTCCGCCCTGGCCCAGGATGCGGTCGTCAATCCATCGTGGTATATCCAGCCCAGCCTGAACGCCATCAAGCCCGATTCGGACTTCGGCGTGGACAAGCGCGGCTACGGCGCCGGCCTCAAGTTCGGCAAGGCGCTCAACCAGGATTGGGACGTGCAGGCCGGCGCCACCTATGCCCGCTCGCGTGAAAACGGCCAGCGCTACCAGCAGAACACGCTGGGCGTGGACGGCTTGTACATGTTCTCGCGCAAATCGTTCCGTCCCTTCCTGCTGATCGGCGTGGGCGCCGAGCGCGACAAGGCCAATCTGAACCTCATCGGCGAACGCAGCAAGACCTCGCCCTACCTGAGCGCCGGCCTGGGCTTCCAGGCCGACATCAGCGACCAGGTCGCGTTCCAGGCCGACCTGCGCGACGTGCACGGCTTCATCCGTGGCAGCGAATTCCCGAACAGCAAGAGCAACAACTACTACGCGACGGTCGGCCTGAACATCGCCTTCAACGCCCCGCCGAAAGCCGCGCCGCCGGCGCCGCCGCCGCCACCGCCGCAAGCGGTGGAGCCGCCACCGCCGCCGCCGCCCGTGGTGCCGCCGCCTCCGCCGCCGGCGCGCTTTGAAAAGGTGACCATGTCGGCCACCGAGCTGTTCGGCTTCGACAGCGCCAAGCTGGGCCCGAACCAGCCCAAGCTGGACGACATCGCCAACGTGCTCAACGCCAACCCCGGCATCGACAACGTGGTCATCACCGGCTACGCGGACAGGCTGGGCAGCGACAAGTACAACCTCAAGCTGTCCGAACGCCGCGCCAGCGCGGTCAAGGATTACCTGGCCGGCAAGGGCGTGGGCGCCAACCGCCTGAACGCCGTGGGCAAGGGCAAGGCCAATCCCGTCGTCACTTGCAACAACAAGAAACGCGCGGACCTGATCAAGTGCCTGGAACCCAACCGCCGCGTCGAGATCGAACAGATCACCGTCGAACGGCGCGTGCAATAAACCGACAGCCCACCCCGCCCCCCGGCGGGGTTTTTTTTTATGATGAAACGGAACCTGGGCTCGGTGCTGCGCTGCACCGTCACCGAATGGCTGGCCCACCGCGCCAGCAGCAAGGGCGCGGCGCTGGCGTTCTACACGCTGTTCTCGCTGGCGCCCGTGCTGGTGCTGGCCATCGCCGGCTGGTTCTACGGCCCGCAGGCGGCGCGCGGCCAGCTGTTCAACGAGCTGCGCGGCCTGCTCGGCGCCCAGGGCGCGCAAGCGGTCCAGCTGGTGCTGGCCGGCGCCCGCAACCAGGACGAGGGCCGCATCGCCACCCTGGCCGCCGGCGCCCTGCTGCTGTTCGGCGCGACCAGCGTGTTTGCCGAGCTCAAGGCCAGCCTGGACGAGATCTGGCAAGCGCCGCCGCTGGTCCACGGCAGCGCCTGGGACGTGGTCCGCACCCGCCTGCTGTCCTTCGGCATGATCCTGGTGCTGGCCTTCCTGCTGATGGTGTCGCTGGCGGTCAGCGCCGCGCTGACGGTGCTCGACAAGCTGTGGGACGCCCACTGGCGCCAGGCCGGCCTGCTGCTGTCGGGCGTCAATTTCATCATCGGCTATCTGGTCATCGCCGCCCTGTTCGCCGTGATCTTCAAGCTGCTGCCGCGCGTACGGCTGTCCTGGCACGACGTGACGATAGGCGCGCTGGGCACGGCCGCGCTGTTCACCCTGGGGAAGTACCTGATCGGCGCCTACATCGGCAACAGCGGCGTGACGAGCAGCTTCGGCGCGGCCGGTTCGCTGATCGCGCTGCTGCTGTGGGTGTACTACTCGGCGCAGATCTTTTTCCTCGGCGCCGAGTTCGCGCGCCAGTACGCGCTGCAACTGGGCAGCTTGCGCCAGCGTCCCTAAACAGGCCGCCGCAGGTAGGCGCGCGGCGTGGCCACCGGCAGGTCGGCCACCGGCAGCGACGCGGCCAGCGCCTGCTGGTCGGCCTCGCGCACCTGGGCGTCGGGCGCCAGCACGCGGTCGATCACCTGCGGGCTGATGCCTATGCCCTGCAGGAACTGCACCGCGCTGGCGGTGCCGACGTCGCGCTGGACTTCCAGCGCATGGCGCACGATGAATTCCAGGGAATGCCAACCCGCGGTATCGGACGTTTCCGGCCGCCGGCGGCGGTCGTGTTCTGGACTCATGGCATCCTCCTCACTGTGTCTGTTATGGTCATGTTAGCCGACTGCCGACCAGAAACAAGCCCGATCGCGCAAGCTATTCGCCCAGCAGCTCCGCCACCACTTCCATGCCCTCGACGCGCTCGGCCACCACCTTGACGATGACGATCAGCGGCACGCCCAGCAGCAATCCATACACGCCCCACAACCAGCCCCAGAACAGCAGGCTGACGAACACCGCCGCCGCGTTCATGCGGGCGAAGCGGCCGGTCATCCAGGTCGCCACCACGGTGCCCACCAGCGTGGCGATCGCCAGCGAGGCTCCCATCACCAGCACGCTCATCTGCAGCGATTCGAATTGCAGGAAGGCCACCGCGCCGGTGGCCAGCGTGACCAGCAAGGGGCCGAAATACGGCATCACGTGCAGCAGCCCGGCCACGATGGCCCAGGCGCCGGCGTTCTCCAGGCCGATCCAGCGCAGCGCTATCCACATCAGCAAGGCCAGCAGGCCGTTGGTGACGAGCAGCATCAGCATGTATTTCTGGATCGAGGAATTGATGTCCTCCAGGATGTGCACGGTGATCTTCTTCTTGCTCAGCGACGGCCCGGTCAGCTTGACCAGCTTGCGCTTGAAGGTGTCGCCCGACAGCAGCAGGAAGAACACCAGGAAGATCACCATGGTCGCCTGGCTGAGCAAACCCATCACGCCCATCGAGCCGGCCCACAGCCAGTCCATCACCGGGAAGGCGCCGCTGTCCGGCGGCGGCGCGGCCTTGCGCGCGGCGCGCCGTTCCTGGGCGCCGGCGGTAGCTTGCTGCAGCTCGGTGGCCACCGCCTGGATGCGTTGCAGCGTGCTGGGCCCGCCATGCAGGCGCTCGGCCAGCAGGCGCGACAATTTATGGGTGACGGTGGGCAGCTCCTCGACGATGGCCTCGAACTCGCCCTGCACCTTGTCGATGACCACGAAGGCGCCGCCCAGTATCGCGGCGGTGACCAGCGTGGCGCCGAGCGCGCGCGGAATGCGCAGGCGCTCCAGCCAGCACACGATGGGACTGAGCATGTAGGAGAGCAGGATGCCGAGCAGCAGCGGCACCAGGAAATTGCGCGACCATTGCAGCGCGTAGACGAAGGCCACGGTCGCGATCACGCCCAGCGCCAGGCCGCGGGCGTTGACGTGCAGCGGAATGCGGGGGAGATCGCCATCGGCGGCCACTGGGTCAACGCGGGGAAGTCCGGCGGGCGGCAGGTTCATGATGGCTCACAGAGTAGCGCCGGCGCGGCGGCTGCGCGCCGGCTGCCAGGGCTTACTTGACGCGGATGTCGTTCTTCACGGCGGTCACGCCCTTGACGCCGCGCGCCACCTCGCCGGCCTTGGCGATGTCTTCAGGCTGGGCCACGAAGCCGCTCAGCTGCACCGTGCCTTTGAAAGTCTCCACGTTGATCTCGGTGGATTTCAGGCTGGGTTCGTTGAAGATGCTGGCTTTGACTTTGGTGGTGATGACGGAATCGTCGACATACTCGCCCGTACCCTCCTTGGTCGAGGTCGATGCGCAGCCGGCCGTGGCCAGCAGCGATACGGTGAACAGGGCGGTGGCGATTTTATGGGCGATTTTCATGGCATTCTCCTAGGGTGTTGAACAGTGGTTTGTCAGCCAGCAGGACTGGATGCCCGCTACCGATGCAGCTGTTTTACGCCCCTTCCCCGCCCGCCTCTGTTCGCTAACGTACACAGCGCGCACATCGCCGGACTGGGTGCGGAAGCGCACAGACCTCCACATCCGCGCTGACTATGCTGGAACCACACTTTTTCGGGAGCACAACATGAAACACTCGACCGCCATCGCCGCCACGCTGATCGCCGCCACCGCCGTCCTGAGCGGCTGCGCCGGCACCAGCCAGCCGCAGCAGACCACCTATGTCAATCCGTCGGACAGCGCGTCCTACGGCACCATCGAATCGATCCAGGTCGTGCAGGCCAAGTCCGGCACCAGCGGCGCGGGCGCCGTCACGGGCGGCCTGGTGGGCGCCCTGCTGGGCAACCAGATCGGCTCGGGCAGCGGCCGCACCGCCGCCACCGTGGCCGGCGCGGTCGGCGGCGCCGTGGTCGGCAACAAGGTGGAGGACAGCCGCAACCAGGCGCACGAGCAATACCAGATCGGCGTGCGCATGGATAACGGCGACTACCGCATCATCAACCAGGACAGCGTCTACGACCTGCGCGCGGGCAACCGCGTGCGTCTGGTCGACGGCCGCGTGTACCGCTATTAAACCTGACGTTTAACGAGGAGCCCGACATGGGGACCATCATTCTGATCATACTGGTGCTGGCGTTGATCGGCGCCTTGCCGACCTGGCCGCACAGCCGCAGCTGGGGCTATGCACCCAGCGGCATCACCGGCCTGGTGGTGGTGATCCTGCTGCTCATGCTGCTCACCGGCAGGCTGTAACGCCACAGGAGGAAATCATGGCTCACTTCAAACACATCGTCATCGGCGCCGCGTTGGCCGGCGCCGCGCTGGCCGCGCAGGCGGGCAGCAACACCACGCCGCCGCAGAACGCCCAGCTGCAGAAGGCGGAAATCGCCAAGGGCGACCCGGCGCGCTGGTACCAGGACGACACCAGCCCGGCCGCGCAACTGCGCACGCTGCGCAAGGAAATCGGCGCCGCGCTGGCCGAGGCGAATATCGCCTGCAAGAAGGGACCGCCCGCCGAACGCCGCGGCTGCCTGAAGGACGCGCAAGCGACCTACCGGCAGGACATGGCGAAAGCCGAGCAGATCCGCGAGGAAAACCACCAGCACTAAGCCCGCAGGCCGCTAGGCCGCCCGCTCCTGGTCGTGCGCCGGCTTGCGCAACGGCGGCAGCTCGTGCACGACCAGCGGCGTGTCTTCCGTCACAAAGCTCAGCCAGCCGGCCGCCGTGATGGCGCGCAGCGCGTCCTGGTAGCCCTGGTCCCAGCGCCAGTCGATCGAGCCCCTGGAGAAGTTGATGTCCTTGGCCGCCATGTTCCAGTCGCGCCCGGCGTACGCCAGTCGCACCACGTGCAGCGTGCTGTCGCCGCCCAGGCCGGCAAGATCCCGCACGCCCTGCTCCGACTGCGCCCGCTCCGGCAGCGCCCCGTACAGCTCGCGCAGCTTTTGCTTGAGCTTGTGCGTGGCCACGTAATCCTGCAGATGGCGCTTGGAGCGCGAGGCGAAGGTCACGTCCTTCTGCCGCGTCTGCACCTCGTCCAGCGTGGTCGGCTCGGGGCCGTCGGCGTTCCACAGGTCGACCATGAAGCACAGCGTGTCGACATGCTCGCTGTCGTCCAGCACGGTTTCCAGCGGCGTGTTGGAATACAGGCCGCCGTCCCAGTACAGCTCGCCGTCGATGCGCACCGGCGGAAAGCCCGGCGGCAAGGCGCCGCTGGCGCGCACATGGTCGGCGCTCAGCGTCAGCTCGCGGTTGTCGAAGCTGCGCAGGGTGCCGCAGGTGACCTTGAGCGCGTTGACCGTCAGCCGCATGCCGCCCGGCGCGTTCAGGTAGTCGAAGTCGATCAGCCGGTTCAGGGTGGCGCCCAGTTCGCTGGTGTCGTAGAAGCTGGCCTGCTCGGGCGCGACCGCCGTCCCCGTAGGAAACAGGCTCATGAAGCGCGGCTTGAAGAAGCCCGGCACGCCGCGCATGACCGTGTCCCAGGTCTGCAGCAGCACGTTGGAGCGCCGCTGCATGTCCGGCACCTGGTTCATGTCGTAGCTGTCGCGGTGGGCCACGCCGTCCCAGAACTCCCTCAGCCGCTGCAGCCGCGTCTCGTGCGGATTGCCGGCCACGATGGCGGCGTTGATCGCGCCGATCGAGGTGCCGACGATCCAGTCCGGCGCCAGGCCGTGCTCGTGCATCGCCTGGAACACGCCGGCCTGGTAGGCGCCCAGCGCGCCGCCGCCCTGCAGCACCAGCACCACGCGCAGGCGCTCGGGATTGAGTTCGTGTTTCGCTTTGCTCATCTGCTCACTCCAATGAAAAAACGCCGCGGCTGCGGCGTTTGGGGGTTCATTCCTGCTCTTCCTGCGGCGCCGGCTGGCGTCGCAGCAGCCACGCCATGCCCACGCCGGCGGCCAGGGCCACGCCCATGGCCGGCTTGACCAGGCGCTTGCGGGCGATGTAGGAACCCACCGTCAGCGCGTACGGCAGCAGCGCCTTGAAGTTGACGTTCTTCAGGCCGCCCGGCTGCAACAAGCCGCCGAGGCGGGCCTGGGCCATGCCGATGGCCTGCTCGACGGCGCCGTGCAGCATGGCGTCCGGCTGCAGCGCGTTGCCCACCAGCGCCTTGGCATGCACCACCTTGATCCGATACAACTCGCCCTCGCGGATCAGGCGCTGCTTGTCCGCCTCGATGGCGGCGCGTTCAGCTTCTTTGCTCATCTGCTCTCCCGGTTACAACAGCATGTCGCGGTCGGACTTGAGCTCGGCCATCGTGGCCGGCAGCGACAGTTTTCCGCTGCGTATCATGCCGCGCGCGTACAGGATCAGGCCGATCGCGATCAGCAGGAACACGCCGGTGATGATGGGCAGGATCTTCCAGCCCAGGCTGTCCCAGGCCAGATAGGCGATGGTCACCGTGCCGTAGGCCAGCGCGAAGCAGCCCGCCACCACCGCCAGCGCGAACACCAGCACCAGCTGCAGCAGGTGGTTGCGCACCTGCGACAGCTCCAGCGCGGCCAGCTCCAGCCGGGTCAGGACCAGGCCGATGCCGTTGCGGGCGATATTGCCCAGCGACGCGATCAGGCCCGGCGGACGGTTCATCTCGTCGGACACGATGGCTTACTTGCGGCCGATGATCACGCCGATCAGCAGGCCCACGCCGGCCGCCGCGGCGATCGAGCGCCATGGGTTTTCCTTGACGTAGACGTCGGCCTGCTTGGCCATTTCCTTGCTGGCGGCAAGCGCGCTTTGCTGGGCCTCGTGGGCCTTGGCCAGGGCGGTGTCGAGCGCGCGCATGCCGCGGCCGCGCAGTTCCTCGGCCTTTTCGCCGGTCAGCGCGGTGGCGGCGGTGAACAATGCTTGCGCATCCTTAACCAGAGTTTTCACGTCGTTATTCACGGTACTGATGTTTTGTTCCAGCATGATGGAGCTCCTGTTATGGTTGTGTGAAGTGAAAACTGTACAGCAAACTGCAAAATTTGCATTATCCCAGCAAATCGCGCATATCGTCGGCGTGTTCCTCTTCCACCGCCATGATCTTGATCAATAAATGGCGTGTGGTCGGGTCGCTGCCGCCTATCTGCTCGATCATCTGGCGGTAGGACTCGATGGCGACGCGCTCGGCGATCAGGTTGGCCCGTATCATCGATTGCACATCGTCAGATGCATCATACTCGGCATGGCTACGTGCGAGCAATGTTGCTGGATTGAAATCAGGCCGGCCGTTCAGCTGGATGATGCGCTCGGCCAGCCAGTCGGCGTGTTCCTGTTCCTGGGTGGCGTGCTCCAGGAACTCGGCCTTGATGGGCCCGTTGTCGCGGCCGGTGACCGTGTAGTAGTGCCGCTGGTAGCGCAGCACGCACACCAGCTCGGTGGCCAGCGCGTCGTTGAGCATCTTCAGGACGGCCGCGCGGTCGCCCTGGTAGCCGGCCGTGACCGGGCCGTCCTGCATGTGGCGCGCGGCCGCGCGGATGGCTTCTCTGTCGATGCCGGTGGAAGTGGATTCAGCCATGATATGCATTCCTTCACAAGTTAATGACGGGTGGCGATCGGCGCGCCGTTCTGCGACAGCACGATCTCGACGCGGCGGTTCAGCTGGCGGCTGCCGGCATCGGCGTTGCTGGCGACCGGGTAGGCCTCGCCATAGCCGCGGGTGGCGATCTTGTCGCTCTTGACGCCCAGGCCGATCAGTGCGTTGCGCACCGATTCGGCGCGCCGCTGCGACAGCTCCAGGTTGTGCGCGGCGCTGCCGGTGCTGTCGGTGAAGCCTTCGATCAGCACCGCACTCTGCGGCTCCTGCAGCAGCACGTCGGCCATCTTCTGCGCGGTGCGCATGCCTTCGGCGCTGAGCTCGGCGCGGTCGACGTTGAACAGCACGTCGCTCAGCGTGATGACGATGCCGCGCTCGGTCTGCTTGGCCTGCAGGTCGGCCAGCTGCTGTTGCAGCGCGGCGTTCCTGGCCGCCTCGTCGCGCGCGCTGTTGGCGGCGGCGTCGGCCTGGGCGCGGGCCGCGTCGGCGTCGGCCTTGGCCAGGTTGGCCTGCGACTTGGCCTGGTTGGCCTCGGTGGTGCGCTGCTCCAGGCGGATCTCGTCGCGCTGGCGGCCGGCGTTGGCCATCTCGTTCTCGGCCTGCTTCTGCTTGGCCACTTCACGCGCTGTGGCGATCTTCTGCTTGGCGATATAGGCCAGCTTGTCGATCTCGGCCAGGCTTTCCTTCTGCGCGGCGGCGGCGTTGGCGCGGTCCAGCGCGTCGGACGCGGCCTTGAACTCCAGCGGCGCGTTGGCCGCCACCGACGGCGTGCTTTGCGCGGCCATGAAGTCGCCGCGGGTTTGGTCGAGCAGGCTGGTGGTGGTCGGCGTGGTGCTGCAGGCCGCCACCATGACGGCCAGCGCGAACGCGGCCGGGATGAGGCGCGTGGTTTTCAGGCTAGGGGATTTCATGGTCGGACTCCTTTATTGTTGGCTCGTTGCGTTGGTGCGGCTCAGTTCCTCACGCAGCGCGCGTATGCTTTGCTGCAGCTCGTCCGCCGCCATGCTGGCCTTGGTCGAGCTGGCCTTGCTCTGCGCCAGCTGGGCGTCGGCCGAGGCCTGGTTGGCCAGGTCCTGCGCGCTCTTGTAGTCCTTGGCCGCCAGCGCCTGGTTGGCGCGCATCAGCTTCTCGCGCGCCGATTGCATTTCGGCCGGCGCCAGGTCGGCGGCGCCGGCGCTGGTGGCGTTGGCGACGGCGGCGCGCGAGACGGCGACGTCGGCGGTGGCCGGCGTCTTGTCGCTGGCGCAGGCGGCCAGGCCCAGCATGGCGGCAAGCGCGCACAGGCTGGCGTAACGGTGATGGATGGTCGTCATTATTCTTCTCCTTAAAAAGTCATATCGCAGGTTCACGTTATAGGCCCATGGCGCGGCAGCTTCAGTACGGTGCCGCACATTCCGCGCCCGGCACAGGCTAGTAAAATAGCCTTACTCCAATAAGAAAAAAGGCCAGCCATGCCCTCGTCCCGCCGCACCCGCATCGCCCTCGCCGTCGCCGGCGTGCTGGTCGCCGTGCCCGCCATCGCCGCGATCGTTTTGCTCAATTACGACTGGAACCGCGCCCGCCCCTGGCTCAACGACAAGGTCAGCGAGGCCATCGACCGCCCGTTCGCGATCCGCGGCGAGCTGTCGCTGACCTGGGAGCGCCAGGGCCGCGGCAACGCCGACCGCACCTGGCGCGACTACCTGCCGCTGCCGCACCTGGTCGCGCGCGACGTCCACGTCGGCAATCCGGCCGGCTGGCCGGCGCAGATGGCCAGCGTCGGCCAGTTCTCGTTCTCGATCGACCTGCTGCCGCTGCTGGAGCACCGGCTGGCCATCCCGGTGCTGCGCTTCGACACGCCGCAGGTGTGGTTGCAGCGCAAGGCGGACGGCGCCAACAACTGGACCTTCAAGCCGGCCGACAAGCCGTCGCCTTGGAAGCTGGACCTGCAGCGCGTGGTCTTCACCAAGGGCACGGTGCACTACGTCGACGCGCTGACGCGGGTGGACGCGGTGGCCGATGTCGACACCCTCAACGCCGACCCGACCTACGGCGTGGCCTGGACCGTGCGCGGCAAGTGGAACCGGCAGGACGTCAGCGGCGGCGGCAAGGCCGGCGCGGTGCTGTCGCTGCAGCAGCAGTCCACGCCCTACCCGCTGGCGGCCAACATCAACGTCGGCGGCAGCAGCATCGCCGTGGTGGGCACGCTGACCAAGCCGGCCGCGCTGGCCGCGCTGGACCTGCGCCTGAAGCTGTCCGGCCCCAGCATGGCGCGCCTGTACGGGCTGACCGGCGTGCTGCTGCCGGAAACCCCGGCCTTCGCCACCGAGGGCCACCTGAGCGGCCACCTGGGCGCCAGGGAGAGCCGCTGGGTGTACGACAAGTTCACCGGCCGCGTCGGCCATTCCGACATCGCCGGCCAGCTCGAATACCGCTACGGCCAGTCGCTGCCGCGGCCGCTGCTGACGGGCGCGGTGCAATCGAAGCTGCTGCAGTTCTCCGACCTGGGGCCGCTGATCGGCGCCGACTCCAACGCCAGCAAGCAGGCGCGCGGCGTGGCGCCGGTGCAGCCGGGCGACCGCGTGCTGCCGGTGGAACCGTTCAAGACCGAGCGCTGGACCGCGCTGGACGCCGACGTCGGCTTCAAGGCGCTGCGCATCACGCGCGACAAGGACCTGCCGATCGCCAACCTCGACACGCGGATCAATATGCGGGACGGCGTGCTGGCGCTGACGCCGCTGGACTTCGACGTGGCCGGCGGCCGCTTCACGTCCAAGGTCAAGCTGGACGGCAGCGGCAAGCTCAATCGCGACGCCATCCGCGCCGAGCTGAGCGCCGCCGCCCGCCATCTCAAGCTGCGCCAGCTGTTCCCGCGCATCGAGGAGATGCAGGCCACGGTGGGCGAGGTCAACGCCGACATCTCGCTGTCGGCCACCGGCAACTCGGTGGCCGGCCTGCTGGCCACCTCGAACGGCGAGCTCAAGGGCGTGATCAACGAGGGCAGCGTCAGCAAGCTGCTGCTGGAGGAGATGGGCCTGAACATCGGCAACGTGGTGTTGACCAAGCTGATCGGCGACAAGCAGGTCAAGCTCAATTGCATGGTGACGGACTTCGGCGTCAGCAACGGCTTGATGCGTTCGCGCCTGTTCGTGGTCGACACCTCGGACGCCAGGATCGACGTCGCCGGCACCGTCAACCTCGGCAACGAGAAGATGGACCTGACGCTGCGCCCCGACGCCAAGGGCGTGCGAGTGATCTCGCTGCGGGCGCCGATCTACGTGCGCGGCACCTTCAAGGAGCCGGCCGTCAGCGTCGACAAGGGCGTGCTGGCGCTGCGCGCGGGCGGCGCGCTGGCGCTGGCGGTGGTGGCGCCGGTGGCGGCCATCCTGCCGCTGATCAACGCCGGCCCCGGCGAGACCACCGGCTGCGCCACCCTGCTGGCGCAGCAAGGCGGCAAGCCGGTCGCGCCGCCGCCGGGCAAGACGGCGCCCAGGCGCTAGGCGCGTTCTATGTGCGCTGCCGAACGGAATGATTCCGGATTCTTGCGTACGCTTGCGTTATTGGTGTAGGCGCCCCTGCCGCGCCTCAATTCGCAAGGAGAAGATCATGAACAATATTAAACACTACATCTCGACCGCCGCCGTGCTGGCGGCCACGCTGGGCCTGAGCGCTTGCGCCGGCATGTCCAACCAGGACCGCAACACCGCCATCGGCGCCGGCGTCGGCGCGGTGGCCGGCTCGGTGCTGACCGGCGGCAGCGCGGTCGGCACCGTGGGCGGCGCCGCGGTCGGCGGCGTGATCGGCAACCAGGTCAACAAGCCGCCGCGCTAATCGGCCGCCCCCGTCTGGAAGCATGCGAACCCGCGTGGGTCCGCATAGCTTCCTCAAGCGCGCGCGGCGTCGTAGCGCGCGGCGACGTTATCCCAGTTGATGATGTTAAACAGGCTGTTCAGATACTCGGCCCGCCGGTTCTGGTACTTCAAATAGTATGCATGCTCGAAAACGTCGAGCAGCAACAATGGTTGGACGCCCCAGGCGGTCAGCTTCTGATGGTTCTCACATTGCATCACCATCAGCTTTCGGGTCACGGGGTGGTAGCCAAGCAAGCCCCAGCCCGAGGCCTCGACCGCCGTGCTGGCCGCGATCAGATGCGCCTTGAATTTTTCATAGGAACCGAATTCGGCCGCGATAGCGACGGCCAGTTCGCCTTTGGGCATGCCGCCTTTCCCCGACAAATTACTCCAATAAATGGTATGCAGGATATGACTGGAGAGCTGAAACGCCAGCTCTTTCTGGTAGTGCTTGACCAGCGCGAAGTCGCCGCTGTCGCGTGCCTTGGCCAGCGCCTCTTCCGCCTTGTTGGCGGCGGCCGCCGCCGGCTTGTGATGAAAATTGTAGTGTAGCTCGACGGTCCTGGCGTCTATCACCGGTTCCAAGCCATCGTAGGAAAATGGCAGCGGTCCAGCCGCATACTTGCCACTGGCGTCGGTCAACTGGTCCAGGTCGCGGCTCTTTTCTTTGGCGGCCGCTTCGGGCAAGCGGGCGGCAACGATTCCGGCGCCCGCGGCGGCCGATGTCCGTATGAATTGACGGCGTGATGGGGGCATGACGGACTCCTTGGTGTCAGATGTGGGACTGGCTGGCTTGGCTGCTTCGGTCATTGCCGCCGCGTTGCCAGCAACGCCCCGTCGAGCAGGTTGTAGGTCAGCTCGGTGACTTTTCCGCCGTGGGCCACCAGCACCAGCGCGACCGGCTTGCGCTGCTTGACGGCCGGCGTAATCGAATAGACTATCCCCGCCTGCGCCTTTTCCGCCTTGGCGATCAAGTCCGGCAGGGTGACGCGGGTGAGCGACAGCAGGGTCAACTGCTCCGACGAGCGCGCGATATGCGGCGCATCCTTGAACACCTCGACTTCGGGCTTCCACTGGCTTTGCTCGGGGCTGCCGGAAAATTCCTGCAGCACGTTTTGCTCCGGCGCGGCAGCCAGTCCCTTGCCCGCCGAGTACACCGACAGCGACAACTTGCCGGCATCGTCGAACTCGAACTTGGCCGACAGCGCGACGCCGGCATCCTGGTTCACCTGACGTATGCCATCCAGCAGCGACTGCTTGCCCTTGGCCAGCGCGGCCAGCAGATCCCCCTGCGGTTCGGCGTGCACCACACCCATGCTCATGGCGAGCAACGCGACCAATCCCAGCTTCCGATAAGACAGACGTGACATGGTAGTTCTCCTCAAGTTGAGTACAACATCAATGATGCAGCAGCGGATACAACACCAGGCCCGCCAGCGCCGCCGCGGCGACCACCACCGGTTCCTGCAATTTCTTGAACTTCCATAACAGCACGGCAGCCGCCACGGCGATCGACAAGGTCGGGACATCCACGATGGAACGGCGGGCAATCACAATCACCGAACCGGTGATGGCGCCCACCGCTGCCGCCGTGATGCCGTCGACAAAAGCCATCACCCCGGGCAGCTTGCCGTATTTTTTGAAATAGGGCGCCGGCAGCACCGTGAACAGGTAGCACGGTACGAACGTCGCCAGCGCCGCCACGCAGGCGCCGGGCAGGCCGGCGATCAGGTAGCCGATGAAGCCCACCGTGATCACCACCGGACCCGGCGTGATCATCGCCACCGCGACCGCGTCGACGAACTGCTTGTCGTTGAGCCAGTGGTGTTCGGTGACGACGCCGCCATACAGGAACGGCACAATGGCCAGCCCGGAACCGAAGACGAACGCTCCGGCCTTGGCGAAGAACAGGCCCAGCTGCGCCAGCAAGGACAGGTCGATGCCGGCCGCCACGGCCGGCATCGCCGGCGCTTGCGCCAGGACGGCGGCCGGCATGCCCCCCTTCAGCCACCGGGGCGGCGCGCGCAGCAGCCAGACCAGCACGCCGGAGGCGATGAACAGCCACGCCATTTCCGACTCGGTCGCCACCGTCACGCCGGCCAGCAGCAGATAGATGCACCACAACAGCCTGTCCTTGCCCACGCTCTTGACGGTCAGCTTTCTGGCACTGATGGCGATGATGGCGATCACCGCCGCGCCGACGCCGTAGAACACCGCCTGCATCCATGACAGGCCGCCGAAACGCACATAGGCCCACCCCAGCCCCACCACCATCAAGAACGAGGGCAGCACGAACGCCACGCCCGCCAGCGTGGCGCCCAGGATGCGATAGTGGACATACCCCATGTAGATGCCCAGCTGCGCGGCCAATGGCCCGGGCGCCATCTGCGCCAGCGCCAGGCCCTCCTTGTAATCGCTGTCGCTGATCCAGCCGCGCGCTTCGACAAGGTCGCGGTGCATATAGCCGACCAGGGCGACCGGGCCGCCAAAGCCGAGACTGCCCAGCCGCAGCATGTAGCAGACCATTTGCCACAGCGTGTAGCCGGGCTGGCTTGGGTTCGATTCCTCGCTGGACACGATGTTCTCCTTAAGGGGTCGCCGGGGCGTTGGCGAAGTGGGCGTATAGGGCGTCGAGCACCGCGCTCATGGCCGCCAGCAGCGCATCGTCGTCCGCCGCGTGCTGGCGGGCGCCTGCCAGCATGGCCTCGAAGCCGGCCGCTTCCGGCACGAAGCCGCCGCCGACATCGAGCGCATGCACCATCGCGCCCAAGCGCTTCAGGCCGCGGTTCCGCTCCAGCGCGAAACTGGCCAGCAACACCTCGAACGTGACGCGGTCGCCGACGTGGGTGAAGGTGGCGTGGTCGAAGTCAAAGCCCAGCGCCTGCGGCGGGCAATCGGCCGGCGCGTCCAGCCACAGGAAGTGCGCCTGCGGGTCGATGAAGCGGCGTATCAGCCACGCGCTGGCGACGCGGTCCACCCACAGCCGTTGACGCGTGGCCCAGGTCCGCCCCTGATAGCGGGCGGGGTCGCGTGCTTCGATCTCGGCCGAGACGGCGTGCGGCTCGCCGGGCGACAGCAGCAATTCGGCGGTGCCGAGGAAATCCATCCAGGCCGCTTCGGCAGCGGCGCTGGCAGCGGCGGGGAAATAATCGACCGCGCAAGCGGCTTCATATTCTCGACGCATTTTGCGCAGCGAGCGGTTGATTTCCTGGGAAGTCTGGTCGGCCAGCATGCGGTGCGCGGCAGCCAGGGATAGCACGAACTCCCCCCAGGCGGCGCTACGGTCAAAGAGGGCGCGAAACGCTTCCTCCTCGCTGGCGGACTGGGCCTGCACGGTCAATAGCCAGGCGCTGCCGCCCTCGCGGAGGGTCTCGGCCGCCAGTTCGGACAATTGATGCTGCTCCGCCTCGCGGTCAGGCAACAGATACGCGCCGTCGCGTAAGGCGCCGCAGCCCAGGCTTTTCAGCGCACGCCAGATCCGCATGCGCGCTGTGGCGCTGTCCGAGGGCAGGCTGACGATCAGCAACAACCAAGTTGTGTTAATGGCATTCATTGCGGAAGCTTAGCATAAGTAGAGATCAATACAAGATTTGTTATGATGATTACTTAAATTATTCAATGGCCGCGAAATCAGGCCAGCCACGATAAAATATGGCCAACTCCCCCAACCCATCCAAGGCAATGATGAACCTCCCCTCCAACCCGGTTTCCGCCGCGTGGCGCCATGCATAAGGGCGTGGTCTACGCGCTGCTGGCCGCGGTCCTGTTCGGCGCCAGCACGCCTTTTGCCAAGGCTATGGTCGATCAGGTTGAACCGGTCATGCTGGCGGGCGTCCTGTACCTCGGCAGCGGCTTGGGTTTATCGGTCTTTTACCTGCTGCGTACCATGCTTCAACGTAGCCGGCAGGAACAAGCCGCCGGCCTGACCAGAACCGACTTGCCATGGCTGGGCGGGGCGATCGCCGCCGGCGGCGTCGCCGGCCCGGTTTTGCTGATGTTGGGCTTGAGCATGACGCCGGCATCCTCGGCGTCGCTGTTGCTCAACATGGAAGGCGTGCTGACTTCCCTGCTGGCCTGGTTCGTGTTCAAGGAAAACTTTGACCGCCGCATCTTCATCGGCATGCTGCTGATCGTGCTGGCGGGGGTGCTGCTGTCATGGGAACAGATCCCGGCGCTAGGCGTGCCCTGGGGCGCGCTGGCGATCGTCGGCGCCTGCCTGTGCTGGGGCATCGACAACAACTTGACGCGCAAGGTGTCCGCCAGCGATGCGGTGCAGATCGCCTGCCTCAAAGGCCTGGTGGCCGGCGCCGTCAACGTGGCCCTCGCGCTGGCGCTCGGCTACCACCTTCCGCCGCTGTCGACCGCGCTGATGGCGGGCGCGGCCGGCCTCGGCGGGTATGGCCTGAGCCTGGTGATGTTTGTCCTGGCGCTGCGCCATCTCGGCACGGCGCGGACGGGCGCCTATTTCTCGGCCGCGCCCTTTGTCGGCGCCGCGATTGCTTTGGCGATGCCCGGCGACCAGCCCGGCCCCTTGTTCTGGATCGCCACGGCGCTGATGGGCGCGGGCATCTGGCTGCATCTGACCGAAACCCATGAACACGAGCACGCGCACGAGGCGCTGGCCCATCGCCACAGCCACCGGCATGACGCCCACCACCAGCACGCGCATGACTTCGAATGGGATGGCACCGAGCCGCACGTCCACGCCCACCAACACCAGCCGCTGCGCCATGCGCATCGACACTATCCCGATATCCACCATCGCCACACGCACTAAGGCGCGCCGCTGATCACACAAAGACGTTCGCCATGCCGATGGCGCCATCGTCCTTGACCAGCTCGTAGCAGCGGCAGGACGCCGCCTCCAGTCCGGCGGAATCGAGGATCTCGATATTGCCGCGGCTGTAGCTGATCAATTTCTGCTGTTGCAGCGCGCTGGCCGCCTTGGTCACGCCGACCCGGCGCACGCCCAGCGCATGCGCCAGGAACTCGTGGGTCAGATGGAATTTCTCCGATTGCAGACGGTCGCGCGTGATCAGCAACGTGCGCGCCAGCCGCGCTTCCAGCACGTGGAAACGGCTGCACACGGCGATCTGGATCGCCTGCGCCAGCAAGGTGTCGGTGTAGCGGTACAGCAGGCGCTGCAGCGCTTCGCTGCGCTTGAACTCGGCGCGGAAACCGGCCACGTCGATGCGGCTGGCGCGCCCGGCGCGCTGCACCACCGCGCGCACCAGGGCCAGCTCGTGGCCCAGCGCCACCGACGCGCCTATCATGCCCTCCCGCCCCACCGAGCCCACCTCCAGCGTCATGCGGCCCTCGGCCACCGCCAGCAGCGAGATCAGGCTGTCCATCGGAAAGTAGATGTGGCGGATGGCCTGGCCCGGTTCGTACAACACCTGGCCCACGTCCACCCGCACCGTGTCGCACAACGCCAGCAGATTGCCTTGGTCGTCGTCGGCCAGGCTGGACAACAAACGGTTCAGCGCGGGCCGGGCCTGCGCCCTGTCGTCGTCGGAAAGCGTGGAAGGATGGGTATGCATGGAACCAGCGTAATGGCTGCGATTTGCGCTGTATGTACGGTGACGCACGGAAGCCGGACAAGTCTTCAGGGAAAATCCGGCGTGCAATGCATAACTCTACACATCAATAACAGGACACACATCATGGACACCCCAACCAGCAAACCCAAGCTCCACCCTCTCATGGTCATCGCCGCCGTCGCGGTGGTGCTGTTCTGCGGCGTCGGCAGCGCCGCCATCATGGGCTGGCTGCCGAGCTCCAGCGCCACCGTGCCTGGCGCCGCGCCGATGCCGGGCCAGCTGTCGTCGGTGCCGCCGCAGGAGCAGGCAGCGGCCCCGCAGCAGGCCGGCTACGCCAGCAACGCCGCGCCGGCCCAGGCGCAGTATCCGACGCAGCAGCAGCAGCAGCAGCAGCAGCAGCAAGAACCCGTCGCGCAACAGGGGCCGGCCGTCTGCAGCAGCTGCGGCGTGGTGGAATCGGTGCGCTCGATCGAACACCGCGGCCAGGGTAGCGGCGTGGGCGCGGCCGGCGGCGCCATCCTGGGCGGCCTGCTGGGCAACCAGATCGGCAGCGGCCATGGCCGCCAGCTGGCCACCGTGGCCGGCGCGGTCGGCGGCGCCGTGGCCGGCAACCAGGTCGAAGGCAATATGAAGACCACGCACAGCTGGGAGATCGTGGTGCGCATGGACAACGGCAAGAAGCGCGTGCTGCACCAGTCGGCACAGCCGCAATGGCGCTCGGGCGACCAGGTGAAGATCGTCAACGGCCAGTTGCACTCCCTGTAAGTACGTCAGCGTACAGAAAGCAGGAAGCGCCTGGCAGACAATGGCTTCACGTTATCGCAACGACCTTTTAACAACCCGAGGAGAATCACATGCTCTACACCATCGCTGTTGTTCTGCTTATTCTGTGGCTGCTGGGCCTGGTCACTTCCTACACCATCGGCGGCTTCATCCACATCCTGCTGGTGGTGGCCATCATCATGGTGCTGCTGCGCCTGATTAGCGGACGAGGCGTCTAGCCCCTCCCGCACGCCCCGCATGCGGCGCTCCACTGAACGGTGGCGCGCCGTTTTTATTTGGGCGGCGGCGTTTTGGCGTATGCTGTGCCTACCTTTTTGCGGGAGCTGACATGAAGCGACTGATACTTTCCCTGGCCGTGCTGGCCGCCGCGCAGGCGCCGGCCCAGACCATCAAGCCCGGCCTGTGGGAGCTGCACAACCAGGTCAAGACCGGCAATCCCCAGGCCGACCAGGCGATGAGCATGGCGCTCAAGCAGCTGGCCAACATGCCGCCCGAGCAGCGCGCGCAGATGGAGGAAATGATGAAGCAGAACGGCGTCTCCATGCCCAAGGCCGGCAACGACGGCGGCATGGTGGTCACCGCCTGCGTCACGCCCGAGATGGCGGCGAAGAAGGAGCTGCCGATGAACCAGAAGGGCAAGTGCTCGTCCAGGAGCGAGCCGGTGGCGGGCGGCCTGAACATCTCGTTCACCTGCAGCGATCCGGCCTCCAGCGGCCAGGGCACGCTGCGCTACAACGGCGACAGCGCCTACGTGATGCACATGAACGTCACCAGCGAGGCCGGCGGCAAGCCGCAGAACGTGCAAGTGGAATCGACCGGACGCTGGCTCAGCGCCAGCTGCCCGGCCAGGCCCAACTGATCACTCGGTGTCGGCGAAGGCCATGTAGCGCTGGTAGGCCAGCGTGGCGATGGGGCCGACCGGCAGGCTGCGCGCCTCGTAGCGGATGCATGGCGTGACCTTGCCGTAGTTGCCGGTGTTGAAGATCTCGACCGCCGTCTCCAGCTCTTCCGGGCGCACCGGGCGCTCCTCGACCGCGATGCCCTCCTTGGCCAGCAAGGCGATCACGCGCGCGCGGGTGATGCCGGACAGGAAGGTGCCGTTGGCCACCGGCGTCACCACCTTGCCCTCGGGCGTGACCAGGAACAGGTTGGCCGACGCGAACTCGGCCACGTTGCCGGCGTTGTCGCACACCACCGCGTTGTCGTAGCCGCGCTGCTGCGCCTCGCGGATCGCCTTGCTGGTGTTGGCGTACAGCGCGGACGCCTTGGCGTCGGTCGGCGCCATCGACGGGTCGGGACGGCGCAGCGCCGTCAGGCAGGCCGAGAAGCCGGTGAATGGCGGCATCGGCGCGTCGAACAGGGTCAGCGCGAAGGCGCTTTTTTCCGGCACCGGCACCAGCAGGCCGTCGGTGCCGAACACCAGCGGACGCACGTACAGCTCGGCGTCCGGCGGGAACTTGGCCACGCCTTCGCGCACCAGCTGTTCCATTTCGTCGACCGACAGCGGGCACACCAGGCCGAGCCGCTCGGACGAGGTGATCACCCGCTGCAGGTGCAGGCGCAGGTCCGGCATGTGGCCGCGGATCGAGCGCGCGCCGTCGAACACGGACGATCCCAGCCAGACGCTGTGGTCCATCGCGCCAAACAGGGGGGTGTTGCCTTCGGACCAGCCGCCGTTGAAGTAAGTCAGATACATGCTTGTTCCCGATGAGTGCTAAAACGAGCAATTTAGCACGGATCAGAAAGCGTGGCGCAGGCCGATGTTGATGGCCCGGTCGCCATGGCCGGCACCGGTGGCGTTGCCGACCGTGTAGCCGGCGCCGTTGCGGTTCTGGATGCGGGCGAAGGCCGCGTAAAACTCGGTGCGGCGCGACAGCGCATAGCTGACGCCGACGGCGAACTGGTTGGCGTCGCGGTTGGCGCCGCTGCGGTCGTCCTTGTGGATGTAGGACGCCAGCAAGGTGGCGGCGCCCATCGGCACCGCCACGCCCACCAGCACGTCGCGGCTGTTGTTGGACGGCGTGCTCTGCGCCACCGCGCCGTAGGGATTGGACATGTCCCACGGCGAACTGCCGTCGCCCCGGCTGTGGCCGTACGCGGCGTAGCCGACGAAGCGGCCGAAGTCCACATTGGCCGCCACCAGCGTGTTGCTGGCCGACTGGTCGACCGCCGAGGCGGCGCCGCTGGCGTCGAGCGGGTTGTCCTTGCGCTGGTGGGTGATGCGCAGCTTGACGGCGCCGCCGGCATAGCCGATGGTGGCGCCGTAGGCGCGGTTGGCCTTGCTGTTGTAGGGCGACTCGCCGAAGCTGTAGATGGCCGCGCCGGTCCAGCCGCCCCTGCTGCGCGGCGACTGGTACTTGATCGTGTTGTCGTAGCGGCGCGTGGTGTAGCCGACCAGGTTGGCCGCGCTGCCGGCCATGCCGCCGTGGAAGGGATCGGCCACGTCGGTCAGCGTCTCGTACACCAGGTTGTACTGCCGGCCCAGCGTGACCGCGCCCAGCGGCCCGTCCAGCCCGACATAGGCCTGGCGGCCGAACAGCCTGCCGTTCTGGTCGGAGCCGCCGCTGTCGTTGAGGATGCCCGCCTCCAGCGTGTAGACCGCCGCCGTGCCGCCGCCCAGCTCCTCGCGTCCGCGCAGGCCCAGGCGCGAACCGGCGGCCACGCCGCTGTCGAGCCGCGTGCGCGCGCAGGGGCCGATGCAGCCGCGCTCGGCCACCACGCCGGCATCCAGCAGGCCATACACCTGCGCCTGCGCCGCCGCGGCCAGCGGCGCCAAGCATGCCAATGCGAAGCAGATCCGTTTCATGATGCGCCCGGAATAAGGTAAGCCCTTGGCTTCATGGTAGGACACCGGACGCGACACCTCTGTGCGCAGGACCACGCAGGCCGCAGATTCTTTCCCCGGCCGCAGAACATTGCCGCTCCACCAGTTGAGTTTCCCCATGGACAGCCAATGTTCGCCAACGTACATACTTGGCAGACTTATACGACTATACTGCGTCTTTGTCCCTACGCGGTTCGTCCGCCCCATGCATGCTAGAGATCCTTGAACGCATAGACGCAGACAGCAACGACATCGGCCTGATGGTCGAGCTGTTCGACACCCTGCGCCCGCAGCGCGCCACCGACGGCGCGCGCGCCACCGCCAACGTCCGCACCCTGTGCCAGCTGTTGAAGGGCAACCCCGCCCACGCACAGGCGCTGGGCCGCTACGCGCGCCGGCTGCTGTCGGGCCGCCGCCACGCCAGCCTGTACACCGAGATCGGCGTGCTGTCCAACGACGGCTTCTTCACCGAATTCAAACGCCGCATCGCCTACCGCATCCTGCCGCCCGCGCTGGGCGACGAATACCTGAGCGACGCGCTCGACCAGGTGATCTACCGGCGCAGCGACCACCTGTGGATCGCCGCCGTGCCGGCCGCCGACTGGCTGGCCCTGATCGACGTGATCAGCCAGCACGACGCGCAGGAACCACGCCCGCAGCTGATGCTGCCCGGCCTGCTCGAAGCGATACGCACGCTGTCCTACCGCGTGTGCGCCATCGGCCTGGAGCCCAAGCTGACCAATTTCCACACCGAGATGGAGACCTACGAGTCGCCGTTCATGGTGCAGAACTTCGAGGTCAACGCCTATCTGGACCACTACCAGCGCCGGCTGGCCGGCGACGAGGTGGCGCTGGAGGACGCGCGCCACCTGCTGGTGATGCTGGACCAGTGCGACGGCGTGGTGGCCAAGATCCGCAAGAAGGCGCTGAGCCAGGGCACCAGCATCGCCCTGACCTACCTGCTGGTGACGCTGACGCAAAGCATAGACCGCCTGCGCAAGCTGCTGTTCCTGGTCGACGTCAGCGGCGAGCTGCCGGCCGCCGCCGCGCCCGAGCTCAAGCTGCTGGCCGCGACCCACGCGCCGCACCAGCAGGAAGGCCCGCCCAGCCCGCGCCGCAGCGCCGCCGTCGGCCTGGGCCTGGAGCTGATCAAGGCGCACAACCACAAGTACATGTTACGCGACCTGATGCGCGACAATATCGACCTGCTGGCGCGCAACGTCACCGAGAACGCCAGCCACACCGGCGAGCACTACGTGGCCAGCCAGCGCAGGGAGCTGACGGCCATGTTCGTGTCCTCGGCCGGGGCCGGCCTGGTGATCGGCTTCATGGCGCTGTTCAAGATATTGATGTCCTACCTGCGCGCCGCGCCGCTGGTCGAAGCCTTCCTGTTCAGCATGAACTACTCGCTGGGCTTCATGTTCATCCACTTGCTGCACTTCACGGTGGCCACCAAGCAGCCGGCGATGACGGCCTCGCGCATCGCGGCCGGCCTGCACAGCAAGGACGGGCGCAACATCGACATCGACAGCATGGCCGAGCTGTGCGTCAAGGTGATCCGCACGCAGAACATGGCGGTGCTGGGCAACCTGGCCACCGCCATCCCCACCGCCGGGCTGATCGCGCTGGCCTGGCCGTGGCTGACCGGCCACCACCTGGTGTCGCCGGAAAAAGCCATGCGCCTGCTGCAGGACATCGACCCGATCCACGGGCCGACGCTGGTGTACGCGGCCATCGCCGGCGTGTGCCTGTTCGTGGCCGGCCTGATCTCCGGCTACTACGACAACAAGGCGCTGTACACCCGCTGGTCGCAGCGCATCGCGCAGCTGCGCGGGCTGCGCTGGCTGCTGGGGCCGGAGCGCCTGGCGCGCCTGGGCGTCTACCTGGAGAACAACCTCGGCGGCCTGATGGGCAATTTCTTCTTCGGCATCCTGCTGGGCGTGATGCCGCTGCTGGGCTTCCTGCTGGGCCTGCCGCTGGACATCCGCCATGTGACGTTCTCATCGGCCAACTTCGCGACGGCCATGGTCGGACTGGATTACCATGTCAGCTGGGAACTGGTGCTGACCTCGGTGGCCGGTTTCCTGGCCATCGGCACGGTCAACCTGGTGGTCAGCTTCGGGCTGGCGCTGTGGGTGGCGCTGCGGTCGCGCCAGGTGCGCTTCAAGCAGGGCTGGCAGCTGGTCAAGGCGCTGGACCGCCGGTTCCGCCAGGGGCCGGTATCGTTCTTCTTCGGCGCCGAGGCCGGGGAGGCAGAGTTGTCCGACACAGCGGTCGCTACGGAGAAGGCCCACAAATGAACCTCGCGCGCATGCGGTGCTGGCTGGCCCTCTGCCTGATGTGCTGGGGCCTGCTGGGCGCATGCGCATCGCTGCCCAACGTGACGGCGCTGAGCGACAAGCTGGAGCCGGCCGCCGTGCCCAGCGTGCAGGGCGTGCACGGCGGCATGAGCGCCGAGCGCGGCAAGGCACTGCTGGCCAAGCGCTGGCCCAAGGGCTCGCTGGACATGCAGGCCCAGGCCGCGCTGGAGGAAGCGGCCACCGGCGTGCCCCTCATCGCCGGCAACAAGTGCACGCTGCTGTTCGACGGCCCGCAGACCATGGCCGAGATGCTCAAGGCCATCGCCGGCGCGCGCAACCACATCAATCTGGAAACCTATATCTTCGACCAGGACGAACTGGGCCTGAAGTTCGCCGACGCGCTGATCGACAAGCAGCGCCAAGGAGTGACGGTCAACATCCAGTACGACAGCCTCGGCACGCTGGGCGTGCCGTCCGCATTTTTCGAGCGCATGCGCCAGGCCGGCATTCACCTGCTCGAATACAACCCGGTCAACCCGGCCAAGCTGAGCGGCGAAAGCTGGAAGCTCAACAACCGCGACCACCGCAAGGTGCTGATCGTCGACGGCAAGGTCGCCTTCACCGGCGGCATCAACATCAGCGCGACCTATGCCCGCAGCTCGCTGTTCCGCTCCGCCGCCAAGCCGACCGACCAGTCGCAGGTGGGCTGGCGCGACACCCACGTCATGCTCGAAGGGCCGGCGGTGCGGGCGTTCCAGTGGCTGTTCGTGCGCCAGTGGGCGTCGCAGGACCGGGCCGATCTGCCGGACGCCGACTACTTCCCGCAGCCGGTCATCGCCGGCGACAAGGTGGTGCGCGTGCTGGGCAGCGACCCCGGCGGCAAGTTCGAAATCTACAAGGCCTACAACCTGGCGATCCAGGAAGCCAAGCGCAGCATCCACATCACCTCGGCCTACTTCGTGCCGGATCGGCAGACGGTGGAGGCGCTGACGGCCGCCGCGCGGCGCGGGGTGGACGTCAGGATCGTGCTGCCGGGCGTATCCGACAGCGGGCTGGTGTTCTACGCCGGCCACGCCTTCTACGACGACCTGCTGGAGAGCGGCGTGCGGATCCATCAACTGAAGCTGGCGGTGCTGCACGCCAAGACCGCCGTCATCGACGGCAACTGGTCGACGGTCGGCTCGACCAACATCGACACCCGCAGCTTCCTGCACAACAGCGAGCTCAACGTCATGATCATGGGCGCGGCCTTCGGCGGCGAGATGGAGCAGGCCTTCCAGGAAGACCTGCGCGACTCGGCGCAGATCACGCTGGAAGCGTGGCGCCACCGTCCCTGGGCCGACCGCCTGCGCGAATTCGCCGCCCGCTTCATGAACTACTGGCTATAAATCAACTGGGGTCAAGTCTGACATTCGGACACGAGCTCATGCTTCGGCGGTCAGCGACCAGGCGCCGGCGCTGCGCTGGAAGCGCTCGGTGTGCGACACTTCGAAGCTGCCGGTGCCGTCCACCCAGCTGTAGCGCTGCACCTCCACCCGGTCGTGCTCGACCCGAATGACGTTGAAGGAATTCGACTCGCCCCGCCCGCGCGTGGACGTGGCCGTGCCGGCCTGCACCATCAAGGCCGCGTAGCCGCTGATCTCGTAGCGCTGCGCCGTGTTGTGCGCGTGGCTGACGTGCAGATGCCCCGCCAGCAGCAAGTCCACCCCGCATTCGGCAAACGCCCGCATCGCCAGCGGCGCGCGGTTGACCAGATCGTTCTCGTCCAGCGTGTCCGGCATGTCGAACGGATGATGGGTGACGACGATGCGCGTCAGGTGCGGGTCCACCGCGCTCATGCGGCGGTGGATCTGGGCGATCTGCTCGCGGTTGATGCGCCCGTCCTTGAAGGTCAGCGAACGCGCGGTGTTGATGCCCAGGACGGCGATCTCGTCGTCCACATATTCCGGCGTCAAATCCAGCGTGACGTAGCGCGTGTACTTGCGCAGCGGCGCCAAAAAGCGGCTGGCGACGTTGTACAGCGGGATGTCGTGATTGCCCGGCACCACGATCTGCGGCCCCGGCAAGGTGTCCAGGAAGGCCCGCGCCGCCTGGAACTCCTCGGTCCTGGCGCGCTGCGTCAGGTCGCCGGACACCACCACCACGTCCGGCGCCAGGCTGGCGGCCACCGCTTGCAGCGGCCGCAGCAGGTTGTGGTCGACGCGGCCGAAGTGCAGGTCGGATAAATGAACGATGGTGCGCATGCTGCCCTCCTAGGCCGGTACGATGACGTTCAAGGCCGCCGCCCGCGAGCGGTAGCACAGCGGCGGCTTCATCAGCGTGACTTCGCCGTCGGTGGCGACGCGCATGTGGTGGTGGCGCGTTTCAATGGTCAGCTCCGAGGCCGACAGCACATCGAAGTCGCGCGTCTGCCCCAGCTTGCCGAGCATGGCGCGCAGGCCGTAGCGCAGCAGGCCCAGCCGCGACGGCCTCTGCGCCACGTACAAACAAAGCTTACCGCTATCGAGCCCCGCGCGCGCGCCCAAGGTCAGGCCCTGCTGGTATTCGTTGTTGCCGATGAAGACGAAGGGCGTGCGGCGCAGATGCTCTTCGCCGTTGATCTTCAGCCGCACGTTCATGAACGGAAAGCGCCGCAAGGCCGCGAACAGCGCGCGCCCGAACGCCGGCCACTTGCTGCGGCCCAGATGGCGCTGCTGCTGCTCGCGGTCGCGCACGATGTCGGGATAGATGCCCAGGCCGGAGTTGTTGAGGAAGATGCGGCCGTTGACCTCGCCCACGTCCACCGCGCACGCCCTGCCCCGCACCACATTGGCCACCGCCGCGTCCAGCTCCAGCGGTATCTTCAAGTCCTTGGCGAAGTGGTTCAGCGTGCCCAGCGGCAGCACGCCCAGCCGGGTCGCGCTGCCCACCAGCGCCGAGGCCACCGCGTTGACGGTGCCGTCGCCGCCGCCCGCCACCACCAGCGGGGCGCCCTCGGCCACGGCCCGTTCGGCGCGCGCGACCATCTCGGCGCCGCTGCGCGCCAGCGTGATGTCGGGCTCGACGCCGTGGCGGCGGAATTTCTCCGTCAGCGCGGCGACCCAGCCGCCGCAGTAACCCTGCCCCGCGCTGGCGTTGACGATGACGACGATGCTGTCCAGTCCATCCTCCCGGAAACGGTTTATAAGGTTTTGGCTTCGCGCCGCCGGCGCAGCGTCGAGATCGCCGTGATGCAGACCGCCAGCCACGCCACGCTCTCGGCCATGGCCGCCAGCACGTCGCTCAGATAGTGGGCGCCCAGGTAGACGCGGCTCAGGGCCACCAACAATACCATCATGGCACAGGCCGCCGCCGCAACCAAGCGCACATGCCAGTGCGGCCGGGCGATCACCAGATAGCTCGCCAGCAGGCCGTAGTACAAGGTCGCCGCCGAGGTGTGGCCGCTGGGGAAGCTGTAGGTCATCAGGGTCACCAGCGGTTCATCGAACATCGGCCGCGCGCGCTGGAAGTGGTACTTCAGCGCCACGTTGAGCATGGCGCCGGTGGGCACCGCCACCAGCAGCGCCAGCAGCCAGTAGCGCGCCCGCACGCGCCAGAAATACCAGCCCAGCGCCGCCACCAGCGCCACCATGCCCACGCCGGTATGGACCAGCGACACGCCCAGCATGAAGCCGGTCAGCGGCTCGAAGGCGTGTGCGTGGAACCAGTGCGCCACCTGCATGTCCAGCACGGTGATCGCCTCCTTGCCCATCACATCCTCGGCCAGCTCGCCGAAAATCGCCACCGACACCAGCAGCAGGACCAGTCCGGCGGTCAGGTGCAGGCCGAATTCGCCTCCGGGCGACAGTCTTGCCTCAATGAAACGGATGAATTTGCTGAAAATTTGGTGCTCCAAGGCTCCCAGCCGTTCAAGTTGTTGGAAAAATCACGAAAAAACGAATTTACTGTTTATTTGCACAGTACCTGTTTATTCATACAGTAGTTATGCTATTCTGAACTCCTCGTTAAACACTACTCCTCCAAAAGGAAACGTCATGACTACACTGCATAGCAGCTTTGGCTCCCGCTTCGGTCTCGAATACATGCCGACCTCGTTCCTGGTGCGCATGGGCAAACGCGAACTGCTGGTGTGCCGTGACTTCCGCAAGCGCTACTACGCGGTGAACCCGATCATGGAATGCGACACCGGCGTGCAGGCTGGCCATCTGGAAGTGCTGATGTTCCGCCGCTGGCTGCTGATCCTGTCGAAGGCTCACTAATGGTTGCCGGTGCCAGTTGCCCGATCCAGTCGCAAGACAGGCCGGCCGACGCCGCTGCCTCGCTCGCGCTCCTCACCTGGGTTTGGCAACTGGCGTACCGTCATCAAACAGATTCGCCTCGTACCACAGCGTCACAAACAGCACCATCACAACAGGACCGATAAACAGTCCGACCAGGCCCAGGGTCTCGACCCCGCCCAGGATGCCGAACAGTACGGCCAGGAACGGCAAGCGCGTGGCGTTGCCGATCATGCCAGGCCGTACAAAGTGGTCCGCCACGAACAGCACGATGGTGCCCCACACCGCCACCGCGATGGCGGCCGGCACCGCGCCGTTGAACACCAGCACCGCCGCCGCGCTGACAAAGGCGATCGGCGCACCGAATGGAATGATCGCCAGGATGCCCGTCACCGCCGCCCACAGAGCGGGGGACGGCAGGCCCGCGATCGCGTAGCCGATGCCGATCAACACGCCCTCCGCCAGGCCCACCAGCACCAGGCCGTTGACGGTGGCGCGGATCGCGGTCGGGATTTTTTCAGCGTAGCGCGCCCAGCGCTGCTCGCTGAAGCAATGGCTGCCGATGGCGGTGATCTGGCGGTTCAGCGCCTCACCGTCCTTGTAGAAGAAGAACAGGCACAAGAATGCCAGGCCGAAATCTACCAGCCGGTGCATGAAGCCCACGCCGGCCACCTTGATCATGTCGCTGGCCGAATGCAGGCCGTTGATCTCGCGCTCGGACAGCAAATGCGACAGCCCGTGCGGCTGGCTCAGCGTGGCCTGCCACCAGTCGCTGAGCCACTCGCCCACCACCGGCAGGTGCTGGATGAAGGCCGGCACCGGGATGCCGTCGGTGTTGGCGCCGACCAGGTAGTTGGCCAGCTCCGGCGCCTGCTTGGCGGCCTGCGCCACGCCCAGCGACACCGGCACGATGAAGACGGCGGCGCAGATCAGGGTCAGCGCGGCGGCGGCCAGCACCTCGTGGCGGCCGAAGCGCGCGCGGATGCGTTTGTAGAGCGGCCAAGTCGCCACGCACAGGATGCCGGCCCACACCAGCGGCAGGAAGAAGCGGTGCATGACGAACGCCGCCAGTGCGATCAGGGTCAGGGAAAAGACTGCACTGAGGATGTCGCGCTGGGTTTCGGTCATCGGAGTATCTCCTGGTAAATATTGTGGGCTATGGTAAGCGCATTTGGCCTGGCAGCAAACGCCGGTCCAAATTTTTAATTATTTTCTAAGCCTTTGCGCAGCAGGTCCGCAGGAAGTCCCGCAGTTGCAGCACCGTCGGCGTGATCTGCGCGCGGTGCATGCACAGCATGTTGAGCGGCGCCGGCTCGCCCAGTATGTCCGGCATCAGGATATGCAGGCGCCCGCTGCGGATATCGTCCGCCAGGTCCAGCCGCGATTTGTAGGCGATGCCCAGGCCCGCCACCGCCCAGCGCCGCACCACGTCGGCGTCGTCGGCGCTGCGGTTGCCGTTGACGTGCAGGGCCAGCGGCTCGGCGCCGGCGTCGCGGTAGAAGGTCCAGCGGTCGTGCACCACCTCGTCCACCATGAAGCGCAGGCAGTTGTGGCGCAGCAGCTCGTTCAGGTCCTTGAGCTTGCCGTGCTGGCGGAGGTAGTCCGGCGAGGCCACCAGCACGCGGCGGTTGTCCGGCGCCAGCGGCAACGCGACCAGGCTGGAATCGTCCTGGCGGCCGTAGCGGATGGCCAGGTCGACCGGCTGCCGGTACATGTCCGACACGCGGTCGCTGATGCTGAGCTGGAAGCTGACCTTGGGATACAGGGCCTGGAACTGGTCCAGCCAGCCCACCATCATGTTGCGGCCCAGGTCGGACGGCATTGAAATCTTCAGCGTGCCGCCCAGCGTTTGCTGGCCCTGGATCAGCGCGTCGTGGCCCTCCTTGAGCAGGCGCAGCGCCTCGCGCGCGTTGCCCAGGTAATGCTCGCCCTCCTCCGTCAGCCGCAGCGAGCGCGTGGTGCGGGCGAACAGCCGCAATCCCAGCTCCCCCTCCAGCCGCTTGACGGCCGCGCTGGCCAGGGCCGGCGATATCTCCAGCTCGCGCGCGGCGGCCGACAGGCTGCCCCGGTCGGCGGTACGGACAAAGACCGTCAAATCGTCCAGTCGCAGCACTATCGTCATTCCTTTGAAAGTGTTTCGCTATCCAGCCCCTTTTTCAGAGCTGTGAAATAAATGATGATACCTCCATCCTCAATCTACCGGAGCATTTCATGAAAGCAGTTGGCTACCGCAAGTCCCTCCCCATCACCCACGACGACGCCCTGATCGACATCGAGCTGCCGGCGCCGCAAGCGAGCGGCCACGACCTGCTGGTCGAAGTGAAGGCCATCTCGGTCAATCCGGTGGACGTCAAGATCCGCGCCAACATGGCGCCGGCCGAAGGCGATACCAAGGTCATCGGCTGGGACGCGGCCGGCGTGGTCAAGGCCGTCGGTCCCGACGTCACGCTGTTCCAGCCGGGCGACGAAGTCTGGTACGCCGGCGCGCTGACGCGTCCCGGCACCAACAGCGAACTGCATCTGGTGGACGAGCGCATCGCCGGCCACAAGCCGCGCAAGCTGGACTTCGGCCAGGCCGCCGCGCTGCCGCTGACCGCCATCACCGCCTGGGAACTGCTGTTCGAACGCCTGGAAGTGAGCCGCGACAAGGGCGCGGCCGGCCAGTCGCTGCTGGTGATCGGCGCGGCCGGCGGGGTCGGTTCCATCCTGGTGCAGCTGGCGCGCCAGCTGACCGGTCTGACCGTGATCGGCACCGCCTCGCGCCCCGACACGGCGGCCTGGGTGCGGGAACTGGGCGCCCACCACGTCATCGACCACACCAGGCCGCTGAACGAGGAGATCGCCCGCCTCGGCCTGCCGCCGGTGCACTACGTCGCCAGCCTGAACCAGACCGACCAACACTGGAACGCCATCGCCGAGCTGGTCGCGCCGCAGGGCAAGGTCGCGCTGATCGACGACCCGGCCGCCCTCGACGTGCGCCTGTTGAAGCGCAAGAGCGTTTCGTTGCACTGGGAGTTCATGTTCACGCGGTCGATGTTCGCCACGGCCGACATGCAGAAGCAGCATCAGCTGCTGAACGACGTGGCCACGCTGGTCGACACCGGCGTCCTCAAGACCACGCTGGCCGAACGCTACGGCAAAATCAACGCGGCCAACCTGAAGCGCGCGCACGCCCTCATCGAGAGCAACCGCGCCAAGGGCAAGCTCGTGCTGGAAGGATTTTAAACGGCGGGCGCCTCGCCGGTGCGGGCGCGCTCCAGCGCCTGGCGCGCGCGCAGCAGCGCCAGCGCCGCGTTGTCGTGCTCGGCCAGCGCCGCCTGCATGGTGCTGGCCGACACGCACGAGCTCTCCAGTATCTGCAGGAACAGCGCCTGCCGCCGCCGCAAGCCCGGCGACTGATAGCCCAGCTGTTCGAACATGCGGCCCACGTCGATGCAGTAGCTGCGCAACTCCCACATGGTGTTCTTGGTGACCTCGATGTCGTTGCGCATGCTGAGGTCGACGTCGATCAGCTCCATCTGCGCCATGCCGTCGCCCGAATAGGCGCGGATGGCCGGCAGCCACTGCTCGAACTTGCCCGCGATGCGTTTGATGCGCACGATCTTCTGGTCCAGCGTGCGGCAATAGTGCCAGCACAGCCAGCACACCGGCAACCGCGCCAGGACGCGCGGCAAGCCGACCGATTGCAGGGTGAGTTCAAGTTTCCTGACTGCGTCGAGCAAACGACGCGTGCTGTCGCTGACCGGAGGGGAAGGCATGATGGAGGCTCCTGTAGGAATTCAGGAACACAGTAGCCGCCGCATCAAACCAGGCGTTTGATGCGGCGTAAGGTCCGAGCAGATTTATTCGGCCTTGCGGAACATGGCCTTGATGCCGCGGAGGCCCTGTCGTATCCGCGCCTCGTTTTCGATCAGCGCGAAGCGCACATAGTCATCGCCGTAGTCGCCGAAACCGATGCCGGGCGACACGCACACCTTGGCCTCGGCCAGCAGCAGCTTGGAGAACTCCAGCGAGCCCAGGTGGCGGTACTGCTCCGGAATGCGGGCCCAGATGTACATCGACGCCTTCGGCTTGTCCACCGGCCAGCCGGCTTCGCACAAGCCCTTGTGCAGCACGTCGCGGCGGCTCTGGTACATCGCGCAGATCTCGCTCACGCAGCTCTGGTCGCCTTCCAGCGCGGCGATCGCCGCCACCTGCACCGGCGTGAAGCTGCCGTAGTCGTGGTAGCTCTTGATGCGCGCCAGCGCCGCCACCAGCTCCTTGTTGCCGACCATGAAGCCGATGCGCCAGCCCGCCATGTTGTAGCTCTTGGACATGGTGAAGAACTCCACCGCCACCTCGCGCGCGCCGGGCACTTGCATGATGGACGGCGCTTTCCAGCCGTCGAAGGTGATGTCGGCGTAGGCCAGGTCGTGCACCACCAGGATGTTGTGCTGCCTGGCCAGCGCCACCACGCGCTCGAAGAACTCCAGCTCCACGCACTGCGCGGTCGGGTTGGACGGGAAGCCCAGGATCATCATCTTCGGCTTCGGATAGCTCTCGCGCACCGCGCGCTCCAGCTCGTCGAAGAAGTCGACGCCGGGCGTCATGCGCACCGAGCGGATGTTGGCACCGGCGATCACCGCGCCCCAGATGTGGATCGGGTAGCTGGGATTGGGCACCAGCACCGTGTCGCCCTGGTCCAGCGTGGCGAGCATCAGGTGCGCCAGGCCCTCCTTGGAGCCGATGGTGACGATGGCTTCCGAATCGGGGTCGAAATCGACCTCGTAGCGGTTCTTGTACCACTTGGTGATCGCGCGCCGCAGACGCGGTATGCCCTTAGAGGCGGAGTAACCGTGCGTGTCGGGACGCTGGACGGTGTCGACCAGTTTTTCGACGATGTGGGCCGGCGTGGCGCCATCCGGGTTCCCCATCGACATGTCGATGATGTCTTCGCCGCGACGGCGCGCCGCCAGCTTGAGCTCGGCGGTGACATTGAAAACGTAGGGAGGCAGGCGATCGATGCGCGAAAAGCTGCGCGGAGCTTGGGTGTCAGTCATGGATGTCTCACGTAAGCGCCCGGAACCGTCCGAGCGACGTCGATGCAATGTCGCATCGGCATCCATACTAGCCGAAGGTTTCGGCTTTTTGCAATACCCTTTTATGCGCTGGCTTGTTTTTCCTGGTCGCTGAACCACTCGAACAGGATCAGGCCGACGATGGAGGCGACCGGAAACAGGCAGACGCTGATGATCACCCACAGCACCGGCGAACGTCCCAGCCGCTGCGCGGACATGCCGATGAACACCAGGTGCACGATCAGGCTGACCGCGATGCCGACGCCGGCCAGTATCATCAACGGCACCGAGCCCAGCGTGTACTTGTTCAGCGGCGGCAGGAAGGCGCCCACGCACAGCACGAACGCGATCAGCGAAACGGTGGCGGCGGCGATCGGTTGTTGTGCTCGGGCGATTTGCATACGTGTCTCCTCCAATAAGCGGCTATGCTGCCACGAACTAGTCACAAATGCAACACGGGCTTATTTAGTTGAATGACGATGGGGGCCGGCGCGGGCGCCACGCTGGGACGCATGGCGCCATCCAATACGAAAGCCATGACCGTGATGGCAACCAGCCCGGCGCCAATGACCATCCCCGCAATCCACTTGATCATTGTGACGCTGAAATTAGCCAGATCCGCCCTGGTCACCATATTGACCTCAATGTGGTCCAGGTGCGTATCGATCCTGTCGAAACACGCACGCATGCCGACGACAAATTCGTCCGGGACCGTGACTTTGGTATCAGTGTCCATTCAACCATCTTAGGCGCCAATGCTAGCCGCAGGCAAGCCCAGCGACTTCAATTCAACGCAAGGACGTCAGCGCCGAGGCCAGCACGATGCTGGCGATGGCCAGCCATTGGGTCGGCGTCAGATGTTCGCCCAGCACCGCGAAGCCGGCCAGCGCGCTGAGCGCCGGCGCGGCGCTGCTGAACATGCTGAAGGTGCGCGACGACAGCGTGCGCATCGACAGCATCTCCAGCGTGTACGGCAAGGCGCTGGACATCACCGCGATCGCCAGGCCGATCAGCAGATACGCCGGCGTCAGCAGCACCGCGCCGCCATACCAGCCGCCGATCGGCACGATGAACAGCGACGCCGCCAGCATGGCCCACGCCACCGACTGCCCGCCATGCATCACCGACACCCGCTTGCCGTACACGATGTACAAGGCCCAGCACACGGCCGCGCCGCCCGCGTACATCACGCCGACCGGATCGAGCTGGTCGACCTTGTCGTGGATGGGCAGCAGGAAATACAGGCCCAGCACCGCCAGGCAGACCGCGGCGAAATCGCGCGGCCGGCGCGACGACAGCACCGCCACCGTCAACGGCCCGGCCACCTCGATCGCCACCGCGATGCCCAGCGGGATGCGGTTGAAGGAGCGGTAGATCAGCAGGTTCATCAGGCCGATCACGCTGCCGTAGATCGCCACGTTGACGCCCTGCTGCCACGTCAGCGGCGTGCGCCACGGGCGATAGATCAGCAGCATCAGCACCGCCGCGATGCCGACCCGGTAGGCCGTCACACCCTCCACGCCGATCAGCGGGAACAGATGCTTGGCGATCGCCGCGCCGAAGTTCAGCGACAGCTGGCTGGCCAGCAGCGCGCATCCCGCCAGCAGCGCGCCGCCGCCCGCGTGTGGTTTGGTGTCGTCCATCTTATTTGGCCGACAGGCCGAGCTTGAGCGCGACCGGCTTGCCCGCGCCCGCCTCCACCGGCTCCGGCGCGGCGACCAGCGCGGCGGCGGCATCGACGCCCTCGCCCTTCAACGCCGCCAGGATCGCGGCCGAACGCCTGGCGCCCAGCTGCGGCAAGGCATCCGCCGGCAGCGGCTGCTTCTGCTCCAGGCCTTCCTGCAGCTTGGCGTAGAAGGCCGTGGCGTCCGCCACTTGCGGCTCGCCCTGCACCAGCTTGCCCAGGCGCTGCAGCATCGGCAGTTTCTTTTGCGCGGCGTCGGCAGCGGCCGCATCGGCGCCGGGACCGGCGGCCGCTTCGGCGGCCTTCTTCTGCTTGTCGAGCTCGGCCGCGCCGAAGCGTTCGGCGTACAGGTCGCGCACGGCGCCGCGCACCTTGCGCTGGCCCATGTCGAGCGGGCCCGGCTGCTCGCCCGGCGCCAGCTTGATGTCGGCGCGCGCCAGCACCACGCGGCGCAAGGCTTGCGCGCGCAGCGCCGCGCCGTCGGACTGTTCGCTGTACTGGCCAGGCACCGACAACTTCAGCTGCGCCTTCTTCGCCAGGATCTGCGCCACCTGCTTGAGCTTCTCGCGTTCAGGCGGCAGCACCGTGTCGCTGCCCGCATCGAAGTCGATGGACTCCAGCTTGTCGCCGCTGATGCCGAACAGGCTGCCCAACGCGCGGAACGGCGAGGTGACGATCTTGGTCATGATGTTGCCAATCGCCTTCCACACCACCGAGCCGTAGCTGAACTGCGGATCGTTCATGTTGCCCGAGACCGGCACGCCGAGGTCGATGCGGCCGTCGCTGTCCTTCAGGATGGCCAGCGCCAGTTCCAGCGGCAGCTTGAGCGCGTCCGGGCTGTCGATGCGTTCGCCCAGGGTCAGGTTGTCGAGCACGATGTGGTTGTTGCCTTCCAGCTGACCCTTGGCGACCTTGTATTCCAGGTCCAGCGAGATCTTGCCCTGCGCGATCTTGTAGCCGGCGAACTTCATGCTGTACGGCGAGGCCGAGACCATGTCGACGTTCTTGAACACCACGTTGATGTCGGTGTTGTCGGCCGGGACGAAGGGGTTGAGCTTGCCGCGTATGCGCGCCAGGCCGAAGTCGTCGACGCGGCCGTCCAGCTCGATCTGGCTGCTGGCGTCGCGCTTGGACGACAGGCCGGTGATCACGCCGCCCAGCTCATAAATCTTGGCGGAGAACTGCGGCCGCAGGCTCAGGTCGGTGAAGGCCAGCTTGGCGTTCTCGAAGCGCACGCGGCGCACCTTCACCGGGAACGGCTCGGCGGCCGGCGCCGCGGCGGCGGGCTTGGCGGCGGGCGCCGGCGTGGCGGGCTGCGTCACCAGCAAGCGCTGGGCGTTGAAGCTGCGGTCGTTCTCGATGATAAGGGTGGCGTCCGGCTCGATGACGCGCAGCTCGGCCACATCCAGCAGATCCGGCGACAGGCCGAAGGCCAGCTTGTCGGCGCGCACCGATTTCCAGTGGGCGAAGCGGTCGTTGTCCTCCTCGTTCAGGGCCAGCTCGGCCACTTCCAGCGAACCGTCGTAGCGCAGGCCGGGATCGGCCTTGCCGCCGGCACCGGTGTGCAAGCGACCCTGGCCCGAGATGCTGCCGTCGGCGATCTTCAGCTTGACGTACTTGGACAGCAGCGGCTGCACCGGCGCGATCGCCAGCTTGGTCAGCTTGAGGTCGGTATCGACCGCGCCGGTGGATGGCACCACCTTGCCCTTGGCCGTCAACTGCCCGCCTTCGCGCAGCGCGACCGCGCCGTCGAACGCCAGCGGCTTCTTCAGGTCGGTGCTGGCGTCGGTCAGCTTGAGGTTGAAGTCTTGCAGATTGCCCTTGATGCCACTGCTCGCGTCATCGTAGCGCGCGCCGAATTTGTTGAACTCGACGGTCTTGATGTTGGCGCTCCACGGCGCCGAGGCCGGCGCTTCCTTGGCCGGCGGCTGCGCGCCGCTGCCCGCTTTGGGGAACGTGTTCAGGAACAGGAACTTGCCCTTGCTGTCGCGCGACAGGTCCAGCTGGCCGACGTCGAAGTGCAGTCGGCCCAGGCTGGCGTGGTGCGCGGCCAGGTCGATCTCGCCGCCTTCGAAGCCCAGCTGCGCCAGCTTGAGCGGCGTCATCGCGCCGCTGCTCAGCAGAAGGTTGTCCACCGAGAAGGCGGCGTCGGCGATGTTCAGCTTGAGACCGGCGGCGGTCGGTTCGGCCTGCAGTTGCAGGTTCAACTTCAATTTGTCCGCATTGAATTTCAGCGCGGGGCTGACGGTCTCGTCCACTGCCGCCACCGCGATATCGTCCAGAGCGAGCTGCTTGAGCTGGACTTTCCAGTTGCCCGCCGGCGCAGGCTTCGTCGCAGATGCTGGCGCGGCCGCGCCCGCCGGCGCCGGCTTGGCTTCGGCCGCTGGCCTGGCCGCTACCGCCGGCGCAGGCTTGGCCGCAGCCCCTGGCGCGGACTCGGGCGCCGTCGCCGGCGCGGCGGGCACCATCAGGTTCGCCACATCCAGCTCGCCCTTGGCATCGCGGCGCACCGCCAGCGCGCCGCCGTTCACATGCAAGCCGCCGACGGTCACCGTGCGCTTGAGCAGATCCACGCCCACATCGCTGACATCGAACAGCTTCAACTTGACGAACGCCTCGGCCGCGCCATCGCGCTTGACCACCAGATCGTTCAACGCCAGACCAGCGCCGGACAGATTGGCCTCCAGCTGCCCATCCTTGTACGCAAACTTGTACGGCAACTTGGCCGACAGCCGCCCATCGACCACCGCCACCCGCGCAAACGACTTCAGGTACGTCGACATCCCCGGCAAGGCCACGCTATCGAGTGTCAGCACGCCGCTGCCGCCGATCGGATTGAGCGCGTTCGTGCCCTTCCAGCGCAGCTTGCCGCCCAGGCCGGCGTCGGCGCTCAGCGTGTAGTCGCCGTTCTCGTCCGGCAGCGTGCTCAGGTTGTTGAGCGTGAACGCGATGGGGGTGAAAGTATCGTTGTAGCCGGCATGACGGTCATGCATATCGACCTTGCCCTGCTCCAGCGCGAAATGCTCGATGATCAGGCGCGGCATGCCGCTGTCGCTGTCGTCGTGCTTGCGCTTGTTGAGCGTCTCGACGAACTCGGCGATATTGAACTTGCCGTCCGGCGCGATGGCCAGCTGCACCGTCGGCGCGACGATGCGGATATCGGCGAAACTCCAGGCGCGGCGCAGCAGCGAGCGCCACTGCATCTCCACCTCCAGCGCACCGACGCCGAACAAGGGCGCGCCATTGGCCTCGGTCAGCTGGAACTGCTGCACGGCCAGCCGCAACGTAAAGGGATTGAAGCTGACTTCGCCAATGCTAGCCTTGCGCTCCAACTCGGTCTCGACAAACTTTGGAAGCTGGCTCTTGATCGCATACGGCAGCAGCCAGCCGCCCGCCAGCGCGTACACACCCACCGCGCCGGCCACGCCCACGCCCCACCGCTTCCATCGTTTGTTCAAAGCCTGCAAACTATTCCCCTGAAAATTTCTCTCACAGGCAACAGTATAGCAAGCATGGCAATACCGGGGTTTAGTTGAACACCGAACAGTACTGGTTATTGCTTTCGATGTTCTGGCCCGGCTGGCCATCGGACGAGATCACCTTCAGCCAGCCGTCCGGCTTGGCCGGCGTCGGCTTCTTGCCGCAGTTGGTGTGCACCCAGTGGATGCCGACACCGCCGTCCGTGTACAGCTGGCCGCAGGCTTCCACCCGGTCGTTCACGCGGATGCCGCTCAGCGAGGCCGGCACGGTCTTCTGGTTCGGCTCGAAGCCGCTGGCGAAGACATTATCGATAGCGACATCGTAGACCTTGCCGTCCTGGTCCGACTTCATCTTCAGGTGCGTGTGCGACAGCTCCACGCCCTTGCGGAACTGGCCGTGAGAAAACTTCGGCCCCTTCACCACCACACCGGTGCGATAACTGCCGGCGGACGCCGAACACGTTGCGGCTTCATCCGCCTGGGCGGCAAACGCACCTAGCAACGCGCAAGCAAGCAATAGCTGTTTCATGTGATCTCCTTGATGAGGTTAAGAGCAGCCATTATCGCTCAGCTGCTACTTGCCGCGCCAGACCGTGCCGATGGACAGCGAGGCCAGCTTCTTGCGCCCGCCGTACCACAGGTTGACCACGCCGCGCGAGACGAACACCGCCGAGAACATCGACGTCAGGATGCCCAGGCAATGCACCACCGCGAAGCCGCGTATCGCGCCGGAGCCGAACACCCACAAGGCCACGCCGACGATCAGGGTGGTCACGTTGGAATCGAGGATGGTGGCCCAGGCGCGGTCGAAGCCGGTGGCGATGGCCTGCTGCGGCGTGGCCCCGCCGCGCAGCTCCTCGCGGATGCGTTCGTTGATCAGCACGTTGGCGTCGATCGCCATGCCCAGCGCCAGCGCGATCGCGGCGATGCCGGGCAAGGTCAAGGTGGCCTGCATCAGCGACAGCAAGGCCAGCAGCAGCAACAGATTGCAGGCCAGCGCCAGCACGCTGAAGAAGCCGAACAGCATGTAGTAGCCGATCATGAACACGGCTATCGCGGCGAAGCCGTACATGGTCGAATGCAGGCCCTTGGCGATGTTCTCCGCGCCCAGCTGCGGGCCGATGGTGCGTTCCTCGATGATCTCCATCGGCGCCGACAGCGCGCCCGAGCGCAGCATCAGCGCCAGGTCGGCCGCGTTCTGCGCGCTGCCGACGCCGGTGGTGCGGAAGTGCCCGTTGAGTTCGCTCGTCAGCGTGGCCACCGAGATCACCTCCGGCTTGCCGGTCTTCTCGATCAGCACGATGGCCATGTGCTTGCCCACGCGGTCGGCGGTGGCGGCCGACATCTTGCGTCCGCCCGCCGTGTTGAGGTCGATGAACACGGCAGGCTGATTGTTCTCGTCGTGGCCGGCGGTGGCGCTGGTGATGTAGTCGCCGGTCAGCACCACCTCCTTGTACAGCACGGCCGGCGCATCCCTGCCCATCGTGTACAGCTGCGAGTTCAGCGGAATCGCCGCGCCCATCTCGGTGCCGCGTGTGATCGTCTCGTCGACCATGTGCACCTCCAGCGTAGCCGTGCGGCCGATGACGGCGCGGGCGCGCGCCACGTCCTGCTCGCCGGGCAGCTGCACCACGATGCGATCAGGCCCCTGCTGCTGGATGATGGGCTCGGCCACACCGAGCTGGTTCACCCGCTTGGACAAGGTGGCGATATTCTGCGCGACGCCGTCGTCGATGGTCTGCTTCAAGGCCTCGGGCTTGAGCCGCACGACGGTCTTCAGCTGCGCGCCGTCGGCGCCATCGGCCAGCAGCAGTTCGGGGCCCTGGCCGGCGATCAAGTCCCTGGCCTTCTGGCGCGCGGCCTCGTCGCGGAAGCTGATTTCTATCGTGTCGCCGACACGCGTGATCCCGCCATGGAACACGGACTTGTCGCGCAACACGCTGCGCACCGACGACTGCACGCCCTGCAGCTTCTTGTCCAGCACAGCCCTGGTGTCGACCTGCATCAGGAAGTGCACACCACCGCGCAGGTCCAGGCCCAGATACATCGGCAGCGCGCGCAGTTTCAGCATCCAGCGCGGCGTGTCGGACTGCAGGTTCAGCGCGACCAGATAGTTCGGATCGGCGCTGTCGGCGTTCAAGCCTTGCTCCAGCACCGCCTTGGCGCGGAACTGCGTGTCGGGATCGGCGAAGCGCGCGCGCACCGAGGCGTAGGCGCTGTCGTAGGCGACGCCGCTGAACGGCAGCTGCGCCTGCCTGAGCACTGTCTCGACCTTGCCGGCCAGCTCGGCGCCGACGCGCACGCTGGCCTTGTCGCTGCTGATCTGCAGCGCCGGCGACTGTCCAAAATAATTGGGCGCGGTGTAGAGCGCGCCCAGCAACACCGTGACCACAATCACGATGTACTTCCACAGCGGGTAACGGTTCATTCTTAATCGCTTTTTAAGAAAAGACCGACCTAAGCTGCGGCTGCATGCATCGATTGCAAGCCCGACAATTAATTATTTTTCACGTCCCCCGCTTGGCTGTATTTGCGGAACTGCTCGCGCATGTGGCGCAGCTTGGCCGCCACGCTGGCGTCCTCCATCGCGTACAGGTCGAGACGCGCCGCATAGTCCGGCGTCATCATCCAGCCGAAGGTTTCGGCCTTGTCCTCCTCCTGGCCGTAGCTGGAATACAGGCTGACCACGCCCGGCTTGGCGTGGCCGACATCCTGCAGGTTCTTGCCGTAGAACGTGGCGCCGCCCTTGCCGTAGGTGAGCCCGGCTGGATTGAGCGCCAGCCACGCCGGATCGGCATGGTAGTAGTCGTTGTACTCGCGGTGGTCGATGAAATGGTAGAACTCGTGATGCACGCGCATCTCCATGCCGGCCGGGCACAGCTTGGCGCTGTTGTCGGCGTAGGCCACGCTGTCGACCTCGGCCATCGGCATCGCCAGCCGGCGCTGGCCGCCCACCGCCAGCTCCTTCACCAGCACGATGTGGTGCAGGCGGACGTTGGCGAAGAACGATGCCGGATAGCGCTCCATTCCCGGCAATACCACGCTCAGCAGGCGATGCAGGCGCTGGCGATCCGGTTCGCTGTCGGTGAAGGCTTCGGCGCTGGCGCCTTCGCTGTTCAGTTCCCACTGCGCGCTCAGGTTCAGCGCGGCCAGGCGGCGCGTGGCCGTCTCGCGCAGCTGCGCCAGCGTGGCGTCGGCCGGCGCCACGCTCGGATATTGCAAATCCCAATGGCATTCGACGCGCAAGGCATCGTTGTTGTGATCGATAGGCGCGACGGTGCTGCAGGCCGACAGCAGCAGCGCGATCGAAGCAAAAAGAATTCTGGACATGGAAAAACTCATAAAGCGGCGCCGGCGCGGGGCCGGCGCCTGGGTTGATTACTTGAACTTGTAGCTGGCGGTCAGCTGCACATAGCGGCCGATCTGGCTGTGGTAGGAGGTGCCGTAACCCTGCAAGTAGGCCAGCTGGCTGGCGTCCATCGGCGCTTCCTTGTTGGCCAGGTTCTGCACCGACAGCGACAGCTCCAGATTGCGGAAGCCCTTGTAGCCGACATAGGCGCTGGCCGTCAGCCACGAGTGCACGTCGCACAGCTGCGGCGTGGCCGCCTGGAACGCGCAGGCCACGTCCGGCGAGCTCTTGACCGAGTAGCCGCCCACGTAGTTCCAGTTGAGGCTGGCGTCCCACGGGCCGCGGTCCCAGGCCACGCCGGCGCGGCCGCGATTCTTCGGCTGCAGGTAGTAGCCCACGTAGTCGAGCGGATCGTTGCCGGGCACGTCGGTGCTCAGGTAGCTGTTCATGCGGTTGTAGCTGGCGCTCAGCGAGACGCGGCCCCAGTCGCCCACGGTGAAGCTGCCGCGCGCGTCCACGTCCACGCCGCGCGTCTGCGTGGACGACAGGTTGGCGGTGATCAGGCTCAGATGGTCGAGCTTGCCGCTGACCGGATTGCGCACGATGCGGTCGGCGAACTTGGCCTCGTTCTCCAGCAGGTAGCTGGCGCTGATCGTGGAGAGCTCGTTGCGCCGCTTGATGTGGTACGCGTCGACCGACAGCGACCAGCCCGGCACCGGCTCGGCCACGAAGCCCACCGTCACGCTCTTGGATTTTTCCGCCTTGATGTCGGGATTGGCGCCGGTGGTGAAGGCCACGTAGCGTTCGCAGTCGTCGTTGCCGGCGGTGAACACCGGGCAGCGCTTGGGATCGAGCACCTTGGTGTAGCCGTTGGTGTTCCCCGCGTGCAGTTCCGGCAGCGACGGCGCGCGGAAGCCTTCGGCGTAGGTGCTGCGCAAGGCCAGCTGCGGCAGCGGGCTCCATTTCACGCCGGCCTTGGGCGTGAAGGCCGAGCCGAAATCGCTGTAGCGGTCGGAGCGCGCGGCCAGGCTCAGCTCTACCGACTTGAGCACCGGCGCCGACAATTCGCCATACGCGGCCGTCACGCTGCGCGAACCGTTGGAGCCGGTCATGCCGATCAGCTGGATCGAGCCGTCGGTGAACAGCGGGTCGGGCGTGGCGTCGAATTTCTCGCGGCGGTACTCGGCGCCGACCGCGATCGACAGCGGCCCGCCCGGCAGCGTGTACAGTTCGCGGTTGCCGTGCACGTCGACGCTGCTGGTGCTGGTGTCGGCGTGGTTGTTCATCTGCGGATACAGGCGCGCCATCAGCGCCGGATCGTTGCCGTTCGGGTTGCGCAGCAGGAAGCTGTTGCGCACCAGGCCGTCCGCGTCGAGCACGTCGTTGATCAGCACCTTGTCCTGGATGTAGCCGCGATAGCGCGTGTCGGTCAGCGAGCGCGAGAACATGGCCGCGCCCTCCACGTCCCACTTGCCCAGCGTGCCGCGCGCGCCCAGCGTGCCACGCATGTTGCGGCTCTCGCTGGCGATGGTGGTGGGCACGTCGTTGAACACATAGCGCACGCCCACCGTCTTGCCCCACTTGTTCTGCGGATGGCCGGCCGGCAGCAGCAGGTAGCTGATGGTGGTGCCCGGCGCGTTGCCGTACAGGCCGTACTTGTCGACCAGGTCGTTGGTGTAGGCGCCGTAGGAATTGGTGGCGTAGCTGTACATGCTGGACGCCTGGCGGCTGCGGCTGAGCGCGGCGTCGCCGAACATTTCCCAGCCGTGGCCCAGGTCGTAGGTCAGCGCGCTGTAGACGTTGTCGCGCTGGCTCTTCGATTGCAGCGTGACGGCGCTGGTGTTGTCGTTGATGCAGCGGCCGTTCAGCGGCGAGCCGGCGTCCACCAGCGCCGGGCAGTCGCCGAGGATGCCGAGGAAGCTGCCGCCGGTGGTGCCGGACGCGGTGTAGACGTTGCTGGAGAACGAGGAGCGGCGGTCGAGCAGGCCGAAGCGGCGGAAGTCGGCGTCCCGGGTGCGCGGACGGGCGTTGGCCAGCACCGGGCTGGTGTCGCGGTGGGACAGGCTCAGCAGCCAGTTGTAGCCGTCCTGCGCCAGCGTGCCCTTGCCGTAGGTCAGGCCGATGTCGCCGGTGTTGCCGTCGTGGTAGGCTGAGGTGCCGCCCGAGACCTTCAGCGCCAGTCCCTCGTAGTTCTTGCGCAGGATGATGTTGATGACGCCGCCGATGGCGTCGGCGCCGTAGATCGCCGAGGCGCCGTCCAGCAGCACCTCGATGCGCTCGACGGCGTCGACCGGGATCGCGTTGGTGTCGACGAACGAGGCCGAGCCGAAGCCGAACGGCGCCACGCGGCGGCCGTTGATCAGGGTCAGCGTGGAGCCCGCGCCCAAGCCGCGCAGCGAGATGCCGGCCGAGCCGAAGGCCTGGCCCGGCGTGCCCTCCGCCGTGTAGCCGCCGGTGTTACCGGCCGGCAGATCGCGCAGCACGTCGCTGACGGTGGCGGCGCCGGAACGGGCGATCTGCTCGGCTGTGATAACCTGCACGGCCGACGCGGTTTCCGCGTCGACCCGCTTGATGCGCGAACCGGTGATCTCCACGCGCGGCGGCGCGACGGTGCTCGCTTCGGCGCTGGCCTGGGCGGCGGCGGTCAGGGGGGCGGCGCCGGCGCACAGCAAGGCGACGGCACGAACGATGGGACGAATTTGCGACATGAACACTCCGTGACAGTTTGACGAAAGGACTTCAACTGACACGGAGTGTGTTTTGTCGGCGTGCTCAGGTCACGGACAGGACTGCTGTTTTTGTACTAAGCTGCTGGCATTCCCATGCCGCAGTGCAAACTGTGGGGCGCTGACCACGCCGGTGCTAACGCACGGCGCTGCTCAGGGCAGGCCACGACTTGGCGCGCGCCGCGCGCACCGCCGGCGCCGCGCCGCGGCCGCCGTCCTTGAGGCGGAACACGCTCACCAGCTGCGACAGCGTGGCGGCCTGCTCCTGCAAGCCCTGCGCGGCCGACGCGGCCTGCTGGACCAGCTCGGCGTTCTGCTGGGTCACGGTGTCCATCTGCGAGATGGCCTGGTTGACCTGCTCGATGCCGGCGCTCTGCTCGCGGCTGGCGTGGCTGATCTCGGCCATCACGCCGGCCATGCTCTGCACGCTTTCCAGCACCTCGTTCATCGTCGCGCCGGCCTCGGCCACGAGCTTGCTGCCGCTCTCCACCTGCCCGACCGATTCGCTGATCAAGTCCTTGATCTCCTTGGCCGACGCGGCCGAGCGCTGGGCCAGGTTGCGCACCTCGGTCGCCACCACCGCGAAGCCGCGGCCCTGCTCGCCGGCGCGGGCCGCCTCCACCGCCGCGTTCAAGGCCAGGATGTTGGTCTGGAAAGCGATGCCGTCGATCACCGCGATGATGTCGGCGATCTTGCGCGACGAGGTGTTGATCGCGCCCATGGTGTCGACCACCTGCGCCACCACCGCGCTGCCCTTCTGCGCCACGCTGGCCGCCGAGCTGGCCAGCTGGTTGGCCTGGGCCGAGTTGTCGGCGTTGTGGCGCACGGTCGAGGTCAGCTCCTCCATCGAGGCGGCGGTCTCCTCCAGCGAGCTGGCCTGCTGCTCGGTGCGCGAGGACAGGTCCAGGTTGCCGGCGGCGATCTCGCCCGAGGCGCTGGTGATCACGCCGGTGGCGCCGCGCACCTCGCCGACGATCTTCTCCAGGTTGTCGCGCATGGTGCGCATGCCGAACAGCAGGCTGGTGGTGTCGCCGGCGCGGGTCTCGACCGTCACGCCCAGGTCGCCGGCGGCGATCTGGCTGACGATGTCGGTCGCATAGGCCGGCTCGCCGCCCAGGCTGCGCGTGAGCCAGCGCGTGATCAGCAGCGCGCCGGTGGCGCCGAACGCCACGCTGCCGATCACCAGCGCCAGTATCCACAGGCGCGACGAGGCATAGCGGCGGTCGCCCTCGACCGCCTCCAGCTTGCCGCCGTCGGTGTAGAAATCGACCAACTGGTCGACCTGGCCGCGCAGGGCCACGATCAGCTTGTTCGACTCGCCGCGGATCAGCGCGCGCGCCTGGTCGTCGTTGTTGGCGCGGGCGGCGGCGCGGATCTTGCCGTCCTCCTCCATGTAGCGCGCCCACATGTCGACGAACTTGGCGTACATGGACTGCTCCTCGGCGGAGCTGGCCAGCACCACGAACTCGTCCTGCATTTTCTTCAGGTCGACCAGGTCCTTGGCGATCACCTGGTCGTATTTGTCCATGTCAGCCGGGTTGGACGAAATGATGTATTGCAGCTCGCGGGTGCGGATGCGCGCGATCTGCGACTTGATATCCTCGATCACCCGGATGCTGGGCATCCAGCGGGTGGAAAACCGCTTGGACGTATTATTAACCTGGGCCAGTTCCATTACGGAAAACGCCCCGACCAGCACCGTCAGCGCGATTACCGCGGAGAATGCCAGCCCCAGCTTTTGTCCTAGACGCAGCGAATCGAACCATTTCATTATGCTAGTCCTTCAACGTTTAATTTGATAGTAACTGACCGCTATTCGGGAGTGGACGGCAATCATCATAACGCAAGCGGAATCGCCCAAGCGTCGGGCATTCCCGCCTTGTAGACTATTCGCAACATATTGTTTTCAAAGCATTTATTAAAATCAACACTTGGAATATAAGTTTCCATTTCGCATTAAAAACAACAGTTAGGCAGATAACCTGGCATTAGAATATCCGCTCTTCCCCAGAGCAACATTCGTTTTAATCAAAAGGAATTCTTATGTCCAATTTATTCAATGCAAGTAATAATGTTGCTATTGCAACCGCCGAGGTCGAATGGGGAGGCGATTTAAATGCAATCCATGAAATATTAAGCCGCCGCTTCAATGGCTTTAATGAAAATGGCTTTTATGCCCACCCGGAGGAAGTATCGCTGCGGGCCGAGTTGAGCGAGGTGGGCGCGCTGCGCCGGCTGACCCGGCAGCTGCGCGGACTGGGCACCAACGGCGTGGTGCTGGGCGGCCTCGGCCTGCAAGGCTTGAGCGAGGACCGCCGCAACGCCGCGCTGTATGCGCTGACGCTGATGCTGGGCTTTCCCACCTCCACCGACCAGCGCACCGGCCGCGTGGCCTGGGACGTCAAGTCGCGCCCGGAGGCCCACAGCGACGCCCGCTTCACCACGTTTTCCGAACGCGTCGGCAGCGCCGACATGCACACCGATTCCTCGTTCTATCCGATGCCGGAGGAACAGTTCATCCTGTACGTGGTGCAGGCGGCCAACTGCCAGGGCGGCCACTCGCTGCTGATCGACGGCGAGGCCATTTACCAGACCCTGCAGCAAACAGCGGCCGGGCGCGCCGCCTACGAGCTGCTGAACGGCGCGCCGGTGCCGTTCCGCGTGCCGGCCGTGTACGCGGCCGGCGACGCCGCCATCGAACATTTCGTGGCGCCGGTGTTCGGCCCGCCGCGCCGCGACGGCGACCGCTTCACGCTGCGCTGGCGCTACGACGCGATCCAGAAAGGCCTGGCCGTGCGGCCCGACCTGAGCACGCCGGCGCTGGTGGAGGCGCTGGCGCTGATGAACGAGGTGGCCGAGCACAGCGCGCCGCGCTTCAAGCAGCAGCTGCCCACCGACACCCTGCTGTGGGCCGACAACCACCGCGTGCTGCACGGCCGCACCACCTACACGGACGAGCGCCGCCACCTGATCCGCATCCGCATGTCGGACGTGCCGAACGCCGAGCGCATCGGCCCGTCCGGCGTGGTGCGCGATTGAGCGCGGCCGCCGCCGAGGCCGGCCTGCCGCCGGCCGAGCGCACCTGGGCCATGCTGTCGCTGATGACCGGCGTGGCGCTGGCCTCGCTGGACACGGCGATCGCCAACACCGCGCTGCCGTCGATGGCGCAGCAGCTGCAGGCGACGCCGGCCGCGTCGGTGTGGATCGTCAACGCCTACCAGCTGGCGATGGTGGCGACGCTGCTGCCGTTCGCCGCGCTGGGCGAGATCGCCGGCTACCGCCGCGTCGCCCTCGGCGGGCTGGTGCTGTTCACGGCGGCCTCGCTGGCGTGCGCGCTGGCGTGGTCGCTGCCGGCGCTGGTGGCGGCGCGGCTGCTGCAGGGTTTGGGCGCGAGCGCGATGATGGCCGTCAGCACCGCGCTGATCCGCGCCATCTATCCGCCCGAGCGCCAGGGCCAGGGCTTCGGCACCAACGCGCTGGTGGTGGCGGTGGCGTTCGCGGTGGGGCCGACCGCCGCCTCGCTGATCCTGTCGCTGGCGTCGTGGCCATGGCTGTTCGCGATCAATGTCCCGCTGGGCTTGCTGGCGCTGGGCGCGGCCTGGCAGGCGCTGCCGCACACCGCGCGCGCGGCGCGCCGGCTCGATGCGCTGGCGGCGCTGTACAACGTCGGCGCCTTCGGCCTGACTATCCTGGCGCTGGGCGACGCCGCGCATGGCGCCGCGCCGCAGCGCCTGCCGATCGAGCTCGCCGGCGCGGCGCTGTGCTGGGCGCTGCTGCTGCGCCGCCAGCGCGGCCACGCGGCGCCGCTGCTGCCGGTGGACTTGTTCCGCAAGCCGATGTTCGCGCTGTCGGCGCTGACGGCGTTCTGCACCTTCGCCGTGCAGGCGCTGGCCTTCGTGTCGCTGCCGTTCTTCTTCGAGCGCACGCTGGGCCGTTCTCCGATCGACACCGGCTTCCTGATCACGCCGTGGCCGGCGCTGGTGGCCGTGATGGGGCCGCTGGGCGGCTGGATGAGCGACCGCTACCCGGCCGGCACGCTGGGCGGCATCGGCCTGGCGCTGCTGTGCGGCGGCATGCTGTTGCTGATCGCGCTGCCGCCCGACGCCGCCGCGTTCGACATCGGCTGGCGCATGGCCTTGTGCGGCGTGGGCTTCGGCTTCTTCCAGGCGCCGAACATGAAGGCCATCATGGGCAGCGCGCCGCGCGCTCGGGCCGGCAGCGCCAGCGGCATCGTCGCCACCGCCCGCCTGAGCGGCCAGGCCACCGGCGCGGCGCTGGTGGCCTATTGCTTCACGTTGTCCGACACGCGCGGCACGGTGTACGCGCTGATGCTGGCGGCCGGCTTCGCCGCGCTGGGCGCGGTCGTCAGCTTCTCGCGCCAGCTGCTGAAACCCTGAGAAGTTGTTTCAAAATGAGCGCAGCTAGGCGTGGCGCCGAAGACAGTGCGAATGCACGGCGAGGCACCACAACGACACTGCGGTCTTTTTGAAACGACTTCTAGTTGCCGCGCTGCTGGCGGAACTTGGCCGGCGGCGTGCCGAAATGGCGGCTGAAGGTGCGCGACAGATGGCTGGCGTCGTGGAAGCCGCAGGCCTCGGCGATGTCGGCCATCGCCCGGCCGCCGGCCAGCAGCATGGTGCGCGCCTGCTCCAGCCGCATCTTCATCAGGTAGCGGTGCGGCGGCAGGCCCAGCGCCAGATGGAATTCGCGCGAGAAGTGCGCCTCGCTCATGCCGCACAGCGCGGCCAGGTCGCGGTTGCTGACGCCGGTGGCCAGGTTGGCGCCCATGTGGGTCAGCACGCGCCGCAGGCGTCCGCCGCCAAGCGTGCTCGACTGCGGCGCCGCCGCCGGCCGGCTGTAGTGCTCCAGCAGATAGCTCAGCAGCGCAACCATCAGGCCGTCGCAATACTGCGCTTGCAGCGGCCCGGCCATGGCGTCGCCGTTGAGCATGCGGCGCACCAGTTCCATCACGTGACGATCCGAGGTGAACTGCTGGGCGCCCAGGCACAGCGGCGTTTCGCGCAGCGCGTTCAGGCTGTCGATCAACGCGGCCGGCACGAACAGGTTGACGATGTCGCAGCTGCTCAGGCGGCTCCACTGGCTGGCGCCGCTGGGCGGACAGATGCGGAAGCGCTCGGCCGCGATCACCCCGCCCCACACCGGCTGCCCGTGCAGCCAGATGCGGGCGTCGACCGGCTCGAGCATGATGGCGATGCGGTAGTCGTCGGGGTGGGAGCTGATGGTCTGGATCATCGCGTCCGGCTGGTTGCTGGTCCAGCGCACGATGGAGGCCCTGGAGCTCGGCAAGGGACCGATGCAGGTGTGCAGCGGCGTGTGCACGCCGCTGCGCAGGAACCAGTCTTTCAACACTTCGGTATTGTCTATCGCGGTACCCATGGGCTCGTCTCGGCATATGGTGGAAGGCCGATTATCAAGCGTGGGTTCCGCCATGTCAAATAATCAATTGGCGGGATGGCGCATCCAGTCCGCCATCTGGTCGACCACCTCCTTTTCCTGGCCGATGTAGCCGTGGTGGTGGTAGCTCTCGCACGGGTCGCCGCTGGCCGGGCCGCCGCCGCCGATCATCATCAGCTTTTTGACCGGGGCGTTTTTCAGGCCCTTCATGATCCAGTCCGTCTCGTGCGGGCGGCAGATCACGCAGGCGTCGCCGGCATGGTGCACCACCAGCACCGGCAGCCTGAGCGCGGCCAGGTTCTGGGTCGGCACCGCGCCCTCCTTCTTGAAGGCGGTGACGCTGGAGGTCAGCACCAGGCCGGCGATGCGGGGATCGTCCACGCTGCCGATGGCCACGTAGGCGGCCGAGATCGTGCCGCGGCTGGTGCCGACCAGCCACACCGGCACCGGGCTCTGGCTGTGCACAAAGTCCAGCGCGGCGCGCACGTCGGCCAGGTGCTTGGGATTGACGCGATCGCTGTAGTCGAGCGCGGGCGTGTCGCTGGGCAGGCCGAAGATGGCGACGTTGTAGCCGTCGTCCAGAAACAGCGCCACGCTGCGGGCCAGGAAGTTGTGGCTGGTGGGCTTGCCGTCGGCCACCTTGCCGTAGCCGCCGTTGCCGCCGGTGAACAGGAACACCGTGGCCTGGGCGCCCTCCCGCGCCTCCCAGTAGATGCTGGTCTCCACGCCGGGACGGGTGGGAATGCGGAAGGTCTTGCCCTCCGCCCACGCCGTGCAGCCGAGGACCGCCAACAGCAAGCCGCACACCCAACGAATTCTGCTCATCGACCGCTCCCGCATGAAAACCATGAAAATATCACAACTTCATCGCGCCGCCAAAAAGCGCTATCATCGGGCATCGCCAACCCGCCGCTCCGCCCCCATGTGCGTCAACTTCCGCCCGCCCGAACCCGAAATGCTTGAAGCCGTCATGGGCGTCATCATCGACCTGCACGACACCGGTTTCTGGAAGGATGAAACCTGGAAGGACTACCCCGCGCCCATCGTGCGCCGCGGCGCCGGCGGCGGGCGCGAAGGCGTGCTGGCCACCTACGGCATGGTGCCGCGCCAGCGCATCCCAGCCGGCGTCAAGCCGTACGACACGATGAACGCGCGGGCCGAGACGGTGGGCCAGCTGCGCTCGTTCTCGGGCGCGTGGAAGCAGGCGCAGCTTTGCCTGGTGCCGATGCGGGCCTTCTACGAACCCTGCTACGAAAGCGGCAAGGCCGAGCGCTGGGGTATCGGCATGGCGGACCAGTCGATGTTCGCGGTGGCGGGCCTGTGGCGCGAATGGGAAAGCTCGGACGGCAGGCAGACCTCGTTCACCCAGCTGACGATCAATGCGGACGACCATCCGCTGATGCGGCGCTTCCATTTCCTCGGCGACGAACACCGTCCGCCCGACGAGAAACGCGCGCTGGTGATCGTGCCGCCGGCGGAATGGGACGACTGGCTGAACTGCACCGATCCCGAATACGCGCGCAGCTTCCTGCGGCCCTATCCCGCCGAGCACATGAGCGCGTGGGCCGCGCCGCGCCCGCCGGCGCCGAAGAAGGACAAGCCGGCCAGGCCCAAGGCCGGCGGCGGCGACAATCTGGAATTGTTCTGAGCTAGTCGCGCTGGTCGCCCAGGTATTTTTTATAGATCGCGTTGAAGCGGCCCGAACTCTTGAGGTGCTTCAGGCCGGCGTTGAAGTCGTCGCGCACGCCCTGGTCCCTGAACACCGGACGGTAATCCATCGGATTCAGCTTCACGAAGTTGTGCATCGTGACCGGCTTGGCATGGAAGTTCTTGCTCCCCTGGAGCAGCAGGGTGAAATACTTGTAGATGTTTTTATCGCTGAGCGCGACGTCATAGTGGCCGGCGGTCAGCGTCATCACTTGCAGCGACTGATTGTTTTGCTCGAAGTAGCGCCCGTCCCTCTTCACCTGGTCCAGCCACACCGGATAGCGCTTCAGCGCGCCGGGAAAGGCGATGACGGTCAGGCCGCGCAGATCCGCCGGCGCCTTGATCGAGAGGTTCCTGGCGGCCAGGGTGATGAAAACGTTGTCATAAAAGACCGCAGGGTCGCCGTAGAATGCGCCGGCTTTTCCCATGTCCTCGCCCAGGTCCGTCATCGCCGCGTCCACGCTGCCGGCCCTGAAGGCCGTGGGGATGCGGGCGAAGGGATAGTATTTCGGCTTCAGCGTGTGGCCGCGAAACGCCAGCGCTTCCCGCATGATCTCCAGCTCGATGCCCGAGTCGGTTTCGGGAAAACAGAACGGCGGTATCTTCTCGCCAAATGCCATGCTGACTTCGGTGGCTGCGGCCATCCCCGGCCAAGCCAATCCCAGCATCAACGCGCCCCGAACCACGGGCGAGGCATAGTTTCTAATTAACCACATACCCACCATCTCCAGAATCTCACACCGCTATCTTAACGAGTTCCCGTCCATATCCTCCAATTTTATTCGCCCGGACGGCGCGGCGCGGCCGTCTGCCCGGCCTTCCTTCCCGCTCAGGCCCCGCTTGGCCTAAATTTGATTCAGATCAATCAAAATCAACGTCCATATCCATAGGATCATGCAGGTCAGCGTGTCGCCGCGCCCCGCGGCCGGTTCGGCCTGGCATTATCGGAGTATGTATGAAAATTTCCACTCTCATCGCACTGGCCTCGATCCTGGTCGCCACCGCCCCTTCGTCCTTCGCGACGGAACCGCCGGCACACGATGCGCATCACCCTGCCGCGTCGGCCCCTAAGCCGGCGGAACAGGCGGCAAAGATCGATGCGCAAATGAAGACCATGCGGGAAATGCACGACAAGATGAGCAACGCGAAGACGCCGGAAGAGCGCAAGGCACTCATGGCCGAACAGATGAAAACCATGCAGGATGGCATGTCCATGATGAGCGGCACGACCGGCGCCGGCTGCGGCGGCCACATGTCCATGGCATCGTCATCCGCGCAAAAACAAATGGACATGATGAAGTTGATGATGCAAATGATGATGGACAGGATGGACGCCGCCTCGCCATCGGGCAAGTAAGCGGCGGCGGCCGTGCCGGCTAAGCGCGCATCGCGCTGCTTCCGTTGCCGGGGATGAGCCGCCACCCCAGTTCCTCCCGGATGCGCGAGGTGCTGGGAGTTGGCGTCGTGCCGCCGTTGCCGGATGGCGGCGCGTAAGCTGGGGTGGGGGCTTGCTGTTCCATGATGACCTCGCTGGATGTGGATTGCGGTGAGTCTGCCATCCCAGTATCGGCGACAGCGGCCGCCCTCGCCATCGTGCATCCCCGCCAGTTTATGTAGGGTAAACCGGAAACCGTTCCTGTCGGCGTAACCCCACATGGATTACCGGCCCGGCTCCCGTCCTGACGAGTTACATTTCCACCCGGCGCCCCAAGCTAGGCCGGCAGCGCGCTGAAGGCTTTCTGCACCGTGAAGTTGATCACCGGCGTGCTGGTATCGGCCACCGAGGCATCGACGTTGCGCAGCGTGATCTTGAACGACCCCGCCCGCACCGTGCGTTCAACCTGGGTATTGACCGGCGCCGTGCCGTCCTGGAAAGTGACGTTCACGGTATCGTTCAGTCCGACCATCGCATTGTTGACGATGAACGTCGCCGTGGTCCCCGCCGCCAGCGGCGCATTGTTGCCGGTGATTTGACCGGACATGGTATTCAGCGTGACGGCGGTCGTGCGGCTGGTGGCCTGGATCACTTTGTTGGCGGCCGGGTAGGCCGGCTCGGCGATGGAGGCGATGGCCGGCAGCTCGTTGCCATAATGCGATACATTGGTCGAGCTACTGCCCAGCTGGATCGTGGCGCCACCGCCGCCGGCGCGGTTGTATGTCGACTTGGTCATGGCGACCCGCAAGCCGGCCACGCCGCTGCCGGCCGCCGAGAACACCAATTGGTTGTTGGGTCCGTTATCGACGTTGTCGTGCTTGGTGTTGAACACGGTGACGTCCGAACAGCCGACGTAGCAGTACACGTCCGAACGCTGGCTCGACACCACGTTCACGCCATTGTCCTGGAACACCGTGTCGATGATCTGCACCTTGTCCGCGCCGCCGATGTTGATGCCTCCGCCGCGATTGTTGGTGAAGGCCGCGCCGCCGATCTGGATGGTCCTGAACTGCGCCACGCCGTCCGATCGCATCAGCAGGCCGGAAGCGGCCACGCCGCCGAGCAGGTTCTGTGAGGTGAGGAAGTTAGGATTGCAGCCGGCATTGCGGATACGCGAGTTCGACGAAATCCTGACGTCCTGGGCGCCGCCGGCCGCACCGGCAATGTTGAAGTGGATATTCGGGCCACCGCAGGTATCGAGCACCGCGTCGATCGTCACATCCTTGAGCGAGACGTTGTTGCCGGCGTTGAAGGTCACATTGGCCACGCCGCTGCGCAACACCTGCCCCTTGACGGTGACCGCGTTCCCCATGCCGAGCTGCACGCCATACAATTTGGAGTCCGCAACGAAGTTGTCCAATTCGACGTTGGCGCCCGCACCGCTGATCCCGTAGACGCAGTTCACCACCGTATTGCCTTTGATACGCAGGCGGTTCGACATGATCGTCAGGTTGCCGCCGGTGCTGACGATGGTGATGAACTGGACGTTGTAGTCATAGCCTTGCTTGAAGGTGCGGCCGGCAAAAGCGATGCTGGCCTCGGCGTCGTTGAGCGTCAGGGTCGAGCCCAGGATATCGACCAGATTATCGTTGTGCTGCGCGCCGCGGCCGACGTTGACGCGAATGTTGTTCTGCCCGGCGGCGGCAATGGCCGCCTTGATCCGCGCATAGTCGCCCAGGGCACCGCCGGTAAAGTTGGCGGTGGCCAGCGTCGCGCCGTAGGTTCCCGCGCCGAGCGTGAGCGCGTTGCCTGCGGTATTGGCGAAGCTGCTGCCGGCGATGAAGGTGAGCGTGCCCCCCGTTTGCACGGTGCAGAAATAAGACGTGGCGGGAACCTGGGCGTCCAGCATCGCCTTGAAGTTCGCCAGCGTCGCCGTCAGGTCGGCGCCGATGTTGACCTGGAAGCCGGTCGCGCCCGATGTCACAAACGTGCAGGCGACGCCGTTGACCAACACCGTCTTGCCGTTGGTCGGGTTGCCGTTGTAGAACGACATGGTCGCCGACGCCTGGATGTCTTTGCCAAAATACATTTTGCCTGGCGCGGCAACGTTGACGTTGCCTTTGCCGGACGCCACGAGATTGCGGTTGGATATGGCGGAAGTGGAATATTGGATGCCGCTGCCGTTCTCGTCGTAGATGTAGTTGTCCGAGATATCCACGTCCTGGCCGCCGAACGCGAAGAAGATGCCCGAGTTCGACAGGTTGGCGAAGGTCACCGGCACATCGGTCCCGTTCAGCGTCGCGATCTGTCCGGCGACAAAGGTGAAGGTGTTGCCGCCGGACGTACTGGCCACCGACGCGATCATGTCGCCACCTTGCGCGCCGACGCCCTTAACGATGGCGGTGACGTTCATGCCCACCTGCGGCCACTTGCTCGAGATCGCCGCGAAATCGCTCGGCGCGATGGTCAGCGTATTGCTGTTGGCGTTGATGGTGCCCGGACAGTTGTAGACGAAGGCCGCGCCGCGGCCATTGCGATAGCTGACGTTGCCCCGGCAGCGCAGGACGGTGTTGCTGGCCGATCCCTCGGCGTGAAAGTGGCAGGCGCGGGAACCGTTATCGTGGAAGATGTTCCGGTTTTCCACGAAAATATTCGAGCAGTTGCCCACCCCAATGATGCCGTGGAAACCGGCGCCGGTGAATTCGCACTTCTCCACCCACACGTTGGAGCAGTCGATCAGGCGGACGCAGTTCCACCACGAATCGTTGTCGGTGGAGTAAGCGAACGAGCGCGGGTCCATCGGGAATTGATAGTCGAAGGTGCAGTCCGCGATGTAGATGTTGCTGACGCCGTTGGCGTACAGGAGATTCGCCTGCTCGTTCTGGTCGTTGCCGTCCCAGACGTATTTGATGTTGGTTTTGCCGATGCCTTCACCGATGATCGCGCAATTGGGCGGGATGGAGCGCATCGTTTGCGTGCCGTTGACGATCGCCACCTGCGGCCAGTAGTGGTCGCCAGCGCCAAGAACGACAGTCCCATAACCGGCGTCCCGGATGGCATCGAATGCCTGGTTAAGCCTGACGTTGTCTTTGACGCCGGTGCTGTCGCCGGCGGCGGCAACAAAGTGCTTCTTTGAATGCGGCGACAGGCCGGCGATGGCAAGATATTTGACAAATTCGCCGTAGCTCATTGCTGCACCCAGTCGGATTCAGCGGTCAGCAAGCCGGCTGTGTAGCCGTAGGTTTTGACGTACACGGAGCCGTCGATGGTCCAGGTATCGGTAGCCAGGTTACCGGCGCCATCGTAGCCAAAGACATGCGAACCGGTCGGCACCACGGTTCCCACTGGAGGGCTGACAACGGATGCCGTGGGGATCGGCGCGCTTGGGTCTTCGTGGACGAAATTTCCAACAACAGGCTGAGCAACAACTGACTTGACCATGATTCCCTTTCTTTCGACTGTTTATCGATCTGAAATCGCGCGGCAAGCGCCGTCGTTCAGGAGAGTTATGCAGGCAATACCATTTTTGCGTTTTTTATATGGTATCCCATATCCAATAGGAAAGAATGTTTACTTTTCAAAAATATTCCACACACCACGCCGGGCGTGCGGGGATCGCTCCGCGAGGCCGCGGAGGTGGTGGGGACCAGATACCAATGTGGGGAATCGCCAGGCGATACGACATCAAGGTTTGAAGATGTAGTCGTCCGAATTGCCAAGGCGTTGGATCTCGCCGTCATCGAGATCCTGGTTTGGGCTCAGCGTCACCACGGCCCCGGGCTTGGTCAGATGCTCCCGCAACATCTCCGCCTGCGGCGCGACGTGCAAAGCGCCGATAAAGGCAACCGCTGTGCCGAATCGCGTCGCCTGTATGTCGGTCAGCATGGTGTGGACCATAAATGCATCGCGCCGGCTCATCCAGTCTTTGGTGCCGCCTGGGGAAAAATCTCTTTGCAGCAGGTCATGTCCTTTGACATGGATAAAACGCTCCTGTGCGAATTTCAGGAGTTTGATGAGCTTACGCTCCTGCTCGGGGTGCCCCCAATACTCCAGGGGCGTCTGAACGGTGACGCCACTGGCACTAGGACTAGGATATTTCACTCGCGTCTTAAGAAACGCACCAGGCTTGATTTCGCCCAACGAAAGCTTTTGGTGCAGGCTGCGCACGCCAGGAAAATGTTCAAAAAAGAAGCTGAGGTTGTGGCCCCTATCCTCCAGGATTTTTACGATATTCAAAACCATTTCCACATTGGGATCGGCATGGGATTCTCCGATCAACACCGCCTTGGCCTGAGGGATCAATACCGCAAATTGCTGAGGTGTCATCGGAGCCATTCCTATATCGAGCTGAAGATGGTAAGGGCATGGGCGATACACAGCCCACGTGAATGGTGGTTCTAAGAAGCGCCGTACGAGAAGCCCAACTGTATAAATTCTTCGAGCTCACAATTCCTGATGGAATTAATGCCATCCACAATCGTAAATGTAGGACGGCTTTTGTGGACCGGCAGGCGTATAGCGTTAGTTATGAAGCAAGCTCCCTGCCTCATTATTTTCACTGAAACTTTTATTTCCGGCTCGGATCCATTGCCGTCGCGGGACACTGCGACGCTATTGCGCCCGCTGGCATCCAGACAAATCAGGTCATCTTTTAGGACGACCGAATGCGCCTCCAACCAGTCTTTAACGGTAGTTCGGTGATCTATTCGACTGTCGTCATATTCTTCGGCATACACTATTCTTCCATATATTATGGCCGCCTTGTCCTTCACCGAATTGCGCATCTTATCTAACACGGCTTCATATGCCAATTGAAAGCTGGCGTCGCGAGAATCATGCAGGTGATGCAATACGATCCATTTTTTATTCCACAGAACAACGGCAATGCAGGGATTAAATCCGTCAGTGTAAAGTATTGTTTTTATAGTGGCTATGTCTCTGGATAAAATACCAATCTCATTTTGCCTTACATTAACTAAAAATTCTTCAAGAAGTCTCATAAAATTCCTGATTATTTAGTAAAAATTAATGAAATTGTGGCTTAGACTGAAGGAGTAATAATAACATCTTGCCAAGATTAAAAAAAAATCACGAATTGCCACCTTCATTGTTCAAGGCCGGTGATATATCAATTTCCGCTTCCGTCTCAACTCATCTCGGACCTTCACTTTTATTATCACAGGAGCCGTTAGAAGCTGACCTGGGGTTAACGCAGCAGGCTAATATTTAAGACGGCTTCTTTGACGGACTCCAAGAATTCAGCGAATTGGCTCGAGGGCGAGGACGCCATAACTGAAAGCAATACGTTGTTTGGTAATTTCACAAACGAGATATAGCGCATCTCTTGAGAACTTCCTGTACTCCATGCCTCGCATAATTGGATTGAAGATTTTTTTCGAAGCTCGGGTTCATGATGAGGTTCATTCGCAAATACTGGATTCAGAATTGCACCACAACCAGCAGAAAAAATCTTGTCTCCCTTTAATGCGGTCACAGGTGTAACTTGAACCATTATATGTTTTCCGTTTTCTCCAAAAGTTCCCGTTTCGTTATAGGCAAGTGCACCAAACAGGTGAGGAACCACAGCTAGACCCTTAGCGTTCAGATGTATTCCCATTGCCTTTTCTGACGCAATATTTTCGTCATCCAAGCGAATGGTAAGAAGATGATCTCTGATACGCTCGAAATTATCTGGTGAATTTCCTGTATAAGAAACCAATACCGTCAATGTTTTTCCTTCTCGAGGAACCGACAAGAACCATCCATCCCACTTTCCACCATCGGAAACTCGAGTACATTTATAAAGATTTCATTTTATGTACTTTGTAGTTATCTTTTCCGGCGGTTTTTTGTAAAGAGCGCGCCAGCCCGGATCATTTTCCAAATTCGACTTGGTTTCTCCTCCCGTGAACGCAATTATCGTCTCACCCGTATCATCAATTATAAAGCTACCAGTTTTCATGCGGCTTAATGTTGATGGAACGTCGATGGTCACGCCTGTTCCGATAATAGAAACCGGATCTGCACTTGAGGCTGAGCTAACAAAACATCCAAAAAATGCCAAGTAAATTAGTATAGATTTCATGCAACTTGATATAACCTTCATCATAAAAATTGCATCGATTACGACAGTAATTCAGCATGTCGGCTCTTGGCCGTAGCCAGTAGATGACGCTGCCAATTTTTACGCTTCAGTCCCGTCAGCGTTCCAAAAGCGCCAAGTACCTGTTTCCACACCTTTAACGTAGGAACCTTCTGCGGCTACCACGCCATTTTCATGAAAGTCTCGCCAGTTGCCATCCTCCAATCCATCAACATAGGTTCCCTCCGAAGCCAGCTCGCCGTTACGATGAAATGCCGTGAACAAGCCGTGGCGCATCCACTTCGTGCCGTCGTTCGAAAGATAACGAGAGTAACGATACTGAAGCTCGCCGCTCTCGTGAAAAATCTCAGCAATATTTAAATCCATTAAATCTCCAACACCTTTCCTTTACTACGCCGGGAGCGTCGGCTTTTGGCCGGATGCCGATGTGTTAACCGGCTAGTGGTTTGTCGGTACTGGCGTGGGCGCGATACGAGATGGCGGCCGATATTTGCGAGCGGCGCCGGTAATGATATTTCGGATCTCTACGGCGCACTCGTCCCTTCCAAAATTCGCCCCACATTCTCGAAGTTCCTTAGCCACCGTATCTAACGGGAGCGCGGGAAGTCCATAAGTATGTGCATGGCACGAAAACATCACATAGCGCTCCCAATCCCTGGCGTCCAACTCTTTGTGGCGATAAATGTCAGGTGCCAATTCGTATCCCTGCTCAGGGAAGGCGGAAGACAGCGATTTTACTCGTTCAATCGCATCGCTCTGATTGATGCCTTCATCACGCGCTCGAACAATAAGATTGGTCATAATCAGTTGTTTTTTACATACTTCGGGAAGCGGAGTCATCCATAAGGCCTCCGGTGTGACGACATTATCCTTCGCAGACGCAGCATTAGATATAGCCACGATAGATATTGCGAAAGAAATTAAATGGACTATTTTAATCATGGAAAATTCGATGTAGTAGTCATGGTTTGAGGTAATTGGTCAGCGTCTGCTGGTGGCCGAACACAGTCATCCGATAGCTGCGCTAATTTCCTATCCGTCTTCCAGTAAAACTACTGCTGACTCCAAAACTTATAGGAATCGCTTTCACTTATCTCTTTTATGCGAGCATTAGTTCTTGAAATCATGCAATCGATCGAAGCATTCGGGCCACCATTTCCGCCAAAAAATTGAATCTCAATAAGGTCGCCGCACTCGACTTTAACAAGGGAACGCCATTTTTCGTCAGCCGTATTTATACCTGCAATCACCGACGCTTTCGCCTTTTTATTCATTTCAGAATTCGTGGAGGCAACTGTCGCAGATTCCACCTTAGCTATAAGCTGCTTGATTTTTTGCCTCTCCAACTTCTCGGCAACCCTGAGTTCTTTAATCAGGCAGTCGTAGACGCTACCGTTACTATCAAAGCATGGGCTATCTTCAAACGCATACGCCGACGAAAACAAAATCGACAGCATTACGGCTAGTGTTGTTCGTATTCTTCTTGGCGGCATAAAATCCAATTCATAAAAAATTGCCAACAGCAAACGTCTGTAACTGCCCGTCAACTGCCGGTCTTGCCGTGAGAAGCGGCAGACTTTATCACAAACTTTTTCGTCAGCAGCTCTTTGCCACGAAATGAAACAACCAAGCTCCACTCCCCAGGAACGACTTCTTCCGAAGTGTCGATGTTGTACCCGGCAAGGCAAGCTTGCCCCAAAATACACTCCGTAACGCCTTCAACCGTCTTTGAGTAAGTTCCAGTTCGCACATTCAACATTCCCGGCTCCGGGAAGATGGTTTTATATTTAAGCCTCACGATACCTTTCGCATCCTGCGGCTCTGTTTGCAACGAGAAAAAGACACCAAAACTCGTTCCGATGCGGCCTTCGAGTACATTTGTTTGCTCTAGCAGACGAGGTTGATGGGTCCAATCAAGTTTCCCCTCATATCGTCCACTCCATATCTCGTTCACCCCATTTATTTCTGAGAGGTCAGTCGCATTAACCGTATTAATCACGAAACCGAAAACAGTCATCGCCACAATGACCGTCAAAATATTTTTTAAATTCATGAATTTTTATAGTAAATCGTTATGACAGACCGCTATTGGGGATTCAACCGCAAGGCGAAGCTTCGGCCACGACTACGCGCGACACTGCATCAAAAACTCACAAATACTCGCCCGGCGTTACGTTGGCCGCGGCGAGCACCGGCCGTTTATGGCTTCACGAACTTGAGCGTCATACGGTCGCTCTCGCCGATGGCCTGGTACTTGTCGCGATCAAGTGCGGCATTGGTCAGGGTCGGCGGCAGCGCCCACACGCCGCCCTTGTGGTCGGCCTTGTCTTTCGGATTGGCGTTGATCTCGGATTTTCCGGCCAGCTTGAAGCCGGCGCTCTCGGCCATCTTGATCACATACGACTCGTGGATGTAGCCGCTCGTGGCCGTGGCATCTTGCGGCATGGATTCCGGCAGGCGATGGTCAGTCACGCCCAGTACGCCGCCGGGCTTCAGGCTGGTGTACAGCGCCTTGAACATGTCCTTGACCTTATCGTCGCCCAGCTCGACGAAGTTGTGCACGTTGCGGAAGGTGAGCACCATGTCGACGCTGTTTGCTGGGGCGAAGTTGTAGTTGGCCTTGGGCGGATTGAAGGCGGCCCGCACGACCTTGTCATAGACCGCCGGGTTGGACTCCAGCAAGGTCCTGGATATGGGGCCGGCGCTGATCAGCTTACCGTCCTTGCGCAGGTAGGGCGCCAGGATCTCGGTGTACCAGCCGCCTTCCGGCAGCAATTCAACCACCGTCATGGTCGGCTTGATGCCGAAGAAAGTGAGCGTTTCGTAAGGATGGCGCCAAGTATCGCGCGCCACGTTGGTGCTACTCCGGTGGCTGCCGGCGATGGCCGTGCGCAGCTGGGCATCGTCGGTCATATCGGCGGCCGGCGCGAGGCCGGTCAGGCTGCACGCCAGCAAGCCGGCGGCCAGGATGAATGTCTTCAATGTGTCGTCTCCAGGATTGATGGCAGCGGCGCCATGCCGTGCCGCCCGGCAATCATCGACCATGCCCTACTTGTCGTCAAGTTAATATTTGCATGTATTAAATGCGTTCGTGAGCGTACTGCCGACGAAAGGTGGGCACGGGTTCTGACAGCGCCGGGGCGAAGGCACATCTGTTCGGCAACACGAATGGCCGATAGTACCGCTGCCGACTTTGCGTTTTTTGGTCGGCGGTAGCCGCCCTGCCTCGCAGTGCGCATTCACTGTAGAACCCCATTTTAAACGCCATTTCTGCGCAACTAAACGCGATAGAAGCGCTGTTGCAACGCTGTTGTGGCGCTGTTGGAGTTCACCCACTCAACTGTTTTGCGGATAGCTCGATGCCGGCAAAGATCGTCGCGGCGAGGCGCTCAGGAAATCCCGGTGGCAGCCGGGCAGCGACCGCCTCGATCGCGCCTTGGGTCCTCGTCAGCACCCTTTCGATGATGTCTTCCGCATCGGTGCGCAGGAAGCACTTGGCGGCGGTGCTATTGAAGTGTCGACGCTGTACGTCTGAGTATCGGTAATGCTTGTTCTTGCCTAACATCGCCATGGCCAGCCTGGCCTTGTGCAACGAATATTGATTCGCCCCACCGCCCTCAACCGGCCAGATCGACATGACATCGTAAAGCGGCGTTAGCGCATAACGACCGCCCGGCAGCAAGCGGATGCTGAAGTTCTTGGCGTGACCGTCCGGCGCCGCCATCAGCCAGAACAGCACCTGGCTGGTCAGCAGAGTGGTCAGGTCGTCCTTCGCGCGCTCGGAACCGCGCAGCACCGCAGCCAGATCCGCCAAGCCTGGACCGCCGTCGCTCTCGTACTTCAAATGCGACGGTACTCCGAGGGCCTGGCAGAAGTCTTCCTGCGGCAAGCGCATGATCCATTTTCCGGACGGGTGCATTCGGCGGTCGAAGCGCTCGACACCGAGCACCTTCTGGCCGCCAAAATTCAAGATGGCGGTCTGGGCAACCGGCAGGCCGAATTCCGCCAGCAGGTTCATGCACAACCATTCGTTCTCTACCGACGCTGTCAGGTCCGCTTTGCGGTGGCCGACCAGCCCCAATGGCAATTTGAGTATGTGGGTTGTAGGGGTCGATCCATGTGGCAGCATCCAGCCGCCGTCGTGCCACAGCAGAGCGGTCTTTTCCTGCGCGCCTGCCAATGAGATGCGCAGATCGTCGGTATCCTCGCCACGCCCCAACGTCCCCGACTGCGTCAGCTGGATCAGATGCCGCTCGACGTCTTCCTCAGACATCGGACTGCCATCGATGCGTTTGACGTTGGTGGGCGCTTCGTCTTCCTTCAGCAGCTGGACCGCGCCAACGCAGTCCCTGCCGATTTCCTGCAACAAATCGAACGCTTCAATGGACGCCAGCTGGTAGTGCGATGCCAGCCGCTTGCGGATAGGTTCGCTGTCGGGCAGCAGGTTATCGAAGAAATCGCGGACGACATCGCCTCGCAAGGGCCGGTCGCCAGTGTAGGGCAACGACAGCGACAGCGGCCGCCCCACCGCCGATGCCCGCCACGCCTTATCGTAGAGGAACTGTGTTTCGCCACGAGCGGGGATGGTCCAAGTTCCTACGCGCTCGCCGTTGCTCCAGACCGATAGCGAGCGCGAGTGCGATTTGCGTCCCATGGCTTACCAATCCGGCGTGGCTGATCCACGCACTTCGGCATCGGTGTTTTTCGGCTGCACCAGCAGCTCGTAGTTCAGTGCTGCTAGCAAGGCCAGCAGCTGCTCGACGTTGATCGATCCCGGGTCCAGCTCCATCGCCGAGATGCGACTTTGGCTGATACCCAGGCGTTGCGCGAGCTCCGTCTGCGTAAGCCCTGTGGTCTTTCGCGCCGACTGAAGTAGCAGCCCTAGCTGTTTGGCGAGCGACAGAATTTGTTTCATGGGATGTCTCCGGCATTTTACCCGCAGAAGGAATATTAGCAGGTTACCCGCATAGCAGGTATTCGTCAAATACCAGTAATACAGCTAAATTGTATTTTCCTCCATGTGGTTATTTTGTGAAGACAGTAGTCGAATCAAGATTGCAACAGTATGCGGACAAACGACAAATTGATCGATTTGCCGTTGTTATTTATGCATATAATTTGTGCCTGGCGCTCGACGTTGCACTACCGGCCCAAAGCATAGATTTACAGCGTGGAGCGCAAACTATGTGCGTTGCAGTGGTTCATTCTCCCGGGCCCGGCGACGAGATCACAGATGAAAACAGATCCCGCAGGGCGCGCACGACCCGGAACGCTGTCGTCGACTTTGCAAATGGTTGAGCCAACACGCCGTCTGCATGCTCAGACACAGTCATCGTCTTCGTCATCACAACCTCCTTTGTTTAAAAAGGCAAGAGTGGGGACACTATAAAACCGCAGGGCGCTTTGCGCCCAATGATCGGACGATTCGGAGAGGGCTGGGCTTGCAAGCCCAGCCCTTCGAATCTCACCGCTTCCGTCCAAAAATGCAAAAACCGCCCAGTGGGCGGTTTTTGTATTTTTTGGCGGAAGCGGTGAGATTCGAACTCACGAACGGCTCACACCGTCGGCAGTTTTCAAGTCTTTGAATTTCCCATTAAAAATCAAAAGCTTAAGTCAATTTTATTTCCGCAACCACCTCAGAAATCGCGTTTCTAACCCATTGATTCTATTGGGTAACAGAACAGCTTGCGGAAACGATTTTCCGCAGCCCAATAATTGGACGTCATGTCCTTCCGCCGACAATCTCCGGCTTCGCCGGCATGGCATCCAAGTTCCGAATCCACCACAACTGCACGACTTGTTGGATTTTACCGTCCGGCTCAGGCTCTAACACCCAACCTTCGTAGATCACTCCGTCTTCGTTCCAGTCCACCAAACTGGGGTTATTTAGTTGCGCCAAAACTCCAAGCGACCACCTATCGCTCTTTAATTCCAAAATACTATGTGTGCGGTAGGCCATCCCAGAACCTGCGCCATATCCCACAACCCGCCGGATAAAACCTATCAACGGTTCCGCTGCCGCCAACGCCGCCTTAGACAGCTTTGTACCCCGCGTGCGCAGCATTAGCACAGCTACCCGCTGGCCGGCCGGCTGCTCTGTCATGGCGCAACCTCCAGGCGCCGTGTAGGATCGAGTCTCACTGTACATAAACACAGTGTACAACTCCGCGCTCTCGAACGCCACCACCAAACCACATGAATAATCAAAATTGCTTACAAAAATACGCAATTTTGCTTGCTTTTATAAACAATTTTGATTATAGTCTCATCACCTTAACAACACAGAGAGGTCTGAATGTGAAACAAAGCGAGTTCCTAAGATGGCTGAAAGAGCAAGGCGTGCGGGTAGAGAATGGTAAAAAACACCTCAAACTTTATGCAAACGGCAAGCAAACCATCCTACCAAGACATCCAGCGAAGGAGCTTAAACAGCCACTGGTAGACGGGGTAAAAAAGGCATTACAACTAAAGTGAGAGCAAGCCCCGAAAGGGGTTTGCTTAAACGACTCGCTAAGATCAGACCCTCAGCAGCAGAGTACCGGGCAGAGCCCGTTTTTTTTAGAAATGGTTATTGACAAAGAAGTTAATAGCAAGTTATCAGAGATAGTTGATAACTAAAAGTTATAAGTGATTATTAAAATTGTTTATACCTACCGACGACTAATTAGTTGTCCACAATATCTTATAGAATTGTTAGAATCGAGGAAAATCATGTTATATCCAGCGACTTTCGCACCAGATGAATCCGGCGGCTTTGTCGTAACCTTTAGAGATATCCCAGAAGCGATTACGCAAGGCGATACTGAAGAAGAAGCTCTTGAAATGGCACACGATGCATTAATTACTGCCATGGATTTTTATTTCGAGGATCGTAGGCCTGTTCCTGCGCCGTCAGCTCGTCAACCTGAAGATCGGTGTATTGAACTTCCACTTAGTATTGCGGCTAAGGTTCTTCTACTTAATGAGATGGTTGCGCAACGAATTCGACCATCTGATCTCGCACGACAAATGAATACTGCTCCGCAGGAAGTTACTCGCATTATTGATCTTCACCACACTACAAAAATTGATAGAGTGGCGGACGCGCTTGCCTCATTGGGTAAACGTTTCGAGCTACAAGCGGTCTAGACTGTTGTATCTATCAAAAGCCCGCCTAGCGGGCTTTTTTTTCCGCTTGGAGAATGCTATGAAACCTACTAAATTAAATATCAATGATTACCACATAAGCTTGCAAAGCTTCCACTCGGAGAGTGATAGGGCCGCAGCCGTCTTAGCGGGAAGTCTTATCGAAAATCTTTTAGCGAGATATCTAAATATTTTTATGGTAGAAGATGGAAGCGATAAACTCTTCGAGTCTGATGGCCCGTTGGCGACGTTTAACCAACGAATCAGGATAGCCTATGCTTTCAAGTTGGTGAGCAAAGAGACAAGAGACGATTTGCATTTAATAGCAAAGATAAGAAACCACTTCGCGCACCACCCACTACACGCAAGTTTCGATAGCGCTCCAATTAGCGATTATTGCAGAAACTTGTCTACACTCAATATTTTTCCTACATCTACAGATACGCCCGACACTCTGAATACTCGAAACCGCAATCGCCTAATTATTTCAATTGCGAAAATGGTAGCAGCTTGGCACAGGGAAGAAATGAGGCCTAAAGAGCCGAATATCTACACTCAAATATTCGGCCCGGTGGATACAGGAACACCTCAAAGTTAAGGTAGTGCAGACGTCTGCACCGCTACCGGATAGGATAATTGGTAGCGTCTTGGAGCCTCTGATACAACTCTCTCACGCCGAGGGCTTGCTCACGCCAGGCGCGGCAACTGGTGGCGTTGTGCGCGTCGACCTCGGCAACGGTAGATAGCGGAACGCCGGCGGGTTCTCGGTCAGACTCGGCGGCAGGTCCGGGATCGTCACCTGACCAGGCGGCGTTGTACTCGCGCACGAAGCCAACATTGACGCCATAAGCAGCATCGTCATCGCGCGTAACATAGATAGGCACTTGCTTTTCAATCACATCTCCCTTCAAATAGATTTTTTGGATACGGTCGCGGTACTTGATTTCCGTCTGCACCACGACCTTCGTTTGCGCCTTGCCGATGGTGACGGTGCGCGCGGCCTGCGCCGTGACGTAGTCGATATGACGCTGGCCAGCTCGGCGCTGGCCATCCATTTCTCCCAGGCACAACAGCACGGCGGCGATCAGCAGCAATGCCAGCCAGCGCGCCCACAAGGGGAGCAGCACGCCCTTGAAGCGATCAAGCATCTGTCACCTCCCAGTCGTAGCGCACCACGCCGGCAGCGCTGGCCAGCGGCGTCTCACCGAGGCAGATACGGCGCTCAAACTCCCGGCGCTTGCGCAAACCAGGTACGTGTTTGCCGCCGGCCATGTCCCAGGCCAGCAGCCCGTTGCAGGCGCCGACGTGGTCGCCCGCCTTCAGCTTCTTGACCACCGAGGAGCCGCAGAACGCGGACGAACCGACGTTGTACGAGAACAGCGTGTAGGCGTCGTACTCGTTCTGCGAGATCGGCACGGCCGCGCAGCGCAACACCTCCGCCCCCTTGGCCGCGAGCTGCGTCTCAGCCAGTTGCCTGCACTCCGCCGGCGTGTACACCTTGTTGCGGATGACGTCCTTGCCGGCGTATCCCTGGCAAACGGTCCACACGTTGACGATATCCTCGTATGGCACGTACCGCGTGCCCTCCAGCGATCCAAGCGCGGCCAGCAGCGCCGCGCTGACCAAGGTCAGGCCAAACTTGTTAGAGGGATTCATCGGTGCCTCCAGACTTTTTCCACTGGCGCCAGAGCGCCCAGACCTTGTCCACGATCAGGATTAACAGCCAGATCAAGGACAGCAGTTGCACCAGCTCCGGCAAGGTGATGCCGTACCAGTTCAAACCCGCCACGACCGCCGGCGGGGCCGCTTTGGTGGTGGCCTTCGCCGCCACCCCTGTGACCGTTTCTTGTGTGATGTTCATTGCGCTAATGGGAATAAAAAAACCCGCCGAAGCGGGTTGAGTAAAAGGGGATCTGTTCAGCGCATCCAGACCTGTCAACTAGGCCAACACCGCCCCTCCGCGACCATGAGCAAGCAGGCCGGCGATCTCCAGTGCGTTGATGCCGGCCTGCGTCGCGGGATCGTCCAGATTGATCCAGTCGGCCATCGTCATCTTTTGCCAGAACAGTTTCAGCGCAGGACTTGCCTCGGACGCGACCAGCACAGCAGCGGCCTCGGCATCGGTGAAGCGAGCGAGGAACTGGGTGTGCGTCAGGCGCCGAGGCGGCTTTACGCTCACCGTGATGCTCCAGCTGGCCGACAGCACCGTCGACACATCGGACATCTGCATGATGGCCTGCTCTGCAGCATCGCTCGACTGGCGGATAGCCTCACGCTCGGCCAGCACCGCGTCGATGTCTGCAAGCGTGCCCCAGCCGGCCGTCTCACGTTCGCGCGCCCTGTTCAGCTTCCAGTCCAGAGCGGCCACCATCGTTGCAGCCTCCCCCTTCACACGGGCGATGCGCGCCAACTTGACCTGGTTCAGAAACGCGCCACGGTCCTGTACGACCGTGACGCCATCAGGTTCTAAGGACATGCTGGCGATATCACCAAGATCGATGGATGGCGGCAGCGTTGCAGCGTCGATGCAAAAGCCGGCGCCAGAGAAAGTGGCCTCGCCGTCGATATGTCCGATTCCCCGACGGGTTACAGCGTCAAAAATAATTCTTAACATGATTTCCTTATGCCATTAAGTAAGCGAATTCCACTGCGTCGTAGACATTGCAGGTAACAGTGGTGTTATTCAAAGGTCGAAGCGCGTTATCCTGTACATAGGGGTTGGCAGCACGGCTGGTGATGTTGTACCCTGCGGTGCCAGTCGTTGTCGTGGTGTTGAACAGCACGTTATTGATCTTCACCGTCTGAGCTATTGAGCCTTCGGAGCCAGCCCCGGAATTCCCTTTCGTCGAGATTCGAACAAGTAGCGCATTGCCGGAAACAACGGTTGTACTCGTCCAAGTTGAGGCCGTTGTCGTAAATTTAGTGGCCGCTGCATACATCGCATTCAACGCAGTTGCCGACGCATTGATCGCGGCAATCCCGATGGCCGAAACCCGAAGCGCCGGTAAGCAGCTCGGCGTCGTCGCGACGGCCGTCATCGATGTAGCGCTGGCAGCGACAACCGCCATCGCGGCGCTACTTGCCAGCACAGTCCCCCAAGCGGTTCCGTTTGCCGCAAGGGTGGCAAATGCGCCGGTGTTGCTGTTAACCGTAGCCCATCCGGTGCTATTTGCCATCAGGGCGCCCAACGCAACGCTACTGGCCAGAACCGCCGCCCAGGCAGTCGGCCAAAACAGGGCCGCCACGGCACTGGCCACATTGGCGACTGCTCCCATAGCGACGCTACTACCAAGCACAATGGTAAGCGCCGAGGTCGACGCCAGCACTGCATTCCAGGCGGTCGTATTGGAAGCCACACTCGTAATCGCGGTCGGGCGGGCTGCAATCGCATTCATTGCAACGGTACTGGCGGCCAGCGCCGTTGCACCAGGCACAGTGGAAACTATCGCCCCCATGGCGATGGAACTCGCCACGACCAGAGACATCGCCGTGGCGCTCGCGGTAATAGCGGACATCGCTGTCGCATTTGCAGCAAACGCCCCCATCGCCGTAGCGCTTGTGACGAGCGCGCCCATCGTGGTTGCATTCGCCGCAACCAAGGGCATCGCAACCGAACTGGCCGCAATATTTGCAATTGCATTGGCGTTCCCGCCAATCTGGATCATCGCCGGCGAGTTGTTTGCGATGATAGTCACAGCAGCCGAGTTCGCCATGACGACAGACCATGCCGAACTAGCCATCAGCACGGTCATGGCGACGCTACTATTGGCGATGGCGTTCATGGCGGTCGCACTACCAGCGATGGCCGTTGTTGCGGGCATGCTGGCGAACAGATTGATCATGGCGGCGGCATTGGCAGCGAATGCCGCCATAGCGGTCACGCTGGACACGGCGCCGGCAAGGGAGTTCGTGTTGGCGGCCATTGCATTGGTAGCCGTCGAGCTACCGGCTACAGCTGCCATCGCTGAAGCGCTGCCCAGCAGCGCCCGCAAAGCTTCAGGAACCGATAAGATCGCCTCGTAACTTTGACGGCCGGACGGATCAGCGAGGTACTGCTCCAGATCGGCACCGGACATCAGCGACAGCGGCGTGATCGCGTCCGGCCCGATGACGTCGAACTTATTCACCGAGTCGTAGCTACGCAGGATCGCAGCGGCGACGATCAGCCCGTTGTTGTCCGCGTTGGTGAGGTCAATCGCTTGCAGCCTGGCCTGCGTTGTTGCGAGAAACTGATTGCGAAAATCAATAAGACTGCTACTTGACATATTTTCTCCTTAAAGTCCTGCATAAATAAGTGCGGTCAACGATCCCAACTGCGCGTTGACTTGCGCCGTGATGTGCGCGTCGAGGCCGAGATTTGCAGCGGCATTCGCCTGCTCCTGCGGCGTCAATCCCTGAGTCGGTATGTCAATACGCAACCTGGCCGCCAGGGCAGCGGCGTTTGTCGCCGCGTAGTTCGCATCGCCGCCCAGCGCGCTCTTCACATACGCCAAGTCGGCCTTTGTCGCCAGCGCGGCCGCCTGCGCGGTCGACACCGGCTTGTCGACGTCGGCGGTGTTGTCGACGTGGCTCAGCCCCACGCCCGCCGGCGTCGACGGGATCGTCGGTTTGTTCTGGATGGCCGTTATGCCCTGCGTCGCGTTCCAATCGACGGCAACCTGGCCGGCCGCAGCCTGTTGGGCCGACAGCGCGGCGGCATCCGCAGAATTCTTGGCCGCCTGCGCCTTCGTCGTGGCGATGCCGGCCTGCGTCGATGCGGTGGTCGCGCTGCCGGCCGCCGCGCTGGCCTGGTCGGTTGCCTGCTGCAGCAGCGTCGCCGTAGCGGTTTGCGCGTTGCCGGCGGCCGTCGCGCTCAGCACCGCGTTTGCTGCGGAACTGGCGGCGTTCGCGGCGCTGATAAGCGCATTCGATGTGGCCGATTGCGCTGTCTCGTCATAGTCGTGCCATTGCCCGTTGGAGTAGATGCGCAGCTTGTCGGTGGTCGTGTTGAAGTATTCGGCTCCCTCCATCAGCGCGTGCCCGTTACCGTCGAGCGCGGGATCGGAGGCGAATTCACCGACGAAGCGCGCCTTGAAGCTGGCCAGCGCCGCGACCAGCGACGCGGCGGCCGTGCTGGCCGTCGATGCCGATCCGGCGGAGTTTGTCGCGCTGGTGGCCGCTGCGGTCGCCGAATTGCCTGCAGCCGTCGCCGCATTGGTCGCGGTCGTCGCCGCTCCGGTCGCGGTAGTAGCAGCAGCTTGCGCCGCAGCCCTGTCGGTCGCCGCGTTCGTCGCGGACTGTGCGGCCGCGCCTTTGCTGTCGAGCGCCTGCGCCGCACTCGCTGCAGCCTGCGTCTTGCCATCTTGCGCTGACGCCGCCGCCGCGATGTTGACCGGGTTCACATCGCCGACGTCGCCCTTCGGGCCACGGATCGAGCCGCCGCGCCATCCTGTCACGGCCTTGGCCCACACATAGAGGCTACCGTCGATCAGATATGCGTCGCCGTCCATGCCGGACGCCGGCAGCTCCGCTACGCTTCCCAGTATCCCTTTCACTCCCAGGCCGGCGCCAACCAGCTTGCCGGCCACGTAGTCGTCGCGGAACGCGCTAAAGGTGTTGAGCAAATTTGCCGCCTGCCGGCCAAGGTCGGCGATATACGACTGCGTCGGCGCAATCGCGTAAGGCGAGCCGGCGACGGTCACGCCGGCGTACTGCTTGACCAGGTAGAGCGAGGTCGCGCTTTCCACACGGTCGACCTCGTAAATCTGGCCGTCCGGCGCACAAAAAATAGCGCCGGAGGTCACATAGCTGACAAAGTCCGTTCCGACCCCGACGACCTGCGCCAGGCCATGCACCAGATTGACAGTCCCACTTTTGTACCAACCCATAGAAATCCCTTAGACGAAAAAAAGGCCGCTCCAAGGCGGCCCAGGTTGAGTAGAAAATTTTCTTACTTGCCGGCGCTATCACCATCGATGGCGCCCAGCTGCTCGATCACCGCGCGCGCGGTCTGCACCACTGCTGCAACCGTCGCCAACTCCGTCAGCTGCGCCTTGCCGCCGACGCGCAACGCCTCGATGCGCGGCCCGAGGACCAGGCTCCATACGTCGCCGCGCTCCTTTATGCGGTCGGCCGCCGCTTGCACCGTTATGCCGGCCGCTGACGACTCCGCCTCGATCCAGGGAATTGCCAAGCCCGCCGCAGAGTAGCCGGCGGCGATGAAAGCCTTGGCTTCCTCATACTTGGCGCGATAGGCCGCATCCTGACCGGGCGTGGTGGTGATGAAGCGCGCACGCGCGGCGCCGGCGGCCGTATCGATCTCCGCGCGCGCCCAGCTGCGCGATGCCTCCACCGACGCGAAGGGATGAAGGTCAAGCCGCATGAATCGACACCTCCAATGTCTGGAATGGGAACAGTTCGACGCGCACCAGGTAATCACCAGGCTTGGAGAAGGTCAGGCGGATGTTGCTGCCGTCCGCCGTACCCGACATCGCCAGCGGCCCCTCTACGCTGACGCATGCCCCGGCAGGAACCTGCCAGAGCACGGCCTCCTCCACGCCATCGGCCTTGAGGTTGGCCGTCGAAAGCTGCGCGGGGCAGACCGGGCGAGGGACGACCATACCCCCAACCACATAGTTTGTGCAGACGTCTGCACTGCCCTCCATAACGAACCGCCCCTTCTCCGGTTCACCCTGCAGGTCGAACATCGCCGCCGGCACCATGCCGGTTTGGACGATGCGCCCCGAGCTGTCAAAAATAATGTAACTCTTCATCGGCGCGTCTCCAAAAGTGCCACGTTAATAAGCCCACCAGGCATATCCCCTAAACTATCCTGCCGACGCACGACGGTGTAGCCATAGACATGATTCCCTGCCGGTGGATGATCGATAAAGATAGTCGTCGCCGTCAAATTCAACGGCGTGCCTGCAGGAACGTATCCAGTCGACTCGACTGACGCAATTGCAGCACCATTGCGAGTAATGGACACGACAACTTTCCCGTTGACGGGATCGCCGCCAGCGCCCCAACTCCCGACACCAGATGCAGCCAGATAGACGGGCGCGCCGTATGCGGTGAAGTTGAGCTGCACGCTGCCGTTGCCCTGCCCGGACAACATCGTCGTCACGGCATTGCCCGCAATGGTCAGCGTGCCTACCGCCGCGACATCGATGTTGGCGCTTTTGATCCACGCCGTACCGATGATCGCCTGGTTGATGAACACCTGACCGCCCTGCACCACGAAGGGCGCAATCAGGGCGTTACCGGTATCGTCGATGATTGCAACCCGCTTTGCGTTCAGCAGGATTTGTGACTCGACGATGCCATTATCGTTTTCCACCCCCACCCCAATCGAGGCCAAGTACGTGCGGCCGTTCGCCGTCACCTGCGTCTTGATGGTCGACATAGCGGACAGCTTGCCGTTCGTATTGGCCACGGCAGTGTTAGCTGACTGCGCCGACGCGCTTGCACCGCTCGCGGTCGCCGTCACCGTGTCGATCCGACTGGCAAGCGCTCCATCGGCGTTGGTGCGCGCCGTCTGTTCGCTGATAATCGCGGCATTGTTGCCGTTCGACTGAGCGACAACCGCATCGATCCGCGTCGACAGCGCGCCGTCGGCGTTCGCCCGCGCTGTCTGCTCCGAAAGGATGGCGGCCGTGTTCTGGCCGGTGGTCGCAATCACGCTGTCTATGCGCGAGGCGATGGCCGACTCGGCACTCGCCCTGGCTGTCTGCTCCGACTGAATGGCGGCGGTATTGCTGCCGACGTTGGCCGCGACGACCGACAGCGTCGACGCGACGGCGCTAACCGCCGTCGTACGAGCCACTTGCTCCTGCAGGATAAGCGCGGTGTTGCCTGCAGTTGTCGCCGCCACGCTGTCCACTCGCGCGGCCATCGCTTCCGTGGCTGTGGTTCGCTCCTCCTTTTCCTGATCTACCTTCGCGGCCACGCTGCCGATTGTCGTTGTCAGCCGCGTCTTGGCGTCGGATAGCGCCTTGTCCGCGCTGATAAGGCCCAGCAGCTGTGTCGCGGCCAGGTCGTCGTCTTTTGTCCCGTGCAACAAGGCGTTGATCTTGTCCCAAACGGGACCGAGAAGCGCCTCCGCATCCTCGATGGGCTTCAAGACATCCTTCCCCAGTTGCGTCTTCCCGATCTGGCCAACCAGGTAGCTTAGGATTTCATCCGCGTCGGTGCTTGACTGGCCTTTGACGCCGGCGCCTGCAGGAAAGAACGCGCCGGCGTTACCCATGCGATCCACAAAACGCACCCAGAAATACATCGTCGCCCCCGCACTCAGGCCGGTGATCGTGTGCGAGTTCTGCGGTGCGGCGAACGAGTCGACCTTCGATGCGCTGCCCAAGTCAGGACCGGCGGCGGCCCATAACTCGGTACACGCCAGATTCCCGGCACTCGCCGGCGGAACGCCCCAATCGACCTGTATCCCGAACACACGCGGAATCGTCGTCAGATAGGTGGCCGCAGTCACGCTCGCGCCTTGCAGCGTGTAGGAGTAGGCCTGCACCGCCGACAAGTCCTGCATCGCACCGCCAAACTGATTGAAGCTGGCCAGCTTCACATACAGCGTCTTACCCACCCATTCATTCGGAAAGGCATATCGAAACACTGCTTCGTCGAGGAACACGAACGGGCTGCCGGCACTATGGGCCTTGATGTCCGATCCATACGCGCCACGCACCAGGTAAGACAGCCGGTAGGCGTTGGCTCCTTGCAGCGTCTCGTCGGCATAAGCGATGTACTCGCCGCCGACATAGGACGTCGTCAGCAAGTCACGCGCGTTGGACTGGCTCGCGCCCCCAAGCTCGCCGGCCGACACGCTCAGGTTGACCCCCATCAAGTTCGCGGTGTCGATCGGAGCGCCGACCGGCAGCGCAGCCGTCAGCACGCCGTGGCGGGCCTTCGACCGCACAGCGCCGATGCGCTGATACGTCTTGTTGTCCGTCGACGCCCACACGACAGCGCCGCCCCAGTCCTTGCCGCCCGACGTGGCCATCCAAAGCTGCGATTGGTTGTCGGTCAGCTTCGCCGGCGGTTCGAACAATACCGGCGCGTTTGCGTCGCCCGGCGCCACCGCGTAGTTCGGCGCGTTGCTACCGATATCGGGGACCGGCTGCGAAGCGTGGCGGTTGCTTCCAATCGGGTAGTCCTCGGCCCTGATGGTCAGCAGCCCGTCGTCGTCCTCCGACACCTCCGTGATCAGCACCGGCGTGCCGTCCAGGAACTCCGGTGCGTACGTCAGGGTGACGACGTCCATCGGCTCCAGCAGCACGTATTTCCAAGGCAAGCGGAATTCGTAGGTATTGAGGATGTACAGCGCCCGATGCAGCAGGTAGTCGGCCACTTTTTGCGCGACGCTGGCGTCGGCGATCTCCTTCATGTCGACAACGTCCTTCGAGCGCAAGCCGTGCTGCTCGATATCAGCGTCGTCCTTGCTCTCCGCGATGTTGTCGTTGTAGTCGTTGGCGCGGTCGGAGAAACGCACGCGGACGTGGTTATAAGACTCCTCGGCGGACTTCTGCGAGATGCGTACCACATCGGTGCTGGTGTCCGCGATGAAGTCGTCCACGCCCAGGTCGCACACCGGTGCGATGGTTGGCTGATAGGTGGCCAGCGGCCCCGCCACCGGCACATCGGAGTACGGCACGATCTTGAATTTTCCGCCGGAGTAGACGCAATCGGAAAAGCCGATGGTCAACAAGGTCTTGATGTACTCGTAAGCGCCCCGTTGTTCGGTGTAGGCCGGACTGGCCCACAGTCCGTTCGCCAGGCAGAAACTACGAAAGGCCGACATGTCGCCCAGCGTCGCCGGATCGAGGCCGACACCCTGCTCGCTATCGGTCAAGAGCGCCGCGACAACGTCGGCCAGCTCCGCGTCGGGCACATTGGCCCCCGGATGCTTTGACGCGATGCTGCCGCGCGCCTGCACCTCGAAAGTGTGGTTGCCGAACGTCGCGCGCGATCCCAGGTCATACGCGCCACTGGCCACGTAGCCGATGCCGCGATAAGACAGCGCCCGATCCGGGTGCTTCGTGACGAAATAAGGATAAGGACTCTGCACCGCGTCGCCGCTGTAGAAGTCGAACTTCAGCTCCGCGAGGGTCGTGTGCTCCTTGTCCTTCCATACCTTGCCGATGCTGTCGAGCGTGCCGGAGCCGAGCGCCATGATGGCGGCCACGGTGTAGGTATAGTCGGTGTTGCTGGTGCTACCGCCACCGCCCTTGCCCGTTTTTTGGGTCGTCGTGTGCGGTATGGCCGTGAAGTCGTCGTATTGGATCAGGTTCGGCGCCACGCGCTGCCGGCCGAAAATCCAGGTGATCGGCCGCCCGAAGCTCGATGTTTGCAGCTGGATCGAAGAAATGATCGGTGCGCTGCTGTCTACGCTGTGGCCCTTGAAAAGTCCGCCCATGCTATACCTTTAATGAGAAAAACCCGCGCAACCTCGATGTCAATGCCGCGCTCTTGCTTATGTCCGTCAACACCACGGCGCCATGCTCGATGTACGCGTGGATCACCATCGGCCACTGCGTGACGATGGCGCCGTGGCTCACGCACCGGCCGAACTGGAACAGCGCGATATCGCCTGGCTGCGGCACGTCGACCGGAGCGGCCAGCAGCTCGACACCGCCGAGGTACACTTCCTCGCTGCGGTGCATGTGCCAGTCGTGCGCGTAAGGGCGGGGGTCGACGTCCGCCGACACCAAGCCGCATTTCCGGTACACCTCGATCATCAGCATCACGCAATCGACGCCTACGCCCTTCAACGCGGCTTGGTGGTGGTACGGGGTATTGAGCCAGGTGATCGCCTCGCTGACGACGTTCTGGCGGTCCTGCGGGGTCATACCGACACCTCCGGCGGCGGGATATACGGCGTCCCCTTGAAATTGGCAACATTGGCGAACTTGCCGCACCCGTTGTCGCCGCGCGTGCGGTCGCAGCCGGCGCGCACCAGAAACGTGTCCCCCGGCGCCAGGTCGAACACCAGCGGGTAGGACAGCTCGATCACGCCGGCCTTGAACGATTTCACGGCGCGCCGCACGCCGGAGTTCGCCCCGCTGGTGAAGTACAGCTCCCCCAGCGCGAAGTAGTTCTCCGACTGCGCCAAGCCGGACGAGAACGAGTAGCGGTTCGGCGCTGCGGTCACCGCGGAATTGAAGCTGTAGGCGTCGCGCTGCACGCCGCAGCCTGAGTCGTAGAGCGTTCGCATGCATCCGGCCTGGAAGATCGAGCGCGGAACCTGCGTATTGAGGCGATTGCTGTCCGATACCACGCTGAGGACAACTTGCTGCTGGCCGATGCTGCTCTCGTTCACGTAGCCCCGGAAGATGCCCAGCGTCTCCGCAGGCTGCCCCCAGGCCGGCATGAACGCCTTCGCGATCACCACTTCGGCGTTCTTGAGCGCCCCGGAACGCGCCGCAAGGAACCAGGGCACGCCGGCGATGACGTCGGTCGGGGCAACCACCACTTGCAGGTCCAGCGTGCTGACCTGCATGCCGCGCACCAGGTTGTACTTTGCCCCTTGAATGCTCGGCCCGTGGCTGTCGTACACCTGGCCAGCCGCAACGATGTCGACATCCGCATCGGTCCAACAATAGACGAGGCCATTGGACAGCGTCATCGTGAACAGGTTGCATTTGACGAACATGGCGCTGGCAAGGATCGCCTGCAGGCGAGGAGTAGCAGTTCTCATATACGAGTCCCCAAACTGGAAACGAGGTTGACCGTCTTGGCCTCCCACAGATTTTTCATAAAGCGGTCGAAGTTCTGCTCATCGTCGGCAAACCGCGCCCGGTAAAAGTAGCTGCCGGTCCAGGTGATCGGGCCGGCGCCAGGCGCCGCACCGAACGTCACCATGCCGGTCGCGGACACCGCATAGGATGCCGGCGCTTGCACCACCCCGTTGACCTTGATGGCGGTGATGACGTCGACGTTCTGCACTGGCTCCATGAATTCGGAGCCGAACGCCCGGACCAACTGAAACGACTTCGTGGCCGCGTCGGCGATGCCGATCTGCTGGTCGACCACGGCGCAGTCGTCGTCCATCCTGTAAAGGAAGTTGTCGAATGCGCCGCGACGGGCCAGATAGAAGCCCACCAGCTGCTGCAGTTCCTGCTTGCTGCCGCCACGTAGAAACTCGAACGACAGCGTCAGGTTGTAGATCGGGTTGGCCATCAGCGATGCCCGGTACTCCTTGCCGCTGACGGCCGCCTGCACTCGGGTGCGAAATACAGGCGTCCATGTGGACTTCCACATCACGCCTGGCAGGGTTGGAAATTGAAGGTTACTCATGATTTTTTTGCGTGATCCTGTAGAACCTTGGCGATGACGCGGGCATTGCGCCGGATCTCGTCCTGCGACAACTTGCCCGAATAATCGTGATAGTTGATCGTCTGCCCGGCGGCGGCGCCGCCGTCGGCCATGCTGCGCACCGCGTCCGCCTGCGCCGCCGGCAGAACCATCTCCTTCTCGTGCAGCTGCGTGATCGGGTTCACACCGGCCGGGATGTCGAAGCCGTTGCGGGCCGACGCCATCGGCATGTACGCCATCGCGGCGGCCGACGCGGCCAGACCAGCCTCCGGCGCCATCGCCCAGCCGATCAGCGGAATCGCTGCGGCCGACGCGGTGGCGGCGGCGCCGGCGATGCCGGCGTTGGCGGAGATTTCGCTGACCGCCATCGCCTTCGATCCCGTCTCGGTCAGAACCAGGTTCATCAGCCACTGCGCCGCCGTCTGCGCCAGCATGTCGATCACGGAACCCGTTACCGATTGCATCAGGCCCTTCAGCCCCTGAGAAATGGTCATGGTGCCCTTGGCGGTGCCGGCGATGACGTTGGCCAGCCCCGATTGCATGTTCGAGTAAAGCCCCTGCACCGACTTGTTCTGCTCCAGCGTGGCCTTGTTCTTGATCGCGGTCATCTTGGCCTGGTGCTGCTGTTCGGCGGCCTCGATTTGAGCGTGGATTTGCTGCAGCGCGATGGGGTCCTCGTCGGGGCCGTGCATCATGGCTTCCTGCTCGATCAGGGCCTGCATGCGAATCTGGTAGCGCTTGGCCTCGAAGCCCCGCTCCAGCTCCAGCATCTGGTCGACCGTGATCCGGCGCAGCGCCAGCTGCTGCTCCGCATCCTGCTGAGCTGCATCGATGGCCGACAGCTCGGCGTTGCGCCGCGCCTCGGCCATCGCACGATTCACAGCGATGGTCTGATCGGCGAAGGCGCGCTGCTCCTTGTAGACCTCGGCCAGCGCCGCCTTCGATTCCTTGGCCTCGGCGCCGAACCGCGCGACGTTCTCCTCGTACATGCGGTTGGCGATGGCAAGGCGTTCCAGGTGGTTATTCTTGAACGTCTCCAGCTTCAACTTCTCGCCGGCGATCTCGTTCTCGAAGTCGTCCTTGCGGATGGCCGCCATCGACGCGTAATACTTGCGCTCGACTTGCGCCTTCTCCTCCTTCGACATCCGAGTCGTATCCAGGATTCTCTTCCAGTAGTCCCGTTCCATGGCCTGGCTGTATTCCATGGCGGTCCCGGCGATGGCCTGCGCCTTGGCGTAGCTGTCCTTGTCGGCCGCCAGTTTGGCGTCCCATTCGTGGATGCGGCTCTTGGCCTTGTCATCCTTCTCCGGGCTGAAGTCATACGTCGGGCCGCCCTTGATCTCCTTGTCCTTGATTTCCGGGCCGTTCGATGGCGCACGGTTGATGATGGCGTCGAGCTTGTCTTTGCCATCGCGCGCGATCTTGACCAGCTTGTCGAAGTGCTTGCGCTGGACTTCCTCCAATGCCGCCGTGCCCGTCTCCCATGCCTTTTTCGCGCCGGCGAAGTCGCCGTGCAGCGCGCGGTCGGCGGTGCGGGCCATCCGCATGATGCTGGTTACGAGGTAATCCAGATATCCCACAACAATTTCGATGACGGTCTGCACGGTCAGCTTCCAACCCAACACGGCGATCTCGATCACCTTCAGGCAGTTGCCGAAGAATTCCATCGCGCTCGGCGCTTTCGTTCCGAGGGCATCAGCGAACAGCTCGCCGATCTGGCTGAAGCTGTCGCGCCAGGTATTCCACAGGTCGACCGCCAAGTCGCCAACCATAGAACAGATTTCGCCCAGCGACTCCAGCGTCATGCCCAGCGCCTTGCCGGCGACGGGGCCGACACCGCTCATCCAAGAGCCGAGCCGCACGAAGGCGGGCAAGACTGCGTTGCCGGCCTGAACCTCCAGGGAGGTCATAACCAGCTTCATGTCGTTGATCGACTCCTTGTACTTCCTGGCGTTGGCCACGCCTTCCTCGCCGACCACCAGGCCCAGGTCTTTCGTCTTTTGCTCGGCCGCCTTGATCTCCTCGGTGGTCAGCTTCATTGTGCCGCGCACCTCGTTCCACGACTTACCGTAAATCTGCGTGCCGGCGATGTTTTGCTCGATAGGGTTCTTGATTTCCTTGAGCTTGGCGTTGACCTCGCCCATGATGTCCAGCGTCGGCCGATACTGGCCCGACGCATCCTTGACGCTCACACCCAGCTTGTCATACGCCTGGCTGTTGGTGGCGATCTGCTTGGCCATCTTTCCGGCCGCCAGCGTCACCACCTCCGAATCCATTCCCATGTGCCGCGTCGCCACCATCATTACGCTGGCGCGCTCCGTGGTGATGCCCAGCTGGGTCGACAGCTTCTTCGCCTCGCCAGTCCAGGCGTTCGACTCGCTGATCACCGCCTTGAAAGCCGAGCCGCCGGCAATCAGCGTGGTCAGCGATCCGAACAGCTTGGTCACAGAACCCAAGGCGCCAGTCAGCTGCCCCATGTGGGACTGCATGGCCTCGAAACTTCCCTGAATATCCTTTGCCGCCTTTTTAGCGTCTGCGGCGGCCTTCTCGACGCCGGCGGTGAAGCCGGACGGGTCCGCTGTGACCGCATAGTCAACTGTCTTATCCGCACCGGACATACGCACCTCAAAAAAAAGCCCGCCGGTTAGGCGGGCATCGGGAACATTCCCATTAAATCGTCAGCCGTCAGCTCCTTGTCTTCTTCCTCGACAGGGGCCTGATAGCCCACTTGTGCTGCAATCAGCAAGTGAACTGGCGGATGTTGCCGCCAGTATTTGTTCATCGACACAATCGAAGGGATGTCCCACTCCGTCCATGCCTGCTGCGGCGTGCAGCCGGTGCTGGCGACTATGTGGGCGATTGCATCTTCAAACCAGTCGCCGCCATCTGATCCTGCACCCGCCGCATCATTTTTCCCGCCTGCGCCACCAGGCCGGACAAGTTCATCAGCTCTTCCCACACTTCGAACAGGTTGCCGTAGTCGATGATGTCCTCGACCTCGGCCAGCGTCATCGCGGGGTAGTTGCGCGTCAGGCTCGCATGCGCCAGCTTGGCCACCAGCTCGATGTCCGGCATGTCGCCCACGAAAACGCCCTTGATTTCGTCGCGGTACTGCTTGACGGCCGCCGCATTGAGCGGCGCCAGGACCAGCTCCTGACCAGCCAGCGTAAGGCTCTTTCCAGGTACTTTGATAGCGCTCATTCGGATGCGCTCCACTTCCACACCACGCCGTTGTCGTCGGCGTAGGCGCTCATGTCCAGTTCGGGAACCATGAAGTCTTCCTGCTTGGTCGACATCGACAACTTGGAGCTGGTGACTTTCGGGAACTTCAGCGTCAGCACCTTGCCGTTGCGCGCCATCGACATGTCCAGGCTGATCGTCGGGTTGAGGCCCATCGGCAGGTTGGTGACGGTCAGCAGCTTGCCGGCGGCCGCCGTCATGTGCTGATAGTCGATGAAGACGGTCTTGCCCACATCGGCTGCCGCGAAGGTGTAGCCGCCGACGCCGTCGCAGGTGTACTGGCCGGTGGTGGGCGCGCTGGCCACACGGATCATCGGCGTACCGTTGGCGTCGCTGCGCACGCCCAGGTTGGCGAAATAGGTAGCGCCGCCAGGAGGCGCGACGGTTACAGTAGCGGCAGCGGCGACGCCGACGCCGTCGTTGACGGTGGTGATCAGGCCGTTGACTGCCGACTGACCGAAGAAAGCCGCAGTGAATGGCAGGATGTTGATATTGGCGAATTTGGCCTTCAGGCCGATCTTGCCCTTGCCTCGGCCACTGTCCACCGGGAACGTATTCGAGCCGTACAGCAGCTTTTCTTCATACGAGGCGTCGATGCCGATGTCCTGCAGGATGCCGAACTGGAACGGCGTCGGGTTCGCGATTGCGTTGCCCAGCGCGTCCTGAATGGGGGTTGCCCACAGGATGCCGGAGCCAAAATGACGTGCCATGTTGATAGTCTTTCGATTGTTAGATGGTTGTAGTGATGTCGTCCGAACTGGACAGGTAAATCAGACGGTAGGTGATGCTGTCGCAGCCGGCTGTCTGGTCGGCCTCTTCGCCCTCCCACTTCCGACCCTGCTTGCGGATGTCGACTACCATCGCCTGCAGCTGCACGTCGCGCTTCAGGATGCGATGCACGTCAACGGCGATGGTGTCGGCGACGGTGCGCCAAGGCTCGGCCCGCACCAGCACGCTGACGGTGATGAGCACCGTGTTTTCGTCCACGCCGGCGGACATGGCTCTCGTGTCCTCGTCCTCCGGCTGTGCGACTACGATGCAAGGCATTTCGTTGCGGGCGAATGCCGCCTCCCGCGTCTCATACACGCGGTCGGCGGCGCCGGTGGCGTTCATCAACGCATCGACCATGCGGCTGATGATTCGGTTACAGACTGATTCAGTGCTCATACCTTGGACATGTTGATTTGGGAAAAGGCGCCGTCGTCCAGTTGCTCGCACTCCCGGACGGTGTACGCCACGCTGTCGACCGTTAAGGCCGTGCCGAATTTGACTTCCAGCGCGCTCACGATGCTGGTCTTCACCAGCACCGCGTACATGGTCGACTTCGAATTGAAGCCGCCGACGCGCACCTCGACATCCGGCTGTTCGGGAATGCCGAGGAATGGGACGTCGGGCCGACCTGTCACCAGGCACGGCACGCCAAACTCGCGCAGGAAAACGTCAAGGTCTTCCTTGAACACGGCTACTCCGGTTCAGCCGCAGCTGGCGCGGCCGTCTGTTCGGCGCCCTCCTCGACCAGGTCGATTTTTTCCGCATGCAGCTTGGCAACGTCGTCGGCCAGCTCGATGCGCTCGCCGGCGCCGCGCATGGTGCCGGCATCATCGAGGCGGAACGAGAAGCCTGGCTTGATGGTGTAGGTCTTCATGGTCAGGCCGCCGACGGTGCATTGGCGGCGGCCATGGCCTGCGCCGCGACGATGGCTTGAGCCAGCAGCGCGTAGTCGATGACAGCGCCCGCCGCCGGCGCGACCGGCAGCGGGAACTTCGCGGTGAGGTAGGCGTCAGCCTTCTTGCAAACTGGCTCCAGCTTGTGCGCGTGCAGCGCAGCCGTCGCCTCGTCAAAGTCGGCCTCCTGGCCTTCGTAGTAGCTCGATTCCTGCACTTGCGGCTGGCCGCCGATCTCGACAACTTTGCGGTCATGGACGACAAAACCTGCGCGAACGATAAATTTCATGGGTAACTCCTAACGATGATGATGTGGGCGGTGTTGGGTGCCGCCCACGAATTAAGAAAACTGCGGCTTAGAAGCCAGGGGTCAGCGCATCCGACATCACCGAGAACGAAGCGCCGTGGCGCACGCCGATGTCGGCGGTCTGGATGGCGCGCAGCACCACGTCGCCCGACTTGAACAGCGTCGAGTCGTATGGGTTGATGGCAACTTCGATAGCGCCCCATTCGGCGATCAGCAGCTCCAGCCAGTTGCCGTAGATGATCTCGGAGCAGATGCCCGCCGAGGTGCCCTTCGTCAGGGTGCTGCGCAGCTGCTGCGACTCGCCGTACGGCTTGCCCTTGATGCGATCCGGCGAGCCGGCCGTCAGGCCGCCCTGCGGGTCCCACAGGTAGGTGCCGGTGGTGGCCTTCAGCGACGCCAGGTAGCCGATCACCTTGCTGTTCATGGCGAACGCCATCGAGTTCTGCGAGGCATTGGCAACGCGCGGCGCCGTGTACAGCTTGATGATGTCGTCAAAGTCGACGTTCTTGCCATTGGCGCCACCAACGACCGACAGCACGCCGGCCTGGTTGACGATGCCGGTCGGGGAGCCGCCAGCGCCGTTACCGGAGATGGCCGCCAAGTCCAGCGCCAGGGCCATTTGTGCGATGAGGTCGACACGGGCCAGCATTTCGATTGCCGGCGTGGCCTGCATCATCATCATGCGGGAGATGATGCCCCAGCTGGTCAGGTTCTTAGGACGCAGCTGCACCTTGTCGAAGGTCGCCTCGGACTCGGCGCCGGCGGTCAATTCGCCCACCCACGACGTCTGCGACGCGCTGATCTGGCGCGGGATGTCAATGTTGCCCACCAGGCCGGACAGGAAGCGCGCGCCCAGCACCGGCGTCACCATCGCGTTGCGCAGCACTTCGATGAAGCTGTCCGACAGCAGTTCGGTGGCAACCAGGTTGCCGCCGGTGGCGCCCGCACCAACCGAGAACGCGGAGCGCATTTGCGAGTTCATGCGGCTTTGGCCGGAGATCAGCGAGAACGCACGCTGGTGTGCCTGATCGGGCGCGAACGGCAGATCGGACGGCAGGAACATGCCCTCGGCCGATGGATTGCGGCCCAGCTGGCGCGCGATCTCGTTCGACACCTCGCGCTCGAAGCCCGCCGCCTTCCATTCCTTCGAGTGCAGCGCCTGCATGCCGCGCAGCATGGAGTAGCTGCGGCGCTCTTTCTCGCTCATGTCGACGCGCGCGCCGGCCGCCGGGGTCTGCTTCTTCGAGTCGTTTTCCAGCGCTTCCAGGAACGCCGAACGGGCGCCCTCGATGCTGGTGCCGCCCTCGATCAGCAGCATGGCCAGATCGGTGTTTTTCCACTTGTCGCCCAGCGCGCGGATGGCGGTCTGGCGCTCACGCTCGGCGATACGCATCTGGTCTTGCGTCAGGTGGATAACGGTCGATGCGCCGGCGCCGCCGGCGGGCGCCACATCGGCGCCGGCTTGGTTCATCAGGATGTGTTTCTTCTTCATGGTGTTGTCCTCAACAATTACGGCGGGTGCCGGGGTGGTAGTGGTGGTGTTGCTGGGTTCGGTGCTGCGCACGCGGGTTTCGACGCGCAAGGTCCGGCCTTCGCCGGCAGCTGCAGAGCGACCGACGCCGACGGTCGGATCGGCCGGGATGGTGACGAGGGAAATCTCGTACGCCAGCCAACGCGGGGCGGTGTACGTGTCGTTGTCGCTGTAGCCGTTCGGGCTGTCGGTTTCGAGCACGTAATACTCGGGGTCGTACATGAAGGAGACATTGCGCAGAATGTTGTCCTGCACCATGCCCATCATTTCGTCGCCGCGCGCCGTCTTGGCGAAGCGCACAACCGCGTGGCCGCGCTTGTCGGCGCCGATGGTGGCCGACTCAACCACACCGATCACGTCATCGGGGTTGTGGTTGAACAGCAGCGGCGCCCCATCGTTCAGGCGGGACAGATCAGCCGCACCAGGTTCGTGCGACAGAATCTCCATGCCGAACCAACGCTCGACCGGCAACTCGCTGGAGAAGGTCAGCACCAGCGTGCGGGCCTCTTCGTCCAGTGCCGGCGCGTCCTGCGAACGCAACGACAGGAAACGCCGCTGCGGCCCCAGCGCCGCGCCGTCGTCCAGACGCTTGCGGTTGGATGTTTGTGCAGACGTCTGCACAGATGCTGTTGGCATTCAAAGCTCCAAAAGAAAAAGCCGCTGGATTCGCATCCAGCGGCTTCGTGTGAGTAAAGCGGAACTACGATTCGGCGCTCGTTGCCGCCTCCTCTCCGGGTTCCGATTCGGGGATCGGATTACCCGCTTCATCCTGGCCGGTGTCGTTTTCCTTCACCTCGCCCGCCTGACTGGCCCCCTTGTTATCTGTCTGCAGCGGATCGGATTCCATGACCAGGTTGTATTCGGCAGCCAGGTCGCGTTCGCGCCGCAGCTGCTTGTACACCTCCTCATAGTCGCCGCCCTGTTCGCTGATGACCGCCTGCGCCGTGGTGAAGCCGGAACGGACGTTCAGACGGTTGGCCGTGGCCTCCTTCAGCGGGTCCACAGATTCCCAGCCGCGCGGCATCCAGCGCACCTCGTTGTAGATTTCTGGATCGATCTCGTACGCCGGGAGGTTCAGCACGCCGCACAGCACCGCCATTTCCAGCCACTTCTCGTAGACCTCCTGTAAAAAGCTCTCGATCATCCATTCCTGCAGTACGCGCCAGTTGTCCCGGTCATCCAGCAGCGCCAGGCGCGAGCTGGAATAGTTCGATTGCGAGTAGTCGCGCGACAGCGACTCGTAGCTTTGACCGATGCCGGCGGCGACGCCGCGCAACATCAGTCGCATGAACGGGTCCATTTGCGCATTCGGGCGTGTCGGATTGAAACCGGCGAACGTTTCGCCCGCCTGCAGCTCCTTGATCGTCCCCGGCTCGAAGTCGTAGACACGCTCGCCCGCCTCGATGCCGTCGTCGCCAATGGCGTCGTTGCCCTCGGGCGACTGGATGAAGCCCATCACGGCCGCTGTGGCGCGCGCGGCGACGATTTCCGCTTCCTCATAGCCGCCCAGGTTGTTCAGGCGCTTGAGGGCCGTGTGGAACCACGGCACATAGCGGGTCTGCCCCACGCGCTCCGGCACGCCCAGGTGCAGGATTTCTTCGGCCGGAACGCGGATGTAGCGGTTGGCCTGCGGCACGCCGGTGAACTGATAGTCCCCCGGATGCTTCGGGTACAGGTGGTACGCGACAGGCCGCTGCCACTGGTCGACCTCGACGCCCATCCGCACCTCGTTGCCGTTCTCCGCGCGGCCGTTCCATTCATCGACCAGTTGATCGGACTCGATGATCTCCAGGGCGAAGGGAATTTTGCCGCCGCCGAACGGCTGATAGATAAAGCGGATTAGCACCTCGCCCGACTCGGCCACCGAAGTGATGACCATGCGCTGTATGTCCTTGAACGACAGCGTACCGGCGGTGTGACAGGTCCTCTTGCGGCCCCACTTCAGCCATGCCTTTTCGATGGCGTTGTTGGTCTTCTCGTCCAGCCGGCCGCCGCGCCGCATCATCACCTGGCCTTGGAAGGCAATGCCCTTGCCCACCACGTTGTTGCGGATGTTGCGCATCGCGCTCTTGCCGTAGTCGTTGTCTCGCACCAGCTGGCGCGTGCGGTTGCGCAGCACGCGCAGGCTCATGCGAATTTCGGAGTCGGCCGACGTGTTGGTCGTCAACCAGTCCGACGTCAGCCGGTTCTGCACGGCGCCGGCGTATGTGCGTTTGCCGCTGCGCGCCACCACCGGTGCCGCGCGCGGCGCGGCGCGCGGTAGGTCGTGCTCCACCTGGCCGTACGTCGGCTGGGGGGCCAGCATGGTAGCCAGCCAGTTACGTTGTTTTGCGAACATCAGCGGAACCTCACCAGAACTTTGCCAGGATTGCCCTGCCCGTTTGCGATGCGCTGGGCGGCCTTCTGGCGGTTGACGGTCATTTGCAGGCGGTCCTGCAGGGCCATGAGGGCGGCAATCGGTTCCTTCTTCAGGTTCCGGCTGCCGATGCTGTACTCCAGCGTTGCGCCGCCGCTGATACGGCTGCTGATCTCGGCCTTGACCGCGTCGAGATCGCGCTCGGCTGGCGTGCGCCCGTCGAAGGTGCCGTTCAGGCCAGCGAAGTTCGGCTTGACGGTGAGCGCGCCTTCGCCGGCCAGCACGCGCTCTGCGCCCTTTGTCGCGTACGCCTGCCAGTACCAGATCGCGTTGCCGGCCGACGGGTTCAACGCCGCGCTCTGCGTGGTGGTGATCGCCGTCGACCAGCCGGCGCCGTTCGGCGTCGACGCCAGGTCGAGGCCGGCCGAGGCGCCGCGTAGCGAGTAGGACAGGCCGTAGCCTGGCGAACTCACTGTGCGGCCGTCGCCGGTACGAAAGCTCGTATCGGTCCAGCTGGCCGAGTCGCCAGCTGCAAGGGTTGGTGGAATATTCATTTACCAGCTCGTCGCGGAATAGCCTGCCCGACGTGGGGCGGGCTTGTTTTGTTTCTTGGCCGCCGGCGGTGGAGCTGGCGGGGCTTTGGGTTCTGGCTCGGGTTCTGCATGGACCGCGGATTCCGCGACAGGCGCGTCATCAGCAGCACTTGCCGGTGCCGGCGCCGGCGATGGTGTGTCGTCCTCATCCTCGAAGAACTGTTTTTGTCGGACTCGGTTTTCAAGCTCCGCCCAGTGGTGTTCCTTGAACAGGTTGAGCTTGAGCGAACGTGCCGCGTGCAGCGCGTATATTTCGCAGTCAGTGCCTTCGTTGCGCACGCCGGACTTTTTCTGCCACACCTTGCGGTGCCGCGCAGTCCGGTGCGGCGCCTTGATCTCGGCGGTGATCTGCTCCCAGTAGTCGGGCCGCACCGTTTTGTACCAGTGGATACGTCCGGGGCCGGTGCCTGTCAGTGGCATGCGGCCCTCGATCATCAAGTCCTTGGCCCGCGTGGTGCCCACGATGTACGGCTTCAGGCCGTACTTCCATGCCTTACTCTTCTTGTCCACGTCGACCGACTGGCCAGGCTTGGCGAAAATCTCTCGCTTGTCCTCGCCCGTTTCCGACGCGCCCTTGATCGCCATGTAGCCGCGTGCCTGCCGCGCGCGCACATAGGCGTAGACGGCGTCCGAAGTGGTGCCGTCCGACGAGTCGATCGACACCGCGCGGATGCCCAGCTTGGCGCCGCTGGCGTGCCGGAATTCCTGCGTCAGCAGCGCGTCCAGATCGATCCACGCGCCCTGCTCGGCCACGACCGTCAGGCCGTGAATCTCGCCCCAGTAGACGAGCCATGATTCCTCGCCCCGGCCCCACGCGCGGATCACCACCGCCAGGCGGCCGTGCTGCACGTCGACGCCGGCGGTCAGCACCAGGCCGCCCCAGGGCACGGACATTTCCGGGTAATCCTCGGCGCGCGCCTTAAGCGTTTCCTCGTCGGGGGTATCCGACTTGTACTCATAAGGCAGGCCCAGGGACGAATTCCAGAACGCGATCATGGCGCCCGGCTCTCCCAGGTTCAGCTCATGCTGGGCGCTGAGGAATTTCTCGATCAGACGCGTAAGCGTCGACTCCGGGAAGGAGCTATACAGCTCGTTCAGGTAGAAGCCGGCGACGCCCCGGAACTCGGCGGTCGCGCGCCACTCGCCCTTGCGGACGTTGCGGTTCTTGTTCGCGTCGTTCCAGGCTGAGCCGCAGTGCGGGCAGACGTACGCGGCGGTGTCCGGCAGCGCCGTGCCGTAGATCATGTGCGTGCGCGACTCGTCGTGCTGGATGCGAACGTTGGCCCACTCCAGCACATGTGATTCGCCGCAGTCGTGACACGGCACGTAGAAGTAGCGCATGTCCGACAGTTCCATTTCGGCCGCGATACTCGACACGCCCAGGATCGACGGCGTGCCACCCACCAGGAGCTTGTGGTCGCGGAACGTCTTGACGCGCTCCTCGGCCAGCTTGATCGAATCCCCCTGCCCCTTAATGTTCAAGTTGCAGTCGTCTGGCTCTTCCACCACCACGTTTTTCAGCGGCGTCGACTTCACGCCCCCGGTGGAGTTCGAGCCGAACATCTTCAGGAAGCCGCCGGCGAACTTCTTCCGGTTCTGCGTGTTCTCGTTGGACCGCGTCTTGACGTTGACCACCTCGGCCAGCACCGGCGTGGCCTCCACCATCGGGATGAACTTCTCGACGTTGTAGTCCTTCGCGCTCTGGTCCTTCGGGAACATGATCCCGGTCGGGCCGGGGTTGACGTGCATGGTGTAGCCGACGAAATTGTTGATGACGCCGTCCGTCCACCCGACCTGCGCGGACTTCTGGCAGACCACCTTGCGCACCGTCCTGTCGGTGATGCACTCCAGGATGCCGCGCAGGTATGGCGTGATGGTCAGGCTGTATTTCCCAGGAAGGGCGGATGTGTCGGACGACAGCACCCGGTACTTCTCGGCCCACTGGGCCACGGTGATCCTCGGTGGCGGCGCGAACTTCTTCACCGCCTTGCGCATCAGCGCGCGCAGCGGGTTAGTCTTCTTCGTCGTCGCCGGGGTCGTAGGTTGAGAGCTTGTGTAAAAATTCATCGAAGGCTTCCTGCAAAAGAGTGCGCTTTGCTTCCGCGCCTTCGGTCACTTCCAGCAGCTGCGCCAGCCGGTCGGGTTCCGCGCGGATGTACGAACGCGCGGCGGCGACCATGCCCAGCCATGTCGGCTCGATCTGGTCGACCGCGATCAGCGTGCCGCGTTTGCTGGCCAGCGTCAGTTCCATGTCGTCGGCCTGCAGGCGCGTCAGCCTGTCGCGCTGGGACTCGGCCTGCACCTTGGACAGCTCGCGCTGTACCATCCAGCGGATGACATGCACAGTGTCGTACTCGTTGGCCAGGCCGTTCTGTTCGCGCTCGACCATGGGCATACCGGCTTTCTGCCATTCCGTCAGCGTGACGGTCGAAACGCCGGTGATTTCAGAGAGTTGTCGTTGGTTGACTATCATTTGGACCCCACCAATTAACCCGGTCAGGCCCGGACATCTGGCGGATTTCCGGGGTCTTCGGCCCCGCGTGGTCCGAAGCTGGAAAAGGACCCGCCGATTTTCTTGGCCGGGGCCTCGCCTTTGGATGCAGGCGCCAGCGCGAAGCTATGTACTTGGCCGACAGGCTTGCCATCGAGGTACAACACACAGCCCTGCAGCACGCGAGGGGCGCTCTGTGCCATGCGATCCGTCAGTGCAGACGTATGCACTGCCTTGGCCGCCAGGCGCGCCAGCTCATCATCAAGGCGACGCATCAGTACGATGCCGGCTGTGCCACGGCGCGCACCGCGTACATGACGCCGGTACGGAAGCTGCCCTCGGCATAGCGCAGCCAGTAGGCCGGATGATCGGCTTCATGCTCGATCCCTGCCGGCGCAGGCGGCACATCCTTGATTACCTCGGCGACCTTGGCCACCAGGACGCGCAGCTCCTCGCCCTTGGCCTTGATCTCGTTCATCAGCGCTATCTCCTCGGCGCTCAGTTCACGATAGCCTTTGATGATGCGGTGTTGGTTCTCCATGCAGTTCTCCAGTGGTGGTTACTTCGATAGGTATTTGATCTGCTGACGCAGGATGTCGGGGAACTTCTCCTCGACCAGACGCTGCAGCGCCTCTTGTACTGATTTGTTGGCCAGGCCGTCGGGCACGCTCGGGCCATACAGTTCTTTGATCGGTAGGCCGCTCCATATCGCACGGCCGTTCTTCAGCACTTTTTTGTGGGTCTTGCCCGAACGGACATACACGGCCTTTTGGCCGTTGGCCTTGATGGCGATGAACGCGCCGGTGATAACCTTGCGCCCGTTGAGCACATCGACCGAGACGCCCTTCGCAGTCTCACGGGCGCCATAGTTGATAAGCGCGATTGGCCGGCCCGAAGCACGGACGACGGCCTGCAGCTTGCCTGCGCTGGCCCGCTGCTTGGTCAGGTTCTTCTTGATGATCCCCACCTTGAGTTTGTAGCCGGAAGCGCGGATTTCGCGGGCGGTGGCGGTCGTCACCTGGTCGATCACTTTGTTGAGCGCGCGGGGCGCGGCCTTCTCGATAACACCCTTCTTCAAGCTGCCCAGGTCCGCAATGATCTTGTCCATGCTGCCGCGCACATCCACCTTGATTGCCATAGAGACCTTAACTTGCTTTTCAAATATGTTGATGGTGAACCGGTACAATCAGGGCTTAACCTGCTTATTCAAAGGAAATACCTTGATGTCGATTGTGCGTTGGCTCGCTTCCACAGCAAAAGAAGTATTCACGAAGCTGACTGTGGCATTGCTGGGTTCCGTAATTACCATCGGCCTTGTGGTCAACTGGTGGTCAAAGTTATGGAACCTTGTTTTGACATCTTGGACATGGTTAGTTTCGTCCACAGATGTACCACGATGGCTTGTGGGGTTATTTGGACTATGCACGACGCTGCTGGCATACATGCTAGTTCGCAATACGCTGGCCGCTTTGAGCGAAGAAACGTGGTGGGCCTACCGTATGGACAGGTTCTATGGAATGCAATGGCATTGGACTTACGCTGAAGACGGTGAAATCTGCCACTTGCGGGCTGAATGCGACAAGTGTTCTGGTGACTGTAGAGGCAAGTCAGTTAGCTTGTACGGGGAGGAACCCGCAACCGTTCTGCTTTGCAACCACTGTCCTTTCACCTCCTCTAAGATTCCACGCGATGGCTCAGACATTGACCGCTGGATCAAATCGAAAATACTTAGGGCAATAAAATCAGGCGACTGGCGCGAAGCTCACAGCAACGCGCAAAAAAAAACCCGCGATGAATAGCGGGCTTTTCTCCAACTTCTACCGACGAAACAGCGCCTCCTTCAAGGAAGCGTCGTTTCGGCGGTAGGCACGGGACACCCCGGCAGGCAAGTTGTAGATGCGATGGTAGCGGCGGCGTCCAGCTTTTTCAAGATGGCAACGAGGTTATTTCTCGCGCGCGCCACCACCAAGCGAACGTGCGGGCCGCGCACACCAACCAAATGGCGCCGGATTTTGTCCTCAGGCCACTGATGGATATAGATGAACTTCAACGCCTGACGGTCGTTGTAGTCACCCAGCAGCCGCCATGCCGCCTCGATCATCCACCCGTCCAACTGGTCCGCGCTGACGATGCCGCGCAACGGCTTAAACTTCTCGTCCAGCACCTCCTTTGCCGGCGGGGCCTCCGACGTGCGCAACGCGACATACCACTTCGCCCAACTTGCGCAGCACGCCGCCGAGCTACCGCCGCTGCCCATCACCACACGCCGCCAGTTGTCCATCCTCGCCTCAAACTCTTTCATCACGATCCTATGCTTAGTTTTGGTCCGCGCTGCTGCCCGACCAGCGCGGTTATGTCGTTTTTTCCAAACCCTCAATACCGCCAACACTACCCCCCACATTGGAGAGTCTGATTTTTACTAGCTTTGTTGATAGTGTTGATAGTGTTGATAGTTAAATCTGAATTGATATAAAAATTTCCGCCGCCTTTACTGCTGCTTTCCATGCGCCAGCCCTCTACGTGCGCGTGGGTGAGACAAAAACCGCCAATACTGCCAATACCGCCAACATCCCCTGTGTTCATGCGGGTTTGCTATGTGGGGGGTTTGCTCCGATGTTGGCGGCTACCCCTCAACATCAACAAAATTCCGGCTCTTATACGACTTAAGCGCGGACTCGAACAGCCCACATGCTGATTCCGCCCACTCGCGCAGCGTCTTACCGTCCGGGTGATCCCCGATCAGGAAGACGATGCGCTGCTTTACTACCTCGCCGTACTCGTACTTGATCGGCTGCTTCTTGAGCACCGCGCCGGCATAACGTTCGACGGACGGGCTGAACATCGTCTGCGTGGTGTACCGCGACTCACCCGACCGCGTACACCACGTCTGAAATGCCTCGTACAACTGCGTCACGCCCACGGTGATAAAGGGTAGCGGCAGCAGCCCGCTCGACCACTCGCGGTAGAACCGCTCCGACGGCATCAAGCTCTTCTCAATCAGGTTGTCTTTCGCCTGGTTGTAGATCGGCTTCGTGTGCTCGTTGAAGTCCCCCATATCCAGCTCATGCATCAGGTAGTGATAGAACGCCTGTATGCCGCCCAGGTCGATCTCCTCCGCTACGCTGATGTAGAACTCTTTGCTCAGCGCCGGCGGCGTCCATACCACCAGGTAGCGGCGGTCGGTCTTGTCCAGCGCCAGCGGCTGCAGCTCGTTCGACAGAAACACGAAATTCATCTGGTTCCGCTCACTGTGTTCCGGCAAACCTTTCGGATTGATGATGATCGTGTCGCCGGACACCAGGTACTTCAACTTGCCCTTCATCTGCTTCAGCTCGGCCCGCGTCACCACTTCGTCGGCCACCATGAACAGCTTCATGGAGGCCCAGTCATTGAACGGGGCTTCCAGTTGCTGATTGCCGATCACGTAGCCGTACTCTCCGTAGATCGCCTTGACCACCTTCTCGAAGAAGAAGTTCTTACCGGAGCCTTCATCACCGTGCATGATGATCGACGTCTCCATCTTGGCGCCGGGATTGCGCAGCGGGTAAGCCAGCCATCGGGCAATCCAGTCGAACATGTCGTTGTTGCCGTCGACCAGGTGAAGCAACAGGGCCTGTATCTGGATGCACTTGCCGGCCTTCGGCGTCATCTGCCAACCGCTGAACAGGTTGACCGTCGCTGTCGGGCCGCTGCGCGCCGGACTGGGCGTCTCCGTCGGATCGAACACAATGTTTTTCTTCAACACCCACTTGCGCGCCTCACCACCCCAAAACTTCATCACGTCGTTGTTTTGCACTACCGTTCGCATTGCCGAAAGCTTCATCAGCATTCGCTGCCGGCAATCCCACACCAGGTCTTCGCCGTAGATCAGGATGAAGTTGTCGAGCACGTCCTCAACCGCAAGCCAGTGCTCCGGGCCGTATTCCTTTTTCGGCTTTTCCTTCTTGGCACGCCCTCCCGCCCCCTCGCCCCCGGCGAAAAGCGCCGCGCTCTCGCCAAAGGGGACGTCATCGAGGTTGGCCAGGCTGGCCAGCTCGGTGTCGTCATGGGCCAGCGGATAATCGTATGTGGCCGACATCGCCTCGACGGCGGCCGCGAACGGAGCAGCGGCGCCACCGGCTGCGACTTCGACGACTTGGTCGTCGTCTTCGGGGGCCTCTGCCCCCGCTTGAATTAACTCCTCTCCTCGCGGGGCAGGCCCCGCGCTGATTAGGCCGCCATCGCTTCCCGCCGGGGGCGGGGGGGCGGCGGACAAGCCGCCGGCTTCGCTTCCGGCGGGGGGGCGGGGGGACGAAGAGCCAGGCTTGATAGGAGGAGGAAGGACGGAACGCGGCGGCTTCCAGCCACCGTCAAGACCCATTTTGAAGATGGTCGCCTCGGTGATGTTGACGCCGCGCTTGCCAAAGGACGCCCAACGCTTTTTCAGCTCTTCTTCGCCGCCGTAGTTTTCCGCGCGCGACGACCAGTAATCCCATACGCGGAAGCCGTTCTCGCCCAGGGCGCTATACAGCGCCATACCGACACGAATCCAGGTGTCGTGACCCTCAGGGCTGATGTAAGCCAGGGCGGCGTCGAGACGCGCGCGGAGGTCGCCCGCGCCGGGGGAAAGGGGGGCCGACGGGTTGGCACGCGCCGGAGCAGCAGCAGGACGAGCGCCACGGACCAACACGCGCAGGCGGTCAAGCTCAGCTTCCGAAATCGGGCTGATGGCATCGGGCGAGCCGGCGAACTGGCGGCCGGTGAACGTGAAGAACTGGCTGGAGCAAAAAACTTCCAGGCCGATGTCGTTCGATTTAAAGGTCGTGGTGGCGCCGGCGACAATTATGTGGACGCCTGTGCCCGAGGGCGAATATTCGGTGTAGGAGCCGCAGCCGCCGATGGTCTGCATCGCCAGGTCACTGACCTCCCCTGTCTCCTGATCGATGCACTTGTCGATGTCGATGCCGATCAGCCCGTCACCAGGGAGAAACGCAAATCCGATGCCCGTATAGTGACCATTGGACGCGGCCAGCGCGCCCAGGGCGAGGTCGAACGTGACCAGGCTATTGCGGTCGGCTTGATCCCCTTGGGCGCCACGGCGGCGCTTGCCATTGATCCAATACGGAACCTTCAGCGGCTTCTTCTTCGCCGGGTTCGGGTTCGACTCGAAACGCCATACGAGCCATTGTGGCCGCTGACGCAGCTCTTGTGGAATAGCGTCAAAATCAGACATCAGAAGCAGTCACTCCAGGGCGATACTCAACGCGTTGACCGGCCATCAGCGACGGGATCGCGCGGAAGTCGTCGCCCTCCGGGCGCAGGGGGCGCGGGGGAAAATGCTTGGCCACGTTAAGCGGCCGCATAGGCGCCACGTAGCGCGGTCCGACAGGAACGACCGGTGGGCCTTCGGCCTCCTCCAGTTTGATGCCCAGGAACTTGCGGCCGGCCCGAGTGATTGAGCACTGGTCGCCAACCGTGGCGATCAGGTCGCACCGCGTCAGGCGCTCGATGACGTCCGCACGGAACGGCGCAATCCTGCCCTTCCAATTGCGCACTTTCATCAAGGCTTGGATAGAGGCTTCGCCGCCGACGTTGTTCAAGGCGGACAGGCACAAGTGCGGGGAGCTGCCACGGCGCGGCAAGTCGAAGTTAGACATGTTCTACCTCCGCAGCAGCAGTGACCTTGACCGCGCCAGTGTGGCGGCAGTACAGGCTGAACATCAGCGCTTGCAGCTGTTCAACCTTGCGGTGCAGTTCGGCGCCATGAGCCTGAATGTCCGTGCGCTCGGCCGAGTCAATCACGCCGTCCTCGATTGCCGCCATGAAGAGCTTGAAGTGCTCGCCCAGTTGCGAATACATTTCATTGAACATCAGCTGTATCGATTCGTTCCCGTGCTGGCCAATCTCAGGGAGGCGAACAAACGTGCCGCCGCTGGCCGCCGCCAGAGCTTCGACAAACAACGTGGTGCCCGAGAGTTCCTGCAGGGTCAGCTTATCGTTGGTCGACAGCGTCTGTCCCTTCGTCTCATACACACGGTTGCGCAAGGCGTTCTCGGTCATGCCGAGGTGCGCCGCAGCCACAGTCCAGCCGCCATTTACTGCGTTCACCATCCTTACAACTGCTTTGCGGAGATCCATACAAGTTCCTATAAATTATGGTTTTGGCACTACTGTTTTGAACTTACACTTCCATCCGTCAGTGAAGCGACGAAGCGGCAGCAGCTGTGCCACGCAGGTAGCCCCAGTCAACATCCGGGCGCAACGCCTCACAACGCACCTGCCCGCAAACAAGCCGTTCAATTGAAGGGCAATACTCAGCAGGAACCCGCCGACCGGGCAATTTCCACTGCCCTACTGCGCCTTTTGTAACGCCCAGGTGTAGCGCGAGCGCTTGCATTGAGCCAACAAGCGACACAACTTGGTCTAACGGTGAAGGGTTCATTGGAGTGATAGAAAGTAAGCCAGAGCGGAAGTCTAGTTTTTCTATACTTTTAAGTCAAGTTCTTCTATCCCAAATTGGTATAGAAAACCTATACGATCACCAAATGGAAATTAAAGACGAGATAGCAACATGGGTCAGGACCGCCAGGAAGCAAGCAAAGCTTTCAGGAGAAGCGCTTGGCGCCAAATTGGCATTGGAGCTGCGGACAGCCAGAGGAAACACTAAGGGAAACATATCGCACTGGGAGCTCGGCAAACATTTACCGAGTATTGCCCAGCTGGTGGCCATTAGTAAAATCACCGGCCATCCGCTTCCGCCCTCCGTCATGGCGAAAAGCAGTAGTGGCGAGGGTGGGATCGCCCCAGGGAAAGACCCGGTGCCAGCAGCACCCGGCTACGAGTATTTTTTTGCTCACATAACCACGGCGCTGCACGAGCGAGACGTACCACCGCACATTCAAAGCGCAATCATCACGCTACTCGACACGTGTCCGCCCCGCAGGAAATAGACTACTTTTTTTCTGGTTCGGCCTGATCTGGCCACCCAATCCTGATGGACACTGCGCCGCGCTCGTATCTGTCCATCAGTTCTTTTATCAATTCCCCATCCGAATACTCACACAGCGGACGCTCGGTTGCGTCAACGCTGGAAACAAGCCTGCCCACAATCTCGGAATTTATGGACCGGGAGTTCTTACGTGCGTACTTCTCGATGCGCTCCTTCAGCTCGGACGGCATACGTAAACCAAAGGGGGCTATATCTCTACTCATAGAGCGGGAGTTTAGATAAAGCTAAGGAAGGCCGATAGCTACACGGTGAAGTCATTGTCCTTATAATTGCACCCCCTAGTAATTATTTCTGGAAACTTTAGATGCAAACTGACAACAATGACACTTGCGCAACGGATGGCGCAAGAACCATTTCAGTATTCCCAGGCGTACAGATTTCTCTCACCGCAGATAGCCATGCCGATTATCTAGAAATGCGTGCGGCCCAGCTGAGCGCCTTGAATCACCTCCTCACCTCCGGCGATTTTGAAGGATGGGAGTCGACCATAAAGTCCGACGCCAAATGGCTCGCTGCGACACTGGCGGCTGAGGTGAGCCAACTGGTATCTGTTGTTACTTTTGGAGAGAATTCAACTAGCGCAAAATAAAAAGTATAGTTTTTCTTTACTTGAAAGAATAGATTATCTATACTTTTGCTCGTATCAATACTTGATAGGAGCAGAGATGATCCCGAACGAATCCAATCCGACCAGCTTCACCGAGCCAAATCTCACTGCGAATCCAAAGGTTAGGATTCGCACGACGACCTCGGACCCCTATGCCGGCCTGAAAGGCCGCGACTACATTAAGGCACGCAACCTAGATCAGCCGGTTCAACGTGTGCAGACGTCTGCACATACTGGCGCCGACACCTCAGCGAGGTTGTCGTGATCGCAAAAACTCTCTCAGACGGCACCATTGAAGACTGCGCGACTGCACTCATGGTCAGCTTCGACCGGCTCAGCCTGGCCGCGAAAAGCGCAAATGACTTGCTACGTCAGGCAGGCTTCGCTGGCGCACGCGGCGATACTGCAGACGACCTGCACTTAGCAATCGCGCTGCATGACCATCTCATGCACCAGTTCCTGGTGAAGGTCCGCACAGCCGAACATACCGATGTCTACACGACGGCAGCAGAAAGCAGCTACAGCGCGTATGCAGCGGCTGCCGCGCGCCAAGGGGATTCCGCATGCGGCGTGACTGTTACGCCCACAGACGTTGCTCTCGCGGCCGCTCACCGAGCATTAAATGTCTCGGGTCCACTCGACGCCGCACTCAAGAATCCCGCCCTCAGCGTGGCGCTGCACTCCTATGCACGCAAACACACGCGCCGCGACCTTCCCCGTACCGATTTCAAACGCCAAGCGGCAAACGACCGCGATTAACGAAAGCACCTCACCATGAGCAAACTTGTTGTTCTTCCACCGCCCGTAGTTCCAACGCCCGCTGACCAGGTAATCATCGTTGACGAGTTGGTGACTGAGGGCTATCGCGATGTCCCTCTTCACTTGGTCCGCATCTCCTATACAAACCGCACGCGCTTCAATCCTGAAGCGCTGCAGCAGCTTGCGGAAAACATTGCTGAAGTTGGAATTCTCCAACCGATCCTGATGCGCCCTGTCACGCCAACAGCAGAGGCACCTCAGATTCTCGAAGTCGTCGCCGGCGAACGCCGCTTCCGCGCTGCGATTATGGCCGGCCTATATGCCGCACCAGGTAGCATCAAAAACCTGTCGGACAGACAGGCGGCCGAGATTCAATTACTGGAAAATATTCAGCGCGAGAACCCGCACCCACTGGAGGAAGCCATCGGGTTCGAGCAATTGATGCTCAAGCACGGCTACAACGCCGACGAGCTGGCGAAGAAAGTAAAGCAAAGCCGGTCCTACGTGTACGGCCGTCTGAAGTTGTGCGCGTTGTCGATCAAAGCACGCGACATGTTCCTGGACGATATCCAGCGCCTCCCCGCGTCGACCGCACTGTTGATCGCACGCATTCCGGTCCCCGCACTGCAGGATCGCGCACTGAGCGAAATCATGGCGCCGCAGTGGAATAACGAACCCATGTCAGTACGCCAGGCAGCAACTCACATTTCCGGGCGCTATACCCTGGGCTTGGAAACCGCGCTCTTCGACGTCAAGGATGCAAAGCTGCTGACCGAAGCGGGCAACTGCATCAAGTGCCCCAAGCGCACCGGCAATCAACCGGAAATCTATCCCGATGCGAAGAATGCAGACGTCTGCACGGACCCTGATTGTTTTGCTGAAAAAAAAGCCGCGCACTATCAGCGCATCATCGTTATAGCCACCAAGAAAGGTATCCCGGTCCTGGAAGGCAAGGAAGCCAAAGACGCCACGCCTCACAATTGGGATGATGATGCCGAGTTTGTGACCGCAGGGCACCATATCTCCGCATTCGAGCGCGTGGCGCCAAAGACAGGCATGGCCGGCACAGTGGTCAAGCACCTTGCTGCGGGCGACCTGCCCTCGCCCGTCAAATATCTCAAGGACACCGATGGCACCGTCGAGGCACTCTACGACCGCGCGGCCATCCAAGCAGCGCTTGAGAAGGTTGGCGCCTGCGAATCTCCAAGCGTGCGTGAAGCACGGATCGCAGCCGGTGCGAATGACCCAAAACTGTCTGCGGCCGCGCAGAAAAAACAGGAGGAAGAATCCGCTCGGCAGAAGCAACTCGAAGAGGAAGCTAAAGAAGCTGCGGCGGCTTCCGCTGAGCGGGTGGCTCTCTATCGAAAGCTCCGAGCACGTGCGGAGAACGGCCTATCGCTGCATATGCTGCGCGAACTGGCCAAGCTAATCATCCGCGACTGGAATGACTACAGTCTTCCCGATGATCTGATCGGCGACCTTTACTCGTTCGGCCGCAGCGACGACGAAGTTTGCGCCTACATTGATGCAGCTGACGCCGCACAGGTACAGCTGCTCATCATGGACGCCATGCTGAGCAACGCCTTGCACGTGGACGATGTTGATGACGATCCAACCGCCACCGACACCGCCTTACTCGAACTGGTGAAGCATGAGGGAATTACGGCCAGCGCCGCCGAGACGCCTGCCGAGGCGGCGCCGGCCGGCGAAGACCAAGCCGGCGTTGAGCCACAGGTTCAAGAAGCGATCGGTCTGGCGCCAGTAGTTGCGCGTCCGAAGCTGCAGCTGAAGGCGAAGACCAGCGAATCCCAAAAGTCCGCGGTCGATTCCGGTCCAGTCGTCAAAGTGAAGAAGCACCGCAACGTCGAGGTGTCACCAGCTGGGGCCTGGCCATTCCCAACCAAATAACCCCACCAATTACACACCGATCAAGGAACGAAAATGAAGAACCAGTTTAAAAAAATCATCCAGCGCGCGCTCAAAAAAATTGACCTGTCCACGCTATTTTCCTTTGACAAAGCACCTGCAGCTGGCGAAGTTATGTTCACTCGTAGTAAGCCCGTAATGGCGCTTCGTGCGCCTGGCCCCGACTTAACGCCAAACCTGAACGCAATCCTGCTGCACCTGTGCGACGGCGACTTTGATACCGCTGAATGGATACTCCGCTGGCTGGCCTTTCCTCTCCGCAATCCCGGCGCAAAGATGGCAACCGCCTTGTGGATGCGAGGAGGACAGGGGTCCGGCAAAGACCTGATTTTCAGCACGCTGATCAAACCAATGTACGGCCTGCAGGCTGGCATGGTCGGACAACAATTCGATAGCCCCTTTAACAGCTGGGCACTCGGCCGCCGCTACATGGTGGTCAACGATTTCGAATGCACGCGTAGCGCAATGGCCGTAACCAAGTCCCTGCTTACTTCCCGCGAGATCGTTATCAGCCGCAAGGCAAAGCCAGGATTGAGCGTACCGAATCACATGAATTTTGTCTTCCTCTCCGGCCGCGTGGATGCAATTGCACCGGACAACTCAGACCGCCGCTGGATGATCGTTGATGTGCCACCAGCACTGCCAGCATCGGTATATGCAGGCGCCTCGATGGAGTTGCAGGCCGGCGCCAGCCAGGCTTGGCTGCTGTACTTGATGGAGACGTTGGACATGGCTGACTTCGACGCTTATACGCCCGCAAATCGCGGCAGCAAGGTGCAGCAATGAGCGCGATGTTTGAACTGCCGATCACCAGCGAAACCCTGTCTGACGATGAGGTCAGCGAGATATCCGGCTGCATCCGCAAGAGCGATCAAATCGACTGGCTGACCAAGAACGGCTGGGTGTTCTTCCAGAATCGCGCCGGCACGCCCAAGATCGGGCGCCTGTACGCCAGGCTACGCATGGCCGGCATCAACCCTTCGGCGTTGGCATCGCCGGCAGCGGCTGGCTGGCAATTCGACGTCTCCAAAGTACGTTAAGGAACGACATGCGACCAAAAACTACGGGCAAGAAGCTGCCCCCGCGAATGATCCCACGCCGGCGGACGCTCAAATCCGGCGAGGTATGGATCGGGTACTACTACAGCGGCCGCGACGAGAACGGAAAGCGCAAGGAGTTCCCGCTGGGTACGGACCTGAACGAGGCGAAGCGTAAGTGGGCGCAGCTGGAGTGCAAGCCCGTCCCGACCGACGCATCGCTCATGCGCTTTGTCTTCGACCGGTACATCAAAGATATTCTGCCAATGAAAGCCGTCGCCACGCAGCGGGAGAATAACGGCTCGATACGCCAGCTGCGCACGGTGTTCGGCAACGCGCCCGTCGACGCGCTGACGCCGCAGCACATCGCCAGCTACCGGGATGCCCGCAGCGCCAAGGTGCGTGCAAACCGCGAGGTCACGTTGCTGTCCCACATTTACAATATGGCCCGCGAGTGGGGCTATACGACGAATGAGAACCCTTGCCGAGGCATCCGCAAGAACAAGGAGAAGCCGCGCGACTTCTACGCTGATAAGGGGGTTTGGGACGCAGTGTACCGCCATGCGTGCGTCGAGTTGCAGGACGCGATGGACCTGAACTACCTCACTGGCCAGCGGCCAGCAGACGTGCTGAAGATGGCCGACCCGGACATCGACGGCAACGCGCTACTGGTACGCCAAGGCAAGACAGGCAGGCTGTTGCGCATCATGCTCACCCAGGGCGACATCAAGTCTGAGCTGGCCGTCGTGATCGAGCGCATTCAAGCCCGCCCAGGGCGCAAACCTGGCTCTTACCTTGTGTCGTTGCCGGACGGCCAGCAACTGCAAAAGTGGCATCTACGACTGAGGTTTGACGCCGCTCGCAAGGCGGCAATTGACGCATGCAAGAAGGAAGAGCAGCTGGTGCTGGCGGAGCGCATCGCCCTGTTCCAGTTCCGCGACATCCGGGCAAAATCGGCCAGCGAAATCGTCGACGCGGCCGACGCTAGCGCGCTGCTGGGACACACCGAGCAGGACATCACCGACCGCGTTTATCGCCGCGTCGGGCAGTCGGTCAAGCCGACTCGCTGACACTAGTTGCGGAAATCATTTCCGCAACTAGTCTAAAAGCCCATCTATTTACCTGCCGTTTTACTTCAATATTTATAGCTCAAAAACCAAAAAAGCCCTTGATAATCAAGGGCTTAGATGGCGGAAGCGGTGAGATTCGAACTCACGAACGGCTCACACCGTCGGCAGTTTTCAAGACTGCTGCCTTCAACCACTCGGCCACGCTTCCTAAGTGTGCAGCATTATACAGATTTCACCCCCGATTGGGTGCCAAAACCGCCGTTTCCCCTCAGGCGGCCCGGCTGGACCGGCCCGGCGTCCAGTTCTCGCGCAGCGCTTGCTCGAACGCTTCGGCCTCCAGCGGCCGCGAAAACAAATAGCCCTGCACTTCGTCGCAACCCGAATTCTTCAGGAAGGCCAGTTGCTCGACCGTCTCCACGCCTTCGGCAATCACCTTGTGCTTGAGCTGCTGGGCGATGCTGATGATGGTGTTGGCAATCGCGCAATCGTTGGCGTCGGCGGGGATGCCGATGGTGAACGAGCGGTCGATCTTCAGGGTGTCGATCGGGAAGCGCTTCAGGTAGGACAGGCTGGAATAACCAGTGCCGAAGTCGTCCAGCGACAGCGTCACACCCAGCGCGGTGATGCGGTCCATGATGCCGATCACGCGGTCGATGTTGTTCATCAGCGTGCTTTCGGTGATCTCCAGCTCCAGCCACGACGGCTCCAGGCCGTAGCGGGTCAGCGTGTCCTGCACCCGCCCCGGCAGCGCCGAGGTGAACTCGCGCGCGGACACGTTGACCGCCAGCCGGATCGGCGGCAGGCCGGCGTCCTTCCACACCTTGGCCTGCGCGCAGGCCGCCTCCAGCACCCATTCGCCGACCTGCACCACCAGCCCGGTGGCCTCGGCCAGCGGGATGAATTCGGCCGGCGGCACCAGGCCGCGCACCGGATGGCGCCAGCGCACCAGCGCTTCGGCGCCGATGATCTTGCCGTTGTCGATGCTGAACTTGGGCTGGTAGTGCAGCAGCAGTTCGCCGTTGCCCAGCGCGTGGCGCAGCCCCGATTCGATCCGCATGCGCTCCTGCATGCCCTGGTTCATGTCCTGGCTGTAGAACGCGACGTGGTCGCCTTCCGATCCGCCCTCCTGCTTGGCGCGGTACATGGCGATGTCGGCCAGCCGCAGCAGCGTCTCGGCGTCGGCGCCGTCCTGCGGGTAGACGCTGATGCCGATACTGCCGCCCACGCGCAGGTCGTGGCCGTCGATCAGGATAGGCGTGTTCAAGGTCCCCAGCAGCTTTTGCGCCACCATGCTGGCCTCGAAGTGCTGGCCGATGTCGAACAGGCCGACGGCGAATTCGTCGCCGCCCAGCCGCGCCACCAGGTCCTGGTCGCGCAGCACGGCGCGGAAGCGGCGCGCCACTTCGCACAGCAGCTCGTCGCCGATCTTGCGGCCCAGGGTGTCGTTGATCAGCTTGAAGCGGTTGAGGTCGATGAACAGCACGCAGCCGTGCAGCTTGCTGCGCTGGGCCACGGTCAGGGCCTGGTCGACCAGCTTGGTCAGCAGCGAGCGGTTCGGCAGGTTGGTCAGCGCGTCGTAGTAGGCCAGGTGGTGGATGCGCTCTTCCGCCATCTTGCGCTCGGTGATGTCGGTCAGATAGGCGATCAGGCCGATGGCGCGGTCGTTGATGTCGCGCAGCGGCGACAGCGACAGGCTGGCCCAGAACACCTCGCCCGACTTCTTCTTGCGCCGCACCTCCATCAGCCGCCCGCCCTGCTCCAGGAAGGTGTCGTCGAAGCTTTCGTCCTCGTCGTCGTACAGGAACAGGATGTTGCGCCCCACCGCCTCCACCGAGCTGTAGCCGAACAGGCGCTCGGCGCCCTTGTTCCAGCTGATGATGAAGCCGTTCATGTCCATGGTCAGCACGGACTCGTGGATGTGGTCGAGGATCTGCGCCTGGTGCTGCAGCTGCGACTCCACCTGCACGTAGGCGTGGGTGGAGCGCTGCGCCAGCGCGTGCACCTGCAGCACGCTGCCGGCCAGGTTGGCCAGGCTGGCCAGGTGCTCGCGGTCCAGCGAGCTGTAGTGCGCGCGCCCGGACACCACGAAGCGGCCGAAGTATTCGTCGTCGAACAGGATGTCCTGCGTCAGGCTGGGCACGGCGTCGTCGTTGGCGGCCAGCACCTCCACCACCGGCGGCTTGAGCAGCATGGCGTGGGTGTCGGCCGGCAGGAATTCGCCCAGCGGGCTGTTCATCACGCTGCGCACGATGCGTCCCAGCTCCTCGGCCAGCGCCGCTCCGCGCAAGCGCAACACCGCGTCGCACAAGGCCGCGCTGTTGCTCAGGAAGTCGGAGACGGGATGCGCGACCATGGCTTAGATGTTCCTGCTCACCTGGATCGCCCAGTGGTAGGCCTGCAACTGCGCCTGCCAGTAGGTCTCGTGGTCGATGCCGGCCCGGTCCAGCGCGGCGCGGTCGTGGCGTTCCACCAGGGCCAGCAGCTCGCCCAGCGGGCCGGCGCGGTCCAGCAGCGCCATCACCACGTCCAGGTCGAGGCTGAGCGCGGCGACGATTTCCGTCATCGGCATGCCCAGCAACACGTCCAGCAGCGAGAACACGCCGGCCACGAAGGCCATGTCCTGCTGGTCGCGGTCCCAGCCGAGCGCCTTGCTCAGCGCTTCCATCTGCGCGGCGCGCACCGCCGCCAGCGGCAGCAGCGGATTGGCCATGCCGTCGTCCTGCTGGCGCGCGTACAGCAGCAGTTGCAGCCAGCGCTGCAGCTGGCGCCGGCCCAGCACGTTGATGGCCTGGCTGAAGCTGTGGATCGGCGAGCTGAGCGCGAACGCGGCCGAGTTCACCAGCTTGAGCAGGTGGTAGGACAGCGCCGGGTCCTGCTTGAGCAGCACTTCCAGCTCGCGCGAGTCGGCGTCGCGCGCAAGCAGGCCCAGTAGCGCCAGCAGGCGCTTGCGCGAGGTGCCGTCGCCGACGGTGGCGTCGTGCGAGGGATGCAGGGCGAAGTCGCCGGCGAACCAGCCGAAGCCGGCCTTGGCGCATTCGGCGATGCGCTGTTCGCTGCCCATGCCGGCGGCCAGGTGCGGGCCCGGCTGGGCCACCAGCGCCAGCACCGGCGGCAGCGTCAGCGCGGCGTCGACCATCAGCGATTGGGCGCCGCACAGGGTGGCGGCCATGCCGGCCACGCCGTCGATCATGATGCGGTAGCCGGCTTCGGCGTAGCCGGCCAGTTTCTTTTGCACCGGGATGTCGGCGCAGGCGGCGGCCGGCACGCGCAGGATCACGCGGTTGGGCGGCAGGGTTTCCAGTTGCGACAGTTCCAGCAGCGCTGGCTGCGGCACCGGCAGGATGCAATCGAGGGGCGCCAGGGCGGCGAATACGTCGGGCGTCTTGAGCAAGGTCAGCGCCGCCTGGAAGGCGTCGCCCGAGTCTGCGGACAAGTCAAAAGTCAGGGCCACCCACTCGTTGTGAGCATTGGACACCGCCTGCAATTCCACCAGTGGAAACTCAATTACCATAGGAAAGTATTGTTATTTTCGATACGACCAGTATAGAACCAATTTATCGTGCGGGAAACATTTTCTTTTGTACAATTGCAACTACACAACCGGTGCAGGAATATAGCAGATATTGCCGCACAAACACGCACTGTTAAAAATTGCTTAACGGAATTAGAAGCGATGCTCTGGTTTTACAACAGCATAGCGTTCCCGGCGCGGTTTTACTGCACGTGCTGGACCGCAAAACGGATCAGCTCGGCCTGCCCCTCGATGCCCAGCTTGCGCTTGATGTTAAGGCGGTGGGTTTCCACGGTGCGCACGCTGAGGTCGAGCGCGCGGGCGATCTGCTTGTTCGATTCGCCGTTGGCGATGTGGCGCAGCACCTCGTGCTCGCGCAGGGTCAGCTGGTTGTCCTGGGTGTGCGGCTGGGCCAGCTGGCGCGCCAGCGCGGCGCTGTAGTAGATGCCGCCGGACATGACGGTCTCGATCGCCACCACGATGTCCTTGCCGGGCGCGTCCTTGAGCACATAGCCGCGCGCGCCGGCCTGGATCGCCTGCGACACGTATTCCAGCTTGTCGTGCATCGACAGGATCAGCACGGCGATGCGCGGGAAGGCGCGCTTGAACTGGGCGGTCGCCTCGATGCCGTTGGTGCCGCGCATATTGATGTCCATCAGCACCAGGTCGACGTCGCAGCGGGCGGCCTGCTCCAGCGCCTCGGCCGCGCCGCCGGCCTCGGCCACGACCTCGAACTGCGGCATCGCCTCCAGCCGCGCGCGCAGGCCGTCGCGCACCAGGGGATGGTCGTCGACCAGCAGGATTTTGATAGTGGCTGTCATGTCTTTATCTTTATAAACGGTATTAACGGTATTAACTGTTGTTGCCGGCGAACGCCGTGACCACCGTGCCGCCGGCGGACGAGGCGATGTCGAAGCGGCCGCCGATGGCGTCCATGCGCTCCATCATATTGCGTAGGCCGATGCCGCGCATCGGATGCAGCGCGATGCCCTCGGCGTCGAAGCCGGCGCCGTCGTCGCGGATGCGCAGCGTGACGCCGCCGTGCTCGCCGGTGAGCTCGATGCCGATGCGGCTGGCGCCGGCGTGGCGCTCGATATTGGTCAAGGCCTCCTGCGCCAGGCGGAACAGCACGGTGTTGGCCACGTCCGGCAGCTCGTCGGTGCAACCCTGCGCCTGGAAGTGTACCGGGGTTCCGCTGCTGAGCGTGTACTCCTGGCCCAGGTGGTGCAGCGCCGCCGCCAGGCCCAGGTCGTCGAGGATGGCCGGGCGCAGATTGTGCGAGATGCGGCGCACCTCGCCCATCACGTTGTTGAGCTGCTCGGCCGCGTGCTCGAAGGCCGCCTGCGCCGCCTGCTGCTGCCCGGCCCCGGCGCCCAGGCGGATGATGCCGGCCTCGATCTGCAGCTTGATCGACACCAGCCACTGGCTGATGCCGTCGTGCAGGTCGCGCGACAGGCGCGCGCGCTCCTCCTCCTGCGACTCGACCACGCGCTGGGCCAGCACCTTGAGCTTGGCGTCGGCCACGCGCAGCTCGCTGATATTGAGCGCCAGGCCGGAGCTGGCCACCGCCACCGCGGCCGCGATGGCGATCGCGGCGATCCACAGCATGGTGTTGTGGATGTTGCCGGACTGCTGGACATCGATCTTGGCCAGCGCCTGGTCGACGTCGTCCAGATAGATGCCGGTGCCCATCATCCAGCCCCACTTCGGCATCGGGATCACGTAGCCCAGCTTGGCGCCGGACTTGTGGGTGGACGGCTTGACCCAGCGGTAGCGCTCCAGCCCGCCGCCGGCGCGGGCGCGCCGCAGCAGGTTCTGGATGGTCGGCTGGCCCAGCTCGTCGCGCAATTCGTACAGGTTGCGGCCCACCAGCTCGGGCTGGCGCGGATGCATCAGCGTGTTGCCCTGCATATCGTAGACGAAGAAATAGCCGTCGTCGCCGTAGCTGAGCGAGGACAGGATGCGCTTGGCCTCGTCGCGGGTGGCCTGGTCGTCGCGGCCCGACTCGTACAGGTGGGCGATGGAGTGCGAGGCCAGCGCGACATAGTGGCGGAGCTCGGCCTCCTTGCTGCTCAGGTAGGCTTGCTGGATGGTGTCGCGCTGCTGCTGAGCCAGCAGCTGCGACTGATGGCGCACCGCCAGCGCGATGGCGATCAGCGCCAGGATCAGCGGCGTGATGGCCAGGAAGATGACTTTCTGCCGCAACTTCATGTCGTTCCGTCCCGAATTATTCTGTAGCGCGATTCTACGCCCCCGCCGCGCGCGCCGGCTACGTAGTTGTACCGAGCCATAGTGCGTAATGGTGCGCTTGCGGCGGTTATCAGCTTGCTGAATACTGGTCATAAGCCGCCATGGGGTCAAGTCTGACATTCGGACACGGCCTCTGCTGTAGGCGAGGCCTACAGCAGAGGCCGTGTCCGAATGTCAGACTTGACCCCACCCTTGAAGCGGCGCCCCACACCTTGGAGGAAGCATGAAATCACTGCACCACACCGCGCCACCCACCCTGGCCAGCCGGCTGGGCTGGGCCGCGCTCGCCCTGTGCGGCGCCGCCGCGCTGGGCGTCGTCGCGCTCAAGCGCGGCGAGTCCATCAGCGCCATCTGGATCGTCATCGCCGCCGTCTGCGTCTACCTGATCGCCTACCGCTTCTACAGCCTGTTCATCGCCGACAAGGTGCTGGGCCTGGACGCGCGCCGCATGACCCCGGCCAACAAGCTGAATGACGGCCTCGACCACGTGCCGACCAATAAGTACGTGCTGTTCGGCCACCACTTCGCCGCCATCGCCGGCGCCGGCCCGCTGGTGGGCCCGGTGCTGGCCGCGCAGATGGGCTATCTGCCCGGCATGCTGTGGATACTGGCCGGCGTGGTGTTCGCCGGCGCGGTGCAGGACTTCATCGTGCTGTTCATCTCGATGCGCCGCGACGGCCGCTCGCTGGGCGACCTGATCAAATCGGAGCTGGGCCAGATCCCCGGCATGATCGCGCTGCTGGGCACCTTCATGATCATGGTCATCATCCTGGCGGTGCTGGCGCTGATCGTGGTGAAGGCGCTGACCGGCTCGCCGTGGGGCAGCTTCACCGTCATGGCCACCATCCCCATCGCGCTGTTGATGGGCGTGTACACCCGCTATATCCGCGTCGGCCGCATCGGCGAGGTGTCGGTGATCGGCTTCATCCTCTTAATGGCGGCCATCTTCGGCGGCCAGCTGGTGCAGGAAAACCCGGCGCTGGCGCCGATGTTCACCTTCACCGGCACCGAGCTGACCTGGATGCTGATCGGCTACGGCTTCGTCGCCTCGGTGCTGCCGGTGTGGCTGCTGCTGGCGCCGCGCGACTACCTGTCGACCTTCCTCAAGATCGGCACCATCGTCGGCCTGGCGCTGGGCATCGTGGTGGTCGCCCCCTACCTGAAGATGCCGGCCATGACCAAGTTCATCGACGGCACCGGCCCGGTCTGGGCCGGCTCGCTGTTCCCCTTCCTGTTCATCACCATCGCCTGCGGCGCCGTGTCCGGCTTCCACGCGCTGATCTCCTCGGGCACCACGCCCAAGATGATCGAGAACGAGACCCACGCCCGCTTCATCGGCTACGGCGCGATGCTGATGGAGTCCTTCGTCGCCATCATGGCGCTGGTGGCCGCCTCGACCATCGAGCCGGGCGTCTACTTCGCCATGAACAGCCCGGCCGCGCTGCTGGGCACCACGGCCGAGTCCGCCGCGCACGCGGTCTCGCAGATGGGCTTTTACATCACGCCGGAGATGCTGACCCAGACCGCCAGGGATGTCGGCGAGGCCAGCATCATCTCGCGCGCCGGCGGCGCGCCCACCCTGGCCGTGGGCATGGCGCAGATCCTGTCGGGCGTCGTCGGCGGCAAGCTCATGATGGCCTTCTGGTACCACTTCGCCATCCTGTTCGAGGCGCTGTTCATCCTGACGGCGGTCGACGCCGGCACCCGCGCCGGCCGCTTCATGCTGCAGGACCTGTTGGGCGCCTTCGTGCCGGCCATGAAGCAGACCGAGAACGTGGTCGCCAACCTGACCGCCACCGGCCTGTGCGTGGCAGCCTGGGGTTACTTCCTGTATCAGGGCGTGGTCGACCCGCTGGGCGGCATCAACACGCTGTGGCCGCTGTTCGGCATCGCCAACCAGATGCTGGCGGCGATCGCGCTGATCCTCGGCACCTGCGTGCTGTTCAAGATGAAGCGCGCCAAGTACGCCTGGGTGACCATGGTGCCGACCGCGTGGCTGCTGATCTGCACGCTGACGGCGGGCTTCCAGAAAATCTTCGACGCCAATCCCAAGGTCGGCTTCCTGGCCCACGCCGCCAAGTACCAGGCCGCCTACGCGGACGGCAAGCTGCTGGCGCCGGCCAAGTCGGTGGCGCAGATGCAGCAGGTGATCTTCAACGATTACCTCGACGCCTCGCTGGCCGGCTTCTTCGTGCTCGTCGTGCTCAGCGTGCTGGTGTTCGGCATCCGCACGGTGCTGGCGGCGCGCGCCTCGGCCAAGCCGACCGCGCAGGAGAGCCCGCTGGTGCTGATGCCCACGGTGCAGTGATGCTGGGCGAGATCGCCAAGGCCGGCCGCTATCTCGGACAAAGCATGCGTCTGATGATGGGCCTGCCCGAATACGACACCTACGTCTCGCACCGCGAAGCCACCCATCCGGGCGAGCCGATGATGAGCTACGAGGAGTTCTTCCGCGAACGCCAGGAGGCCCGCTACGGCGGCGCGGGCAAGCGCGGCGGTTGCTGCTGACAGAAGGCCGGTTCCCAGAACCGGCTTTTTTTTCATTGTGGCGGGGAACTTCCCCGCCGACCTCCGTGTCTAACTCCGCTGAGCCGCGTTGCCGGCCATTCTAGGGAGACACATGTCGCAAGCTTTCTCATACCAACAGGCGTTCGCGCGCAACATCGGCTGGCTGACGCCGGCGGAACAAACGGTGCTGCGCGGCAAGCGCATCGCCATCGCCGGCATGGGCGGCGTCGGCGGCGTGCACCTGCTCACGCTGGCGCGGCTGGGCGTGGGCGCCTTCCACATCGCCGATTTCGACACCTTCGACCTCGCCAACTTCAACCGCCAGGTGGGCGCGGCCATGTCCACGCTGGGCCGGCCCAAGGTCGAGGTGCTGGCCGGCATGGCGCGCGACATCAACCCCGAGTTGCAGCTCGCCACCTTCCCCGGCGGCGTCAACCGCGACAACCTGGCCAGCTTCTTCGAGGGCGTGGACCTGTACGTGGACGGCCTGGACTTCTTCGCCTTCAACGCGCGCCAGGCCACCTTCGCCGCCTGCGCGCGGCTGGGCATCCCGGCCATCACGGCCGCGCCGCTGGGCATGGGCACGGCCGTGCTGAACTTCCTGCCGGGGCGCATGACGTTCGAGGAGTACTTCGGCTGGGGCACGCTGCCGGACGACGAGAAGGCGCTGCGCTTCCTGGTCGGGCTGGCGCCGGCCGCGCTACACGCCCGCTACCTGGTCGATCCGTCCAGCATCAACCTCAAGGAGCAGCGCGGGCCGTCCACCATCATGGGCTGCCAGTTGTGCGCCGGCGCCGCCGCCACCGAGGCGCTGAAGATCCTGCTGAACCGGGGCCCGGTCGACGCCGCGCCGCGCGGCTACCATTTCGATGCCTATCGTAACAAGCTGGTCCGCACCTGGCGCCCCGGCGGCCACCGCCATCCGCTCCAGCGGCTGACCATGATGCTGGTCAAGCGCCGGCGCGGAGATCAATCATGAGCAAGATGGAGCAACACCTCGACGCCACGCTGGAACAGATCCTGGAGCTGGCGCGCTGGGCCCCCAGCGGCGACAACACCCAGCCGTGGCGCTTTGAAATCCTCGACGCCCGCCGCCTGGTGGTGCACGGGCACGACACGCGCGACCATTGCGTCTACGACCTCGACGGCCATCCCAGCCAGATCTCGATCGGCGCGCTGCTGGAGACCATGGCCATCGCCGCCAGCGCCCACCAGCTGGAGATGCGGTCCAGCCGCCACCTCGGCGCGCCCGACAGCCGCCCCACCCTCACCGTCGAATTCACGCCGGCGCCGCTGCTGGAGCCCGATCCGCTGGCCGACGCCATCCTGCCGCGCAGCGTGCAGCGGCGCGCGCTGAGCCGGCGGCCGCTGACGCCGGCCGAACGCTCGGCGCTGGAGGCGGCGCTGCCGCCAGGCTATGGCGTGCACTGGCTGGAAGGCAACCGGCGGCGCGCGGCGGCGCGGCTGATGTTCCGCAACGCCAAGCTGCGCCTGACGATGCCGGAGGCGTGGCAGGTGCACAAGGCGGTGATCGAATGGAACGCCCGCTACAGCGACGACCGCATCCCCGACCAGGCGCTGGGCGTGGACGCCGCCACCGCCAAACTGATGCGCTGGATCATGCAGCGCTGGCAGCGCGTGGAGTTCTTCAACACCTGGCTGGCCGGCACGCTGGCGCCGCGCCTGCAGATGGATCTGATCCCCGGCCTCGCCTGCGCCGCCCACTTCGTGCTGACGGCGCCGCGCCGGGCCCAGCGCGTCGACGACTACCTCGACGCCGGCCGCGCCATGCAGCGCTTCTGGCTGACCGCCACCGCCCAGGGCCTGCAGCTGCAGCCGGAACTGACGCCGCTGATCTTCGCCCGCTACGTGCGCGAAGGCCGGGTGTTTTCCGGCACGCCGGGCATGCAGCAACAGGCCGAGGCGCTGTCGCGCCAGGGCGCGGCGCTGGTCGGGCCGGCGGTGTGGGAGACGGCCGTGTTCATGGGCCGCATCGGCGCCGGCAAGCCGGCCACCGCGCGCTCGCTGCGGCGGCCGCTGCGCGACTTGCTGGTCGGCCCGGCGGGCAAGCCCTGATGCGCGCCATCGACTGACGGCAAACTTTACAGCGGCGCGCCGCGGCGGCCGCGCTGCGCAGCCAAGCCTTTGATTTCGCGCGCTTCGCGGCCGCTGGCAAGGCTTTTGCTCCGGGGTGCGAGACGGTGCCGGTTCCGGCGCCGAGATCGAGCCAGGGGACAAACATGAACAATTTCCAAACGGCCATGGCCGGCGCCACGCTCGCCTCGGCGCTGGCATGGCCGGGCGCGGCCCATGCCGGGCCGGTGGTCGGGCTGGACCCGACCGGCAGCGGCGCCTACAGCAGCTATGCCGACCTGTGGACCAACGCCAGCAACACCGCGCTGGCCACCGGCTTCATTCCCGGCGTGACGGTCGGCGCCATCGGCCCGCTGGCGGCCGACGCCGGGCCCTACCTCAGCGAGCTGCGCTCGCAGATGGTGATCGGCAGCATGTCGAACGGCGCAGCCGACGTCTCGCCCAGCGGCCTGAACACCGGCTTCGAACTGAGCGCCGTGGTGCGCTTCCAGGAACTGGTCGACCGCGAGACCGCCACCACCGCCCACTTCGCGCTGCCGGCCAGCCAGTCGGCCGCGATGGACGTCGATCCGCTGCATGCCGGCGTGCAGAACATCGCCTTCTTCTTCGACCGCTACGGGCCGGGCGAGACCAGCAAGGCGGTGCCGGGCGACGGCCCCGGCACCGTGCGCTGCTACGGCACGGGATCGACCTCGGCCGGCTGCGGCGGCGCCGGCGATCCCGACGGCGACGGCCGCTTGATCATGTCCGGCCACCTGATCTTCAACGAAGGCAACTTCGTCAATGGCCCCGGCGGCGGCGCCGGCTACTTCGACATCCGCTTCATGATCGACTACGCCGACGCCAACTATCTGGACATCGTCAGCGGCTCGGTACTGCAGGACAAGCTCACCGGCGCGGCCAGCATACCCGCCGACTACACGCCGGCCACCATGTGGGACGGCACCGTGCCCAGCTCTGTGCCGCCGATGAAATTCGACGGTTCGCGCTCGTTTGCGGTGCTGCCCGAACCGGCCACGCTGGCCCTGCTCGGCCTGGGCATGGCCGGCCTGGCCCTGGCCAGCCGCCGCTAAGCCGCCGCCAAACCTGCGCTAAGCCGCCGGGCGCAGCCCGCCGCCAGCGCGCCCCGGGCGGATTGCCTACCTCATCCCCGTGCGGCGGCGCGCTGCACCGCCACGCCGAAGCGCTGCGCCATGTCGTAACGCTGAAACAACTGCGCCACCCGGGCCGCCGCCGCCCGCGCGGCCGGGTTTTCCAGCAAGTACAGCACCGCGCGGCGCAAGCTTTCCTCGTCCAGCCTGTCCGACCGCAGCAAGGTCCCGGCGCCCATCGCCGCCACCGCGCGCATGTTCAGATACTGGTCCAGATTGCCCGCTACCCCCAGCACCGGCACGCCGGCCGCCAGCGCCTGCTGGCTGGTCGGGCTGCCGCCGTTGCACAGCACCAGCTGCGCGCGCCGCGCGGCTTCCTCGCCCGGCAGGTAGGCCGCCACATGCGCATTGTCCGGCGGCTCGCCGGCATCGGACAGGCCGGCGGTGGCGGCGATCACCCGCACCGGCAGGGCCGCCAACGCCTGCAATATCTGCGGCAACAGCGCGCCCTGCCCGGAACTGCCCAGCGTGACGTAGACCAGTGGCTTGTCCGCCGGCAACGCATCCCACCAGCCGGGCAGTTCGGTGGGCGGCGACCAGGTCACCGGCCCCAGGTAGGAATGGTTGGCCGGCAGGCCGACCGCGGGGAACATTTCCGGGATGTCGGGATACAGCACGTAGTCGGCGTCGGCGTAGACGCTGCGCAAGTCATACCCCAGCGACGGCAGGCGGTAGGCGCGCCGCACGCGGTTCAGCGGCCGGCTGTGCAGGGCGAACGCCAGCGGCCGCACCAGGCGGAACAGCCGATCCGCCAGCGCGATCGGCAGCGCCCGCGCCAGCGCGATGGCCGGCACCGTGTAGCGCTGCGGCACGTAGGGGCTCCAATAGGCGTTGAGCAGGCCGATGTACGGCACCTGCGCCACGCGCGCGCTGACCGACAGCGACAGCCGGAAATCGCCCACCACCACGTCCGGCCGCACCGCCTGCAGCAGGCGCAGGTCGTCCTGCACATACTTGTGCAAGGTGGCCGTGTCGTACACCGGCTTGCCCGCCGCCAGCGCCGCCAGGAAGCGAGCGCTGGAAATGCTGCCCAGCGGCCAGCTGCCGAAGCGGCTGCCGCGCAGGAAGGCCTCGTAGCCGGGCGCGCAGGCGAAGTGCACGTCGTACTGCTGCGGCGACAGCGTCTGCGCCAGCGCCAGCGGCCGGCCGACATGCGCCAGCGTGACCGCCTCGGCCACGAACAGGATTTTTTTGCGTTCCATCGTCCCAGCTTGCGCCGCCATACGCGGCGTTGTTTGAGCCGGCGCAAAGGTGCGGGGATTAGACACATATCAAGGCCGCTGCGCGCCGGACGCTATATTTTTCCAATTGGCACTTACTAACCAGCTTGCCGCGCCGACGATTTCGGCGCCCACCGTTTGCCACCGCCTACAGCAATGTTCAATTTCGAACGTTCCGGTCTGAGCCAGAAACTGACCATCATCTCAGTGCTGTCCACCGGCAGCGCGCTGTTGCTGGTCTTCATCGCCTTTGCCGCCACGTCCGTGCTCAGCCGCACCGACGACGAGCGCAAGCAGCTGTCCTCGCTGGCCGGCGTGATCGGCAACAACAGCGCGGCGGCGCTGCAGTACGCCGACGTCAAGCAGGCGCGGCAGACGCTGGCCACGCTGGCGGTCGAGGACGAGATCCAGCAGGCCGTGCTGTACGACAGCACCGGCAAGCAGCTGGCCCGCTACAAGTCCGCCACCCTGCCAGCCGAGCAGGACGCGCCCGAGCAGCTGCCGGCCGAGGACGGCGTGCAGGAGATCCGCACCTATCAGAGCGGCCCGCTGTGGGCGCCCGCGCTGCGGCTGTACCGTCCGGTGCGCCGCAAGGACGAGTTGATCGGCACCGTGATGATCGAGAGCGCGCAAACCCGCATGTGGCTGGACCTGTTCAAGAACCTGGCCGCCGCCGCCGTGGCGGCCATGCTGTCGTTCATGATGGCGCTGCTGACGGCGGCCCGCTTCAAGGGCAGCATCGCCGAGCCGGTGAGCAAGCTGATCGTGGCGGCCCAGCAGGTCAGCCGGGGCCAGCCGACGCCGCGCATCGTCCACCAGCGCAGCGACGAGCTGGGCGCGCTGACCGACAGCTTCAACGACATGCTGGCCCAGGTCGAGGCGCGCGACGGCGCGCTGGCGCAGTACCGCGACCAGCTCGAGCGCCAGGTCGGCGTGCGCACCGAGCAGCTGGAAAAGGCCAAGAACGCCGCCGAGGCCGCCAGCCAGGCCAAGAGCGCCTTTCTCGCCACCATGAGCCACGAGATCCGCACCCCGATGAACGGCGTGCTGGGCATGACCGAGCTGCTGCTGGCCACCCGCCTGTCCGAGCAGCAGCGCCACTACACCAACATGGTCAAGCGCTCCGGCGAGCACTTGCTGGTCATCATCAACGACATCCTGGACTTCTCCAAGATCGAGGCCGGCAAGCTGACGGTCGAATACATCCACTTCAATTTCCGCGAACTGCTCGACGACATCGACAACGTCTTCTCGCCGCAGGCCCAGGCCAAGGGCATCGAGCTGGAGCTGGCGATCGCCTACGATATCCCGATCGCCATCTGCGGCGATCCGAACCGGCTGCGCCAGGTCATCTTCAACCTGCTGGGCAACGCGATCAAGTTCACCGAGAGCGGCAAGATCACCGTCAGGGTGGCCGTGGTGCAGGAGGACGCGCAGACCGTCGGCCTGCGCTTCGAGGTGCACGACACCGGCATCGGCGTCTCCAGCGAAGCGCGGGCCCGCATCTTCGACTCGTTCTCGCAGGCCGACGGCTCGACCACCCGCAAGCACGGCGGCACCGGCCTGGGGCTGGCGATCTCCAAGCAACTGGTGGAACTGATGGGGGGAACAATCGGCGTGGACCATGCGCTAACGCAAGGATCGATCTTTTGGTTTGCCGTAAATTTTGACAAACGTCGTATCGATGTCGACGATCCTTCTTTCCACGCCACCCAGGAATGCCGCGCCTTGATTGTCGATGAGAACCCCACCAGCCGGGGTGAGCTGGAAGAGCTGCTGGTCGGCTGGCGCGTCGCCACCGCCAGCGCCACCGCCACCGACGCCCTGCCGCGGCTGCGCCAGGCGGCGGCGGGCGGCCGCCCCTACGACGTGGTGCTGCTGGACATGGAACTGCCGCGCACCAGCGGCCTGGCGCTGGCCGCCGCCATCCGCGCCGAAGCCGCGCTGGCCGGTTCGCGCCTGCTGCTGCTGAGCACCGAACGCAACGCCGCGGACGGCGTGCAGCGGCGCGCGGCCGGCGTCGCTTTCCAGCTGATCAAGCCGCCACGCGCCTGCGACCTGTTCGACTGCCTGCTCACGCCCGCGCGCGGCGCGCCGCCCACCACGCGCGCGCCCGAGCCGCCGCCGGCCGCCGCGCCGGTCGCGCCGCCGCTGGCCGCGTTCAGCCCCGGCCCCACGCCGGCGCCGCGCGCGCGCAAGCGGCGCAAGGTGCTGCTGGCCGAGGACAATCCGGTCAACGTCGAGGTGGCCGGCGCCATGCTCGAAGGACTGGGGCTGGAAGTGAGCCGCGCCTGCAACGGCGAGGAAGCGCTGCAGGCCGTGCAGGCCAACGAGTTCGACCTGATCCTGATGGATTGCCAGATGCCGGTCATGGACGGCTTCGCGGCCACCACCGAAATCCGCCGCCGCGAACAGCAGCGCGGACGGGGCCGCAGCGTGCCCATCATCGCCATCACCGCCAACGCGCTGCAGGGCGACCGCGAATCCTGCCTGGCGGCCGGCATGGACGACTACCTGAGCAAGCCCTTCACGCAGCAGGCGCTGGGGCAGACCATAGGCCGCTGGGTCAGCCTGCCGCGCCTGCCGCCCGCGCCGCCCATCCCGCCGGCACCGGATGAACCCGCCGCGCCGGCCGACGCCGCCGCGCCCGGCGGCCAGATCAACCGGCAGGCGCTGCAGAACATCCGCGCGCTGAGCGCCACCAACGGCGACGCGCTGCTCGACCGCGTGCTGCAGGCCTATCTGGACGACACCCCCAGCCACCTGCACACGCTGCGCCAGGCCATCGCCACCGGCAACACCGGCCAGCTGCGCAAAGCCGCCCACAGCCTCAAGTCCAGCAGCGCCAACGTCGGCGCCGACGCGCTGGCCCAGCGCTGCCGCGAGCTCGAGCAGCTGGGCCGCAACGACACCACCGCCGGCGCCGCAGCCCTGCTGGCAGACATGGAACGTACTTTCCAGGCCGTGCGGCAGGCGTTGGGAGCTATCCTGGAAAAGGAAACCTGACATGGCGACCCCAACCTCCCCCAAGCGCGGCCTGGTCCTGGTCGCCGACGACGATCCCGTCATGCGCCTGCTGATGCTGGAAATGCTGGCCCAGGTCGGCCTGGACGCGGTGGAGGCCGGCGACGGCCTGCAAGCCGTGGCCTGCTACCAGAGCCTGACGCCGGACCTGCTGCTGCTCGACGTCGACATGCCCGGCATGGACGGCTTCGCCGTGTGCCGCGAGATCCGCCGGCTGGAAACCCAGACCACCGTGCCCATCATCATGGTCACCGGCGGCGACGAACTGGAATCGGTGACCAAGGCCTACGAGGCCGGCGCCACCGATTTCGTCTCCAAGCCGATCAACTGGCCCATCCTCGGCCACCGCGTGCTGTACGTGCTGCGCGCCAGCGACGCCATCACCCGCCTGCGCATCGCCGACGCCCACCACCGCGCGGTGCTGGCGGCCATCCCCGACACCTTCTTCCGCATGAACAAGGACGGCTACTACCTCGACTACGAGCAGGGCCACGAGGCCAGCGGCGTGTTCGCCAGCGACCAGTGCGTGGGCCGCCACCTGAACCAGGTGCTGCCGGACGACATCGCCGCCCACATGCTGGAACAGGTGCAGACCGTGCTCGACACCCAGCACATCCGCTCGCTCGACTACGAGCTGGCCGTGCCCGGCGCGGCCGCGCGCGTGCGCCAGGGCGAGCACGCGGGGCCGGCGCCGGTGCGCCACTTCGAGGCGCGGCTGGTGGCCACCGGCCCCGACGAGGTGCTGGGCCTGGTGCGCGACATCAGCGAGCGCAAGCGCACCGAGGAGCAGATCCGCCGCCTGGCCTATTGCGACAGCCTGACCGGCATCCCCAACCGGCAGGCCTTCCTGGAAACGCTGGAGGCCGAGCTGCTGCGCTCGCGCAAGGGCAACAAGAAGTTCGCCGTGCTGTTCATGGACCTGGACGCCTTCAAGCGCATCAACGACACGCTGGGCCACGACGTCGGCGACCATCTGCTCAAGGCCGTCTCCGAGCGCCTGCGCGAGACCACGCGCCCGAGCGACCTGGTCTCGCGCACCGAGGTCGGCGGCAACAACCTGGCGCGCCTGGGCGGCGACGAATTCACCATCCTGATCCCCGACCTGGAGCGGGTGGAAAACGCGCTCAACGTGGCCCACCGGGTCAAGGAAGCGATGCGCCGCCCCTTCGTGCTGGGCACGCACGAGATCTTCGTCACCGCCAGCATCGGCATCTCGCTGTACCCGGAGGATGGCGAGGACTGCAACTCCCTGCTCAAGTTCGCCGACACCGCGATGTACCACGCCAAGAACTGCGGCAAGAACAACGCCAAGCTGTACAGCTCATCGCTGACGATGCAGATCATGAGCCACGTCCAGCTGGAGGTGGGGCTGCGCAAGGCGCTGCAGAACAACGAGCTGTACCTGCTGTACCAGCCGCAGATCGACGTCGCCAGCGCCCAGATCGTCGGCGTGGAGGCGCTGGTGCGCTGGCGCCACCCGGAGCGCGGCATCATCTCGCCGACCGAGTTCATTCCGCTGGCCGAGGAGACCGGCCTGATCGTGCCGATCGGCGAATGGGTGCTGCGCACCGCCTGCCGCCAGGCGATGGCGTGGAAGACGCCGGACGCGCGGCCGCTGCGGGTGGCGGTCAACCTGTCGGCCAAGCAGTTCAAGGACGAGAACCTGAGCCAGATCGTGCTGTCCACGCTGCACGAGACCGGCCTGCCGGCCGACCTGCTGGAACTGGAGCTGACCGAGGGCACGCTGATGGACGATGCCCGCGCCACCATGGTCACGCTGGAGCAGCTGCGCGGCATCGGCGTCTACCTGTCGATCGACGATTTCGGCACCGGCTATTCGTCGATGAACTACCTCAAGCGCTTCGACGTGCGCGCGCTCAAGATCGACCGCAGCTTCATCAGCGGCCTGCCGCAGGATTCGGAAAACGCCGCCATCACGCGCGCCATCATCGCCATGGCGCATGGCTTGAAAATGGCGGTGGTGGCGGAAGGCGTGGAGACCGGCGCCCAGCTAAGGCTGCTGGAGCAGTACGGCTGCGACCTGGCCCAGGGCTACTACCTGGGCCATCCGTCGCCGCCGGAGTCGATCGACCTCATGCTCGGCAACCAGTACGCGCTGAACGCGGCGGCGGCCAGCGACACCGGCCACGCGCTGATCTTCCCCGCCCAGCTTTGAGCGGCGCCTAGAACACGCCGTCCCGCTTCATCGCGGCGATGTCCTCGGTGCTGTAGCCCAGCGAACGCAGGACCTCGTCGTTGTGCTGGCCCAGCGACGGGCCTATCCACTTGGTGTGGCCCGGCGTGGCCGACAGCTTGGGCGAGATCGCCGGCAGCTTGACCGGCGTGCCGTCGGCGAAGTGGTGCTGCTCGAACATGCCGCGCGCGACGAACTGCGGATCGGTCATCATGTCGCGCACCGAGTAGATCTTCCCGGCCGGCACGTCGGCCGCCTTCAGCACCGTCAGCGCGCTGTCGATGTCCCGGGTGCCGCACCAGGCCTGGATGGCGTCGTCGATCTCCTGCGTGCGCTGCACGCGGCCGTCGTTGCGCTCCAGCTGGGGATCGCCGGCCAGGTCGATGCGGCCCATGGCCAGCATCAGGCGCTTGAAGATGGCGTCGCCATTGCCGGCGATGACGATGTTCTCGCCATCCTTGGTGGTGTAGGTGTTGGACGGCACGATGCCCGGCAGCGCGCCGCCGGTGCGCTCGCGCACGACGCCGGCGTGGTCGAACTCCGGCACCAGCGATTCCATCAGGTTGAACACGGATTCGTAAAGGGCCACATCGACCATCTGGCCTTCGCCCTTGAGGCGGCCGCCGGTGGCGTCGCGGTGGCGCAGCGCCATCATCGCGCCGATCACGCCGTGCAGCGCCGCCACCGAATCGCCGATCGACACGCCGACCCGCACCGGCGGCCGATCCGCATGGCCGGACACGTAGCGCAGGCCGCCCATCGATTCGCCGATGGCGCCGAAGCCCGGCAAGTCCTTCATCGGCCCGGTCTGGCCGAAGCCCGACAGCCGCACCATGATGGTTGCGGGATTGACGGCCTTCAACTGCTCGTAGCCGATGTCCCACTTCTCCAGCACGCCGGGGCGGTAGTTCTCGATGATGATGTCGGCCTCCAGCGCCAGCTGGCGCGCGATGGCGCGGCCGCTGGCGTGCTTGAGGTTGAGCGTCAGCGATTTCTTGTTGCGCGACTGGACCGACCACCACAGCGAGGTGCCGTCCTTGAGCACGCGCCATTTGCGGATCGGATCGCCGCCGTCGGGCGACTCGATCTTGATCACCTCGGCGCCGAACTCGCCCAGCATACGCGCACAAAAAGGGCCCGCGATCAGCGTGCCCAGTTCCAGTACCTTGATGCCGGCTAACGGGCCGGCGGTGTTCTTCTCAGTCATGTCGCCCTTCGGTCCAGCATGGCGCGGGCGATGGTGCCCGCGTCCACGTACTCCAGCTCGCCACCAACCGGCACGCCGCGCGCCAGACGGCTCACGCGCAGGCCACGCGCCTTCAGCAGCTCGCTGATGTAGTGCGCGGTGGCCTCGCCCTCGTTGGTGAAGTTCGTGGCCAGCACCACTTCCGTGACCAGGCCGTCGGCGGCGCGCGCCACCAGCTTTTCCAGATGGATGTCCTTGGGGCCGATGCCGTCCAGCGGCGACAAGCGGCCCATCAGCACGAAGTACAGGCCCTTGTAGGTCAGGGTCTGCTCAATCATCAGCTGGTCGGCCGGCGTCTCCACCACGCACAGCAGGCGGCGGTCGCGCTGCTCGTCGTTGCAGGTGTCGCAGACGTCTTCTTCCGTGAAGGTATTGCACAGCGCGCAGTGATGCACGGCGTTCACCGCCTGGTGCAAGGCGCGCGACAACATGTCCGCGCCTTCGCGGTCATGCTGGAGCAGGTGGAACGCCATCCGCTGCGCCGACTTGGGGCCGACGCCGGGCAGACGGCGCAGCGCTTCCGTCAGAAATTCCAGCGATTTGGACATGGTGCTTTACGTCGCGGCTGCCCTTAGAAAGGCATCTTGAAGCCGGCCGGCAGGTTCATGCCGGCGGTCAGGCCGCCCAGCTTTTCGGCCGAGGTGGCTTCTGCCTTGCGCACGGCGTCGTTGAAGGCGGCGGCCACCAGGTCTTCCAGCATGTCCTTGTCGTCGGCCAGCAGCGACGGGTCGATCGACACGCGCTTGACGTCGTTCTTGCAGGTCATCACGACCTTGACCAGGCCGGCGCCGGACTGGCCTTCGACTTCGATCAGGGCCAGCGCGTCCTGCGCCTTCTTCATGTTGTCCTGCATTGCTTGCGCTTGTTTCATCAAGCCGGCCAGTTGGTTCTTCATCATGATGGGATTCTCCGTGGATTGAAAATTAAACAGGTGTTCAGTTGGCCGCGGCCGACGCCAGCATGGCGGGCGGCGGCGTGATGGAGCCGGGCACGACCCAGGCGTCGAACTCGCGGATCAGGCTGTTCACAAAGGGATCGTTGGCGACCGTGTCCTCGGCCGCGCGCTGGCAGGCTTCGCGGTGCGCCTGCGCCTCGGCGCTGGCGGTGTACCAGACGGCGCCCAGTTCGGTGTCCACGCGCACCGGACGGCCGAAGCGTTCGGCCAGCGCGACGGTGAGCTTGTCGACGTTGCCTTGCGTGCGCCAGGTTTCGATCGGCACGCGGACCTTGAAGACCGCCGCGTTGCCGTCGATGCTGCATTCGATGAGCTCGGCCTGCATGGCCAGCTGCTGGGCCACGCCGCGCAGCGGCAAGGCGGCCGCCACGGCCGGCCAGTTGCCGTCCCAGTTCAGCTCCGGCACCGGCGTGATGACGTAGGCGTGCGGCGCCTTGGCCGGGGCCGGCGCGGCGCGGGCCGGCATGACGACCGCCTGCGCCTCGTCGGCATAGGCCAGCGGCGGCGGCGCCTGATGCTGCGACGGCGCGCGCGCTGGCGCATGCGCTTGTCCGTGCGACGGCGCGCGCGCTGGCGCCGGCGAGGATGCGTGCGACGGCGGCTGGTCCGGCGCGTAGGCCGGCGCGGAGTGCGCTATCGCGCTATCGTCGGAAAATTCAGTGACCCAGGGCGGTAGGTCATCCTCGTCGTCAGCCTGCTGCGGCGCGGGCTTGGCTGCGGGCGCGGCGGGCGGCGCGACTTGCTGCGGAGCGACCTGGCGCACCGGCGCTTCCAGCACGGCCGCTTGCGCATCGCCACCCATGATTGCCGCTGGCGGCATGTCTTCCCACGGCGCAGGACGCGATGGTGCGACCGCAGCAGGAGATGCCTGGGCGGCAGGCGGCGTGTACGCAGCGCTCGGCGCGTGCGGTTGCGAAGGCGGCGTGAACGTGGCGGGCTGCGAGGAAGCGGCAGGCCCGGCATCTGGCGCTGCGCCAAACGACGATGTCGGCGCGCCGCTCGACGGCGCCGCAGCAGGTGCCGGGGCCGACGGCGCGGCCGGTGCCGAACTCGCCGACGCGGATCGCGCGCCCGGCTTGGAAGCCGCACGTGCCGCCTCCAGGGCAGCGTTGATGGCGGCGCGCGCAGCACTGATCGGTGCAGCCGGCGCGACCGAAGCCGCTGGGGCGGGCGCCGTCGCAGATGCAGCGTGCGCGGCCGGCGCGCTGGCCGGGGCAACGGCGGCCGGTGCATGCATCGCCGCTGGCGCAGCGGCGGCAGGCGCTGGCGCTGCTGGCGCAATATGCGCGGATGGCATCGCACTGGCAGACGGGTTGGAAGCAACCGAAGCCGGCGCTGCAAACGCGGCCGGAGCAGGCGCCTCCGCCCGCGCCATCGCGGCAGCCGCACCGGCCACCACCGCCGCCGGGGTCACACTGGCGTGGCTGGCCTGCAAATGCGAAGCCGCACGCGCAGGCGGTGCCGCCGCGGCACGCGCCGCAGCCACCGCCGCCGGACGCGACATCGCAGGCGCCGCAGCAGGCTGCCCCTCGGCTCCGCCTACACCGGGCCGAAAGGCCAGCATGCGCAGCAAGGTCATCGAGAAGCCCGCGTACTCATCCGGCGCCAGGCCCAGTTCATTGCGGCCATGCACCGCGATCTGATAATACAGCTGCACCTCTTCCGCATCGAAGGCGGCGGCCAGGCGCACGATATCGGCGTACTCCGGCAAATCCTCCGGCAAGGCGGCCGGCACCGTCTGCGCCAGCGCGATCCGGTGCAGCAAGGTGCCCAGGTCCTGCAAGGCGCCGTTGTACGACAGGCTGCGCGTGGCCATCTCGTCGGCCACGGCCAGCAGGTCCGCGCCATCCTGCGCGGCCAGCGCGTCGAGCAGGCGGATCAGGTAGGACTGGTCCAGCGCACCCAGCATGCCCTGCACCGCGTCCAGCGTCACCGCGCCGGCCGCGTAGGCGATCGCCTGGTCGGTCAGCGACAGCGCATCGCGCATCGAACCGTGCGCGCCGGCCGCCAGCAGGCGCAAGGCCGGCGCCTCGAAAGTGATGCCCTCCTGCCCCAGGATGTTGTCCAGATGGCCGATGATGTGCCCCGGTGGCATCTGCTTCAGATTGAACTGCAGGCAGCGCGACAGCACCGTCACCGGGATCTTTTGCGGATCGGTGGTCGCCAGGATGAACTTGACGTGCTCGGGCGGTTCCTCCAGCGTCTTCAGCATCGAGTTGAAGGCGTGGTTGGTCAGCATGTGCACCTCGTCGATCATGTAGACCTTGAAGCGCGCATTGCTCGGCGCGTACACCGCCTGCTCCAGCAGCTGCGCCATCTCGTCGACGCCGCGGTTGGACGCCGCGTCCATCTCGATATAGTCGACGAAGCGGCCGGCGTCGATCGCGGTGCACGCCTCGCACACGCCGCACGGCGTGGCCGTGATGCCGCCGTTGCCGTCCGGCCCGACGCAATTGAGCGACTTGGCCAGGATGCGCGACAAGGTGGTCTTGCCGACCCCGCGCGTTCCCGTGAACAGATAGGCGTGGTGCAGGCGGCCGCTGTGCAGGGCGTGCGTGAGCGCGCGCACGACGTGCTCCTGGCCGACGAGCGTTTCGAAATTCTTGGGGCGGTATTTACGGGCGAGGACTTGATAGGACATGCTGGGATTTTACCGTAGATAGCGGATGCAAAGGGCCTGTCCTGCTCAGCTAATAAGATGCGGCGCAGGGTCGCCAAAACGGCAATTGTAACAAGGCGTGGCCGGATTGGGTAATCGGGGCGGACTGCCCTACAATGTGTTTTTCTTTTAACATGAAAATATATGAAGAAACTTGCCCTGCTGCCGCTGCTGTTGCTGTCCCTCGCCGCCCACGCCGACGAACGCGAATGGGTGCCATATAAGAAGCTGGTTGAAGATACGCGCATCGACCGCTTCTACGCCCTGCCCGCCACGGAGCGCGACAAGCTCAGCGTTTTCCTGGCCATCAAGCCCAAGAACAAGAACTACAAGCCAGCCGATGTCGTGCTGACCGTGGTTCATGGCAGCGAACGTCAACTGCTGCCGCCACTGTCGTCCGACTTCCGCTTGGCCCTGGTGCCGAATCCCAAGTGGATGACGGACGACACCAAGATCATGACCAGCCTGCCGAAGGAAGAAAAGTCCGCGGTCGCGCTGGAGGTGCTTGCGCTGCTGCCTGACGGTACGCAGTGGAACTATGCGCAAGTCATGGGCAGCATCGGCCAGATGAACGCCGGCATCAAGAAGGTTGCCGGGGCGATGAGCATGTTCGTACCGAACGTGAAGACGGTGGTGTTCAAGTTCAGCAAGCCAGCGCAACTGAAGGTGGGCACCACCGCCTACAACACGGATGCGAAGAACCTCATCAAGCTCAAGCCTGATGCCGCCCTGCTGAAGGAGAACCCGCTGATGGTGGCGTCGGAACGGCCGCTGGAAGCTGCGCTGGATGACGAGTAACTGAAGAGGAACAAATAAAAAAAGCTGCCCTTGGCAGCTTTTTCATTTTCCCGAAGGAGGCGAGCCTGATCTGCGGCACTTATGGTTAATAGCCGTGGCTGCTTCGTTCCCGACCTGACCAGGTTAGCCATGCCACAATGCGCAGGGGCCCGCCAGCGCCAATTATAACCTACAGCCCCAGCTCCTGCCAAATCTGATCGACGCGCGCCTTCACATCGGGCGACATGCTGATCGTGGTGCCCCACTCGCGCGTGGTTTCGCCCGGCCACTTGTTGGTGGCATCGATGCCCATCTTGCTGCCCAGGCCACTCACCGGCGAGGCGAAGTCCAGGTAGTCGATCGGCGTGTTGTCCACCAGCGTGGTGTCGCGGGTCGGATCGACGCGGGTCGTGATGGCCCAGATCACCTCGTTCCAGTCGCGGATGTTGACGTCCTCGTCCACCACCACGATGAACTTGGTGTACATGAACTGGCGCAGGAAGCTCCACACGCCGAACATCACGCGCTTGGCGTGGCCGGCGTACTGCTTCTTGATCTGCACCACCGCCATGCGGTAGCTGCAGCCCTCGGCCGGCAGGTGGAAGTCGGTGATCTCAGCGAACTGCTTTTGCAGCAGCGGCACAAACACCTCGTTCAGCGCCAGGCCCAGGATGGCCGGTTCGTCGGGCGGCTTGCCGGTGTAGGTGGAGTGGTAGATCGGATCGCGGCGCATCGTGATGCGGTCGATGGTGAACACCGGGAACGAGTCCTGCTCGTTGTAATAGCCGGTGTGGTCGCCGTACGGGCCTTCCAGCGCGTGCTCGTAGCCGCTCGGGTGGTTTTCGTCCGGATAGATATGACCCTCCAACACGATCTCGGCCGAGGCCGGCACGCGCAGCTCGCTGCCGATGGCCGTGACCAGCTCGGTGCGGCTGCCGCGCAGCAGGCCGGCGAACTGGTATTCGGACAGGCTGTCCGGCACCGGCGTCACCGCGCCTAATATAGTGGCAGGATCGGCGCCCAGCGCCACACAGATCGGATACGGCTGCCCCTTGCTCTGGATGGCGTGTTCGCGGAAGTCCAGCGCGCCGCCGCGGTGGGCCAGCCAACGCATGATGACCTTGTTCGGCCCCAGCACCTGCTGGCGGTAGATGCCCAGGTTCTGGCGCTTCTTATTAGGCCCCTTGGTGATCACCAGGCCCCAGGTGATCAGCGGCGCGACATCGCCCGGCCAGCAATGCTGGATCGGCAGCCTGGCCAGGTCGACGTCGGCGCCCTCCCACACGATCTCCTGGCACGGCGCGCCGCGCAACTCCTTGGGCGCCATGTCCCACACCGCCTTGACCAGCGAGCCCATGCCCATCAAGTCCTTGAAGCCCTTGGGCGGCTCCGGCTCCTTCAGGCGCGCCAGCACGTGGCCGATCTTGCGCAGCTCGCTGACGCTGTCGGCGCCCATGCCCAGCGCCACGCGGCGCTCGGTGCCGAACAGATTGCCCAGCACCGGCATGCTGTGTCCGGTCGGATTCTGGAACAGCAAAGCCGGTCCACCGGCCCGCAAAGTGCGGTCGCACACCTCGGTCATCTCCAAATGCGGTGAAACAGGGACCAAAATGGGCTTAAGTTCGCCCATTCGTTGCAGTTGAGAAATAAAATCTCGCAAATCAGAATATTTCATTGTTTTTTAATTTTTTCTTACAACGCAGCATACTGTTTAAAAAGACAGGTCAAGTAGTTGATTTTATTGGTTTTAGGCGCAACACAAGCAAAAAAGTAAGATTTATAAGTTATAGCTTTGCCTTGCGTTAGTATTGACTTGATATAAAACGGCTTCTACAATTTGCCCTACTTGAAGAGAACACGGTTCAGCACGGGTTGAGCCCGGTAAGCGGACCACGCAAATGTGTTGCTCATTCATTCACGGAGTCGGGGCTCCACATGACATTTTAAGGAGTGTTTTCAAAAGGCGTCTGCCTTACCCCCGAAAGAAGTTGTATTGCGACTGATCGAATACCACAGGGAAACATCAGCTCAAGCAAGCAATGACGGCGTCCAACGCGCGCTCCCAGCGGCGACGGACGATGATATTTCTGATGCACGGCATTAGCACCCGGTTAGCTGCGTTCAACGCTGGCGGGGACCCGCTTTTACGGACATTTCAGGGGAACTCTATGATTAATCGTTTCAACGGTGCAACGCAGTTTGCCCGCACCATGGCCCGCCAGCCAGCAGCGTGGTTTTCCACGACTCGCGTATCGGCAAAGGGCGTGTTGACCACCGCCCAGCACACTCTGACCATTCTGGGTGTGACCGCTTTAGTAGTAATGGCAGTACTGTTTGTCCGTCCCGACCTGGCCAAGGCACTGAGCAACAGCCTGAACCACGAACCGGAAGTCGAAGCTGTCGCCGTCGTGGCCCCGCCCCTGTCGGCCTTGATGGAAACGCCAGCCACCGCCCCGGCCGCCAGCACCGCACCGCTGACCGCCGAAGAAAAAGCCCTGCTGGGCACGCAAAAGCAGCAGCAATGGGTCACCTCCTGGCTGTCCAAGCGTTACCGCGTGGCGGGTGACGCCGCCAACATGCTGGTATCCACCGCCTACCTGACGGCGCGCGAGATCAAGCTCGATCCGCTGCTGATCCTGGCCGTGATGGCGATTGAATCGGGCCTGAATCCGTTCGCGGAAAGCCCGGTCGGCGCGCAGGGCCTGATGCAGGTGATGTCGAAGGTGCACCACGATAAATTCCAGGAAATGGGTGGCCTGCAGGCCGCGCTCAATCCGGTGGCCAACATCCGCGTCGGCTCGCTGATCCTGAAGGACTACGTCACCCGTGGCGGTTCGGTCGAAGCCGGCCTGAAGATCTACGTCGGCGCCGCCGCGTTCGAACACGACGACGGCTACGGCTCCAAGGTGCTGGCCGAGTACCAGCGCCTGAAGCAGGTTTCGGCAGGCAAGAAAGTGCCGACCATCACGCCGATGATGGCCGCCGCGCCAGCCAAGCCTACCCCGCCGGTCGCGGCGGTCGACAAATCGGTCAGCGGCACCCAGATCGCCGGTCTCTGATTTAACGGCACAAATAACCGCCAGTATTGAACGCGCTTAACGTCGCGTTCGGTACTGGCGGTTTTTTTGCGTCTTACTTTCCGAAGCTTTTCGGGCAGGTGCCGACGGCGGTCTTGACGCCGTCGCGGAAGGGATCGGTCGCCGCGCTGTGGTTGGACTGCGTGGTGGCGCAGTAGGTGCTGCCGCCCGGCGTGCGCACGCGCGTCATCGCGCGGCCGTCCGGCGTGGTCAGGTTTTCGGTGGTGGTGCCGCTGTCGTTGCCGACGTAGGCGCCGGCCATGGCCACGCTCAGCGGTGTCGCCTCGTTGGCGATCTTCTTGTCGCGCGGATTCCAGGCTTCCTTGCGCAGCTGCCGGTCGACGGCGGCCGCGCTCTTGAGCGAGCGCTGCAGCAGATCCTCGGCCGGCTTGGCGGGCAGCTGAGCGAACGGATCGGGCGGCGGCGTGGTCTGCGTGATGGCTTGCGGGGCCTGCGGCTGTGCCGGTTGCTGCACAGGCTGCGGCGCGGCCGGCAGCAAGGTCATGCGCGGCGCGGCCGATTTAACGGCGGGCCGGGGCCGGGCTGCCGCCCTGGGCCGCGCTTTCGCCGGCGCCAGGATATACGTGATGGCCTCGTGGCGCCCCACGGAGGCCGCCAGAGGCCGCTCAGGCGCGCGCCAGCCGATAAACGCCAGCATGTGCGCGCCGGCGATCAGCGCCAGCCAGCCACGGCGGCGCCAGACCGGCGCCCGCTCCAGGGTATGCAGTTCGATGATGCGCCTCGACATTGATTGAAAATCAACGGATTCTGCGGCGCCATCCCCTCCCCGTCAAACCCCAAATAAAAAAAGCCACCGCAAGATACCTTGGGTGGCTTCGGACAGTACCGGACGCTGCTTAGCGTTTCTTGTCGGCGGCGACTTCGTCCGGGCGGACCCGGGCGGCCAGCTTGTCCAGCACGCCGTTGACGTATTTGTGGCCGTCGATGCCGCCGAACGACTTGGTCAGCTCGACCGCCTCGTTGATGACGACGCGGTAAGGGATTTCCAGGTTGTTCTTCAGCTCGAACGCGCCGATCAGCAGCACCGCGTGCTCGATCGGCGACAGTTCCGCCACGCCGCGGTCGACCAGCGGCGCGAAGCTCTCGCGCAGCGCCACCGAATCCTTGATCGCGCCGTACAGCAGCACCGTGAAGTGGTCGCCGTCGGCCTTGTCGAAGCCGTGCGCGGCGCGGATGTTGTTCACCACGGTGGCGGCGTCTTCATTGTTCAGCAGCCACTGATATAAACCCTGCAACGCAAACTCGCGCGCACGATGGCGCGGCGTGCGGTTCTTGCTGGGGTTGGCGTGCAAAATTTTATCTGTCATGGTTATACCTGTTCTTAAATACTTACAAAATCCGGCTCAGTGCGCCGGCGCATACCGGCACACTGCGCCGTTCCTACCTGTTCTTACTCGTCGTCGCCCTGATCCTGGTGCAGCTCTTCCAGCGCGATGGTCAGATTGGCCATCTCCACCGCCACGCGCGCCGCATCGGCGCCCTTTTCGGCCATGCGGACCTCGGCCTGCTCGTCGTTCTCGGTGGTCAGGATCGCGTTAGCGATAGGAATACCATAATCGAGGCCGATGCGGGTGATGCCGGCGCCCGATTCGTTCGAGACCAGCTCGAAGTGGTAGGTTTCGCCACGGATCACGGCGCCCAGCGCGACCAGCGCGTCGAACTGCTGCGACTCGGCCATCTTCTGCAGCACCAGCGGCACTTCCAGCGCGCCCGGCACGGTCACGTGCAGCACGTCCTCGTCGGCCACGCCCAGGTGCTTCAGTTCGGCCAGACAGGCCGACAGCAGGCCGTGGCAGACATCTTCGTTGAAACGCGCTTGGACGATGCCGATACGCAGGCCGTCGCCGGACAAATTGGTTTCGTAGCTTCCTACAGTCATGGAGTGCCTCTTGTGTGTTGGGTTGAATTAGTTCGGTTTGGCCATGTAGCCGGTCACTTCCAGGTCGAAGCCCGTCATCGACGGCATCTTGCGCGGGCTGGCCAGCAGCTGCATCTTGCACACGCCCACTTCGCGCAGGATCTGCGCGCCGATGCCGTAGCTGCGCAGGTCCATGCTGGCGGCGCGGCCCTTGGGCTTGGTTTCCGGCTTGCCCAGCGCGTCGAACTGGGCGAAGAACTGCTCGGCCGTCTCCTCGCAGTTGAGCAGCACGATCACGCCGCGCTCGGACGCCTTGACCGCCGCCAGCGACGACGACAGGTTCCACGAGTGGGTGGTCGCTTCCGATTCCAGGATGTCGAGGATGGACACCGGCTGGTGCACGCGCACCAGGGTTTCCTTGCTCTTCTCGATGTCGCCGTGCACCAGCGCCAGGTGGGCCGAGCCGCTCGGCTTGTCGCGGAAGGCGATCATGCGGAAGTCGCCCTGCGCGGTCTTGAGCGGACGCTCGCCGATCTTCTCGACCAGCGACTCGTTGCGGCTGCGGTAGTGGATCAGGTCGGCGATGGTGCCGATCTTCAGGCCGTGTTCCTTGGCGAACTCCAGCAGGTCCGGCAGGCGCGCCATGGTGCCGTCGTCCTTCATGATCTCGCAGATCACGGAGGCCGGGGTCAGGCCGGCCATGGCGGTCAGGTCGCAGCCGGCCTCGGTATGGCCGGCGCGCATCAGCACGCCGCCTGGCTGGGCCTTCAGCGGGAAGATGTGGCCGGGCTGGACGATGTCCGACGGCTGGGTGTCCTTGGCCACGGCCACCTGGATGGTCTTGGCGCGGTCGGCCGCCGAGATGCCGGTGGTCACGCCCTCGGCCGCCTCGATCGACACGGTGAAATTGGTGCCGAAGGCGGTGCCGTTACGGGCCGACATCATCGACAGGTTCAGCTGGTCGCAGCGCTCTTCGGTCAGGGTCAGGCAGACCAGGCCGCGCGCGTGCTTGACCATGAAATTAATGGCTTCAGGCGTCACAAAGTCCGCCGCGAGCACCAGGTCGCCTTCGTTTTCCCGGTCTTCCTCGTCGACCAGGATCACCATGCGGCCAGCGCGCAATTCGGCGACGATTTCTTCGGTGCTGGAAATAGACATTTTTAATCCTTTGTAGCGGAGCTGGAACAGGGCGCTATTTTAAAGGATTTACGCCCGCCCCACCGCAAAAGCCAGCTTTTATCCGCCAAATGGCCGGCTTTAGAAGGCCTCCTCTGGATTAATTGTCAACATTCCGGCGCCGGCGCCGGCCGCGCGAGGAAAAATCCCGCTGTCCCCGGCCTGACGTCCCCCACCGCGCCGTCAGGCCAGCAGCGTCGACAGAAAAGTCTGCGCCACGCCGGCCGGGCCGCGCGCGCCGCGCACCGAGCGGGCCACGATCATCGCGCCCTCCAACGTGGCGAGGAAGGCCTCCGCCAGCGCGCGCGCCTCCGGCTGGGCGCGCAGCTGCCGCGCGCGCTGGCCCTCGGCAATCGCCATAGCCAGCCAATCGGTGTTGGCCTCGAAGAAACGGCTCACTTCATGCGCCACGCCTTCCGGCAGCGAGTTGGCCTCCGCCCCCAGCATGCCGCAGACGCACAGGCGCTGCCCGGCGGCGAAGGTGTTCTCGAACAGCGTGGCATACGCGCCCAGGCGGTCGGCCGCCTTGGCGTGCTGGACCTCGATGCGCAGCAACTGCTCGCGGAAACGGTGCGTGTAGCGCTGCGCCACCGCGGCCGCCAGATCGCCCTTGGTCGCGAAATGATGGTGGATGCTGGGCTTCTTGATGCCGACCAGCTTGGCCACGTCGTCGTAGGAAAAGCCGTTGTAGCCGCGCTGCTGGATCAGGCCCTCGGCCGCATCCACCACGCGCAGCGCGGACTCTGACATCTCGGAAAAATGCTTCATTTACTGGTTCTCTTGATGGTCGGCGACCGGCAGGTGGCCAACTTTGACGAGGATGATACAGCCTTCGCGGCTGAACGGCTGATGCGCGCTCAGGTGGGGACTGCGCAGCCAGGTCCCGGCCGGGTAGCGGCCGAACTCGTCCTCGAACACGCCTTCCAGCACGTAGATCTCCTCGCCGCCGTGGTGCCGGTGCGGCTTGAAAAGCGTGCCGGGCGCCCAGCGCACCAGCGCCGTATGGGTGGCGCCGAATTCGGACAGCGGCATCACCGACAAGCCCGGCACCAGGCCCGGCAGCCAGGCCGTGGCGCCGGTATCGATACGCACGGCTTGCGCGTCGTGCGGGTCCATGTGGCGCAGCTTGACGAGCAAGGTGCAGCCGCCGACCGAGCCCGGCGCATGCGACGATCCCGGCGGATTCTTCAGATAGGCGCCCGCGCCGTAGCTGCCGGACTCGTCGAAGAAATCGCCGTCCAGCACCAGGATCTCCTCGCCCAGCTCGTGCAGATGGCTGGGGAAGCTGCTGCCCGGCGCGTAGCGCACGATGGAGGTCGCACGCGCCACTTCGCCACCGTCGCGCTCCAGCATCTTGCGCTGTATGCCGTGCGCGGGGGAATCGACCCAAGGCAAGTCTTGCGACTGCACCACGGCGCGCTGGCTGTAATCCGAGTTGATGTTCATAAGATCAAATTTACCGACTAGTTGGTAGGTATGCTAGTCGAGGTGTGAGGCGCTGTCAACGCCCGCCGCAGCGGGCGTTGCGGGGCCTTACTTGCCGGCGGCGCCGACCGACACCATGCGCTCGACGTAGCGGGCGATCAGGTCGATCTCCAGGTTGACCTGATCGCCCACCTGCAGATGCTTGAGGGTGGTCATGGCGATGGTGTGCGGGATCAGGTTGATCGAGAACTGGCACACCAGGTCCTTGCCGGCGCCGATGTCGGTCACGCGGTTGACCGTCAGCGACACGCCGTTGACGACGATGGAGCCCTTGAAGGCCAGGAACTTGGCCAGCTCGCGCGGCGCTTCGATCACCAGCTCCCACGACTCGCCCACCGCCTCGAACTTGCGCACCACGCCCAGGCCGTCGACATGGCCAGTCACCAGGTGGCCGCCCAGGCGTTCGCTCAGCGTGACCGCCTTTTCAAGGTTCACCTCGGTCAGCGTGTCCAGGCCGACGGTGCAGTTCAGGCTTTCGCGCGAGACGTCGACGCGGAAGTTGCTGTCGTCCTTTTCCACCACGGTCATGCAGGCGCCGTTGATGGCGATCGAGTCGCCCAGCGCGACGTCGGCCAGCGGCAGGCCGCCGGCGTTGATGTCCAGGCGCACGCCCGCGAACGAGCCGCCTTCGAGCGGCTTGACCGATTCAATTTTGCCGATAGCGGCGACAATTCCAGTAAACATGTGAGTGCAATCTTAATGATGAGTGAATCGTGCAAGGATACGCAAATCTTCGCCGATCTGCTTGACCTCGTGGTATTTGAGCTGCCGCCGCTGCGACAGCTCGGCCAGCGCCGGCAGGGCGAACATGCCTTGCGCGTCGCCCAGCAGCATCGGCGCCAGGTAGACCAGCAGCTCGTCCACGCAAGCTTCGCGGATCAGCGAGCCGTTGAGCTTGCCGCCGGCCTCGACGTGCAGCTCGTTGATCTGGCGCCGGCCCAGCTCGCGCATCAGCTCGGGCAGGTCGACCTTGCCGCCGGCGTTGGGCAGCAGGATGATCTCGGCGCCCGCCGCCCGCAGCGCGGCCTCCTTCTCCGGATCGGCGACCGCCGCCGCGATCCAGGTGCCGCCGCCTTGCAGGACCTTGGCGGACGGATCGATGTCGAGCTTGCTGTCGACCACGATGCGGCGCGGCTGGCGCGGCGTTTCCACCGCGCGCACGTTGAGCTGCGGATCGTCGGCCTTGACGGTGCCGATGCCGGTCAGGATGGCGCAGGCGCGCGCGCGCCAGGCGTGGCCGTCGGCGCGCGCCTGCGGCCCGGTGATCCACTGGCTGACGCCGTTGTGCAGCGCCGTCATGCCGTCCAGGCTGGCGGCGGTCTTCATGCGCACCCATGGCAGGCCGCGCGTCATGCGCGAGAAGAAGCCGATGTTCAGTTCGTATGCCTGTTCGGCCAGCAGACCGACGCTGGTCTCGATGCCGGCGGCGGCCAGCTTGGCCATGCCCTGCCCCGCCACCAGCGGATTCGGGTCTTCCATCGCCGCCACCACGCGCCCCAGGCCGGCGCGCACCAGCGCGTCCGAACAGGGCGGCGTGCGGCCGTGGTGGTTGCACGGCTCCAGCGTGACGTAGGCGGTGGCGCCCCGCACATCGTTGCCGCGCGCCTGCGCATCCTTGAGCGCCTGGATTTCCGCATGGTCGCTGCCGGCCTGCTGGGTGACACCGGCGCCGATCACTTGTCCGCCGCGCACGATCACGCAGCCGATGTGCGGATTCGGCGAGGTGGTGTACAGCCCCTTGGCGGCCCATTCCAGCGCCAGCGTCATGCCTTCGAGATCGTTGCTGATGTTCACGTTGTCCTTAGTCCTTGGCGCTGGTGCAGCTGGCGTCGCCCGCCGCCGGGTCGCATACGCGCACCCGGCCCAGCATATTAATTTTGATGTTGCGCACTTCGTCGCCGCGCGCCAGCGACAGCGTGCCCCAGCGCGCCGCCAGGCTGTTGCCCGCGCTGCAGGCGCGCCCAGCAGCATTATAAGCAAGATATTGCGGCGTTGCGGCCGACGAGAACGCCGAGTAGACGGCAATGCCGTCGGCGATCGGCCCGTGCCTGGACAACAGCAGCTCGCCGGCGTCAAGGCGGCGGTTGCCGTTATCGTCGACAAACACCACCCAGCCCTCGCGCCAGGACGTGCCGGCCGGGTCCAGCGGCGCCATCAAGACCCGTCCGCCGCGCGCCATGGCCTGCGAGCGCGTCAGGTTGATCGCGGCCAGCAGGTCGTTGGCGGCCACCCGCAACTGCTGCCGTTTCAACCCGGCGTGATAGTTCGGCACGGCGACGCCAAGCAGGGTCGTGATCAGCGCCAGGACGATCAATAGTTCGGCCAGCGTATGGCCGCGCATGGAAGATGGCGTGTGCATCGCGCCACCCTCACGGCCAGCAGCGGGTGGACGGGCCGGTCGCCAGGCGCAAGCCGCTGCTGGTGAGCTTGAGCTGCCGGCAATCGTCGTCGCGAAAGCCACGGTCGACCAAGGCGGTGCCGGGCGTGGCGACGAGCTGCACGCATTGCGAGATCGGCTCGCCGTCGCAAGCCTTGCCTTCGATTTCGTAGGCGCTGGCTGGTGCGCCGTTGCTGCTCCACCACTTGAACTGGCGGGCTTCCGGCTCCGTGGCGCTCGACGAGAAGGCGATGTAGGTGTTGGCCCGCGTGTAGAACCGCTCCTCCTGTTGCATCAACTCCAGCAACGCGGCTTGCGCCTCGGCGCGGCGGGCGCGGATCACGTGCTGCTTAAAACTCGGCATCGCCTGCGCCGCCAGCACGGCCAGGATGACCAGCACCACCAGCAGCTCGATCATGCTGAACGCACGCTCCCGAACGCGCTTCATTTGACGGCCTCGTGCAGCTCGCGCCAATTGGCGACCTCGCGCCAACTCAGCCGCCCCGACCTCAAGCGCACTTTAACTGTGCCCGCCGGCATCACCTCCCGCGCCGACACGTTGACCAGCGCGTAGTTTTTTTCCACCACCACCTGCCCGGTCGGATCGGGCGTGCTGCGGCTGGACGATTGCGGCACCAGCGCCGACATCGTGTAGGTCGCTTGCAGCAGGCCGACTATCGGCGCGGCCGGCGCTATGCTGGCTGTGCTGCGGCCATCCGGCAGGCCGCTGAGCGCCTGGAGCACGTAGGTGCGGCTGCGCGACGCGTCGCATTTGTCCGCGCCCGGCAACAAGGTGTTGAACACCACCGCGCCGCCCACCAGCGCGCCGCCACTGATGCTGCGTTCCCCGGTGCGCGACGATTGCAGGAAGTCGACATACCAGCCCTTGCTGTCCGCCGCGATGCCGGCGCCGCCGATGTCGAACAACTCGGCAGACGTAGCATCCAGCACGCGCTCGGTCAACTGGCGCCGTCCCGTCACGGCATCCATCGGCACGGACAGACTGTCATGGATGCCATAGAACGACTGGGTAGCGAAACTGCCTGCGGACAGGTCCGACCGGTCGAATAACATGCCTGTGCCAAACAGCACCATGTAGCCGCCGCCGGTGGCATAGGCCAGCATGGGCCGCTGCGCTATCGGCTGCCGCCTGCCATCCGCGTCGCGGGCGGCAAACAGCAACTGGGGCGCGATGCCGGGCCACGCGGCGAAATCGAAACGCCATAAATTGCCCTGCAGGTCGCCGGCATAGGCGTAGCTCAACGCGCCATCGCGGTCGACGGCCAGTGCCGGGGCGCTCAGGCCGTTCGCCATCGCGGCGTCCGAGATCGGCGTGGTCCAGCGGTAGTAATTGACGTTCAGCTTCCACGGCGCATCGCGCGGCTTGTCGAGCGCCAGCAGGAATAAGGCGCCCTTGCCGGCGCGGCTGAAGTGGCCGTCGCCGCCGTAGTTGTTCAAGCCACTGGCGGCGACGGCGAAATAGCGGTAGCCGGCCACCTCCCCGTCATGGCTGGTGCGCACCCTGGCGAGCTGCGGCAAGGTGGTGAGATTGCCCATCATGGGATCGTCGCGGTCGGTGAACTCCCACAGCGCGGCCTCCTCGTTCAGCGCTTCGGGATCCGTCACGTCCAGCGCGAACAAGCCCTGCGCGCCGCCGCCCATCGCGGAGAGCAGCACCGTGCGCCAGTTGCCGGCGATCAGGGCATCGCCACTGCTTGCCGGGCCGTCGACATAGGCGCGGTGCACATAGCCGGGACTGGGCAAGCGGTTCAACGCGGGCATCAGCGCATCCGGCAGATAGGCGTACAGTTCGTTGCCGTTGCCGGCGTCGAAGCCATGCAGCATGCCGTCGTTGGCACCAAGGTAGATCATGGTGCGGCGGGTCTTGTAACGTTCGCGAAAGGCCAGATAACCCGCATCCAGCGCGGCGCCCGACGGCGGGCCGACCTCCACCGGCAGGCTGTTGATCGAGTCGCCCAGCACGCTGCTGCGCCGGCGGAACAGCGTGCCTTCGTCGCTGCGATCCCCGCGCAGATAGGCCACGCGCCGTTCGCCCAAACCGTCGCTGGCGGCTGCGCGCGGCGGCGGCGCCTGGTCCAGCAACGCTTGCTGCGGCGCCGACAAGGCGGGCCATGCAAAGGGAATGCCGGCCAGCCGGCCGTCGGCCTGGACGATGGCCGTGTAGAGCTTGCGCGCCTCGGGTTCCGGCACCGGCGGACGACCCGGCGCGCCGGTCAGGATGGCGCCGGCATCCCAGAGCAGCGCGCCCGGCGCGGACACGCCCAGCGGCGGCAAGCGGATGCGCTCAAAATGTCCGCCACTGTCGCCCGCGTCCAGCGTGGCGCTGAGAACGTCGCCGACCGGCGCGGACGGCACGGCCAGACCGGCAGCCGCCGTGAGCAGCAGCGACGTGCCCGCCATCCGCGCTCCCGCAGCCGGGGCCGATGGACGGCAGGCGGCGGCCAGGGGATCGCTGGCGATCTTCAGCAGCGGCGGCGCCGCATGCACGCCGACGGCCAGCACCGGCAACAACATCAGCAGCAGACCGATCAGCATCCACGACAGCATGCGTCCACGGCCAGGCATCGCTCTTTGCATATTCCCTCCTCACTCCGGCTTGCTGAACACGGACTGCAGGACCAGCTCCGTCCCCGGCCGCGCCCCGAAGCCGATCACCGTCACACGGTAGCAATAACTGACGGCCGTCGCATCCTCGCCCGGCTGGTGGCAGGCCATGCGCTCGATCAGATAGCGCGGCTTCCTGAACGGCAGCGCGCCTTCCGCCGTCAGCATCGCCGCCCCGGTGTGCTCGCCATAGGCCAGCGTGCAGGCGCCGCCGTCCTCCACGCCGGACAGGTCCACCCGCTGCCAGGCGGGCGCCGTATCGCAGGCGCTGGCCGCCGCCGTGCCGGATTGAATATCGCGCTCCGCATCTGCCATGGCATCCTCCGCCGCTTGCAACGCCACTTCCCGATCGCGCTCGCCACGCGCCGCCTGCTCGCCCTGCAAGCTCATTTGCGCCGCCGACACGCCCAGCAACATCACCAGGATCAGCATCATCAGGCACATCAACACCGCCACGCCCCTCTGCCGCTGCCGCGCCATGACTAGCCGCTCCGGTTGCGCAGCGCCACCGTCATGCCGACCACCCTGCGCGCCCGCGCCCGCTGCGCCGGCGGCAGGCTCGCCTCCGCAATGCGCACGCCCTCGTCGTCGCCGTGCGCATCGGAATAGGCCGGGCCGAACAGATCGTATTGCGCCGCCCCCGTATCGGCGCGCGTGTTGCTCTCGCCGTGCAGCAGCAGCGCCACCCGGATGCTGCACACGCGCTTCCAGAACGTCTTGCGATGGAAGTCGCGCAAGCGTTCGGCGGCGGTCGCGCCGGTCAGCGCCAGCGCGGCGTCCATCGCATCGATGCCGCTGGCGTTGAAGTAGGCATTGGGCACGCCGTCGGCCGGCACGTCGGTATCGAGCCCGTACAGCACCTGGAAGGAATCGACGCCGCGCACGATGGCGTCCGCACCCCAGCCGGAAGCGCCGCGGTACTTGCAGCGCAGCTCGGTCTCGCCGGCGCCGTCGTCGGCGACGTAGAAGATGCTCCAACCGCGCGCATCGGGCGCATCCGGCGCGGCCACGCCGAAGCCCGCGCAATTGAGATTGGAGCCGTCGCCATTGCCGCCCACGCCAGTGCCGGAGAAACGCAGCGCCAGCACATCGCTGCCGTGCGCCACCGCCGGCAACAGGCCCGAGATGTCCGCGCTGTCCCGGCTGACGCTGCGCGCATCGAGCCCCGCGACGGGCGCCCGCGCGGCGTCATCCAGTTCTATCGGCGCGGCCTTGCCGTCCCAGTTGATGTAAGCGCCCTGCCGGATCGAGCGGGCCATGATGTCGAGCGCATGCCGGCCGCCGTCGTTCAGCCCGACGTACTCGCCGTGATTGCGGTAACTGCTGCCGGCCGACAGCAGCAAGCCGCTGGCCAGCAAGCTCACGATCAAGCCCAGCGTCACGGCGATGGCGAACTCGACGACAGTCCAGCCGCGCACAAGAGGCCGGGCGCTCATCGCGTCGCTCCGACGACCAGGGCCAGCGCCGGCGCGAACTCGCCGCCCGCATCCTTGTGCGGCGTGCCGTCAGGATTTTTTTCGCGCCACCCGACCTTGACCACCACCGGCGCCCCCACCCCGCCGCCGCAAGCCCAGGCCGCCCTGCCGCTGCCGTCGCGGCACACGCGCAACCGTCCCGCCGGCAGATACTGGCTCACCTGCATCTTCGCCTCATACAGATCGAACAGCGCCAGCTGCGCGCTGTCGCACGCGCCGCCATAGCACAGCGCCGGCGGCGCCGGCGGGTGCGGCTCGGCCAGCGCATCGTAGTCAAGCAGCAGATAGGGATTGGCGCCGTCGGCCAGATGCATTTGCGCGGCGTTGGCGCGCATGCGTTCGGCCAGGCCGGCCGCGACATAGCTCGCTTGCGACAACAAGGCCGCCTGATGCCGCGCACGCAGCGCCGACAATTGCATCGCCACGCCGCCGACGATGCCAAACGCCAGCAACAGCACGGCGATCAGGATTTCCAGCAGCGTAAAGCCCGGCATATAAGCGCGCGTGCGCATCGCACACCTCCGCAAGTCGACGAGGACAGTGCTAGAAGTTAGCAGCGACTACTGCAGAGAACATGAGGTGCATCAAAGGTGCGCCAGCCTTGGGCCGGCGCATAACGCGCGGGAAACTAAGCCTTGCGCGGCTTGCGTTCCTGCCCGACTTCGGCAATGGCGTCCTGGAACTCGGCCAGGTCTTCGAAGTTTTTATAGACGGAAGCAAAACGGATATACGCGATCTTGTCGAGGCGCTTCAATTCCTGCATCACCAGCTCGCCGATGTAGCCGGTATCGACCTCGCGCTGTCCGCTGGTCAGCAGTTTTTCCTCGATCGACAAGATCGCCGCATCGACGGCGGGCGCCGCCACGGGGCGCTTGCGCAGGGCCAGCGTCAGGCTGCCGCGCAGCTTGGCCGACGAATACTCGGTGCGGCTGCCGTTCTTCTTGACCACATACGGCATCACCAGCTCGATGCGCTCGTACGTGGTAAATCGTTTATCACATTTTCCGCAGCGCCGGCGCCGGCGTATGGCGTCCCCTTCCTCGGATACGCGCGTATCGAGAACCTGGGTGTCTTCATGCTGGCAAAACGGACATTTCATATTGGCGCTATTCGATGACGCGACACCGGCACACGCCGGCGTCGCGGTACTGCAGATTACTTGGCGTAGACAGGGAACTTGTCAGCCAGAACCTTCACGGCCGCTTTCACGCGGTCGATGGTGGCGGCGTCGTGCGGGTTGTCCAGCACGTCGGCGATCAGGTTGCCGACTTGTTCCGCTTCCGCTTCCTTGAAGCCACGGGTGGTGAAGGCAGGCGAACCCAGGCGGATGCCGGAAGTCACAAATGGCTTCTGCGGATCGTTAGGGATGCCGTTCTTGTTGCAGGTCATGTGGGCCGCACCCAGGATCGCTTCCGCTTCCTTGCCGGTCAGGTTCTTCGGACGCAGGTCCACCAGCATCACGTGCGACTCGGTGCCGCCGGAGACGATGCGCAGGCCGCGCTTGATCAGGGTCTTGGCCAGCACGTCGGCGTTGAGGACGACCTGTTGCTGGTAAGCCTTGAACTCAGGCGTCAGCGCTTCCTTGAACGCGACGGCCTTGCCGGCGATCACGTGCATCAGCGGGCCGCCCTGGATGCCTGGGAAGATGGCCGAGTTGATGATCTTCTCATGCTCGGCCTTCATCAGGATGATGCCGCCGCGCGGGCCGCGCAGCGATTTGTGCGTGGTCGAGGTGACGAAGTCGGCGTGCGGCACAGGGTTTGGATACAGGCCGGCGGCGATCAGGCCGGCGTAGTGCGCCATGTCGACCATGAAGTAGGCGCCAACGGCCTTGGCGACGGCGGCGAAGCGCTCGAAGTCGATCTTTTTCGAGAACGCCGAGGCGCCGGCGATGATCAGCTTAGGCTTGTGTTCCTTGGCCAGCGCTTCCATGGCGGCGTAGTCGATGTCCTCTTCCGGGGTCAGGCCGTAGGAGACGACGTTGAACCACTTGCCGGACATGTTCAGCGGCATGCCGTGGGTCAGGTGGCCGCCTTCGGCCAGCGACATGCCCATGATGGTGTCGCCCGGTTTCAGCACGGCGAAGAACACGCCCTGGTTGGCTTGCGAGCCCGAGTTCGGCTGCACGTTGGCCGCTTCCGCGCCGAACAGCTGCTTGACGCGGTCGATCGCCAGTTGCTCGACGACGTCGACGTATTCGCAACCGCCGTAGTAGCGCTTGCCTGGATAGCCTTCGGCGTATTTATTGGTCAGCTGGGAACCCTGCGCTTCCATGACGGCCGGCGAGGTGTAGTTCTCCGAAGCGATCAGTTCGATGTGATCGTGCTGACGGGTGTTTTCCTTCTGGATGGCGCCGAACAATTCCGGGTCAACGTTGGCGAGGGTGTGATCTTTTGCGAACATGTAAAAACTCCAATCGAATTGAGTAACTTGTTACTGGCAGGTTGGATCGAATGAGGGAAGCCGATAGCGGATAGGCAGCCTCTTCGTGCAATTCCATCGATGGCTGCCCAGGCGAACGGCTGTTGAAATCTCACGTTTCCCGGTGGATGCCCACCTTTCGCCGACCGGCCGCCACGCACCAAAATGGTGATGACCGGAGCTTTTCGCCAGTTACGTGAGACGTAATGGAAGCCCGATTGTAATTTATGCGCCAGATTTGAGCAAGGAAATGATTGCTTAAAAGGCAATCTTATGCCGATTTTGATGGCGGGGGCTGGCCATACTGCCATTTCGGCTACACTTGACCATCGTTTCCACTCACGCATAAGGATAGATCATGATCGTCTTCATTACGGGCGCCACCGCCGGCTTCGGCGCCGCCATGGCCCGCACCTTCGTCCAGAACGGCCACAAAGTGCTGATCAGCGGCCGCCGCGCCGACCGCCTGCAGGCGCTGGCCGCCGAACTGGGCGCCGCCGCCCGCCCCATCGTGCTGGATGTGACCGACAAGGCGTCGATCAAGGGCGCGCTGGACGGGCTGCCGGCCGAGTGGTCGCAGATCGACGTGCTGATCAACAACGCCGGCCTGGCGCTGGGCGTCACGCCGGCGCACGAATCGTCGCTGGAGGACTGGGACACGATGATCGCCACCAACTGCAGCGGCCTGGTCGCCATGACCCGCGCCATCCTGCCGGCGATGGTGGCGCGCGGCAGCGGCACCGTGATCAACCTCGGCTCGGTGGCCGGCGACACGCCCTACCCCGGCGGCAATGTGTACGGCGCCACCAAGGCTTTTGTCGAGCAGTTCACGCTCAACCTGCGCGCCGACCTGGTCGGCACCGGCGTGCGCGCCACCAACCTGGCGCCCGGCCTGTGCGGCGGCACCGAGTTCTCCAACGTCCGCCTGAAGGGCAACGACGCGGCCGCGGCCAAGGTCTACGAGGGCACCGAGCCGCTGACGGCCGAGGACATCGCCAACACCGCCTACTGGATCGCCACGCTGCCGGCCCACATCAACATCAACCGCATCGAAATGATGCCGACCTGCCAGGGCTACGGCCCGCTGGCGATCAAGCGCAACCTGTAACCCGTTTCCAGCCCCTCTTGCTTAAGAGGGGCTTAGGCGACGTTTCATTCCTGAACCGATTCGTAAGCGGTTGTTACAATCCTTGGCAAGTTGCCGGGAAAACGCTTTACTGTCGCAAGTGCAATCTTTTGCGCGCCTGTTGAAAAATCCGCAGAAATGTCGGAATCGACGTGATTTGGCCCGTCCAAGCTTCAACGAAAACAATAAAATCGCGTAGAATGTTGCTCAATCTTACTAGTAGTCAAAATAACATGCCTGCAGAGTTTATCTGGAACGTACGGGTCTACTACGAAGACACCGACGCCGGCGGTATCGTCTATTACGCAAACTACCTCAAATTCTTCGAGCGCGCCCGCACCGAGTGGCTGCGCGCCATCCACGTCGAACAGCACGCTTTGCTCCACGAACATGATGTCTTGTTCGTCGTCAAAAGCGTCAGCGCGGAGTATCATGCGCCTGCCAGGTTGGACGATGAACTAAAATTAACACTTAGTATCGAAAAGCTAGGCCGCGCCTCGATCCTGTTCGTGCAGCAAGCCTGGTGCGGCGAACAATTGCTCAACACCGCCCGCGTCAAGGTCGGCTGCGTCGGTTCCGACCTGGCGCCGCGCGCCGTGCCGGCAGCGGTTGCCGAAAAAATGCGTAGTACCATCAAAACAGACTGAACCTATACATGAACGTCACCCAAGACCTCTCCTTCCTGTCCCTCATCACCAACGCGCACCTGATCGTGCAGTTGATCATGGCGCTGCTGTTCGGTATTTCGCTGACCAGCTGGACCTACATCTTCAGCAAGATGTTCGCGGTGCGCTCGGCGCGCCGCCTGACCGCAGAATTCGAGAAAACCTTCTGGGCCGGCGGCAACCTGCACGCGCTGCACCAGAACGCCGGCAAGGACCGCGCCAACAGCGGCCCGCTGGCGCGCATCTTCGAAGCCGGCATGGGTGAGTTCATCAAGAGCAAGGCCGCCTACACCGCCGCCCGCGAAAGCATGGACGCCGGCGCGGTGCTCGACGGCGCCCGCCGCGCCATGCGCGCCGCCTTCCAGCGCGAGATGGACGTGCTGGAATCGCACCTGGCCTTCCTGGCCTCGGTCGGCTCGGTGTCGCCGTACATCGGCCTGCTCGGCACCGTGTGGGGCATCATGAACGCCTTCCGCGGCCTGGCCAACGTGCAGCAGGCCACGCTGGCGGCGGTCGCCCCCGGCATCGCCGAAGCACTGATCGCCACCGCCATCGGCCTGTTCGCGGCGATCCCTGCCGTGGTCGCATACAACCGTTTTTCGCACGACATCGACCGCCTGGCGATCCGCTTCGAGAGCTTTGTCGAAGAGTTCTCCAACATCCTGCAACGTCAGTCGCGTTAAGAAGGCAGAGCAATCATGGCTTCCTCTTTCTCCAGCAGCATGCGCGGCGGCCGCGGCCGCAAGTTCAAGTCCGAGATCAACGTCGTGCCCTACATCGACGTGATGCTGGTGCTGCTGATTATTTTCATGGTCATGCCATCGGCCAACGACCCGAGCGTGGTCGACCTGCCGAGCGCCGAGCGCTCCACCAAGCCGCCCAGCGATTACGTGCAGGTGATCATCAAGCCGAACGGCGCGCTGTCGATCGGCGTCAAAGGCAAGGGTGAGGAGGCGCCGGAAACCGCGCCCAACCGCGACGCGCTGGTCAAGAAGCTGCGCGCCATCCACAACGACCATCCCGACTATCCGGTGCTGATCGCCGGCGACAAGGAAAGCAAGTACGACGACGTGATCCAGCTGATCTCGGAAGCGAAGAAGATGGGCATCAACCGGGTCGGTTTGTCGACCAAGTAAATCACAGTGCATACGATGAAACCCGCAACGGCAGGCGGCCCCTACAAAGTGCCGCGACAAAACGAAGGCTGGCGCTCGATGGCGCTGGCCGCGGCCATGCACGCCGTGCTGCTGCTGTTCCTGTGGGTGGGCGTGAGCTGGCAGAGCAACGAGCCGACCACCGTGCAGGCCGAAATCTGGGACATGAAGGTGCAGGAGGCGGCGCCAACGCCGCCGCAGGTCAAGCCCGAGCCGGAGCCCGAACCGGAACCCGAGCCGGTGGTCAAGGCCGCCCCGCCGAAACCGGTGGAGGCGCCGCCGACACCGAAGGAACCGGACATCGCCCTGGAACGCCTGAAGCTGAAAAAGAAACTCGAACAGGAAAAACTCGAGGCGGCCAAGGAAGCCAAGCTGAAGAAGGAAGCCGAAGAGAAGCAGGCCAAGCTCGACGCCAAGAAGCTGGCCGACAAGAAGGAAGCCGAGCAAAAGCTGAAGGACGAGAAGGAACAGGCCGAGAAGGACAAGAAGAAAGCCGCGCTGGCCGAGAAGGCCGCCAAGGAAAAAGCCGAGAAGGCCGACAAGGCCGCGCGCGACAAGGCCTTCGCCGCCGAGATGAGCCGCATCACCGGCAATGCCGCCAAGGGCAGCACCGGCACCGCCGCCACCTCCACCGGCGGCAAGGTCGACGGCGGCTATCAGGCGGCCATCCGCGCCAAGATCAAGAGCAACCTGGTGTACGGCACGGTGGACGATACGCTGAGCGCGACCTACCAGATCACGCAGCTGCCGTCCGGCGAGATCATCGGCGTGCGCAAGATGAAGAGCAGCGGCTCGGCCGCCTACGACAGCGCGATCGAAAACGCGATCGCCAAATCGTCACCACTACCCAAGAAAAAAGATGGTACGGTAGAGCGCGAGTTTGTCGCCGATTTCAACATGAAGGATATGCACTGATGAGCACCATGAATAAACTGAACCAAGCGATCCTTACCGCCGCGCTGGCACTGGCCGCCAGCGGCGCCCAGGCACAGATGCGGATCGAAATTTCCGGCGTCGGCAGCAACCAGATCCCGGTCGCCGTGGCCGGCTTCGCGGACGAGAACATCGCGCCGCAACAGATTTCCGCCATCATCAAGGCCGACCTGGAGCGCAGCGGCGCCTTCAAGCTGATCGACGCCGGCGTGATCAACAGCATGAGCAACATCGACTACGGCACCTGGAAGGCCAAGGGCGCCGACGCGCTGGTGGTCGGCACCGTCGCCAAGGCGGCGTCCGGCGACTACGAGGTGCGCTACAAGCTGTTCGACACCGTCAAGCAAAGCGAGCTGTCGCAGCTGAACGTGGCGCGCGCGCCGCAGTTCACCCGCCTGACCGCGCACAACATCGCCGACGACGTCTACCTGAAGCTGACCGGCATCCGCGGCGCCTTCTCCACCCGCATCGCCTACGTCAAAGAGTACGACAAACGCCACTACGAACTGCTGGTGGCCGACGCCGACGGCGAAGGCGAACAGATGGCGCTGCGCTCGAACGAGCCCATCATCTCGCCATCGTGGTCGCCGGACGGCACCAAGGTCGCCTACGTCTCGTTCGAACAGAAGAAGCCGGTGGTCTACGTGCAGAACCTGGTCAACCGCGCGCGCACCGTGGTGGCCAACGAAAAAGGCAGCAACTCGTCGCCGGTGTGGGCGCAGAGCGGCAACAAGCTGGCGGTGTCGCTGTCGAAGGACGGCCACACGCAGATCTACACCGTCAACGCCGACGGCAGCAACCTCAAGCGTGTCTCCAACAGCGCCGGCATCGACTCCGAAGCCAACTTCGCGCCGGACGGCAGCATCTACTTCATGAGCGACCGCAGCGGCGGCCCGCAGATCTACCGCATGGGCGCCGACGGCGGCGAGGCCAAGCGCGTCACCTTCACCGGCAACTACAACATCAGCCCGCGCGTGTCGGCCGACGGCAAGACCCTGGCCTACATCTCCCGCCGCGACGGCAACTACCAGCTGTACGTGATGGACCTGGCCAGCGGCCAGGAGCAGCGCCTGTCCGACAGCACCGACGACCAGTATCCAAGCTTTGCCCCCAACGGCAAATACATCATGTACGCCACTCAAGCCGGCGGCCGCAAATCGCTGGCTGTGGTCTCGGTGGATGGACGTGTAAAGCAACGCCTGACCACTCAGGCGGGCAACATCAAGGAGCCCACCTGGGGTCCATTCATGCAGTAACTTTTACCTTTCATCTCTAGGAGAATCAAATGCGTAAACTCAGCAGCCTCGCTTTCATCGTCACCACCGCCGCCATCCTGTCCGCCTGCTCGACCCCGGTCAAAATCGCCGAGCCGGCCAAGGTGGAAGAGCGTCAAGTCGAAACCAAACCGCAGCCGCAGCCTGACACCCGCACCGTCGCCCCGGTCGAAACCAAATCGCTGGATCCGCTGGACGATCCTAAAGGCGTGCTGGCCAACCGCAGCGTGTACTTCGACTTCGACAGCTACGTCGTGCGCGACGACGGCAAGCCAGTGGTGGAAAACCACTCCGCCTACCTGGCCAAGAACAAAGCCCGCTCGATCCTGATCCAAGGCAACACCGACGAACGCGGCGGCTCCGAATACAACCTGGCCCTGGGCCAGAAGCGCGCCGAAGCCGTGCGCAAGGCCATGACCACGCTGGGCGTGTCGGAATCGCAGATCGAAGCCGTATCGCTGGGCAAGGAAAAGCCTAAAGCCTCCGGCTCGAACGAAGAAGCATGGGCGCAAAACCGTCGTGCAGACATCGTCTACAAGTAATCGAAAGCACTACCCTTTTGCCGGGTGACAGGCATAATACGGGGCGGTACGCGGATAACACCGCGTCCCGCCCCGTTTCCATTTAGATTTGTGTGAAAGCGTCCGACATGAAGAAACTCTCCAAATCCGGCCTGAGCGCCGCCCTGCTGGCCGCACTGACCTGGCTGCCGCTGCAAGCCCACGCCGGGCTGTTCGACGACGACGAAGCCCGCAAAGCCCTGCTCGACCTGCGCGCCAAGGTCGAAGCCATGCGCGCCGAGCTGAACGCCCGCATCGACACCAAGTCCGACAAGTCCAGCACGCTGGATCTGGTATCGCAAAACGAAATGACGCTGCAGGAAGTGGCCAAGCTGCGCGGCCAGATCGAAGTGCTGAGCAACGAGCTGGCCAACGCGCAAAAGCGCCAGAAAGATTTCTACGTCGACCTCGACGCCCGCCTGCGCAAGCTGGAGCCGCGCGAAGTGACCATCGACGGCAAGACCACGCAAGTCGATCCGAACGAACAGCGCACCTATGACGCGGCCTACCAGACCTTCCGCTCGGGCGACTACAAGGCGGCCGGCACGGCCTTCGCCGAATTCATGCAGCGCTATCCGGGCTCCAGCTACGCGCCCACCGCGCAGTACTACCTGGGCAGCTCCTACTTCCTGCAGCGCGACTGCAAGAGCGCCATCCCGGCCCAACTGCTGGTGCTGAAGAACTACGCCGACAGCCCGAAGGCGCCTGAAGCCATGCTGGTCATCGCCAGCTGCCAGACCGAGCTGAAAGACAAGGCCGCCAAGAAGACGCTGCAGGACCTGATCAAGACTTATCCTGACTCGGCGGCAGCGGTGACGGCAAAAGAACGCCTCGGCGGCAAATAATTACTTGGGGGTATTTGACAGCCGGACTCATTACCCCCTATAATCTCGCTTCTTCGGGGGTCGTTAGCTCAGCTGGTAGAGCAGCGGACTTTTAATCCGTTGGTCGCAGGTTCGAATCCCGCACGGCCTACCACTCGAAGAAAGCCAAGGTATTGCACCTTTGGGTCGTTAGCTCAGCTGGTAGAGCAGCGGACTTTTAATCCGTTGGTCGCAGGTTCGAATCCCGCACGGCCTACCAAGAATTATCAAGGAAGCCCACGAATTTCGGTTCGTGGGCTTTTTTGTTTCTGGTCGCTCTCTGGTCACTTCAGAAGCGCTGGTGTACGCTAGCTCTTTCCGATCAAGAAGTCTTGTCAGAGCCTCCCAGCAGATTGGGTAGTGTCAGCGTTGCCTTTCCCTTTTGAGCATATTCCAAAAGTACCGACATCCTTCGGTAGTGTGCCATCAGTAGCTTCAGAGAAACTTCAGGATCACCAGTGTGTTCGTGAAGCTCCTTCAGACTCTTGAAGCCTAAATTCTTCGCCAGCTCAGTGCACATCGCATTCATTGACTTTAACTGCATCGTGGAGGCCGACATCTTCGCCAACTGAGCTTTCCTACGTTCTGCGTTAATACTTAAAATCAACTGATAAGCCTTCTTATAGGCAGCAGCGGCGGCTGTCGCTGCACCGGCTAGCGTCGTGACCGCCGCAGCCAACTGATACGCAACATTAGCATTCAGGATTAAGTCAAGCCAACCAGGAGAAGCCTTGCGGATTGAATCAATTTTAGGACGTTCATCGGATGGTATTTGATTCTTAAATACGGAATAGATGTTCACATAACTATACCCACCACGCCACGGATATCCCCGTATAGCGTAGTTAATCCGATCACGATCTCGCGGCTCCAATTCGGAATCCAAGCAATAGACGAATGCATAGCATTGAGAAAGGGCATGCGGGAACTCGTAAAGATCTTCAAGCTCCCAATCTTCATTCAACAAAACTCGGTAAATCTTCGGGTCCGCCAATATGATCTCCTCAAGGAAAGTGATGACGGAGCAACTGGAGCGCCCCATCCTCACCAGTACACAAACGTCACACGTTATCAATATGAAAACGAGCACCGCTACCTAAGTCTGTCCGCACGCCACAATATCAAGAAGGAACGAGCCCGGCCTTAATTTTGCCTCGTACAAGGTCACGTGACGACCACCAGCCCGCAAAAGTTCCGCGATCCGTTCTCGACTGAGCTGCGGCAAATACATCCCAAAAATAACTCCTTCAAGCAATGGAGCGGGATACGCAAGATGGCGCGGATCTCTCGTAAAATCTCGGCTGAATTCCACTAACCGCCATTCTTTCTCATATTGCCAGCTAAGGTATTTAGTTAAGAATAATTTCTTAAAATCATTACCCTCATCATCCGCAAAAAAATCTACTCTTGGATAGTCAACTGTATATTCAACTGGCTCCGCATAACTAAAAAGATCAGCGGTTCGATACTTGAGGCAAATCCCCTTATGTGCATCCGCATAGTGATAATACATCACTGGACACTGGCCAGTTTCCGTCAAGCAAAGCACTCCAACGTCTCTAACATAGTGCTCAACTGTTTCATGCGCGAATTTCCAAAATTCTTCATTTACATTAGGATACTGATCCCGATATGCAGAGATTCGATTTCGCAGCTCAACTCCATGTAGCGTCGAATCGTCTCGTCTTGCAGCACGAAAAAAGGTCTGCTCTCGGAACCGCGCAATGGCTAGCTCATCTCCACCATCAAAAATATAGTGCGGCTTGCAATCCATAGGATCATTGAATTCCTTAGGGTCAGCAAACCATAAGAGATTCGTCGTTAAACTCTCTTCGTCTAGTGCACTCTTGAACGAACGATATCTATACAGAAATTCAGGCGGCATCTTCAAGTTTCCCTTTTCAAGAGTTCTGCATTGCGGGAACGAAATCTCAGTTGATACTTCATCAATAGTACGCTCGTGCATTTACGGTGTAAACACCGATTTCCGCTCAAGAGCACACAGCCCGCACACTGGCTAGCTCAAGCCACACTTGCGCCGCAGTTGACGGGCCCTACCGCCGACAAGACCAGAAATGGACCGGCAACTCCACATCAAAAGCAGCCGAGATAGCAAGCTCAGCCATACCCCACACCCAGCCACTGCCAGCTGGTCGAGGCGACGCCTACAGCGAGCAGATCCACGGATTCGAACTCCGCGTCACCGATTCGGACTACGTCACTACGATCAAACACGGTAAGTCCCCTAGGCACATTCGTCTCATGAAATCGCTAGCTTCTTCAAAATATTCCCCTATCTACCTCTAGCAGAGCGACACCAGCAACCACTTTGCGGCGGTTCAAACGCCCTCAGCCAACAACGCAGTACGCTCGTCAGACACCTTTGACAGGAGGCCACCATGCCGCAGTCCGACAAAGAAACATTCGAAAACGCGATCAAATCATTGGAAGCAACAACAGCCATCGTAGGAATGCATCTGGAAATTGATTCCACTTCACGCCGAATGTACGCGCGCGAGATTAAGGAGATGTCGGACAATCTTCGTCGCGAGGTCGCCAGAGGGAAATTGACTTGGGCGCAGGCGGCAGAGCAGGCCCAGGCCACACGGAACGTCGTCATGCAGCTCACCAGGTCGAAGAGCACACCCGTTGGCCGTGCCCTCGCAGAATACAAAAAGCCCGAGGGTCGCAATCTGAATGCATTGATCGCCGAAAAGACATCGAAGTTATTTGGGAAGAACGCAATCTTCGCAAAGCTCACCCCATCAAGGCAGAACCGAGTATTTGCCGAGGTTGTCGCGTCGGCCGGCAGATCGCAACCTGGCATCACACACAATATGTTGCGGTTGTCGTATTTGGGACGTGGCCTCATTTTGCTGTCATTGGCGCTGTCGACGTATAACGTGCTCACCGCCCGAGACAAATCCACTGCGATCAAGCGTGAGCTGGTCACTACCACGGCGGGGATCGGCGGAAGCGTAGCGACCGGTGCTCTCGCGGGCTTGGCGTGCGGACCTGGCGCGCCGGTATGTGTGACAATAGGTGCGTTTGTCGGAGGTGCTCTCGCGGCCTTCGGCGTTGGTTTTATATGGTAGAGCAATCTCGTGAGATTACTTTCGACATCGGAATTCGCGACACGGCTGGCGACGCCTTACACGGATGCGGCGTTGGCCACTTCCGAACTACTGCTGGACGCCGAGCCCACCGGGCTGATCGTGACCGGAGCCGTGCTGGAAGCAGCTGTGGAATGGCATGGCTATCGCATTGTTTTCCTCACCGATGACATTCCCTTCGAGGACATGCTGCGGATTTATATGTTCGATGCCGATATGGCTTTGGTGGATTCTGCAGTGCTCGGCGCGATGTATTCGACCGGCACGTTTGCTGAGCTGAGCCTGCAGCCGCCGAACGCGCTGACGTTTCGCTTCTTCGGCGGCACCGTCTGGCGCATGGTGCTGCTAGCCGAGCAGGAATTTTCTCTGCCCTTCTTTTCCGATCCAAGGGGCGTGAGCCGAAAACTCAAATTCTTCAGGCACTTCCGAATTGAGGGCAAGCCACAGCCGAAAGGCGTGAGCGGGATTTCAGCGCAGTCCGAGACGACAGCGCGGGCGCAGGCTTTAACGCCACTACCACGCCGCGCCTCGAAAAAAGCGCGCACAAAAAATGGTATAAATCGTTTTTAATCAGAGCAGGATTCGACTTGGAGTGTCCAGTTTGCGTTATTTGCCAACCCATAGTCTCCGACTCTCTGGGGGTGCATCGCCCCTTGAGTATAACAACCTGACTTCCGTGACGAAGCAAGCTAGAAGGCAAACATCTGACGAGGTGCCGCGCACCGGTGTCTGGGCCATTCGATCCTGCTTGTGGCTCAGGCACCATATCCTGAAAGCCGCAGTACTGTTTGCGCTTCCGCTGGCGCTCGCAAACGCCAGCACGTGCTACGGCACGCCGGCGAACGGCCGCCTGCAAGACGGCGTGCAGCTTCCCGCGCAGGGTAAGAATTTTGTTCCCTACAGCAGCGTCGGCGTCGCGCTGGGCCGGACCTATGTGCATCAGAGCGTCCGCGATATCGTAGTCGACGCTTACGACTCCGTGTATCAGGCCGCGCCCGACAAACGCTTCATGTACGGCGAAACAGGGCTGGCCAATGGCGGGCAAATCAAGCCGCATCACACTCATCAGGCCGGGCTATCGGTCGATTTCATGGTTCCCGTCCTCGACAGCAAGAACCAGCCGGCGCTGCTGCCGTCGAACGCGCTGAACAAGTTTGGGTATGGCCTTGAGTTTGACGCGAACGGCGTGCTGGACGACCTGCATATCGATTTTGAGGCCATGGCAGAACACCTGCACCAGTTGGCCGACGCCGCAAAAAAACGCCATGTGAAAATCGAGCGAGTGATCTTCCAAAAAGAACTGGCGGCAAGGCTGTTCCAGACATCGCGCGGGCGCGATCTGCGCACCACCCTGCCCTTCATGAAAACCACGCCGTGGGTCCGGCACGACGAACACTATCACGTGGACTTCTCGCTGCCGTGCCGTCCCCTCAGCGCCTACCGCAAACCTGGGGCGATCCCGCATGCAGCGGGATCGGGTGTGGCGGTTCAGGGTTAAGCGGCAAATTTGCGGCGAGCCATGAAACCAATCAAGCCCAGCCCGACGAGCAGCATGCCGTACGCGTCCGGCTCCGGAACCGCCGAGATGGTGAGGTTGTCAAACGCTGACTGATAAGTCTCGTTGCCGTCCGATACCGTCACCTTGTTCAGATTCGCCCAATTGAATGTCGCCAGAGTCGGCGCAACTGTCGACGACGTGACATCCATCGAATACGTCAGCGTATTTCCAACGTAGCCATCAAAGTGAGTGATGCCAGCCTTCCATGCCTTGGTAACATCAACCGACAACAGCGTGAACGCTGTCGCACTCGAGAACGACGCCGAATCGGCATTGCGGTTATAAGCGACGTTCGGCGAGGAAACCGTACCGTGCGTGTACCCCGTGTCAGGGATGAAGATTGGTCCGTTGAGCACATAAAAATTATCCCAATTGAGGCCCGCATAACCATTTGCAATTTGAGCGTAAGAACTGGTGACGATGTCGTCAAATGTGATGACAGTCGGCGCGGCGCTGGCTGCTGCGGAGGAAAGGGTTAATGCCGCAGCTAACGAAATGGAGGCGAATAATTTCATTTTTTATCCGTAGAATGTTGTTTTGATTAGTGTCAAAAAGAATATTCATTCTAACATCAAAATAATGAAATAATGACATTATTGCAAATAATTAAGCGTCGGTCAGGCACGACGAACACTATCACGTGGACTTCTCGCTGACCCATAAATCATCAGAAAGCAATGCCCGAGGCCGAGACACGGGATGGCAGCAGCCGTCCTCCCGTGCCGTTCTTAGCTCAGCGTGGCTGCGGCGTATCGAAGACCGGATCGGCCAAGCCCTGCATGGTGGTCGCGGTGGGCTGCTCGGTGGTGAACACCAACACCTCGTTGCCGCCCTCCTTCAACCACGAGCCAGGCAGATAGAGCGTCTGCTGCGGGCCGATCTCCCAGAAGCGTCCAAGGTGGTGGCCGTTGACCCATACCTGGCCCTTGCCCCAGCCTCGCGTGTCGAGGAAGGTATCCAGCGGTTTGTCCAGCTGCAGCGTGCCGCGCCAGAAGCCCGGCGCCGCAGGGTCGCCAGCCGCCGCCACAGGGAGGCGCTTCAGCGCCGCGGCATCCATCGGCAGCGGATAGACCATCCATCCCTCCAGCTCGTCCTCATTCAGCTTCACGGCGCGCGTAATGCCTTTGTTGTCGTCCACCAGCCTAGGGCCGAAGCCGATGCGCCCCATGGCCTCCACCAGCAAGTCGATCTGTGCGCCTGCCGGCAGGTCCACCGCCAGCTTGCTCTCGCCATGCCGCCGGTCCATGCGGCCGATCACGCGGCCGTCGGCAAAAATAGTGGCCTGGTCATGCAGCCCTTCCAGCACAAGGCTTCCCTTGGCCGGCGCGTCCAGGTGTTTGCGGTAAAGGATGTAGCCGTAGTTCTGGCCGAACTCCTCCATCGCCCGCACCCAGCGCGAAGGCCGGGCCTGGGACAGCATCTCCAGCTGCGGCAGCAGGCCACCCGCCGGCTTCAGCGCAAAGGCTGGCACCGCGCGCGGCTGCGGCGCCGACGGCACCGGCGGCAACGCCTCTTTCACATGCTTGCCGATGACCTCGCGCAGCGCGAGATACTTGTGCGTCGGACGGCCGGCCTCGTCCAACGCGGCGTCGTAGTCGTAGCTGGTCGTGTCGGGCATGTAGGGCTCGGTGCCCGACGAGTTGGCGCCCGCCAGCCAGCCGAAGCTGGTCCCGCCATGGAACATGTAGAGGTTGAACGAGACGCCCTGCGATAGCATCCAGTCCACCGTGCGCGCAGCCTCCTCGGGGCTTTGGCGGTGGTGCTGCTCGCCCCAGTGGTCGAACCAGCCGGCCCAGTATTCACCGGCCATGCGCGGACCTTGCTTGCGCCACGCGGCCAGCTCTTCGATGGAACCCTTGGCGTCGTCCATGCCGCCGCCGAAGTTGACGACGGCCGGCACATCGGCCAGCGTGCCGCCTTCGAACAGCCGCCCGGCGCCGCCGTCGGACGTGAACAACGGCGCGTCGAAGCCGGCCTTGCGCAGCTGCGTCCGCACGGCCCGCAGGTAGTCATGGTCGCGGCCGAAGGAACCGTACTCGTTCTCGATCTGCAGCATCAGGATGGGGCCTCCACGGCTGCTCTGCAGATCCCCCACCTCCTTCGCCAGACGCTGGAAGTAGCGGGTGCTGGCCTCCAGATAGCGCGTGTCCATGGAGCGCACGCGCAGCCCCGGCGTGCGCAGCAACCAGGCCGGGAAGCCGCCGAAATCCACCTCGGCGCACACGTAGGGACCGGGCCGCAACACGACGTTCAAGCCTTCCTCGGCGGCAGTCTTGATGAAGGTGCGCAGATCGTTCTGGCCGGAGAAGTCCCACTGTCCCGGCTGCGGCTCGTGCTGCGACCAGAAGGCATAGGTGGTCACGGTGTTGAGCCCCATCGCCCGCGCCATGCGCAGCCGTTCGCGCCAGGCCGCACGCGGCACGCGCAGATAGTGCATCTCGCCGGAGCGGATGATGTAGGGCTTGCCGTCGAGCTTGAACTGCGCGCCGTCGATGGCGAAGTGCGGCGCGCGCGCGGCCGGCGCGGCCGCCGTCGCCAGCGTGCCGGTCATGGCCAGCGCCAGCAAGATCGCCTGCAGGGGTTTCGAGTATTTCAAGGTAGCGTCTCCGGTCTAGGTCATTGGAAGTTGTAGCGCAGCGCGAACGATACCCTGCGCGGCGTCTGGTACTGGCTGGGGATGCCCCAGTTCACATCCGGCACGATCGTATTGTCCGCGTTCACATCGGCGCTGTAGGTGTTGTAGCGGTCGGTGACGCCACGGCGGTTGGTGAGGTTCTGGATGCTCACGTCGATGCTCAGCTTGTTGTGCGCGCCGACGCTGACGTCGTAGCCCACGCCCAGGTCGAACTGCCAGAAGAACGGCAGCCGTCCGCTGGTGCCGGCCGTCTTGACGCCGACCGGCGTGGTGCTGGCGTCGCAGTAGTGGCCCCAGCTGCCCCAGTTGTAGGAGAGGCTGTTCACGTCGGGCTTGAGGCCGAAGCAGCTGACCGGCTCGCCGCTGTGCATGCTCACGACGCCGCTGGTGCGCAGGCCGTTCGGGAAGTAGTAGACCCCGGACGTGGTGAACGCATGGCGCACGTCGTTGGTCAGGTTGCCGCTGGCGCCGAGCGCGGTCTCGGGGAAGTCATAGATGCCGGTCTGGCCGATGTAGCCGGCATTGCGGTTCTCCAGGTTGAGGAAGCCGTTGTCGTTGCCGAACGAGCGCGTAAAGGTGTAGCTCAGGTTGAGGTACCAGGGCTCGGCCGCGCTGCGCGCGTGGTTCGCGTCCAGCGTCAGGTGGATGTACTTGTGCTTGGGCTTGGGCAGGCCGAACGCGGAGGCCGGTATGGTCAGCGACTCCAGCTTGCCGTCGCCGCGGAAATCGCGCGTGACGGTCACGTCCTCGCCGGGGTTCAGCTCGAAGCACTCGTAGTCGCTGCGGTAGTTCGGATAGCCGTGGGCGTTGGCGTAGTCGCCGATGCCCTGGCCGTAGCAGGTGGAGTTAATAACGCGCTTGAGGTCGGCGTAGCCGAAGTCGGCCTGCCCCACCCAGCCACGGCCCAGCGCCTTTTGCACGTAGAGTTGCAACTCGTTCTGGTAAGGCGCCTTGAGGTTGGTCGTGGCCACCTGGTAGGCCTCCGGCGGAATGCCGTCGCGGCCCGGCATGGTGTAGGTGGAGCCGATCTGCGTCAGTCCCAGCGGCGCCTTGCTGACCGGGTCGATGCCGCTGTAGCGGTACCACTTGCGCTGCTCCAGATGCGACTCGCCCACGCCGAAGCTGAAGTTGGACGGCATGGCCAGCGAATAGCGGCCCAGGTTGGCGCCGACCTTCAGGCTGGAATCGCCGTTCACGTCCCACGCCACGCCCAGGCGCGGCGAGGTCATCGGGAACGAGAACAGCGGCCGCTCCAGCGCATCCTTGTTGATGAATTTGTCGAAGCGCAGTCCGCCATACAGCGTCACCCTGTCGCCCGCCTTCCAGTAGTCCTCGAGATAGGCCGCCTTGTTCTGCGACACCATGCGGCCGTACTCGCGGTTGAAGTAATAGCCCACGTACTTGCCGCCGACCTGCTCGCCGTTGGCCAGCTGCACGGCGCTCGGGCGATCGTAGTAGGTGTACCAGCCGGCCGTGGGCGTGTGCCAGTCCTGGCCGAGGAAGTGCTTGTAGAACTCGACGCCGAAAACGATCTTGTGCTGGTCCAGGTTCCAGGTCACGTCGCCCTTGTAGCCGCGGCGCCAGTAGTCGTCGGGACGGAAGTTCACCGTGCGGTCCTGGATGCCGATGTTGGTGGTCTTCTGGTTCTGGCTGTTGTACGAATCGACGTAGGGAATGTCCTCGGCGCCGTGGGCGCGGTCGTTGAGCTGACCGAGGAAGCCGCCCATCAGCCGCACCGACAAGTTGTTCGTGAGGTTGCCGTGGTAATTGGCGATCAGCATGCGCTCCGTCACCGGCGACGACGAGCTCGACGAGTAGGCGCCGACCTGGGTCGTGTAGTCCGACTGCAGGCGGTAGGTGTCGGTGCTGGTGCGGCTCCAGGTGCGCGAGCCGGTCAGGTTCAGCGTGTGGTCGTCGTTGATGTTCCAGGTCAGGTTCAGCAGCGCGTTCTTGCTGCTGGAGTCGGACACCGTCTGCCGGTTCTGGCTGTAGGTGTAGCTGCGCGACGGCAGCTTGTCGCCCAGCAGCGCGAAGGCGAACAGCTTGTCCTTGATCAGCGCGCCCGAGGCCCACAGGTAGTTCGTCGTGCTGGCCTCGGTGCGGTTGTTGGAGGCGTAGCGATAATAGCCGCCCTGGCCGTCGCGGATGTCCTTTTCCGGCGGCATCAGATTGCCCGACGTGCCCGGCGTGTAGTACAGCGAGTAGCCGGCCTGGAACTTGTTCGTCCCCTGGCGCACGGTCTGCGCCATGATGCCGCCGGTGGCGTTGGTCCACGAGGCGCCGAAGTTCCCCGCCATCACCTCCGTGTCCTGGATCGCCTCGCGCGGCAGGCGGTTGGCGCCCAGCAAAGTGCGGTCGTTGGTGGTGTCGAACTCGTTGAGGTAGTAGCGGTTCTCCGCCGGCGAGGCGCCGCCGAGCTGCACCAGCCCGGTCGTGTTCTGGTCGTAGCGCACGTTGGAGCGCAGGCGCGCGATGGATTCGGCGTTGGCCGCCCCGCCGAGCGGCAGCGTATTGATCAGCTCGCGGCTGTAATGGCTCGACAGCTCCGGGGTGGACACGTCGATCGGGAGCACCGCCGTCTGCGCCGAGTGGCCGCTCACGGTGACGATGGCCTGCGCGTCCTTGCCGCCCTGGTTTTCCGCCGCGACGGCAACCACCGCCGTTTCGCTGTTCGGCTTCACGCTGACCAGGCGCTCGCCGATGACCGTCTCGCCCCGTTTGAAGGTGACGGTGTAGAGGCCGGGGTTGAGGCCCGACGTCTTGTAGCGCCCCTGCGCATCGATTTGCAGGTCGCGCCTGAAGCCGGTCTGCGCGCTCGTGACCGTCACGCTCATTTTCTCGGCGGCTGTACCTTCCGGTACCGAACCGTACAAGCCGCCGGTGATCGATTGGGCGTGGGCGCCGTGCATCAAGGCGCCGGTGGACAGCAGGCTCAGGACAAGCAGAGATTTACAAACAGCGGCAACGCGTACCCCAGGTGACTTCTTCATGCAGACTCTCCCGATTTGTTTCGTTATCTTTCTCTTTCGTAAATTAACCACGGTCAAATGTAGGATACAAATAATTCACGGTCAACAAAAAGAAAGAATATCGACAAATCAGGGAGATTCCTTACACAAAAACCTTTCGATTGACAATATCGACGAACTTACAACTTTCGTTTAGTTGCAAAACCACAACAGCGACGGTGCGCGGCTCAGCGCGGCGCCATGCGATCCAGTTCGGCGAGCGCGTCATCGGGCAGCACGAAGGAACCCGCCGCGATATTCTCGCGCAAATGCGCCAGCGACGACGTCCCCGGAATCAACAGGATGTTGGGCGAGCGGCGCAGCAGCCACGCCAGCGCCACCTGGTTGGGCTGCGCCTGCAACCGTGCGGCGACGGCCGACAAGGTCGCCGACTGCAACGGCGAAAATCCACCCAGCGGAAAGAACGGCACGTAGGCGATGCCATCCTTCGCCAGCGCATCGATCAGGGCGTCATCCTGACGATGCGCCAGGTTGTAGTGATTCTGCACGCAGACGATCTCGCACATCCCGCGCCCTTGCGCCACCTGCGCCGCCGTGACGTTGCTTAAGCCGATCTCGCGCACCAGGCCCTGGCGCTGCAGCTCGGCCAGCGCGGTCAGCGGTTCCTCGATCGAGCCCTCGGCTGGCTGCATCGGATCGATCATCACGCGCAGGTTCACCACCTCCAGCACGCCCAGGCCCAGGTTGCGCAGGTTGTCGTGTACTGCCTGCCTCAGTTCATCGGGCGAGCTGGCGGCCAGCCAGGAGGCATCCGCTCCGCGCCGCGCGCCGATCTTGGTGGTGATGATCAGATCGTCGCGATAGGGGTGGAGCGCTTCGCGTATCAACTGGTTGGTGACGTGGGGGCCGTAGAAGTCGCTGGTGTCGATATGATTTATACCGTTTTCGACAGCCGCCCGCAGCACGGCCAAGGCGCCGGCGCGGTCGGCCGGCGGGCCGAAAACGTGCGGGCCGGCGAGCTGCATGGCGCCGTAGCCCACCCGGTTGACCGTGCGGCTGCCGAGCTTGAAAGTGGTGTAGGACTGGTGCATTTGAATTCCTTCTGTTTGAACAGAGGCCAGTGTAGACGCGCAGCCGGCGTTCGATAAGTAGGTATAATCAACACACCCCGTACGAAAATCCGCACAGTGAAAATAGACCTCGCCGACCTCACCGCGTTTCTCGCCGTCGCCAATGCAAAAGGCTTCCGTGAAGGCGCACGCGCCAGCGGGCTCAGCGCATCGGGACTCAGCGAGGCGGTGCGCCGCCTGGAGGCGCAAGTCGGCGTGCGGCTGCTCCACCGGACCACGCGCAGCGTCGCCACCACCGAAGCGGGCGAACGCCTGCGGACCCGGCTCGGCGCCGCGCTGACGGAAGTGGAGGCCGCGCTCGATGCCGTCAACGATTACCGCGGCCGTCCCAGCGGCACGCTCAAGCTCAACGTCCCCGTCAGCGGGGCGCGGCTGATACTGCCGTCGCTCGTCCCGCGCTTCCTGGCCGCCTATCCCGAGATCCGGCTCGACATCACTGCTGACGATAATTTCGTCAACGTGCTGGAGGCAGGCTGCGACGCCGGCATACGCTACGACGAGCGCCTGGAGCAGGACATGATCGCGGTTCCCATCGGCCCGCGCATCCAGCGCTTTGCCGCGGCCGCGTCGCCCTCCTACCTCGGCCGGCGCGGACACCCCGGCCATCCGCGCGACCTGCTGCAGCACGACTGCCTGCGCCTGCGCTTCGCCGGACGGGCCATGCCGCCATGGGAATTCACCCGCGACGGCGAGACCTTGCAGATCGACGCCGAAGGTCCGCTGCATGTGCAGAGCGGGGCGATCGCCGACCTGTTGGTGGACGCGGCGATCGGCGGCAGCGGCATCGTGTATCTGTTCGAGGACTGGTTGCGCCCCCATTTCGCCAGCGGCGCCTTGGTGCCGGTGCTTGAGCCGTGGTGGCTGTCGTTCTCCGGCCCCTTCCTCTACTACCCGGGGCGCCGGCTGGTGCCGGAACCGCTGCGCGCCTTCATCGACTTCATTCGGGAAGCCGATCAGCCGCAGCAGTAGCCATGCAACAAAAGCCGCGCAAAATCAAACGCCAGCAAGCTGGCGTTTGATTTTGCGTGAAGCGCTTATTTGGCGCGGCGGCGGCGGGCGACGAAGCCGATCAGGCCCAGGCCGGCCAGCAGCATGCCGTAGGTTTCCGGCTCAGGCACGGGCGACGTGAAGTACGACCGCTCTCCAGTGTAGAAACCGATATTCGAGAAGCCGGGAATGCTGTCCGGGCTCTTGACGTTGTTGAGCCAATTGATGGCCCAGCTGCCGGTCAGCTTCTGGCCGGCCAGGATGGCCTGGTCGTTAAACAGGAAGCTGCCGACGTTGTTACCGGCATGGAAGGACAAGGCCAGGTCCAGCGTGGTGTTCTTGGTCGCGCTGGTGTTGGTGACCGTCCAGGTACCACTGATGTGGTTGGCCGCCTCCGTGAAGGAGAAGGTCAGGCCGTCGGTCGGTGCCTTGTCGAAGAACGTCAGCGAGTTGGTCTTATCGTTGAATTCGACCGTCTCAGCCAGGCTCCAGCCCTTGGCTGCCGTACCGGAAGCGCTCACAAAGGCGCTGTCGAAACCCTGGGTCGACTGGATGGGGTTGAAGTTGGCCCCCAGGACCAGCACGTACTTGTCCGCATTGTCCCCGGCCAGCTTGACGTCTTTCGCGCTGGACGTGCCAGGACCAGAATGGGGATTACCAGCCTGCGCGACAGCGGCGACAAGGGCGGTGCTCAACAAGGCAATTTTAAAGGTGGTTTTCATTGTATGGTTCTGGCAAGGTTGGCAAAAATTTCTATTTTGAAATTTAAATTTCCTGAATGCAGGACCGAAAGATATCAGCCTTGCCAGATAAGTGCAAGAAATATATTTGTAAGTTCTACAATGCAACAAATTCAGCCCAGGCGCCCCGTCAGCCGGGCCCGCCTCCTGATGCGCTTTGACAACAGTCAATTGTTAAAGAGCCAAGCGCCGTGTATTGTGGAGCATCTGCTGTTGCTCGACTTTCGAAATGAAACCGCTCCTTTTTCCGCGCGCTGCACGCATGGCAGATTTTCCACCAGCCTGGCTGGTCGCCCTGGCTTTGACGGCCTGGCATCCCCTGTCGCTTGCAGCAGCCCAGCCGGAGGATGAAGACCTCGCCCTGTACGGCATGGACCGCTCCGCCATCAGCCTGGCCACCGGTTCGGCCCAGCCGCTGCGCCGCGCGCCGGCGGTTGCCTCCGTGGTCACGGCCGAGGACATCGCCGCGATGGGCGCCACCGACCTGGACCATGTGCTGGAGGCGGTGGCCGGCATCCACGTCACGCGGGTGGCGACCATGTATGCGCCCAACTACATCATCCGCGGCATCGGCGCGGGCGGCGTCACCAATCCCCAGGTGCTGGTGCTGCTCAACGGCCTGCGCATGAACACCGACTACAACGGCGACAAGGGAAATATGTGGGCCAGCATGCCGCTGACCAACGTGGCGCGCATCGAGATCATCCGCGGCCCCGGCTCCGCGCTGTACGGCGCCGACGCATTTGCCGGCGTCATCAACATCATCACCAAGACGGCGGAACAAATGCCGGGGCTGCGCGTGGGCGCGCGGGCCGGCTCGTTCAACGCGCGCGACGCCTGGCTCGAATACGGCCACAAGCAAGACCAACTGTCCATCGCCGCGTTCCTGCAGGTGGGCCGCACCGACGGCGCCGGCACGCTGGTCGAAGCCGATGCGCAAACGCTGAACGACCGCCGCTTCGGCACGCATGTGAGCAAGGCCCCCGGCCCGATGAACACGGGCTACAAGGCCTACGACGGCAGCCTCGACCTGTCCTGGCAGCGCTGGCGCTGGCGCACCAACCTGAAGTGGCGCAGCGACGTCGGCACCGGCCTCGGCGTCAATTCGGCGCTCGATCCCGACCACACCCCGCGCAGCGGCTATGCGGCCAGCGAGCTGTCGTGGACCGCGCCCGACTTCGCCAACGACTGGGGCGTGGGCGGTTCGCTGAGCTATATGTTTTTCACCGAGCAATCGCCGGACGGCTTGGGCTTGTTCCCGGCCGGCGCGCGCATCGGCCCCAACCTGTTCCCGAACGGCATGATCGGCGGCCCCGGCCGCTGGGAACGCAATCTGCGCAGCTCGGCCTTTGCCACTTATAGCGGCATCAGCCGGCACGCGCTGCGCCTGGGCGCGGGCCACGACGACCTCTACCTGTACGGGGTCGAGACGCTGAAGAATTTCCTGATCAGTCCGGTAGGCATACCGATCCCGACCGGCGCCGTGATCGACTACGGCCCCATCCAGCCGCACATCCGGCCGCAGCGCCGCAAGATCAACTACGTCTACGCGCAGGACGAGTGGCAGTTCGCGCGCGACTGGGCGCTGACGGCCGGCGTGCGGCACGACGACTACTCCGACTTCGGCGGCACCACCAACCCGCGCCTGGCGCTGGTGTGGGACGCCGACCTCGACATCACGGTCAAGCTGCTGCACGGCCGCGCCTTCCGCTCGCCCAGCTTCAACGAACAGACCGGCATCAACCCGGTCAACATGGGCAACCCGCAGGTGCGGCCGGAGGCCATCACCACCACCGAGGCCGCGCTGGCCTGGCAGGCGCGCGCCGACCTGAACATCAATCTCAGCCTGTTCCGCTACACGCTGAAAGACCTGATACGCTCCGTGCCCAACCCGGCGCCGGCGCCCGGCGCCACCTACCAGAACAGCGGCGGCATCGACGGCAACGGCGGCGAAGTCGAACTGGCGTGGGAGCTCAATCCCGGCCTGCGCTGGCAGGCCAACTACGCGCGCCAGAACGCGCACGACACGGCCACCCACAGCGATCCGGGCTACGCGCCGCGCCATCACGCCAACACCCGCCTGGACTGGACCCTCGGCCCGGGCTGGCAATTCAGTCCGCAGCTGAACTGGGTCGCGGGCCGGCGCCGCCCGTCCGGCGACGCGCGCGCGCCCGTTGCCGACTACCGCACCGTGGATGCGTCCCTCACCCGGCAGCTGCCGCACGGCTGGACCGTGACCGCCACCGTGCGCAACCTGTTCGATGCCGACGCGCGCGAGCCCAGCCTGGCGCCGGGCCTGGCGCTGCCGTTCGACATCCCGGTATCGCCGCGCACCGTGGCGGTTCAGCTCAGCGTCAAGCTGTGACGGGCGCCGGGCCGCTGCTTACGAGCCTTCCGAATTCGCGCCCAGCGTGATGTGAACCGTCAATTCCCGCGCCGTGTTCGGGAAATACTTGTTGACGCCGAAATCAGCGCGGTTCAGCTTGACCATCGCCTCGAAGCCGGCCTCGGTCTCCTTCCCCATCGGGTCGCGCTTGATCTTGTTGATCCTGCCGTCCAGGACCACCAGCCTGGTCACACCGTGCAGCGACAGATTGCCGCTGATCTTCAGGCTGTCCATCGGCCCTTGTTCGATCCTGGTGCTCTTGAAGGTGATGTCGGGGAAGGTGGCGGCGTCGAGAAACTCGGCGGTTTTCAGCTGCTGGTCGAGGGCGGCGACCGCGGTGTGCAGGCCGTCGACCGCCAGCTTCACCGAGACCGAGGACTTGCTCAAGTCCTCATCCAGCACCAGTTGGCCTTCGATCTTCTCGAAGCGGGCCACCGGGTTGGTGTAGCCGTGATGGTCCCAGCTGAAGACGACGGCGCTGTGATAGGGATCGATCGTCAGCGTCTCCGCACAGACGGCAGGCAGGGCGATCAGCGAGAACAGCGGCAGCAAGAGGTATTTCATCGGGAACTCCTTCAATGTGGTGAGCCGCCACAATGCCGCCGGCGGCGCCGCAAGTCCTGAAATTCGTCTGAAAGAGTTCTGAAAGTCTCTGAAATGCGCGGCGCAAGGGCGGGCTATAATGCAACGCTATCAAAAATACAAATCTTCGGAGCGGCATGGAAACTTCAGCGATGGCCAAGTTCCGCGTCGGGGCATGGTGTGTGGACACCGCGTCGGGCGAGATGGCGCGCGGCGGCGACTCCGTGCGGCTCGATCCGCGCACCCTGCGCCTGCTGCTCTGTCTGGCCGGGCGCGCGGGTGAGCTCGTCAGTGCGGACGAGCTGCTGAGCCAGGTCTGGCCGGGCGTGATCGTCACGCCCGATTCGGTGTACCAGGCGATCGCCTCGCTGCGGCGCGTGCTGGGCGAGGCCAGCTACATCGTCACCGTGCCGCGCCAGGGCTACAAGCTGGTGGCCGAGGTCGGCCCCTGGCGCGAGCCGGACCAGCTCGCCGCGCCGGCCGCGCCCCCGCCACCGCCCTCGCACGCCACGCGCAGCCGCCTGGTGTTCCTGGCCACGGCCTGCATCCCGATTTTGATCGGCATCGTCTTCTGGCTGCACAACACGCTGGCGACCGAGCGGCACGCCACGGCGCCCGCGCTGCCGCCGCAGAAGTCGATCGCCGTGCTGCCGTTCGCGGACCTGACCGACGGCATGTCCAATGAAACCTTCGCCGACGGCATGACCGAGGAACTGATCGGCAGGTTCAGCAAGCTGCCGGGCTACAAGGTGCCGGCGCCCAGCGCGGCGTTTTACTTCAAGGGCAAACCGGCGCCCGTCGCCGAGATCGCGGGCAAGCTGGGCGTGCTCTACATCCTCGACGGCAGCGTGCGCAAATCGGGCAACACCTTACGCGTCGCGGCGCGCCTGATGAAGGCAGACAACGGCTTCGTCCTGTGGTCGGAAACCTATGACAAGCCGGTCGACGACTTGCTGATGGTGCAGGACGATATCGCCGAGGCGGTCACGACAGCACTGAAGGCAACGATAGACCGGGGCGCTGGCGGCCCTTCGCGGTAGCCAGCTGGACGGCGCGTCCCAGCGGCGTTTCCACCCAGCGGAAAAACGCGGCGCCGGCGGCCAGGCTGGCGGCCCACGCGAGCAGCATGCCGCCGCCCTGCCACAGCGGCCCCTCCGGCACGAAGCGGCTGAACGCCGCGTTGACCAGCAGGCAGACCGGGAAATGGATCAGGAACACTGAGTACGATATCCGCCCCAGGCCGTTGACGACGGCCCAGGCGCGTCCGGCCGACACCGTCTCCGCGCGGCCGAACAGGTACAGCAGGCAGGCGACCACCAGCGCCAGCGCGATGCGGCTGCGGAAATCCAGGAACAAGGCCGCCGACACCGGCAACAGCGCCATCGCCAGCAGCAGGGCCACGGCGCCGGGCGCGCGGCGGCGGTCGCTGGCCCACCACGCCATCATGCCCAGGCCGTAGCTGCCGAAGAAATACGGCGCCCAGTTGTCCCAGTCGGGGTCGAGGTTGAAATGCAGCAGCGATACCGTGATGCCCAGCATGGCCATGGCCGGCACCAGCCACGGCATGGCGCGCTGGCCTGCCACGCGGCCCGCCAGCCACAGCGCCACGGCCGTGAGCGCATACAACTGGAAATCGATGGCGACATACCAAGCGCCGGCCGACAAGGAGGGATAGCCCAGCACGCCATGCAGCAGCAGCGCATGGGCGCTCAGCTGGCTCAGGGTGGCCGGCGCGGAGACCGAGCTGTGGGTCATCCAGTTGCCGGCCCAGGAGGAGGCGACGGCGGCCAGCAGGGTGGCGGCCATGAACGGCGGCGCCAGCTTGGCGTAACGCCGGCGGATCGCACCCAGCGGATCGGCCAGCCCGGCGGCACCGGCCGGCGACAGCGATTTGGCCAGCAGGAAGCCGCTGATGACGAGGAACACCTGCACGGCGATGCGCGCAGTACCGGCCAGCCAGTCGATCAATTCCGGCATCAGCGGCCGCACCTGATCGGACATCGGGCCGTAAAACGCCAGATGGTGCAGGACAATCAACTGCGCCGCACCGGCCTTCAACAGATTAATCAAACCAAACTGCGGCGGAACCGCGCCGGCCCCTCCCCTTGCTGCATTCATTCCCATTCCTAAACATCCAGCTTACGCCAACCGGCCGCCATGATAGCCGAGCTTGGCAGCTTGATGGCGCATGGTTGGTGAGAAAGTACGTATTTCTCCATGGCATCATTGCTGTATTATTCAGCCCAATATTGCATAAAGGGCACAAAATGTTATTCATCTGGGGCAAACGGAGCTATGGCTCGGTACAAAACGTCGGCAATATCTCGATCAAGACCGTCTTCGGCCATCTCTGGTACCTGCCTTTGATACCAAGGGCCAGCTACTACGTCGAGAGCAAGACCAACGCTTGCTATGAACTGAACGGCTTGAACTGGCGCTCGGTGCTGTGCGGCTACCTGCGGGTCTGGCTGCCGGTGGCCGTCGTCATCGCCCTGCTGTTTGCGCGCGACCCGATTTCCGACCGCGTCAGCCTGGGCGGCATGGCCGTCGCCGTCCTCGGTATCGCGGCCTTCATCGGCACCTACCTCTACGACAAGAAGACCAGCGTGCAGGACATCGTCAAGCTGCGCGGCCTGATGCAGCAGCACTTCGGCGTGGCGATCGATCCGTACGACTGCCTGGTCAATCTGCAGCAGGAAATCGACCGCAAATCCCACGCCGGCGCCACCGAATCGCTGGACCCGCACTGGTACAAGGAAGCCATCAAAGATGCCTTCGCCAACAAGCAGACGCTGGAACTGGCCCTGCTGCGCGCCCGCTGCGACCAGCACGACCAGCCGCTCCAGCAGCTGGTGCTGAACAAGGTCGCGCGCGCGGCCTGAGCGCCCGCCTCAAGCCGTGCGGCGCATGGGCTGCACGGCGCCGTACATCATGGTCCGCCACAACCACTCCAGCGGCCCGTAGCGATAGTGGCGCAGCCACCAGGCACTGAACGCCATCTGCGCCGCGTACACACCCAGTCCGAGCAGGAACACCGGCGCGGCGCCGAGGCGGCCGAACTGCCCCAGCCCATAGCCGAAGAAGATGTAGCCGAAGATCAGCGATTGGGCGATGTAGTTGGTGAACGCCATCCGGCCGAGGGGGGCGAAGGCGCGCAACAGACGGCCCTGTGCCAGCAACAGCACCGTCGCCGCATAGCCGGCGGCCAGCAGGGTCTGGCCCATGCCCGCCGCCATGTCGAGCACCGACAACGCCGCGCCGCCCGCCACGCCAAGCACGGCGACGGCGGTCAACAAGCGCCGATGCTCGCCCGGCTGCCGCGCAACACCGCTACGCCACGCCAGCGCGCCCAGCAGGAACAAGGCCAGCGTCCGCGGGAAGACGTAGAGGTGCAAGGGCAGCAGGTAGGGCAGCTCGTCAAGGCTGAAGCGGCGCAGCTCGGCAAAGCTGCCCGATGCGCAAACCTGGTTGGCCAGCGCCACATGCTGCTCAAACCACGCGGCTTCCGGCCAGGGTATCCCGACCGGCACCACGGCGATGAACAGATACAGCGCAAACAGGCACGCCGCCGCGAGCGCCAGCGCCCAGACCGGCGCCGCCAGCAAGGGCAACACCAGCAAGCCGCCCAGCGCGTATTCGGTCAGGATATCGCCGTTCCAGATCAGCAGCAGATGCACCAGGCCGAACACCAGCAGCACGGCCAGCCGCCGCGTCAGCCAATAGCGCGGACGACCGGTTCCCGCCAGCCGTTCGAACTGCACCGCCAGCCCCAGGCCGAACAGAAAGGAAAACACCGCGAAGGCCTTCATCTCGAAGCCGGCGCGCACCAGCGTTTCGACCCAGCCATCGAGCATGCCGGTGGCCGGATCGGGCGGCAGAAACTGCTGGAAGATCGACACCCGGAATTCGGACACCAGGTTCACCATCAGCACGCCGAACAGCGCGATGCCGCGCAGGATGTCAATCGCGTCAATGCGCTCGCTGGCGCCGTCGCCGTGCGCCATCAGCGCCGGAACTTCTTCGGCTGGCGCTTGCGCAGCGCGGAGTTCTGATCCTGCAGCAGCGCGTCCACGCGCTCGGACGCCTGGCGCGACAACTGCTGTGCGCGCTCGGTATCGGGGAAGTAGTCGGGCTGCCGGTAGGCCAGCCAGGCGTAGGCCGAATACATGCGGCAGGCGTCCTCCACCTCCTGCAGCGACATGTAGTGCAAGGGCACCTGCTCGGTCTTGATCGGCGTGATCTTCTTGGCGGCCAGCGCTGTGGCCCAGTGCTCCCACGCGCGCTGCAGCGACGGCACCTTGGACGAGATCGGCACCAGCGACAGCGCGAACTTCTCCGCCACCGTCAGCTCCAGCGTGTCGAGCCAGGCCGCGCGCTCGAACTGGTCCTCGGTGATGCGCGGATAGAAGAAACCGTCCGGCACGTCGATGTTGTGCACAAAGCGCTTGAGCAGCTTGGCCAGCGCGTGCTCGTTGGTCACCGACGAGATCCGGTGCAGATGCTCCAGCGTCGGCGCCACGGCGAAGCCGGTGGTCTTGAGCGGCACCGGCTTCTCCTTCAGCAGCGAGCGCATCACGTTGTGGGTCTCGTTGTCGTAGCCGGCCACCAGGCCTTCCTCGTGCACGCCGAAGCGCCCCGCCCGGCCGGCGATCTGGCGCGCCAGCGCGGCCGGGATCTCTTCCTCCTCGTAGCCGTTGTACTTGACCGAGGTGGTCATCACGATGCGCGCGATCGGCATGTTCAGGCCCATCGCGATCGCGTCCGTGCCCACCACCACGTCGGCCGCGCCGTCGCGGAAGCGCTGGGCCTGCGCGCGCCGCACCTCCGGCGACAGGTTGCCGTACACGGTGGCCACCGACAGGCCCAGCTCGGTCACCATGTCGCGCCACATCAGCACCTCGCGGCGCGAGAAGCAGATCACCGCGTCGCCGCGCCGCAGATTGCTCAGCTTGCGCACGGCGCTCGGCTCCATCGACAGCGGGCCTTTGCGCTTGAGCACGTGGACTTCCAGTTCGCACTCCAGCCGCTCGGCCAGCACCTCGATGGCGCGCCGCGCTTCCGGCGCGCCCACCAGGTACACCACCTGCGCCGGCGCGCCGCAGACGGCGGCGGTCCAGGCGGCGCCACGGTCGCGGTCGGCCAGCATCTGGATTTCGTCGATCACCGCCACGTCGACCGGGGTGCGGGTGTCGAGCATCTCCACCGTGCTGGCCACGTGCGTGGCGCCGGCCACCAGGCGGCGCTCCTCGCCCGTCACCAGGCTGACGGCCAGCGGCTTGCCGTGCGCCTCCATGGCCTGCAGGCGTTCGTAGTTTTCCAGCGCCAGCAGGCGCAGCGGCGCCAGGTAGACGCCGCTGGGCGCCTTGGCCAGCGCTTCGATCGCCTGGTGGGTCTTGCCGGAATTGGTCGGGCCCAGCAGCGCGATGAAACGCCGCTTCATGCGCCGCGCCACGTCGAACGAGGCGGGATACTCGGCCAGGTTGATGCTCTGGCGGGTGCGCTCGGCGTGCTGCTCCTCCATGTCGCGCTCGACGGCGTGCTCCAGACGCTGCCGGATGCGGTCGAACACGATGCCGGCCGGCTCGGAAATCTGCATGTCGGCCAGTGCGCCCAGGAAAGGTTGCGCATCGAGGCCGCAATCGTCGCAGGCGTCGGCCATCTCCTGCACGAAGACGCCGACATAGCCGCGCAGCTCTTCGCCGACCGCGTCGCTGGCGCGCTCCAGCAGCAGCTGGGAGCGGGTGTCCGCATCCATCTTGCGCCACTTGGACGCCTTGGCCAGCACGCCCTGCGCCGGCACCAGGTCATACGGCACTTGCAAGCCCTGGTACGACACCACTCCGCTCAGCCGCAGGAACACGCGGCCCTCCTGCCGCGCCAGCACGACGCCCTTGGCGTTCAGGCCGAGCCGGCGCATCAGGTCGTCGTCTTCCCCCTGATCGCTGTCTGTGGCGGAGTGGTGCGGCGCGGGAGAGGAATTGCTCATATGGGATGGTCTGGTAGGTGGGCTGGAATTTTAGCAGATCGTTACAGTTGGTGAGAAAGCTAAGGCGGCTGCCCACCTATAATATTCCGCCTAGGCAATCCAGCCTACAACAACATAGACAAAACAAAAAGGGAAAACATGGGCATGGTATTCTGCCGCGGTTGCGGCAAAGAGATTCACGAGACAGCACCGACTTGCCCACATTGCGGCGCGCCGCAACATGCCAGCGCCGCCTCCGGCCCGCGTTCGGACAAGGATTATGTCGTCACCGTGCTGCTGTGCTTTTTCCTGGGCGTATTGGGCGTGCACCGCTTTTACGTCGGCAAAATCGGCACCGGCCTGTTAATGCTGTTCACTTTCGGCGGCTTCGGCATCTGGGCGCTGATCGATTTTATTATCGTCGTCCTCGGCAACTTCACCGACAGCGACGGCCTCAAAATCAGCAACCGCTAAGCGCGTTTTTGTCTTTCCTCCGGATTTCTGGCACCATAGCCCGGTTTATACCGCCGCCGTGCCAGAAATCCCGCCATGCCCTTCTCCATCGCCACAGCCGTTCACCACGAATTGCTGATTAAAAAAAGCCGCTTTATTGCCTGCGTTCAGCCCATGACGGATCGGAGCGCCGCGCAAAAAGTGGTGGCCGAATTATGGGCGCAACATCCGGGCGCCGCCCACGTCTGCTGGGCATTATTAGCCGGGGGCCAATCTGCCGCGGTCGACGACGGCGAACCGAGTGGAACCGCGGGCCGCCCCATGCTCGACGTATTACGCCACCAGGACCTGGAAGGTGTATTAGCCACCGTGGTGCGGTATTTCGGCGGTGTTAAATTGGGTGCCGGCGGTCTGGTGCGCGCTTATACCGACAGCGTGGCCCAGGCATTATTAAAATCCGAGAAAATCGCGATTATCAAGCTGCATTATCTGACCTGCACCGCGCCTTATGCGATGGAAGGCCTGGTTCGCCGCGAAATTGAACTGGCCGGCGCCAGCCTCGATAATGTGGCGCATTCCGACCACGTGCAGTTCGAATTCAGCCTACCCGAAAGCGCAGCCGCGCCTTTAATCAGCCGATTGAATGAGGCCGGCCATGGCCGCATTCATTGGATCGCTCCCGACGACGAATAAGACCTTGATCAGCCATCGCCGCCGCTCGCCCTTCACAAGCTGTTTTTTGGTATATTCGCGCCAATATTTGGCATGGCTTCGCTCCGGGCGCCGATCCAGGTGGCTTTGTGCCACAGCGTTTCAAGCGGCCCCTGCTTGTGCCGGGCCAGCCACCAGACGCTGAACTGCCGTTGCAGCACCGCCAGCGTCAATCCTATCGCCAGCGCGAAACTGGCGCCGGTATATTGATACATCCCCAGGCCGAAGCCATAATAAATCGACGTGCCGACAATGGATTGCACCACATAACTGGTTAAACTCATGCGGCCCAACGGCGAGAATATGCCCAACCAATTGCCCGCATAAGACAGCAGCGTGAAGCCGGATACCAGCACCGCCATGAACGCCACATTCGACCACGACGTCACTATCACCAATAAAGGCCGGCGCAGCGCGGCGCCGATATGCCACAGGTCGGGATTACTTTTCAAAAGATAGAGCGGCATAAACGCCAGGACAGCAATGACCAGTGTTTTACACCAGAATATCTTGTTCGGAATGGAGGGAATAAACAGCCCTTTTCTGCCCGCCAACATACCCAACATAAATAAAGCCGGAATCTGGAATATGCGGCCATTTTCCCAACTCCAGCGTATGACGCCGATTTTGCCGTTGCTTAAATTTCCCAGCCAGACGTCGAGTGCGGAACCATGCGCCATGTATTTTTCTGCGCGGCCGAAATATGCCCATGACGCCGGATCGGCGAGTTTCTCGTCCGGATTGGGCAGCGCCTGGAAGAATTCGACCCAGGCGTGCGGCAATAACAATAACAACACAGCGACACATAACACCGCGCCGCTGCGCAAACGCGCCACCGGAATCAGCGCCAGGCCCAATACGGCATAAATACTGAGGATGTCGCCGTGATAAAACATGGAATTGAACAGGCCGAATCCCAGCAATAACACCATGCGCCAGGCAAAGCGGGCGCGGAAATCTTCGCCGCGCAGTTCGCGGTTGTGATCCTGGATGTAGAACGTCAGCCCGAACAGCAGCGCAAAGATCGCGTACGACTTGCCGCCGAACAGGAAGAACAGGCTGTCCCAGATCATCTTGTCCACCGCCACCAGCCAGGCCGGCAAGCCGGCGGGAACAAAATAGAAATCGAAGTGCTCGATATTGTGCAGAAGCATGATCGAGACAATGGCGAAGCCGCGCAGGGCGTCGATCACGTCCAGACGGGAAGAGTTGGCGCGCATGATGTTCCATCAACCTTGGCAAAGTGAATAGAACGCCAAGTGTAGAATGGAAACGCTACCAGCGGCGCGTTTTTTCAGGCCCGGTACACGGCCGGGGCGCAATACCGGGCCACCATGGCGACCATGTCTTCGAATTCGATCGGCTTGGCGATGAAGTCGTCGACGCCGGCGGCGCGGCATTCGTCGCGTTCGACTTCCAGCACATTGGCCGTCAGCGCCAGGATGGGCAGGCTGCGGTAGCCATGCGCGCGCAGCAGGCGCGTGGCCTCGTTGCCGTCCATGACCGGCATTTGCATATCCATCAACACGGCGTCGTAGAACGGGCCGCTCATCACCTGATCCACGCCCTCGCGGCCGTTGTTGGCCACGTCCACCTCCGCCCCTTCCAGCTGCAGCAAGGCGCAGGCGACTTGCTGGTTGAGCGGATTGTCCTCCACCAGCAGCAGCCTGAGCCCGGCCAGCCGCAGCCCCGGCGCCGCAGCGGGCACGGCGGCGGGCGACGCCGCGCTCGCGGCGCCGTCCCGCTGCGCCAGCGCCTGCAGCGCCTCGTACAGCATGGCCGGCGTCAGCGGCTTCATCAGAACCTGGTCCAGCACGCCGGCATCCTGCTGCATGCGCTGATGCAGGCCGTGCGTGGCCTCGGCCGCGGCCAGCGCCACGAACGGCGCCGCCGTCAGCCGGCGCAGGCGCACCACGCCGTCCCAGCTGTCCACGCCGTCGAACAGGAACAGTTCATACGTCCCGCCGGCGCGCAGCAGGGGCAGCGCGCCGGCCAGGTCGGCGACCCGGTCGGACTGGCCGCCGAAGCCGGCGATCATCGCCTGCAGCAGCTGGCGCGACTGTTCGCCGGCGCTCACCACCAGCACCTTCAACGGCAGGTCCGCGCGCGGCGCGCCCGGCGCCCCCCGGCCATACGACAGCGTGAACGAAAACGTGCTGCCGGCGCCGGGCGCGCTCTCCACCTGCAGCTCGCCGCCCATCAGGCGCACCAGCCGCTGGCTGATCGCCAGGCCGAGGCCGGTGCCGCCGAAGCGCCGCGTGGTCGAGCTTTCGGCCTGGGTGAAGGAATCGAAGATGCTGCCCTGCTGCTCGGGCGCGATGCCGATGCCGGTGTCGCGCACGGCAAAGTGCAGCCGGACCTGGCGGTCGTCGCCGTCCAGCAGGCGCACGCCCAGCACCACCGAGCCGCGCTCGGTGAACTTGACCGCGTTGCCGGCCAGGTTGACTAGCACCTGGTTGAGCCGCAGCGCGTCGCCCAGCAGCTCGGACGGCAGCGCCGGGTCGAGGTCGAACAGCACCTCGACCGGCTTGTCCTGCACGCTGGTGCCCAGGATCAGCGCCAGGTTGCGCAGCATCTGCTCCAGGTTGAACGGCACCTGCTCCAGCACCAGGTTGCCGGTTTCGACCTTGGAAAAATCCAGGATGTCGTTGAGGATGCCCAGCAGCGAATGGGCCGCCGCGTAGGTCTTGTCGACGTAGTCGCGCTGCTGCGGGCTCAGCTCGGTCAGCCGCAGCAGGTGCTGCATGCCGAGGATGCCGTTCATCGGCGTGCGGATCTCGTGGCTCATGGTGGCCAGGAACTGGCTCTTGACGCGCGTGGCGGCCTCGGCCCGGTTGCGCTCGACCAGCACCGCGTCGCGCTCGCGCGAGAGCTCCTCGGTGCGCTCGCGCACGCGCGCCTCCAGCGTCTCGCGCCCCTGCTGGATCGCCTGCGACATGTGGTTGAAGGCGCGCGTGGCCTGGGCGATCTCGTCGTTGCCCACCACCGCCAGCTGGCCGCCCAGCTGGCCGGCCGCGATCGTCTGCGCGCCGTGCGTGAACTGCGCGATCTGGCGGATCAGATAGCGCCCCAGCAGCAGCGAGAACAGGGCCACCATCGCCATCTCCAGCGCGGCCAGGCCCAGGCTCCAGCGCTGGGCCGCCGCCAGCGTCTGCTCCAGGCTGGCGACATCGAGCCCGAGCCGCACGCTGCCGTAGGTGACGCCGGCCACCGCCACCGGGCTGCTGACGGCGAACATGCCGTCGGCCGCCTCGGACAGGGACGCGTGCGGCACGAAGGGCTTGGCCAGCGCCTGCGGCTGGCCCGCCTCCACCAGCACGCGCTGGTCGGCGTCGAGCACCTGCGCGTACAGCGTGCCCTCGGTGCTGCTGAGCTGGCGGGCGAACGATTGCAAGCCTTCCAGGTCGTGGCTGATCACCGCGTCGCGCGACATGGCGGCAAAGGTCTCGGCCGTCACGCGCGCATGGCGCAGCACCTGCTGCTCGTTGGACTCGCGCAAAAAATGCAGCACGCTGAACACCAGCACGCCCAGCAGCAGCAGTTCGATCAGCGCGATGCCGAGGATGGTCTTGGCGCGGAAGCTCAGGGCCAGCCGCATGGCTTATTCCTGGATCCGGGCGTCGGCCGGCGAGATCGCCAGGCGGCGCACGTCGTCCCAGTCCTGGTCCTGGGCCGGCTCGAAGCCGTCGAAGCCTATCCCGGCCAGCAGCTTGAGCTGCACAGGGTCCAGGTTCATCTGCATCATCGCCGCCAGCACGCGCTGGCGCACGGCCGGGTCCAGCTGCGCACGGGTGGCGATGGCGTGCGTGGTGAAAGGCGCACTGGTCCACAACACCCGCAATTCGCGCGCGATGCGGCGGTCCAGCAGGTCCAGGGTGCGCGGCACGCCGCCGCCGGCCGGATACAGGCCCTGCGCCACGTCGCGGTACACCGAGTTGTGCGACTTGACGAAGGCGGCCTTGAACGGCACGCCCTGGCGCCGCAGCTCGGCCTGCACCAGCAGGGTCGCGCCGAAGGCGGCCGGAGTCGGGAAGGCCAGCGTGGCGCCGGACAGCTGCCTGAGCTCGCGCAGCGGGCTGTCCTTGCGCACCACCACCATCCCCCGCAGCCGCTCGCCCTTGGCGCGCGCCAGCGCCCGGTAGCCGGGCTTGGCGTGGTAGACCACGAAATGATAGGGGTTCATGTAGGCGAAATCGTATTCGCCGGCCGCCAGGCGGCGCTCGAAGGTGGGCACGTCCGGCGCGGTGGCAAAGCTGATCTTGACGCCGGCCTGCTCCGACAGCGCCGTCAGCACCGGCGTCCAGTTGACGGCCAGCTGCGACGCCGACTCCTGCGGCACCACGCCGAAGGTATAGCTGGTCTGCTGCGCCGACACCGTACCGGCCAGCGCCAACATCAACCAAGCGGCACACAGCCGGCGGTGGAATCGATGGGCCATGAGTAGTGTATTTCGCAAGAAAGCGGGATTTTCGATCATAGCATGCCCCCTCCCGCTCCAACGCAATTAATTGCTCTGGAATAAATCTTAATGTATATTAACGGCCCACAACTTGACGCACGGCCGATCCGCCCAAGCCCCGCGGTCGCCAGCCTTCCCTGGCCTTGCACCCGCCAACGCGTCCAGCCCCGCCCTGCGGGGACGCACGTTTTCACGAGAAACGGAATCACGACATGAACATCAAGAACCTCAAAGTCAGCACCCGGCTGGGGCTGGGCTTCGGCGCCATCCTGCTGATGCTGACCATCGCCAGCGTGCAGAACATCGCCAGCCTCGGCAAGCTCAACGACGGCACCGACGCCATCGTCGCCGACAGTTACACCAAGGTGGCGCAGGCGCAGGCGCTGATGAACCACAGCAACCGGATCGCCCGCTCGCTGCGCAACGCCCTGCTGATCCGCGACGACGCCAAGGCCGCCAAGGAACTGGACGTGATCGCCGACAAGCGCAAGGACATCGAGGCCGCCACGCAAAAGCTGGCCGGCCTGGTCAAGTCCGCGACCGGACGCGAGATGTTCGCCGCGCTGCAGGCGGCGCGCACGCCCTACGAGGCCGCGCTGGACGAGGTGATCCGCAAGCGCCGCGCCGGCGACGTCGACGGCGCCGTCGACTACATGCTGAACCAGATGCGCGAGCTGCAGTCGGCCTATATGAACCGCCTGGACGCGCTGATCGCCCACCAGAGCGAGGCCATGGAAACGAGCCGCGTCAAGGCCGACGCCACCTACGTCCAGGCGCGCAACCTGGCCATCGCGATGGGCCTGCTGTCGCTGGCCACCGGCGTGGCGGGCGCCATGCTGATCTCGCGCAAGCTGCTGGGCCAGCTCGGCGGCGAGCCGGACTACGTGGCCGGCATCGCCAGCCGGATCGCGGCCGGCGACCTGGCCGTGCCCATCGCCACCCGCAGCGGCGACCAGCGCAGCCTGCTGTTCGCGATCGCCGCCATGCGCGACAGCCTGGCCGAGATCGTCGGCCAGGTGCGCGGCGGCGCCGATTCCATCGTCACGGCCGCCACCGAGATCGCCGCCGGCAACCTCGACCTGTCCTCGCGCACCGAGCAGCAGGCCGGCTCGCTGGAGGAAACCGCCTCGTCGATGGAGGAGCTGACCGCCACCGTCAAGCAGAACACCGAGAGCGCGCGCCAGGCCAACACGCTGGCCGCCACCGCCTCGCAGACCGCCGTCGCCGGCGGCGCCGTGGTGGCCGACGTGGTCCACACCATGGGCGAGATCAACGAATCGGCCAGGAAGATCGTCGACATCATCAGCGTGATCGACGGCATCGCCTTCCAGACCAACATCCTGGCGCTGAACGCGGCGGTCGAGGCTGCGCGCGCCGGCGAACAGGGCCGCGGCTTCGCGGTCGTGGCCACCGAGGTGCGCACGCTGGCGCACCGCTCGGCCGCCGCGGCCAAGGAGATCAAGGCGTTGATCGACGACTCGGTCGGCAAGGTCGCCACCGGCACCGAGCTGGTCGGCGAGGCCGGCGCGACCATGGAAAAGATCGTCGCCGCAGTCAAGTCCGTCACCGAGATCATGGGCGAGATCAGCATCGCCAGCCACGAGCAGGAAGCCGGCATCGAGCAGATCAACCAGGCCATCGCCGAGATGGACACGGTGACGCAGCAGAACGCCGCCCTGGTCGAACAGGCGGCCGCCGCGGCCGAAGCGCAGCAGGACCAGGCGCATCAGCTGGTGCAGCTGGTGGGCGTGTTCAAGCTGGCCGCCGACCGCCGCGCGGCGCCGGTGTCCAGGCTCGCCCAGCGCAAGCCGTCGCAACAGGCGCTGAGCGCCCCGCTCCGCACCGCCGCCTAAGCCCCCGTCATTTTCCCCACTGGGGAAAATGACTTTTCCCCACTGGGGAAAATGACTTTCCGCCTGCGCGGGAATGACGATACGCTACAATCGGCCGATGAGCCAACCACCTATCGACCTGCTGGAGCCCGCCGACTTCGACGCGTTTCTCCGCTACCTCAACGATCACCTGTCCGACAACGGCCGGGGCGACACCGCCTACTTCCAGCCGCTGCCGCGCGGCGACTCCCGCTTCCCCGCCGACAAGGCCGACGCCTTCAAGACCGGCATGGTGACGCCGCTGGACGCGCCCGGCTGGCGCCGGGTCTGGGTGGCGCGCGCGGACGACGGCCGCATCGCCGGCCATGTCGACCTGCGCGCCCATCCCGAACGCCACGCCGCCCACCGCTGCCTGCTGGGCATGGGCGTGGACCGCGCCTTCCGCCGCCTGGGCCTGGGCAGCCGCCTGATCGCCCACGCCGCGCACTGGGCGCGCGCGTCGGCAGGACTCGACTGGATCGACCTGCAAGTGCTGTCGGTGAACGCGCCGGCGATCGCGCTGTACCGCCGCAACGGCTTCCAGCAAACCGGCGAAATCCCCGACCTGTTCCGCATCGACGGCCACAGCCTGGCCTACACCGGCATGAGCAAGCACCTCGGGCCGCGCCCCGCTTAGTCGCGGCCGGGGTGTCCGTATCCGGACGGTGTTGAACGAAGGCGGGCAGGCGCGCCCGCCCCGCCCCACGCGCCGGATCGCGCAGTAGCCTTGATTTTGCTGGCTTTGCGCGCCGCGCCGGCAGGTGGCACGGCTATTGCAATGGAGAGCGCAACTCTAGCTCTCTATCGCACCCCATGGACCAGGCGCTCAACCCCGATATCCTTTCCCGCCGCAAGCGCAAGACCGCGCTCGTCGTGGCCGCCGTGCTGGCCTCGCTGTGCGCGGCAGCGTGGGGCATCAACCGCGTGGTCAGCCCCAGCGTCGACGCCGCCAGCGTGGTGCTGGCCGAGGTCCGCGTCGGCAACATCGCCAACACCATCAACGCCTCCGGCATCGTCATCCCGGTCCACGAGGAACTGGTCTCCAGCCCGATCCAGACCCACGTGGCCAAGGTCCACGCCAAGCTGGGCCAGCAGGTCAAGGCCGGCGAGCTGCTGCTGGAACTGGACAACCGCACCATCGTGCTGGCCATCGACAGCATCCGCGAGCAGCTGGCCCAGCAGGAAAACCGCATCCTCGCGCTGACGCTGGAGATGGACCAGAAACGCAAGCAGCTGCTCAGCGCCATCGAGCTGCTGGAGCTGGACCTGCAAGCGACCCGCGTCAAGCTGGGCCGCTACCAGACGCTGCGCAAGGCCGGCGGCGTCTCGGCCGAGGACTTGCTGACCGCCGAGCTCAACGTCAAACGCAACGAGATCCAGCTGCGCCAGCAGCACGAGCAGATCGAGGACAGCAAGCGCGTCACCTCGTCCGGCATCGAGGGCGCGCGGCTGCAGAAGAGCATCCTGCAAAAGCAGCTGCAGCAGCAACAGGAGCTGCTGGCGCAGACCCAGGTGCGCGCGCCGTTCGCCGGCATGCTGACCTGGCTGCTGGCCGACGAGGGCGCCAGCCTGGCCACCGGCCAGCTGGTGGCCAAGGTCTCCGAGCTGAGCAACTACAAGGTCGAGGCCTCGCTGTCGGACTTCCACGCGCGCGCGCTCAACGCCGGCCAGGCGGTGCGCGTCGAGCAGGGCAACGTGCGGCTGGACGGCGTGGTGCAGACCATCCTGCCGGAGATCCAGAACGGCACCGTCAAGCTGCTGGTCACGCTCAACCAACCCAGCCACCCTATGCTGCGCAACAAGCTGCGGGTGGAGGTCAACATCGTCACCGAGCAGAAGCAGCGCACGCTGCTGGCCGACTACGGCCCGGCCTTCAACGGCCGCGGCCCGCAGGACATCTTCGTGGTGCGCGACGGCGTGGCCCGCAAGACCACGCTCAACATCGGCGCCAGCGACGGCAAGGCCGTCGAGATCCTGTCCGGCGCCCGCGCCGGCGACCGCCTCATCGTTTCGGACACCACCCGCTACAAGGAACGCGACAGCATCCGCGTCGCCCAATAATCATCGAAAGGACTATCATGATCCGCCTGAGCAACGTCAGCAAAACCTACCAGACCGACAAGGTCGAAACCCTGGCCCTGAAGGACATCGACCTGCATGTCGAAAAATCGGAGTTCGTCTGCATCATGGGCCCCAGCGGCTGCGGCAAGAGCACGCTGCTGAACCTGATCGGCCTGCTGGACCGTCCCGGCAGCGGCGCCATCCACGTGGGCGGCGCGCCGGTGGCCTCGTACAAGGACAAGCATGTGGCCAAGCTGCGCAACAACACCTTCGGCTTCATCTTCCAAAGCTTCCACCTGATCAACGACCTGCGCGTGATCGACAACGTCGAGCTGCCGCTGCTGTACCGCGACCTGTCGGCCAAGAAGCGCCAGCGGCTGGCGCGCGAGGCGCTGGAAAAGGTCGGCCTGGGCGCGCGCATGGACCACTACCCGAACCAGCTGTCGGGCGGCCAGCAGCAGCGCGTGGCGATCGCCCGCGCCATCGTCGGCCAGCCGCAGGTGCTGCTGGCCGACGAGCCGACCGGCAACCTGGACAGCAAGATGGGCCAGGAGGTGATGGACCTGCTGCTCAAGCTCAACAGCGAGGGCACGACCGTGGTGATGGTCACCCACGACGAGCAGGAAGCCAAGCGCGCCAGCCGCATCGTGCGCGTGTTCGACGGCCAGCTGGTCGCTTAAGGGGACGCCATGTTCAGGAATTATCTGCTGACCGCGTGGAAGGTCTTCATGCGCCGCAAGCTGTTCACCGCGATCAACCTGCTGTGCATCGTGCTCACGCTGGTGGTGCTGCTGGTGGTCACGGCGCTGCTGCAGAACGCCTTCTACCCCACCGGCGTCGAGGGCAAGAGCGAGCGCTTCGTGCAGGCGATGCTGATCGAGGCGCGCCACAGCGAGGCCAAGGGCGTGCGCCGCAGCCCGCTCGGCTTCAAGCTGATCGACAAGTACCTCAAGCCGCTGCCGGGCGTGGAGGCGGTCTCGGCCGCCACCATGCCGGAGACCGTGTCGGTCTACCAGGAAGGCCGCGTGAGCGAGCTGCTGATGCGCCGCACCGACGCCGAGTACTGGAAGATCCTCGACTTCAAGCTGCTGCAGGGCCGCCTGCCGGACCAGGCCGACGTCGACCAGGGCCGCTTCGTGGCCGTGGTCAACGCCAGCACGGCGCGCAAGCTGTTCCCCGGCCTGCCGGCGCTGGACCAGAAGATCAGCATCGGCGGCCAGTACTTCACCGTCATCGGCGTGGTCGAGGACGCCATGCACATCAACGCCTACGCCGACATCTGGGCGCCCGTCACCACCTTCCCGTCGACCGACTACCGCAGCCAGATGTTCGGCAACTTCAGCGTGCTGGTGCTGGCGCGCCAGGCCGCCGACCTGCCGCGCATCCAGCGCGACATCGCGGCGGCCGCCAAGACCGTGGTGTTCGACGATCCCAAGCAGTACAACATCGCCCGCGTCTGGGGCGACAGCAAGCTCGACCTGTTCGCCCGCATGCTGCTGCAGCAGGAAGGGGCCGACTCCGGCGCCGGCAAGCTGCTGCTCATCATCGGCGCCCTGATGCTGCTGTTCATGGCGCTGCCGGCGCTCAACCTGGTCAACCTGAACACCGGCCGCATCCTCGAGCGCAGCAGCGAGATCGGCGTGCGCAAGGCCTTCGGCGCCACCAGCGGCCACCTGGTGCGCCAGCTGGTGCTGGAAAACGTGCTGCTGTGCCTGGCCGGCGGCCTGATCGGCCTGGCCTGTGCGCGGCTGGTGCTGTGGTGGCTGGAGGGCTCGGGCCTGATCCCCTACCTGCATGTCGAGCTGAACCTGCCCATCTTCGGCATGGGCCTGCTGCTGGCGACCGTGTTCGGCCTGCTGTCGGGCGTGCTGCCGGCCTGGAAGATGTCCCGCCTCGACCCCGTCCACGCCTTGAAAGGAGCCGCATGATGCTGCGCCACTTACTGAAATTGATCTGGAAGCGCAAGTCGCGCAATATGATGCTGTCGCTGGAGATCCTGCTGGCCTTCGTGGTGGTGTTCGCCATCGCCGCGTTCGCGCTGCGCAGCTACCAGCTGTATCAACTGCCGACCGGCTTCCGCTACCAGGACGTGTGGTCGGTCGGGCTCAACGCCCGCACCGCGGCCGGCATCGAAGCCGATCCGCAGGTCTACGACAAATTGCGCCAGGGCCTGAAAGCCTTGCCGGAAGTGGAGGAAGTGAGCTTCACCAGCTTCCCGGTCTACGAGATGTCGAACTGGACCAGCGAATTCACGCTGCGCGAAGGCAAGCGCAAGTTTTCCTCCAACCTGTTCCAGATGAGCGATGAATTTCCCGCCGTGGCCAACATGACGCTGGCCGAGGGCCGCTGGTTCTCGCGGGCGGACGACGGCGCAGCCGAGCAGCCGGTGATCATCAACCGCCGCCTGGCGCAGAAGCTGTTCGACGGCAAGCCGGTGCTGGGCCAGGTATTCAGCGAGGACGAGGACAATCCGAAGCAGGCGCTCAAGCAGTACAAGGTGGTCGGCATCGTCGAGGAATTCCGCAGCCAGGGCGAGTTCATGTCGCCGACCAACTTCATGCTGGTGCGCCATCAGAACAGCACCGAGGGCGGTTCGCTCAATGCGATCCAGCTCAAGGTGCGGCCCGGCACGCCGCGCACCTTCGAGGCGGCGCTCAACCGCCAGCTCAAGCTGGTGCGCAACGACTGGAGCTACACCATCTCGCCGCTGGCCGACATGCGCACCACAATGTTCAAGGCCCAGACCATCCCGCTGACCGTGCTGGCCGTGATCGGCGCCTTCCTGCTGGTGATGGTGGCCTTCGGCCTGTTCGGCGTGCTGTGGCAGAACACCACCCAGCGCATCCCGGAGATCGGCCTGCGGCGCGCGATCGGCGCCGATTCCGGCCACATCTACGGCCAGATCATCGTCGAGCAGATGCTGCTCAGTTCGGGCGCCATCGTCATCGCGCTGCTGTTGCTGGTGCAGCTGCCGCTGACCGGCGTGCTGGGCGAGAGCCTGAACTGGCCGGTGTTTTTGATGGCCACGGCGCTATCGGCCGGCGTGATCTATCTGCTATCCTTGCTGTGTTCGCTCTATCCGGGCTGGCGCGCCGCGCGCCTGAGCCCGACCCAGGCGCTGCACTATGAATAGGCCAGTTTGAATCGATGGAATCATCCCGTAAACAACGCATCCTGATCGTCGATGACGACAGCGCGGTGCAGGTGTCGCTGGCGCTGCTGCTCAAGCAGTCCGGCTTCGACACCGTGTGCTGCGACGATCCGCAGCAGGCGCTGGCGCAGCTGGCGCGCCAGCCCGTCGACCTGGTGCTGCAGGACATGAACTTCTCGCTGCGCACCAGCGGCGAGGAAGGCTTGCAGCTGCTGGCCGAGATCAAGCGGCTGCAGCCGGCGCTGCCGGTGCTGCTGATGACCGCCTGGGGCTCGATCGCGCTGGCGGTCAAGGGCGTGCAGGCCGGCGCCGCCAACTTCTTCACCAAGCCGTGGGACAACGCCCAACTGATGGAGCTGATCCGCACCACGCTCGACACCGTCGCGCCTGCCCCGGCCGGCTGTCCGACGCGCGCCGCGCTCGACGCCCAGTTCGATTTCAGCGGCATCGTCGGCGAGCATCCGCGCCTGCTCAAGGTGCTGGCCACCGTCGGCCAGGTGGCGGCCACCAGGGCGCCGGTGCTGATCCTGGGCGAGAGCGGCTGCGGCAAGGAGCTGATCGCCGACGCCCTGCACCGCAACAGCCCGCGCGCGGCGCAGGCCATCGTCAAGATCAACATGGGGGCGATCACGCCGTCGCTGTTCGAGAGCGAGATGTTCGGCCACGTGCGCGGCGCCTTCACCGACGCCAAGAGCGACCGCAAGGGCCACGTCGCCAGCGCGCACGGGGGCACGCTGTTCCTCGACGAGATCGGCGAGCTCAACCGCTCGGACCAGGTCAAGCTGCTGCGCGTGCTGCAGGACCAGACCTACCAGGCGGTGGGCGCCAGCCGCATGGAGCGGGCCGACATCCGCGTGGTGTCGGCCACCAACCGCGAGCTGGCCGAGCTGGTGGCGGCCGGCGAGTTCCGCGAAGACCTGTTCTACCGGCTCAACCTGATCACGATACGCCTGCCGCCGCTGCGCGAACGGCGCAGCGACATCCCGCTGCTGGCGCGCCACATCATCGGCCAGGTGGCGGCCAGCTACGGCCTGGGGCCGGCCACCATCGCGCCGGCCGCGCTGGAGTGGCTCAGCGCGCAGCCGTGGCCGGGCAACATCCGCCAGCTCAAGCAGACGCTGGAGCGCACCCTGCTGCTGGTCGGCAAGAGCGAACTCAAGCAAGCGGACTTCATCGCCACCGAGCAGCACGAGCACGGCGGCGCGCCGGGCGGCCAGCGGCTGGGCGTGGACGGCATGACGCTGGAGCAGGTCGAGCGCCACATGATCGCCAAGGCGCTGGAGCAGCACCAGGGCAATATCTCGCGCGTGGCCAAGGCGCTGGGCCTGAGCCGCACCGCGCTGTACCGGCGGCTGGAACGCCACGGCCTGGGGTCCGAGGCCGGCCACGAAGCGCGCGCATGAGCCTGCGCCGCAGCCTGTACGCCTACCTGTGCGCCGCCCACCTGCTGTTCCTGGGCCTGGCCATCACCCTGTTCAGGCAGGCGCCGCTGCTGATGCTGGGGCTGGAGGCGGCCGTGCTGCTGAGCTTTGCGCTGGGCGTGCGGCTGATCCGGCGCGCGCTCGAGCCGCTCGGCTACACCCGCCACTTCCACGACCTGCTGCAGGACCAGCACTACGCTGCGCGGCTGCAGCAGAGCGGCGATCCGCAACTCAATGAACTGGTGCAGCTGTTCAACACCATGCTGGGCGCGCTGTACCAGGAGCGTTTGCAGCTGGGCGAACAGCAGGGCTTCCTCGACCGCCTGCTGGAGGCCACGCCGAGCGCGGTCATCGTGTTCGACTTCGACGGACGCATCAGCCTGCTCAACGCCAGCGCGCAGGCGCTGCTCAAGCGCGACGACGCCAAGGGCAAGCCGCTGTCGGCCTGCCTGCCGGCCGACGCCGGCGGCGACTATCCGGGCCTGCTGGCCCAGCTCGACGCGCTGCCGCTGGGCGAAAGCCAGTTGCTGACCGACACCGACGGCCGCCGCTACCGTGGCCAGCGGGGGCGCTTCTACGACCGCGGCTTCGCCCGCCACTTCCTGCTGGTCGAGGAGTTGACGGCCGAGCTGGAGAGCTCGGAAAAAGCCGCGTACGACAAGCTGATCCGCGTGCTGGCGCACGAGGTCAACAACACGGTGGCGGCCACCGGCTCGGTGCTCGATTCGCTGCTGTACTACCGCAGCCAGTTGGCCGAGCGCGACGGCGAGGACTTCAGCACCGCCATTGTCGCCGTCAAGCGGCGCAACGTCAGCCTGGGCGAGTTCATCGAGCGCTTCACGCGGGTGGTCAAGATGCCGGCGCCGGAGCTGCGGCCCAACGCCGTGCGCGACGTCATGGACGACATACTTTATTTGTATCGCGAGCCCTGCCGCAGCCGAGGCATCCACATCGGCTGGCAGCGCTGCGACGACGTGCCGGCCGTCGCGCTGGACCGGCACCTGATGGAGCAGGCGCTGCTCAACGTGGTCAAGAACGCGATGGAGGCGGTGGAAGCGGGCGCGGGCGACGACAAGCGGATCGAGTTCGTGCTGGCGGCCGAGGAAGGCGGCGTGCGGCTGTCGGTGATCGACAGCGGCGACCTGCTGGGCGAAGTGCCGGCGCGGCAACTGTTCACGCCCTTCTTCACCACCAAGAAAGGCGGCCAGGGGATAGGCCTGCTGTTCGTGCGCGAAGTGCTGAACCGTCACGGCTACCCCTACCGCCTGGCCGCCACCGGCGACGGCACAACCCGCTTCGACATCTGGCTACACAGCGGGGGTCAAGTCTGACATTCGGACACGAGCTCTGCCGTGGCGGGCCGGCCACGGCAGAGCTCGTGTCCGAATGTCAGACTTGACCCCACCGTTTTGCGTATATGGTTATCACCAAATATTCGTCCCGGCGCGCCAATCGCATATAAAATGGCCGCTTGTTTACCGGCCTCGACCACAATCCATCTCGCAGCAAAGGGCAGCCCATGACGATCAACGTAATTCTCAACCTGCTGGCGGCGCTGGCCCTGCTGGGCGTGCTGTACGCGCAGCAGCGCAAGCATGCTTCGTTCTCGGTGCGGGTGTTCACCGGCATGGGCCTGGGCGTGCTGCTCGGCGCCGCGCTGCAGGCGATCTACGGCGCCAGCGCGGCCGAGCTGCAAACCACCGGCGACTACCTCGACATCGTCGGCTCCGGCTACGTCAAGCTGCTGCAGATGATCATCATGCCGCTGATCATGGTGTCCATCATCTCCGCCATCCTCAAGCTCAAGGGCATCAACTCGCTGGGCAAGATCAGCGCGCTGACCATCGGCCTGCTGATGCTGACCACCCTCGTCGCGGCCGGCCTCGGCATCCTGATGGCCAAGCTGTTCCACCTGAGCGCGGTCGGCCTGACCGCCTCCGCCGCCGATGCCGCCCGCGGCGTCTACCTGCAGGGCAAGGTCGGGGCGGCCCAGGCCATCTCCCTGCCCGGCATGCTGCTGAGCTTCATCCCGGCCAATCCCTTCCTCGACATGACCGGCGGGCGCAAGACCTCGACCATCGCGGTGGTGATCTTCTCGGTGTTTATCGGCATCGCCGCCACCGGCATCCACGACAAGAAGCCGGACGTGTTCGCCTCGTTCGAGCGCTTCATCCAGGTCGCCCACGCCATCGTCATGCGCATCGTCACGCTGGTGCTGCGCCTGACCCCGTACGGCGTGTTCGCGCTGATGGCGCAGGTGGTGTCGACCTCCAGCTACACCGACATCCTGCACCTGATCGACTTCGTGCTGGCCTCGTACAGCGCGCTGATCCTGATGTTCTGCGTGCACCTGGCGCTCGTCGCCGGGGCCGGCCTGAACCCGGCGCGCTACGTAAAGAAAATCCTGCCGGTGCTGACCTTCGCCTTCACCTCGCGCAGCAGCGCCGGCGCCATCCCGATGAGCGTGCAGACCCAGACGCTGCGCCTGGGCACCTCGGAAGGCATCGCCAACTTCGCCGCCTCGTTCGGCGCCACCATCGGCCAGAACGGCTGCGCCGGCATCTACCCGGCCATGCTGGCGGTGATGATCGCGCCCACCGTCGGCATCGATCCGTTCACGCTGGGCTTCATCGCGCCGCTGCTGGCCATCATCACCATCGGTTCGGTGGGCGTGGCCGGGGTCGGCGGCGGCGCCACCTTCGCCGCGTTGATCGTACTGTCGTCGATGAACCTGCCGGTGGCGCTGGCCGGCCTGCTGATCTCGATCGAACCGCTGATCGACATGGGCCGCACCGCCCTCAACGTCAGCGGCTCGATCGCGGCCGGCACCGTCACCAGCCGGGTGCTGGGCGAGACCGACCTGCGCGTGTTCGACAGCGACGCCGAACTGCCGGTCGACAGCGACCGCAAGGCCGCCTGAACTTATTTGGCGTCGATGTCGAACATAACATCGCGCCCGGCCGCGGCTACGCCGCAAGCGTAAATCACGGAACCGGCCAGCGGCCGCGCGGTCTAATTTTTTCCCCGAGTTGAAAGGAAAAAATGATGACTTCGCTCTCCCTGACTTCCCGACTATTACTGGGCACAGCCCTGTGCGCCGCTGTGCTAGGCGGCTGCAACAAGCACGCGGCCGACCAGGCGCCGCCCAGCGTCAGCGCGCCCGAGCCGGCCTCCCCTGCCACGCCGCCGGCCAACACCACACCGCCCGCCAACCCGCCGGCCCAAAGCAGCGCGCCACCGCCGGCCACCAGCCAATAGGCGTAAAAAAAGGGCCCGTAGGCCCTTTATGCTGCGTCGTTTCGGCTTAGAACTTGTAGTTGTAAGCGATACCGATCAGCGACAGGTGGGTCTGGTAGGTGCCGCGCGTGGTTTCGCCGTTGCCCGTGCAGGTGGTCATCAGCGGGTTGCACTTGTTGGTGTAGTTCATCGACGCGTCCTTGAAATCCAGGAAGCTGTACGCCACGTCGATCGACGAGCGGGTGTTGAGCTTCCAGTTGGCGCCGATGGAGTACTGCATGCGGTCGCTGTCCGGCAGCGCTGGGTGGGTCAGCTCGGCGTTCTTGACTGGCGACTCGTCGTAGGCGATGCCGGCGCGCAGCGTCAGGTTTTCGTTGTAGACGTAGTTGCCGCCCAGCGAAACGCGCACGGTGTTCTTCCACTGCTGGCGGATCACTTCGGCGCCTTCGGTCGTGCCCGGGAACTGGATGTCCAGGTCGCCCAGACGGTTGTGGCGCACGAAGGTCACGTCGGCCATGCCGGCCCACTTGGCATCGAACTGGTGGAACACGTTGGCCGACAGCGTCTCAGGCGTGCGCAGCGCGACCAGCGCGGCCGAGTTGGCCTTGTTCGAGGCCTTCGACAACACGCCGTTGACGATAGGGTCGGACGTCACCTGCGAGAAGTCCCACACGGTGCTGCCGCGCAGCTGGTGCGAGATCGACGAGCGGTAAGCCAGGCCGAAGCGGGTGTTCTGGTCCAGCGTGAACATATAGCCCAGGTTGAAGCCCCAGCCCCAATCCTTGCCGTCGTTGGAGCCGTGCGCGTCGCCCGCCGTGCGCAGCAGTTTCGGGTTGCCGCCCAGCAGACCGATCTGATTGGCCAGCGCCGCGCCTTGCGGGGAGGTCAGCAGCACAGCGACCGAGCCGGGAACATCCACGGCCTGGCCCAGGCTGGCCTTCATGAACTCGGCGTCGATGCCGAAGCCGAAGGCGTGGTGCTCGTCCAGCTTGAACGAGGCCGATGGGTTCAGCGTGACCGATTCCAGCTTCACGTCGGACAGCGCGTAGCGGCCGGTCCAGGTGTTGCCATAGTTGATCTTGGTACCGTATGGCACGAACATGCCCATGCCGACGGTCCACTTGTCGTTCAGTTTCTTGCTCAGGTACAGCGCTGGCGCGACCACGGCGGTCGGCACGTAGTCATTGGCGGCGGTGCCGCCGGTCGGGGTGCCGGTGAAGCGGGTCGAGCCGCTATCGCTGAAGGTCGAATGCGGCACCACAACGGTGGCGCCGGCGCTCACCTGCATACCGTCCAGGCGGGACAGGCCGGCCGGATTGTAGAAAATGGTCGAGGCGTCGTTGGCTTCGGCGGCGTTGGCGTCCGCCGTGCCCTGGGCCGACACGCTCTGCGAGCCGAAACGGTAACCGGACGCCTGGGCGCCTGCGGACATGGCGCTCAGAGCGGCGGCAATGATCAGGGGGAGGTATTTGTGTTGCATGGTGGTCTCGCTTTATAAGTTGGCGGCTCTGCGCCAGGTTTTTCTGGATTTCTTGCGCCAAAACCGGTGCAGGAAGGCCAGCAGCATACTACATTTATAAAACTATTCAAAAGGCAAGTCGTTAGAAGTAAAGCTCTAATTAAAACCTTGAAACCGAGCAGTTGCTCTGCATTCCAGGCGTCAAAAAAGGGCCCGCAGGCCCTTTTTTAGTGTCGACAAAACAACGACTTAATGCGGGTCCAGCGCGGCGGACGGCATGTTGCGGCCGCCCTTGCCCGTCACCTTGTACACCACCCACATCACCATGCGGAACACGAAGCGCACGAAGATCAGCGTCAGCAGCGCCTCGACCAGGGTCATGATCAGCGCCGGCGCCGCCGTCCAGCGCGCCGCGCGGCGGTGGAACTTGGCGATCGCGCGATCCTTGGCGATCTCGATGCTGTCGTAGAAGGTCGGCACCACCAGCAAGGTCAGGATGGTCGAGGTGATGGTGCCGCCGATGATGGCGATCGCCAGCGGACGGTAGAACTCGCCGCCCTCGCCCAGCCCCAGCGCGACCGGGAACATGCCGGCGATCAGCGCGAAGGTGGTCATCAGGATGGGACGCAGGCGCATGCGGCCCGCGTACATCAGCGCGTCCTCGCGGCCGTAGCCCTCGGCCTCGCGCTTGCGCGCCGCGTCCAGCAAGAGGATGGCGTTCTTCGCCACCAGGCCCATCAGCATGATGACGCCGATAAAGCTCATCAGGTTGAGCGTGCCGCCGGTGATCAGCAGCGCCACCACCACGCCGATCAGCGACAGCGGCAGCGACAGCATCACCGCCACCGGCGCCGTGAACGAACCGAACTGCATCACCAGGATCAGGTACATCAGGCCGATGCCCATGACCAGCGCGATGCCCATCTCCGTGAACAGCTCGCTCTGGTTCTTGCCGTCGCCGCCTAGGTCCAGGCCATAGCCGGGCGGGAAGTCGATCGCGTTGGCCAGCTTCATGGCGTCGGCCGTCACCTCGCCGGGCGAACGGCCCTGCACGTTGGCCGACACGGTCACGGTGCGCTTGCCGTTCTTGTGCTCGATGGTGGACGGGCCCTTGCCCATCGTGATCGTGGCGATCTGGTCCAGCGGCACCATCTGGTTGGTGCCCGTGACCGAGATCGGCAGGCGCTCGATGTTTTCCGAGTTGACGCGGTCTTCCGGCGCCAGGCGTACCGCGACGTCGCGCGATTCGCCGGTCGGGTCGACCCAGTCGCCCACCTCGACGCCGGCGAACGCCACCCGCAGCGACTGCGCCGCGTCGTTGACGGAAATGCCCATCGAATTGGCCAGGCCGCGGTTGAGCTCGATCTGCAGCTCGTTCTTCGGGTCCTGCTGCGACAGGCCGACGTCCACCGCGCCCGGGATCTGGCGCAGCTTGTCCATGTAGGCGTTGGTGATCTCCATCAGGCGGCGCGAATCCGGGCCGGTGAATTCGATCTGCACCGGCTTGCCCGAGTTGCCCAGGTCGTCGATCACCGAGATCTCGGCGCCGGCGATGTGGCTCATCTTCTCGCGCAGCTCGGCGCCGATCTGGAACGCGGTGCGCTTGCGGTACTGGCGCTTGCCGATGTCGATATAGATGCGGCCGCCGCCGGCGTTGATGTTGGAGTTGGTGTCCTTGGTTTCAGCAATGGTGCGGGCGATGGCGGCCACGGTCTCCATCTTGCGGCGCGCGATCTCCACGCTGCCCGACGGCGGCATGCGCACGTCGATGGCGATGGTGCTGCGGTCGGCCGCCGGCAGGAAGCTCGAACCGCCCCACTTGGCGTGCAGCACGATGGCGCCGACGAAGGTGCCGAAGGCGATCACGGCCATCCAGCGGCGGTGGTGCAGCGCCCAGGCGATCACGTGGCCGTAGCGGTCGGACTGGTGGTCGAACCAGTCGTTGAACTTCTGCAGGAACTTGCCCAGGCCCTTCTTCGGCGCCGTGTGGTGGTCGACCGGGTCGCCCCAGTAGGCCGACAGCATCGGGTCGAGCGTGAACGAGATGCCCAGGCTGACCAGCACCGAGCAGGTCACCGTCAGCGCGAACGGACGGAACCATTCACCCGAGATGCCCGGCATGAAGGCCACCGGAATGAACACGGCGATGATGGAGAAGGTGGTCGCGGCCACGGCCAGGCCGATCTCGGCGGTGCCGTTGAGGGCGGCCGTGCGGCGGTCAAAGCCCATCTGCATGTGGCGCACGATGTTTTCCCGCACCACGATGGCGTCGTCGATCAGCACGCCGATCGCCAGCGACAGGCCCAGCAGCGTCATGAAGTTCAGCGTGAAACCGCACAACCACACGGCGATGAAGGCCGCCACCACCGAGGTCGGCAGGCTCATGGCGGTGATCAGGGTCGAGCGCCACGAGTTCAGGAAGGCGTACACCACGAAGATGGTCAGCACCGCGCCCAGCACCAGCGATTCGATCACGTTGTTCAGGCTGCGCTGCGAATCGTCGCCGCCGTCGCGCGTGATTTCCAGCTTGGTGCCGGCCGGCAGCGTGGCGTTGATCGCCTTGATTTCCTCGCGCAGCTTGACCGCCACCGACACCGTGCTGGCGTCGCGCGAACGGGAGATGGCGATGCCGACGTTGGGCTTGCCGCTGCGGATGCTCAGGCCGTTGATCTCGGCGAAGCCGTCCTCGATGGTGGCCAGCTGCGCCAGCCGCACCACCTCGTCGCCGCGGCGCTTGACCACCACGCCCTCGAATTCGCGCGGGGTGATGATGCGGCCGACCAGGCGTATGCTCTTCTCGTCGAGCACGCCGCGCACCTTGCCCACCGGCGCGTTGGTGTTCTGGTTGCGCAGCGCGTTGACCACCTCGCTGACCGAGACGTTATATTCGCGCAGCTTTTCCGCGTGCAGCAGCACCGACAGCTCGCGCTTGAGCGAACCGTTGACCTGCACCTGCGACACGCCGTCCACCGCGCGGAAGCGGTCGGACAGGGTGTCCTCGGCCAGGCGCGAAATCTCGGCGTGGCTCTGGCTGGTCGACGACAGCGAAATCTGCATCACCGGATCGGAGGCCGGGTCGATGCGCTGCAGGATGGGCTCGCGCATCTCGGTGGGCAGCTTGTAGCGCACCGAGGCGATCGCGTTGCGGATCTCGTCGGAGGCCTCGATCAGGTTCTTCTTGAAGCTGAACTCGATGAAGATCTGCGCCGAGCCTTCGTTGGCCGTGCTCTCGAGCTTGGTGGCGCCGGAAATGGCCAGCAGCGGCTTTTCCAGGCGGTTGACGATCTCGCGCTCGACCGTGTCGGGCGAGGCGCCCGGATACGGCACGCTGACGATGATGAACGGCACTTCGACGTCCGGATTCTGGTTGACGCGCAGCTTCTTCAGCGCCAGCAAGCCCAGGCACATCATGGCGACGATCAGGACGATGGTCGCGATCGGCCGTTTGATACTGAAATCGGATAAGAACATGGATCAGTTCCCTTTCGCTGCGGTGCTCTGCACAGGGGCGGCCGAGGCCTGGGCCGCGCCGTTGCCGGCCGGCGCCACTCTCGATGCCGCCAGTTCGACGCCCTGACCCTCTTTGTAGCCGGAGTTCGGCACGCGCAGCACGCGGTCGCCGGCGGCCAGGCCGCTGCGCACTTCCCACTGGCCGGTGCGCGGATCGCGCACGCCGATGCTGAGCGTCACCTTGTTGAGCGCCTTGCCGTTGACGCGCCAGGTATAGCTTTGATCGCCGCTGACCACCAGCGCCGAGTCGGGGATCATCAGCGAATTGGAGATGTCGGACTCGACGCGGCCTTCCGCGTACAGGCCGGCCACGCCGGGCATGTCCTGGCCGGCGAACTCGACGAGCACCTCGACCTGGCGCGTGACCGCGTTGGCCGACGGATCGACCCGCTTGACGCGGCCGCTGAAGTCGCGGTTCTGGTAGCCGTTGATGCGGAAGCGCACCGGCTGGCCGACCTTGACCACGCCGATCTTGTCGGCCGACACCAGGCCCTCGAAGCGCATGCTGGCCGGATCGATCACCTTGATCAGTTCCTTGCCGATGGCGGCCGTGTCGCCGTTGGACACCTTGCGCTCGCTGACGATGCCGTCGAACGGCGCGCGCACCAGCGTGCGGGTGAGCTGCTGGTGGGCCGCGACCGAGCGCGACTTGGCGCCCGCCAGCTCGCTCTGGGCGTTGTTGCGGCGGATCTCGGAGTCCTCCAGCGCCTGGGTCGACACCATGCCCGACGAGCGCAGCGTCTTCTGGCGCTCGAACATGCGGGTGGCCTGCTCCAGCGACTGCTGGGCGGCGCGGGTGGCCTCGTCGGCCGAATTGAGGGCATCGCGGATCGAGGTCTCGTCCAGGCGCACCAGGATGTCGCCCTTCTTGACCGCCTCGCCATTTTCCTTCATCACTTGCAGCACCACCGCGCTCACCTCGGCGCGCAGGTCGGCCTTGCGCTCGGGCTGGACCGAACCGGTGATGACCGGCCCCGAGGCCAGCGCGTTCGATTCGATGGTCAGCAGGTCCTCCGGCGCCAGCGACAGGACGGCCGGGGTCTTGCCGTCCTTGCCGTCCTTGGCGGCGGTGGCCGAGGCGCTGGCGCCCGCCTTTTCAGGCTCCTTGGAGGACTTGCCGCAGGCAACCAGGGCTGAAGCGACGGCGAGAGCTAGAAGGGTTTTGCGCAACATAAAGTTCTCCGAGAAAGTGGCACGTTGGTGCTATTAATAGCTTGTAAAGTTTTAGCCAGACTACAGGGCGCAGAGTATCCCCGAGTGTCCGGAACCGGTCAATGCACGTGCGACTGGACGACAAAAAACGTGGCTGAATTGCCAAATGCTGGGATAGACGGTGAAATGTCAGCATAGGCCGGAGCGGCCAAAAGAACAGGAAAACCGCCGGGGAATGCGGCCCGGCGCACCAGGACGGTGCGCCGGCGGGGCCGGGTCAGCCGCGGCCGAACACGGCGTGGATGGCGTGGGCGATGGCGATGCCGGTGCACAGGCCGCCGGCGATCTCCACCAGCGTGTGGCCCATGCGCTCGCGCAGCCAGGTGTGGCCCTTGCTTGCGGCCTGGTCGCCGTCGGCCAGCCGGTTGATCGCCGCCGCCTGCTTGCCGACGTGCTGGCGCAGGCTGTTGGCGTCGATGACGACGATGAAGCACAGGGTCACCGCCACCCCGAAGGCCGGATGGCCGATGCCCTCGCGCAGCGCGATCAGCGTCGCCATGCTCGACACCACCGCGCTGTGATTGCTGGGAAAACCGCCGTTGCCGACCAGCTTGAACGCCCATTTGCGCGCCTTGGCGCTATTAATCAGAAACTTGATCGGTCCCACCGTGATCCAGGTGATCAGCGGGGTGACGAGATAAGCGATGTCCATCGGTGGTTCCTTTGCATTTTTGTGGCCACATTATCGCAGATGGGTCCCCAGCGACGGAAGCAAGTAATATAAAATTCAGCCCTGTCCCCATTTCCATAAAAACAACGATGCGACACTTCCGACTCTCCCTGGCAGTCACCCTGGTCCTCATGGCGCTGGCCGCCTGGTGGGGCTACCACCACGGCGGCGCCGCCGGCCTGCTGCAGGCGGTGTGGGTGGCCGCCGTGCTGGGCGTGATGGAAGTCTCGCTGTCGTTCGACAACGCCGTGGTCAACGCCTCGGTGCTGCGGCACTGGGACGCGTTCTGGCAAAAGCTGTTCCTGACGGTGGGCATCGTCGTGGCCGTGTTCGGCATGCGGCTGCTGTTCCCGCTGCTGATCGTCTCGCTGGCCACCGGCCTGGGCCTGGCCGACGTGTGGCAGATGGCCACCGCCAACCCGGCCGAATACTCGCGCCACCTGACCGGCGCCCACGCCCAGGTGGCGGCCTTCGGCGGCGCCTTCCTGCTGCTGGTGTTCCTCAACTTCCTGTTCGACGAGGAAAAGGAGTTGCACTGGCTGGGCTGGCTGGAGAAGAAAATGGGCCAGCACGGCACCGAAACGCTGGCCGTGCTGCTGGCGCTGGGCGCGGTGTTCGGCTGCGTCGGCCTGGTGCCGGTGGAGGAAAAGTACACGGTGCTGGCGGCCGGCGTGATCGGCGTGGTGGTCTACCTGGCGGTCGGCTGGATCAGCACGCTGCTGGAGGAGGAACCGCCCGAGGACGAGGACGACATCACCGAGGCCGGCGTCGGCGCGGTGGTGGCGACCGTGGCGCGCGGCAGCTTCGGCGGCTTCCTGTACCTGGAAGTGCTGGACGCCTCGTTCAGCTTTGACGGCGTGATCGGCGCCTTCGCCATCACCAGCGACGTCGTCATCATCATGCTGGGGCTGGCCATCGGCGCCATGTTCGTGCGCTCGCTGACCGTGTTCCTGGTGCACAAGGGCACGCTGGAGGAATACGTCTACCTGGAGCACGGCGCCCACTACGCCATCGGCATCCTGGCGCTGATCATGCTGGCCAGCGTCAAATACCACATCCCGGAATGGCTGACCGGCCTGTCGGGCGCGGCCTTCATCGCCGTATCGCTGTGGTCGTCGATCCGTCACAAGCGCCGGCTGGCCGCGTGATAAGATTTAAAACATTGCACTCAACTCAAGCGTATCCATGACCACTTCCAAACGCGTAACGCTCTACCTCGCCGGCCTGCTGGGCGCCGCCCTGCTGCTCTTCATCGCCTACACCTGGGTCATGCTGCACATCTCGTACTCGAACGGCGAACGGGCGGGCTACCTGCAAAAGTTCTCCAGCCGGGGCTGGGTCTGCAAGACCTGGGAAGGCGAGATCCTGCTGACCTCGATGCCGGGCGCCATACCCGAGAAATTTGAATTCAGCGTGCGCGACGACGCCGTCGCCCAGCAGCTGATGGCCGCCACCGGCAAGCGCGTGGTGCTGAGCTACGCCCAGCACAAAGGCGTGCCCAGCCAGTGCTTCGGCGAGACCGAGTACTACATCACCAAGGTGCAGGTTCAACCCTGAGGCCGTCCATGTCCCGGCGCCCATCCCTCCTGCTCGCAACCGTGTTGATGGCCGGCGCCGCCTCGGCGCAAGACCTGTCGATGCAGGGTGGCGCGCTGCGCGTCAGCGGCGCGCATGAAAACTCGTTCGCGGTCGGCGTCAACTACGTCCAGCCGTTCGGCGACTACCTCGCGCTCAGCCTGGGCTACCTGAACGAAGGGCATCCGACCAACCACCACCGCGACGGCGTGTCCGGCCAGGTGTGGCTGCGTTCGCGCGTCAGCGAGCAAGGCATGTCGTGGGCGGTGGGCGCGGGCCAGTACTATTTCTTCGACACTTCGCGTCCGCGCGGGGGCAGCGAGGCCTACATCAACGACCACGGCTGGGCGCCGATCTACAGCGTGCAAGCCACCTGGCACCATCCCAGCCGCTGGTACACGCAGGTGCAGCTGAACCGCGTGATACCGACCGGCGCCAAGGAGCCGACCACCTCGCTGCTGGTGGGCGTGGGCTACCGCTTCGACACCGTGCGCGGCGACAAGCTGCATCTGGACGGCGGCAACAGCACCGACGACACGCTGACGCTGCTGGCCGGGCAAAGCATCGTCAACAGCCTGGAGTCGGAGCGTTCGCGGGCCGGCACCATCGAATACCGGCGCGCGGTCGGGCGCTATGTGGACTGGACCGTGAGCGGCCTGCGCGAAGGCACCTCGGCCGGCACGCACCGCAGCGGCGTGGCGACGCAGCTGTGGCTGATCCGGTCCTTGAACCGCGAAGTGGAACTGGGGATGGGCGTGGGGCCCTACCTGGCCTTCGAAGTGCACGACGTGCCGGGCCCGCACTCGCACCAGGCGGGCCTGGTGTCGATAGCGGGACGCTACCATTTCAACAAACGGGTAGTCGGCACGCTATCGCTGAACCGCGTCGTCACCGACTACCACCGCGACGCCGACCTGCTGCTGCTCGGCCTGGGCTACAGCTACTAAATTAAATTGGGGTCAAGTCTGACATTCGGACACGAGCTCTGCGGTAGGCGCGCGCCTACCGCAGAGCTCGTGTCCGAATGTCAGACTTGACCCCACTGTTTTTTAGCGGGCGCGCCAGACGGCTTTGCCGGCTTCGGCTGGCGGCGTCAGGCGGGCCGCTTCCTTGCGGGCGCGCGCTGCGTCCAAGGTGGCGACCACTGCGCCCTCTTCCGCTTGCTTGCATTCGCCGGCGGCCGCGGCCACCTTGGCCTGCACCGCTGCCAGCGCTTTTTGCGCGGCGGCGTGACGGCGGGTTTCCAGTTCCAGCAATTTCTGCTTGGCGGCGGTCATCGCGGCCGTGGTGTCGGCCACCTTGCGCTGCATCGCCGCGTGCGCTTGTGCCGTCTCCAGCAGGGCTTGCTGCGCGGCGGCCTTGTCGGCCACGGCCTGCGTCGCGGCCTGCTCGGCCAGCTCGCGCTGGTGCATCGCGTCGGCTTCGGTCTGCTCGGCGTCGGCGCGCTGGCGCGCACTGGTCGCCACGTTGCGCTCGGCTTCCAGACGGCCCGCGATCGCTTTCGATGCGCGGATTTCCGAGGCCGTGGTCAAACGCTGCTGCGTCAGCTTCTGGTCGATCAGCGCCAGCGATTGACGCTCGGTCTCGACGAATTCGCGTTCAGCCAGCAGCAGCGCTTCGGCGGTGGCGGCCTTCTCCTGCTCGACGCGCGCACGCTCGGCATGCACCACGCCCAGCTCGACCGCCAGACGCGCCTGCGCCGCCAGCGCCTGGCCGGCGATGGCTTTCTGTTCCGCCTCCAGCGACACCTGCTGCGCCATCACGCGCGCCGCTTCGGCTTCCTTGTCGGCGGCGGCGGCCAGGCGCTGCTCGGCTTCCTTCTGCTCGCGATACGCTTCGGTCTGCGCGCGCTCGGCGGCGATGCGCTGCTGCGCCGCGTCGCTGGCCTCCTGCTCGGCTTGCAACTTCTCCTTCAACGCGGCGATGGCTTGCTGCTCGGCGGCGGCGCGCGCCTGCTCGGCCTGCAACAAAGCCTCGGCCTGCGCGGTCTTTTGCATGGCCAGCGCGTTGGCCTGATTCTGCGCCTCGACATGCAGCGCCAGCGTGGCGATTTCCTGTTGTTCGGCGGCGTTCTGGCTGGCGGCCAGCTCGGCGGCGGCACGCGACAGGGCCGCGCGTTCCTCGGCCAGCTCGGCGGCGCGCTGCTGTTCCAGGCTGTCGGCACGGGCCGCCTCGGCGGCGGCTTCGTCCGCTGCCTGGCGCAGCTTGGCCTGCTCCAGCGCCTGCGTTTCAGCCTCGACCTTGGCATGGGTTTTCAGTTCGGCTTCCTGCTCGGCCTGCACGCGGGCCAGCGCGACCGCGCGCAGCTGGCTGTCGACCTCGATGCGCGCCTCGGTGGCGGCCAGGATGCTGGCGTCCGCGTCGCGGCGCGCCTGGGCGCTGGCGGCGGCCACCATCTCCAGGCGTTCGCGGTGGATCGCCGCGTCGCGGATTTCCTTTTCGGTTTGCAGGCGCAGATGCAGCGATTGCGCGGCGCTGCGCTCGGATTCGGCCTTGGCCAGCGCGATCTGCTCGCGCTCCTGCTCCAGATGCGCCAGCGCGCGGGCCTCCTCCAGCGCGCGCACCTCGGCGGCGGCGCGGTTGAAGGCCGACTCCAGCGCGATCTGGTCGGCGCGTTCGCGCTGCACGGTCAGGTCCAGCGCCTCGGCCTCGGCTTGCGCCAGCATCTGCGCGGTCTGGCGGGCGGCGTAGGCGTGGCGTTCGCGTTCGCGCGCCAGCGTGGCCACGCGGGCGTCGGCCGACGCGATGCCCACCACTTCCTCCTTGGCGGCCTGCACCGCTGCCACGCGCTCCACCGCCTGCAGACGGGCTTGCTCGGTTTGCGCGGCCAGTTCCTCGGCGGCGCGCGCGGCTTGCTCGGCCAGTTCGGATTCGGCGGCGATCTGTTCGTGGGCGCGCTTGCGGCTTTCGCTCTCGGCCTTGGCGCGCTGTTCGGCGGCCACGCGGATCTGCGTATCGGCCTCGACGCGGGCGCGCAGCTCGGCGGTCTCCTGTTTGACGGCGTCCAGCCGGGCCACGCTGGCCTGGGCGGCGGCGCGCAGCGATTCAAGGCGCTCGCGGTTGGCGGCGATCGCCTCTTCTGACGCCTGCGCGTTCTGCAGCGCGACGGCGGCGGCGGCGGCGTCCATGGCGGCGCGGTCCTCGGCCAGCGCGCGGGCGCGGGCTTCGGCGTGGGCGCGGTTCTCGGCGGCGCAGGCGGCTTTGGCGTCGGCCTCGACGCGGGCGATCGCTTCCTGGATCGCCTTCATTTCCATCGCGGCGCGCGGGGTGTGGCTCGGTTCGTCCGGGTCATGCAGCGATACCATGGGGAGCAGAGTGACGCTGTCTGGTGCGCTGTCTTGTTTGGCCATTTGTGCTTGCATGAGAGTTCTCGCTAGACGATATGCCCCGGCACCCACCGGGACTTCTGAGTTCTCATTATCAAGCAGGGGCAAGGCAAGCCGAACCGCAAGGAGAGTGGGAAAACCCCGTCAATTCGCTAGATCGGCAGCGGCGGCTCGTCCATCAGCGAGATCTGCTCCTTGAGCTCGAGGATGCGGTCCTGCCAGTAGCGCTGGGTGTTAAACCACGGGAACGCCACCGGGAAGGCCGGATCGTCCCAGCGCCGCGCCAGCCAGGCCGAGTAATGGATCAGCCGCAGCGTGCGCAGCGCCTCCACCAGGTGCAGCTGGCGCGGCTCGAATTCGCAGAAATCCTCGTAGCCGGCCAGGATGTCGCTCATCTGGCGCACCTGGTCGGCGCGCTCGCCGGACAACATCATCCACAGATCCTGGATCGCCGGCCCCATGCGGCTGTCGTCGAAGTCGACGAAATGCGGGCCGGCGTCGGTCCACAGCACATTGCCGCCGTGGCAATCGCCGTGCAGGCGCAGCTGCGGCAGCTCGCCGGCGCGGTCGTAGCAGCGGCGCACGCCGTCCAGCGCCTGCGCCGAGACGCTGGCATAGGCCTCCTTCAAATCGGCCGGAATGAACTGCTTGGCCTGCAAATACTCGCAAGGCTCGGTGCCGAAGGTGGCGATGTCGATCGCCGGCCGCTCCAGATACGGCTTGATCGCGCCCACGGCGTGGATGCGGGCGATGAAGCGCCCGGTCCACTCCAGCACCGAGGGATCGCTCAGCTCGGGCGCGCGGCCGCCGTGGCGGGTGAACACGGCGAAGCGGAAACCCTTGAAATGATGCAGCGTGGCCCGCTGCGGCCCCAGCGGCAGCGCCGGCACCACCGGAATCTCGCACGCGGCCAGCTCCTCGGTGAAGGCGTGCTCTTCCAGGATGGCGGCGTCGCTCCAGCGGCCGGGGCGGTAAAACTTCACCACCAGCGGCTGAGCGTCCTCGATGCCCACCTGGTAGACGCGGTTTTCATAGCTGTTCAGCGCCAGCAGGCGGCCATCGCCATGCAAGCCTATGCTGTCGAGCGCGTCGAGCACGCACTCGGGATTGAGGGCCGAATACGGATGCGGCGCCTGCTCCTGCGGGCTGTCCGACGCCCCCGCCAGCGCGTCGGCCATGCCGGCGGCCAGGGCGGCGGCGCGGGCGTCTTCTTCTTCGTCGTCGAAATGATCTTGGCTCATCCCCGCATTGTACGGGGCGCGGCGTGTATACTGTCGGCTTCAATCCAATAAAAAGAGCAAGCCATGCAACTCGACCAGCCACTGAGCGAAAAAGAATTCGACGAACTAGACAACTTCCTGCTGTCCGACCGCAGCCCTGAAGATGCGATGACGATGGATATGCTGCACGGCTATCTGACCGCCATCGCCATCGGCCCGGAACCCATCATGCCAGCCGAATGGCTCAAGCGCGTGTGGGGCCAGGAAGACACCGACATCCCGAAATTCAAGAACGAGAAGGAAGAGGAGCGCATCCTCAACCTGATCATGCGCTTCATGAACGAAGTGCTGGTGACGTTCGAAGTGGCGCCGAAGGAATTCGAGCCGCTGTTCGTCGAGCACGAGCACGAAGGCCAGACCCTGATCGACGCCGAAGCCTGGTGCTGGGGCTTCTGGGAAGGCATGGAGCTGCGTCCGGGCTCGTGGGACGAGATCTGGGAATCGGACGTGCAGGAGCTGATGAAGCCGATCTACCTGCTGGGCGCCGACGAAATCGAGGAAGAGGAACTGCCGCTGGTGGAAGATCCGGTCAAGGCGCACAAGCTGGCGCAGGAACTGGAAGCGAACCTGCCGGCCATCTACAAGTTCTGGGTACCGCGCCGCAAGCCGGCCGTCACCACCCTGGTGCGCGACGAGCCCAAGGTCGGCCGCAACGACGACTGCCCTTGCGGCAGCGGCAAGAAGTACAAGAAGTGCCACGGCGCTGAATCGGCGGAGTAAGCCGATGGCCATGCGTGGTGCTCTCATCGCATTGTTGCTGGCGGCCGGCTGCGCGTCCGCCGCCCAGCCCGAGCTGCTGACCGACCGCACCACGCCTGCCCGCCAGGCGTCCGACGCGGCCCTGCTCAAATCGCTGGACCGCGACGTTTTCCTCAACGGCGCCTACGCCGGCCCGACCGGCAGGCTGAGCTATCGACTGATGCCGCCGGCCTCCGTTCAGCCCGGCAAGCGCTATCCGCTGGTCATCGTGCTGCACGGCTCCGGCGCGGTCGGCAACGACAACATCCGCCAGCTTGGCGCGCTGGCCATGTCCTGGGCCGCGCCGTCCATCCGCAAGCGCTACCCCGCCTACATCCTGGTGCCGCAATTTGCCGAACGCAGCGCCAACTACACGCCGTCCGCCGACGACGGCTTGCTGGCGTCCCGTCCCGGCCCCAACCTGCCCAGCGTGGCCGCGCTGGTGGACAACCTGATACCGCAATTCGCCATCGACACCGGCCGCATCTATGTCACCGGCTTCTCGATGGGCGCTTCCGCCGCCACGCAGGCGGTACTGCAACGTCAGGACATGTTCGCTGCCGCCGTGGCCTTCTCGGGCATAGCCCCGGAACGGGCCGCCGCCGCGCAGCTCAAAGACCTGCCGCTGCTGCTGGTGCACGGCGATGCCGACACCGAAAACCCCATCGAGCCCGACCGCGCGCTGTACGCCGCCTTGCAGCGCCAGCCCGGCGGCGCCAAAGCCCGCCTGCTCGAATACCGCGGCATGGAGCACACCGTGCCGGCCGACATGCTGCTCGCCCCCGCCTGGCGCGACTGGCTGTTCGCCCAGCGCAATGCCCGCTGACCGCCCCCCCATGGCAATGCAATTCTGACTTGGCTCACCTGACTGGCATTGTATATACAAAAACAAAAGCGGATCTAAGTTAGCTCACCCCTGGTTGACGCTAGCCGGCATGCGAAACCGGGCTATCCCTTTGACCAGGCTTCCCAGCCCGACAAACAGAACCAGCAAGCCGACCGCGTTCAGCAAAGTCCGGCCATAGCCGATGCTGGCCGCGTCGATGAAGTGATACGGGTACATGCCAATCAACTCGCCCCGCAGCAAGGCGTAGACGAAATAAACCGCCGGATAAGCGCTCCAGGCGAACGGCGACAGCGTTGCAGCATCCTGTCGTGGCACACGCCAGATCCAGTAAGCGAGCAGCATCAGCGGCACGACATAGTGGAGCGTCATGTCGGCCACCCACTGCCAGCCTTGGGGGCTCCAGAGATGCTGCAGCAAGATATGGTAGGCGATGCAGACAAACACGATGGCCGTTGTGGCACAGCCCAGCTTGGCGTCCGTGGCAAACCAGCGCCCCACCCGCGTGTCACCGCAGACCAGCGGCAACGTCAGCACCAGGCCAACAAAGATGTTGGTCAAGATCGTGAAAAAGCCAAAGTAGAGAACCAGGCCATCGACAACGGACTTGCTGATGCCGATATACCCGTCCAATCGCAGGATGAGGCCGAACCAGGTTATCACCGCGATCAGGATCAATACGCGGCGGTCACGGGGGATGGATGTTGTCGTCATGGATTCTCGCTCACTCAACTGTCAATTCATCGGGGACATTGTAGACAAAGGCTTTGCTGTCGAACATCAGCTTCCACGACTTCGCCTCCATCGGCGCGCCGTACTGCGTGCCCTTGACGCTGACCGTCAACGGGCCGGGCAGCGGGCCGACGACATCGGCGGTGCGATAGGTCCAGCGGCTGTGCTCGCAGCGCAGCGGTTCGGTATCGTCCATCGCCTCGGCTTCGTGCACTTCCTGCTCGGTCGTTTGTTCCTGGCTGCCCATCGCCTCCACCGCCTTGCGCCACGTTTCGTGCTCGGCGTTGGCCTGCGCGCAGTCGCCCGGCTCGGCGTCGACCGCGGCCTTGAAGCGGGCCAGCAGGGCGATCTCGTCGCCGTGCGGCGCCAGCATCACGTTGCTCACCGTGACCTGCTCGCTGCTCGCCCGGGTGCCGTTCTGCACCTTCAGCACCCAGCCCCAGGTGTGCTCGGACAAGGCTTCAAAGCGCACCTTCTCCGGCGTCACCGGCACATCGCTTTCATAGCGGTACGGCGAGCTGACCTCGACCAGTCCGCCGCCCGGTTTGGTGTCGGCGCGGATCTGGAACACGCCGTAGAAATTGCGGCCATTGGCATTGAGCGACACGCCGCTGACGGCAAAGAACAGCTCGTCGCTGGCGCCCACCGCCTCGATGCGCGCCTGCTGGATCACCCGCACCAGGAACGGTTCGTTGGACTCGTCCACATACACCCAGCCTTTTTTCTCCGCCGAGTATTTGCCGTAGGTGCGCGTCATCGCCTCGTCGATGGAGGCCGCCTCGTCGATCTTGATCAGTTGCGGCTCGGTGCTGGCCTTGTAGAACACCGCCGCCAGCAGCGCGATCATCAGCACGCCCAGCACCGCCAGCGTGTACAGCACATAGCGGCCCCACTTGCGGCGCTTGGGCGGCGGCGGGGTTTGGATGGGGTTTTGTTCGGCGACGCCGGGTTCAATCAGATCAGACATAAGAATTCCCGCAAAGAGATTGCTAATTTAACATTTGCAGAATTGTAATGCCAAAAGGAAAAACCGTGCGCGCGATATGCGCTCCCCAAGCTCCGGCCGGAAAATAAGGTGTTACCATTAAGTTACTTTTTACAATATATCAACCACCACAGGGCAGACTATGACAATCGGAAAATTAATCCCGCTGGGCACAATCCTGGCGATGACCTTAGGCTTCAGTATTCCCGCCGGCGCTCAAATAATCGATACCTTCAAGCTGGTTGGAACGGGAGCGTCGCGTGGGGCACAAAAAACCATCCCCAACAACTGGGGCGGGCATCAGGCGCGCATCGTGCGGCACGAGGACGAAACCGTGCGCGTCGCCTACCTGCTCACCGATGACAACGGTTTGAAATGGCGCGTCATGCGGCGCTCGCCAGGCGCCAATAGCGAATTTGTGCAGGAAGGCCAGGATCATCGGACTTACGACGACGTAACGCTGCTGCACAATCAAATAAACGATACCGATTACGTCACCGCCTGGCCAGGCGGCGTCCCGACCCTGTACCGGCTACCGGACTTCCAGGAAACGCCGATGGGAGCCGGCTGGCCACAGAAGCAGGCAGACAATCGTCAATACAGCAATACCGCAATCGGCGCGGATGGCACGCTGTGCCTGAAGGCATGGGACGAACCGAACACTGTGGCGCATACCACCGCATCGATCACCAACTATGCCTGCGCAGCCTTCAGCGCCCCCAACACTTACACTTGGCCGCAAATCACATCCCAGCCGATCGGCAAGCGCTATGCGTACGACTACCTGCATGTGTACCAGAGCGACAACGCCCCCGCCCAGCGTCCCACAGGCCTGTATGGCGTGTCAAAGCGCGACCTGTACTACACCGCATCGAATGTGCCCAACTCCGACACCGTGAAATACAGCGCCTACGTCAAGAACGGCATCCGCAGCTACAGCACGGGCCTGACCAGCGCTGCCGGCTGGCGTGAATTTGACTTTATTCCGGAAATGTACGCGGCGCCAGGCGCTACCGTGCCGCCTGAAGCCGTCATCAACGACTCGCTTATCGACAGCAAAGGCCGCCTGATCGTCACCTACCATGTGAGCGACCCGTCCAGCGCGGCGGTGAACGGCAACTACATCTACATCGCCGACGCCAAGGGCAATACCTTGATGCAGGGCGCGTTCGATGCGAACGTCTCCGGTTACGGCTCCACCAGGGTATATGAGGACTCGTTGCAGCGCCTCTGGCTGCTGTGGATCAATCAAGGAACCCGCTCGCCCGGCTTGAAGATCTACCGCATCATTGAGGGAACGAAATCGCAGACCTTCACTTTGGATCAGCCCGTTGATCTGTCGGCCGGCTTGCAGAACCATGTGCCGGACGGCTACGCGTATCTCGCGGCGCCGCGCGGCGGCAGCAAGCCTAGCTTGTATGTCGACATGCTCGTCAATACCTGCAGCAAGTTGATGTACATCGATGCAAACACACCTGTCGACCTGACACAGTGCTATGGGGACGGAACGCTAACTGTCTACTACGCTCGCATAGCACTGCCGAAGTAAAACGGCGCAGCTTCCTACTTGACCTCCCGGGCCACCCAGTCGCGCAGGGTGACGCCGCCCGGCAGGCCGCGGCACAGATTGGCCTGGGACATATCGACCAGCTGGAAGCCCTGGGCCGTCCACACCCAGCTCCAGAAACCGCCGCAATCGAACACGCCCCGGCCCTTGGCATAGCTGCTCAACTTGCCGCCTTCCAGCGACGCGTTCATCACGCCGCCGCCCTCCATGCCCAGCAGCTCCAGCGGCTTGATGTCGTACGGCGGCTTGTCGCGCGCCACCCACAGCCCGTAGGACGATTGATAGGCCGCGCGGTCGCACTCCAGCACCAGCAGCACCTTGCCGCCCGGCAGACGGTGAATGCTCTGGTCGCCGCCGGAATCGCCGAGGGCCACTTCGCAATCTTCAACACGCATCGTCTTGACGATAGCGGCCAGCAGCCTCTCGTCGCCCGGTTGCGCGGGCGGCAGCGGCAGCGGCCGCACCGTCGGCGGCGCCAGCGGCGGCAACACCGCGCTGGCCGGCCGCGCGCCCGGCTTGACCAGCGCCGTGACCGTGCCCACCCGCCCTTGCACATCGTCCATCTTCAGCAGGACCGCCTTCAGGCCGGCCAGCGACAGCAGCCACTGATGCTTCCCGTCCGACACCCTGGCCGACTCGGCGTTCAGCAACTGCGGCATCAGCCGCGCGATCTGCTCCGCCGTCAATCCGTTATCCGCCTTCAGACCGCCCACTGCCAGCTTGCCGACGGTGATGGTCAAGGGACCGGCGTCCTTGTCATCCGGTGTCACCACGAGCAACTTGGCCTCCGGCGCTGCGGTGCCGCCGGCATCGCGCCCCAGCCACAAGGCCACTGGCGCGCTTTCCGATTCCTCGCTCTGGAAGCCGACCGCCTCGCAGCGGCGCGTGTTGTCGCAAGCGACTTCCCAGTCCTTGGAGCCGAAGCGCGCAGCCTCGGCCGGCGCGGCACCGGCCGAGGCCGCGGCGGCCAGCACCGGCGTTATCAAAACCAGTTTCAATATTTTCATGTCTTTTCCCGCAGACGAAAAAAAACAGGTTCGACGGAACCTGTTTCGGTGCAGCGCGCAGCTTACAGCTTGATGAAGTGCTCGCGGTAGTATTTCAGCTCGTCGATCGACTCGATGATGTCGGCCATCGCCGTGTGCTTCTGATGCTTCTTGAAGCCGCCGACGATTTCCGGTTTCCAGCGCTTGCACAGCTCTTTCAACGTCGACACGTCGATGTTCCGGTAGTGGAAATACGCTTCCAGCTTGGGCATGTAGCGCACCATGAAGCGGCGGTCCTGGCCGATGGTGTTGCCGCACATCGGCGCTTTGCCCTTCGGCACCCACAGCTTCATGAACTTGATCAGTTCCTCTTCCGCCTCGGCTTCGCTCACGGTCGACGCCTTGACGCGCTCGATCAGGCCCGAGCGGCCGTGCGTGCCCTTGTTCCAGGCGTCCATCTTGTCCAGCGTCTCGTCGCTCTGGTGGATCGCGAATACCGGACCTTCGGCCAGCACGTTCAGATGCATGTCGGTGACCACCACGGCCACTTCGATGATGCGGTCGGTGTCCGGCTCCAGGCCGGTCATCTCCATGTCCACCCAGACCAGGTTGAATTCATTCTGGCGCGGGGTGATGACCTCTGGTGCGGAACCTTCTGGCAATTCGTTAGCTTGTGACATAATTCTCTCTTGGCTTCATTAATCCGAATCCGCCATTTTCTCACAGGCATAGAATGTATTCACTCGCGTTTTCGATTTTGTTTGTATCTTTCATCATTTTGACGCTGATCGTGCGCTTCTGGCTCGCCTCGCGCCATATCCGCCATGTGCTGGCGCACCGCAGCGCCGTGCCGGCCGAATTCGCCGAGAAAATCCCCCTGGCCGCCCACCAGAAGGCCGCCGACTACACCGTCGCCCGCACCAAGTTCGGCCTGCTCACCTTGCTGGTCAACACCGTGGTGCTGGTCGGCTTCACGCTGCTGGGCGGCCTGCAATGGCTGTCGGTGGAAATCTTCAAGCTGACCGGCCCCGGCATGGTCTACCAGCTGGCGCTGCTGGCGGCGTTCGCCGCCGCGTCCGGCATCGTCGACCTGCCGTTCGACTACTACAAGCAGTTCGGCCTCGAGCAGCGCTTCGGCTTCAACAAGATGAGTAAGAGCCTGTTCTTCATCGACCTGATCAAATGGACCGCCATTGGCGTAGCTATCGCCCTGCCGCTGCTTTGGGTCGTGCTGACATTGATGGACAAGGCTGGCGCCCAGTGGTGGCTGTACACATGGCTGGTGGTCAGCGGCTATCAGTTGCTGATGATGGTACTGGCGCCCAACCTGATCATGCCTCTGTTTAATAAGTTCACGCCGCTGGCGGACCAGTCGCTGAAAGCGCGCATTGAAGGATTAATGGCGCGCGTCGGCTTCGCGGCACGCGGCCTGTTCGTCATGGACGGTTCCAAGCGCAGCGCCCATGGCAACGCCTACTTCTCCGGTTTTGGCGCCAGCAAACGCATCGTCTTCTACGATACTTTGATTGAACGCCTGCAGCCGCAGGAGATCGAGGCGGTGCTGGCGCACGAGCTGGGCCACTTCAAGCTCAAGCACATCATCAAGCGCATCGCCATGATGTTCGCCATTTCGCTGGCCTTCCTGGCGCTGCTGGGCTACCTGAAGAACCAGTTGTGGTTCTACACCGGCCTGGGCGTCGATCCGCTGCTGCTGCCCGGCCAGGGCAACGACGCCATGGTGCTGCTGCTGTTCATGCTGGTGCTGCCGGTGTTCACCTTCCTGTTCGGCCCGTTGACCTCGCTCAGCTCGCGCAAGCACGAGTTCGAGGCCGACGCCTTCGCCGCCAAGCACACCGACGCGCGCGACCTGGTGTCGGCGCTGGTCAAGATGTACGAGGACAACGCCTCCACCCTGACGCCGGACCCGCTGCACTCGGCCTTCTACGACTCGCACCCGCCGGCCAGCGTGCGCATCCGCCACCTGCACGCGGCGGCCGCATGATCGCCACCCACGCCGACCTGCTGGCCCGCAACTGCCGTCCGGCCAAGGACGCGCTCGGCGCCGAGGAGGCCGCGCGCCTGCTGGCGCTGCTGCCCGGCTGGTCGCTGGAGGGCGGCAAGCTGGTCCGCACCTTCGGCTTCGCCAACTACTATCGCACCATGGCCTTCGTCAACGCGCTGGCCTACCTGAACCACGCGGAAGACCATCACCCGGAAATGACCGTGACTTACAAAACCTGCATCGTCCGCTACGACACCCACTCGGTCAACCAAGGCCAGGGCGGCCTGTCCGACAACGACTTCATCTGCGCGGCCAAGGCCGGCGTGCTGTTCCATTCGGCGGCGGTCAAGCAATGAGCCAGCAACTGACCGCCACCATCATCGCCGCCCACGGCCGCCACTACCTGGCCGAAGCGGACGGCGTCAAGCTGCAATGCGTCACGCGCGGCAAGAAGACCAACGTCGCCGTCGGCGACCAGGTGCGCATCACGCTGACCTCGCCCGACCAGGGCGTGATCGACAAGATCGAGGAACGCAAGACCCTGCTCTACCGCTCGGACCAGTACAAGTCCAAGCTGCTGGCGGCCAACCTGACGCAGCTGTTCATCGTGGTCGCCACCGAGCCCGGCTTCGCCGACGACCTGGTGTCGCGCTCGCTGGTGGCGGCCGAGGCGGCCGGCATCACGGCCCGCCTGATCCTCAACAAGACCGACGTCGCCGAATCGCTGGAGCGCACCCGCGAGCGCCTGCAGCCGTACGCCTCGCTGGGCTACCCGGTGCACGAGGTGTCGGCCAAGGCGCGGCCGGACGAGGCGCTGGCCGTGTTGAAACCGCTGCTGGCCGGACAGTCGTCGATCCTGATCGGCCAGTCCGGCATGGGCAAGTCCTCGCTGATCAACCTGCTTGTGCCGGACGCCGACATCGCCGTGCGCGAAATCTCCGCCGCGCTCGACACCGGCAAGCACACCACCACCTTCACCCGCCTGTACCAGCTGCCCGAACTGGGGCCCGATTCATCGATCATCGATTCGCCCGGCTTCCAGGAGTTCGGCCTGTACCACCTGAGCGAAGGTATGCTGGAGCGCGCCTTCGTGGACTTCGAACCCTACCTCGGGCATTGCAAGTTCTACAACTGCCGTCACCTGATCGAGCCGCAATGCGCGATCCTGGCCGCCGTGGCCGAGGGCAAGATCGCCAAAATGCGCCACACGCTGTATGGCCAACTGTTGCATGAATCGTCGCAAACCCTATATTAAAAAAAACAATTGTCGTAGCACACGCACAATTTGCATTTGCGGACTATAATTCCTCAAGGCAAGTATCTGCGTGGCGACTTTCAACAGCCCCATCCCCGCTGCGCCAGGCAGTCCAAGGACACCGATGGACATTTACGCGGTCGACGAAGAAGTAGCGCAATGGGAAGCGGCCCTGCAGCCGCTGCGCGGGCCTGCGCGCCTGCCGGTGCTGGTGCCGCTGGCCTGGCACCTGCGCCAGCGCGACACCGCGCGCGCCACCGCCCTGGCCGCCGAGGGCCGCCAGCTGCTGACCGCCACCGCGCTGTCGCCGGACGACATGTGCCTGATCTCGGCCCGCCTGCAACTGGTGCAGGCCGAAGCGGTGTGGCTGGCCGGCGAACTCGATGACGCCGCCGCCCTGACCGAACTCTCCTTCGAACAGCTGTGCCGCCTGGACGACCACCAGGGCCGCGCCGACGCCCACTGGCTGCGGGCCTGGATCGCCATCGACCGCGGCGACCACCGCAGCGGCGAGCGCGAGCTGGAACAGATGGCCGCCGCCGCCCGCGCCTGCGGCGACACCCAGCGCGCCGACATCGCCGAAGCGGCCATCGCCCGCTGGGCCGTGCTGCAGGACCTGCGCTCGGCCGAGCGCCGCTGGGGCCAGCGCTTCGCCACCGACGAGGCGCCGCAGCATCCCGGCGTGGCGGCCTGGGTGTACGACTTCTTCGGCCTGTCCGCCAGCCAGCACAGCGACCACGGCACCGCCGCGCGCCACTACATCCACTGCTACGAGACGGCGCTGGAGACGGGCCAGGTGCGCGTGGCCGTCACCGCCGCGATCAACATCGGCCTCAATTTCACCATCCTCAACGACCACCACTCGGCGCTGGAATGGATGCAAAGCGCGCTCGATCTGGCGCGCCCCACCGGCTGGCCGCGCAGCATCGGCGCCTGCCTGATGCACACCGCCGAAACCATGCGCCGCCTGGGCCGGCTCGACGCCACCGAGGAGCTGCTGCACGAGGCGCTGCAGATCATGACGCCGCTGCCGGGCGCGCGCAGCTACGCGCACGCGCTGTCCTACCTGGGCGACCTGGCGCTCGACAAGGGCGACTACAGCGGCGCGCTGAACGCCTTCCACCGCATGGCCGCGCGCGCCGACGCGCTGGGCCAGGCCGACTTCCAGTCGATCGCGCGGCGCGGCCAGGCGCACGCGCTGTGCTTCCTCGGCCGTCCGCAGGAGGCGCTGGAGATGGCCGAGCGCGCGGTCGAACTGGCGGCCGAACAGGCCAACCGCGACAACCACGTGGCCGCGCTGCGCGTGCTGTCGGTGATCCACGAGCGCCACACGCTGCCGCCGCCGCCCGGCATGACCGAGCAAAACGCCACGCTGCACTACCTGCACCAGGCGCTGGACGTGGCCTCCGCCATCGACGGCTACACCCTGCCCGGCGACCTGCACGACGCGCTGGGACGCGAGTACGCGCGGGTCGGCGACTACGCGGCGGCCTACGCCTCGGCGCAGGCGGCGGCCGCCGCGCGCCACAAGACCCACAGCCAGGAAGCGACCAGCCGCGCCATCGCCATGCAGGTGCACCACCAGACCGAGCACGCCCGCGCCGAGGGCCAGCACCACCGCGAGCTGGCCGCCTCCGAGGCGCGCCGCGCCGAGGTGCTGCAGCAGACCAGCGACACGCTCGAGCGCCTGTCGGCCATCGGCCAGGAGATCACCATCCACCTCGACGCCGCCGCCGTGTTCCAGGCGCTGAACCGCCACGTCCAGGGCCTGCTGCCGGCGCACAGCTTCGCCATCTACCTGTGCGACGCCGGCGGCGCCACGGTCAGCCGCGCCTTCGGCATCGAGAACGGCCGCCCGCTGCCGACCAACACCATCGCCGTCGACAACCCGCGCGCCAACTCGGCGCGCTGCGTGCGCGAGCGGCGCGAGATCTACGTCGAGGAGGCGGGGCCGGACGACATCTTCCTGGCGCCCGGCACCCAGCTGATGGTCAGCGCGCTGTACGTGCCGCTGGTGGTGGGCGAGCGCGCGCTGGGCGTGATGACGGTGCAGGCCATGCACGCGCGCGCCTACGGCGAGCGCGAACGGCTGATCTTCCGCACGCTGTGCGCCTACGGCGCCATCGCGCTCGACAACGCCGAGGCCTACCGCCAGTTGAAGGACGCGCAAACGCAGCTGGTGTCGCAGGAGAAGCTGGCGGCGCTGGGCTCCCTGATGGCCGGCGTGGCGCACGAGCTCAATACGCCGATCGGCAACAGCCTGCTGATCGCCAGCACCCTGATCCAAAAGACCGAGGAGCTGGAGCTCCGGGTCAACGGCCCCGGCCTGCGCCGCTCCGAGCTGGCCGGCTACCTGGCCGACGCCCGCAAGGCGCACGAGCTGGTGATGCGCGGCCTGACCAGCGCGGCGGACCTGGTCAACAGCTTCAAGCAGGTGGCGGTCGACCGCACCACCGAGCAGCGCCGCGTGTTCAACCTGCAGCAGGTGTCGCACGAGGTGATCGCGACGATGATGAACCGCATCCGCGCCGCCAACCACCGCATCGAGATCGACGTGCCGGCGCCGATCTCGATGGACAGCTATCCGGGCCCGCTGGGCCAGGTGATCGCCAATTTCATCAACAACGCGCTGCTGCACGCCTTCGCGCGCGAGCGCAGCGGCGGCATGTGGCTGCAGGCGTCCACGCCGGCCGAGGGCCGGGTGCTGCTCACCTTCCGCGACAACGGCGGCGGCATCGCGCCGGAGCACATGTCGCGCATCTTCGACCCCTTCTTCACCACCAAGCTCGGTCAGGGCGGCAGCGGGCTGGGACTGTCGATCAGCTACAACATTGTCACTTCGCTACTGGGCGGCCAGATCACGGTCCACAGCTCGCGCGGCGGCACCGCCTTCGCGCTCGACCTGCCGCTGACGGCGCCCGAGCACAAAACCTCGGCCACCACGCAGATCTACACCTAGCAACCACGGGGCCGCGATACCTGTATAGACAGGAGAATCTGCGGCAATCCGCCCTATCCGCCGAATTGCCTTTATAATTGTCCGGCTAAGCCGGCCAGGCACATCGCCCCACGCCCGCTCTCCTGTCAGTTGTTACTATGCCTATCCAAAAACCGATCAAGCATTACCTGCAGTTTTCCGACTTTTCGTTAGCCGAATACGAATACGTGATTGAACGCGCGCACCTGATCAAGCGAAAATTCAAGAACTACGAAATCTACCACCCGCTGATCGACCGCACGCTGGTCATGGTGTTCGAGAAGAACTCGACCCGCACCCGCCTGTCCTTCGAGGCCGGCATGCACCAGCTGGGCGGCGCGGCGATCTACCTGAACACGCGCGATTCGCAGCTGGGCCGCGGCGAGCCGGTGGAAGACGCCGGCCAGGTGATGAGCCGCATGTGCGACATCATCATGGTGCGCACCTTCGGCCAGGACATCATCGAGCGTTTCGCCGCCAACTCGCGCGTGCCGGTGATTAACGGCCTGACCAACGAACACCATCCGTGCCAGGTGTTCGCCGACATCTTCACCTACTACGAGCACCGCGGGGCTATCACCGGCAAGACCGTGGCCTGGGTGGGCGACGCCAACAACATGCTGTACTCCTGGCTGCAGGCGGCCGAGGTGTTCGGCTTCCACGTCAACGTGTCCACGCCCAAGGGCTACGACATGGACATGTCGCTGGTCTCGACCGACCGCTACACCTTCTTCGACAACCCGTCCGACGCCTGCCAGGGCGCGCACCTGGTCAACACCGACGTCTGGACCAGCATGGGCTACGAAGAGGAGAACGCCGCCCGCCTGAAGGCCTTCGACGGCTGGATCGTCGACAGCGCCAAGATGGCGCGCGCCGCGCCGGACGCGCTGTTCATGCATTGCCTGCCCGCCCACCGCGGCGAGGAAGTCTCGGCCGACGTCATCGACGGCCCGCAGTCGGTGGTCTGGGACGAGGCGGAGAACCGCCTGCACGTGCAGAAGGCGCTCATCGAGTACCTGCTGATCGGCCGCGTCGACACCAACAACTAACACTACCCACCAATTGGAACTAGCATGAGCGATATTAAAAAAGTAGTCCTCGCCTACTCGGGCGGCCTCGATACCTCCGTCATCCTCAAATGGCTGCAAGATAACTACCAGTGCGAAATCGTCACCTTCACCGCCGACCTGGGACAGGGCGAGGAACTGGAACCGGCGCGCGCCAAGGCGATCAAGTTCGGCATCAAGCCGGAGAACATCTACATCGACGACGTGCGCGAGGAATTCGTGCGCGACTTCGTGTTCCCTATGTTCCGCGCCAACACCGTGTACGAAGGCGAATACCTGCTGGGCACCTCGATCGCGCGTCCGCTGATCGCCAAGCGCCTGATCGAGATCGCCAACGCCACCGGCGCCGACGCCATCTCGCACGGCGCCACCGGCAAGGGCAACGACCAGGTGCGCTTCGAGCTGGGCGCCTACGCGCTGAAACCAGGCGTGAAAATCATCGCCCCATGGCGCGAATGGGACCTGCTGTCGCGCGAAAAACTGCTGAAGTACGCGGAAGACGCCGGCATCGAAATCGACATGAAGCACAAGAACGGCGGCGCGCCCTACTCGATGGACGCCAACCTGCTGCACATCTCCTTCGAAGGCCGCCACCTGGAAAACCCGAGCGCCGAAGCCGAGGAAACCATGTGGCGCTGGAGCGTCAGCCCCGAGGCGGCGCCGGACCAGCCGGAATACCTGGACATCGAATACGAGAAAGGCGACATCGTCGCCCTGAACGGCGTGCGCATGTCGCCGGCCACCGTGCTGACCGAGCTGAATCGCCTGGGCGGCAAGCATGGCATCGGCCGCCTGGACCTGGTGGAGAACCGCTACGTCGGCATGAAGTCACGCGGCTGCTACGAAACCCCTGGCGGCACCATCATGCTCAAGGCGCACCGCGCCATCGAGTCGATCACGCTGGACCGCGAAGTGGCCCACCTGAAGGACGACCTGATGCCGCGCTACGCCTCGATGATCTACAACGGCTACTGGTGGGCGCCGGAGCGCGTCGCCATCCAGACGCTGATCGACCACACCCAGGCCACCGTCAATGGCTGGGTGCGCGTGAAGCTCTACAAGGGCAACGTGATCGTCGTCTCGCGCGATTCGAAGACCGACTCCCTGTTTGATATGAACATCGCCACCTTCGACGAAGACGGCGGCGCCTACAACCAGGCCGACGCCGGCGGCTTCATCAAACTGAACGCGCTGCGCATGCGCATCGCCGCCAACGCGCGCCTGAAGCGCGGCCAGTAAGCCAGTTCTATCCAACGGCCCGATGCGGCCTTGCGGCGGCCTTGGCCACCGCAAGGTCGCATCGGGTTTTTTTTGTCCTCCGCAAAGGGCGACAAAATGATACATTGTTTCCACTGCCAGGCCACAGTGGAGCGCATATGTTCAAGAACGTCAGTATCAAATCAAAACTCGCTATCGGTTTCGGCGCGGTGGTCGCCACCATCCTGGTGCTGCTGGCCATGGCCTACCTCAATTTCAGCCGGCTGTCCGATGCACGCCAGTGGGACAAGCACACACTGGAAGTGCTGCGCGAAGCCGACCGCACCTCGGTCGCGGTACTGGAGCTGCAAGCGGCGGAACGCGGCTATGTGCTCAGCGGCGACGACAAGCTGCTCTCCGTCAGTGCCGACGCCGAGGCCACGCTGGAACATCGCTTGCAACGGCTGCTGACGCTCACCGCCGACAATCCCGTCCAGCAGGAACGCCTGCGCAAGCTGCACGCCATGGTCAACGACTGGCTGACGCAGGTCTACCATCCGCTGCTGGACAAACGCCGGGCGCTGGGCCAGAACGCCGGCGCGGCGGACCAGCTGGGCCACGGCGTCGAACTGCGCAACGGCGCCCGCAACGTCGGCGCCATCCGCGCCCTGATCGACGAAGCCACCGCCGAGGAAGCCCGCCTGCTCGACGCCCGCACCCGCACCTCGCAGGGCCTGCAGCAAACCATGTCGCTGGTGCTGATCCTGGGCGGCGGCTTGTGCGTGGTGCTGGCGGTGGTGATCGGCCTGATGCTGGCCGGCGCCCTGCTCTCCCCCCTCAACAACCTCACGCACGCGCTGGGCCGCATCGCCGCCGGCGAACAGTCGGCGCGGGCCGCGGTGCTGTCGGACGATGAAATGGGCCGCGTGACGGCAGAATTCAACCGCATGGCGCAGGCCATCCAGGACAGCCAGGCCAACGAACTGGCGGCCACCAACCTGCTCAAGTCCAAGGTCGACTCGCTGCTCGGCGTGGTCTCCAAGGCCGCCGCCGGCGATTTGACCGGCAAGATCGAGGTCGCCGGCAGCGATGCCATCGGCCAGCTGGCCCATGGCCTGGACCGCATGTTCGAAAACCTGCGCGCGCTGCTCAACAACGTGCAGAAGGCCGGCATCCAGGTCACCACCTCGGCCACCGAGATCGCCGCCTCGGCCAAGCAGCAGGAGGCCACCGGCATCGAACAGGCGCAGACCAGCGTCGAGATCCTCAGCACCACCAAGGAAATCTCCGCCAGCACCGCGCAGCTGTTGAAGACCATGGAAGACGCCACCGCGGTGGCCGACTACACCACCAGCGCCACCGCCGACGCCCAGAACAACTTGCGCCGCATGGACAGCACCATGCAGCACATGGTCTCCGCCACCGATTCGATCAACGCCAAGCTGGCCGCGTTGTCGGAGAAGGCCTCCAACATCAACAGCGTTCTGATCACCATCACCAAGGTGGCCGACCAGACCAACATCCTCTCGCTCAACGCCGCCATCGAGGCCGAGAAGGCCGGCGAGGCGGGACGCGGCTTCTCGGTGGTGGCCACTGAAATCCGCCGCCTGGCCGACCAGACCTCGGTCTCCACCTGGGACATCGAACAGATGCTCAAGGAGATGCAGTCGGCGGTGTCGGCCAGCGTGATGGGCATGGACAAATTCTCGGAAGAGATACGCCGCAGCGTCGGCGAGGTGCGCCAGGTGACGGACCAGCTGTCCGGCGTGATGGACCAGGTGCAGAAACTGGCGCCGCAGTTCGACGCGGTGCTGCAGGGGATGCAGTCGCAAGCCGTGGGCGCGCAGCAGATCTCGGAGACCATGATGCAGCTGAGCGACGCCACCCGGCAAACGGTGGACTCGCTCAAGGCCACCAGCGAAGCGGTGCACCAACTACAATACGCGGCCGGCGACCTGCAGACCAGCGTGGCCAATTTTGCCGTTGCGGCGTAAAGCACAGGAACATGGAGACCAAATGTTTAAAGACCTGAGCATCAAGAAAAAGCTGTATCTGAGTTTTGGCGCCATCCTCGCCATCATCCTGGTGCTGCTGTCCATGGCCTACACCAAGTTCAACAGCCTGTCCGACGCCAACGGGTGGGACAGGCACACGATGGAAGTGATCCAGTCCGTCGACCAGATGCGCAACGACCTGCTGCAAGTGCAGGTGGAAGCGCGCGGCTACTACCTGACCGGCGACCCTGTCCGCTTTGAACGCACCCACAAGGAGTTGGGCGACCTGCCCGGCTCCCTCCAGGCGCTGCAAAAACTCACCGGCGACAATCCTGTCCAGGTGGCGCGCTTCAAGGAGACCGAGGGCAAGATCGCCGCCTGGGTCAAGGAAGTCATCGAGGCGCAGCTGGCCGAACGCCGGGATCTGGGCAACAAGCCCGGCGCCGCCGACATCATGGGCCACACCGGTTCTCTATCGAACGGCAACGCCGCCATCACCGGCATCTACAAGCTGCTGGACGACGCGACCGCGGAGGAACGCGGGCTGCTGGCGCAGCGCTCCGAAGCCTCAAACCGCCTGCAGGAAACCATGCGCCTGGTGCTCAGCGCCGGCGGCTTGGTCTGCGTGCTGCTGTCGGCATCGATCGCATGGCTGCTGGGAGGCGCGCTGCTGACGCCCCTGAACAACCTGACCCACGCGGTCGGCCGCATCGCCGCCGGCGAACAGTCGGCGCGGGCTGCGGTGCTGTCGGCCGATGAACTGGGCCTGGTGACGATGGAATTCAACCGCATGGCGCAGTCCATCCAGGACAGCCAGGCCAACGAACTGGCGGCCACCAATGTGCTCAAGTCCAAGGTCGACTCGCTGCTCGGCGTGGTCTCCAAGGCCGCCGCCGGCGATTTGACCGGCAAGATCGACGTGTCCGGCAGCGACGCCATCGGCCAGCTGGCGCATGGCCTGGACCGCATGTTCGAGAACCTGCGCGCGCTGCTCAACAACGTGCAGAAGGCCGGCATCCAGGTCACCACCTCGGCCACCGAGATCGCCGCCTCGGCCAGGCAGCAGGAAGCGACCGGCATCGAACAGGCGCAGACCAGCGTCGAGATCCTCAGCACCACCAAGGAAATCTCCGCCAACACCTCGCAGCTGTTGAAGACCATGGAAGACGCCACCGCGGTGGCCGACTACACCACCAGCGCCACCGCCGACGCCCAGAACAACCTGCGCCGCATGGACAGCACCATGCAGCACATGGTCTCCGCCACCGATTCGATCAACGCCAAGCTGGCCGCGTTGTCGGAGAAGGCCTCCAACATCAACAGCGTTCTGATCACCATCACCAAGGTGGCCGACCAGACCAACATCCTCTCGCTCAACGCCGCCATCGAGGCCGAGAAGGCCGGCGAGGCGGGACGCGGCTTCTCGGTGGTGGCCACCGAAATCCGCCGCCTGGCCGACCAGACCTCGGTCTCCACCTGGGACATCGAACAGATGCTCAAGGAGATGCAGTCGGCGGTGTCGGCCAGCGTGATGGGCATGGACAAATTCTCGGAAGAGATACGCCGCAGCGTCGGCGAGGTGCGCCAGGTGACGGACCAGCTGTCCGGCGTAATGGACCAGGTGCAGAAACTGGCGCCGCAATTCGACGCGGTGCTGCAGGGGATGCAGTCGCAAGCCGTGGGCGCGCAGCAGATCTCGGAGACCATGATGCAGCTGAACGACGCCACCCAGCAGACGGTGGAATCGCTCAAGGCCACCAGCGAGGCGGTGCACCAGCTGCAGTACGCGGCCGGCGACCTGCAGACCAGCGTCGCCAACTTCGCCGTGGCGGCCTGACCGGAGCGGGCGATGAAGCTGCTGATCTTCCACATCGGCGCCGACCGCTACGGCCTGCGCCTGCGCGACGTGGTGCGCGTGCTGCCGCTGCTGGAACTGAAGCACCTGCCGCTGGCGCCGGACACCGTCGCCGGCCTGATGGACTTCCACGGCCAGTCGGTGCCGGTGATCGACTTGCGCCGCGCCAGCGGACTGCCGGGCGGCGCCGATCATTTCGACACGCGCATCATCCTGGTGGACTACCACGCGCCGGAAGGCACGGACCACCTGCTCGGCCTGCGCGCGGAGCGCGTGCTGGGCGTGCAGGAGGTGGCCGAAGCGCAGCTCACCGGCAGCGGCGTGCAGGCCGCGCCCTTCCTCGGCGCGGTCGCCAGCGATCCGGGCGGCATGCTGCAGCTGGTGGAGCTTGAACATCTGCTGCCTGCAACGCTGCGCGCGATACTGTTCCAGCCATGACGCCCGCCCAGTCCATGCTGCACGAGGCCACCGGCTTGACGCTGTCCAGGTCCGCGGTCGAACGCGCGATCAGGAGCCGCATGGAGCAAACCGCCGCCGCCAACCAGGACGTCTACCTGGACCGCATGACGCCGGACGAGTTGACCGCGCTGGTGGAGCTGGTGGTGGTGCCGGAGTCCTGGTTCTACCGCGAACCGCAAGCCTTCCAGGCCGCCGCCGAATTCGTCCGCGCGCGCCTGGCCGGCGATGCCAACCGCATGGTGCGCATCCTGTCCATCCCCTGCGCCGGCGGCGAGGAACCGTACACCATGGCGATGGTGCTGGCCGACGCCGGCGTGCGGCGCGACGGCTACATCATCGACGCCTACGACATCAGCCCCGGCTGCGTGGAGCGCGCCAAGAGCGGCATCTACAACCGCAACGCCTTCCGCAGCCAGGACCTGGCCTTCCGCGACCGCCACTTCAGCGCCGACGGCGAAGACTACGTCATCAACGACGCCTTGCGCCAGCAGGTGCGCTTCAAGCAGGGCAACCTGCTGGAGTTCGAGCTCGCCACCCGGACGGGCTATTACGACGTGATCTTTTGCCGCAACCTGCTGATCTACTTCGACAAGCAGACCACCAAGACGGCCATCGCCAAGCTGGAAGCCCTGCTGGCCGAGAACGGCGTGCTGTTCGCCGGCTACGCAGAAGTGCCGTCGTTCTGCCAACAGGGCTTTACGCCCATCCAGTACCCGCAGGCGTTCGGCCTGAAGAAAGAGCCGGCGCGGCCGGCGCCTGCGGTCAAGGCGGTTCCGAAAGCCGCAGCACGCACCGTGCGCCGTGCAGCGGCGCCGCAACCGCAAGCACCGCACAAGCCGCCGCGCCTGACGCCCGTGCCGGCACCCGCCGCCACGCCGGCCAACACCGACCTGCTGGCGGAAGCCCGCCAGCTGGCCGACCTGGGCCAGCTGAAGGAAGCAGAGAACAAGAGCCGCGACCATCTGGCGCAGGCGCCCGATTCGGCGGAAGCCTATTTCATCCTCGGCCTGGTCAACGAGCTGACGGACAAGCGCCAGCTCGCCGAGGACTACTGGAAGCGCTGCGTCTACCTGCAACCGGACCATTATGAAGCGCTCTGCCACCTGGCCCTGCTGGCCGAAACCAACAACGATCCCGGCGCGGCGGCCGCGCTCAAGGCCCGCGCCGCGCGCGTCTACCACCGCCAGCAAGGATCATAAGGGCGAACGACCATGAACACGACCACTTCCCCCATCGCCATCGTCGGCATCGACGACTGCTGGAACCGCATCGGCGTGATCGGCGACCAAAGCTGCGAGAAGCTGGAGCAGGCGGTCCACTGCCGCAATTGCGAAGTCTACGCAGGCGCCGCCCAGCGCAACCTGCAGCGCGCAGTCGGCGACGACTACAAGAAAGACTGGGCCGCCCACTTCCGACAGGCCGCCGCCAGCACGCAGCAGCTGGATGCCTCCTGCCTGGTGTTCCGCATCGGCCGCGAGTGGTTGTCGCTGCCGACCAAAATGTTCGTGTCGGTGGCGCCGCAGGCCAAGCCGCACCGCCTGCCGCACCGCACGGAACCCGGCTTGAGCGGCATCGTCAACGTCGGCGGCACGCTGTATCCCTGCATGTCGCTGGCGGCGCTGCTGGGCATCGACGAAAACGAAGGCGAAGCCGCCACCGATCGCCACACCTTCGCGCGCCTGCTGCTCACGCAATGGCAGGACCAGGCCTACGCGCTGCCGGTGGCCGACCTGCACGGCATCCTGCGCTACGCCACCGCCTCCGTGCTGGCGCCGGCCGCCACCATCAACAAGGGCCTGTCGCGCTTCCTGTCGGGCGTGATAGCGCATCAAGACATGCATATCGGCGTGCTCGATTCGGCGCTGATCGGCTACCAACTTGCGAGGTCGCTGCGATGAGCCAGGATAACAACGGAGACCTGAGCCAGTTCTCCATGCTGGACCTGTTCCGCATGGAGGCCGAGAGCCAGACCCAGATCCTCACCGACGGCCTGCTGGCCATGGAGCGCCTGAAGGACGACGCCGGCGCGGTCGAATCGATGATGCGCGCGGCGCACTCGATCAAGGGCGCGGCCGCCATCGTCGGCCTGGAGGTGGTGGTGCAGCTGGCGCACGGCATGGAGGACGCCTTCGTCGCCGCGCAGCGCGGCAAGCTGGCGCTCACGCCCAACCGCGTGGACGCGCTGCTGGCCGGCGTCGACCTGATACTGCAGCTGTCGCGATTGCAGGACAGCGGCGTCGACGCCTGGCTGGGCGCCAACGCGGCGCTGATCCGGCAAACGCTGGACGCCATCGCCAACATCGCCTTCCTGCCCGAGCCGGCGGCCCTGCAGCCGCCGGCGTCCGCGCCGATGCCCGCGCCGACGCCCGTACCGCAGCCCGCCGCGCAGGCCGCCGCCCCGCCCACGGCCGAAGCGCCCTCCCCCGCCCCGCCTCCGGCCGAGGAAGCGCAAGCCGCCGCGCCGCGCGCGCCGGCCGTACTGAAATCCGCGCAGAACTTCGACCGCCTGCTGTCGCTGGCCAGCGAGTCGCGCATCAACGCGCACCAGATGCATCCCTTCATCCAGGACCTGCAACGCTTCAAGCGCAACCAGAGCAGCCTGTTCGCGCTGGTCGAGCAGCTGCACGAAGTGATCGCCAACAGCAGCGACGCCGGCCTGAAAGAGAAGTCCCTGCTGGCGCTGCAAAAGACCCACCCGCTCAAGCAGTTCGTGCTGGAGCACATCGCCGACATCGAAGCCTACGAGCGCCGCCTGCTGGCCGTCTCGCAAGGCATGGTGGACGAGGTGCTGACGCTGCGCATGCGTCCCTTCCGCGACGGCGTGCAGGCCTTCCCGCGCATGGTGCGCGACCTGGCCCGCAGCATGGGCAAGGAAGTGCAGCTGCAGATCATCGGCGAGGACACGCTGGTCGACCGCGACATCCTGGCCCGGATCGAAAGTCCGCTCAACCATATGCTGCGCAACTCGGTCGACCACGGCATGGACACGCCGGCCGGCCGCATCGCCGCCGGCAAGCCCGGCACCGGCGTCATCGTGCTGGAAGCGAAGCACCGCGCCGGCATGCTCAGTATCGAGATCAGCGACGATGGGCGCGGCGTGGACCTGGAAAAAATCCGCGCGCAAGTGGTCGAGCGCAAGATGGCCAGCGAGCAGATGGCGGCCTCGCTGTCGCCCGCCGAGCTGCTGGAGTTCCTGTTCCTGCCAGCCTTCAGCCTGAAAGAAAGCACCACCGAGATTTCCGGGCGCGGCGTAGGCCTGGACATCGTGCATGAAACCATCCGCGCACAGAACGGCACCGTACGCATCGAATCGGAACTGGGCGTCGGCTTCCGCACCTTCATCACGCTGCCGCTGACGCAATCGATCGTGCGCGCGCTGGTGGTCGACATCAAAGGCGAAGCCTACGCCGTGCCCATCGTGCAGGTGGAGCGCGTGGTCAAGGTGCCGCGCGCCGCCATCCATACGCTCGAGAGCAAGCAGTTCTTCGATTTGGGCGGCGAGCATCTGGGGTTGGTCTCGGCGGCGCAGGTGCTGGAGCTGGGCGACACCGACGCCGGCAGCGACGAACTGGCGGTGGTGGTCATCGGCAGCGGCACGCGCCGCTACGCGCTGGTGGTGCAAGCCATACGCGGCGAACAAAGCCTGGCGGTGCAGGCGCTCGACCCGACCTTCGGCAAGATGCGCGACATCTCGGCCGCCGCCCTGCTCGACGACGGCGAGCCGGTGCTGATCCTCGACGTGCCCGACCTGCTGCTGTCGATCGACAAGCTGCTGCACGAAGGCGGCCTGCATCAGCTGACCAGGTCCGACCCGGCCGGACGCCGCAAGACCAAGCGCATCCTGGTGGTCGACGATTCGCTCACCGTGCGCGAGATGGAGCGCAAGCTGCTGCTTGGCCGGGGCTTCCTGGTCGATATCGCCATCGACGGCATCGACGGCTGGAACGTGGTGCGCAGCGGCGACTACGACCTGGTGATCACCGACGTCGACATGCCGCGCATGGACGGCATCGAACTGGTCACGCTGATCAAAAAGGATATTCACCTGCACAAGCTGCCGGTCATGATAGTCTCCTACAAGGACCGCCCCGAAGACCGCGCACGCGGGCTGTCGGCCGGCGCCGATTATTACCTGACCAAGGGCAGCTTCCACGACGAGACGCTGCTCGACGCGGTCAGCGATTTGATTGGAGAGGCCCGCATATGAAGATCGCCATCGCCAACGACGTCGCCATGGCAGCCGAAGCGCTGCGGCGGGTAGTGGCCAGCACCGCGGAACACCAGGTGCTGTGGATCGCCCGCACCGGCGCGGAGGCGGTGCGCATGTGCGCCGACAACCGGCCGGACCTGATCCTGATGGACCTGAACATGCCGGAGCTGGACGGCGTCGAGGCGACCCGCCAGATCATGGAACAAAGCCCGTGCGCCATCCTGGTGGTGACCGGGCGGCCGCAGGACAACGTCAACCAGGTGTTCCGCGCACTGGGCGCCGGCGCGCTCGACGTGACGGCGACCCCGGTGCTGCAAGGGAAACCGGACGGCGACGCCGAGCTGCTGGCCAAGATCCGCACCATGGACAAGCTGATACGCCACAGCGGCGGCAATCAGGCGATGATGCCGAAAACGGCCGCCAACGCCAACGGCACCTACCACGGCGAGGAGAACCTCGATGCGCCGGCGCGCGTCACGTCGCTGCTGGCGATCGGCGCCTCCACCGGCGGCCCGATGGCGGTGGCGAAGATGCTGGCCGGCTGGAAGCCGCCGCGTGGCTGCGCGATCGTGGTGGTGCAGCACATCGACCAGCACTTCGCCGACAATTTCGCCCGCTGGCTGGGCGAGCACCTGGAAATGCCGGTGCGCTCGGCCGAAGACGGCGACGAGCTGGTGGCCGGCACCGTCCTTATCGCCAAGAGCAACGACCACTTAACGCTGGATCAAAGCAATCGATTACGTTACGATGCAAATCCGAAGGACTATGCCTACCGTCCTTCGGTCGATGTGTTTTTCCGTTGCGTGGCGCAGAACTGGAAGGGCGAGGCGGTGGGTGTACTATTGACCGGCATGGGCCGCGACGGCGCCGAAGGCCTGCTGGCCATGCGACGCGCCGGCCAGTCGACCATCGCCCAGGACCAGGCCAGCAGCGCCGTCTACGGCATGCCGCGCGCCGCCGCCGAACTGGATGCGGCGCAGATGATTTTACCGCTGGCGAAGATCGGGCCGGTCTTGCGCAGCACCTTGGGCGGCGGCTCCTGAAAGTAAAAGAGAACACCGATGTCAGAAGCACATGTAATCGCAGCAGATCCGGAGCAGTCGCTGACGGCGTTCAAGGCCCATGTGCTGTTGGTGGACGACCAGTTGATCATCGTCGAAGCGGTGCGCCGCATGCTGAGCGGCCAGGACGACATCGAATTCCACTACGTGACCGATGCCGCGCAGGCCCTGCAAAGCGCGCTGCAGTTGCAGCCGACCGTGATCCTGCAAGACCTGGTGATGCCGGCCATCGACGGCTTCGCCCTGATCCAGCAATACCGCGCGCGGGAGGAACTGCGCCATGTGCCGGTGATCGTACTCTCGGCCAAGGAAGACCCCAAGCTCAAGGCGCACAGCTTCGCCACCGGCGCCAACGACTACATGGTCAAGCTGCCGGACCAGCTGGAGCTGCTGGCTCGCATCCGCTACCATTCGGGCGCGCATATCAGCCGGCTGCAGCGCGACCAGGCCTTCCGCTTCCTGCGCGAGAGCCAGCAGCGGCTGGCCGAGGCCAACCTGGAACTGCAAAAGCTGGCAGCGCTCGACGGCCTGACCGGCATCGCCAACCGCCGCCGCTTCGACGAAACCATGCGCGTGGAATGGCAGCGCGGCCAGCGCGACAAGCAGCCCTTGACGCTGCTGTTGTGCGACGTGGATTTCTTCAAGCGCTACAACGACAGCTTCGGCCACCTGGCAGGCGATTTGTGCCTGAAAAAGGTGGCCGCCGTATTGACCGAACACCTCAAGCGACCGGCCGACCTGGCCGCGCGCTACGGCGGCGAGGAATTCGCCATTATCCTGCCGGAGACACCACTGACTGGGGCACTGATCGTGGCCGAGTCGTGCCGCCGCCATCTGGAACAACTGGCCATCGAGAACCCGCTGGCGGAGACCGAATTTTCCACCGTGACCATGTCGATCGGCGTGGCGAGCGTGGTGCCGTCGGCCTCCTCCAGCATCGAGCAGTTGATCCACCAAGCCGACCAGGCACTGTACGCCGCCAAGCGCGGCGGCCGTAACCGCGTGATGAACGCGGCCGCGCTGCCTGGTCCTCCCTCCGCATCGAACCAAGGAAAAACAGCAGTATGAGTGCTCAATTTGATCAAGTCAGCGTCGTCAAGAAATCGAATATCTACTTCGACGGCAAATGCGTTTCGCACAATGTGATTTTCGCCGACGGCAGCAAGAAAAGCGTCGGCGTGATCTTCCCTTCCAGCCTGACCTTCAACACCGGCGCGCCGGAAACGATGGAGATCATCGGCGGCGTGTGCAAGGTGCGCCTGGCCGGCGCCAGCGAGTGGCAGACCTACGCGGCTGGCCAGGAGTTCAAGGTGGGCGGCAATTCGAGCTTCGATATCGAAACCGTGGAGACGGTCGATTACGTTTGCCACTTCGGCTAACGCACGTCATGGCGGGCCGGCGGCCCGCCATTTTCAAATGAACACCGGCTCCGGCTCCAGCAGCACGCCATAGCGCGTCTGCACGTCCGCCTGGATCGCGCGCGCCAGCGCCACCACGTCGGCGCCCTTCGCGCCGCCGTTGTTGACCAGCACCAGCGCCTGTTTCGGGTACACGCCCGCCGCGCCCAGCTTGCGCCCCTTCCATCCGCATTGATCGATCAGCCATCCCGCCGCCAGCTTCTCGCTGCCGTCCGGCTGCGCGTGATGCACCAGCGCCGGAAACTGCTCCAGCAATGCCGCGCACTGCGCGCCCGTCACCACCGGATTCTTGAAGAAGCTGCCCGCGTTGCCGATTACCGCGGGATCGGGCAGCTTGCGGCGGCGGATCGCGATCACCGTGTCGGCCACCTGCTGCGCGGACGGCGCGGAGATGCCCTGCTCCGCCAGCGCCTGCGCCAGTTCGGCGTAGCGCAGGTTGGGCCGCCAGGCCTTGGGCAGCGCGAAGCACACGTCGAGGATGATCAGGTGGCGCCCGCCCTCCTGCTTGAAGATGCTGTCGCGATAACCGAAGCGGCATGCTGCTGCGTCCATCGTGCGCGTCTTGCCGCTGGCCGGATCGAACACGGTCACGCTGTGGAACACGTCCTTGGTTTCGAGGCCGTAGGCGCCGATGTTCTGGATCGGCGCCGCGCCCACCGTACCCGGGATCAGCGACAGGTTTTCCAGCCCGCCTATGCCCTGCGCCAGCGTCCACTGCACGAACTCGTGCCAGTTCTCGCCGGCCGCCGCGCGCACGTAGTGATGATCCGGGTGGTCCGCATCATCGGCCAGCACCTCGCGCCCCTGCAGCGCGATGTGCAGCACCAGGCCGGGAAAGTCTCCGGTCAGCAGCAGATTGCTGCCGCCGCCCAGCACCAGCTTGGGCAAGGAAACCCAGGCGGCATCGGCAAAAACGCCGAGCAGTTGCTCTGTTTTCGTCACGCGCAAATACGCGTGCGCGCTCGCCGCGATGCCAAAAGTGTTGAGGGATTGAAGTGGGAACTGGTACTGGATGGCTGACTGTGGATGCATGGAGGAAAAACCTGGGAAATTTAATCGATTATAGAGCGAAACAAGCAAAAAACCAGCGTCGATATGGCGGCTTTGGGCCGGTTGTCCGTTAAAATGTCAGTCTTTGATGCAGCCAGTGAGTGCATGCTGCATGCCACACGAAAAGGAAATAGTTATGCCGTCGTTTGATGTAGTCTCCGAAGCCGATATGATCGAAGTGAAGAATGCCGTCGAGCAATCTCAAAAGGAAATCGCCACCCGCTTCGATTTCAAGGGTACGAGCGCCTCGGTCGAGCACAAGGAACAGGAACTGACCGTGATCGCCGACTCCGAATTCCAGTTGCAGCAGGTGCGCGACGTGCTGACCAACAAGCTGTCCAAACGCAAAGTCGATGTCCGCTTCCTGGAAGACGGCGACATTAAAAAGATCGGCGGCGACAAGGTCAAGCAAGTGATCAAGGTCAAGAACGGCATCGAATCCGACGATGCCAAGAAAATCGTGCGCGTCATCAAGGATAGCAAGATGAAAGTGCAAGCGAGCATCCAGGGCGACGCCGTGCGCGTCACCGGCGCCAAGCGCGACGACCTGCAGGCGGCCATGGCCATGCTGCGCAAGGACGTGCCGGACATGCCGCTGGAATTCAACAACTTCCGCGACTGATCCCTCGCGCGACGCCCGCCGCGGCGTCACAATGCTGTAGTACACATGGAGTAGAATCGAACCGGCTCCATGCAAGGTGTACTGCCGCGCGACCGCATATCACGCATAGCGCCGGGCTTTTTTGCCCGGCAACCACTACGGTAGTCTAAGGATAGCAATGAAACGTGTTGATGATTTCCGCCTGCGATTTGGCAAAAACGAGTACGTGCCCATCATGGTCGGCGGAATGGGAGTGGACATCTCGACCTCGGAACTTGCGCTGGAAGCGGCCCGCCTGGGCGGCATCGGCCATATCTCGGACGCCATGGTCGAGGACGTGTCCGACCGCAAGTTCGACACCAGCTTCGTCAAGGACAAGACCAGGCTCTACAAGTTCAACATCAACAACATGGACAAGTCCGTGGTGCAGTTCGACCTGGAACGCTTGGCCGACGCGCAGCGCCGCCACATCGGCGCCACCATGGCGGCGAAGCAAGGCCCCGGCCTGATCTTCGTCAACTGCATGGAAAAGCTGACCATGAACGGCCCGCGCGAAACCCTGCGCACCCGCCTGAACGCGGCGCTGGACGCCGGCATCGACGGCATCACGCTGTCGGCCGGCCTGCACTTCGGCTCGTTCGCCTTGATGGCCGACCACCCGCGCTTCCGCGAAGCCAAGCTGGGCATCATCGTCTCGTCGGTGCGCGCGCTGCAGATCTTCCTGCGCAAGAACGCCAAGCTGGACCGCCTGCCCGACTACATCATCGTCGAAGGCCCGCTGGCCGGCGGCCACCTGGGCTTCGGCATGGACTGGGCCGAGTACGACCTGATGACCATCACCCAGGAGCTGCTGGACTACCTGAAGGCCGAGAACCTGGACATTCCGCTGATCGCGGCCGGCGGCATCTTCACCGGCAGCGACGCGGTGCGCTTCCTGGAAGCGGGCGCTGCGGGCGTGCAGGTGGCGACCCGCTTCACCGTCACCAACGAGTGCGGCCTGCCGGCCAAGGTCAAGCAGGAGTATTTCAAGGCGTCGGAAGAGGACATCATCGTCAACGGCATCTCGCCGACCGGCTATCCGATGCGCATGCTCAAGAACACGCCGGCCATCGGCGCGGGCATCCGTCCGGGCTGCGAATCGTATGGCTACCTGCTGGACGCGACCGGCAACTGCGCCTACATCAATTCCTACAACCGCGAAGTGGCGGCGCATCCGACCGAGAAGAACATCGTGGTGATGGACAAGACCTGCCTGTGCACCCACATGCGCAACTTCAACTGCTGGACCTGCGGCCACTACACCTACCGCCTGAAGGACACCACGCACAAGAAGGCGGACGGCGAGTACCAGCTGCTGACCGCAGAGCACGTGTTCAAGGACTACCAGTTCAGCACAGACAACCAGATCGCCCTGCCTGAAAAGGAAGAGGTCTGAATTAAAAACGGCGCTCACTGAGCGCCGTTTCTTTTTACCCTTCCGAATTTATTCGAGCGATCAAGGCGCCCAGCACCTCTTCCGCCAGCTCGTTATCGACCTGGCAAGTGCCGGCGTTCTCGTGCCCGCCACCGCCGTACTCCAGCATCAGCGCGCCGATATTGGTCTTGGACGTGCGGTTCAGGATCGACTTGCCAGTGGCGAATACCGTGTTCTGATTCTTCAAGCCCCACAGCACGTGGATCGAGATATTCGTCTGCGGATACATGGCGTAGATGATGAAGCGGTTGCCTGCGTAGATGATCTCCTCGTCGCGCAGATCCAGCACCACCAGGTTCTTGTGCACGGTGGCGCAGCGGCGGATCTGCTCCTTGCACTTTTCGGCGTGCTCGAAGTACAGCTCCTTGCGCTCCTTCACATCCGGCAAGGCCATGATCTCGTCTATCGTGTGGTTCTTGCAGTAGTCGATCAAGTCCATCATCAGGTTGTAGTTCGAGATGCGGAACTCGCGGAAGCGGCCCAGGCCGGTGCGCGCATCCATCAGGAAGTTCAGCAGATCCCAGCCCTGGGGATTGAGCACCTCCTGCTCGTTGAAGCGGGCCGCGTCGCCCTTGTCCACCGCCACCATCATGTCGTGCCACGAGGCCGGGAAGGCCTTCTCGGCGCCGTAGTAGTCGTACACCACGCGCGCGGCCGACGGCGCTTCCGGGTGGATCACATGATTCTTGCGCTCGCCCGTATTGCGGATAGTCTCCGACAAATGGTGGTCGAACGCGATGTGCACGCCCGGCACGAACGGCAGATTGGTGGTGATGTCATTGTCGCTGATGGCGATCTTACCGTCCTGCATATCCTTCGGGTGCACGAACAGGATCTCATCGATCATGTCCAGGTGTTTTAACAGGACCGCGCACACCAAACCGTCGAAGTCGCTGCGTGTAACCAGACGATATTTTTTTGCTTCTGACATGAATGCACCTCTGTGGATTGAACAAGACGATGGACTTAATAATACAACCCAAATCTGCACGTGGACAGCAATTGTGATTACACGTTGCAATACGTCACATCTGCCGGCAGCGCCTTTCGATTGTTAAGAAACGGAAAAGCCTAAGGGCGTCTGTCTCAATTGTTCAAAAACGACAAACTTGCAATTTGGATTACCTAGAATGGCTGCGCTGCCCCCCATTCCACCTGCAAGAGGAGACCGATACCATGCCGCGTATTTCAACCTTACTTGGACTGGCCGTCGCAGGCTGCCTGAGCCTGTCCAGCCCCGCGCCGTACGCGCAGACCGCGCAGATCAGCGCATCGCCGCAGTCGCAGCGCGACGGCGCCGCCAACGCCGCCCGGCGCGATTTCGCCCAGTTCGTCCAGTACCAGGTGCAGAACCACGCCGGCAGCGCGCCGCAGGGCTTTCCGCTGGAAGTGGCCGACGTGCAGGACTTGAAGGACGCCCGCATCGCCTACGGCTTCCCGGTCTACACCATCGATCCCGCCGACCTGCTGGCCGGCCGCCGCGAGATGAAGGCAATGGCCAGGCCGACCGGCATCTGGCGCTTCGTCATCACCCTCAACGACCAGCCTATCGGCCTGGCCACGGTCGAACAGGTCAACGGCAAATGGGAGACGGTGGCCTACGGCGCGTCCGTCATGGCCAAGGATCTCGACGCCGCGATGGCCGCCTACGCCAACGCGGAACGCTCGAACGTGCGCGTGCTGCGCATCTACCAGGCGCAATCCGATTTCCTCGAAGTGAGCGCCGCCCAGAACGGCGCGGTGCGCTTCGCGCCGCTGCATTCGGCGCGCCAGTCGCTGCTGCTGCAACGCAAAGGCGCGGGCGACGGCTTGCTGGATGCGAGCGAGCTGCTGGAGCCGCTGCGCGTGGCGGTCAAAAAAAATCTGGACAGTACGCGCTGAGCCGCGTGAGACAAGGAGACTCACATGAAAAAAATGAACAACCTGATCTTGAGCGCCGCCCTGCTGGCGGCCTTGCCATCCGCCTTCGCGCAATGGAAAACCCTGAACGTGCCGCTGGTCACGCAGGAGCACAGCCAGTGGTGCTGGGCCGGCTCCAGCAAGGCCGTGCTGAACTACTACGGACAAACGCCCAGCCAATGCCAGATCGTCAACTGGGCCTTCGGCCTGAACTACGCCTGCGGCAATTCGACCTTCAACTGGAACAGCTACGCCAACCAGCCCAACAATATGTACGGCAGCAATGGCAGCGTGCAGAACATCCTGCAGGCCTGGGGCGTATCCAACACGGCCTACAACTCGGCCTCGTCCTGGAACAGCGTGGTCTCGGACATCAACGCCAACCGCCCGTTCGTGATCCGCTACGGCTGGACCGGCGGCGGCGGCCACATCATGGTGGGGCGCGGCTATGAAACCGCCAATGGCGTCAACTACGTCTACATCATGAACCCGTGGCCGGGCGAAGGCCAGACCTACCGCACCTACAGCTCGGCCGTGTATGCGTCCGACCACCAGTGGACGCACACCCAGCGCATGAACAACTAGAGCGCGCCGCTCGTCACGCCAGCATCTGGTCGATCAATTCGATCCAGTGCCCGACCGGCATCGGCGTCCCCGATTGCAAATGGCTTTGACAGCCGATGTTGGCGGACACGATGCGGGCCGCGCCCGTGGCCTGCAAATTGGCCAGCTTGCGGTCGCGCAGCTGGTGAGACAGCTCCGGCTGCAGCACCGAATACGTGCCGGCCGAGCCGCAGCACAGATGGCTGTCGGCACACAGGCGCACGTCGACGCCAGCGCCGCGCAACAGCTCCTCGACCTTGCCGCGTATGCGCTGCGCATGCTGCAGCGTGCATGGCGGATGAAACGCCACCGGCTCGGCCGGTGGTCGCTGCTTCAGCAACGCCTGCAAGCCCGCCTGCTCGTCGTACAGTATCTCGCTGATGTCGCGCGTCAGCTCGGACACGCGGTGCGCCTTGGCCGCATAGGCTGGATCGTCCCGTAGCAGATGGCCGTATTCCTTGACGGTGGCGCCGCAGCCGGAGGCGGTCATCACGATGGCCTCCGCACCGGCTTCCAGCAGCGGCCACCACGCGTCGATATTGCGCCGCATGTCATCCAGCCCGCCGTCGTGGTCGGCCAGGTGATAGCGGATCGCGCCGCAGCAGCCGGCGCGCGGCGCCACCACCAGTTCCACATCCAGCGCCGCCAGGATGCGCGCCGCCGAGCTGTTGATATTCGGCGCCATCTCCGGCTGCACGCAACCGTCCAGCAGCAGCATCTTGCGCGCCTGTCCGCCGCGTGGCCAAGGGCCGGGCGCGGGCACCGGCTGCACCTTCTCCTGCAGCGCCGCCGGCAGCAATGGACGCACCATGCGCCCCATCTTCATCGCGGGCCGGAACAGCCAAGCGCGCGGCAGCGCCTCCTTCAGCAGCAGGCGCTGATAACGCTGGCGCGCAGGCCTGCCCACCTGCTGCTCCACAACCTTGCGGCCGATGTCGAGCAGGCGGCCATACTGCACGCCGGACGGACAGGTGCTTTCGCAGTTGCGGCAGCTCAGGCAGCGGTCCAGGTGCAACTGCGTGCGCTCCGTGGCCGCCTGCCCTTCCAGCACCTGCTTGATCAGGTAGATGCGGCCGCGCGGACCATCCAGTTCGTCGCCCAGCAGCTGGTAGGTGGGACAGGTCGCGGTGCAAAAGCCACAATGCACGCAGGCGCGCAGGATGGCTTCGGCCTCGTCGCCGTCGGCGGTGTTCTTGAATTGTTCTGCCAGATTGGTTTGCATGATTACAGATCCCGGTACATGCGGCCGGGATTGAAGATGCCGGCCGGGTCGAAGTGCTGTTTGAGATTGCGGTGGATCGCGTGCACGGCCGGCGCCAGCGGCTGGAACACGCCATAGCGCTTGTCGCCGCCGCGGAACATGGTGGCGTGGCCGCCCAGCTCCGCCACCCGCGCGCGCAGCGCGGCCGGATCTGCGTCGCTGCGCAGCCAGCGTTGCGAACCGCCCCATTCGATCAGCTGCGCGCCGTCGTCCAATGTGGACAGCGATCGTGCCGGCGTCGCGGACGGCAGCGACAAGCGCCACAGCGGCGTCTCCGCTTCCCCGAACCAGGCGTGCCGGTGCTCGCGCAAATCGCTCCACCATTGCGTGGACGCTTCCGGCTCCAGCGCCTCGCCGCCGATATGCTGCGCGGCCGCCGCCACCGCCGCCCGCGCGCCGGACAGGCGCAGCGTCAACGCGCCATCGTGCCACGCGGACGCGGACAGCGGCAACGGCTGCCCCGCCCAGCGGTTCAGGCGCAGCAAGGCTTCCTCCTGATCCAGCTGCAGCCGCAGCGTGGCTTCCGCCATTGGCCGTGGCAGCACTTTCAGCGACACCTCCAGCATCAGTCCCAGCACGCCCAACGACCCGGCCAGCAGGCGCGAGACATCGTAGCCGGCGACGTTCTTCATCACCTGCCCGCCGAAACGCAGCATGTCGCCACGGCCGTCCATCAGCACCGCGCCGAGCACGAAATCGCGCACCGCGCCCACGTTCTGGCGGCGCGGGCCGGAAAGCCCGGCCGCCACCATGCCGCCCACCGTGGCGCCGGGGCCGAAATGCGGCGGCTCGAACGCCAGCATCTGGCCTTGCAGCGCCAGCTCCCGTTCCAGCTCGCGCAGCGGCGTGCCGCAGCGCGCCGTCACCACCAGCTCCGTCGGTTCATAGGCCACGATGCCCTGGTAGGCGGACGTCTCCAGCACGTCGCCCTCCGGCGTTTGTCCGTACCAGTTCTTGCTGCCACCTCCGCGCAGGCGCAGCGGCGTACGCGCCGCGCCGGCCGCCACGATGCGGTCGCGGAACTGGTTCACTATCGATTCCATCGTCATGCCCCCACCTGTTTGACAAACTTGAATATGCCGCCGCGCGCCTGCCGTTTGCCATACGCGGCGCAGCGGTCCAGCGTGGGTATGGCTTTGTTTGGATTGAGCAGGAAGGCACCGTCGAAGGCGCGCTTGACGCCGATGAAGGCGGCCACCTCGTTCACCGTGAACTGCCCGCACATGGCGTCGATCTTCTCGATGCCCACGCCATGCTCGCCGGTGATGGTGCCGCCCACTTCCACGCACAGCGCCAGGATCGCCTCGCCGAAGCGTTCGGCGCGGTCGAATTCGCCCGGCTCGTTGGCGTCGAACATGATCAACGGATGCAGGTTGCCGTCGCCGGCGTGGAACACGTTGGCGCAACGCAGGCCGTAGGTCTCACTCATCGCGGCGATGCCTTGCAGGACTTCGGCCAGGCGCTTGCGCGGGATCGTGCCGTCCATGCAGTAGTAGTCGGGCGAGATGCGCCCCGCCGCCGGAAAAGCGTTCTTGCGGCCGGACCAGAAGCGCATGCGTTCCGCCTCGCTGCCCGAGACCGCGATGGCGCTGGCGCCGGCGCGCCGCAGCACTTCGCTCATGCGTTCGATTTCCTCCTCCACCTCTTCCGGCATGCCGTCCGATTCGCACAGCAGGATGGCGGCGGCGTCGGTGTCGTAGCCGGCCTTGACGAAGGGTTCGACCATGCGCGCGCTGGTGCGGTCCATCATCTCCAGGCCGGCCGGGATGATGCCGGCGGCGATCACCTCCGCCACCGCGTCGCCGCCGGTGACGACATCGTCGAACGACGCCATGATGACGCGCGCCAGCGGCGGCTTGGGAATCAGGCGCACCGTCACCTCGGTGACCACGCCCAGCATGCCCTCGGAGCCGATGAACACGGCCAGCAGGTCCAGTCCCGGCGCGTCAAGCGCGGCGCCACCGAGTTCGATAACCTCGCCGTCCATCGACACCATCCGCACTCCCATCACGTTATGCAGGGTCAGGCCGTACTTGAGGCAGTGGACGCCGCCCGAGTTCTCGGCCACGTTGCCGGCGATGGTGCAGGCGATCTGCGACGACGGGTCCGGCGCGTAGTACAGCGCGTGCGGCGCGGCGGCCTCGGAGATGGCCAGGTTGCGCACGCCGGGCTGCACGCGCGCCGTGCGCGCCAGCGGATCGAGCGCCAGGATGCGGCTCATCTTTGCGGTCGAGATGACGATGCCGTCGGCGATCGGCATCGCGCCGCCGGACAGACCGGTGCCCGCGCCGCGCGGCACGATGGGCACCCGCAGCGCGCTGCACGCCTTCAGCAGCGCGATCAGCTGCTGCTCCGTCTCGGGCAGCGCCACGGCCAGCGGCAGCTGCCGGTAGGCGGTCAGGCCGTCGCATTCGTAGGGGCGGGTGTCTTCCTGCTCGGACAGCAGGCAATGCGGTGGAAGCAGGCCACGCAGCGCGGCCAGTATGGCTTGTTTGCGTTCCTGCCGTAACAGTGGCGGGGCTGGCGGCGCGTTCATGAGTGGCCTTGGATGCGATGGAAATAGCGTCCAGTGTAGCGGCCTGCGAAGTGCGCCAGCGGTGAAAAGAATTAACCGCTGAAGCGCAGATTTTTCATGCGTCGCGTTCGTGGTCCGGATAGGCCGCCATCAGCCAATCGATGAACAAGCTCACCTCCGGCCGGATATGGGCGCTCTGCTCGTACACCACGTAATACGCGTGCGGCGGCGACGCCAGGCGCACGTCGAACAGCTGCACCACTTCGCCGCTGGCGATCATGTCCTGCGCGAAGTGCTGTCGCGTCAAACCCACACCGTGGCCGTGGCGTACCGCCTCCAGCAGCAGGCCAAGGTCGTCGACGCGCAACGCGTCGGCCGGCTCCGGCCAATCCAGGCCGGCCTGCTCGAACCATGGCTTCCATTGCTCCAGCGCGGAGCGCAGCAAGGTGGCCTTCTTCAAATCGGCCGGCGTGGCGATGCCGCCTATCTTCTCCAGATAGGCCGGGCTGGCGACCGCAAATGCCGGTTCGCCGAACAGCCGCGTGGTCACCATGTCGGGATACTTGCCGGCGCCGAAGCGCACTTCCAGATCCGTCTCGTTCACACACAGGTCATACAGGGGAACCGACAGGAACACTTCGACCACGATCTCGGGATGGGCTTCGGTGAACTCGGCCAGTCGCGGCATCAGCAGGTAGCGCGCGAAGGTCGGCGGCACCGTGATCTTGACGCGCGGCTGTGTCGGCGCGCTGCGGTGCGGAAGGGGGAAATCGGTCAGTGTGCGCAGCGCCTGGCATACCACGTCCAGGTAACTGCGGCCGAACGGCGACAGCGTCAGCGAACGTCCGTCGCGCACGAACAAGCGGTCGCCTACAAACTCCTCCAAGAGACGGATGCGGTGCGATAACGCCGACGGCGTAATGCACAGCTGCTGCGCGGCGACTGCAAATGAACCGGCACGCGCCGCCGCCTCGAAGGCGGATAGCGCGTGCACTGGGGGGAAACGTCTGGGCATGGTTATGCGCCTTTCACAAACCCTTGGCAGGGCTGGGATTCGGCGTCAGTGCGGCACCATCCCCGTCAATACATACGCCTGCAATACCGTCATGATACCAACGATGGTGGCGAACAGCAGGCTATGTTTGAGGGTAAAGCGGAACAACTCGGATTCGCGGCCCACCAATCCGGTCGCGGCGCAAGCCACGGCGATCGATTGCGGGGAGATCATCTTGCCAGTCACGCCGCCGGTGGTGTTGGCTGCCACCAGCAAGGTGTCGGATACATTGATCTGATGCGCCGTGGTGTTTTGCAGGGAGCAGAACAAAGCGTTCGACGAAGTGTCCGAGCCGGTCAGGAAAACGCCCAGCCAGCCGAGGAACGGCGAGAAGAACGGGAAGGCAGCGCCGGTGCCGGCCAGTACCAGCGCCAGGGTCGACGACATGCCGGAGTAGTTGGCGACAAACGCAAACGCCAACACCAGGCCAATGGACAGGATAGGACGGCGCAGTTCAACTACCGTATCGCCCAGCGCGCGCAGGCCGGCCATCGGCTTGAAGCGCAGCAGCGCCATCGAGACCAGCGTGGACAGCAGGATCGCGGTACCGACAGCCGACAACAGGTCCAGCTTGAAGACCGCCTCGTAGGCCTTGGGGGCCGCCACGATAGGCGTCATCTTGATCACCATCTGGTCCAGGTAGGGCACATGGAATTTCATCACGGTGCCGGCCAGCGCGCCGCTGCCGGCGAACAGCGCTTTGAACTGCGGCAGGCTCCATACGGTGACGATGGCGGTCAGGATGCCGAACGGCGCCCAGGCGCGCACCGTCTGCGCGGTGCTGTATGGCGACTGCTTGCGGATACGCGGTGCGGCGCCGATTGGCGAGCCGCCGCCGAAGGTGGCCATGGCCGCCGTACCGCCACCCATCGAGATGGCGCTGCGGGCGCCGGCCTTGGCGCTGGCCGGCTGCCATACTTTCAGCAGTGCCGTCAGCGAACCAAGGCTGACCAGCGCGGACGTAATGTCCGGCAGTTCAGGTCCGATGAAGTTGGAGGTGATGTACTGCGTCACAGCGAAGCTGCCGCCGGCGACCAGCGCCGCAGGCCAGGTTTCCTTGATGCCGCGCGTGCCGTCCATCATGAACACCAGCCAGAATGGCACCGCCAGCGACAGCAGCGGCAGCTGACGGCCGGCCATCGCGCCGATCTGCATGGCGTCGATGCCGGTGACCTGGCCGGCGACGATGATGGGAATGCCCATCGCGCCGAACGCCACCGGCGCCGTGTTGGCGATCAGGCACAGGCCCGCAGCGTACAGCGGATTGAAGCCCAGGCCGACCAGCAGCGCCGACGTAATCGCCACCGGCGCGCCGAAGCCCGCCGCGCCTTCGAGGAAGGCACCGAACGAAAAGCCGATCAGCAGCATCTGCAGGCGCTGGTCGTCGGTAATCGACAGCACCGAGGCGCGGATGATATCGAGCTGGCCGGTGCGGTCGACCACTTTGTACAGGAACACCGCGGTGACGATGATCCAGGCGATCGGCCACAGGCCGTAGGCGAAGCCATAGCCCGCCGCGGCCAGCGCCTGCGGCACCGGCATGCCATAGGCGAAGATGGCCACTGCCAGCGCCAACGCCAGCGTCACGGCGGCGGCGACGTGGCCTTTGATGCGCAGCACTGCCAGCGCGAGAAAGAAGAAAATGATCGGCACGGCGGCAACCAGGGCGGACAGCCCCAAACTGCCTAGCGGCGCGTATATCTGATTCCAGGTTTGCATTGCGGTCTCCTCCAAGAGTACAAGTATTTTTTTGACAGCTAAAAGATGCGACGAGTTTATAGGCGGGGCGCCGGCTTTCGGTGGTACGAAAAGATGAAATGAATTGGCCGCAGCCGTGAAAAATATTCACCCCACCCCGAGACGGCGATACAACGCTATTCGGCCTGCCCCCTTTCACGCAGCAGGTCGGCCAGGCTGCGCGCGGCCGGCTTGAGCGGTTCGCGGTGACGGGTCCATCCCAGCTGGCTGCTCGGCGTGAAGGCGCGCAGCCGCGTGGCCGCCCAGCGGAACCAGCGATACACGCCAGGCCGCGCGAATGCGCCGCTCCAGAACCGCCACACCAGCCGCTCGCTGCGACTGAAGCTGGCGCCCTGCCCGCGCAGCGCATGCTCGACTTTCTGCGCCGGATCGCGATTGGCCTCGGTGCGCAGGCGCACCAGCAGGGCCGGTATCGGGATGCGCACCGGGCATACCTCGCCGCACGCGCCGCACAGGCTGGAGGCGGTCGCCAGGTCGGCGGTCGCTTCAAGCCCCAGCAGGTGTGGCGAAATGATCTTGCCGATCGGGCCGGGATAGGTGGTGCCATAGGCGTGGCCGCCCACCCGCGCATAGACCGGGCAGTGGTTGATGCAGGCGCCGCAGCGTATGCACTGCAGCGTGGCGCGCAACTGCTCGTCGGCGTAGGCTTGCGTGCGGCCGTTATCGAGCAGCACCACGTGCAGTTCGCGCGGCCCGTCCATTTCGCCAGTGCGGCGTGGTCCCGTGATCAGGTTGAAGTAGGTGGTGATGGCCTGCCCGGTCGCCGAACGTGTCAGCAGGCTGGCCAGCGGTACGATGTGCTCCAGCTTTGCCACCACCTTTTCCATACCCATCAAGGCGATATGCACATCGGGCACGCTGGTCGACAGGCGGCCGTTACCCTCGTTTTCGACCAGCCACAGGGTGCCGGTATCGGCCGCCGCAAAGTTCACGCCGGACAGGCCGATGTCGGCATCGGCAAACGCCTGGCGCAGCGCGCGCCGGCCCGCCTGGATCAACGTATCGACGTCTTCGCTGTACGGCGTGCCGGGGATGTGGCGTTCGAACAGCGCGCCGATATCGGCGCGCGTCTTGTGCACCGCCGGCATGACGATGTGCGACGGCTTCTCGCCCGCCAGCTGCACGATGTATTCGCCCATGTCGGATTCGATGCAGTCGATGCCGTGTTGCGCCATGTAGTGGTTCAGCTCCACCTCTTCGCTGGCCATCGACTTGCCCTTGATGACGCTGCGCGCGCCGCGCCGCCGGGCGATTTCAAGGATGATGGCGTTGGCTTCGTCGGCGGTCGCGGCCCAGTGCACGTGGGCGCCGGCCGCTTGCAGCTTCGCTTCGAACTGCACCAGCAGTTCCGGCAGATGCGCCAGCGCGTGCTGCCGCACCGCTTCGCCCAGATCGCGCAGCTGTTCCAGTTCGTCGCTGTCGGGGAACTGTGCGCGGCGCTTATCCTGCAGGAAGTCCATCGCACCACGCATGCTGCCGCGCAGTTTGGTGTCTTGCAGCGCGTCGCTGACGCGGGCGCGGAAATCGGCCGGCGGCATGAAGTGCATGGGGGCGTTCATGCTGTCGCTCCTGAGTCGTCGATGATAAATACCCATAGCGCGCGCGGGCCGTGCGCACCGTAAGCCAGCGTTTGCTGGATGTCCGAAGTCTTCGACGGGCCGGACACCAGAACCAGGTTGGTCGGCATGGTCGCGCTCCAGGCTTCGGCGTGCATCGCCGCATGCAGGTCCGCATGCAGCGTGCTCGCATAGACCAGCGCCACATGCAGCGGCGGGACCAGCGACACCGTGCGCGGCGATCCCGCGTCAGGCGCCAGCACCAGCGTGCCGGTGGCGGCGATACCTGAGCGGGCCACGGTGAAGCCGGCGTCGACGCCGGCAAACAGCTCGTTCTTCCACTCCTCCAGCGGACGGTCGAACGGCACGGTGCGCACTTCGGCGGGCAAGGCCGCGGCCAGCGCAGCGCCTTCGGCACGGGCGGTGTCGAGCAGCAGATTGGCTACGCCAGCGGCTGCGAGCTTCTGCGCCAGCAGCGTGGGCCAACCGTGTACATCGACTCGCCACACGTCGGTGCGCACCGACGTCATCACGCGCTCCAGCGTATCTGCCAGTTTGGTGGCTGACGCCTCGCGCAACGGGCCGCGCGCATGATGCGCGTTGATGCGGTCTTCCAGTTCGCGTAGAGGCATGCCGGGAGCCGGTGCCGCTGCGAGCAGTTTGCCCAGTATGAGTTCACGTGCGCTCATGCCGCGCCTCCCACCCGGCGCCACAGGAAGCTGGCCAAGTGTTCCACCTGTAGCGGTGCGCCCTGCCGCTTGGCGGCGTGGCCGATGTTGAGCAGGCAGCCGCAATCGGCGGAGACCAACCGCTCACAACCCGTGGCGCAGGCGGAGGCGATTTTGTCGCTGACCATGGCGCCGGAGATGTCGTCGTGCTTGAGGGAGAAGGTGCCGCCGAATCCGCAGCACTCCGATTCATGTGCGTGCTCCACGCGCGTTACGCCGGGCAGCGCGTCGAGCAGGGCGACGCCGTGGGCGCGCGTGCCCATCTCGCGCCGCGCGCCGCAGGACGTATGCAGCACCACCTGTTCGTCCGGTTGCGGCGATGTCTCGGAAAAATTCACGTGCAGTACGTGCAGCAGGAATTCACTCAGTTCGTAGACACGCTCGGACAGCTCGCGCGCCTGGGCGGCTGCTTGCGGATCGTCGTCGAACAGCGTCGGCCAGTGGTGGCGCATCATGCCGGCGCAGGAACCGGACGGCACGATGACCGGCCAGGGTTGGGAAAACAGATCAAGTTGTGCCCGCGCCACGGCGCGCGCCTGTTCGGGATTGCCGCTGCTGTAGGCAGGTTGGCCGCAGCAGCTCTGGCCGCGCGGGAAATGCACCGTCAGGCCCTCGCGTTCCAGCAGGCGCACGGCATCGAGCCCGGCTTCCGGCATGAACAGGTCGACCACGCAGGTGCCGAACAGGTAGACGTGTGGGTGGGCCTTGTCCGGGCCGGGCGGATAGTGTCGCGCTAGCATGTGAGGTCTCCTCTGTTTTGCTTATTCGTCGGACAAGCTCCATAATTCCCGTGCATCGAAGCCGTCGCAAATTGGTTGGACCAGCGGCTACAACAGGAGAGCGTCGAAATGAAAACAAGCGGACTGGTCGAGGGCGTATTGCGCAAGCTGGAGACGGCGCTGCTGGACGGCACTTATCCGGCCAATGCGCGCCTGCCCTCCGAACGCGCACTGGCGGAGCAATATGAGGTGTCGCGCAACACGATACGCGAGGCGCTGCAGCGCCTGGTGGCGCGGGGACTATTGCGCAGCAAGCGCGGAGCCGGCGTATTCGTCAGCGACCAGCTGCGCACCAGCACGGCTTCGCCTTGGGGGCAGCTGGTGACCGACCATCCGGCCGTGCTGGGCGATGTGCTGGAATTCCGGCGTGTGCTCGAAGGCGCGACGGCCTACTACGCGGCACTACGTGGCAATGATGAGGAGCACGGACAAATCCGCAATTTATTGAATAGCCTGGAACAAGCCCGCATCGGCGACGACCAGGCGGTGGAAGCGTCAATCGACGCCCGGCTGCATGAGGCGATAGCGCTGGCCTCGCACAACAGCATGTTTTTGCATCTGCATGCCAGCGTGCTTGGCATCCTGCGCGAGCATATAACGTTGAACGGTTCCAGCCTGCGGGCGCTCGACGCCGAAGTGTCGGGCCAGCTCCTGCAGCAGCACCGCGCCATCTGCCAGGCGATTTGCGCGCGCAGACCGGAAGCGGCGCGCACCGCCATGCAGGCGCACATCGATTACGTGGTCAGCAGGATAGAAGCGGCTTGATTGGTCCAACCACTCTTCCGCGCCCAGGAAATCGCGCCAATCCTGTCGTTTGGCGTTACATGAACGAAAAAAAGCCCACCAAGATCACTTGGTGGGCTTTTTTATATAACTAGCCTGACGATAACCTACTTTCACACTGGTTGCAGCACTATCATCGGCGCAGAGTTGTTTCACGGTCCTGTTCGGGATGGGAAGGGGTGGGACCAACTTGCTATGGTCATCAGGCATTGACTTGTACGAGCGACGCTGTCAGCGGCGCTCCGAATCTGGAAAGTAAGTAAATGGGGTAATGAAGTTGTATCAACGAACGTTACAACGTACTTCTCATTCACCATAACCTGCTAAGGTTATAGGGACAAGCCGTACGGGCAATTAGTATCAGTTAGCTTAATGCATTACTGCACTTCCACACCTGACCTATCAACGTCCTGGTCTCGAACGACCCTTCAAAGAGCTCAAGGCTCTGGGAAATCTCATCTTAAGGCAAGTTTCCCGCTTAGATGCTTTCAGCGGTTATCTCTTCCAGACTTAGCTACCCGGCAATGCCACTGGCGTGACAACCGGTACACCAGAGGTCTGTCCACTCCGGTCCTCTCGTACTAGGAGCAGCCCCCTTCAAATTTCCAACGCCCACGGCAGATAGGGACCAAACTGTCTCACGACGTTTTAAACCCAGCTCACGTACCACTTTAAATGGCGAACAGCCATACCCTTGGGACCGGCTACAGCCCCAGGATGTGATGAGCCGACATCGAGGTGCCAAACTCCCCCGTCGATATGAACTCTTGGGAGGAATCAGCCTGTTATCCCCAGAGTACCTTTTATCCGTTGAGCGATGGCCCTTCCATACAGAACCACCGGATCACTATGTCCTACTTTCGTACCTGCTCGACTTGTCAGTCTCGCAGTTAAGCACGCTTATGCCATTGCACTATTAGCACGATGTCCGACCGTACCTAGCGTACCTTCGAACTCCTCCGTTACACTTTAGGAGGAGACCGCCCCAGTCAAACTGCCTACCATGCACTGTCCCCGACCCGGATAACGGGCCAAGGTTAGAACCTCAAATGAACCAGGGTGGTATTTCAAGGATGGCTCCACGAGAACTGGCGTCCCCGCTTCTAAGCCTCCCACCTATCCTACACAGATTGATTCAAAGTCCAATGCAAAGCTACAGTAAAGGTTCATGGGGTCTTTCCGTCTAGCCGCGGGTAGATTGCATCATCACAAACACTTCAACTTCGCTGAGTCTCGGGAGGAGACAGTGTGGCCATCGTTACGCCATTCGTGCAGGTCGGAACTTACCCGACAAGGAATTTCGCTACCTTAGGACCGTTATAGTTACGGCCGCCGTTTACTGGGACTTCAATCAAGAGCTTGCACCCCATCATTTAATCTTCCAGCACCGGGCAGGCGTCACACCCTATACGTCCACTTTCGTGTTTGCAGAGTGCTGTGTTTTTATTAAACAGTCGCAGCCACCAGTTTATTGCAACCCGTTCGCCCTACTGAAGTAAATCAGCCAAGCTACAAGGGCGTACCTTTTCCCGAAGTTACGGTACCAATTTGCCGAGTTCCTTCTCCCGAGTTCTCTCAAGCGCCTTAGAATACTCATCTCGCCCACCTGTGTCGGTTTGCGGTACGGTCTCGTATGACTGAAGCTTAGAGGCTTTTCTTGGAACCACTTCCGATTGCTTCAGCACCTAAGTGCCTCGTCCCGATCCCTTGAATCCTGCGCCCGGATTTGCCTAAGCGCCTTCTATGAACCAGAAACTGACTATTCCAACAGTCAGACAACCTTCCGCGATCCGTCCCCCCATCGCATCATACGACGGTGCAGGAATATTAACCTGCTTCCCATCAGCTACGCATCTCTGCCTCGCCTTAGGGGCCGACTCACCCTGCTCCGATGAACGTTGAACAGGAAACCTTGGGCTTACGGCGTGGGGGCTTTTCACCCCCATTATCGCTACTCATGTCAGCATTCGCACTTCTGATACCTCCAGCATCCTTTACAAGACACCTTCGCAGGCTTACAGAACGCTCTCCTACCATATGCTTACGCATATCCGCAGCTTCGGTGACTGGCTTAGCCCCGTTACATCTTCCGCGCAGGACGACTCGATCAGTGAGCTATTACGCTTTCTTTAAATGATGGCTGCTTCTAAGCCAACATCCTGACTGTTTTAGCCTTCCCACTTCGTTTTCCACTTAGCCAATCTTTGGGACCTTAGCTGGCGGTCTGGGTTGTTTCCCTCTTGACGCCGGACGTTAGCACCCGACGTCTGTCTCCCAAGCTCGCACTCATCGGTATTCGGAGTTTGCAATGGTTTGGTAAGTCGCGATGACCCCCTAGCCATAACAGTGCTCTACCCCCGATGGTGATACTTGAGGCACTACCTAAATAGTTTTCGGAGAGAACCAGCTATTTCCAAGTTTGTTTAGCCTTTCACCCCTACCCACAGCTCATCCCCTAATTTTTCAACATTAGTGGGTTCGGACCTCCAGTGCGTGTTACCGCACCTTCATCCTGGCCATGAGTAGATCACTTGGTTTCGGGTCTACACCCAGCGACTATCGCCCTGTTCGGACTCGATTTCTCTACGGCTTCCCGATCTGGTTAACCTTGCCACTGAATGTAAGTCGCTGACCCATTATACAAAAGGTACGCAGTCACGGAACAAGTCCGCTCCTACTGTTTGTATGCACACGGTTTCAGGATCTATTTCACTCCCCTCCCGGGGTTCTTTTCGCCTTTCCCTCACGGTACTGGTTCACTATCGGTCGATTACGAGTATTTAGCCTTGGAGGATGGTCCCCCCATATTCAGACAGGATTTCTCGTGTCCCGCCCTACTTGTCGTACGCTTAGTTCCACACATCGCATTTCACATACGGGGCTATCACCCGCTATGGCTCC
>NZ_JBWKWR010000003.1:127713-766532 GCF_059422325.1 Duganella sp. GW821-FHT01E12 | reverse complement strand
GAGCGGTAGTTCAGTTGGTTAGAATACCGGCCTGTCACGCCGGGGGTCGCGGGTTCGAGTCCCGTCCGCTCCGCCAAGAACAAGATACCCCGCAGCTATTATTAGCTGCGGGGTTTTTCTTTTTTCGGCCCATATTAATTCGAATATTTCCGCTTTAAATGTCGTGTTCGCGGACATTATCTCCTTTGGAAACATATATTTACCGGTGGCATCATGCGTGCGGGTTCGCCGCAGTCGCGCCACGGATTGCAACCCGTCGCCTGCCGGCGGGCGGCCCGGGCTGCTGCGTCGCACCAAGTCCAACCCGGCGTGGATTTTGTTGTCCGGCGGGGCGGCGTGACTGTTTTGCCAAGGATTTACTCTTGCTATAGAGGGGGGCTCTCTGTAAAATCCCGCAACCGGAATCTTGTATGTGCAAGTTCCACTCAATCCGAATTGGCAGACCATGTTTGAATTTATTCGTACCCATCAACGTTTGATGCAGATACTCCTGGCGATCATTATCGTCCCGTCGTTCGCCTTCGTTGGTATCGGCAGTTATAAGAGCTTCGGCGACGACGCCAATACGATCGCCAAAATCGACGGCAAACCGCTGACCCAGCAAGAGTTCGATAATGCCGTGCGCAACCAGCTCGACAGCTATCGCCAGCGCCTGGGCGCGCAGTTCGACCAGAAGATGTTCGACACCCCGGAATTCAAGCAAAACATCCTTGACCAGCTGATCGCCGAGCGCGCCGTGGCTGCCGAGGTGGGGCGTTCGCACCTGAGCGTCAGCGACGCCCAGCTGCAAAAAATCATCAAGGAACAGTTTGGCGGCGAGGGCGCGTTCGACATGGAGCGCTACAAGACCATCCTGGCCGCGCAAGGCATGACGCCGACCATGTATGACCAGCGCATCCGTCGCGACATGACCCTGCAGCAGCTGGGCAACGCCGTGCAGGCGACCGGTTTCGCACCGCGCGCCGTGGCCAAATCCTTGTCCGACATCGGCGCGCAGGAGCGTGAGGTGCAGGAACTGCTGCTGCCGGTCGCCGATTTCGTGCCGCAAGTGAAGATCACCGACGACATGGTCAAGGCTTACTACGACAAGAACGCCAAGTTCTTTGAAGTGCCGGAGCAGGCCAAGATCGAATACGTGGTCTTCAACAGCGACGCCGTCATGGGCCAGATCGCCGTGACCGACGCCGACGTGGCAGCCTACTATGCCGCCAACCAGCCGGCTTTCACGACGCCGGAAAGCCGCCGCGCCGCACACATCCAGGTCGCATTGAAGAAGGGCGCCAGCGCCGCTGAAGTGGCCGCCGCCAAGGCCAAGGCCGACGCCATCGTGGCCGAGCTGCGCAAGAATCCGGGCGATTTCGCCAAGGTCGCCAAGGCCAAGTCGGACGATCCGGTTTCGGGCGAGCAGGGCGGCGACCTGGGTATCGTCAGCAAAGGCTCGCTGCCGGCCGCATCGGTCGAAGCTGCTGTGATGAAACTGAAGCAGGGCGAGATCAGCGATCCCGTGCAGTCGGACTTCGGCTTCCACATCCTCACGGTGACCGAGCTGAAGCCAGCCGTCGTCAAGCCGCTGGACGTGGTCAAGACCGAAGTGGCCGAGGCGCTGAAAAAGCAGAAGGCGTCCAAGAAATACTCGGAAATGGCTGAAGCCTTCACCAACACCGTCTACGAGCAGTCGGACAGCCTGAAACCGGTCGCCGACAAGCTGGGCCTGAAGATCGAAACCGCCGCCAACGTTTCGCGCACGCCGTCGCCGATGGCCGGCCCGGCGCCGTACAACAACGCCAAGTTCCTGGCCGCGCTGTTCTCCAACGAGTCGATTAGCAGCAAGCGCAATACCGAAGCCGTCGAGACCGCCCCGAGCACCCTGGTGGCCGGCCGCATCGTCGAGTTCAAACCTGCGAGCAAGCGTCCGCTGGCTGAGGTCGACGCTGCCATCCGTCAGCGCGTGACGATGGAAGAGGCGGCCAAATTGGCTGCCAAGGCCGGCGCCGAGAAACTGGCTGCGTTCAAGAAATCGGGCGATGCGAGCGGATTCGGCGCTGCCAAGCTGGTGTCCCGTTCCAAGCCGGAAGGCGTGAACGGCCTGGCGATGCAGGAAGTCATGAAAGCCGACACCACCAAGCTGCCAGCCTACGTAGGCGTGGACGTGCCTGGCATGGGCTATGGCATCTACCGCATCGGCAAGGTGCAGCAGCCCGAAGTTCAGGATGAAGCCCGCCGCAAGTCGGAAGCCGAGCAGATCAACAACATTGTGGCCCAGCAAGAGATGTACGACTACATCGAATTGCTGAAGCAAAAGGCCAAGGTCAAGATCTTGAAGCCTGTCGTAAAAACCACAGTAGCAGAAGTGAAGTAAGTCGGTATTCCGGGAAGCGCGCGGCGCTTCCCGGCTCAGTAGTTCCCTGCCTCTACGGCGCGCCCGCGCCATCTCCCAGCAGTTTCCCTCGCCCAGTCCCTGCCTACACATTTGCTAGTTAGTTGTTCATTTTAAATAATTAATTGACATCTAAATTTGGCGGGTGTAACGTCAAATGGCGCGCTAGCTCATCAGGCGCATTCGGTTTCCACTCTCTTCCAGGGACAATTATGAAACTAAAATCGCTCTTAATCGGGACCGCGCTGGCGGCCGCCTCGATTACAAGCTACGCCGCCGGCGACAGCCAGAACGTCAATGTCGCGCTAAGCGGTACGCCAGCAACCGGCTACAGCACCCACTTCGGGTTGGACCATCTGGTAGTCGGTACCTTCACCGATGTCTTTACCTTCAGCCCGTCCGTGGGCCCCAGCCTGTTGAATGTCTGGGTGCAGACGATGAGCCTGGGCGTGAACCACGATATCGACTTTTACTCCGCTGACCTGAACGGCAATGCCTTGACGTTCACGCCGACCGGCGGTTTCGAAGCCGGCTGGCTCAATCCTACCTGGGTGACCGGCCCGCTGGTGCTGACGGTGAATGGCACGGCCAACAGCGTCTCGGCCAGCTACTCCGGCACGCTGAATGTCGATCCGGTGCCTGAACCTGAAACCTACATCATGATGCTGGGCGGCCTGGGCATCCTGTCCTACCTCGGGCGCCGCCGTAAAAAAAGCTGACAGCCCTGCAGCGCACACGCGCATCGTAACGTAATAAAGCCCCGACAGCCGGAAGCCGGCTCTCGGGGCTTGGCGTTTCCAGGTCGCGACTCAGGAAGGCAGGGCCATCAGCTTCAAAGCCGCCTGGTGGAAGGCCGCGTTATCGATATCCTCCAACTCCAGCGGCAAGGCCTGGCCGAACTTGACGAAGTTGCGGTCGATCGAGCGCAGGTAGGCCGGGTCGTAGTGATCGGCCAGCAGTTCTTCCACCAGGGCCGGCATCTCGCCGCCCACCGCCATGGCCTGCCAGCGGGTGATCTTTTCGCGGCCGTGCAGCGGCGTCAGAAATTCCAGCTGCTCGTTGAGCGAGGCAGGGCTGTCGGTGAAATGCGCGTAATCCTCCATCAGCAGGCGCACGCGGTTCGCGCGCGACAGCGTCAGGGCGATGCAGTCGGAGGCGCGCATGGCATCCATCAGGGCCGTCGGCACGCGCAGGTTGCCGACCTTTTTACTCTCCGATTCGACGAACACCGGCTGCGCGGGATCGAAGTGGCGCAGCGTATTCCAGATCGCGGTTTCAAACGCTTTCTGGCCGGGCTGCGGTTGGCTAGGCAGATTGCCCAGCACCGAGCCGCGATGCGCAGCCAGCTGTTCCAGGTCCAGCACCTGTGCGCCGTTCGCGTGGAGCACCTCCAGCAGGCGGCTCTTGCCGCTGCCCGTGGTGCCGCAGACGACTTTGAAGTTCAAGCCCGGCGGCTGTTCCAGCGCCGCGTTGACGTGGGCACGGAAGGCCTTGTAGCCGCCGTCCAATTGGGCCACCGGCCAGCCTATCTTGGCCAGGATGTGGGCCATCGAGCCACTGCGGTTGCCGCCGCGCCAGCAGTAGATCAAGGGCCGCCATCCGCGCGGCTTGTCCAGCCACAGCGCTTCGATATGAGCGGCGATATTCTTCGCCACCAGCGCGGCGCCAACCTTCTTGGCTTCGAACGAGTTGACTTGCTTGTACATCGTGCCGACCTGGATGCGCTGTGCGTCGTCCAGTACCGGCGCGTTGATGGCGCCGGGCAGGTGGTCGAGTGCGTATTCCGCGGGGCTGCGGACGTCGATGATGGTGTCGAACTTGTCCAGTTGCTGGAGCGCGTCGCCGAAGACTAGAATTTCTGGATACTTCATTTTGCCTTGATGCTTTTCTGTAGAACAGGCCAGATATTGGCCAGGATGGTCGGATGGGCTTCGGCCAGCGGATGCAGGCGATCCTGCTGGAACATCTGCGGTTTGTCGGCGATCCCGTCGAGCATGAACGGCACCAATGGCGCCTTGATCTCCTTGCTCAACGTCCCGTACATGGCGAAGAATTTGTCGGCGTAATCGCGCCCGTAGTTGGGCGGCATGCGCATGCCGATCAACATGACTTTGGCGTCGGCCTTGGCTGCGGCATCGGCCATCGCGCGCAGATTGGTCTGGGCGGCGGCCACCGGCAGGCCGCGCAGGCCGTCGTTGGCGCCCAGCTCGATCACCACCAGCGCCGGCTTATACTTCTCCAGCAGCGCCGGCAAGCGGGTGCGGCCGCCGCTGGTGGTCTCGCCGCTGACGCTGGCGTTGACCACGTTGGCGTCGATTTTCTGGTCCTTGAGCTTTTGCTCGGCCAGCGCGACCCAGCCGGCGCCGCGCGCCAGGCCGTATTCGGCGGACAAGCTGTCGCCGAGCACCAGCACGGTTTTTGGTGCAGAATAGGCGCTCGCAGCCGCCGATACCAGCAGCAGCGCGGCCAAAGCCTGTACACTCAGTTTTTTTGATAAACCATTTAACACGTTCAGCATGCCTGATTTCCCTAAAGCGTCTTCCAATTTCATGCCGGATGGACCGGGCTTGGCGTCCAGCGCCGCCGCCGCGCCGCTGGCCGGCGCGCAGCCGGCCATCGTCGTCACCGGCCTGGCCAAGCGCGTGGCCGACGCCAGCGGCGAGCTGACGATTTTGCACGAGGTGGATTTTACCGTGCAAAAAGCCGAGACGCTCGCCATTGTAGGCGCTTCCGGCTCGGGCAAGTCGACTTTGCTTGGCCTGCTGGCCGGGCTGGATACGCCCAGCGCCGGCCGCGTGATGCTCGACGGCGTCGATATCTACGCGCTGGACGAGGATGGCCGCGCCGCGCTGCGCAAGGAAAAGCTGGGCTTTGTGTTCCAGTCCTTCCAGCTGCTGGCGCATTTGACGGCGCTGGAAAACGTCATGCTGCCGCTGGAACTGCGCGGCGCCACGCATGCGCGCGAACGGGCGGAGATCATGCTGGAACGGGTGGGGCTGGCCACGCGCCTGAAGCACTATCCCAAGTACCTGTCCGGCGGCGAGCAGCAGCGCGTGGCGCTGGCGCGCGCCTTCGTCACGGAACCGCCGCTGCTGTTCGCCGACGAACCGACCGGCAGCCTGGACGCCGCCACCGGCGAAGCGGTCATCAAACTGATGTTCGACCTGAATCGCCAGCACGGCTCGACGCTGGTGCTGGTCACGCACGACCAGGCGATGGCGGCGCGCTGCGCCCGCACCATCACGATAGCTGCGGGGCGCTTGGTTTGAACGTTTGAACGGCTTCGCGCGCTCAGCGGCCGTGGTGCTGGACCATGCGGTTCAGCGCCACGCGGATCGCCGGTAGCAGTTCGCCGGCGGTCAGGCCGATAGGGCCGCATCCTTCGGTCACCAGTACGTCGGCCGCCATGCCATGCAGCCAGACGCCGGCCAGCGCGGCCTCCCACAGCGGCCAGCCTTGCGCCAGCAGGCTGCCGCACAAGCCCGACAACACGTCGCCGGTGCCGGCCGTGGCCAGCGCGGGATTGCCGGTGGTGTTGATGACGGCGTCCCCGTTCGGCGCGGCGATCACGGTGCCGGAACCTTTGAGCACGACATAGGCGTTCATGCTGGCCGCCAGCGTGCGGGCGGCGCCGATGCGGTCGGCCTGTACTTCGGCGATGGTGGAGCCCAGCAAGCGCGCGGCTTCCAGCGGATGCGGCGTCAATATGCAGGCGGCGGGCCGCTGTGCCAGCGCGGTGCGCAGCGCCGGATTGGCAGCGAGCAGATTGAGCGCGTCGGCGTCGGCCAGCAGCGCGCTGTCGCTGGCGATGGCGCGCGCCAGCAGTTCGGAGGCGTGGCGCGATGCGCCCAGGCCGGGGCCTACGACCAGCGTGGCCTCGCTCAGATCGAAATCGTCGGCGACGCGGCACATCAGCTCCGGCTGGCCGCTGTCGCAAGGCAGCGCATCTTCGACAAACAGCGCGTAGACCCGGCCCGCGCCGCTGTTGAGCGCAGCGCGCGCGGCCAACAGCGGCGCGCCGCTCATGCCGCGTGCGCCGCCGATCACCGCCACGCTGCCGTAGCTGCCCTTGTGCGTATTGTGGCGCCGCGTGCGAAGATGGCGCGAGAAGAACTTGACGTCGTTCAGATGCAGCCGCGCCGGCGCGAACAGGCTGATGTCGATGTCGAGGCGCGACACGTCCACCAATCCCGCATAATCGCGGCCGTCGCAGGTGTGCAGGCCCGGCTTGTTGCCGATGAAGGTGATGGTGTGGGTGGCGTGGATCGCCACGCCGTCCGGGCCGACGACCGCGCCGGTGTCGGCATCGAGGCCGCTCGGCAGGTCCAGCGCCAGCACCGAGCATTTGAGGCCGTTGACGGCTTCCGCCAAATCGCGCAGCGCCCCGGTCAGCGGGCGTTGCAGGCCGATGCCGAACAGGCCGTCCACCACAAGTGTCCATTCGGTGCCGGCCACCATCGCCAGATCGAGATCGGCGAAGCGGGCGTCGCTGGTCTGCGCGCGCCGCATCGCGGCTTCGCGTTCGGCCGACTGTGCCGATTGCGGCGCAAAATGCAGGATCGTCACCTGTGCGCCGGCGTAGGCCAGGTGGGCCGCCGTTTCCAGCGCGTCGCCGCCGTTGTTGCCGGGGCCGGCCAATATCAACACCTTGGCCTTGGAGGTGGAGAAGGGCAGCAGATCCAGCGCGGCGTTGGCGCCAGCCTGGCCGGCCCGCTGCATCAGCACACCGGCCGGCAGCGTGGCCGCGGCGGCTTGTTCGATGGCGCGTATCTCGGCGCTGGAATAGAGTGGATTCATGGTGTAATTTTAGCATCTAAATTATGTTGTAAGCCCGCTGTCCCGTGCGCGGCCGAGACACTACAATATACGCTTCAGTGATCGCAGCGAGGCTTGCATGGATTGGCAGTTCTGGATAGACCGGGGTGGAACGTTTACCGACATCGTGGCTCGTCCGCCCGATGGGCGGCTACGTACGCTCAAGCTGTTGTCGGAGAATCCAGAGCAGTACCCGGATGCGGCCATCGCCGGCATCCGCCAGTTGATGGGCGTCGCCAAGGGCAAGCAGATTCCGGTGGCGCAGATTGGCGCCGTCAAGATGGGTACCACCGTGGCCACCAACGCGCTGTTGGAGCGCAAGGGCGAGCCGACCGCGCTGGCCATCACGCGCGGCTTCCGCGATGCGCTGCGCATCGCTTACCAAAACCGCCCGCGCCTGTTCGACCGCCACATCCTGCTGCCCGAACTGCTATACAGCCATGTGATTGAAATCGATGAGCGCATGGGCGCGCACGGCGACACCGTGGCCGCGCTGGACATGGAAACGGCCCGCGCCGGCCTGGCGCAGGCCTACGACATGGGCCTGCGCTCGCTGGCCATCGTCTTCATGCACGGCTACCGCTATCACGCGCACGAGGTCAAGGTGGCGGAGATGGCGCGGTTAATGGGGTTCACGCAGGTCTCGGTCTCGCACGAAGTCAGCCCGATGATGAAGCTGGTCGCGCGCGGCGACACCACCGTGGTGGATGCCTATCTGTCGCCCATCCTGCGGCGCTATGTCGACCAGGTGGCGAAGGAGATGCCGGGTGTGAACCTGCAGTTCATGCAGTCCAGCGGCGGCCTGACCGACGCGCGCGCCTTCCAGGGCAAGGACAGCATCCTGAGCGGCCCGGCCGGCGGCATAGTCGGCATGGTCCGTGCCAGCAAGCTGGCCGGTTTCGACAAGGTGATCGGCTTCGACATGGGCGGCACTTCGACCGACGTCTCGCATTTCTCCGGCGAGTTCGAGCGCGTGTTCGAAACCCAGGTCGCCGGCGTGCGCATGCGCGCGCCGATGATGAGCATCCATACGGTGGCGGCGGGCGGTGGCTCCATCCTGCATTTCGACGGCAGCCGCTATCGCGTGGGGCCGGACAGCGCGGGCGCCAATCCGGGCCCGGCCAGCTATCGGCGCGGCGGCCCGCTGGCGGTCACCGACTGCAATGTCATGCTGGGCAAAATCCAGCCGAATCACTTCCCGCAGCTGTTCGGTGCGGAGGGCCGGCAGGCGCTCGACGCGCAGGCCGTGCGCGCGCAGTTCGCCGAACTGGCGGCGCGCATCCAGGCCGCCACCGGCAAGGAAACCTCGCCGGAGCAGGTGGCCGAAGGCTTTATCGAAATCGCGGTCGGCAATATGGCCAACGCGATCAAGCAGATTTCCGTGCAGCGCGGGCATGACGTGACCGAATATGCGCTCACCAGCTTTGGCGGCGCGGGCGGCCAGCATGCCTGCCTGGTGGCCGACGCGCTGGGCATGAAGACGGTGTTCGTCCATTCGCTGGCGGGCGTGATGTCGGCCTACGGCATGGGCCTGGCCGACCAGACCGCGATGCGCGAAGCCGCGGTGGAAAGGCGATTGGGCGAGGATGCACTGGAAGACCTGGAGGCGCGCCTGCACGCGCTGGGCCGCCACGCGCGCGCCGACTTGCATCACCAGGGCGTGGACGATCAGCGCATCGTGCTGATACGCCGCGTGCACCTGCGTTACGAAGGCACGGATTCGGCGCTGATCGTGTTGTTCGATACGGTCGACAGCATGAAGGCGCAGTTCGAGGCGGCCTACCGCAAGCGCTACTCCTTCCTGATGCCGTCCAAGGCGCTGATCGTGGAGGCGGTGTCGGTGGAGGCGATCGGCAAATCCGACGCGCCGTCCGAAACCGTGGAGCCGGCGCCGCGCCGCGTGTCCGGCCTGATGCCGCATGCGGTGGTGCCGATGTACACGGGCGGCAAATGGCGCCAGACCAATCTGTACCAGCGCGGTGCAACGCGTATCGGCGATATCGTCAAGGGGCCGGCCATCATCGCCGAGGCGAATGCGACCACCATCGTCGAAGCGGGCTGGCAGGCGGAGGTCACGTTGCACGACCATCTGGTGCTTAAGCGCGTCGTGGCGCTGCCGGAACGTCGCGCCATCGGCACCAGCGCCGATCCGGTGATGCTGGAAATCTTCAACAACCTGTTCATGTCGATCGCCGAGCAAATGGGGCTGCGCCTGCAGAACACCGCGTACTCGGTCAACATCAAGGAGCGGCTGGACTTCAGCTGCGCCATCTTCGACGCCGACGGCAACCTGATCGCCAACGCGCCGCACATGCCGGTGCACCTCGGTTCCATGGGCGAGAGCATCAAGACCGTGATGCGCGAGAACGCCGGCCGGATGCGCGCCGGCGATGTCTTCATGCTCAACGATCCGTACAACGGCGGCACCCATCTACCGGATGTGACGGTGATCTCGCCGGTGTTCGACGAGGCGGGCGCGGACATCCTGTTCTACGTCGGCTCGCGCGGCCACCATGCGGACATCGGCGGCACCACGCCGGGTTCTATGCCGCCGGATTCGCGCGTGATCGAGGAAGAGGGCGTGTTGATCAATAACTTCAAGCTGGTGGACGGCGCCGCCGGCGGCCAGCTGCGCGAGGCCGAGACGCGCGCCATGCTGGCAGGCGCGCGCTACCCCGCACGCAACCCCGATCAGAACATGGCGGACTTGCGGGCGCAAGTGGCCGCCAACCAGAAGGGCGTGGACGAGCTGCGCAAGATGGTGGCGCACTTCGGCCTGGACGTGGTGCAGGCCTACATGGGCCACGTGCAGGACAACGCCGAGGAATCGGTGCGGCGCGTGATCAGCGCGCTGAAGGACGGAAGCTACACGCTGCAGCTGGATAACGGCGCGCAGATACAGGTGGCGGTGCGGGTCGATCACGCCAGCCGTGGCGCGGAGATCGATTTCACCGGCACCTCGCCGCAGCTGGAGAATAACTTCAACGCGCCGTCGGCGGTGTGCATGGCGGCTGTGTTGTACGTGTTCCGCACGCTGGTGGACGACGAGATTCCGCTGAACGCCGGCTGTCTGAAACCGCTGAAGGTGCTGATACCGCAAGGCTCCATGCTCAATCCCCACTATCCGGCGTCGGTGGTGTCGGGGAACGTGGAGACCTCCACCTGCATCACCAATGCGCTGTACGGTGCGCTGGGCGTGATGGCGGCGGCCCAGGGCACGATGAACAACTTCACCTTCGGGAACGCGCAGTACCAGTACTACGAGACCATCAGCGGCGGTTCTGGCGCGGGGCCGGGCTTCGATGGCACCAGCGTCGTGCAGACCAATATGACCAACTCTCGCCTGACCGATCCGGAGATTCTGGAGTTCCGTTTCCCGGTGCGGCTGGAGAGCTATGCGATCCGCGAAGGTAGTGGCGGCGCGGGCCAGTGGCGTGGCGGGAACGGCGGCGTGCGCAAGGTGCGCTTCCTTGAGGCGATGACCGCCGCCATCCTGTCGAACAACCGCATCCAGGCGCCGTTCGGCATGGCCGGTGGTGAGCCAGGCGCATTGGGGCGCAACACCGTGGTGCGCGCCGATGGCCGTGTCGAGGAACTGGCCCATATCGGCAAGACCGGCATGCAGCCCGGCGACTTGTTCGTCATCGAAACCCCGGGCGGCGGTGGCTATGGCCCGAGCGAGGACCGCCAATGACGCAGCTGCAGGCAGGACGCTTTTTGCTGCGCTCCTTTATCGCGGCGGACGCGCCGGCGTTTGCGGCGGCCATTCGCGAGTCGATGTCCAGCGTCGGCAAATGGATGACGTGGGCGCACGCCGAGTACACGGAGGAGCAGGCGCTGTCGTGGTTCGAGTTTTGCGACGCCAGCCGCATCGACGGCAGCGCGCACGAATTCGGGATATTCCTGGGTGACGGCGCCACGCTGGTCGGTGGCGGCGGCTTGAACCAGCTGAACGCGCGCAACCGCCTCAAGCTGCGCGGCGAGCCGATGGCCGCCCATGTATTCTCGTTGATCCCGGATTAACGATCCATCATCCGATACCATCGGCATCAAAAAACGGTACCAGCGATTCCCGGCTTGTCCAGTACAGGGGGGCGGCGTAAAGTTTCGGTTCGATGAACAGATGGAGGGGAGGACCCGGTGCGTACGCTACTCAAGCTCCTGCGCGGGCGCAGCTCGGCCAACGGCGCGATCCTGTCGGCCTTCCTGCTGTGCGCCCTGTACTTCGTGACGTGGTACCTGATTTCCCACCTGTCGAACTTCCCTGGTTCCCTGATTCTGTAACTACGCCGTTGTCGCGATACCGTACTTGCGCTGGGTGTGTGAATACTGCGCCTGCAGCGCCTCCAGCGATGGATGGGACGGATCGATCTTGCGCATGCGCTCCAGCAGGAAGGCGCATTGTTCGGCCAGCGGCACCTCCCAACCCAGATCGTCCAGCTGCTTGAGTATCGCCGACGTCGCCGCCGGCAGCAGCGACATATTGGCCGGCGCCTTGCGCAGCGCCGCGTTCAGCGTATCGACCGCCGCGCGCAGGTCGCCCTGGGTGCGCTGTTCGGATGCGTGGGCAATCAGCTCGTCCACATGGATCTTGATCTGTTCCCCCATGCCCGCAGCCAGGTCGTGGCGGCCGGCCTTTTCGAACACTTGCACCGCATCGTCCATCGACACGCCGCTTTCGGTATCGTTCATCAGGTTGAGCATCAGGTCGGAGGCTTGCTGGTCCAGCTTCACATTCAGGCAGCTGTGCACCAGACCGATTTTCAGGCCGGTCGACAAGCCCCGGCTGGCGCCGACGGCGTTGACGGCGGTGGTCAGCTCCGCCGCCGCGCCGCTGATATTGCCGGTCATTTCCTGCAGCAGGCCGGCGGCGATGGCGCGGCAAGCTTCGACGTTGGCGCTGCCGCGCAATGAACGCTCCATGTCGCGTATCACACCGCTGGCCTGATTGGCATCGCCTTTCTTGACCAACGTCTTGACCAGCTTGACGTGGTCCTCGGGGTCGCGGAATTCGGAGTATTTGGCCTTGGCCACCACCTGTTTGAACGCCTTCTCGGCGACGCTGACGTCGCCCGTCTCGAACGCCACTTCGCCCAGGTGGCGCAACCGGCGCACCATGTTGGGCGAGATCGCCACGGCGTCCTCCAGTATCTTCTTGGCCGACTCCTGCTGGCCCAGCGCCTCGTGCGTGCGCGCCAGCAGATCGTAGGCGGCCATGAACTTGGGATTGTGGACCAGCAGCTCTTGCAAGGTCTCCTGCGCCTCGAGGTACTTCTGTTGACCGAACTGGCAGCGCGCCATGCCCAGGTGCGCCCAGGCGATAGGGCGGTTCATCAGGATTACCTGATACACCACCTCAGCGTCGGCCAGTTCCTCCAGCGTCACCAGCAGCTCGGCGCGCAGCCGCGCGAATTCGATCGCGTAACGGGGATTCTTTTCTTCGGCGATCCCACACTCGCCGATGGCCTTGCGGATGCTGCCCAGTTCCACCAGCTGGTGGATGGGCAGGAACACGTCGCGCCGTTCGACCGCCTTGCGCAGCCGCTGCAGCAGCGCGTCCACGGTGAAGGGCTTGAGCACGTAATCGGTCGGCGTCAGCTCGGCCGCGCCGATCACTTTGCTGTACACGCCTTCGGAGGTGAGCATGATGAAGATGGTGGACGGCGCGATCAGCTTGTGATGGCGCAGGTCTTCCAGCAGTTGCTGGCCGTCCTGGCCATTGTTCTCGCCGCTGCCATTGCCCAGGTCGTACTCGCACAGCACGATGTCGAACGGCTTCTTGGCCAGCTGGCGGATGGCCGTGCCGGAACTGACCGCGTAATCGATCTTGGTGATGCCGGACTGATTCAGCATGTTGTGCAGGCTGCCGCGCATTCCCGGATTGGGGTCGACGATCAGCACCGACAATTCACTATATTCCGCCATGTTACGCATCCTAGCTAAAGTTAAATCTAGCATACTCCATGGCAAGTCAAAATGTTATGAAAAACCGATGCCCAAGCCCGGAGAGTGGATTAATCCGGCCTCAAAACGTCAAAAATGTTGCTTCGGCAGCACTTTTTTGGCCGAATTGGCGCTGTATAGACAGCGTGGTAAAGGGTATAATGCGCGCAAAGGAAATTCTGCATTACAAGTATCTCGTGCTCCATCTACCTTTAATCCGCAGCCACGCTGCATCAACCATCCTCCAACCATGTTGATTCTGCCGGGCTCCAACGCCCTGTCCGCATTCCGTAGCCAACGCCTGTTAACTCAACTGCAAGCCGCGCTGCCTGCCGTCGCCGCCGTCCAGGCGCGCTATGTCCACTTCATCGATGCCGCCGAACCGCTGTCGGCCGACGACACCAGCCGCCTCGGCGCGTTGCTGACCTACGGTGAGCCGGCCCACGCCGACAACACCGACGGCGCGGTCGAAGAGTTCTTCGTCATTCCGCGTTTCGGCACGATCTCGCCGTGGGCCTCCAAGGCCACCGACATCGTCCACAACTGCGGCATGGCGCACATCAAGCGCGTCGAGCGGGGCATCGCGTTCCGCATCAATCTGAAGAGCGGCATCTTGGGCAGCAGCATCGGCGCCGCCAAGAAGCTGTCGGACGACGAAGTGCAGGCCGTCGCCGCGCTGCTGCATGACCGCATGACCGAGTCGGTGCTGCGCCATCCGGACGAAGCGGCGGGCTTGTTCCGCACGCTGGAAGCGAAGCCGCTGGAATCGGTGGACGTGATCGGCATGGGCAAGGCCGCGCTGGAGAAGGCCAATACGGACCTGGGCCTGGCGATGTCGGACGACGAGATCGACTACCTGGACGCCGCCTTCACCAAGGCCGGCCGCAATCCGACCGACGTCGAGCTGATGATGTTCGCGCAGGCGAACTCGGAGCACTGCCGCCACAAGATTTTCAACGCCGACTGGACCATCGACGGCGTGGCGCAACCGAAGTCGCTGTTCGGCATGATCAAGAACACCCACCAGTTGCAGCCTAAAGGCACCATCGTCGCCTACAGCGACAACTCGTCGATCATGGAAGGCGCGGAAGTGATGCGCTTCTTCCCGCAGGGCGACGCGCACCAGTACGCGCCGGCCACCGAGTTGACGCACACGCTGATGAAAGTGGAAACCCACAATCACCCGACCGCGATCTCCCCATTCCCTGGCGCCTCCACCGGCGCCGGCGGCGAGATCCGCGATGAAGGCGCGACCGGCCGTGGCGCCAAGCCCAAGGCCGGCCTGACCGGCTTCACCGTGTCGAACCTGATGCTGCCGGGCGCCGTGCAGGCCTGGGAAAACGACGGCGTCGTCACCTCGTCATCCGCTGATTACCGCAACAGCGGCAAGGCCTACGGCAAGCCAGACCGCATCGCGTCGGCGCTGCAGATCATGATCGAAGGCCCGCTGGGCGGCGCCGCGTTCAGCAATGAATTCGGCCGGCCGGTGCTGGGCGGTTACTTCCGCACCTACGAACAGAATATCGGCAAGCAGTTCGCCGGCGCGCACGACACCGTGTTCGGCTACCACAAGCCGATCATGATCGCGGGCGGTATCGGTAACATCTCCGGCCAGCACACGCACAAGAACGACATCCCGGTCGGCAGTCTGCTGGTGCAGCTGGGCGGTCCCGGCATGCGCATCGGCATGGGCGGCTCGGCTGCTTCGTCGATGGCCACCGGCACCAACACCGCGGACCTGGACTTCGACTCGGTCCAGCGCGGCAATCCGGAGATGGAGCGCCGCGCGCAGGAAGTGATCAACGGCTGCTGGCAGCTGGGCGCGAACAATCCGATCATCTCGATCCACGACGTCGGCGCAGGCGGACTGTCGAACGCCTTCCCGGAGATCACCAACGACGCCAAGCGCGGCGCGATCTTCGACCTGCGCAAGATCCCGCTGGAAGAAAGCGGAATGGCGCCGAAAGAAATCTGGTCCAACGAATCGCAGGAGCGCTATGTGCTGGCGATCTCGCCGGACAGCCTGCCGATGTTCAAGGCGCTGTGCGAGCGTGAGCGCTGCCTGTTCGCCGTGGTCGGCACCGCGACCGAAGAACGTCAACTGAAGCTGATCGATCCGGAGCTGGGCAACGAGCCGGTCGACATGCCGATGGATGTCCTGCTGGGCAAACCGCCCAAGATGCAGCGCGACGTGCATCACGTGCAGAACGAATTCCCGGCGATCGACCTGACCGGCATGGATCTGGAGGAGGCGGCCAAGCGCGTGCTGCTGCTGCCTACCGTCGGCGACAAGTCCTTCCTGATCACCATCGGCGACCGCACCGTGGGCGGCATGTCCGTGCGCGACCAGATGGTCGGCCCATGGCAGGTGCCGGTGGCCGATTGCGCCGTCACCGCGATGAGCTTCGAAGGCTACCTGGGCGAAGCGATGGCGATGGGCGAGCGTACGCCGCTGGCCGTCATCGACGCAGCGGCGTCGGGCCGCATGGCGGTCGCCGAGGCGATCACCAACATCGCCGCCGCGCCGATCAAGGATATCTCCGACATCAAACTGTCCGCCAACTGGATGGCCGCCTGCGGCCAGCCTGGCCAGGATGCGGCGCTGTTCGACACCGTCAAGGCAGTCGGCATGGAACTGTGCCCGGCACTGGGCATCAGCATCCCGGTCGGCAAGGATTCGCTGTCGATGCGCACCACCTGGAAGGACGAGGGCGATGCGAAAGCTGTCACCTCGCCTGTGTCGCTGATCGTCTCGGCCTTCGCGCCGGTGCACGACGTGCGCAAGTCGCTGACGCCTCAGATCAAGACCGATGCCGGCGACACCGCCATCATCCTGATCGATCTGGGTCGCGGCAAGAACCGTCTGGGCGCGTCGGCGCTGTCGCTGGTCATGGGCCAGCTGGGCAACGAGACGCCGGATGTGGACAGCCCTGAAGACTTGAAGGCGTTCTTCACCGCGATCCAGCAATTGAACAACGACGGCAAGCTGCTGGCCTACCACGATCGTTCCGACGGCGGCCTGTATGGCACGCTGACCGAGATGGCCTTCGCCGGCCGCGCGGGCCTGTCGATCAACCTCGACATCCTGACGCTGGAACAAGGCCACGGTGCCGACCAGGGCGACGCCAAGAACTGGGCCGGCCAGATCGCCGAACGCCGCAATGAGCAAACCCTGCGCGCGCTGTTCTCCGAGGAGCTGGGTGCGGTGATCCAGGTTCGCGCCGAAGAGAAGTCGCTGGTGATGGACGTGCTGCGCACCTTCAACCTGGGCGCGTGCAGCCATATCATCGGCAAGCCGAACGACCGTGGCGTGATCGAGTTCACCCGCGACGCCAAGACCATCTACAGCAAACCGCGCGCGGAACTGCACCGCCTGTGGAGCGAAACCAGCTGGCGCATCGCCCGTCTGCGCGACAATCCGGCTTGCGCCGACGCTGAATATGACCGCATCCTGGACGAAACCGATCCTGGCATCACGCCGAAGATCACCTTCGATCTGACCGAGAACGTCGCCGCGCCGTTCCTGGCGACCGGCGTGCGCCCGCGTGTCGCGATCCTGCGCGAGCAGGGCGTCAACTCGCACATCGAGACCGCGTACGTGATGCACCAGGCGGGCTTCAATGCCGTCGACGTCCACATGAGCGACCTGATTGCGGGCCGCGTCAAGCTGGATGACTTCCAGGGTATTATCGCTGTCGGCGGCTTCTCGTACGGCGACGTGCTGGGCGCCGGCGAGGGCTGGGCCAAGACCATCCTGTTCAACGCCGCGCTGGCCGAGCAGTTCGCCCGCTTCTTCGCGCGCACCGACAGTTTTGGCCTGGGCGTCTGCAACGGTTGCCAGATGATGAGCAACCTGAAGTCCATCATCCCTGGCGCGCATGCGTGGCCTAAGTTCACCACCAACAAATCGGAGAAGTTCGAAGCGCGCTTCGCGATGGTGGAGGTACTGGATTCGCCGTCGATCTTCTTCAACGGCATGGCCGGCACCCAGACCGCGATCGCCATCGCCCACGGCGAAGGTTATGCGGACTTCACGCAGACCGGCAATATCAACGAGGCCGTGGCAGCGATGCGCTTTGTCGATAACCGCGGTGCAGCCACCGAAGCCTATCCATATAACCCGAATGGCTCGCCGCAAGGCCTGACTTCGGTAACCACGGCGGATGGCCGCTTCACGGTAATGATGCCGCACGCGGAACGTGTATTCCGCTCGGTGCAGCAATCGTGGCATCCTGAATCGTGGGGCGAAGATTCTCCATGGATGCGCATGTTCCGCAACGCGCGCAAGTTCGTTGGGTAATAATAGTTGAATCAGAAAAGGCCGGAGCGATCCGGCCTTTTTTATTATGCTCCAAGATGTTTGTTAGCCTCGCGGTAGCTGAGCGCCGATAACCGAAGTTTTTCTCTTAGCGTGAATATCCGAACTGCTTCCGGATCGAAGCGGGCATAATCCCGCAATGCCCAGCCTATCGCTTTTTGTATGAAGAATTCCTTCTCGTGCGCCAGCGCGATGGAATAGTTGAATAGCCTGTTTGTATCGACCTTGTCGCGCCAGCCTAATTGATGCAATAGGGCGATCCGGCGCACCCACATATTATCGTGAGTTAAAGCCTGATCCATGCCGTCATGGCGGTAATGCAAAATATCGCTGATTACCGAGGCCAAGGCATCGACCGTATCCCACCACGATTTATTCTGCGCCAGTTCCAGCAATTCGGGTATGTGGCCGAGTTCCAATTCCTTGCTGTGCATGGCGAGTAAGTCTATGGCGACATATTGATATTCTCTTTGCGGCAATTCCCACAATTCGCGTGCGTAGAGGAGAATATTGTCGGCCCCTCTGCCTTTAAAAAGCTTTAGCAAAGGCTTGGTGGCCATCCGGCGCTGCGGCGTACCGACTCCTAGAAAATCAAACTGATCGCGCATATAAGCCCGCATGGCGGGCGCGCGGCCAGGCTCGGCGGCGGAGGCGAGGGCGGTGTCCAAGTTGGCACGGAATTCAGGATTCATGGGCTTTGGGGGGCTGGTGGGGGCAGCAAGAGTATAGATGATTTCGGCTTCAGCCCCGCAATCAAGCCAGAACTTGGCGTGTATTAGCCAGATTCTGGCTTTGAACGGCATACTGCAGGCGAAAAAAAAGCGCCTCGATCGAGGCGCCCTTTTTAGCGAAGTGAAAGCTGATTACTGGATCTTGGCTTTCTTGGTCAGCTCGTCGCGGAATGCCGCGATTTTGCGCTGTTGCAGAGCTTCAGCGACCTGGCCTTTAACTTCTTCCAGCGAAGGCAGCTTGGTGGCGCGGGACTCTTCCAGCTTGATCACGTGGAAGCCGAATTCGGTTTTAACCGGGGTCTGGGTAATCTCGCCGTTTTTCAGGGCAACCATCGCATCAGCGAAAGGCTTGACCAGTTTGCCAGGAGTCATCCAGCCCAGATCGCCGCCGTTATTGGCCGAACCGTCTTTCGATACTTTGGCCAATTCTTCGAATTTACCGCCGGCTTTCAGCTTGGCGATAATATCCTTGGCTTCCTGTTCGGTCGCTACCAGAATATGACGCGAGTGATATTCTTTCTCGCCCATCGCGGCTTTGTACTTGTCGTATTCGGCTTTGATTTCGGTGTCTTTAACTGGATTCTTTTTGACGTAATCGGCCAGCATCGCATTGATGATAATGCTTTGACGGGCGTTTTCGATTGCAGCCTTGACTTCGGCCTTGGTGCCGAAACCTTGTTTATCCGCTTCCTGGATCATGACTTCGCGGCCGATCAATTCTTTCTTGACCATTTCACGCAGTTGCGGGCTGTCAGGCTGTTGGCCTTGGGCGACCACTTGCTTGACCATTTGATCTACTTTGGCGGCCGGAATAGCCTTGCCATTGACGGTCGCGACGTTTTGCGCGAATACCGGTGCTGCTACAACAGCGATCAGTGCTAACAACAGGCGGGCTGGCTTCAACATCATTATTAAATCCTATAAAAAAACTAGAAATCGCACTCGGGCGGTGCATTGTACCAACGCAAAATTAAAAACGGCGCCCCGCAGGGCGCCGCCTTCATCTATAACATTACTGCACTTTTGCCTTCTTGACCAGTTCTTCTTGGTAGGCTTGCAATTTCTTCTGGGCCAGTGCTTCCGCAACTTGCGGCTTCACTTCTTCCAGGGTAGGCAGCTTGGCTGGACGGATGTCGTCCACTTTGATCACGTGGAAGCCGTTCGGGGTTTGAACTGGCTTCTCGGTGACCTGGCCTTTTTGCAGGCCGACGAAAGCTGCCGAGAACGCTGGTGGGAAGGACGATGGTACTGCCCAGTCCAGGTCGCCGCCGTTGGCTGCCGAGCCGGTGTCTTTCGACGACTTGGCCAGCTCTTCGAACTTGGCGCCGGCCTTGATCTTGGCGATTACGTCGTTGGCTTCAGCTTCGGTTGCCAGCATGATGTGGCGTACGTGGTATTCCTTGTCGCCGTTCTGGGCGACGAAGCGGTCGTACTCAGCCTTGATGTCGGCGTCCGAAACCGGATTCTTCTTGATATAGTCGCCGACCAGCGCGTTGACGATGATGGCTTGGCGGGCGTTTTCGATTTGCGTCTTGACCGCTGCATCTTTACCGAAACCTTGCTTTTCCGCTTCCTGCATCATCACTTCGCGGCCGATCAGGTCTTTCTTGATCAGTTCGCGCAGTTGTGGCGAATCAGGCTGCTGGCCTTGAGCAACAACTTGCTTGACGACAGCCTCTACGCGCGAGGTTGGGATGGCTTTGCCATTAACTACGGCAACGTTTTGTGCGAAAGCAGGCACTGCGGCAACGGCGAGAAGTGCAATCAGCAAACTGGCTGGCTTGAAAGTCATTATTAATTCCTGTAAGGGGAAAGTTTTAGCGAAATTGCCTGGGCAGGAGTTAGATCAGCTATCTGTCTTTGTGTTCAATTATTTTGAAACCGATAGCGACCGTTCGCAGACCAAGCGCTACATCATACTTCGGACGGAGCCAATGCGGTAATGGCCAATGCATGAATTTCTTTATGCATCATATCGTGCACGGAATCATACACGAGTCGATGTCTTGTGACGAGTTTGAGCCCCTCGAATTGTAACGAAACAATTCTAACGTTGTAATGACCCCCACCCGAGGCGGCGCCGGCATGGCCTGCGTGCATGGCGGAATCGTCTTCCAGCGTCATTTCCAGCGGCGACAGGGCGGCCTGGAAGCGGCTGCGCATGCGGTCTATGCGGCTGTCGTTATTGATTCCGCTCATGCTTCGTCCTTGATGTGGCGGGAAAGGTAAATAGTTTGACCGACGATAAACACAAACATGATCGCGGTCGAACCAAACGCCTTAAAGCTGACCCAGGAACTCGTGTCGCCTTTAAACAAAACGAAGGCCACATACCAGTTCAGGAAGCCCATTGCGACAAAGAAACAGATCCAGGCCAGGTTCAGGCGGCTCCAGATCAGGTCCGGCAATTGGATGATCTCCTCCATCGACTTGCGCATCAAATTCTTTTTAAAGACCAGCTCACTTACCAGCAGGCCGGATGCAAAGAACCAATAGACGATGCTCAATTTCCATTTGATGAAATCCTCATCGTGCAAGTAAATGGTCAGGCCGCCAAAGAATACAAACATGGCCAGCGAGAACCACAGCACGAAGTCCACCTTGCGCCCGCGCGCCTTGATATAGCCGATCTGCGCCATGGTTGCCAGGATGCCGACCAGGGTGGCGATCACGATCGGGGCCTGGTCCGGCGTGACCGTGCCGCCGGAAACCATGCCGCTCAGGTAGGTGTTGATGAAGTGCTGGGCCGCGTCGGCATTCCAGCCGGACAGCTTGTAGGCGGCAAAGAACAGCAGCAGCGGGATCAGGTCGAACAGAAATTTCATGTTGATTTAAAGTTATTGTGGGTCGAAGCGCAGGGAGGCTGAATTAATGCAGTAACGCAACCCGGTTGGGGGCGGGCCGTCCGGGAACACATGGCCCAGATGGGCGTCGCACACCGCGCAAATGATTTCGGTGCGCAGCATACCATGGGTGCGGTCGGTTTTTTCAATGACATTGGCGGGATCGAGCGCTTCAAAATAGCTCGGCCAGCCGCAGCCGGAATCGAATTTGGCGTCGGAGCGGAACAGGGGCGTATCGCAGCAAACGCAGGTGTAGATGCCGTGTTCGTGGTGATCCCAGAACTTGCCGGTGAAAGCGCGTTCGGTGGCGGCGTGGCGCGTGACTTGATATTCCATCGGGTCCAGCATGGCGCGCCATTCGGCGTCGGATTTCGTTATTTTATTGGTCATGGCTTATTGCTCGCTTAAGAAGAACAGCTTACTTCGAGATGGCTTGCCCAGTCTGGCGGCAAGGCGGCATATTGATCGTGCTCAGGCTGTTCGTCGTATGGGCGCCGCAAAACTGACAGCAAGCGCTCCACTTCAGTAAAGTCCTTATTCTGAGACTTTTCAATAGCAACCTGCGCTAAATAATTGCGCAGCACGTATTTGGGGTTGACCTGATTCATCGCAAGCTTGCGCGCGGCGTCGTCGCTGGCCTCGGCTTGCAGGCGGGCATGGTACTGCTTGGCCCAGGCATCGAAGGCAGGGCGGTCGATGAACAGATCGCGCAACGGTTCGTCGCCGCTGGCGTCGGCCGCTTTGAGATCGCTCAGCCGGCGGAAGAAGAGGGTGAAATCGACGCTGTTGGCCTGCATTAGCGCGAACATGGCGTCAAACAGGGCGCGATCCGCGTCGGCGTGCTGTTCCAGCATTGTCAGGCCCAGCTTGGCATGCAGCAGCTCATCCATCTTGGCGGCGAACGCGGGCTGGTAGATATCCAGCGCGGCTTGCGTCGCATCCACTTCGCCGATCAGGGGCAGAAGGGCCTGGCCGAGCGCGTAGCAATTCCAGTGGCCAACCTGTGGCTGATTTGCATACGAATAGCGGCCTTGCTGGTCGGTGTGGTTGCAGATGTGGTCGGAATCGAAAGCTTCCATGAAGCCGAACGGCCCGTAGTCCAGCGTCAGGCCGAGGATGGACATGTTGTCGGTGTTCATCACGCCATGCATGAAGCCGACCGCCTGCCAGTGGGCGATCATGTGCGCCGTGCGGCGCGTGACTTCAGCCAGGAAGGCCTGATATGGGTTGGCTTCCGTCCGCAACTCCGGGTAAAAACGGTCGATGACGTAATCCGCGAGGATTTTCAGCTCGTCGTTTTTGTTGCGGTAGAACCAGTGTTCGAAGGAGCCGAAGCGCACGAAGCTGGGTGCCAGGCGCACCACCACGGCCGAGGTTTCCACGGTTTCGCGCATCACGCCCTGATCGGAACCGGCCACTGACAATGCACGCGAGGTGGGGATGCCCAACCCGTGCATGGCCTCCGAGCACAGGAATTCCCGTATCGACGAGCGCAACACGGCACGGCCATCGCCCATGCGCGAGTAGGGCGTCAGGCCGGCCCCTTTCCATTGCAATTCCATCGGCCCCTCGGCGGTGGCGACGTCGCCGATCAGCATGGCGCGACCATCGCCCAACTGGCCGGCCCACACGCCGAACTGGTGGCCCGAGTACACGGCGGCCAGCGGTTGCGCGCGTTCCGGCGCGGCATTGCCGGCCAGGACGTCGATGCTGTCGGCCACCTGCTCGGGCGTCAACCCGATCAGCTCCGCAGCCGGCGCGCTGACGGCGACCAGGTAAGGCGCCGGCAACGGCGTCGGCATCAAGCGGGTGTAAAAGGCGGGCGGCAGGGACGCGAAGGAATTGTCTAAAGGCAGTTTGGAGGCAGTAATGGCAGTTCCCGGTTCGGAGTAAGCTTAGATTTTACCCCAGCAGACGGCTGCTGCGGTGCAGCATCGAAATGGATTGACGGTCGTCGCGTGGGCGCTCCAAACTCGTTCATATAAAACCAACTTTCCAGGAGTTCCATACATGTATCCCCAAAGTCCGCTGATGGGCCAGATGATGAACCAGCCCTTGCTTGTTTCCGGCATTCTGGACTTCGCCGCGCGTCACTACGCCAACAGCGAGATCGTTTCGCGCCGCGTGGAAGGGGACTTGCACCGCTACACCTTCCGCGATTGCCACCAGCGCGTCAAACGCCTGGCCAACGCCTTGCGCGGTCTCGGCGTCGGCATGGGGGAGCGTGTCGCCACGCTGGCATGGAACGGCTACCGCCATCTGGAAGCCTACTATGCCGTCTCCGGCTCGGGCGCCGTGCTGCACACCATGAACCCGCGCCTGCATCCCGAGCAGCTGGCCTACATCTGCAACCACGCGGAAGACCAGTACCTGATGTTCGATTTCTGCTTCCTGCCGCTGGTGGAGGCGTTCGCGCCGCTGTGCAAGACCATCAAGGGCTTCATCCTGCTGGGCGCGGCCGACCGCATGCCGGCCGAGTCGAAGATCCCCAACTTGCTGTGCTACGAGGACTTGATCAACTCTCATTCCGCCGAGTTCGAGTGGCCGCTGTTCGACGAGAATTCCGCCTGCACCTTGTGCTACACCTCCGGCACCACCGGCAATCCCAAGGGCGCGCTGTATTCGCACCGCTCGACGGTGCTGCACGCCTACGCCTCGGCGCTGCCCAACGTGCTCAACGTGTCCTCGCGCGACACGGTGATGCCGGTGGTGCCCATGTTCCACGTCAATGCCTGGGGCCTGCCGTATTCGGTGCCGCTGTCAGGCGCCAAGATGGTGTTTCCCGGCGGCGCGCTGGACGGCAAGTTGGTCTACGAGCTGATGGAGCAGGAAAAGGTCACCTTCTCGGCCGGCGTGCCGACGGTGTGGCTGGGTCTGATCAATTACGCGCTGCAGAACAAGCTCAAGTTCTCGACCTTCCGCCGCACGGTGATCGGCGGTTCGGCCTGCCCGCCGGCGATGATGAACACGCTCATCGATGAGTTCGGCGTGGAGGTCGTGCATGCGTGGGGCATGACGGAGATGTCGCCGCTGGGCACGGCCGGCGGGCTGTTGACCAAGCATCTGGACCTGAGCCAGGAAGAGCAGCGCAAGATACTGCAAAAGCAGGGCCACGGCATCTTCGGTGTCGACATGAAGATCATCGACGACGACGGCAAGGAGCTGCCGTGGGACGGCGTCAGCTACGGACATCTGATGGTCAAGGGGCCATGGATCATCTCGCGATATTTCAAGAACGAGGGCGGCGATGTGCTGGAGGACGGCTGGTTCCCGACTGGTGACGTGGCCACCATCGATGCGGACGGCTTCATGCAGATCACCGACCGCAGCAAGGACGTCATCAAGTCCGGCGGCGAATGGATAGGCACCATCGACCTGGAGAACGTCGCCATGTCGCACCCGGCGGTGATGCAGGCCGCCTGCATCGGCGTATCGCATCCGAAGTGGGACGAGCGGCCGTTGCTGGTGGTGGTGCTGCGGCCGGGGCAGGAGCTCAAGCGCGAAGACTTGCTGGCCCACTTCGAAGGCAAGGTCGCCAAATGGTGGCTGCCCGACGACGTGGTGTTTGCCGATGCGCTACCTGTCGGCGGCACCGGCAAGATCCAGAAGAACAAGCTGCGCGAACAGTACCGCGATTACCGGCTGCCCACCGCCTGAGGCGCCGCTATTTCTTGGCGGCGGCATGCTGGGCCATCGGCAGCTCGGGCAGGAACATCAGCATCAGCAAGCCCAGGCCGACCAGCACGGTGCCGGTGGTGAAGATGTCGCCGATGGCGTGGCGGTAAAGGCCGGCCGTGGCTGCTTGTCCGTGCAGGCGCTGCGCCAGGATCGCGCCGGAGCCGGTCACGCCGACCAGGCCGCCCAGCGAACGGAAGAACGTCAGCATCGCCGTGCCGACGCCGCGCCGGTTGAGGGGCAGGGCGTTTTGCACGGCCATCGTCATATTCGGCATCACCAGGCCAAGGCCCACGCCAAGCGCGAAGATGGCCGGCTCCAGCACCAGGTAGCCCGCCGAGTTGGCGATGCCCCAGGCCAGCGTGGCGAACGATAGCGTCGCCATGCCTAGGCCCAAGGTCTGGGCTGGCTTGTAGCGGCCATGGAACCTGGCCAGCACGCGGCCGTTCTGGGACGATGCGATCACCAGGCCCACCATCATCGGCATCGTCAGCAAGCCCGAGTGGGCCGGGCTGACGCCCATCACCATCTGGAACAGCAGCGGGAAGAACACGCTTGAACCCACCATGCCGACGAAGGTCAGCGCCAACACCGCGCTGGCCACGTTGAACACCCGGTTGTGGAACAGGTCCGGCGGCAGCACCGGTTCCGGCACCCGGCGCACGTGCCACATCAGGACCGCGGCCAGCGCAGCCGCCAGCAGGCTCAGATATTTCACTTCCCCGGAATTCCACGGCCACTGCGTGCCGCCCAGGGCCAGCACCAGCAGCGCCGCCGTTATCGAGCCGGTCAGCAGCACCGAGCCCAGGTAGTCGATCTTGTGTTCGCGGTGCGGGCTGATGTGGTGCAGGGATTTGGAGATCACATACAGCGCCAGCGCGCCCATCGGCAAGTTGACGTAGAAGATCCAGTGCCACGACAGCCAGTCGGTCAGCAGGCCGCCCAGCACCGGCCCCAGCACGCTGGCGACCGCGTACACAGCGGCGATGCTGCCTTGCCGTTTGCCGCGCTCGGCTGGCGGCACCAGGTCGCCGATGACGATCTGCGCCAGCGGCAGGAAGCCTCCCGCGCCCATGCCCTGGATCGCGCGGAAGGCGATCAGCTCGGTCATGTTCTGCGCCAGCCCGCACAGCGCAGAGCCGACGAGGAAGGTGACGATGGCAGTGTAGAGCAGCGGCTTGCGGCCGTACTGGTCGCTCAGCTTGCCGTACAGCGGCATGGTGGCGGTCGAGGCCAACATGTAGGCCGTCACCACCCACGACAGGTGGGCGATCCCGCCCAGGTCGCTGACGATGCGCGGCAGCGCGGTGGCGACGATGCTCTGGTCCAGCGCGGACAAGCCGATCATGATGACCAGGCCCAGATAGATGGCGCTGACTTCCTTGGCCGTGATCGGCGCGGTGTCTGGATGCATGCTCATTCGCCGATCTCGTTCAGGTATTGGATGGCCGTGCGCAATGCCTGCGCGCCTTCCGGTTGCAGTTGCGCCAGCCTGCGGGCCAGCCAGTCGCGGCGGCGGCTGCGGAGGTCTGCCATCAGCGCCTCGCCCTGCTTGGTCAGCAGCAGACCGACGCGCCGGCGGTCTTCGGGATTGGGCGTGTCGCGCCGCACCAGGCCGGCGTTTTCCAGTGTCTTGATGTGGGCGCTCATGGTCGGGCCGCGCAGCTTTTCCAGGCGCGCCAGTTCGGCCACGCCGATGCCGGGCGTCTGGTCGATGGTCGACAAAAGCAGCCTGTGTTGCAAGGACAGGCCGGACGGGTCATGGTCGCCTTCATGGCGGATGCGGCGGAACACGTGCAGCAGCGCCGCGCGCAGATCGTCCGCCAGCGCGATGGCGTCCTTGGGGACTGGGGCTTCTTTGATCATGGCGTTTAATATAGGTAGTCTATCTATCTATATTAAACGATGGGGCGCGGGACTACAAGACGAAAAAAAAGCCCGGCGAACCGGGCTGAGGGAAAAGGGCGTTGTTACTTGAGGGCGCCGAACACCTTGCCGATCAGCTTGCTGCCGGCGCCGAGCGGATCGGCGCGGATGGCTTTTTCCTCTTCGCCTATCATCGTGTACAGACCGTCCAGCGCGCGCTGCGTGACGTAGCCTTCCACCGTGGACTGTTCCTTGGCCAGCACGCCCAGCTTGGGCGCCATCGCCATCGCGGTGTTGTACTTGTTGGCCAGGTCGGAGCGGTCGGTGACCTTCTTCACGATCGGCAGGAACTGCACCGCCAGTTTCGGCGAGGTCTTGTCGCGGAAGAAGTCGGTCACCGAGGTGTCGCCGCCGGTCAGGATGTTCTTGGCGTCGGTGATGGTCATGGACTTGACGGCGTCCAGCAGCAGCGGCTTGGCCATCGGTACGGCGGCCTCGGCCGCATGGTTCATCTGCACCACCAAGTCGTCGAGCTGCTGGCTCTTGCCGGTCATCTTCAGCAGTGGCCGCGCCTGTTCCAGGATCTTCGGCAGCGGGATGCGGACCTTCTCGTTGTTGAGGAAGCCGTTCTCCGCGCCCAGCTTGGAGACCGCCAGCGTCGAGCCCTTTTCCAGCGCCGCCTTCAGTCCGCCGGTAGCGTCCTGATTGCTCAGGTCGGCCAGCGACAGCGCATAGGCGCTGGCGGCGGCCAGGGTCAGGGGAAGCAGCAGGGCGAAGGAACGGCGGGAGAGTGACATGGTTGACCTCGAAGTTTGCGTGCCGGCGGCTGCCGGCCAGCCACCACTTTACCCGAGCGCCGCACATGCTGCCAGCCCATCCTGTACCATGCCGTGAGGCGAATAAAAAAAATAATACGACCGTTCTTTTATGCGGTATAGTGAGCGGGCTGAGGTTCCCACTAAAACATAAGGAAGAGACATGACTGCAGAATATCAAGTCCACGGCACGGTTGCCGTCATCACGCTGAACAATCCGCCGGTCAACGGCCTGGGCCTGGCCACCCGCACGGCGGCTGTCAAGGGCATCCAGCAGGCGCTGGCGGACGACACCGTCAAGGCCATCGTCATCACCGGCGCCGGCAAGGCTTTCTCCGGCGGCGCCGACATCAAGGAATTCAATTCGCCCAAGGCGCTGGCCGAGCCCAGCCTGCATACGCTGATCGCCACCGCCGAAAGTTCGACCAAGCCGGTGGTGGCCGCCATCCACACCGTCTGCATGGGCGGCGGCCTGGAGCTGTCGCTGGGCTGCCACTACCGCGTGGCGATGCCGGGCGCGCAGATCGCGCTGCCGGAAGTCAAGCTGGGCCTGTTGCCGGGAGCCGGCGGCACGCAGCGCCTGCCGCGCGTGCTGGGCCTGGAAATGGCGCTGAACATGATCGTCTCCGGCACGCCGGTGGCGTCCGACAAGCTGGCCAATACCGCGCTGTTCGACGCGGTGTTCGCCGCCGACGCCGACCTGGTCGGCTCGGCCGTGGCCTTCGCCGAAAGAATCGCCGATGCGCGCCCGCTGCCGAAAGTGCGCGACCGCAAAGTCGACTACCCGAACCACGAGGCCTTCCTGCAGTTCTCGCGCAACACGGTCAAGGCCATGTCCGGCCCGTTCCCTGCGCCGCTGGAGTGCGTGGAGACCGTGGCCGCGTCGGTCACGATGAAGTTCGAGGACGGCATGAAGTTCGAGCGCGAACGCTTCCTGCACCTGATCCAGACCACCGAATCGAAAGCGCTGCGCCACGCCTTCTTCGCCGAGCGCGTCGCCAGCAAGGTGCCGGACGTGCCGGCCGATACGCCGGTGCGCGCCATCAAGCAGGCCGCCGTGATCGGCGCCGGCACCATGGGCGGCGGCATCGCCATGAACTTCCTCAACGCAGGCATCCCGGTCGTCATGCTGGAGACCAAGCAGGAAGCGCTGGACAAGGGCTTGGCCACGATCCGCAAGAACTACGAAAACACCATGAAGAAGGGCAAGCTGACGCAGGAGAAGTTCGACCAGCGTATGGCCCTGGTCAGCGGCACGCTGGCGTATGAGGATATCGGCCAGGCCGACATCGTGGTCGAAGCCGTGTTCGAGGACATGGGCGTGAAGGAAGCTGTGTTCCGCAAGCTGGACGAAGTGATGAAGCCGGGCGCCATCCTGGCCTCCAACACCTCGACCCTGGACCTGAACCAGATCGCCGGCTTCACCAAGCGCCCGCAGGACGTGATCGGCACCCACTTCTTCAGCCCCGCCAACGTGATGAAGCTGCTGGAGATCGTGCGCGGCGCGCAGACCGGCAAGGATGTGCTGGCGACCGCGCTGGCGCTGTCGAAAAAGCTCAAGAAGACCGGCGTGGTATCCGGCGTTTGCGATGGCTTCATCGGCAACCGCATGATAGAGCAATACAGCCGGCAGGCCGGCTTCCTGCTGGAGGAGGGCGCGCTGCCGGAGCAGGTCGACAAGGCGGTCGAGAAGTTTGGCTTCGCCATGGGCCCGTTCCGCATGGGCGACCTGGCCGGCAACGACATCGGCTGGGCGATCCGCAAGCGCCGCTACGTGGAGAAGCCGGAGATCAGCTACTCCAAGACCGCCGACCTGCTGTGCGAGATGGGCCGATACGGCCAGAAGACCGGCGCCGGCTGGTACGACTACAAGGCCGGCGACCGCAAAGCTTATCCGAACGAGCAGGTCAACGCGATGATCGTGCAGCACTCGGCCGACATCGGCGTCGCGCGCCGCAAGATCAGCGACCAGGAGATCGTCGAACGGTTGGTGTACTCGATGGTCAACGAGGCGGCGCATATCCTGGAAGAGGGTATCGCGCTGCGTGCCTCCGACATCGACATGGTGTACCTGACCGGCTACGGCTTCCCGCTGTTCCGCGGCGGCCCGATGTTCTACGCCGACACGGTGGGCTTGCCGAACGTGCTGGCGGCGATCAACAAATACGCCAAGGGCCACCAGGGCAGCGCCTGGAAACCGGCCCCTCTGCTGGTCAAGCTGGCGGAGGAAGGCAAGGGCTTCAATAGTTGATGTGGGGAAAAACTCACACTCCCAAATGAATTTGACGGGATGTGAGTTTTTTTCGGGAAACTTCGATATAATTGCCCCATGGAATTAAAATGCCTTGCAGCTTAGCACGACATACAAGTTCCACAAGATTACCGCTTTCTCGTTTAAGCGCTTCGGCCGCCAATTTTGGCGGCTTTCTTTTTTGCGCCGCCGGCAGGTGCGGCTGCCAGCAGGCCGGCGAACGCCGCCTGCCCCTTGGGCGTGAGGCTCACTACCCGCGATTGGCGCGCGCGCAGCAGCCAGCCGTCGCGAACGTACATGTCGAGCAGCGCCGCGCCCAGCGCGCCGGAAAGGTGGGGGCGCCGCTGGGTCAGGTCGACACAGCATCGCGTATAGGGGCGGCGGCTTCCGCGCGGGAGCCCGCCGGCCACACCCAGCGCCTCCAGCCCTTGCCTGCCTGTTTCGGTCAGTTCGTAGTCCTGGCCGGAGTTTGTCATCCAGCCGTCATCGATCATTTTTTGCAGCAGCTGTACGGCCAGCTCGCCGGCCAGGTGGTCGTAGCAGGTGCGCGCGTACAGGAATTGCGGAGGCATCGTGCGGGCCAGCGCCGGCGCGGGTGGTTTTTTCGGTTGGATAGAGATGCTGAATGAGGCCAAGCTTTCTATCAGATGCGCCGCGTCCCGATTGGCGATGCGGAAGTAGCGGTGGCGGCCCTGGGAGTCGGCGGCAAGCAGCCCGCCGCCGACCAGTTTGGCCAGGTGTGCGCTGGCCGATTGCGCCGAGACGTTGGCTGCGAACGCCAGTTCGCCCGCCGGCCGTCGCGTGCCGTCGATCAGCGTCCAGGCGATTGTGGCGCGTGCCGGATCGGCCAGCAGGGCCGCGATCTGTGCAATGTAAGGTGTATCAACCATAGTTCATCCCACGCTGAATTGTCCGGCACCTATCTTGCCCCACAATGCGAGCCATTGTCCACAACGGGGAGGGAATATGAATCAGCAGCGCAATAGCGGTATAGCGGCTCACATCGGACGGTATGCGGACGCGGTCGAGGCACCCGCCGGATCGCGATGGCTGTACAGCGCCGGCACGCCGGGCATGCGTGCGGACGGCTCGCTACCTGCCGATATCGCGGGCCAGACGGAACTGGCATGGGCGAATATCATGTCGGTATTGGATAAGGCAGGCATGGCGCTGGACGATATCGTCAAGATGACGCACTACCTGGTCAACCCGGACGATCTTGCGGGCTGCGTCGCCGTGTGCAACCGCGTCTTGGGTGAGTTACGCCCTGCGTCAATGCTGATGGTGGTGGCGGCCTTGCCGCGGGCGGACTTCCTGGTGGAAGTGGAGATTGTCGCAGCGCGCCCCGCTACCTGATCGGGACTGAACCAGGCGCGAGGTGATAGGCGTCGTAGTAATAGCGCTTGTAGATCGCCGCCAGGGCGCCGCTCTTCTGCATATCGTGCATGGCGCTTTCCAGCAGCGCCAGGCGCTCGGGCGAGACCGACGCACGCGACACCGCTATCGATTGCGGCTGACTGTCGGATGTCATGCGGAAGGGCGCCTTTTCAAGCTGGTCTTCCAGGTGCAGTTCGGCCACCAGCGCGTCGCCCTGGTCCTCGGGTATCAGCACCGCATCGATGCGCCCCAGCGCGAGCTTGCGGAAATTGGCATCCATGTCCTTGGCCGGGTCTCTCTGCACCGACCAGTCGCGATCGAAACGCCGCACGTATTCGGCGCCCCATTTGACACCGATGCGTAGCGGCGCGATGTCCGCATACTCGTTGATGGTGACGTTGCTTCCCTTGCGCACGTAGAACACGCGATCCGCACTGTGCTCGCGGTATGGCGTCTGCAGGAAGTACAGGTAGGTGCTGCGGCGCGGCGTTTCGCGCAGGCCGATCATGATATCGGCCGTGCCTTGCTCCAGCATGAACTGGCAGCGCTTGAGCGGACACGGTTTGATCTGCAAAGTCAATCCCGCGCGCCGGGCCAGGTCCCGCGCGATCTCGGTATAGGCGCCGCCATACACGCCGTCTTCCTCGGTGGTCCAGGGAAGCATCTTGTTGAAGGCCAGTACCAGCGTGTGCTCGTCGCCATCCGCTTCCGTATGGGCGAGCGCCGGCAGCGACGCCACTAGCGCCGGCAGCGACGCCACTAGCGCCGCTGCCGCGAAGAGCAGGCAGCGCAGGATTTTACTTACCCAATACCGGTTTGACCTTGGCCGCCGCTTCCTTGGCGCGGACGCGGGCGGTTTCGACGTCGTCGGCGGTGGCCAGCGCCACACCCATGCGGCGGCGCGCGAACGATTCCGGTTTGCCGAACAGGCGGATGTCGGTGCCCGGCACGCGCAGCGCTTCGGCCACGCCTTCGAAGGCGATGCCCGCCGCTTCATGCTGGCCGTAGATGACGGCCGATGCGCCCGGCGATTTCAACGCGACGTTGACCGGCAAGCCGAGGATGGCCTTGGCGTGCAGTTCGAATTCGCTTTGAACCTGGGTCGCCATGGTCACCATGCCGGTGTCGTGCGGGCGCGGACTCACTTCCGAGAACCAGACCATGTCGTCCTTGACGAACAGCTCCACGCCGAACAAGCCCAGTCCACCGAGGTCGCCGGTGACTTTTCCGGCGATATCGCGGGCGCGGGCCAGCGCCAATGGATTCATGCGGCAGGGCTGCCAGGATTCGACATAGTCGCCTTGCACCTGCACGTGGCCGATCGGATCGCAGAACTGGGTCTCGACCTGGCCGTCGGCGCCGATGGAGCGCACCGTCAGCAGGGTGATTTCGTAGTCGAAGTCGATGAAGCCTTCGACGATCACGCGGCCCGCATCCACGCGGCTGCCGGCGGCTGCGTAGTCCCAGGCGGCCTTGACTTCGGCGGCGCTGTCGATCTTGGACTGGCCCTTGCCCGACGAGGACATGACAGGCTTGATCACGCAAGGGAAGCCAATGGCCGCGGTGGCCGCTTCAAGTTCGGCCAGGCTGCTGGCGAAGCGGTATGGCGACGTCGCCAGGCCCAGAGTCTCGGCGGCCAGGCAGCGGATGCCTTCGCGGTTCATGGTCAACTGGGCCGCGCGCGCGGTCGGAATGCAGGTGATCTTGCCGGCTTTTTCCAGCGCGGCCAGCGTGTCGGTGGTGATGGCTTCGATTTCCGGCACGATCAGGTCGGGCTTCTCTTGTTCGATCAGGGCGGCCAGCGCGGCGCCGTCGGCCATGTTGATGACGTGGGCGCGGTGTGCGACCTGGTGGCCCGGCGCATTCGGATAACGGTCCACGGCAATCACTTCCACGCCCAGGCGCTGCAACGCGATGATGACTTCCTTGCCGAGTTCACCGGAGCCGAGCAGCATGACTTTGGTGGCGGTAGGGGACAGTGGGGTGCCGAAAATGCGTGGAGTGTTCATGTAGAAGTCCGGGAATGAAGGGATAACGGTTGATGGTGCACCGCCGCAGCGCTGCGCGGGCCGACTATAGCAAAATGCGGCTATTTTGGACAGCGGCTGGGGCATTATAATAAACCCAATCTTGGCATCGGGTTAATCGCGGGCGCTTATCGCGGACTGGCTGCGCTTATCCGGCAAGGGCTGCGCCGGTCGCATGGCCGCCCGCGCCGCCGCAATGTCAGGCAAAGTGTGCCCATGACATTCCGTCATGGACATGACTAAGGAAAAAAATGAAACCAATGCACGTAATCGCCGCCGCACTAGCCGCCACTTCGCTGTGGGTGGTGGCCGCCGAATCGACCGGCAAGTTGTCCGCACCCTGGTTTGTAATGGGGGGGACGCCGTCCTCCTACCAGGCCGGAATAGACAGCGTGGAAACCTCGAGCGGCAAGGGCTCCAAGTTCCTGCGCTACGTCCAGGGCGAGGGCAAGAGCTTTACGACGCTGACGCAGAGCATATCGGCAAAGCGTTATTTGGGCCAGCGCGTGCGATTCCAGGCGCGTGTCAAGTCGCGTGACGTGAACCTCTGGGCGGGCCTGTGGATGCGGGTCGATGGGCCGTCGCCGGGCAACCTGGGCTTCTACAACAGCCAGGACAAGCCGATCACCGGCACCTCGGATTGGCAGACCCGCAGCGTGACGCTGGATGTGCCGGAGGAAGCGACGTCCATTAATTTCGGGGTGATCAACACCGGTACCGGCCAGGTCTGGATGGATGAGCTTTCGTTTGAGGTGGTGGGCAAGGACGTGCCGGTCGACTCCTTCCAGCGCAACAAGCTGCCGGAGTCGCCGACGTTATGAGCACCGCAGTCGGCGGCGGTTACGCGGCGTTGACCGAAGTCGCAGCGAGCACCGTGCCGCAAAAGGCGCTCAGTGCGGCGCTGGTGGCCGGCTTCGTGGCCGTCTGCGTCGCGCTGCGGGCCTACACCTTGCTCGCCTTGTTCGGCGCCATGCTGCTGCCGGCCGGCGCCAGCGGCGCGGCCATGCTGGCGCTGCTGGAGCGCGCCGCATGGCTGCGGGATTGGCGCTTCCTGTGGCCGGCGTTGCTGTTGTCCATCGGCGTGTCCAGCTGGTTGGCCGGGTTGCTGTATCACGCGGGGCTGGGCATGGCCGGCGTGGTGACGCATAACGATCTGCTGGTGCAGTTTGCGGTGGCGGCATTGGCGCTGCTGTTGCTGACGCCCCGGCTCTGGATCGCGCAGCAGCAATCGCGCGCGCTGCAGATGTCGCGGTTGACGCAGGCCGCGCTGTCCGCCGACCTCAAGGCCCTGCAGGCCCAGATTGAACCGCACTTCCTGTACAACACGCTGGCTAATACGCGCTACCTGGCGCGCCACGATCCCGAGCGCGCGGTGGCGATGCTCGACCATCTGATCGGCTATCTGCACACGGCGCTGCCGGATCTGCGCAGCCCGATGTCCAGCCTTGGGCGGGAATGCGAACTGGCGGGGCACTACCTGGCGCTGATGGCAATACGGTTTGGCGATCGCCTGCAATACGACATCGACTGTCCGCCCGAGCTGGGTGTGGTGGAGCTGCCACCGTTGATGCTGATGCCGCTGGTGGAGAACGCGGTGCAGCACGGCGTTGAACCGCACCCCGGCAATGTCACGGTGCGCATGCAGGTGCGCCGTCGTGACGATGCGCTGGTGGTCACCGTGCGCGATAACGGCGCAGGCCCAGGCAAGGCGGTGCTGGGCAGCGGTGTCGGTTTGCGCAACTTGCGCGAGCGTCTGGCCGCCTTGCATGGCAACGCGGCGGGATTCCGCCTGCAAGTGGCGGCCGACGGCTGGACCGAGGCGGTCATCACACTGCCGTTGGAGGCGGCATGACGCACCGCCCACGCATACTGATCGCGGACGACGAGCCTCTGCTGCGCGCGGAACTGCGCCAGTCGCTGGCGGCGTTGTGGCCGGAGGCTGAACTGGTGGCCGAAGCGGCAGACGGCTACGAGGCCCTGCGCCTTGCGCGCGCAATGGAACCGGACGTCGCTTTCCTCGATATCCGCATGCCCGGCCTGAGCGGTCTGGAAGTGGCGCGTACTTTCGGCTCCCGTACGCATGTGGTGTTCGTCACGGCCTACCAGGAGCATGCGCTGGCTGCGTTCGACGAAGGCGCGATCGATTACGTGCTCAAACCCACCGATCCCGTGCGCCTGGTGCGCGCCATAGAACGGGTACGCGCCCGCCTTGGCACGCCGCCGCCCGACCTGGCACGGCTGATGCAGCAGCTGTCGCCAAAACCTGCAGCGCCGTCATGGCTGCAGGCGACCGTCGGCAACTCGATCCACTTCATCGACTTGAGCGAGGTGATTTACTTCTGTTCGGAGTTCAAATACACGCGGGTGGTGACGCCGCAGCAGGCCGAGGCCCATATCCGCACGCCGTTGAAGGAGTTGGCGGCCGAATTGGAGGACGCGGGATTCTGGCAGATCCACCGAGGGTATGTGGTGGCGGTGAAGCGGATCGCAGCGGTGAGCCGCGACGCCGACGGCGCCTTGTGGCTAAGCCTGCGCGGCCATCAGGACAAGCTGCCCGTGAGCCAGCGCTTCCAGCACCGGTTCAAGGGCATGTAGCACTTTCAGAACGAGTAGACCAGCGTCACCGACGTTTGGGTGTCGGTGTTCTTTTTATCTTCCGGCACGTTGGTGTCGTTGCGGACGCTGAACGCGGCCTTCATCTGCATGGTGCTGTTGATTTTGGTGCGCAGCGCCGTCTCGGCTAGCGAGTGCATGTTCGAAGTGCCGCGTTCCACGCTCAGGTTCTGGCTGAATTGGGCGGTGTCGCTCAGCTTCCATTTCAGGTTGGCGGCGCCGCGCACGGTCATGCCGCTTTCCATTTCACCGGTCGAACGCGTGCCGTTGAAATAGCCTGGGCCAATTTCCACGTCCATGCTGTGATCCGGTGTTTTGTAGGTCTCGGTGCCGTAGCCCACGCCCACCGTGGAGTAGCGCGTGTAGGCGCCGAATTTGTCGTTGACGTGCGTGGCCAGTGCGAACATTTTGTCGTGATCCTGCAGCAGCTTGTAGGCTGCTTTGGCGGAGAACGAATAGCGCTGCGCGGAACGCTCGCGCACTTTTTCGCCGTCGGCCTTGGAGACCTGTTCGTCCTTGAAGTATCCGGCCAGAACATACTCGTTGCTCCAGTCGGGCAGCTCCTGCTTGGCATCCAGCTTGCCGGTGACCGAAGTACCGACGGTGTTACCGGAGGTGGAGATGGCGCCCAACTCCGCGGAGTTGTTCCAGCCATGGCCAAGGACGGAGTCCGCGGCGGCATGGCCGTGGACCAGGGAGAGGGTGAGGGCGGGGATAAATAGGATCGCTTTCATGCCGATATTGTACCTTAGCCCAAAAAACAACGCATTCAACCGGATCGCGGGTAAATCAGCTGGTAAGCCAGTAGTCCGGCCGGGCGTATATCTCCTTCAGCATGTCGATGAAGAAGCGCACCTTGGCCGGCAAGTGCCGCTGCTGCGGATAGACCGCCACGATGTCGTACTGCGGCAGCGCGTAATCGTCCAGCACCGTGATCAACTCGCCGGACGCCAGCTGCGACTGGATCTCCCATGAGGAACGCCACGCCAGCCCCAATCCCTCGGTGGCCCAGCGGTGCAGCAGTTCGCCGTCGTTGCAGTTCAGGTTACCGTCCGCCCGCACCGTGACCTGCTTGCCGTGGTCCTGGAAGTACCAGCCGCGCTGCTGCCCGCCCTGCAGATTGAAGGCCAGGCAGTTGTGCAGCGCCAGGTCGTCCAGCGTGCGCGGAATGCCGTGGCGGTCGAAGTACTCCGGCGTGCCGCACACCACGCGCCGGTTGCTCGCCAGCTTGACGGCGACGAAGCTCGGATCGATCACGCCGCCGATACGGATGCCGACGTCGTAGCCATCCCGCACCAAGTCCACCACGCGGTCGGTCAGGTTGAAGGAAATCTGCACATCGGGATGGGCGCGCACAAAGCCCGCCGCGTGAGGCGCCACGTGCTTGCGGCCGAAGGCGGCCGGCGCCGAGACGATCAGGTGGCCGGTGGCGCGGTGCCGCCCCTCGGACACCATGCGGTCGGCATGCCCGAGATCCGCGAGCAATTTGCGACAATGGTCCAGATACAGCGTGCCTTGCTCGGTCAGCGTCAGGTGGCGCGTGGTGCGGTGCATCAGCTTCACACCCAGGCGTTTCTCCAGCGCGTCGATGCGCCGGCCCAGCATCACAGGCGTGATGTGCTGGCCCATCGCCGCGCGTACCAGGCTGCCCTTTTCGGCCACGTCGACGAAGGCCTCGATTTGCGTCAGTTTGTCCATGGCTCGATTATTCCACACTTATTCGGTATTTTGAGTATTGAATAAAGCGAGAGTTTGTCTTCTTATCACGGCCGGCCTTTCCCGCTACGATGATCCCATCAAGTTCAGTACTTAACCATCAGGGGACAAGCATGGCACGGATGACAGCAGCGCAGGCAGCAGCAATCGTTTTGGAAAAAGAGGGCGTGACTCAGGTGTTCGGAGTTCCGGGCGCCGCGATCAACCCGTTTTATGCGGCGTTGAAGAAGCAGGGCAGCGCAAAGCACATCCTGGCGCGTCACGTCGAAGGCGCATCGCACATGGCCGAGGGCTACACCCGCGCCAAGGCGGGCAATATCGGCGTGTGCATCGGCACCTCCGGCCCGGCCGGCACCGACATGATCACCGGCCTGTATTCGGCGCAGGCAGATTCCATACCTATCCTCTGCATTACCGGCCAGGCGCCGCGCGCCCGCTTGTACAAGGAGGATTTCCAGGCGGTCGATATCGAGTCCATCGCCAAGCCGGTGACCAAGTGGGCCGTGACCGTGCGCGAGCCGGCGCTGGTGCCGATGGTTTTCCAGCAGGCCTTCCACATCATGCGTTCCGGCCGTCCGGGTCCGGTGCTGGTGGACCTGCCGTTCGACGTGCAGATGGCCGAAATTGAATTTGACCCCGACACCTACCAGCCGCTGGAGGCCTACAAGCCGAAGGCCACCCGCGCCCAGATCGAAAAGGCGCTGACGATGCTGAACGACGCGGAGTATCCGCTGATTACCGCCGGCGGTGGCGTCATCAACGCCAACGCATCCGACCTGCTGGTGCAGTTCGCGGAGTTGACCGGCGTGCCGGTGATCCCGACCCTGATGGCATGGGGCGCGATCCCGGACGACCACAAACTGATGGTCGGCATGGTCGGTTTGCAAACCAGTCACCGGTACGGCAACGCGACCTTGCTGGCGTCGGACTTCGTGTTCGGCATCGGCAACCGTTGGGCCAACCGCCATACCGGCACCATCGAGGTGTACACCAAGGACCGTAAATTCGTCCACATCGACATCGAACCTACCCAGATTGGCCGTGTGTTCGGCCCGGACTTCGGCATCGTCTCCGACGCCGGCGCCGCGCTCAAGTTGATGATCGAAGTGGCGACCGAATGGAAGGCCGCCGGCAAGCTGAAAGACCGGTCGGCGTGGGTGGCGCAATGTAATGAACGCAAGCGCACCATGCAGCGCAAGACCCACTTCGAACAGGTGCCGGTCAAGCCGCAGCGCGTGTACGAGGAGATGAACAAGGCCCTCGGCCGCGATACCTGCTACGTCAGCACCATCGGCCTTTCGCAGATCGCCGCCGCGCAGTTCCTGCACGTGTATAACGCCCGCCACTGGATCAACTGCGGCCAGGCCGGCCCGCTGGGCTGGACCATCTCCGCCGCACTGGGCGTGGCCGCGGCCGACCCGCAGCGCAAAGTGGTCGCGATCTCCGGCGATTATGACTTCCAGTTCATGATCGAGGAGCTGGCCGTGGGCGCGCAATTCAAGCTGCCTTACCTGCATGTGGTGGTGAACAACTCCTACCTCGGCCTGATCCGCCAGTCGCAGCGCGGCTTCGACATGGACTTCTGCGTGCAGCTGTCGTTCGAGAACATCAACGCGCCGGAACTGAACGGCTACGGCGTCGACCACATCGCGGTGGTGGAAGGCCTGGGCTGCAAAGCCATTCGCGTCACCAATGCGGACGAGCTGCCGGCCGCCTTCGAGCAGGCCAACAAGTGGATGGAAGAGTTCAAAGTGCCGGTGGTGGTGGAAGTGATCCTGGAGCGCGTGACCAATATCGCGATGGGCACCGACATCGACAAGATCAACGAGTTCGAAGAGCTGGCGCTGCGCGGATCCGACGCGCCGACCGCGATCTCCCTGCTGGATTGAGAGGAAAACAACATGACCAAACTTGCTGCCAACCTCACCATGCTGTTCACCGAGGTGCCATTTATCGACCGCTTCGAAGCGGCGGCCCGCGCCGGCTTCCAGGCAGTGGAATTCCTGTTCCCGTATGCGTACAGCGCCCGCGACCTGTCCGAGCGCCTGAAGGCCAACAAGCTGGAACTGGTGCTCCACAACCTGCCGGCGGGCCACTGGGAAGCCGGTGAACGCGGCATCGCCTGCCATCCGGATCGCGTGGCGGAATTCCGTGATGGCGTGTGGACCGCTATCGCCTACGCCAAGGAACTGGGCGTCAAACAGGTGAACTGCCTGGTAGGCATCCTGCCCCAAGGCGTGACGCGGCAGGACGCACAGGTCACGCTGGTGGACAACCTGCGCTTTGCCGCCGCAGCGCTGAAGGATGAGGGGATACGCCTGCTGATTGAACCGATCAACAGCTACGATATTCCCGGCTTCTTCCTGACCAATACGGCGCAGGCGGCGTCCCTGATCGCTGCCACCGGGTCGGACAACCTGTTCATCCAGTACGACATCTATCACATGCAGCGCATGGAAGGTGAGCTGACCAACACCATCAAGAAGCACCTGGCGCTGATTGGACACGTGCAGCTGGCGGATAACCCCGGCCGCAACGAGCCGGGAACCGGCGAAATCAACTACCGCTACCTGTTCGAGCAGCTGGACGCCGCCGGCTACGACGGCTGGATTGGTTGCGAATACAAGCCGCGCACCACCACGGAAGCAGGCCTGGGCTGGCGCGCAGCGCACGGCGTTTAATTCACATCTTTACAAGGAAAATATCATGTCTCGAGTTGGATTTATTGGTCTGGGTATCATGGGCGCACCGATGGCGCAGCATCTGCTGAACGGCGGCCACAAACTGTACCTGCACGACATCAAGAACCCGCCGTTCCCGCTGATCGAAGCCGGCGCCACGGTCTGCACCTCGGCCGCCGAAGTGGCTGCGCGCGCCGACATCATCATCGTCATGGTGCCGGATACGCCGCACGTCGAGGCGGCGCTGTTCGGCGAGGAGGGCGTGGCCAAGGGCCTGCGTCCGAACACCATCGTGGTCGATATGAGCTCGATCTCGCCCATCGAAACCAAGAAGTTTGCCAAGAAGATCAATGCGCTCGGTTGCGAATACCTCGACGCGCCGGTCTCCGGCGGCGAAGTCGGTGCCAAGGCCGGCTCGCTGACGATCATGGTCGGCGGCTCGGAAGCGGCGTTCGACATCGTCAAGCCGCTGTTTGAACTGATGGGCAAGAACATCACGCTGGTCGGCGGCAACGGCGACGGCCAGACCACCAAGGTCGCCAACCAGATCATCGTCGCCCTGAACATCCAGGCCGTGGCCGAGGCGCTGCTGTTCGCGTCCAAGGCCGGCGCCGATCCAGCCAAGGTGCGCTCTGCGCTGATGGGCGGCTTCGCCAACTCGCGCATCCTGGAAGTGCACGGCGAACGCATGGTCAAGCGTACCTTCAATCCGGGCTTCCGCATCGAACTGCACCAGAAGGATCTGAACCTTGCGCTGCAAGGCGCCAAGGCGATGGGCGTGTCGCTGCCGAATACCGCGATGGCGCAGGAGCTGATGAATGCCTGCGCGGCCAATGGCCTGGGCGGCATGGACCACTCGGCACTGTGCCGCGCGATCGAACTGATGTCCAACCACCAGATCGCCGAGGCGTAATGGGCACCTTGAATCCACGCCAATTCCTGCTCGATCTTTACGGCAGCGCGGTGGACGCTGTCAGCGCGGAGAAGTGCCTTCCGGCCTACTTGCCGGAACCGCCGAAGAATGGCCGCACGCTGGTGATCGGCGCGGGCAAGGGCGCCGCCGCGATGGCGCGTGTCGTAGAGCGTCACTGGAAGGGTGATATTTCGGGGCTGGTCGTCACGCGCTACGAGCATGGCGTGGACTGCGAGCGCATCGAAGTGATCGAGGCCGCCCATCCTGTGCCGGACGAGGCGGGCCGCGCCGCCGCCGGCCGCATGATGGAGATGGTGCAGGGGCTGAGCGAGAACGATCTGGTGCTTTGCCTGATCTCCGGCGGCGGCTCGTCGCTGCTGGCGTTGCCGGCACCCGGCATCACTCTTGAGCAGAAGCAGGCGCTGAACAAGGCTTTGCTTAAGAGCGGCGCCGCCATCTCTGAGATGAACTGCGTGCGCAAGCACCTGTCGGCCATCAAGGGCGGCCGGTTGGCGCTGGCCTGTGCGCCGGCGCGTGTGGTCACGCTGCTGATTTCGGACGTACCCGGCGACGATCCGGGCATCATTGCCAGCGGCCCGACGCTGCCCGATCCAACCACCTGCGCCGATGCGCTGGCGGTGCTGCGCAAGTACGACATCGCGGTCCCGGACAGTATTCGCGGGCATCTTGAATCCGGCGCTGGCGAGACGCCGAAGCCGGGCGATCCACGCTTCGCACGCAACACCCATCACGTCATCGCCATTGCGCAGGATGCGCTGGAAGCGGCGGCCGCGCATGCGCATGCGGTGGGCATTACGCCTTACATCCTGTCCGACGGCATCGAGGGCGAGTCGCGTGATGTCGCCATCGTCCACGCGGCGATGGCCAGGCAGGTGGCCATGCGCGGCCAGCCGTTCCAGCGGCCGTGCGTCATCATCTCCGGCGGTGAGACAACGGTGACGGTGCGTGGCTCAGGGCGCGGCGGGCGGAACGCGGAATTCCTGCTCAGCCTTGCGGTGGCGCTGGACGGCCATCCCGGCATCCACGCCGTGGCCTGCGACACCGACGGCATCGACGGCTCGGAGGACAACGCCGGCGCGCTCTACGGGCCGGACTCGCTGGAGCGCGGCCTGACGCAAAAGCTGCGGGCCAAGACGCTCTTGGAAAACAACGACGGCTACGGCTATTTCAGCGCGTTGAACGATCTGGTGGTCAGCGGCCCGACCCGCACCAACGTCAACGACTTCCGTGCCGTCTTAATTCTGTAAAAAAAGGAACACCCAATGCGACGTCAACGTCAGGCCAAAATCGTGGCCACGCTCGGCCCGGCCAGCAGCACCAAGGAAGCCATCCAGGCATTGTTCGAAGCGGGCGCCGATGTGTTCCGCTTTAACTTCAGCCACGGCACGCATCAGGATCATCAGGCGCGCTGCAACATCGTGCGTGAGATCGAACGTAGTGTGGGCCGGCCCATCGCCATTCTGGCCGATCTGCAGGGCCCCAAACTGCGCGTGGGCCAGTTCGCAGAAGGCAAAGTGACGCTGGTGGCGGGGCAGGAGTTCGCGCTGGATCGCGATACGTCGCCCGGCAATACGCAGCGCGTATGCCTGCCGCATCCCGAGTTGTTCGACGTGATCGACGCCGGCCAGTCCTTGTTGCTGGATGACGGCAAGCTGCGGCTTGCGGTGGTGGCCAATGAGGGCCGCGTGATACGCACCCGTGTCGTCAACGGCGGCGTGCTTTCGGATCGCAAAGGCGTCAACGTGCCGGACGTGGTGCTGCCTATCCCGGCGCTGACGGAAAAGGATCTGCGCGACCTGGACTTCGCGCTGGAGATGGGGGCTGACTGGATTGCGCTGTCGTTTGTACAACGGCCGGAGGACTTGGTTCAGGCTCGCGCCATTGTCGGCACCCGAGCGGCGCTATTGGCCAAGCTTGAGAAACCAGCGGCGCTGGATGCGCTGGACGCCATCGTCGCGGTATCGGATGCGATCATGGTGGCGCGCGGCGATTTGGGCGTGGAGGTGCCGCCGGAGCGGGTTCCGGGCGTGCAGAAGCGCATCCTGCGCGCTTGCCGTTTGCAGGGGAAGCCAATCGTCATCGCTACGCAGATGCTGGAGTCGATGATATCGGCGCCGGTGCCGACGCGGGCGGAAGCATCTGACGTGGCCAGCGCGATCTATGACGGCGCCGATGCGGTGATGCTGTCGGCGGAATCGGCAAGCGGTGCTTATCCGACCGAGGCGGTGTCCATCATGGATCGCATCATCTGCGAGGTGGAGAAAGATCCGTTGTACCGCCAGATGATCGACGCACAGAACCAGGCGCCGATGCCCAACAGCGGCGATGCGATCTGCTCGGCGTTGCGCGATGTGACGCAGATCGTGGGTGCGGTAGCCACGGTCACGTACACCAGCTCCGGCCACACCAGCCTGCGCGCGGCGCGCGAACGGCCGATGGCGCCTATCCTGAGCATCACGCCGAACCTGTCGACAGCGCGCCGTTTGGCGCTGGCGTGGGGCGTCCATTCGACCGTAAGCGCGGACGTGCGCAATGTGGACCGCATGGTGGCTGCGGCTTGCCAGGCCGCGCTGAGGGAAGGCTTCGGCCGGCCCGGTGACCAGATCGCGATCACGGCGGGCGTGCCGTTCGGACAGCCGGGCAGCACCAATTTGCTGCGCATCGCGCAAATCTGGCCGACCGACGAGCCGGCGGCGGCGTGATTCTCTCGCCGGCGTCTCGCGTTGCGGTGCCGGTGGTGCTGCAACGCCAGTTGACGGCGGTCGGACAGATATACTTCCAGGATTCGCCGGTCTTTGGCGCCGTGCTGCTTCTTTGCCTGTTCTTGAGCGGGCCACCGCTGGCGCTGGGGTGTGTGCTGGGCGTCAGCTGCGCGTCGTTTGCGGCATGGGCGCTCAAGCTTCAGGAAGAGCGCCGGCATAATGGTTTATATGGTTTTAATGGTGCATTGGCGGGCGTAGGGCTGTGCGCTGTCTACCAGTTGGACGGCCCGCTGCTATTCATGGTCGCCGTCGCCGGAGCATTGACGGCGGTGTTGACTTACGCTGCTGATCGCGTCCGCATTCCAGCACTGACGCTGCCGTTTGTGATGGCGATGTGGCTGGCCGGTGCCGCCGCGGAAAGCATCGGCTTACGGGGGCTGCTTCCGTCGCCCGGCGGTTGCTGCACGGCCGTCACCAGCTATCTCTTTTGTTCGATGGGGCAGGCAGTATTCATCGGCGCCGCGCCACTCGGCATGCTGCTATGGGCCGCGCTGGCACGACGTCATTGGCACCAGGCGATGTGGGGACTATCAGGCGCGCTGCTTTCCTGGCTGGCGCTTACATTGGCGAGTCAGCTGTGGCCTGGCGTCGGTATCGAATCTCATGCAACTGGAGCAGGCATCAACAGTACACTTGCGATGCTGGCTCTCGGCGCCCGCGAATGCCGCTGGTCTTCGCGCCTTGTCGGCGCCATGTTCAGCATCGCGCTATCTATTGGCTTGGGCGCCGCCGGCATCCACTACTTCACGCTGCCGTTCATTCTGGCGACTTGGTTGATCCGTCGCTGTTGACGTAATCGGTCAATCCTTCGGCGAGGGCGGCGAAGGTGGTGGCGCAGGCGGGGTTGCTGCGCAGGTTTTCATGCATCGCCAGCCAGGTGTCCAGCGGTATGGTGAGCAGATCGGGCAGCACGCGCACCAACCGCGCGTCGCGCTTTGCCAGTCCGACCTGGCAGATGCCTATCCCCAGTCCGGCGCGGATCGAGGCCAGGTGGACCAGGTCACTGTCGCTGCGCAGTGCGAACGCTGCATTCTGAAGACCGCCCAACAGATGCTGCAGCTTGCGCGTGAAGGCCGTCTCGCGGTCGATGCCGATGAGGGCGTGGCTGGCCATATCATCCCAGGTATGCGGCGTTCCCCGTCGTTTCAGGTAGTCGCGCCGGGCGTGGAAGCCCAGATCGATATTGCCGATGCGGCGCGCAACCAGCACGTCCTGCTCTGGCCGCGCCATGCGTACGGCGATGTCGGCGTCGCGCCGCAGCAGATTCTCGATGCGGTTCGAGGTCGCGAGCTCGATGGCGATGCCGGGATGCGCGCGCGTCAACCGCGCCAGTATCGGCGGCAGCACCTCCACGCTGATGACTTCACTGGCCGTTATCCTGACCGTTCCCTTGATCTCTCCATGACCCAGGCCGGACGCAGCACGCAGCAGCGCGGAGGAGGTGGCCGCCAAGGTCTCCGCGTACGGCTGCAGCTCATATGCCGCATCGGTCGGGATGAACCCCGCTTGTGACCGCGTGAACAGCGATAGCGAGAGCGATTGCTCCAGCGCGTCGATATGGCGGCCCACCGTCGGCTGCGTCAGGCCCAGTGCGCGGGCAGCGCCCGACAACGAGCCTTCTGTCAGCACGGACAGGAAGGATCGGTACAAGTCCCAATTTGGTTCGTTCATGGTCATACGAAATTGTATAGCTACTATGCTGTTTTGGCTAATTTTCTTTTGACTATGTTTGCGCGACACTGGCTCCATCAACTCACCAAACGGAGATAAACATGAAACAAACAGCATTGGTACTGGGCGCAACTGGCGGAATCGGCGGCGAAGTGGCGCGGCTTCTGGTGGCTCGTGGATGGAACGTCAAGGCGCTGCACCGCGCTCCGGAACGCGCCGCAAAACCCACTGACGGGATCCAATGGCTGGCGGGCGACGCGATGAATCGCGACGAGGTGGTCAACGCCGCACGCGGTGTTCAACTGATCGTCCATGCCGTCAACCCGCCCGGCTACCGCAACTGGGGCGCGCTGGTGCTGCCGATGATCGACAACAGCATCGCAGCGGCCCGCGCCAGCGGCGCCCGCATCCTGCTGCCGGGGACCGTCTACAACTATGGCCCCGATGCGTTTCCGGTCATCGACGAGGAATCGCCGCAGCAGCCGGTTACCCGTAAAGGCGCGATCCGCGTCGAGCTGGAGGCGCGTTTGCAGGCTGCGGCGGCCGATGGCGTACGGACGCTGATCGTGCGGGCCGGCGACTTTTTCGGCCCCAAGGCTGGCAACAGCTGGTTCGCACAAGGCCTGGTCAAGCCGGGCAAGCCGCTGACGGCCATCAGCTATCCGGGTAGCGCGGGCGTCGGCCATCAATGGGCCTACCTGCCGGACGTCGCCGAGACGATGGTGCGGCTGGTGGAGAAGGAGGATCAACTGGCGACCTTCGCCCGGTTCCAGATGGAAGGCCACTGGGATGCGGACGGCACTCAAATGGTCGCGGCAATCGCCCGCGCGGCGCGTAAGCCGGACCTGAAGGCTAGTGCTTTTCCATGGTGGCTGCTGGCGTTGGCATCACCGTTCGTGACGGTGTTCCGTGAACTGCGCGAGATGCGCTACCTTTGGCAGCAGCCGGTTCAGATGTCGAACAAGCGCCTGGTGCAGATGCTTGGCGCGGAACCGCGCACTCAGTTGGACGTCGCCGTGCATCGCACCTTGGAGGGATTAGGGAATCTCTAGGCGGCCGTGCGGTGTTGCACCACATTACCGGCGGCGTAGGTGGCGGAGATTGTGCGGTCGTCGCCCAGCATGGCGATGGCGAACAACAGCTCTTCGACTGATTCCGTGCGCTCCGTGCGGCGGGCCAGCAATGGCGTGGCCTTCGGGTCCAGTACGATGAAGTCCGCTTCCGTGCCCGGTACGAAATTGCCGATGGTGCCTTCCAGCTGCATGGCGCGAGCGCCGCCCAGCGTGGCCAGGTAGAACATGCGCATCGCCTGCAGGTAGGTGCCGCCCATGCGCGCCACCTTGTAGGCTTCGTTCATCGTTTGCAGCATCGAGAACGAGGTGCCGCCGCCAACGTCCGTCGCCAGCGAGAGCGGCACTCTCCTGGCATCCGCGCGTTCGAAGTCGAACAGCCCACTGCCCAGGAACAGATTGGAGGTAGGGCAGATGGAGATGGCCGATTGTGTCTCGCTCATGCGCGCGCGGTCGGTGTCGTCCAGCCAGATGCAGTGCGCGTACATCGATCGCGGACGCATCATGCCGAAATGATCGTAGACGTCCATGTAGCTGCGCGCGTTCGGAAACAGCGATTTGACCCACGCTACTTCGTCGGTGTTCTCCGCGACGTGGGTTTGCAGGAAGGTGTCCGGGTAGGCTTTGGCCAGCGCACCGGCCAGTTCCAGCTGGGCCTCGGTGGATGTCGGCGCGAAGCGCGGGGTGATCGCGTACAGTTGGCGGCCGCGCTTGTGCCACTTCTTGATCAGCGCTTCGCTCTCACGGGTGCCGCTTTCGGCGGTGTCTTGCAGGAAGTCCGGGCAGTTACGGTCCATCAGCACTTTGCCGGCCACCATGCGCAGGTTGCGCTTTTCGCTTTCGGTGAAGAAGGCGTCCACCGATTGCGGATGCACGGTGCAGTAGACCATGGCGGTGGTGGTGCCGCAGCGGGTCAGTTCATCAAGGAAGAAGCTGGCGACGTTGGCCGCGTGTTCGGGGTCTGCGAATTTGCGCTCGGTGGGGAAGGTGTACTTCTCCAGCCAGGGCAGCAGGCCGGGCGCCGGCGACGCGATCATGTCGGTCTGCGGGTAGTGCACGTGTGTGTCGATAAAGCCCGGCATGATGATCTTGCCGCGGTAGTCGTGCAGCGGCGTCCCTGGCGGCAGGAAGCCGATCAACTGGCTGAAATCGCCCGCCAGATGGACCTTGCCGTCGTTGACGATCAACAGGCCGTCCTCGTGCCACCAGCAGGCGTTGTCGGCGAAGGCCGGGTCGTCGCTGAAGTGCAGAAGGCTTGCGCGGTAAGCCTGGTAAGTGCCGCTTGGTGTGATGATGCTTGCCATGATATCGATTCCTCGTTCCGTAATGCGGACGCCAGTTGACGCGCGCGGCGATGCGGCGCGACTGACATGGTCGTCGGCGATGAAGGCGGGCGCGTGGCGCCACACCGGTCTATGTGCTTTGGGGTGCTGCTAGCGCGGTGGCTAGATTAATGAGGTGCGCGCTCTAGATGGCGATAGCGCGCTCCCGCCCCGGCGCTGCCGGAGAGTGAGAGCGCCCGGCTTGCAGGCAGTTGGAAGGACATCAATTGGTACATACGGTTTGCTGTTCCGATAAGACGGCAGGTGCGGATGCGCTCATTTTAGCACCGTTTTCCAACGGCGCGGGGAGCGCGGCGGCTTCCCATACCTGCATCAGCTGCGCCGCCACCGAGATGGCGATCACCGCCGGCGCCTTGTCGCGGATGCCGGGCAGGCCGATAGGGCAGGTCATCTCGGCCATGCGCGCGGCCGGTATGCCGCGTTCCTGCAGCCGGCGTTCGAAGGAGACGCGCTTGGTCCTGGAGCCGATCAAGCCAAACCAGGTGAAGTCTGTGCGACGCAGTATGTGTTCGGACAGCTGCTGATCAAGCGCGTGGCTGTGCGTCAGCACCAGGAAGGAGGCGCCCGGCGGCGCTTCCTCCACCACCGCTTCCGGCGTGTCGGTCGCTTCGATGCGGACGTTGGCCGGCAGGACGGAGGGGAACATGTCGTCGCGTTCATCGATCCACACCACCTGGCAAGGCAGCTCCGCCAATGCGCGCACGATGGCCGCGCCCACGTGGCCGGCGCCGAACAGGTACAGGCGCGGACGATACGGCAGGCAGGAGTCGATCAGCCAGCGCTTGCCATGGTCGTCGATACGCACCTTGCAGTCGATGCCTGGGCCAGGTCGGGCCAGGGCTGCAGGTCCGGGGCCGCTCAGGAGTGCGCCCGTCGTGTCGTAGATGCTTGCCGGTCCCACGCTATCCAATGGCACCAGGCGCCAGCTGTCCTGGCCTTCGCGCCAACGGCGGGCCAGGGAGCCGAAATGCTCGCCGGCTTCCGGCATGATGCGTTCGAACGCCAGATGTACCACGCCGCCGCAGCACTGCCCCAGGCTGGGGCCGAGCGGGAAGCGCTCCAGGCGCCGCTCGGCGCGCAGCTCGCCCGCCGGCATGGACAGCATCTCGCGGGCTATGTCGGTGGCGACCATCTCCAAGTGGCCGCCGCCGATGGTATCGAAGGCGTGATACTGGGTGATCAGCATCTTGGCGCCCGGCTCGCGTGGTGCGGAGCCTGCGACCTGCGCGACGGTGACCAGTACGCGCGGCACGGCCTTGCTGGCCGCTGCCGTCAGCGCGCTGAGGTTAAAGGGCGTCGGCATGTTCAATTCGCCGTTTCCGCAGCCGCTTGCACGGCGCTGATTGCATCGAGGATTGCCTCGCTGGTTGCGGGCGCGCGCAGCGGAGGATTGTAGCGATGGCCGCCCACGCTGGAGCAGGCATCGCGGATCGCCAAGAACACCGAGAACGGCAGCAACAGTGGCGGTTCGCCGACCGCCTTGGAGCGGTGGATGCTGTCCATGACGTTGCGGTTCTTGAACAGGCGGACGTTGAAGTTCTCCGGGCAGTCCGATACGCCGGGGATCTTGTAGGTGGACGGCGCATGCGTCATCAGCTTGCCGGATGCGTTCCACCATAGTTCTTCGGTGGTCAGCCAGCCCATGCCCTGTATGAATGCGCCTTCGACTTGGCCGATGTCGATGGCGGGGTTCAGCGAATTGCCGGCGTCGTACAGCGCGTCGGCCTTCAACAGTTTCCATTCGCCGGTCAGCGTATCGACCACCACTTCCGACACCGAGGCGCCGTAAGCGTAGTACGAGAACGGATTGCCGCTCATGGTTTTTGGATCCCAGTGCAGGCCCGGCGTGGCGTAAAAGCCGTCGGACCACAGCTGGATACGCGCCATGTAGGCCTTCTGCACCAGCTCCGCGAACGGAATCGCGATCTCGCCGACGTGGACGAAGTTGGAATCGAAGCGCACCGTTGCGGGATCGCCGTCGTGGCGTTTGGCGGCGAATTCGGCGAGGCGCATACGTATGGTGTTGGCCGCGTCCTGCGCCGCCTTGCCGTTCAGGTCCGCGCCGGTGGACGCGGCGGTGGCCGAGGTGTTGGCGACCTTGCTGGTGTCGGTTGCGCTTGCGCGCACCATGGCGAGGTCGATGCCCAGTTCATGCGCCACCACCTGGCATACCTTGGTGTTGATGCCCTGGCCCATTTCGGTGCCGCCGTGGTTGACCAGCACCGAACCGTCCGTGTACACATGCACCAGCGCGCCGGCCTGGTTGAAGTGCGTGACATTGAAGGCGATGCCGAATTTGACCGGCGTAAGCGCCAGGCCGCGCTTGAGCACTTTGCTCTGTGCGTTGAAGGCGTTGATCTCCTCGCGGCGCTGACGGTATTCGCTTTCGTCTTCCAGCTGGGCGACCAGGTCGTGAATAACGTTGTCGACGACCTTCTGGTTGTACTGGGTGACGTTGCGGCCTTCCTCGTCGTTGCGCCCGTAGAAGTTGATCTTGCGGACGTCCAGCGCATCCATGCCGAGATTGCGGGCGATTTCATCGACGATGTACTCAATGGCGATGGCGCCTTGCGGGCCGCCGAAACCGCGGAACGCGGTGTTGGACTGCGTGTTGGTCTTGCCGGCCATGGCCCGGATATCGACATCGCCCAGATAATAGGCGTTGTCGAAGTGGCAGACGGCGCGCGTGGCGACCGGCGCCGACAGGTCGGCCGAGAAGCCGGCGCGCGACACCATCTCAACCTTGGCGGCGATGATACGGCCGTCGTCGCCGTAGCCCATCTCGTACTCGTAGTAGAAGCAGTGGCGCTTACCGGTGACCATCATGTCGTCGTCGCGGTCGGCGCGCAGCTTGACCGGGCGGCGCAAATGCCCGGCCGAGATGGCGGCGCAGGCGGCCCACAGCGCGGACTGCGATTCCTTGCCGCCGAAGCCACCGCCCATGCGGCGGCATTCGACCACGATGTCGTGCGAATGGCGGTGCAGGGCGTGGGCGACCACGTGCTGCATCTCGGTCGGGTGCTGGGTGGAGCAGTAAATCAGCATTCCCTTGCCTTCCTTGGGAATGGCGTAGGAAATCTGGCCTTCAAGATAAAACTGTTCCTGCCCGCCGACGTGCAGCGAGCCTTTCAGCTTGTGTTTGGAACGATCGAACGCGGCCTGCGCATCGCCGCGCGCCAGGTGCATCGGCGGCACGACGAAGGACTTGGCATCGCGCGCTGCTTGCGGTGTCAGGATCGCTGGCAGCTCTTCATATTCGATGACCGCCTTCTTGACGGCGCGGCGGGCGTTGTCATGCGAGTCCGCCACCACGATGAAGATGGGTTGGCCGACATATTCCACCAGGCCTTCCGACAAGATCGGATCGTCGTGGATGATAGGGCCGCAATCGTTGGTGCCGGGGATGTCCTTGTGCGTGTACACGGCCACCACGCCGGGCATGGCTTTGACGGCGTCGAAGTTCATCGACAGGATGTTGGCGTGCGCCTTGGACGAGATGCCCAGTGCCGCATGCAGTGTGCCGGCGGCTTCGGGAATGTCGTCGGTGTAGGTGGCTTCGCCGAGGACGTGCAGCACCGCCGATTCATGCGGGTGCGACTTGCCGACTTCCGCCCACGCCATGGGGACGGCCTGCGTCAGGAATGGTTCCGATTTGCTGTTCATGCTGTGACGGCTCCCTCTGCGTAGTGGTATGCATTGATCGATTGCAGCGGCTGGGCGGAATCCGGATTGGTCTCCAGCCAATAGCGGCGCAGCAGGTTCTGCGCGGTTTTCATGCGGTAGCCGGCGGTGGCGCGCATGTCGCTCAGCGGAGTGTAGTCCTTCGCCAGTTCGGACATCGCCTGCTTCAGCGTGGCTTCGTCCCAGCGCTTGCCGTTGACGGCCGCTTCCGCCAGCGGTGCGCGGCGCGAGGTCGCTGCCATGCCGCCGTAGGCGATATGGGCGTCGCTGATCACGCCGTCCTTCAGCGTGAAGGCGAAGGCTGCGCAGACGGCGGAGATGTCCTGGTCGTAGCGCTTGGCCAGTTTGTAGGTGCGGAAGTGGATGTCCTGGCGTGGCAGCGGTATGCGCACGGCTTCGACAAATTCGCCCGGTTGCCAGTCCTTCTTCATGTAATCGAGGTAAAACTTCTCCAGCAGCATGGAGCGCTGGCCTTTATCGCTGCGGATGACGATTTCCGCGCCCAGCGCGATCATCCACGGCGCCGAGTCGCCGATCGGCGAGCCATTGGCGACGCTGCCGCCCAGCGTGCCGGTATTGCGGATCGGCTGCGAGGCGAAGCGCTGCCACATTTCGTGCAGCTCTTCCTTGTAGTGCTTGCAGACCGCCTCGTACGCGTCGTTGAGGGAGACCGCGGCGCCGATGTACAGCATGCCGTCTTCCTCTTCCATGCGGTACAGCTCCTGTACCTGGCGGACGTAGATCATGTCGCCCAGGTTGCGCATTTGCTTGGTCACCCACAGACCGACGTCGGTGGAGCCGGCGACGATGGTGGCGGTGGGCTTTGCGGCGCGCAGCACGGCCAGTTCGGCCAGCGTGCGCGGAGCGTAGAAGGTTTGGCCGTCGTGGGTGTAGCTGTACATTTCGGTGCGCTGGATGGATTGCAGCGTGGCTTTCAGTGCCTCGCGGTCGAAGCTAACGTGCGGCAGCTCGCCCATGCGGCGGGCCGCGTCGATGATGGGGCGGTAGCCGGTGCAGCGGCACAGATTACCGGACAGGGTTTCGTCCACGGTCTTGCGGCATGGCGGCGCGGTCTGCCCCTCTTGTTTCAGGTAGAGGCTCCACAGCGACATGGCGAAGCCCGGCGTGCAGAATCCGCACTGCGATCCGTGGCATTCGACCAGCGCCTCCTGCACCGGGTGCATTTTGCCGTCGGCCTGCTTCAGGTCTTCGATGGTGAAGACTGCCTTGCCGTCCAGCGTGGGCACGAACTGGATGCAGGAGTTGACCGACTTCATGGCCACTTCGCCGTCCGGCTGCAGCTCGGCCACCACCACGGTGCAGGCGCCGCAATCGCCCTCGGCGCAGCCTTCCTTGGTGCCGGTGCAGTGCAGGTCTTCGCGCAGGTGCTGGAGCAGGGTGCGGGTCGGCGCGCCAGCGTCAACTGAGCGGACTTCGCCGCGATAGAAGAATCGAATAGGTTCAGACATGATTGCTCCGCAATTACTTGGTTTGGAACTGGTGCAGGAAGTCCAGGAAGATCTGTGCCGATACTTCGGCGTCGTCCGCCGTCATTGTCTCAAGCGGATTGTGGCTGATGCCGCCATTGCCGCACCGGGTGAACAGCATGGCGACATCGGTCATGCGGGCCAGCGCCATGGCGTCGTGGCCGGCGCCGGACGGCAGCTCGAACACCTCGATGCCGGCGCGTTCGGTGGCGGCGGCGAACTGCTTTACCAGCCATGGCGCGCACGGTGCGGCGGGGGCTTGCATGATCTTGGTGATTTTGAGGCCGATCTGGCGGCGCGCGCAGACTGCTTCGGCCAGATTCAGGATATCGGTGACGGCGGCGTCGCGCGTGGCATCATCGGCGGCACGGATGTCCAGCGACAGCTTGCAGGCGCCGGGGATCACGTTGACCGAGCCATCCGGCACTTGCAGCTGGCCGACGGTGCCGACCAGCGAACGTTCGCGCCCGCAGCGGTCTTCCACGTACAGCACGATTTCGGCGGCTGCCGCTGCCGCGTCCTTGCGCATGATCATCGGCGTGGTGCCGGCGTGGCTGGCCAGGCCGGTCAGCTCGACCTGGTAGCGGCAGCTGCCGGCGATGGAAGTGACGACGCCGGTCGGTAGGCCTTTGCCCAGCAATACCGGGCCTTGTTCGATATGGACTTCGACGAAGGCCAGCACGTCCTCCGGCTTGCGGGCGACCGACGCGATCTTGCTCACATCGTGGCCGGCGGCGGTCAGCGCTTCGCGCATGGTGACGCCTTGGGCGTCGGCCTTGTCCAGCAGCGCCATGTCGAACTGACCGATGACGGCGTTCGAGCCGAGGAAGGTGCTTTGATAGCGCACGCCTTCTTCTTCCGAGAAGCCGATAATCTCAAGGTCGAACGGCAGGCGTTCGCCGCGCTCATTCAGGTGCTTGACCACGGCGATAGGCAGCAGGATGCCTTCGCGGCCGTCGTACTTGCCGCCGTTGCGGACGGTGTCGTAGTGGGAGCCGGTCAGCAGCGCCTTGGCGCCCGGCTTGTCGGACTTGTAGCGGCCGACGACGTTGCCGACCGGGTCGATGGAGACTTCCATGCCGGCTTCCTTCATCCACGCCGCCAGCTGTGCTGCGGTCTTGCGGTGGGCGTCGGTCATGTAGGCGCAGGTGAGGTTGTCGGCGTCGTCGCTCCAGGCGCCGATCGTTTCCGACCACTCCATGATGGTGGCGCCGAACTGCAGTTCCACTTGCAGCAGCTGGTTGAGGCGCATCTCGGCGATGCGGCCGATCTGGCGCAGGCATTCGGCCAGTTCGTCGTCGCGCTGCGAGCGCAGGCGGCGGCTGAAGGCGGCGATGATCTCCTGCCGCGACAGGCCGTTGCCGGTTGGTCCTTTGACGGCCAGGATAAAGGGGAAGCCGAATTTGGCGTTGTAGTCGGCGTTCAGTTTGTGCAGCGTCGCCAGTTCGTCGGTGGAGCAGTGGGTCAGGCCGGCCTGCGCCTGTTCGCCGGTCGATTCGGCGGTCAGCTCGCCGGCGAGTGCCGCTTTGCCGGCCAGCTCGGGGTGTGCGCGCACCAGGCCCAGTTGTTCTTCTTCCGTGGCTTGCCGCACCACGCTTTGCAGCGATTGTTTGAGCGCGGCGATGGTCGCGAACGGGCGCTGCGCGGCGGCGCGCTCCGGTATCCATGGCGAGTGTTCGTAGAGGCCATGCAGCAGCTGCGTGAACTCTTCGGCGCCGCAGCGGTTCAGGTGATCTAGTGTGATTGTCATTGTTGTGCAGGCAGTCGCCCGTCTCCTCTTGGTATAAGAGGAATGATATATGGCGGGGGAGGCTGTTATATACGCCCGGAGCCATAACCGCATTCAGCCCGGGCTTATGGGGAGTGTTGTGGGCGTGCCACGCCCACGGCGTGATTATTTGGCGGTGAGGGCTTGCGCGGCCTGCGTGACCTGGTCGCGCAGCCACTTGTGTTCCGGCGCCTGGTGTACGCGCTCGTGCCACAGCTGGTAGAAGCGCATCGTCGGGAAGCGCACCGGCACGGTGAAGGTCTTGATCGGCAGATTACGTTCGTAGAAGCGAAGGTATTGGCGCCCGGTGGTGAGCACCATGTCGGTCTGCGTCAGCATGTAGGGGATCAGGCTGAAATACGCCGATTCCACGACCACGTTGCGCTGGTAGCCCTGCTGGGCCAGGAAGCTGTCGATCACCCCGTGGAAGCCGGGCAGCGTGGGCGAGGGCGCCACGTGGGGCAGGCTCAGATAATCGTCCAGCGTCATGTCGTTGGAGTCGGTGCGCTTGGCATATGGGGCGTCGGCGCGCATGGCGCAGATGATCGGGTCTTCGAAGAGGCGCGACAGGTGCAGGTGCTCCGGCGGCTGTTCCCAGTTACCGATCAACAGATCTAGGTCGCCGTCGGACAGCATGCGGATCGCGTCCACCTCCGCGCCCAGGCTGTGGATGATGACACGGCTCTTGGGCGACTCGCGTCGCAAACGCGCCACAACGTTGGGCAGGAATTGAATGTCGAGGTAATCCGGTGCGCCGATGCGGAAGGTGCGGCCTTCCTCCTTGGAGGCGAAGGGCGTCTTGTGCAGGAACAGCTGTCCCACCTCGTCGAGGATGCGTTTGGCGGGCGCCTTCAGGCTCTCGCCGTGCTGCGTCGGCACCATGCCGCGGCCACCGCGCACCAGCAGCGGATCGCCTGTGAGCTCGCGCAGTTTCTGCAGCGAGGCCGAGATGGAGGGCTGCGTTTGATCCAGTTTCATCGCGACGCGCGAAACGTTTTTCTCGCAGAGGAGCATGTACAGAATGCGTATGAGGTGCAGGTCCAGGTGGTCGGGAAGTTGTGCCATGGTGATCGATCTATAACGGTGAGCCTATTTTTAATATACGGCTACTGCCATACGAAAAGCCAGAATTAGTTTTATCGTTCGTTCCACACCATGCGCGGTCTGCGTGTGGTTTTCAATCGGTCGCAGCGGAGCTTTCAACAGTTCGCGGCCAAAAGGGAAATCATCCCAATCGTCTGGAGCGCCCGCGGTGGCAGACGAGCTAAATCCAAACATGGAGACAACATGGAATTGCTCGCTTACGGCGTGGACTGGCTCAATCTATTGGTGCGCTGGCTGCACCTCATCACGGGGATCGCGTGGATCGGCGCATCCTTTTACTTCGTCTGGCTCGACAACAGCATACGCCCGCCGAAGCCCGGCTCCGAGCTGGCGAAGAAGGGCGTCTCCGGCGAATTGTGGGCCGTGCATGGCGGCGGTTTCTACAACCCGCAGAAATACCTGGTGTCGCCGGCCGAGCTGCCTTCGGACCTGCACTGGTTTAAATGGGAAGCTTACGCGACCTGGATCTCGGGCTTCTCGCTGCTGTTCATCGTCTACTACTTCAACGCTTCGGCGATGATGATCGATAAGTCGGTCGCGGACCTGACGCAGTTACAGGCTATCGGCGTGGGTGTCGGCTCGCTGTTGGTGGGCTGGGTGTTCTACGATGCCTTGTGCCGTTCGCCGTTGGGCAAGAAGGATGGCCTGCTGGGCGTGATCATGTTCGTGTTCATCGTCGCCATGGCATATGTGCTGACCAAGTTCCTGAGCGGCCGCGCCGCCTACATCCACGTCGGCGCCATGATCGGCACCATGATGGTCGGGAATGTGCTGATGCTGATCATTCCTGGACAGCGCAAGCTGGTGGAGGCGATGGAGCAGGGGAAGTCGCCCGATCCCATCCACGGCAAGAAGGCCAAGCAGCGTTCCGTCCATAACAACTACTTCACGCTGCCGGTGCTGCTCATCATGATCAGCAATCACTATGCGATGACCTACAGCCATGCCTATAGCTGGGCGCTGCTGGGCGCGATCATCGCGGCCGGTGTGCTGATTCGCCACTTCTTCAACCTGCGCCATCATGGCAAGACCGCGTGGCAGTTCCCTGCGGCCGGCGTGGCGATCCTGGCTGCTGTCGCGGTGGTGATCGCGCCGCGTCCCGCTGCGGCTCCACTGCCTGCGGCTGCCGGCGATGTGGCCGATGCCGCCCACGCCAGCGTCGCGGCGCCGGACTTCAACCGAGTGCAGGCCATCGTCAACCAGCGCTGCGTCAGCTGCCATGCTGCGCAACCCACGCAGCCCGGGTTCGCCACCGCTCCCGCCGGCATCATGCTGCACACGCCGGAGCTGATTCACCAGAACGCCGCCAAGATCAACCAGCAGGCCGTTGTGCTGAAGGCTATGCCGATCGGGAATATGACCAACATCACGCCTGAAGAACGCTCCGAAATCGGCGCGTGGTTCGCCGCCGGCGCCAACTGAGAGATAACGATTATGACTACCACCACCATCAACGGCTTCAACCTGACCGCCGCGCAAGTCGTCGCCGTCGCCCGCGACCATTCCATCGAAGTGAACCTGGCCGCATCGTCGCGCGCCGCGCTGAAGGAATCGCGCGACTACATCGAATCGACCTGGATGCATGACGAAGCGCCGATGATGTACAGCTTTAACACCGGCGTCGGCATGCTGAAGGACACCCGCGTCAAGGTGCAGGACATCGTGCTGTTTCAGACGCAGCTGATCAAGGCCCACGCCTGCGGCATGGGCGAACCCTTCTCCGAAGAGGTCAGCCGCGCCACCATGCTGTTGCGGGCCAATGCCTTCGCCAGCAACTACTCCGCGCCGCGCGTGGAGGTGGTCGACCGCCTGCTGGCCTTCGTCAACGCCGGCATCCATCCGATCATGCCGCAGAAGGGTTCCGTCGGCGCTTCGGGCGACCTGGCGCCGCTGGCCTACCTGGCCGCCGCCATCGCCGGCTTCGAGGAAGCGGAAGTGATGTACAAGGGCCAGCGCATGTCGGCCCCGGACGCGATCCGCGCTTCCAATGTCGGCCCGGTCGTCTTCGAGCTGAAGGCCAAAGATGCCTCTGCGCTGATCAACGGCTGCACCGTGTCGCTGGCCGTGGCGCTGCTGGCCGCCGCCGATGCCCGCAACATGCTGTCCGACGCCTGCCTGTCGCTGGGATTGACGCTGGAGGCGATGCGTGCGGAGATGTCGGCCTTCGATCCGCGCATCCACGAGGCGCGTCCGCACGCTGGCCAGATCAAGACTGCCGCCATCATCCGCGATCTGCTGGACGGCTCCACGCGCACCACGCACGAAGCGCGCGCCGTGCAGTTCCCTGAAGAGCTGCGCCGCACCGACATCCCGTACACCGCGCGCATCCAGGACGTGTATTCGCTGCGCTGCGCGCCGCAGGTCTACGGGCCGGTGTTCGATGCGCTGGACTACATCGACACCATCCTCGATAAAGAGGTCAACTCCGCCACCGACAACCCGCTCATCTTCGGCAAGGACGGCGGCGGCTTCGAGATCATCTCGGGCGGTAACTTCCACGGCCAGTACCTGGCGCAGGCGATGGACCTGCTGGCGATGGCCGTCGCGGACCTGGGCAGCATCGTCGAGCGCCGCGTGGCGCGCCTGATCGATCCGACGCTGTCGTGGGGCCTGCCGCGCAACCTGATGTCCGGTGTGCGCGGCGTGAACACGGGCTATCCGGTGATGCAATGCTCGCTCAGCTCCCTGGTGATGGAGAACCGCACGCTGTGCATGCCGGGCAGCGTGGACTCGATTCCGGCCAAGGGCAACAGCGAAGACCACGTCTCCAACTCCACCTGGTGCGCGCGCAAGGCCGCCACTGTGGTATCGAACACACAATACATTGTTGGCGTTGAAATGTTATTGGCCTCGCAGGCATTGACGATGACGGAAAACCTGCTGCCCGGTTTTGTGCTCGGCAAGGGTACGCAAGCGGCCTATGAATCGGTGCGCAGCCAGATCCCCGCGTGCCTCGACGGCGACCGCTGGCTGCATAACGACCTTGAAGTGGCGCGCTCCTTCATTGTGAGCGGTTCGGTGCGCGAGGCGGTGATCGCGAAGATCGGTGAATTCGTTTAAACCCTGCGGCATGCAAATCATAGGAGGGTAAGCAAGGGGCTACGCCGTAAAAAATACGGCGCGTCCCGACTGTTATAGGCCATAGCAGATAGCAGGTATGCCACCAGACCAATTACATACAGTGGCCCCTGAGATAAGGTCTAAGCCGATTGTTCCCATGTTTAATCGGCGGATGACACAAGAAGCAGTTAAAAATAGAACACGGAGACGTTATGTTAATTCTAGAGAAGTACTTCAAGCTGAAAGAAAATGGGACCGATGTGCGTACCGAATTGGTCGCGGGTCTGACCACCTTTTTGACGATGGCTTACATCATCTTCGTCAATCCCTCCATCCTGGGCGACGCCGGCATGCCCAAGGGCGCGGTCTTCGTCGCCACCTGTATCGCGGCCGCATTGGGCTGTCTGATCATGGGCCTGTACGCGAACTATCCGATCGCCATGGCGCCGGGCATGGGGCTGAACGCTTACTTCGCGTACGTAGTGGTCAAGGGCATGGGCATGCCTTGGGAGATGGCGCTGGGCGCGGTGTTCATCTCCGGCTGCCTGTTCCTGTTCGTCAGCGTGTTCAAGCTGCGGGAGATGATCGTCAACGGCATCCCGCATTCGATACGCACCGCCATCACGGTCGGCATCGGCCTGTTCCTGGGCTTGATCTCGCTGAAGAGCGCAGGCATCGTGGTCAGCAGCCCTGAGACGCTGGTCCGCGTGGGCGACCTGCATTCGGCGCCCACGCTGCTGGCCATCGTCGGTTTCTTCGTCATCGTCGCGCTGGACCGCCTGAAGGTAAAGGGCGCGATCCTGATCGGCATCCTGGCCGTCACCGTGATGAGCTTCTTCGTCGCCGGGAACAAGTTCAATGGCGTGGTCGACATGCCGCCATCGCTGGCGCCTACATTGTTCAAGCTCGATCTGATGGGCGCGATCTCGGTCGGCCTGCTGAACGTGGTGCTGGTGTTCTTCCTGGTCGAACTGTTCGACGCCACCGGCACGCTGATGGGCGTGGCCAACCGCGCCGGCCTGCTCGTCAACGGCAAGATGGAGCGCCTGAACAAGGCGCTGATGGCCGACAGCACCGCCATCCTTACCGGTTCGCTGCTGGGCACTTCCAGCACCACGGCCTACATCGAAAGCGCGGCCGGCGTGCAAGCGGGCGGCCGCACCGGATTGACCGCCGTCGCCGTCGGCGTGCTGTTCCTGGCCTGCCTGTTCATCTCGCCGCTGGCCGGCGTGGTGCCCAGCTACGCCACGGCGCCTGCGCTGCTGTACGTCTCCTGCCTGATGCTGCGCGAACTGGTCGACATCGACTGGTCCGACACCACCGAAAGCGTGCCAGCCGCCATCGCGGCGCTGACCATGCCGTTCACGTACTCGATCGCGCTTGGCGTGGCGTTCGGCTTCATCTCCTACGCGGTGTTGAAGCTGTTGACCGGCCGTGTGCGCGAAGTGCGTCCAGTGATCTGGGCGATCGCTTGCGTGTTCACCTTCAAGTTCGTCTACCTCGGCGCGGGCTGAGGATATAAACCACACGACTGCATCCTCACCGGCGCGCCGCATGGCGCCGGCGGGGACGGTCGCGTCCAAAATAATATGGAAAACTAAAATGAAAACGAGACAAATTCCTCAGCTGTTGTGCATCGCCCTGATGGGCATGGGCGCGGCCCACGCCGCCGACTGGAGCGACACCTCCGTCAGCTGGCGTTACGGGAACGACTACCGCGAGCCGTTCAACCCGAACGATATTTCAAAGAATATTCTTGCGCTGACCCATGTCAGCGGCTACAAGTACGGCACCAACTTCTTCAACGTGGACTTCTTGATGTCGGACAAAAATGATCCGGCCTCGCTGACGCAGAAGTCCGGCGCCAATGAAGCCTACATCCTGTACCGAAATACGGTGGACCTGAGCAAAGTCACCGGACGCGAATACAAGTTTGGTCCGGTGCGCGGCCTGGGCATCACCGGTGGATTCGACGTCAACACCAAGAACGACGTGGGCTACAACTCGCGCAAACGCATGTTCGTGCTGGGGCCGACTTTCATGTGGGACGTGCCGGCCGGGCACTTCAATACCAGCCTGTTCCTGCTCAACGAAAGCAACGCTCCGAGCGGCGCCTTCCCGCCGATATCCACCGTGACTGGCCGTTATACCTACAAGACTCATGCAATGCTGTCGTCGGAATGGGGTATCCCCGTGGGTTCGCTGTGGGCCTTCGAAGGTTTTGCGAACTTCATCGCGGCCAAGGGCAAGGACGAAGTGGGCAACGATACCGGCGCCGAGACCAATATCGACATGCAGCTGATGTTTGACGCGGGCGCCGCGATGGGTTACGTCAAGAATACCTTCCGAGTCGGCGTCGAATATCAATACTGGCGCAACAAGTTTGGCAACACCTCGGCCACCACCGGCGGGCAGGGCTATGTGGCCAAGACGCCGATGATACGGGCTGAGTATCACTTCTGAGTGATAGCGGTCGGATAGAAAAAGGGCAGCCAAGGCTGCCCTTTTTCTATGCCGCGTCCTGCCGGATCGCATAGAATTGCCATCTGCCGCTATACTTGCACGGCAGAGACAGGTCCACTTCGCAGAATGAGGTATCGTGAGGAACAAGTTCGATGATGTAAATACGCGGCGCTGGCTGTTGATGGGTGTCGGCAATTTTGCCTGCCTCGTCATGGCCGCGCTTTCATTGCTGACGCCGCCGGTAATGGCGGCCGCCTCCGGCGAGCGTGGCGATGGCGCGGGCCGCGCGGCCCAGGGCAACGCCAGCGTGATGCTGGAGGAACTCACCAGCACTGAATTGCGCAGTCGCATCGAGCACGGCGCGACCACGATCCTGGTTCCCATCGGCGGCGTGGAGCAGAGCGGCCCTTACATCGCGCTCGGCAAGCACAATGTCCGCGCCGGTGTGATCGCGGCCATGATCGCCCAGAAACTCGGCAATACCATGGTCGCACCGGTGGTATCCTATGTGCCGGAAGGTGCGGTCGCTCCACCGGCCGGCCACATGCGATTTAGCGGCACCATTTCGATCCCGCCGGCCGCCTTCGAAGCGCTGCTCGAGGGAGCGGCTGCAAGTTTTCGTCAGCACGGTTTCCGCGACATCATCTTCATCGGCGACCACGGGGGCTATCAGCAAAACGAAGTGAACGTGGCGCAAAAGCTGAACCGCGCCTGGGGCAAGGATGATCCTGCCCGCGCTCACGCGCTGCTCGAATATTACGAGATCACCCAGACGGCGTTTGTCGACGACCTGAAAAAACAAGGTTACAGCAGCGCCGAAATCGGCCTGCACGCAGGATTGAGCGACGCCTCGCTGATGCTTGCCACCGCGCCGTCGATGGTACGCGTCGAGGCGATGTCTCACGGCCCGAAGCCCGGGGTGGCTGATGGCGTGCGCGGTGACGCCACGCGCGCCAGCGCTGAACTGGGGCGCCTGGGCGTTCAACGCCAGGTCGACGCCTCGGTAAGCGCGATCAAAACCATCCTTCACGAACGTCATCACTAAGCGGCCAGCCACGCTGGCGCTGCATCGTAAAGAGAGACTGCACTATATGAAAACTAGCAAGCATGTTATCGAGCCGGCACGCGCCGGGGCCCGCACCCAGCGCCTGGCTTTCGCCGGCCTGGGCATACTCACGTTGGCGGTTGTCGGCCTGTGCGGCCAGCAGGCCGGCGCCAAGGGGGCGGCTGCGGCCAGTGCTCCGGTCGCGGCGGGCGCCAATTCCCTCTTGGTCGGCATGCCGCCGTTGAGCGATCCCAGAAACGTCTACGGCGACACCGGGCCTGGCCGCATGAGCGCGACCGTCAAGGATCACCTGGCGCGGGTCTATGTGCCCAACCTGCGGTCGAACGATGTGTATGTCATCGATCCGGAGACGCTCAAGGTGGTCGACAAGTTCAAGGTGGGCATCGGCCCGCAGCACGTCGTACCCGCTTACGACCTGCGGACGCTCTGGGTGGCGAACAACGCCGAGCGCACCAAACTGGGCAGCCTGACGCCGATCGACCCGCTCAGCGGCAAGCCGGGAGCGTCGGTGCCGGTGGAAGATCCATACAATATGTACTTCACACCGGACGGCAAATCCGCCATCGTGGTCGCCGAGGCCGTGCATCGCCTCGACTTCCGCGATCCCAAGACCATGGCGCTGCAGTATTCGATCGAAGCGCCGTCTTGCGGCGGCATCAACCACGCCGATTTCTCCAACGACGGCCGTTACGCCATGTTCACCTGCGAATTCGACGGCACCATCGCCAGGATCGACCTGGAAGCGCGCAAGGTGGCCGGCTACCTGAAGCTCAAGATGCCGTCGTCGCGGTATTCCGAGGCGGCGTCCGCGGGGCCGCTGGCGGCTGAAATCTGCACCAGCACCAAGGGCATGCCGCAAGACATACGCATCTCGCCCGACGGCAGCAAGTTCTACATCGCCGACATGGAGGCCGATGGCCTGCATGTGGTCGATGCGGCCTCGTTCAAGGAAGTCGGCTTCATTCCGACGGGCGTGGGCGCGCATGGCATCTACCCCAGCCGGGATGGCAAGCGCCTGTATGTGGCCAACCGCGGCACCCACCGTATCCACGGCAAGCGCAAGGGCAAGGGCAGCGTGAGCGTCGTCGATTTCGCCACCGACAAAGTGGTCGCCAACTGGGCCGTCCCTGGTGGCGGCAGTCCCGACATGGGCAATGTCAGCGCCGACGGCAAATATCTCTGGCTGTCCGGCCGTTTCGATGACGTTGTGTATCGGTTCGACACCGCCAACGGCGATGTGCGCCAGGTCAAGGTCGGCCAGGAACCGCATGGCCTGACCGTGTGGCCACAACCAGGCAGGTACTCGCTGGGCCACACCGGCAACCTGCGTTAAGCGGCGTGGACGATCAGGCGGCCGCTTGTACGGCGCCTGCCAGCACGTAGCGGTTCTTGCCGTGCCGCTTGGCGTGATACAGCGCCTCGTCGGCACGCTTGTAGCTGACCGACAGGTCGCTGTCCCTGTCGAATTCGGCGATGCCGATGCTGACCGTGCGCGGCGGATGCGCCGCTGCCCGCACGCCGTCCAGCAGCGCGACGGCAAAGTCCAGCGCGTCTGCGGCTACGCCGTGGAACAGCACGCCGAATTCCTCGCCGCCCAGGCGGCCGCACAGGTGGCCCGTTCCCAGACTGGCGATCACCTCCGCCGTGTGGATCAGCACTTCATCGCCGGCGTCGTGGCCCAGCGTGTCGTTGATCTTCTTGAAGTCGTCGATGTCTATCATCAGGAAGAACAACGGCAGGTGCGACGGCCGCATCTGCGCGTGACGCACTTCCAGTGTGAACTTGCGGCGGTTGTTCAGGCCGGTGACGAGGTCTTTGTAGGCCATCTCCGCCAGTTCGCGCCGCGCGCGGTGGCTGCGCACCCGCAGGTTGAGGAAGTAGGCGTGCAGGTAGATCGCCATGGCGAAGCTGCTGCCCATGACCAGCAAGGACAGATTGAAGGCAAGCTGTCCCGGTTGTCCTGGGAAATTGCCCACGGTGAGTATCAGCCACACGGCAACGGCGGCGCCGATGTAGTTCAGCATGCCGCCGAAGATGGGCGCGGCCGACAGCGTCAGCACGGTGCCGACCGGCAGCACCCAGAATGTCGGGTCGGGGCAGTACGCCACCAGCAGGCGAAACGCGAACGCGGTGGCGGTGGTGCCGATGATGCCGGAGTAGACCAGCGCCTTGACGGATCGGGCGCGCAGCGAGATGCCCAGGCTGAGCAACATGCCGGGCACGCCGAACAGCAGGCTGGCCTGCAGCGTCTGGCCGCCGGAGAGGGCCAGTATCATGGCGGCCGTGATCCAGCTCAGCAACCCTACGCTCTGCGAGATGATGGCGACCGGGCGCAACTCGGAATAGAACAGCTGCTGTTCGTCGGTATCGCCGCCGTAATAGGAGTAGGGAAGGAGTGTACGCATGCGGTTTCAAGGGCCGGCCCATCGGGAGGGCCCTAAGTATACGTGTTCGTTTGCCCACATCCCAGCAAATTTCTGAAGTGTGGGCATATTTTTAAGATTTACATGCGCGGCTCGCCGGTGCGGGCGTTGACGGCGATGGTCGAGCCTGGCGCCACATTCATTTGCACGCGATGCTGCATGCCGCGATAGTTGTACGTCACGTCCCAGTATTCCGGCTGCGGATTGCTGACGTTTTCGCAGCGGCGCACGTCGCGCGCATAGCTCTGCGAGTTGCTGTTGTTGGCCATGTTGTTGCCGATGGCCGCGCCGGCGATCGCGCCGCCTGCCGTGGCCACGTCACGCCCGGTGCCGCCGCCCACCTGGTGGCCCAGGATGCCGCCGATCAGCGCGCCGGCGATGACGCCGCCGACGTTGTTGCCGCTGCGGGCCGGTTCGCTCACCTGCTGGCGTTCGACCCAGCAGCGCTGCTCCGGCGTGCCGACCACGGCGCGCACCGAGCTGATCGGCACGTCGACCACGCGTTCGCTGGGCCGGCGGCGGTACTCATAAGTCGGCTGCGGCAGCGGCGCCGGGGCTTCGTTGTCGTAGCGGGCACGGCGGCCCACCGGGCGCACCGATGAGATGCGGTCGTTCATGCCCATGCCGCTGAGCGATTCGTAGCTGCCGCGCCGCAGCACCATGCAGTGGCCGCCAAAGTTGGCGTCGTCGCACACTTCCCACTGGCCGCGGTCGACCACCGCCGAGGAGGCGCGGTCGTTGAAGCCTGTGCGCGAGAAGTCGTTGACGGGGCGGTTGGCGGTGAAGGTGCGCCCGCGCCAGCCGTCATGTTCGTAAAACGTGATTTGCGCCATGGCTTGCGAGGCCAGCGTCAGGGTGGCGAGCGCGATTGCGATCTGGATAGGCTTGTTCATATTGGTCCTCTTATAGTTATTCGAGCACCTGCACAATGCGCCGGTTGCGGCGCGCTATCTGTGCGGTTGACAACATAAGCGGATCAGGGCTCGACCGAGTGCGCCCGCTTCAGGCAGCGCAGCACGAAGGTGGAACGGCTGTGGCGCAGGCCGGGCAGCTTGTACAGTTTGCGCCGCAGGAATTCCTCGTAGCCCGCCGTGCCGGCCACCGCCACCTTGATCAGGTAGTCGTACTCGCCGGTCAGCAGATAGGCTTCCATCACTTCCGGCAGGTCGGCCAGGGCCTGGCCGAATTTTTCGAAGATGTCGTCGTCGTGGCGGTCCAGCGTGACCTCGATGATCACCGTGTCCGGGTAGCCCAGCGCCTTTTGGCTCAGCAGCGCCGTGTAGCCTTCGATCATGCCGCCTTCCTCCAGCGCCCGCACGCGGTTCCAGCACGGCGTGGTGGACAGGCCGACTTTTTCCGCCAGCTTGGTGTTGCTCAGGCGGCCGTCGCGGCGCAGTTCGCGCAAGATGCTGCGGTCGAGCTCGTCAATTTCCATGTTGTTTTTCCGTGAAAGATGATTATTCCTTGAATTTTATATCAAGCAGGATGATCTTCTTCAATCGGCTGATAATGAAGCAAAACAAGGAAGCCTATTTTGCGGCTTCCCGGATATTCTGGTTGCATGAATACCACACAAAAAAGCTACCGATTTTGCATCGAGCCGGACGACGCCATCGCCACGCTGGAGGCCGTGCTGGCGATTGTGCGCCGCCTGGGATTGGAGTTGCGCAGCCTGCGCACGACCACGCACCCGCAGGGTGTGGACGTGCAGATACGGCTGGCGGCGCAGGAAGAAGACCCGCTGACGCTGTGCCGCATGCGGCTCAACAATGTGGTTGGCATCCTGGCGGTGCGGGAGATGCCGGCACTGGTGGCATCCCCGGCGCGGATGGCGGCTAGCCGCTGATGTAGGCGTACTTGAACAGGAACAGCGCGGCGATCGCCCAGACCACGGGCTTGACCTGGCGTGCCTGGCCGGTCAGCAGTTTCAGACCGGCGTAGGTGATGAAGCCGAAGGCGATGCCGTGGGCGATGGAGTAGGTGAACGGGATCACCAGCGCGGTGATCGCGGCCGGCACGCTTTCGGTGGTGTCGCTCCAGTCCACGTCGACCAGGTCGCGCAGCATCAGGCAGGCGACGAACAGCAGCGCCGGCGCGGTGGCGTAGGCCGGCACCACGCCGGCGATCGGCGCGAAGAACAGCGCCGCCAGGAACAGCGCGGCCACCACCAGCGCCGTCAGGCCGGTGCGCCCGCCCGCCTGCACGCCGGCCGCGCTTTCCAGATAGGCTGTGGTGCTGGAGGTGCCCAGCATGGAGCCGGCCACGATGGCGCAGCTGTCGGCCAGCAGCGCCTTGTTCAGGCGTTTCATCTTGCCGTCGACCAGCAAGCCGCCGCGGCTCGCCACGCCCATCAGCGTGCCGGTGGCGTCGAACAGTTCAACCAGGAAGAACACCAGCACCACGTTGAACAATCCCAGCGAGGCCGCGCCTTTCAGGTCGAACTTGAACAGCGTCGGCGCCAGCGACGGCGGCAGCGACATGAAGCCGTGGAAGGTGTTCCCGCCGAAGAAAAAGCTCATCACCGTCACCACCACGATGCCGATCAACAGCGCGCCCGGCACCCGCAGGCGGTCCAGCGTGACGATCAGCAGAAAGCCGAAAACAGCCATGATGGTTTGCGGCTTGTGCATATCGCCCACGCGCACCAGCGTCTCGGGGCTGGCGACCACCAGGCCGGCGCTCTTCATCGCAATCAGCGCCAGGAACAGGCCCAGGCCCACGGTGATGGCCACCCGCAGCGAGTGCGGTATGCCGTTGACGATCAACTCGCGCACCTTGAACACGCTCACCAGGATGAACAGGCAGCCGGAGATGAACACCGCGCCCAGCGCCGATTGCCAGGGCACGCCCATGCCCAGCACCACGGCGTAGGCGAAATAGGCGTTCAGGCCCATGCCCGGCGCCATGCCGATCGGGTAGTTGGCGTACAGGCCCATGATGACGGTGCCCAGCGCCGCGGCCAGACAGGTGGCGACGAACACCGCGTCCTTGGGCACGCCGGCGTCGCCCAGGATGGCCGGGTTGACGAAGATGATGTAGGCCATGGTCAGGAAGGTGGTGATGCCCGCGACCACCTCGGTCCTGACGTTGCTGCCATGCTCGGTGAGCCTGAAAAATTTGTCGAGCGGCGACATGTGCGTTCTCCCTGATTGCGTCGAGGCCGAAGAATATCACGTACAGGCGATTCTCCTCGGAATTGCTTATTGCACTGAAAGATGTAAAAATGAAAAAACTCAGAACAAAATGCTATCTCCATCCGTACAGGGCGTCATTATGGAACTTCAGCCGCAGCAAGCCGGCAGCACCTTGGTGCTCAGCCCCGCCGGCCGCATCGATCATACCCATGCCGATGCCTTTAAACTCGCACTGGACCCGCACCTGAGCGACTGTACCAAGGATGGCGCGGTGCTGGTGCTTGATTTAAGCGGTGTCAGTTACATCAGCAGCATCGGCCTGCGCGCGCTGATGGTGGCGGTCAAGCAGGTCAAGGGGCAGGGCGGACGCATGGTGCTGGCCTCCCTGCAGCCGCTGGTGCTCGAGGTGTTCACCATCAGTCGGTTCGACATGCTGTTCGAGATATTCCCCGACCGCGTCGCCGCGCTGGCGGTAGTCGGCGGCGGCTCATGAAAGCGCGCATCTGGGGCGCGCGCGGTTCGCTGCCCGTGGCGCTGAACCACAAGCAGATCCGCGCCAAGCTGGTGACGGCGCTCGAAGGCGCCATCGGCCGCAACCTCGATACGCCGGCGAAGGTGGCCTCGTATATCGACAACGACCTGGGTTTCGATGTGCGCGGCACCTACGGCGGCAACTCCAGCTGTGTGGAGGTGGAGGTGTGGGACCCGGACGCCACCCACGAGCACATCATCCTCGACCTGGGCTCGGGCGTGCGCGCGCTGGCCGGCGCCAAGCTGGCGCGCTACGGGCCGGGCCAGCCGCAGACTTATCACGTGTTCATGTCCCATCTCCATTGGGACCACATCATGGGCTTCCCGTTCTTCACACCGGCCTACATACCGGGCAACCGCATCGTCATCTACGGCTGCCACCAGGAGCTGGAGACGGCCTTCCGCCGCCAGCAGGAGCCGATCAGCTTCCCGGTCGGCTTCCATCAGCTGGGCGCGACCATCGAGTTCGTGCAGATGGAGCCTGGCGTTCCGCTGCGGCTGCACGACCTGACAGTGACCGCCAAGCTGCAGCTGCATGCGGGCGACTCCTACGGCTACCGGCTGGAGCAGGGCGGCAAGGCCATGGTCTACAGCACCGATTCCGAACACAAGCTGGATAACGCCGCCGAGCGCCTGGCCTTCGTCGAGTTCTTCCGGGACGCCGACCTGGTGATTTTCGACGCCATGTATTCGCTGGCCGATTCGATTTCGGTGAAGGCCGATTGGGGCCACTCCAGCAACGTGGTGGGGGTCGAGTTGTGCCAGCTGGCCGGCGTCCACCAGCTTTGCCTGTTCCATCACGAACCGATTTACGACGACGCGCAGATCGCCCGCGTGCTGGCCGAGACTCGGCGCTATGCCGAGATCACCGGTGAGGCGCCGCTGGAAATCGTCTCCGCCTACGACGGCATGGAAATCGAACTGTAAGCCCGGCCATGCTGCTCCGCATGAGAACCAAAGCCCTGGGCGGCATCCGCGCCGGCCAGGGCCGGCCGCTGGCGCTGGTGCTGGCGTGCCTGCTGGCCGTGGCGCTGGCGGCGGGCGGCGACGGTCTTCTGCCGCAGCTGCGGCTTGCCTTGTTCAACGCCTATCAGGTCCACCTGCCGCGCCAGCGCGCATCCGGGCCGGTTCAAATTATCGCCATCGACGAAGCTGCGCTGAAGGAGTTCGGCCAGTGGCCTTGGCCGCGCACGCGCCTGACCGAGCTGATAGAGCACATCAACGCCCAGCAGCCGCTGGCCATCGGGCTCGATATCCTGATGCCGGAGCCGGACACCACCTCGCCCGAGGCGCTCGCTGGGCGCTTGCCGCCAGGCCCTCTGCGCGATAGCCTGGCGGTGCTGCCCGCGTATGACGATGTGCTGGCGGCCGCCATGCGGCGCGCGCCTGTCGTGCTGGGCGCGGCGGGATTCGCGCATCCCGAAGCCGGCACCAGCGACGCCCTGCGCGTGTGGCCGGTGCATGTCAACCGGCCGGCATCATCGCTGCGGGTGATGCGCTTCCCGCAGGCGATGTCCAGTTTGCCCTTGCTGCAAGCGGCCGCCAAGGGGCAGGGTCTGTTGTCGGTGGATCTGGAGCGTGGCCTCGTGCGCCGCGCACCCTTGGTCGGCGCGATCGGCGATACGCTGGTGCCGGCGTTTTCGATGGAACTGCTGCGCGTTGCCACAGGCAGTTCGGCGCTGGAGATCGAGGCGGGCGAGGACGGCATCCACAGCGTGTCCGTCGGCGACTTGCATGTGCCGGCCACGCCGGACGGCGTGGTGTGGGTGAATTTTTCCGCGCCGGCGATGGATCGCTACGTTTCGGCGCTGGACGTGATGCGCAACCGGCTCGCTCCGGGCGCGCTGCAAAACAAGATCGTCATCGTCGCCATGACGGGGTTGGGCCTGACGGACTACAAGACCAACGCCCGTGGCGATTTCATGCCCGGCGTGGACACGCACGCGCAAATGATCGAAAGCTTCTTCGACGGCGCTTTCCTGCGCCGGCCCGCCTGGATGCGCTGGGCGGAGGTGGCAATGTTTGGCGTATGCAGCCTGCTGCTGGTGTGGTGGCTGCCCAGACTGCGCCTGCTGGTGTCGGCGCCCTTGTGCGGCGTGCTGGCGCTGGGCTTGTTCGGCGGCGGCGCGCTGTTGTTCGCGCGCGCCGGCTTGCTGTTCGACGCGGCGGGCGTGGTGTGCGCAATCGGCGTGGTGGGATTGAGCCTGTTGGCCAGCATGCTGACGGCGGCCGTGCGCGGCCGCAAGCAAAGTGAGCGCGCCTTGCAGGTGGCCCGCGTCTCCGCTGCCAAGGTGGCCGGTGAACTGGGCGCGGCGCGCCGCATCCAGATGGCGACGCTGCCGCAAGCCGCGCAGGCATTCCCCGGCGAGCGGCGCTTTTCGCTGGACGCCTTGCTGGAGCCGGCGCGTGAAGTGGGCGGCGATCTGTACGACTTTTTCAAGCTGGACCGCGACCGCGTGTTCTTCATGGTCGGCGATGTGTCGGGCAAGGGTTTGCCCGCGAGCCTGTTCATGGTGGTGGCGAAGGCGCTGTCCAAGAGCATCGCGCTGCGCGGCCCGTGGGAGATGGCGGCCATCATGAACGGCGCCAACCGCGAGTTGACCCGCGAGAATCCCGAGATGCTGTTCGTGACCTGCGTGGCCGGCATACTGGACGCATCCAACGGCCAGGTCTTCCTGTGCAACGCCGGCCATGACGCGCCGCGCCGCCTGACCGTGGACCGCCGTGTCGATCACCTGCAGCCGGCGGACGGCCCGCCGTTGTGCGTGATGGAGGACTTCGAATATCCGGTGCAGCACTACCAGCTGCAAGCCGGCGAGTGTCTGTGCCTGACCACCGACGGCATCACCGAAGCGATGGACGAAGCGGGGAATTTATACGGCAACGCGCGGCTGGACCGCTTGCTGGGCGGGCTGTCCGCGACCATGCCGGCGGTGGTGGTGCAGGCAGTGCGCGATGACGTGCGCCTGCACGTGGGCCAGGCCGAACCCTCCGACGACCTGACTTTGCTGGTGCTGCGCTGGGACGGCGTGGACTGATCAGCGCACGCGGATTTCCACGCGGCGGTTGCGCGGCTCGTCGACGCCATCGGCGGTGGGGACCAGCAGTTCACGCTCGCCGCGTCCCTGCACGGCGATGCGCTCGGCATCGATCCCCACGTCCACCAGCATGCGTTTGACGGTGGCGGCGCGCCGCAGCGACAGCTCGTCGTTGTAGGCCTGCTTGGCGACGGTGTCGGTATGGCCGATGACGATGATCTCGGGCGCGGGGCGCGACGCCAGCTGCGCCTTGATGTCCACCAGCCGCGCTGCCGATTCCGGCACCAGCGTATCGGTATCGGTGACGAAGTACAGCGTGAACACGGCGGCCCGCTGCGGCATGGCGGTCAGCGTGCTGGCGTAGCGGTTGCCGATATCGGCGCCGTCGCCCGCGCTGACGGTGGCGCCCTTGCTATCGATGGCGGCGGTCTGGTAGGGTTTGTCTAGCACCGTATCGACACCTGCGGTGGTGATGACGACCGCGCTGGCCTTGCCGTCCTGGCTGGGCAGCAGGGTGATTTGTTCGGTCGGTGTGCGTTGCTGCGAGACGGCGGCCAACAGGCAGGCGATCCAGATCAGCATGCCCATGGCTTACTCCCCGTCTTTGACGTCGATGACGAATTCGGTGCCGCGCACGCCCAGGATGGAGGTCGGTGTCCGGAACTGCACCGCGCCGGGCGACTGCTTGGACAGCTTGCCGGAGATGACGCCGAGCGTCCCGCGCTTGACCGTGGCATTCAGCACGCCGTCGTGCGAGGTCGGATCGAAAGCGTATTTTTCAAGCCACACATTGCTGTTCGGCCCCACTGCCAGCAGTGTTTCGTCGCGCAGCGTGATGCCCACGCTGCCGTCGGCGCCCGTGACCACGCGGTCGCTGGCCATCAGCGCGGCGCCGGGGGCGGCCGGGGTCTGTTTGCCGGCGCGCTCTATGGCGGCGGCGCCCTTGGCGGTCTTGATCATGCCGGCCGGCTGCTCGGCGGCGCAGGAGCCGGCCATGGCCAGCATGGCCGCCGCAGTGGCTACGGCGGCAACGGCGACTTTTAAGTTTCGCATGTTTCTTCTCCTGAGATGAGCATTCCGATAATATGCTCGAATGGACAGAAAAGAAACCGGTATTGCGCACCTGTTGCGGTTTCCGGCGCGGCTGGATGCGGTCTCCGGCGCGATGTCGTTTGCTGCGATGGCGTTGCAACAGGCTGGCCTGGGGCCGGGCGTGGTCGCGCGCGCCGAACTGATTCTGGAGGAGCTGCTGCGCAACAGCATCCTGCACGGCCATGGCGGGGACAGCGCCCATTCGGTGTGGGTGGGCGTCGTCGGCGCGCGGCTGGTGTACGAAGACGAAGCGCCGGCCTTCAATCCGATCACGCAAGGCCCGCCGCCGTCCGATCCGGGACTGCCCATCGAGGCGCAGGCCGTGGGCGGCGTCGGGCTGCTGCTGATACGGCAGCTGGGAAGCGCGGTGGCCTATCAATATTCCGGGGGGCGCAATCGGATCGAGATCACCTTACAATAGAGGCTATCATCAACCAACAGGATTATGCATGAGCGAGTTTTCCAGCGATATCTACACCGAGCCATCCACTATCGACGTCAACACCCTGAACAACCTTGGCCCGCTGGCGCCGATGGCAGGCATCTGGAAGGGCGAGCGTGGCCTCGATATCAAGCCGAAGGCGGACGGTCCACGCAAGCAGGCCTATGTCGAGCGCATCGAGCTGCATCCGATCGATCCCGTCACCAATGGCCCGCAGCTGTTCTACGGCCTGCGCTACCTGATCATCATCAACAAGCCTGGTCAGGCCAAGACCTATCACGAGCAGGTAGGCTACTGGCTTTGGGAGCCGGCCACCAGCACCGTGATCCAGACGCTGGGCATTCCGCGCGGGCAGATCGCCATGGCGTCCGCGGTGGTGGCGCCGGATGCGAAGGAGTTCGAACTGGTGGCGCGGCTGGAATCCGATACCTACGGCATCCGTTCCAATCCCTTCCTGGAGTACGGCTTCAAGACCGTCGAGTACCGCATCAAGGTCACCATCAACGACGATGGCAGCTGGGGCTACGAGGAAGACACAGTGATGATGATACGCGGCCAGGATGAACCGTTCCACCACGTCGACCGCAATCTGCTGTTCAAGGTCGCCGAGCCGGTGGCCAATCCGATGGCGAGCGGCATTCCAGCCTAATCGGCCAGCGCGTAACCGTCGCGGCCATTGCGTTTGGCCGCGTACAGCGCACCGTCGGCGCGGGCCACCAGTTCGGCCGGCGTTTCAGCCTCGTGCCGCTGCAGCGCGATGCCGATGCTGGTGGTGATGCGCATCGTCCTGCCGGCGATGTGGAAGGGCCTGCGCACCGCTTCGATGATCTTGGCCGCGAGCCGTTCGGCTTCGCCGTGGCCGTTCACCTGTTCTAGCACGATCACGAACTCGTCGCCCGCCAGCCGCGCCACCGTGTCCGACGCGCGCACATTGCCCACCAGCCGCGAGGCGAACTCCTTCAGCACGACGTCGCCCGCTCCATGGCCCAGCGTGTCGTTGATGTTCTTGAAGTGGTCGACGTCCAGATAGGCCAATGCGAGCGACCTGCGATTGCGCTTGGCCCGCACCAGCGCCAGCTGCAGTATCTCTTCGAACATCAGGCGGTTGGCGATGCCGGTGAGCGTGTCCACGCGGGCCAGCTGCGTCAGGCGTTCCTCGATTTCCTTCATGCGCGTGGTGTCGTGCGTCAGCGAATAGATGCCGACCACGGTGCCGTCGGCGCCGATCTCCGGCACGAAGGTGGTCTCCAGCGTGTGCAGGCTGCCGTCGATTTGCGCCTTCAGTTCATAAGTGGCGTTCTCGCCGCGATAGGCTTGCTCCAGATGGATCTCGGCCAGCTCGTAGTGATCGCGGCCGATGCCATCGACCAGGTGCCGGCCTATCAGTTTGTCCGGCGCCACGCCGAACCACTGGAAGAAGGTGGCGTTGACGAACTGGAAGCGGCGCTTGTGGTCCAGATAGGAGATCAGCACCGGCAGGTTGTCGGTCAACAGCTTCAAACGCTTTTCGCTGGCGGCCTGGCGCAGCTCCGCGCTTTTGCGCTCGGTGATATCGACCGCCATCAGGTAGACCCCGGCGACGCTGCCGTCGGCGGCGAAGTCCGGTATCAGGTCGCCCATCACCTGCTGCGGCTCGCCGTTCTTGCGGCCTTCGCGCTCGTAGTGCACGCGCTCGCCGCGCAGCGCAGCTTCGTGATACGGCGCCAGCGACCCTGCGAAATCCTTGCCCAGCACTTCGTCCATGGTCCGGCCTATCATCGCCTGCGGATCGAGGCCCAGCATGGTGCGGAAGTATTCGTTGGTGAAGTGGTAGCGGTTGTCCCGGTCGATATAGGCGACGATGGCCGGGATGCTGTCGGCGATCATGCGCAGGCGCTTCTCGCTGTCGGCGATCTTCTGTTCGTACAGCACGCGCTCGGTGATGTCGTGCAGGAAGGCGGTCGCGTAGTACGCGCCGCCGTGGCGCAAGGCGCTGATCGACAGTTCAACCGGGACCTCGTGGCCGTCGCGGTGCAGCGCCGCGATGCGCACCCGCGAGTTGACCATCGGCCCGATGCCGCCGCCGGCGAAATGCGCCATGCCGGCGATGTGCGCGGCGCGCTGGCCGGGCGGAATAATCAGGTCGGCGATGTCGCGGCCTATGGCCTCTTCGCGGCTCCAGCCAAAGGTGCGTTCCGCGGCGGCGTTCCATTTGGTGATGATGCCGTTGTTCTCGCAGCTGACGAAGGCGTCCGGCGCTTGTTCGAGGATGTTGCTGATCAGGGACTCGCTCTCGCGTATGGCTTCCTGCGCCTGTTCGCGTTCAGCCATCAGCTCGTGGAAGGCGCCGCTCAATTCGCCGATTTCGTCGGCCCGGCGTCGCTGCAGCACGCCGATGCTGACGTCACCGTTGCGGATGTCGTTGACGTTGCGGCGCAGCCGTCCCAGTGGCTTGAGCAGGGCCTGGATCGCCAGCCACGCCATCAGGCCGGCCAGGGCGGCGAAGGCGCCCGCCGCCAGCATGGCATGGCGGCGCATCTCGATCATCGGCGCGAACGCTTCGTCCACCGGGAAGCGGGCGCCGATGATCCAGTTGGTGGTGGACAGGTGCTTGTACGAGTAGATGCCTTCGCTGCCGTCCTTGTTGGCCGCCTCGGTCCAGCCCTCGAATCCCTTCAGCGCCATCTCGGTGGCGCGGTTGTAGCCGGGGCGGGCGTTGATGTGCTCCAGCAGCCGCTTGGGATTCGGGTGGTGCAGCAGGATGCCCTGCGTGGTCATGATGAACATGTAGCCGGTCTTGCCCGGCTTTTGCGCCGCGATCTGCGCCAGGAAGTCGGAGTCGATCAAGTCGATGCTGCCGCCCAACAGCATCACCGCCTTGCCCTGGGCATTGAGCACCGGCTGGATGATCATGATCGCGGGCCGTCCGGACAGGATGCTCTTGAACGGCGGCGACACCACGGCGCGCCCTTGCGCCAGCACCTTCTGCATGAACGCGAGCGGACGCTCGTCCAGCGCCAGCACGGCCGCGCCTTCGCCTTCGGTGTGTATCAGCACGCCGTTCTGGTTGAAGATGTGCAGGTTGAGGAATTCCTTGCGCACGGCCGGATGGCGGGCCACGAAGGCGCTCATGCGCTGCGGGTCCTGGCCGGCGTCGGGCGGCACGGCGTCGGCCAGGCTGGCCAGCAGGGCCTTCTTCGCGGTGATCTGGGCGTCCACCTGGGCTGCGGCCGAGGAGAGCAGGGCGAACTGCTGGTTGCCGATCACACCCTTCATGTCGCGCTCCGCCAGCACCAGCGCGACCCAGGTGACGATCACGGTCGCAACCAGCACCAGCATGACCACGACGGCTGTCATGCGGAATTTGAGGCTGCGCGGCAGCAGTGCTAAAACGGCCATGTTGCTCTGTTTTAAGTATATTGGACGGAGTATTACATACCCGGTCTTGCAAGGCCAGCAGGTACAATGCCCGCTGCAACGATGCCACACTTTGCCAGCCAACCGGCGGTGGGCGCTTTACACGGGACAGGGACTATGCTGCGGGCGATTTTGTGGGATAACGATGGCGTGCTGGTGGACACCGAGCGCCTGTTTTACGAGGCGAACCGGGAGCTGTTTCGGCCGCTGGGGCTGGAACTGAGCGAACAGCACTTCTTCGACTGGTACCTGGCCGACAACTGCGGCGCGTGGCATCTGCTCGAACCCCGGCTAAGCGAGACCGAGATCGACGCATGGCGCGATGAACGCAACCGCCAGTACGCGGCCACGCTGGCTTCCGAAACCATCCCCGCCATCGACGGCGTGGGCGCGGTGCTGGCCAGCCTGTCGCCGCGTCTGCGCATGGGCGTGGTGACCAGCTCCAACCGCGACCACTTCGAGATCATCCACGACCGGCTGGACCTGCTGCCGCATTTCGAGTTCGTGCTGACACATGAAACCTACGCGCGCAGCAAGCCGTCGCCCGACCCCTACCTGCTGGGCCTTGAGCGGCTGGGCGTGCGCGCCGACGAATGCCTGGTGGTGGAGGACTCGCCGCGCGGACTGCAGGCCGCCACCGCCGCCGGCATCCGCTGCATCGTGCTGCGCAATGAGCTCACGCGCGGGCATGACTTCCCTGGCGCCTGGCGCGTGGTCGACAGCATGCCGCAGCTGCTGGCCGAGATCGAGCAGTTGATCGCGGCTTAACGGGCCGACGACGCGCGCCGCGCCGGCGGTGCGGCAAGCGCGGCGAATTGTTCGCCAGGCTGGCCGCCGCCATGGCGCGCCGATTTGATCGGTTTGACGCTGGCGTTCCTGCGCGCGCCCGCGTCCCCCACCAGCTTGAACACGCCGACCGCGCTTTGCAGATGCGCCGCCTGGTCGCGCAGCGTGGCCGCAGCCGCCGAGGCCTGTTCCACCAACGCCGCGTTCTGCTGCGTGCTCTGGTCCATTTCGGCGATGGCGCCGTTGATGTGCTCAATGCCGGACAGCTGCTCCTGGCTGGCGGCGGCGATGTCGCTCATGATGTCGGTGACGCGGCGCACGCTGGCGACGATCTCCGTCATCGTCACGCCGGCCTGGTCGACCAGTCTGGCGCCGGCATCGACCTGGCCGACCGAGTCGCCGATCAAGCCCTTGATTTCGCGCGCCGCCGACGCCGAGCGTTGCGCCAGGTTGCGCACCTCGTTGGCCACCACGGCGAATCCGCGTCCCTGTTCGCCGGCGCGGGCCGCTTCCACGGCGGCGTTGAGCGCCAGGATGTTGGTCTGGAAGGCGATGCCGTCGATGACGGCGATGATATCGACGATTTTGCGCGCCGAGGCGTTGATTGAGGCCATGGTGTCGACCACCTGCGCCACCACCGCGCCGCCCTGGCCGGCGACGGCAGAAGCGGACACCGCCAGCTGGTTGGCTTGCAGCGCGTTGGCCGCGTTCTGCTTGACGGTGGAGGTGAGCTCCTCCATCGACGACGCGGTCTCTTCCAGCGAACCGGCCTGGCGCTCGGTGCGCTCCGACAGGTCCATATTGCCGGCGGCGATTTCCGACGAGGCGGTGCCGATGGCTTCCGTGCCGCCGCGCACTTCGGAGACGATCCCGATCAGGCTGGCGTTCATGTCCTTGAGCGCGGCCGACAGCTGGCCGATCTCGTCGCGCGAGCGGATCTCGATGTTGGAGCTGAGGTCGCCGCCGGCCACGGTGCGCGCCACCCGCACCGCGTGCCGGATCGGGCTGACGATGCCGCGCGTGATGTACCACGCGGTGAAGAGGCTCAGCGCACCGCCGGCCACGCCGAGCGCGATCATCAGCGTGCTGTAGAAGGAGGCGATTTGCTGCGCATTGCCCGATGCGTGCTCGACGCTGGTGGCACGCAGGCCCGCCGTGCCCACCGCCACCACCACGGCGAGCATCAATGTTGTTAGTGAGAAGGCTATGGTCAGGCGCTGACCTATCTTGATGTCGGCAATCTTCATGTCTCGTCTTTTATTGTGTTTGTGAGAACCGGTATTTGCTCCGGGGAACAGAAAGTGTATCAGCGAACGGTCGTGCGGATCTATAACTTTTAGCAATATTTCGCAGCCGTGCGACGACAGTGTTGCGCTTTCGGTAGCATGGTCCGGGCAAACAGAGTAAGGAGGTCATCATGCCCAAAGGAGCGAGTCCCAAGCGCGAGCGCGAATACAAGGAGTTGGAGCATAAATTCGAGAAGGAAGGGCGCTATCCGGGCCGGGAGGAAGAGGTGGCGGCCCGCATCGTCAACAAGCAGCGCGCCGAGGCCGGGGAGACCAAGGACGCCAAGGCGCCCCGCGGCGGCACCGGACACCGGCGCGCCAACACCACGCGGGCTACGCGCCGCAGCAAGCCGTCCTGATGATGGCGAGGCGGCCGTTTTTTCACCTATTTGCGGCAAAACGATGTAAAATAGTAAGCAGTGTTATCGCATTTGAAATAAAAACTCAGCCTCTGGTAGGGCGGACGTTTGGAAGGGCTGGAACCGTCGCGGTTCCAGCCCTTTTTGTTTTTACGGCGTGATCCAGACCTGGCTGGCGCTCAGCACGGCCGTCAGCATCAGCAGCGCGCCCATGACGCGGGCGGCGACTGTGGCGGCTGCCGGATGGGCGGCAAACCAGCCGCTGGCGCCGCTCGCGGCGTAGGCCAGCGCGCCGTAGACCCCCAGCTGCGTCAGCGCGGTGATGCCGCCCAGCACGCCCGATTGCACCCACAGCGGTCCCTGGCCCGGCTTGAGGAACTGGGGAAAGATCGCCAGCATAAAGATATAGGCCTTGGGGTTGAGCAGGCTGGTGGTCAGCGCGCGGCGGAAGATGACGGCGTCCGCCATCGCCTCGGCGCCCGGCGTCGGGTGGAAGATGCTGTCGCTGCGCACCAGGCTGTAGCCCATCCAGGCGATGTAGGCCGCGCCGGCCAGCAGCATGATCCGGAACAGCGGCGGCCAGCATTGCAGCACCACCGCCACGCCCAGCGCGCCCATGCACAGGTGGCAGAAGCCGCCGGCGATGATGCCGCCCACCGCCGCCATCCCCGAGCGGCGCCCGCCCAGCATCGAACTGCCCATGACGAAGGCCATGTCCAGGCCGGGCAGGGCGACCACCCCGAATACGACGACGAAATACAGCCACAGATTGGCGGTTTGACTCATGTTTTGCTCCCAGCTTGTTGTGTTTTGGCTAGCCTAGCGATTAAACAGGACAGATTTGGCCCTATAAACCTGCTATCTTTGCGGCATGTACCATCCAACCACCCGCGTGCTGGCAGTGCTGGAGCTGCTGCAAACCCATGGCCGCATGAGCGGTGCCGAAATGGCCCGCCGGCTTGCCGTCGACGGCCGCACCTTGCGCCGCTACATCGTCATGCTGGAACAGATCGGCATTCCGATTACTGCCGAACGCGGCCGCTACGGCGGCTATGCGTTGATGCCCGGTTTTAAGTTGCCGCCGATGATGTTCACCGACGACGAGGCGCTGGCCTTGTCGCTGGGCTTGCTGGCGGCGCGCGGCCTGGGGCTGGCCGAGGCGGCGCCGGCGGTGGCGAGCGCGCAGGCCAAGCTGGGGCGCATCATGCCGGACGGCTTGCGCCAGCGCGTGGACGCCATCGACGCGACGGTGCGGCTGGATCTGCGCTCGATTGCTCAGCCGGCGGCCGGGCCGCAGGACAATGCCGCGTTGACGGCGCTCAGCCTGGCCGCCAAGTCGCGCCGGCGCGTGCATCTGCGCTACCGCTCCGGCGGCGCCGAGACCGAGCGCGTTATCGATACCTACGGCCTGGCTTATTACGGCGGTTACTGGTACGCGGTCGGCCACTGCTATCTGCGCGCCGATATCCGCACCTTCCGCCTGGACCGTGTGGTGCAGGTGGCGCCGGCGCCGGGCGGCTTCCAATTGCCGGCCGGCTTCGATGCGCTGGAGCATTTGCGGCTGTCGGTCGCTGCGCTGCCGCGCAGGTTTTCCGCCACCATCCTGCTGGAGACCGACCTGGCTTCCGCGCGCCGCGCCTTCATCGACACCATCGGCCTGTTCGAGCAGACGGCCGACGGCGTGCTGCTGCACAACCAGTCGGACGAGCTGGGCTGGCTGGCGCGCCAGCTGGCCGCCGTACCGTTCGCCTTCACGGTGCTGGCGCCGGACGCGCTGCGCGAAGAGTTGCGCACGGTTGCCGCGCGCTTGTTGCGGGCGGCCGAGCTCCGCTAGAATGCCGCCACGCTAAATTTACTCGAAGGAATTATGTTTCTGATTCAACGATCTGTCGCAGCGGCTGCGCTCGCTTGCGGCCTGCTGGGTGCCGGGCTGGCCTGGGCTGGCAACTGCCCGGCCCATTATGTCGACGGCCGCCTGCCTGAAATCCGCAATGCCAAGATGAGCGCCGCCACGACCGAGCTGTGCTACGGCGTGTTCGGCGTCATGCACTCGGGGATCACCCGTACGCCGCTTTGGTCGGCGGAGCATTTGACGGCCGATCATATCGAGGCGGCCAAGAATTTATCGCGCGAGAATACCTTCCATACCGAAACGCAACTGCCGGCCAGTGTGCGCGCCGAGCTGTCCGACTACGCCCGCAGCGGTTACGACCGCGGCCACATGGCGCCGAACGGCGACATGCCGGATCGCGAAACCCAGCATGAGAGCTTCACGCTGGCCAATATGGTGCCGCAGGATGCGGACAACAACCGCCACGTGTGGGCCGGCATCGAGGGCGCCGTGCGCAAGCTGGCGCAGAAGGAAGGCGATCTGTATGTGATCACCGGCCCGGCATTTATCGGCGGCAATCTGCAGAAGGCCGGCAACGTGCTGGTCCCCACCCATTTGTACAAGCTGGTGTACAGCCCGCGCCAGCGCGCCGGAGCCGCCTTCTTTATCGAAAACCGCGCCGACGCGGAATATGAAACACTGAGCGTGGCGCAACTGGAGGCGCGGGTAGGCATCAATCTGCTGCCGTCGCTGTCGGCCGATCAAAAGGAGGCGATGTTGCGTCTGCCGAAGGTCAAACCACGTAAATCCCGGAGCTAATCATGAGTAAATTCCTACCCTATGCCAACGAGTCGGACGTGCTGAACATCGGCAAGCTGTCGATAGAAAACCGCCTGGACCGCGTCACCCTCAGCGGCGATGTCGACCTGACCGCCGACCAGGCTGGCCTGGCCGATGCGCGCGTGCTGTATCAGTTGCTGGGAGAGGTGGTGGCGCGGCTGGAAGCGCAACAACTGCCCGCGCGACTGCCGCCGCCCGTGAACCAGACGGTGGCTAATCCATTCGACTAACGGAATTCTGATGTTACTATGACGCAATCAATGTGACCCGCCCTTGGCTTTATCATGACTTTTTTCACGACCGGTAACAATTCAATCGATGCGCTGGTGTATAGCAGCTGGGCCGGCAGGCCGCAGACTCCGGTGTCGCTGAGCTATAGTTTCATGGACAGCGCCCCCGGCGATGGCAGCGCGGACGATGTCCGCGGCTTTGCGCCGATGTCGGCGGCGCAGCAGCAAGCGGCGCGCGTTGCGCTGGCGACATGGTCGGCTGTGGCGAATATTACATTGACCGAGGTGTCGTCGAATGGCAATATCCAGCTCGGCACCAACGACCAGGGGTCACAAAGTAGCGGCTACGCCTATTTGCCCAACGGCACCGATGCTACCTATTTGTTTACCAATAATACCGATAGCTTCAACAGCGTTTTCACGCCTGGCACCTTCGGGCCGGCAGTGCTTATCCATGAATTGGGACACACGCTCGGCTTAAAACACCCCGGCAATTACAATTCGACCGGCGGCGACATTGATGGCCCCTTCCTGCCGTCGGCGACCGACAACATCGACTACAGCCAGATGTCCTACAACACGGGGGCGGGCTATGGCCTCACTCACCAGTATGGTATCACGCCCATGTTGTATGACATCCAGGCGATGCAGTATTTGTATGGCGCAAACATGTCGTACCATGCAGGCGGCGACCTGTATCGATTTGCGCAGGATGCGCCGCCGCAATGCATCTGGGACGCGGGCGGCAACGATACCTTCGATTTCAGCGCTTGCACCGCGCAAACGGTCATCAATCTCAACGCAGGAACATTCAGTTCGACTGCGCCTGGATATAACAATGTGTCGATCGCCTACAACGTCATGATCGAGGGCGCCATCGCCGGCAGCGGTGGCTCGACCATCTATGCCAACGGCGGCGGCAACACCATCACTGGTGGCAGCGGCAACGATACCGTGTATGAAGGCGCCGGCAATGACGTTATCACTGGCGGCGGCGGTAGCGATGTCGTGGTGTTTGGCAAACCCATTTCCAATTACACGTTTAGCGGCAGCGCCGATGCGCTCACCGTCAACGGCGATGGGGTGGACACGCTGATTGGTATCGGTGCATTGCAATTCAGCGATGTGACGCTACAACTGGCAAATACCACGCTGCACGCCGGCACCGCCGGACGTGACGTGCTGATTGGCGGCGCCGGCAAGGACTTGTTCATCGGCGGCGCCGGTGTGGATGTGCTGAAGTTGTCCGGTACGGCGGCCGATTACCAGCTGGCTGTCAACGGCCCAACCGTCACCGTGGCGAATTTGGCGAGTACTGGCGGCGCCGACGTGTTGCTCGGAGTTGAGCGTATCGAATTTTCCGGCGGCGGCGGCCTGGCGCTCGACACCAATGGGGCCGCCGGCCAGATCTATCGCCTGTTCGGGGCGATGTTCAACCGGGCGCCCGGCCTGTCCGGCATGGGTTTTTGGATGGACGGCCTGGACCGGGGTATCGATCTCGTGACGATTGCTTCCGGCTTCACCGGCAGCGCCGAGTTCACCCGGTTGTATGGGGTGGATGCCAGCGACGATACTTTCGTCATGGCGCTGTATCACAATGTGCTGCACCGCGATCCGCTCGCCACAGGTTTCAAGTTCTGGACCGATGCACTGCATAACGGCGTGTCGCGCGCGCAAGTGCTGGTCGGTTTCTCCGAATCGCCCGAATACATAGCCAACGTCAGCCACATCATTCCAGTCGGCATACCTTACACGCCTGTGGGCTGATCGTTTGGCAGGCTGATCCGGTTTCGGCCCATGTGCTTGGCGCGGTACAACGCCGAATCGGCTGTGGCCACCAGCTGGCTCGGGTCGCTGCCCGGCGCCGCCAGCGCAGTGGCCGCGCCTATGCTCACCGTCACCACGTGCTGGGCGCTGCCCAGATTGGGCAAGCGCAACTGTTCGACGCGGCAGCGGATGCGTTCGGCCACGATGGCCGCGCCTTTCAGCGACTGGTTGGGCAGGATCACGGCGAACTCCTCGCCGCCGTAGCGCGCCACCAGGTCGTTGGCGCGCATCTCGCTCGACACCGCGCAAGCTATCCTTTGCAGGCATTCGTCGCCGCCCAGGTGGCCGTAGGCGTCGTTGTATTGCTTGAAGTTGTCGACGTCGACCATCAGCAGCGACAGCGGCTGTTCATGGCGCAGTGCGCGCTGCCATTCGGCCAGCAGGGTATCGTCAAAGCAGCGGCGGTTGGCCAGGCCGGTCAGGCCGTCGCGGGTGGCCAGCTGTTCCAGCGCCACCTGGGCGCGTTTCTCGTCGGTGACGTCGCGCAGGGTTTCGGCCACCGCCACCAGCTTGCCGTCGGCGTCGAAGATGGGGCTGGCGTCGGCCGCCAGGTAGCGGCGCCGGCCCACGCGCGGCATGTCGCACCAGTTTTCCGCGCGCAGGCCGCTGTCGTTGTCGTTGCGCCGGACGTGCTGGTGATACAAGGCCTGGGCGTCGGCGTCGCGCCCCTGCATGACCAGGTCGGCCAGCGTCGGGCGCTGTTCGTGGTAGAAACTTTTCCAGTGGTCGGCCGTGCCCAGCACTTCCCAGGCATCGACCCCGGTCAGGCGCTCGCAGGCCCGGTTCCAGATGATGACCTTGCCATGGATATCGATCACGAAGGTCGGAATGACCAGCAACTCCATCAGTTTCAACGCGAAGCCGTGCTGCATATCGGCTTGCGAGAATTCCATCAGATGCTGGATTTTTTGAGTGGACATGGGTGGTCCCTGCTGTAAGTATGTTTATTGAATCGGGAAGGACATGGTCAGCGCGGTGCCGTGGCCGGGCTGGCTGGAAATGTCGAAACGCCCGCCGGCTTCGGCCACGCGCTGGGCGATGCCGCGCAGGCCGCAACCGCGCCGCGCCGGCGGGTCGGGCAGGCCGATGCCGTTGTCGCGCACGGTCAGGCTCAGACTGCCGGCCACGCTGCACAGGCCGATGCACACTTCGGATGCCTGCGCGTGCCGGGCGATGTTGCTCAGCGATTCTTGCAGGATGCGGAACACCACGGCGTCCATGCGCTCGTCGGTCGGGGCGCTGAAGGCCGCCACTTCCGCTTCCAGCCGGCACGGGATGCCGCTGAGGCGTGAGAATTGCTCCACTTGTTGCTGGACCGCTCCTTGCAGTCCGCTTTCCAGCTGCTCCGGTCGTAAATCGCGCACAATGGTGCGCAGGGAGCGGGTGGCGGCCTGCAGGCGCGCCTCCACCTGGGCCAGCGGCTGGGCCAGGGCTTCGTGCTGTTGCGCCAGCTTGGCGACGTCGAAGGTCATGGCCAGCAGGTGCTGGCCCATGTCGTCGTGCAAGTCGCGGGCGATGCGGCGGCGCTCGGCGTCGCGCAGCGATTGCTGGCTGGTGCTCAGGCGGCATACTTGCGCGCGGGTGTCGGCCAGCGCCTGGTCGGCCAGCTCGCGTCGGCTGCGTTCGCGGGCCAGTGCGGCGTCCATGGCCGCCAGCGCGGCCCGCAGCCGGCGTTGGCGCCACAGCAGCAATAGGGCTATGCCGGCAAGCAACACTGCACCGGCGACGATGACATCGATTTCCAGGAGCGGCTGAGCGTAGCGCATGATTTATCTTCCCCGAGTAGCGTCCACCAGACCAACATATCGTGGTTGCCGGGCAGTAGCATTGTGAAATGTCAACTTTCCTCGGCATTAGACTGGAAAGTGTGGCGTCGGATATAATTGAGGGTTGTCCTATCAGGAACTGCCGTGACTTACAGCATCAAAGAGATTTTTTACACGCTGCAAGGCGAGGGCGCCCACGCCGGGCGGCCCGCCGTGTTCTGCCGCTTTTCCGGCTGCAATCTGTGGACCGGACGTGAAAGCGACCGCGCCAGCGCCGTCTGCCAGTTTTGCGACACCGACTTTGTCGGCACCGACGGCGAAGGCGGCGGCAAGTTCACCACGCCCGAGGCGCTGGCCGCCACCATCAACGCGCTGTGGCCGGAAACGTACACCGCCAGCAAATATGTGGTGTTCACCGGCGGCGAGCCGCTGTTGCAACTGGATACCGCGCTGATCGACGCAATGCACGCGGTCGGCATTACGATCGCGATTGAAACCAATGGCACCTTGCCGGTACCCGAGGGCGTGGACTGGATCTGCGTCAGCCCGAAGATGGGTTCCAAGCTGGTGGTGACCAAGGGCAGCGAAATCAAGGTGGTGATCCCGCAGACCGGCCAGGATCTTTCGGCCTACGAACAACTGGACTTCGACCATTTCTTCGTGCAGGCGATGGATGGCCCGCTGGCCGAGTTCAACATCAAACTGGCGATCGAAACTTGCAAGCGCAATCCGAAATGGAAGCTGAGCTTGCAAACCCATAAACTTTTACAGATACCCTAATCATGCTGACCATAACCCGCAAGCTGGAATTCGACGCCGGCCACCGCATCCCCGACCACAAGAGCCAGTGCCGCAACCTGCATGGCCACCGCTACACGCTGGAAATCACGCTGACCGGCAACATCATCACGGCCGAGGGCAATTCCGACAACGGCATGATCATGGACTTTTCCGACATCAAGGCCTTGGCCAAGGAACACCTGGTCGATGTCTGGGACCACTCTTTCATCGTCTACGAGAAGGACGCCGCGGTGCGCGACTTCCTCGCCACGCTGCCGGGCCACAAGACGGTGGTGATCGACCGCATCCCGACCGTGGAAAACCTGGCCCACGTGGCCTTCGAGATATTAAAGGCCGCCTACAAGGATCGCTACGGCACCGGCCTGCACCTGCACAAGCTGGTCCTGCATGAGACCCCTAACTGCTGGGCAGAAATCACCGATGCCTGACGACGATTTTATGCGGCAGGCGCTCGAACAGGCCCGGCACGCGTGGGATCTGGGCGAGGTGCCGGTGGGCGCGGTCGTGGTCAAGGACGGCGTGGTGATCGCGCGCGGCTACAACCAGCCGATCGGCCGGCATGATCCGACCGCGCACGCGGAAATCGTCGCGCTGCGGGCGGCGGCCGAGGCGCTGGGCAACTACCGCCTGCCGGGCTGTGAACTGTACGTGACGCTGGAGCCGTGCGTGATGTGCTCGGGCGCGATGATGCATGCGCGCCTGGCCAAGGTGGTGTACGGCGCCACCGATCCCAAGACCGGGGCCTGCGGCTCGGTCGTGAACCTGTTCGAACAGGAGCAGCTCAATCACCACACCGCCATCGCCGGCGGCGTCATGGCCGACGAGTGCGGCGCGATGCTGAAATCCTTCTTTGCCGCCCGGCGCGCTGCGGCCGCTGCGGCCAAGCGCGGCACCTCAGAATAGCGGCGGTTTTCCCCGGTTCGGTAAAAATGGTATGCTCAAGCTACTGTTATCCGCACCGTCCTGGGGAGACCGCCTTGGCTACCGCACAAGCAAACGGCATCACGATCGCTTACGAGGCCAGCGGCAATCCGCTGGACCCGGCGGTATTGCTGATCATGGGCCTGGGCATGCAGCTGGTCGCCTGGCCGCAGGATCTGGTCGACGGCCTGGTGGAGCAGGGCTACTACGTGATCCGCTACGATAACCGCGACAGCGGCCTGTCCAGCAAGTTCGAACACTGCAAGCAACCCAATCTGATGCTGGCCTACCTGAAATCGCTGGTGGGCTGGAAGCAGGCGCCTGCCTACACGCTCAACGACATGGCCGACGACGCGCTTGGCCTGCTCGACGCGCTGGGCATCGCCGGCGCGCATCTGGTGGGCGTATCGATGGGCGGGATGATCGCGCAGATTTTTGCTGCGCGCTTTGCCAGGCGCACCTTGAGCCTGACCTCCATCATGTCCAGCAGCGGCCGGCGCGGCCTGCCTGGTCCGACTGCTGCCGCGCGCAACGCACTGATGCGCACACCGGCTGCTCCGCACAACCGGCGCGACGTGGTCGATCGCATGGTGCAGGTTTATCGCATCATCGGCAGCCCCTCGTTTCCGACGCCGGAGCGGCAGCTGCGCGAGAACATCGAACGCGCGCTGGACCGCAACATCTGCCCGGCCGGCATGGCGCGGCAGATGGTGGCCGTGGTCGCCTCGGGCGATCGCACGGCTTTGCTGCGCAAGATCGGCTGCCCGTCGATGGTGATCCACGGCGCCGCCGATCCGCTGGTGCCGCTCGCTTGCGGCGCCGACACGGCGGCCTCGATCGCCAACGCCAGGCTGCACGTGATCGAAGGGATGGGGCACGACCTGCCGCCGCAATTGATCGAACGGCTGCTTGCCTTGCTTGAGCAGCACCTGCGCGGCAGCGTGCTGCCGGACCTTCCTCCGCTGGCGCCGCACCGGGCGGGCAGCGGCACCCATCATTAAATCATCCCGCGCTGTGACGCTGACGGCGGCGGGCGGTAGCACCGATCAAGGCCAAGCCAGCCAGCAACATGGCGCCAGTCTCGGGCTCCGGAACCGGATTGACGGTAAATTGCATCCGCTCGTTCCAGGCGGTAAAGGAAGCCCGCTGAGCCCCATAGGTATCGAAGGCAAACACGCCTGCCGTTCCCGCGGATTCCGGTGCCGATAGCGAAATCTCCGCTTGGGTGAACTCCAGACTTGGGACAAATCGCTCATCATTGTTATAGTCGAAGTAGAGCGAGACTGCAGAATCTCGAGAAAAATTACCTTGCGTCCAAATTGCAACTTCATCCTCGGGATGGCCGAGGTCATAATTCCAATAGGGAGGAGCAACCGTGTGCATCAAAAACAAAGAGCCGTTAGTTGACGGCCCGTCGAACGAGTAGTTTTTGTCGTTGATGGTTATTCTCTCCGTAAACCATGGTCCGTTGCCGGATAACTCATGCGCAGCCGAGGTCAGGCCGGGGATGCGCTCCAGGCTTCGATAGGTGTTGGCAGACCACTTGTCGGGATTGATGCCGATGGTGTAGGTATTCGTGTAATGCAGTCCGGTCAGATCTTGACCGGGCGTGCCGAACACGCCGGTATAGTCATGACCTTCTGCTATGGTGCCGCTGGCGGTCACAATCCACAGTTGCGCGTGGCTTGACAGCGATGTGAATGCGAAAATAGTCGCGACGATTAGGGATTTGATAGACATGGGCCTTCCTTGCAAGATTAGTTATATGGGATTTGCGGCAATGGGAATGCGAATAAACTGTATCATAATTACTAAATTGAAATTATAAATATGATATTTTTATTTCGCTTGGCCCAACTTGCTAGAGCAACCCCTGCGCGGTAAGATGGCGATCGACACTTCTCCACTGGTGCCGCATCGGGCGGGCAGCGGCGCCATCACTGACAGAGACATTTTGAGTACATCCACTATCGGCATCGCGATTGCCGCCACGGGCGGTTACGCGCCCGACCATGCAGCACTGCAAAACGGTATCGAACGCCTGCGTCAGCAAGGCCATCTCGTTCACAACTATTACGACGACGATAAGAAATTCCAGCGTTTCGCCGGCACCGACGCCGGCCGGCTGGCGCAGCTGAACGCGGCGGCAGCCGATCCCGAGGTGCAGGTGGTGATCGCGCTGCGGGGCTCTTACGGCATGAGCCGCCTGCTGCCAATGATCGACTTTCATGCGATGGCCGACAGCGGCAAGCTGTTCGTCGGCTACAGCGACTTCACGGCGTTCCAGATGGCGCTGATGAAGCAGACCGGCCGCATCAGCTTTGCCGGCCCGATGATGTGCGACGATTTCATCCGCGAGACGCCGGTCGATTACACGATGCGGCAGTTCTGGGATTGCCTGCGTGGCCCGGTGCACACGGTGCGCGGGGCGGTGGCGGAGGGCGGCTCGGACAATCCGCTGGTCGACGTCAGCGGCAAGCTGTGGGGCGGCAATCTGGCGATGATGGTCAGCCTGCTGGGCACGCCGTATTTCGCGGCCCAGCCGAACGGCATCCTGTTCCTGGAGGATATCAGCGAGCATCCTTACCGGGTGGAGCGCATGGTGCTGCAGCTGCTGTACGCCGGCGCGCTGGAAGGCCAGCGCGCGCTGGTGCTGGGCGATTTCTCCGGTTACAAGCTCAGCGCCTTCGACAACGGTTACGATTTCGAGACCATGCTGGCCTATTTGCGCGAGCGGCTGCCGATTCCGGTGCTGACTGGCCTGCCATTCGGCCACATCAGAGAGCGCGCCACGCTGCCATACGGCGGCATGGCGCATCTGGTGTCGGGCGCGCGTGGATTCGATCTGCGGATCAGCGACTATCCCACCTTGTCGTCACGATGAGATTTCTGCTGGCGATCTTGGCCTTTACCTGCGGCGCGGCCCTGGCCGGCGCCGCCAAGCCGACCCGCGACCCGACCAAGGAGATGGTCGAACAGCGCGCCGCCATCGCCGAACTGCTGAAGCGCGGCGAAAAGCGGGAACGCGTATGCGCCATCGTCGCGGAACGTTTCTCGGTGCGCTGCGTCGTCAACGGCAATGACTTTATTTTAAGCCGCGGCGTGGGCACCAGCATCACCTACCTCGCCACGCTGCGCATGCCGTCCAAATAGCGGCGGCTCGACCGTTGCCCGGCAACGGTCCATCAATGGTAAAATGCCCGGTTATCCAGCATCACTGCTAAATTCAACGCTTTAAGGGCTTTATTCGTGCTATCTACAGCTAACATCACCATGCAATTCGGCGCCAAGCCGCTGTTCGAAAACATTTCCGTCAAATTCGGCGATGGCAACCGCTATGGCCTGATCGGCGCCAACGGTTGCGGCAAGTCCACCTTCATGAAAATCCTGGGCGGCGATCTGGAACCGTCGGGCGGCAACGTGATGCTGGATACGAACGAGCGCCTGGGTAAGCTGCGCCAGGATCAGTTCGCCTACGAAGAAATGCGCGTGCTGGACGTGGTGATGATGGGCCACACCGAGATGTGGGCGGCGATGCAGGAACGCGACGCGATCTACGCCAATCCCGAAGCCACCGACGACGACTACATGAAGGCTGCCGAGCTGGAAGGCAAAGTCTCCGAGTACGACGGCTACACCGCCGAGTCGCGCGCCGGCGAGCTGCTGCTGGGCGCCGGCGTCAGCATTGACCTGCACCAGGGACCGATGAGCAATGTGTCGCCGGGCTGGAAGCTGCGCGTGCTGCTGGCGCAGGCGCTGTTCTCGAATCCGGACATCCTGCTGCTCGACGAGCCGACCAACAACCTGGACATCAACACCATCCGCTGGCTGGAAGACGTGCTCAACGAGCGCAACTCCACCATGATCATCATTTCCCACGATCGCCACTTCCTGAACCAGGTCTGCACCCACGTGGCCGACATGGACTACGGCACGCTGAAGATCTACCCGGGCAACTACGACGAGTACATGTTCGCGTCGACCCAGGCCCGCAACCAGCAGCTGGCCAACAACGCCAAGGCCAAGGAAAAGGTCGCCGAGCTGCAGGACTTCGTGCGCCGTTTCGCCGCCAACAAGTCCAAGGCCCGCCAGGCGACTTCGCGCGCCAAGCAGATCGAGAAGATCAAGGTCGATGACATCAAGCCGTCGTCGCGCGCCTATCCGTTCGTGCGCTTCGACGGCGAGAAGAAGCTGCACCGCCTGGCCGTCGAGGTGGACAGCATCTCCAAGAAATACGACCGCCAGCTGTTCAATAACTTCAGCATCATGGTCGAAGCGGGCGAGCGCATCGCCATCATCGGCGCCAACGGTGCCGGCAAGACCACGCTGCTGCGCTGCATCGGCGGCGACGAGATCGCCGGCCTGCACGCCGACCACGGCATGGTCAAGTGGGCCGAGAACGCCAACGTCGGCTACATGCCGCAGGATCCGACCGAGGAGTTCGCGGCCGGCGAGACGCTGACCGACTGGATGGGCCACTGGACCAAGGAAGGCGACGACGACCAGGCCGTGCGCTCCATCCTGGGCCGCCTGCTGTTCGGCGGCGACGAGGTCAAGAAGTCGGTCAAGGTGCTGTCCGGCGGCGAGAAGGGCCGCATGATGTACGGTAAGCTGATGCTGGGCCGCCACAACGTGCTGCTGCTCGATGAACCGACCAACCACATGGACATGGAATCGATCGAGTCGCTCAACATCGCGCTGGAAAAATACGCCGGCACGCTGATCTTCGTTTCCCACGACCGCGAATTCGTGTCGTCGCTGGCGAACCGCATCATCGAGATCAAGGAAAATGAAGTGGTCGATTTCCGCGGCAATTATGAAGACTACCTGACCAGCCAGGGCATCGACTAAACATTGAACGCTTTCGTGTCCGGGGCCGGGCTCCGGCACGAATTTCCGCAATGTGCGATAGTGTAGTTTCTCGCATCACGTCACCGAACACCATGCAAACCATAGAGATCAAATCCGTCGAGTACGAGCATCCACAAGACGGAGCCAGCTGCACCGCCCACGCCTGGGCGCGTACGCCAGCGACACCGTCCCCCGAGCAACGCATCGCCCTCAAGGAGCGCATCAAGCGCCTGTTGAAGGAAAAGCAAGCAGTGCTCGTTTCCCACTACTACGTCGACGCCGACCTGCAAGACCTAGCCGAGGAAACCGGCGGCTGCGTGTCCGATTCGCTGGAGATGGCGCGCTTCGGCCGCGACCATCCGGCCAAGACGCTGGTGGTGGCCGGCGTGCGCTTCATGGGCGAGACCGCCAAGATACTCAGCCCGGAAAAACGCATCCTGATGCCGGACCTGGATGCGACCTGTTCGCTGGACCTGGGTTGCCCGGCCGATGAATTCACCGCCTTCTGCGACGCCCATCCCGACCGCACGGTGGTGGTGTACGCCAACACCAGCGCCGCCGTCAAGGCGCGCGCCGACTGGATGGTGACCTCGTCGATCGGCCTGGACATCGTCAAGCACCTGCACGAGCAGGGCAAGAAGATCCTGTGGGCGCCGGACAAGCACCTCGGCTCCTACATCCAGAAGCAGACCGGCGCCGACATGCTGCTGTGGCAAGGTTCCTGCCTGGTGCACGACGAGTTCAAGGGCATCGAACTCGATCTGTTGAAGGCCGAATATCCGAACGCCAAGGTGCTGGTGCATCCCGAATCGCCGGCCAATGTGGTGGCGCTGGCGGACGTGGTCGGCTCGACCACGCAGATCATCAACGCTGCCGTGGAGTCGGACGCTGATACCTTCATCGTCGCCACCGACAACGGCATCCTGCACAAGATGCGCGCCGCCGCGCCGGGCAAGCGTTTCATCGAGGCGCCGACCGCCGGCAACAGCGCCAGCTGCAAGAGCTGCGCGCACTGCCCGTGGATGGCGATGAACGGCCTGCAGAACCTGGCCGACGTGCTGGAGAATATGGATAACAGCAGCGCAAACGAGATCCACGTCGATCCGGCAATCGGCCAGCAGGCGGTGACGTCCATCAACCGCATGCTGGACTTCGCGGCCGCCAGGAAGGCCAAGGTCCAGCCCGGCGCTGACCTGGCAAAAGAAGCTAAACTGTTTTCGGGAATCGGGCCGGCATGAGTACCTTAATCAACACCTTTGCGCCTTTCGACGACGCGCTGAAGTCGGCCTTTGAAGGCAACCTGCTGGCGGCGCTGCTGGAGGACGTGGGCAGCGGCGACCTGACCGGCCTGCTGGTGCCGGACGGCGGCCGCGCCACCGCGCGCGTGATCGTGCGCGAGGACGCGGTGCTGTGCGGCGCGCCCTGGTTCGAAGGCATCATGAACTGCATGCAGGCCGGCATCGAGATCGACTGGCAGTATGCCGAGGGCGATCTGATGAAGGCCGACAGTCTGGTCTGCACGATCCAGGGGCCGGCGCGCGCGCTGCTGACGGCGGAACGCGCTGCGCTCAATTTCCTGCAATTGCTGTCGGGCGTGGCGAGCGCGACGCGCAAGTATGTCGATGTGATCGCCGGCACCCGCGCCGCCATCCTCGATACGCGCAAGACCATGCCTGGCCTGCGCCTGGCGCAGAAGTACGCGGTGCGCGTGGGCGGCGGACAGAATCAGCGGCTGGCGCTGTACGACGGCATCCTGATCAAGGAAAACCATATCGCGGCGGCCGGCGGCATCACCGCCGCGGTGCTGGCGGCCAAGCGTCTGGAAAAGGGCGTGACGATCCAGGTTGAGGTGGAAAGCATCGCCGAGCTGGAAGAGGCGCTGGCGGCCGACGCGGCGTCCATCCTGCTCGATAATTTCAGCCTCGACATGATGCGCGAGGCGGTGCGCCTCAACGCCGGCCGCGCCTTGCTGGAAGCGTCCGGCGGCATCAACTTCGACACCGTGCGCGCGATCGCCGAAACCGGTGTGGACCGCATCTCCATCGGCAGCCTTACCAAGGACGTGCGCGCAACGGATTATTCCTTGCGCATTGTCGGCTAGGGATTCCTGCGCCGGTTGCGACAGAAAAATTCATATAATTCCATTAAAATTATTAATTAGAAATGACTTAAATACAATATAATTCGCCTTGTAATTTTTACACCATTAACTACAGGAGCGAATTAGATGAAAGTGAAATTTTTGGCGGGTGTTGTAGCGATGTTGGGGCTCACCGGCCTGGCGCATGCGGATGGCTTCGTCAACGGCAATTTTGAAAGCGGCACCACCGCAGGCTGGACCACTGGTGGCGGCGATCGTTCCAATATCTATAACTCGAGTATATTGCCTTCGCAGTTCCTGCCAGGCGGCAGCCTGAATCAGGATGATGGCGTCCGTGGCGCCGTGATCGACACCCACTACGTCGATCCGCGCCTGGGTTCGCGCCTGGGTTCGACTGTGTACGACGGCAATTATTCGTATCGCGCAGAAGATACCGTCTTGGGCGGCCGGGCGACCGTCATCAGCCAGAAGGTCACCAACTATACCGACGAAAACATCTATTTTGCCTGGAAGGCCGTGCTGGAAAACGGCGGCCACGTGGAAAACGAATCGGCATTGATGCAGCTGACCCTGACCGACGACACCACGGGTGCTCTGTTGATCAGCCGTAGCTATAACGCGGGCGCCACCGGCGGCGGCGTCGATAGCCGTTTCGCGATCCAGGGCGACCTGTTCTACACCCCGGTCTGGCAAATTGAGAAGTTGACCATCGACCAGTCCTTGTCCGGCCACAGCTTCACGCTGTCGCTGCTGGCGGCTGACTGCCAACCTACCGGCCACGCCGGCTACGCCTACCTGGATGGTTTTGGTTCGGCAACCCTGCCTGTGCCAGAGCCGACCACCTACGGCATGATGCTGGCCGGCCTGGGCCTGCTGGGCTTTATGGCTCGCCGCAAGAAATCGGTTTAAGCTGCGTCTGGACGCCGGCGGCCGATGGCGGCCGGCGCTATGCGGCTAGGTTCTTGCGCATTTTTGCCAGCGGCACCTTGATCTCGCCGGGCAGTGTGATTTCAAACCGCTCCACCACCGTAAAGCCGCATGCCAGATACAAGGGCACGCCGGGCATGGTGGCGGCCAGTTCCAGCGTATGAAAGCCGCCGGCCGCCGCCGCATCGCTGCAGTGCGTCAGTAGCAGCCGGCCCAGTCCCTGGCGGGCCGCCGACGGATCGACGAAGAAGGCGCGGATGCGCGCCGCTTCCGTGGCCGGATCGAGCAGCGGATCGGCGCCTTGTTTGGCGCGGTCGGCGCCGAACAGCGTGCTGCGCTTGCTCCAGCCGCCGCAGGCCACCAGTTCTCCGTGCTTTTCAATCAGAAAATAAGTCTGGTCCGCGACCAGCTGGCTATCCACGCCGAACACGTGGCGGGTGACCGCCTCGGCCTGCGCCTTGGAATAGAAACCGTCGCTGAGCTCGATACCCGAGCGCGCGATCAGCGCCTCCATCGCGGGGATGTCGGCTGGCAGAGCGGCGCGCACGGTGATCAAGCGGACTCCTTATTTGCGGCGGGACGGCGTCAGGATGCTCGGCAGCGCTTTCGGCAGCGTCGCGGGATAGTCGCGGCTGAAGTGCAGGCCGCGGCTCTCGTGGCGCTGCAGGGCGCTGTTGACGATCAGGTTGGCCACATCGACCAGGTTGCGCAGCTCCAGCAGGTCGTGGGTGATGCGGAAGTTCTGGTAGTACTCGTCGATTTCTTCCTTTAGCAGCGCGATGCGGTGCTGGGCCCGCTCCAGCCGCTTGGTGGTGCGCACAATGCCGACGTAATTCCACATGAAGCGGCGCAGCTCGTCCCAGTTGTGGGCGATGACCACTTCCTCGTCGGCGTCGGTGACGCGGCTTTCGTCCCAGTCCGGCAGGTAGGGCACTTCGCCGGGGTCCTTGGACGCGATGTCGGTGGCGCAGGCGCGGCCGATGACCACGCATTCGAGCAGCGAGTTGCTGGCCAGCCGGTTGGCGCCGTGCAGGCCGGTGCAGGCGGTTTCGCCCACCGCGTACAGGCCGGGCAGGTCGGTACGCCCTTGCAGGTCGGTGACCACGCCGCCGCAGGTGTAGTGCGCGGCCGGCACGATGGGAATCGGCTGCTTGGTGATGTCGATGCCCAGCTCCAGGCAGCGCGCGTAGATGGTCGGGAAGTGCTCGATCAGGAATTCGGCCGGCTTGTGGCTGATGTCCAGGTGCACGTAGTCCAGGCCGCGTTTCTTGATCTCGAAGTCGATGGCGCGCGCCACCACGTCGCGTGGCGCCAGCTCGGCGCGCTCGTCGTGGGCCAGCATGAAGCGGGTGCCGGCGGCGGCGCCCGCTTCCGGCGGCAGCTTGAGCAGGCCGCCTTCGCCGCGGATCGCCTCGGTGATCAGGAAGGACTTGGCGTACGGATGGTACAGGCAGGTCGGGTGGAACTGGATGAATTCCATGTTCGACACGCGGCAGCCGGCGCGCCAGGCCATGGCGATGCCGTCGCCGCTGGCGGTGTCGGGATTGGTGGTGTACAGGTAGACCTTGCCGGCGCCGCCGGTGGCCATCACGGTGTGCTCGGCGGCGAAGGTCAGCACCTGGCCGGTCTTCTCGTCCTGCACGTAGAGGCCGTAGCACTTGGGCTGGGCGTTGCCTTTTTTGACAGGATGCAGCTTGTCGGAGGTGATCAGGTCGATCGCGCAATGGTGTTCGAACAGGCTGATGTTCGGATGGGCGCGGACTTTTTCCTCCAGCGTCACCTGCACGGCGTGGCCGGTGGCGTCGGCCGCGTGGATGATGCGGCGTTGGCTGTGGCCGCCTTCGCGGGTCAGGTGGAAGCCCAGTTCGGCCGTATCGTCGCGCGTGAAGGGCACGCCTTGTTCGATCAGCCATTCGATCGCCTCGCGGCCGTGCTCGACGATGAAGCGCGTCGCGCCCTCGTCGCACAGGCCGCCGCCGGCGACCAGGGTGTCGTCGATGTGCTGGGTGTGGCTGTCGCCGGAATCGAGCACGGCGGCGATGCCGCCCTGGGCCCAGTTGCTGGCGCCATCCTTCAGCGCACGCTTGGAAATGATCGCGACTGTGCGCGTTTCGGCCAGGTGGAGGGCGACCGACAGGCCGGCCAGTCCGCTGCCGACAATTGCAACATCAAATTTCATGATTACGTTTGGATGCAGTAAAGAACCATGACTATAGACCATTTGTCATGAACGCGTCATATCCGGCTGATTTTCTGCGATTCGAGGCCGGAACCGACGAGCCGATTGTGGCCGCTCAAGACGCAGCTGCCGGGTGTTGGCGATGATCGGAACTACACCGCCGTTTGGTGTCGGGGAGCGGATCGTGATCAGGATATTCCACCACTACGTGTCGAAGATGGGCTTCATGCTGTTGCTGCTGGAGCTGTTGGTGCTGTTGACGGCGGCCGTGGCCAGCGCGCCGTTGTGGCTCAAGGGCCGGCATGGCGGCGCCGACCAGCTGTACCTGCCGGCGCTGGCGTTCGCGCTGGTGATGGTGCTGAGCATGGGCACGCTGGGCATGTACCAGCATAATCAATCCAGGGAAGACATCAAGAGCACCTTGCTGCGCATCCTGCCGTCGTTCGTGCTGGGATTTGGCCTGATGAATTTGTTGTCGAATATGCTACCCGGCGCGCCTTTCGGCCACGTGGGCAGCGTGGTGTTCGTGCTGGGCGGGGCGGCGGTGCTGCTGGCGCGGCTGGTGGTGTTCACGTCGGCGCAGTCGAGCATGCTGGAGCAACGCTTGATCGTCATCGGCGACGGCGCCACCGCGCGCGAGTGCCTGGAGCTGGGCGCCAGCAGCGTCGGCTTCCACGCGTTCAAGGTGGTGGGCTTTGTGCCGGTGGCGGGCGAGGTCTCTTGCGTGCCGGCCACGATGCTGCTGCCGGCCGATTTGTCGCTGCTGGCGCTGGCGCGGCGCTACGCGGTCGACGAGATCGTCGTCTCGGTCGGCGACCGGCGCAATGGCGCGTTTCCCGTGCGCCAGCTTCTGGAATGCGCGCTCGGCGGCGTGCCGGTGACCGACGCGGCGACATTCTTCGAGCGGGAGGCGTGCCAGATCCGCGTCGATTCGCTGCAGCCGAGTTATTTGATCTTCGGCGGCGGCTTCGACCAGAGCCTGCTGCGCGCGGCCGTCAAGCGGGCGTTCGACCTGGTGGCCAGCGGGGCCATTTGCGTGGCGGCGTTGCCGGTGATGCTGTTGACGGCGCTGGCTATCCGCATCGAGGATGGCGGCCCGGTGTTTTATCAGCAGGAGCGGGTCGGGCGCGACAACCGCCGCTTCAAGGTGTTGAAGTTCCGCAGCATGCGGCGCGATGCCGAGCAGGACGGCAAGCCGAAGTGGGCCGCGCTGAACGACCCGCGCGTGACCGCGGTCGGCCACTGGATACGCAAGCTGCGCATCGATGAGTTGCCGCAGATGCTGAACGTGTTCAAGGGCGAGATGAGCTTTGTCGGCCCGCGCCCGGAGCGCGCCTATTTTGTCGACCAGCTGTGCGGCCAGATCGCCTATTACAACGTGCGGCACAGCATCAAGCCGGGCATCACCGGCCTGGCGCAAGTGCGCTACAGCTATGGGGCTTCGGTAGACGACGCCCAGCGCAAACTGCAATACGACTTGTACTACGTGAAGAACAACAGCCTGTTCCTCGATCTGCTGATCTTGATCGACACGGTGCAAGTGGTACTGTTTGGCAAAGGCGGGCGTTGATGGCCTGGACGCTGGTGGCCGGTATCAGCTACGGGCTGGCGGCGCTGGCGTATGCGGCGCTGGCGGCCCTGTTGCTGCGCGGCGGCTGGCGCGGGCGCGGACACGCGGGGGCGTTCGGGGCTGCATGTGTGGCGACAACCTTGTGGGCTGCGTTGGCCGCTGCGGGTTCGGCCTGGCGGCCCGGCCTGCTGATGGCCGTGGATGCGCTGGAGGCGTTGCGCACAGGCGCCTGGCTGGCGCTGCTGGTGGTGCTGGCCAGCGGCGGCGCGCGCCGCCTTGGCTGGCTGGTTGCTGCCGGCGGTCTGGCCTTGCTGAGCTGGTTGGCTGCGGCGGAACTGCGGCCGCCTGCGGCCATCGTTGTGCGGCTGGGGTTGTCGGTGCTGGGGATGCTGCTGGTCGAGCATCTGTACCGCGGTACGCCGCCGGCCTCCCGCTGGGGCATCAAGTTTGCCTGCCTGGGTATCGGCGCCTTGTTCGCCTATGACTTCTACCTGTACAGCGAAGCTTTGCTGTTTCGCCGCATCAACGAGGAAATCTGGGCCGCGCGCGGTGTCGTCAACGCGCTGAGCGTGCCCTTGTTGGCGCTGGCGGTGGCGCGCAACCCGGTGTGGACCGCCGGCCTGGCGCTGTCGCGGCAGATCATGTTTCGTTCGGCGGCGTTGCTGGGATCGGCCTCGTACCTGCTGGCGATGGCCGCCAGCGCCTGGTATCTGCGCTACATCGGCGGCGTGTGGGGGACGCTGATGCAGCTGGCCTGCCTGTTCGGCGCGGCGTTGTTGCTGTCGGGCGTGCTGTTTTCCGGCACCGCGCGCTCGCGGCTGAAAGTCTTCATCAGCAAGCATTTTTATCAGGGGCGCTACGACTACCGCCAGGAGTGGCAGCGCTTCACGCACGCGTTGGCCGAGGACGGCGCGACGCTGCCGCAGCGGGCGATACAGGCCTTGGCGGAGCTGGTGGAGAGCCCGGCCGGGCTGCTGTGGCTGCGCCGCGACGGCGCCGACTTTGAGGCGGTGGCACGCTGGAATATGCCGCTGAGCACAGAGATCGCAGCCGCCGACGGCGCGCTGTGCGCGTTCCTGACGCAGCGCGGGTGGGTGATCGATTTGCCGGAATGGCGCGCCGAGCCGCAGCGTTATGGGCGGCTGGAGCTGCCGGCATGGCTGGCCGCCGGCGAGGGTGTGCGGCTGGTGGTGCCGCTGATGTTGGAGCGCAGCCTGTTCGGCTTCATCTGCCTGGCGCCTCCGCGCGCCAAGCTGGTGCTGAACTGGGAGGTGCGCGACGTGCTCAAGATCGCGGGGCGGCAAGCCGCCAGCTATCTGGCACATCAGGAGTCCGCGCGTAGTCTGGCGGTGGCGCGGCAGTTCGAATCGTTCAACCGGATGTCGACGTTTGTCGTGCATGACCTGAAAAACTTGATCTCGCAGCTGTCGCTGCTGCTGGCGAACGCGGAACGGCACAAGGCCAACCCGGCCTTTCAGGACGACATGCTGGAGACGCTGAACCATACATTGGGGAAGATGAGGTCGTTGCTGCTCAAACTACGTCGCGACGAGGTGGCGGAACTGTCCGCGCCGCTGCAGCTGGAGCCCTTGCTGGCGCAGCTGGTCCAGGCGTGCGCGCAACTCGAACCCCGGCCGGTGCTGGAGGCTTGCGAGCCAGGGTTGGCGGTGCTGGCGAACCGCCAGCGGCTGGAACGGGTGATCGGCCATTTGATACAGAACGCGGTGGAGGCAACGCCGCGCAGCGGGCGGGTCACGATGCGTTTGTGGCGCCGCGATGCCGCCGCGGTGATCGAGCTGAGCGACACGGGCCATGGCATGAGTGAACAATTCATCCGTGAGCGCTTGTTTCAGCCGTTTGAATCGACCAAGAGCGCCGGCATGGGCATAGGCGTGTTCGAAAGCCGCGAGTATGCGCGGGAGATCGGCGGCCGGCTGGAGGTGAGCAGCGCCCCGTCGCGCGGGACTACGTTCCGGTTGATCTTGCCGTTGCACGCGGATGCGGCGGCGGCCTGAGCTCGGGAGGACAGCTATGGCAAAGAACAAACTGCTGGTGGTGGAGGACGATCAAGGCTTGCAAAAGCAGCTGCGCTGGAGCCTGGACGCCTACGAGGTGGTGGTGGCGGACGACCGCGAATCCGCGCTGGCGCAGTTGCGTCGTCATCAGCCGGCGGTGGCCACCATGGACCTGGGTCTGCCGCCCGATCCCGACGGCGCCAGCGAAGGGCTGGCTCTGCTTCAGCAGATACTGGCGGCGGCGCCGGACACCAAGGTCATCGTTTTATCCGGCAACCAGGCGCGCGAGCATGCGCTCAAGGCCATCGCGATGGGCGCCTACGATTTCCACCAAAAGCCGCTCGACGCCGACACGCTGGCGCTGGTGGTGGCGCGCGCCTTCTATCTGCACGCGATGCAGCAGGAAAACCGGCGTATGCTGCAAATCCAGTCGGATTCGCCGCTGGCCGGCATCATCAGCCGCGATCCCGGCATGCTGAAGCTATGCCGCAGCGTGGAACGGGTGGCGCCGTCGTCGGCGTCGGTGATGCTGCTGGGGGATTCGGGCAGTGGCAAGGAGCTGGTGGCGCGCGGCCTGCATCGCCTGAGTACGCGGCAGGACAAGCGCTTTGTCGCCGTCAATTGCGCGGCCATTCCCGAGCATCTGCTGGAGAGCGAACTGTTCGGCTACGAGAAGGGCGCGTTTACCGGCGCCCAGCGGCAGACGCTCGGCAAGCTGGAGTTGGCACATGGCGGCACCTTTTTTCTGGACGAGATCGGCGACATGGCGATGCCCTTGCAGGCCAAGCTGCTGCGCTTTCTGCAGGAACGGGTGATCGAACGGGTGGGCGGCCGCAGCGAGATCAGCATCGATGTGCGCATCGTCTGCGCGACGCATCAGAACCTGAGAGCCTTGTCCGAGAGTGGGCGCTTTCGTGAAGATCTGTTCTATCGCCTCAGTGAAATCGTGTTGACCATTCCGCCGTTGCGCGAGCGCGTGGGTGACTGCGCTTTGCTTGCCCATCATTTCAAGAATAAGTTTTGTGCCAGCGAGTCGCGCTCGGCGCTGCACTTCAGTCCCGAGGCGCTGGCGGCGATTGATGCCTATCCCTGGCCGGGCAATGTGCGTGAATTGGAAAACTGCATACGCCGGGCGGTCATCATGGCCGACGGTCCGCAGATCACGCCGCAGGATCTGGGCTTGCAGGACAGTTCAGCCATGGAACCCAGCGTCAACCTGCGCCAGGCGCGCGAGGCGGCCGAGTACAGAGTCATGGTGCAGGCCCTGGCGCGGGTCGACGGCAATATCGTCAAGGCGGCCGAACTGCTGGGCGTGAGCCGGCCGACGCTGTACGATCTGATGAACCACCACGGCTTGAAGTGAGCCCTGGTCCCTGCCGGGCCTAGTCTCCTTCGCGCCACTGGCCGGCGGCGGTCAGCTGGTTTTTCAGTCCCGGCAACGGGAAACCCAGGCCGTAAGCGGTGTGGGCGCTGGCGCGGGCCTGTTCGTAATCTTTACGCTTGAGGTAGAGCAGGCCGAGGTTGTAATGGGTGGTGGCGTTGCCCGGCTCAAGCCGGACTGCTTCCTTCAATTGTTCCAGCGCGGCGTCGGACTGGCCCAGGCCCAGCAGATAGCTGCCGAACAAGGCGTGGACGCGGGCGTCGTCCGGCCGGAAGCGCAGCGCGCGGTCGAAGTAGCAGTCGATCGAGTAGTGGGCGCCATAGGGCTTGCGATTCTTGTCGCGCAGCGCCAGTTTGATCATCGCGGCCAGGGCACGGTGGTGGTTGGGGAAATGTTCCAGCGTGTAGCCGATGTCGCTGCCCAGCGAGCCGGAGGAGCCGCGCACCAGACGTTCCACCTCGGGCGTGAAGTGGTACTGCTCGACCACGGTCAAGCCTTCGCGGTCGGCCGGGTTGGTGTAGTCGCCGCCGGGGTCGTGCCGGACGTAGGTGCCGCAATCTTCTCCGGTCGCCAGCGGCGGCGCCGCGACGGCGGCGCAGGAGGCGATCATCAATAACGCCGGATAGACCAGGCGGAGCTTGGGTGTCATGTGTTTTCCTTTTGGACAGCGCGGTCCAGCAGCTCGGCCAGTTGCTGGGTGCGGGCGGCGCGCGAGTGGCTGGCGATGATTTTTTGCGACGCCAGTGGTGCCTGCCAGGCGCGGCACAGATGCAGGAAGCGCAGCAAGGCCGCGGCGATGTCGGCTGGACTGTCGAGCTGGCCGATGGTGTCGATGCCGGCGGCGCGCAGGGCGGCTGCCGTGTCGCCGGCGGCATCGGTCAGTGCCAGCAACGGGCGGCGGGCGCGCAGGTACTCGTAGAGCTTGGCCGGAATCTGGCTGTTGCAGTTGGCGGCCTGGAGCAGCAACAAGCCGTCGGCGTTCAGCATCTCGGCCAGCGCCTGGCGGTGGGGAAGCGGCGGCGCCAATTCGATCACTTGCTCCACGCCGGGATGGCGGTGCATCAAGCTGCGCAGGTGGTTGTCGTGGGCGCTGGCGCGCAGCAGCAGCCGGAAATTTTTTTTGGCGATGCGCTGTTCGGAGAGCAGCTTGGACAGCGCGCCGAACAAGGGGGCCGGGTCGCGCTCCGACGGGTAGATGACGCCGCTGTGCAGCAGCGTGAATGGCCCGGGTGTGGACGCCCGCTCGGTGGACTCGGCGGCGGCGAACGCGGACTCGTCGTAGCCGTTGGGGATCAGCGTCAGGCGCCGGTCATCCGCCTGCGGGTGGCGTTGGCCCAAGCTGAGCAATGCGCCGGGCGTGGTGCAGACCACGGCGGCGGCGCGCCTGACGGACTGCCGCTCGATCCAGCCGTGGATGCGGCGACGGCGCGGATCCGGCGGATAGTCGGCATCGACCATGGGGTCGCGCTGGTCGGCGATCCAGGGAATGCCGGTGAGGCGGTGCAGGCTGAGTGCGATCAGGTGGGCGGTGGCGATCGGATAGCTGGACCAAATGGCGTCCGGCCGGTGCTTTCGGATCAGGCGCAAGCCTGCCGGAACGGCACCCAGCCACCAGGATATCCAGCGATCCGGCTGGGCCAGCACCTCGGGGTAGCGGCCGCGCAGCGCAAGATGGCGCGAACTGTCGAGCGCGAAACTGCGGTGGACCAGCGCATCGGAGCCGCTGTCGTCGGCTCCGATGTCTTCGTAGGCGCGCGGGTGAACCGTCAATATCAGTGGCTGCCAGCCGTGCTGGGGCAAGTGCCGCGCGAAAGCCAGCGTACGGTGTATGCCGCTGCCGCCGCTGAGTGGCGGGTAGTGATAGGCGATCATCAGGACGCGCTTCACCATGATGCGATCCAGGAGGTGCAGGCGGAGGCAACGTCGGCGCGCCAGGCCCGGCTGGAAAAAGTGTGGTTGGCCCGCGGAACGTGGACCAGTTGAAAGCGCGGGTCGTCCAGCAGCCGGCGCCAGTGCGCGTGGTGGGCGGGCAGGGCCGAGAATTCCCTTGCGCCCAGGTCGGCGCCGCCGAGCACGATCAGCGTGCGTCCGGGGAACTGGTGCAGGGCCCGGTAGAGGCGTTCGGGCAGGGACGGGCCGGCCGCTTCCGTGGCAGGCCTTCTCGCAGCGGAGGCCAGTGCGATGAAGGAGCGCAGGGTGCCGCCGACCTTGACGGCACCGCCGCCAAGTTTGCGCCAGAAGCCGCGCTCGAACAGGCGCTGCACATAATAGTGGCGCAACGTTGCATAGGCGTGACCTTGTTCCGTGCGCACCCAGGGATTGAGCATGACGAGACCGGCGACCCGCGGATCGCGCGCCGCCTGCCAGGCGGCGGCCGTGGCGCCGTCGCACAGGCCCCACAGCACCAGCTCCTTCATCGCCGGCAGAGCGTGGAAGAATTCGGTGATGGCGGCGTCCAGGTCGTCGTCGAGTTGCTCGAAGTTGCGCGCGGCGCCCTCGCTGTCGCCCATGCCCCGGTAATCGAAGCGCATGACCGGGTAGCCTGCGGCGGCCAGTTCCTGGGCCAGCAATACGAAGTGCCGATGGCTGCCGACGCGATACTGCGGCCCGCCGGTGACGATCAGCACGCCTCGCGCCTGCGGTAGCTCCGGCACGTTCAGGATGCCGATCAAGCGGCAGTCGCGGCAGGCGAAACACAGGGCGCGGCGTTGTCCGTTCATGATGGCCCCTGCGGCATGGCGGCCAGCGTGGCTGCGATCAGGGTGGGCACTTCGGCGATTTCGGATGTGGACCAAAAGGGTTCGCCTTCCAGCGGATAGGCGTCGACATGCGCGCCGGCGCGTTCCCAGCGTTCCAGCAGCAGGGCGGAAGCCGGCTGCAATGAAGCTGGCTGATGCGCGCCAGCCAACTCCAGCCACTGTACCGGGCAGTGGGGACGGCGGCCGGCTTCCGCACCCTTGATCGCCTCCACCAGCTCGGGCGCCAGCGCGTAGCCGCCCGCCTCGTTGTCGGCGGCCGCTTGTTCCGCGCCCAATATGCGGGCCGCCGATTGCAGCCGCATGAATTGGTGCAGATGGGGGCGTCCACTGATGACAGGCTGCCACAGTACCAAGCCGGTAGGCGCGGGCTGCGCTTGCTCGGCGAACTGCAAGGCCAGCAAGGCACCCAGGCGCAAGCCCCACAGGTAGGCTGGTCCCGGGGAGTGCTGGGCCAGCCACCTCCAGCCCAGCGCAAGGTCGGCCAGCCACAGATCCCAGCGGGCGTCGGCGAAATCGCCGCTGCTGTCGCCACAGCCGTAGAGGTCCAGCTGCAGCACGCCGTAGCCTGCGCCTGCGTAGGCGCGCGACTGGAGCGCGGCCATGCGGCGGCTCTTGTTGAGCTCTTCGGCGAACGGGTGCACATACAGGACAGAGCCCCGCGCCCGAACGCCGGGATGCGGCGGGTAGAACAGGCAGAACCGATCGCCGGCTTCGGCCGGCAGGAAGAACGGCAGCGCCTGGCTGCGTTGGACATAGCCGCTCATGCCAGTTTTCCTTGTACGAAGGAGGTCAGCGTAGCGACCGTGGCGAAATGGCTGGCGCTGATTTCGTCATCCTCTACAGTGATGGAGAACTGCTGCTCCAGGGCCATGATCAGGTTGACGACAGCCATAGAGTCGAGCTCGGGCACGCTGCCCAACAAGGCGGTTTCCGGCTTGAGTTGAAGCTTTCCCAGCCCGAGGGTGTTGCGCAGGGTCTGGCAGACTTGATCTAGTATGGGCATGGTGGCTCCTGGGGACCGAGGTCGGGTAAGGCGCTGGTGTCGAACGTTAGCTGCGGAAGGCTGGCGGGGTGGCGCGACAGATGAAAGTAGGGCGCCAGTGTGGCGCACATCCATTGCCAGCGGCCGCAGCGCAAGAAGATGGCGCTGCCCAGGACCACCGCGCCGATGCGTGAGTGGGCCCGCATCGATGCGGGATTAAAGGCCGAGATGCGGCTGCAGGTCCAGCGCACGCCGTGCAGGCGCAAGTGCTGCCGCGCGGCTTCCCATAACCTGGGAAAGACCCAGCCGAGGCGTTCGTCCGGCCTGACCCAGACGTCGAAATCCCATGAGGCGTGCGAGCTGGCCAGGCGATAGCGGACCCGCACTTCGTCTTCGAGATAGGTATCCGGTATCAGCCACAGAAAGCCGGCCAGCCGGTCCTTGCGCCAGGCCGTCAGGCTGGAGGCGCCTTGGACAAAGCGCTGCCTGACCACGCGTGCCGGGCGCGGATAGTCGTTCGGCATGGCGTCCGCAAGGGCTTGTTCGCGTATCTGGATGTCTTGTCCGCGCGCGTGGCACAACGGTGTGTCGCCGACATACTGGGCCACGAACTGGTAGCGGTACAGCGCCCACGCGCCGGCGCTGGCGGCCGCCAATAGGTGGCCGAGCCAATACAGGATGGCATTGAACCAACCCAGTTGCAGGTAGGTATGACGCAGGCCAGTGGTCATCGCGGCGGGCCAAGAGGTGAGCGGAACCCAAATTAGACGCCGTCCATGGCGGGCCGGGTTTGCGCCAGCACAAGCGGACACCATGCTTGAGGCACATCAAGAACGGGATGACGATTTATCTCAATCATAGAGGCAGCCTTTCTATGGGAATTCGCTATGACGCAGCTTGTCCACCAATTTATTTTTCAGTCCGCGCAGCGCGAGCCGCAGCGGCAGGCACTGTCATACCAGGGCGTCGGACTGAATTACGTTGCGTTGGCGCAGATGGTGCAATTGGCCGCTGCCGCCTGGGTGCATCACGGCCTGGGGCGCAGCGAACGGCTGGCGGTATTCATGGAGAAGCGGGAAGAAGCGGTGGTGGCCATGTTTGGCGCGGCCGCCGCGGGCGCGGTGTTTGTGCCGGTGAATCCGGTGCTGAAACCGGAACAGGTGGCGCACATCCTGGGCGACTGCGAAGTCCGAATACTGGTCACCACCCGCGAGCGATACAATCTGCTGTCGGCGGTGTTGCCGGGCTGCCCGGGGCTGCGCAAAGTGATCGTGGTCGGTTCCATGGAGGGCTTGCCGGCGCTGGATGGAATGCAATTGCTCTCGTGGCGCGAATGCATGCGTGATGCACCGCAAACCCCGCTTCATGCCTGCATCGATAGCGATATCGCCGCCATCCTGTACACCTCGGGCAGCACCGGCAGGCCCAAAGGTGTGGTGCTGTCCCACCGCAATCTGGTGGCGGGCGCGCTCAGCGTTTCCTCCTACCTTGGCAATACGCCCGAAGACCGCATCTTATGCGTGTTACCGTTGAGTTTCGACTATGGCCTCAGCCAGTTGACCACGGCGTTTGCCGTTGGCGCCTGCGCGGTGCTGCTCAATCATCTCCTGCAGCGGGACATCCTCGATGCCGTTCAGCGCGAACGCATCACCGGCCTGGCCGCGGTGCCGCCGCTGTGGATGCAGCTCGCGGACCTGGACTGGCGCCATGCGCAGCGGCTGCGCTACATCACCAATTCGGGCGGGGCCATGCAGCGCCACACCCTGGCGACCCTGCGCAAGGCCTTGCCGTACACGCAGATCTACCTGATGTATGGCCTGACCGAGGCGTTCCGCTCGACTTTCCTGGCGCCCGAGCAGCTGGACCGCAGGCCGGATTCAATCGGCAAGGCGATACCGAATGCGGAAATCCTGGTGCTGCGCGGCGACGGCTCCCCCTGCGGCCCCAACGAGCCGGGCGAGCTGGTGCATCGGGGAGCGCTGGTTGCCATGGGTTACTGGAACGATGCGCAACGCACTTCCGAACGTTTCCGTCCGCTGCCTGGCCGGGCGGGCGGGCTGCCGGTACCCGAGCTGGCCGTGTGGTCGGGCGATACCGTGCGTTGCGACGACGAGGGTTATCTGTACTTCATCGGCCGCAGCGACGATATGATCAAGACCTCCGGCTATCGCGTCAGTCCGACCGAAGTCGAGGAGGTTGTGTACGCCACCGGCCTGGTGGCCGAAGCCGCAGCCATAGGCGTGCCGCATGCGACGCTGGGGCAGTCCATTACGCTGGTCGCCGCCGCCGCTCCGCAGGGCGCCATTGACGCTGCGGCGCTGCTCGCGGCTTGCCGCGAAGCGTTGCCCGCGTATATGGTGCCTTCGGCACTTGATATCCGTGCCACGCCTTTGCCCCGCAACCCCAACGGCAAGATCGACCGCAAGCTGCTGGCCGATCAACTGGCTGCCCCACGGTGCGTATCGTGATGGCCGTGGTCGAGCTGCCGGGCCATGCTCAGCCTAATCAGTTTCCGGCGCTGGACGATGAGCTCCAGTTCGGTGGCATCAAGCTGACCCGCCTGGCGGAACGGATCGGGCGCACGCCGTTCTACGCCTACGAGCGCAGCCATATCGTCTCGCGCGTTGGGCAACTCCGGCAGGCGCTGCCGACGGGGGTGCATCTGCACTATGCGCTCAAGGCAAATCCGATGCCGGCGCTGGTGCAGATGATGGCGGGGCTGGTGGACGGCTTTGACGTGGCTTCGGGCGGCGAGATGAAGGTGGCCCTGGATGCGGGCATGGCGCCCGGCGCCATCAGCTTTGCCGGGCCCGGCAAGCGCGACGGGGAGCTGCGGTGCGCGGTGGCCGCCGGGGTGTTGCTGCACCTGGAATCCGAGCTGGAAATGGAGCGCGCCGCTCGCATCGGCGGCGAACTGGGCATGACGCCGCGCGTGGCGCTGCGGGTCAATCCCGATTTCGAACTGAAGCTGGCGGGAATGAAGATGGGGGGCGGCCCGCGCCCGTTCGGTGTCGATGCGGAGCGGGTGCCGGCGATGCTGCGGCGACTGCGGACGCTGGGTCTGGACTTTCATGGCTTTCACGTGTTCTGCGGTTCGCAGAATCTGTCTGCCCCGGCCATCTGCGAAGCCCAGCGGCTCAGCGTGGAACTGGGACTGCGCCTGGCCACCCATGCGCACATGCCGATGCGGATGTTGAATATCGGCGGCGGCTTCGGCGTGCCGTACTTTCCGGGCGAGCGCGCCTTGGATTTGCCGGCGGTAGCCGACGGGCTGGAGCGCTCGTTGCGCTTGCTGCGGCAGGGCTCGCCGGACACCGACCTGGTCCTGGAGCTGGGCCGCTATCTGGTGGCCGAAGGTGGGGTCTACGTTTGCCGCGTGTTGGAACGCAAGCGTTCGCACGGCCAAACCTTCCTGGTCACCGACGGCGGCCTGCATCACCACTTGGCCGCTTCCGGCAATTTTGGGCAGGTCATCCGCAAGAACTATCCTGTGGCCATCGGCAATCGCATGCACGCGGTCGCCCGCGAGACGGTTTCCGTGGTCGGGCCTTTGTGCACGCCGCTCGATCTGTTGGCCGACCGCATGGAATTGCCGCGCGCCGAAGCCGGCGACCTGGTGGTCGTATTCCAGTCCGGCGCCTACGGCCTGACGGCCAGTCCGACCGCCTTTCTTGGCCACCCCCGGCCCGTGGAGGTATTGGTATGAGCGGTCTGTGCGGCTATGTTGCCGATGAAGCGGCGGCCGACTGCGGCGGCGTGCGGCAACTGCTGGCCGGCATGGGGCGCACGCTGGCGCGCTTTGACGACAGTCCCGTTCGCATTGCCGCGGCGCGGAGGGGGGGCGTCGCGGTTGCCGCCGCCGCCGACAGCATCAGCTTCCATGGCGCGGACGGGGTGCTGGTCGCGGTATGGGGGCGGCCCTTGCTCGACGGCTGTGCCGAGAATCTGGCCGCGCGGTTTGCGGCATTGTGGTTGGTCAAAGGTGCTCAGGCGTGTTCAGCGCTGTCTGGACCGTTCGCGCTATGCCTCATGGCCGACGCAGGCGAACAACTTTTGCTGGCCATCGACCGCAGCGGCGTCCATACGATGCATTTTCAGCAGGTCAGGCAGGGGATGTTGTTTGGCTCATCGGCGGCGGCGGTGCAGGCACATCCGCATGCGCTGAGGGCCCTGGATCACCAAGCCATCTACAACTATCTGTATTTCCATACCGTGCCGGCGCCGCGCACCGTGTATCGCGGGCAACGCCGCCTGCAGCCCGGCGAATTTCTCCAGTACCGCCACGGCCATGTGGAGACTGGCAGCTATTGGAAGATCGAATACCAGGAACAGTCGGACACGCCGTTTGGCGAACTTAAACGACAGTTCCTGACTACGCTGGAGAGTTCGGTACGGCACTCGGCCGGAAGCGCCAATACCGGCGCCTTCCTGAGCGGCGGCACGGACAGTTCGACGCTGGCCGGGATGTTGGCCAGCGTCAGCGGCAGCGCGCCACGCACGTATTCGATAGGCTTCGACGTGCCCGGTTATGACGAGATGCGCTATGCCCGCATCGCGGCCCGTCATTTTGGCGCGGATCATCACGAGCTGTATGTGACGGCGGGCGATGTGGCAGCGGCCATACCGCGTATCGCGGCAGCGTCCGATCAGCCGTTCGGCAATTCATCTGCCGTTCCGGCTTACTATTGCGCCAACATGGCGCGCGCCGACGGCGTGACCCGGCTGCTTGGCGGCGACGGCGGCGATGAATTGTTCGGTGGGAACGAGCGCTATGCGCATCAGGCAGTCCTGTCCCGGTATGAGCAGTTGCCATCGGCGTTGCGCCAGGTGGCGCTGGAACCCTTGTTGTTTGGTTTGGCCGGCAATCTGAACCTGGGGATGCTGCGCAAGGCGCGCAGCTATATCGAACAGGCGGTAGTGCCCATGCCGGCCCGGATGGAAGCTTATAATCTGCTGGAACGCTACGGCCCATCGGAAGTGCTGCATGACAATTTCCTTGCGAGCGTGGACGAAAACGGCCCTATCGGGCTGCTCAACGACTGCTATTGGCAGGACAGCGGCTTGAGCCAGATCAATCGCATGCAGACGCTTGATCTGCGCTACACACTGGCCGACAATGACTTGCGCAAGGTGCGCCTGGCGTGCGAACTGAGCGGCGTGGACGTGGCGTTTCCCTTCCTGAGCGACGAAATGCTGGCGTTTTCAGCGCGGCTCCCGCCGAAGGACAAGCTGAACGGAACACGGCTGCGCTATTTCTTTAAGCGGGCGCTGCAAGGTTATCTGCCGAATGCGATCTTGCGCAAGAAGAAGCACGGTTTTGGTTTGCCGTTCGGCCACTGGTTGCAGCGGGATGCGGGCCTGCAGGGGCTGGCATTGGACAGTTTGAGCGACCTCAAGAAGCGGCAGATCGTGCGTGCCGACTTCATAGAGCGTCTGATGCGCACGCTGCTGGCCGAACATCCGGCCTATCATGGCACCATGGTGTGGGTGTTGATGATGTTGGAGCAATGGCTGGCGCGGTCAAACGCGCCGGCTCGCAAGTAGCCTGAGCAGAAAACGCGGGCGGTCTTGCTCCCAAGGCGTGTAGCGCGGCAACTGCAGCAGATCGCCGCCGCATCGCGCAGCCCCGGCCGCCGTGGTGACGGCCGCCTGGAATCCCAGCCGGCGCGCCATCTCGACGTGGCGCTGGTCGAAGTCGATGCCAGGCTTGCCGTTCGGATAGGCGAACAGGCGAACCGGGGCTTGCGTGATGTCCTCAAGAGCCGCCTTGCCGCGCTGCATGTCGGCGATGGCAGCGGCGTCCGCCAGGTTCGCGAGGATGGGGTGGGAGGCGGTGTGGGCACCGATGTCCATGCCCGCCGCTTGCAGCGCCCGCACGTGGTCGCTGCACATCATCAGGCCTCCGCGGTTTGTTGGCGCCAGACTGCGGGCTAGCGCCTGGCGCTTTGCTGCGGGTAGGTACTTGAGCGATTGAATTAGCTGTTCAATTGCTAGCCGCTGTTGGTCGACGGTGCGCAGCGGGAGCTTGCCGCAGCCTGGCGCATCCAACTGCAGCACGTCTTGCCGGGCATGCCGCACGCCCGCGATCACGTCGTCGTTCCACATCTGGCCGCCATTCAGGTAATCGCTGGCGATGAAAAAGGTTGCGCTCAAGCCGTGCCGTTGCAAGACCGGCAGCGCGCAGGTGGCGTTGTCGGCATAGCCGTCGTCGAAGGTGATGCTGGCGGCGCGCGCGGGCAGGGTGCCCTGGCCCAAATGTTCGACGGCGAGACTCAGTGGCAGCACGCGAAAGCAGCGCTTCAGCAATGCCATGTGGCGGTCGAATTGCCGGGTGTCCGGTAATTCCGGCTGCAACGGATCAGGCCGCTCCAGGACGCGGTGATAAACCAGTATCGACAGGCATTGGTTCATGGCTGGCCGATCGCTGTGCGGCCGTTGTCCAAGTCGGCTGCTACCACTTCCCTGACGGCGCCCTGATGTTCTGCGACCAGTGCACGGGTGGCGATAATGACGCCCATCAAATAATAAGGGACGTCGAAATACAACAGGCTCAGAAAGGCGCCGCCGACCGCGAAACCGACAAAGCTCGCCTGTATCATGGTGGCCAATTGCCGGGCCCATTCCAATTCGGGCCGGGCCACGCTGTGGCGCGCGATCCAGGATGCTGAACGCCAAGTCAGTCCAAGCAGCAGAAGGTAGAGCGCCAGGCCGACAAAACCATGCTCGCCCAGTGCCTGGAAATAGATGCTGTGCGCGGCATGGATATCGTGCGGATCAGGGGCGTAGAGGAAGAACGCGCGAGCTTCGGCGATCTCGAAGCCTCCACCGAAAAAGCGGTCGGTCGCTAAATTCCATGCCATGTGCCAGGCGTTGATGCGGCCCATCGCCGACTCGTCTTCCTGATAGGCGCCGATGCTGTCCATCCGTTCGCTCCAACGCTCCGGCATGAACAGCAGGGCCATGGGCACCAGCACTGCGATCAGGACGGCGCCGGCCATCTTGTGGCGGCTCTTCAACCACATCATGACGATCATGGCGCCTATCGCCAGCAGCGCACCGCGCGAATACGATCCGAGCGCCGCTAGTGCGCAGAGCAACATCGTGGCGCTCAAGCCGTGCCGCAGCCAGCGGTTGGCGCTACGCAATTGCAGATAGCGTAGCAGCGGGATGGTCATGATCAGGGCCAGTGCGATCTCGTTGTTGTCGCCGATAAAAGTACCTTCCGGTCCCCATACGCGGTCGACGCCGCCGCTGCGGATTGTGAACAGGCCGCCCTTGACGCCGTAGTAGCCCACCGACATGGTCAGCACCCACATCAGGCGATGCAGGTCGTGACGGGTGCGTATCACCATCATGGTGACCAGACTCATCAGCATGATTTTCATCACCTTGCTCCATTGCGCATAAGCAGGCTCGGGGAACATGGCGAACAAGGTGGTGACGTTCATCCACAGTATCAGGACGATCAGCACATACGTGATGGGGGACACCGGTAGCGTCTTGGGCAGGCGCGAGACGGCCAGGCTGAACAGCGTGGCTATGGCGACGATGAAAGCGAACGGAAAAGTCGTGGCAAAGCCCCATCCCTGCGTGTGTGGATTCATCACGCTGACCCACACCCACATCAGCACGCCATTGACGGGATTGCGCAGGATCAGGGGCAGGCTGCCGAAGATGATTAGGGTGATCAATATGTCGCGCATGGCCGGGGAAACTCGTTGATGCGGCTCAACGTTGTATCTGAGCCTGTCACTACACTGGATTGTCACGTTCCGCAATCATAGGATATGGGGGAGGCGCCCTTGTTGACCGTTCTCATGGCGACCTGCGATGGCGCGCAGACGCTGCCCAAGGTATTGGACGGCTATTGCCGCCTTCAAACGCCGCAGCAGGCCTGGCAGTTGATCATCGTCGAGAACGGCAGTCGCGACGGAACCGGTGCGCTGGTCGCCCGGTATCAGGACCGCTTGCCGCTGCACTTGCTGCGTAGTCCGCGCAAGGGCAAGAACGCGGCCCTGAATCTGGCACTGGAATGGGCACTACGCCACACCGCCGACGACGGCCTGTTCATTTTCACCGACGACGACGCGACACCGGCACCGGATTGGCTGCTGCAATGGGAACGCTGTGCCGGGGACCATGTGGATTACGCGGTGTTCGGCGGGGCGATAGAAGCGGACTGGGCAGAGCCCCCGCCCGAGTGGCTGCCCCGGCTGGTGCCGATCGGCCTGACGTTCGGCCTGACCGCTTCCAATTTGCCCGATGGCCCGGTATTCCCTGGCCTGGTGTGGGGGGCGAATATGGCGATACGGCGGTCGGTGTTTGCTAATGGCTATCGTTACGATGCATCCATCGGGCCCAATGGTCCAGCCTATGCCATGGGCAGCGAAACCGAACTGACCCTGCGGCTTGCACTGGCGGGCTATGGGGCGTGGTTTTGTCCCGGCGCGCGCGTCTTCCATTTCGTCCGCAAGCGGCAACTGACGCTGAACTACGTGCTGGATAAAGCCTGGCGTTTCGGACGTGGAAAGTACCGGCAAGACCTTCCCGGCACCTATCCCGAATGGCTGGGTGTGCCCCGCTGGATGCTGGCGCGGTTTGCGCGGGAGTGCGCCGGCTATCTGCGGGCCTGCCTGTCGCGCGATGCCGACGGCCGCTTCAGGCAGCGTTGGGAACTGGCCTATTTGCGCGGATATTTTTTCGAGGCGAGGCAAGGGCGCCGCCCCTTGGGCAAACGAGTGCTGATCACCAGCTATTCTGGCGAACTTGGCGGAATGGAAATGCGCATGGCGCAGGAAGTGCGGTATCTGCGCCAGGCCGGCGCAGATGGCAGTCTGGCTCTGCGTCGATTTGCCGGCATCGATGCCTGGGCAGGGCGACTGGCGCGTGAGCAAATAGTGGTGGCGGAATTCGATCCGCCGCGCTTTTTCGAACAATGGAGCTGGCGGCGCTGGAACCTGCTGCGGGCCAGGCTGTGGGCGGCACGGCGCCTGCATGCTTTCCGCGCGGATCTGGTGCATGTGGCTTGGTGTTGGAGTAATTACGGCGCTTCCGTGCTGTGGTTGGCTGGCCATTGCAGATTGCCCGCGGTGATCAGTGTGCACAACGCGTTCCCCCCGATGGAGATTAGCGCCTGGCACCAGCCTTTGCTGCGCCAGGCGTTTTCCGCGGTGCGCGGCGTGTATGCCGTATCGCGGTCGTCGATGGCGCATTTCATGGCCATCTACCAGCCATATTTGCCTGTTTCCACGCGGATGGCGGTCATTCCGAATTGCGTCGATACCGAGAGATTTCGGCCAGGCGCAGATTTACGCCTTGCTGCGCGCCGGGCCCTCCAGTTACCGGAAGATGCATTGGTGATCGGTGCGGCAGCGCGTATCTCCGAGCAAAAGCGGCCGGCGGTATTGCTGGATATGTTCATGTTGCTGCGCCGTCGATTTCCGCAGTTGTACCTGGTCATGATGGGGAGCGGGCCGCTGGAGCAGGCGCTGCGGGACCGGGTGCGGTCTGCGGGCCTGGGTTCGTGCGTGGTGTTCACCGGATTCGTCCCGGAAGTGGAGACCTTGCTGCCGGCGCTGGATATGCACATATTGATGAGCCGCAGCGAGGGTTTCGGTATCGCGACCATCGAAGCGATGGCATGCGGCATCCCGGTAGTGGCTACCGATGTGCCCGGTAGCGCGGATGTCCTGCGCGACAGCGGCGGGGGCGTGCTGGTCCCTTCGAATGATCTGGATGCGGCGGCGGCCATCGTATCCGGGCTGCTGGCCGATCCGGGCCGGCGCGAGGCCATGGGCAGGCAAGCACGCGCCGAAGCGGTCGAGCGGTATAGCCGTGCGGTGGTGGGCAAGCAGGTGCTTGCCTTTTACGACCAGCTGATCTGAGGCGTGCGCCATGCAGCCGCGCCTGTCCTTCCTGGTCTCCTTTGCCGAAAAATATATCCTGCTGTTGCTGAACACGGTGGGCACGATGGTGTTGGCGCGGCTGCTGACGCCAGCCGAGATCGGCGTCTATGCGGTGGGCGCTGTGCTGGCTGGGCTGGCGCAGGCAGTCAGGGACTTCGGCGTCGGGCCGTATGTGATCCAGGAAAAGCACTTGACCGAAGAAAAGCTGCGAGCCGCGCTGGGCACCAGCATACTGGTCGCCTGGGCGCTGGCGGCCGTGGTGCTGTTCAGCGGCGGAGTCGCGGCGCGCTTCTATCGCGATCCCCGTCTGAGCACAGTATTGCAACTGCTGTCGATCAACTTTCTGCTGATTCCCTTCAGTTCGCTGGCGCTGCCTTACTTGAGGCGCCAAATGCGTTTCTCCGCCATCTTCGCGATCAATACCTTCAGTACCGCCACGCAATTGCTGGTATCGGTGACGCTGGCCTGGTTGGGACATAGCTATCTGAGCCTGGTCTGGGGAGCGGTGTCCGGCACCGCCGCGGCGCTGCTGGCGAGTATCTGTTTCTGGCCGAAAGGCTTGCCCAGCGTGCCCGCGCGGCGCGGCATGTCAGCGATCCTGTCGTTTGGGGCGATTTCCACCGCAAGCAGCGTTATCGATGAATTAGGCGTTGCCGCCCCGGACCTGATCGTCGGGAAGATGATAGGGGTCGCGGAGGTCGGCATCTTCGGCAAGGCACAGGGTGTGCTGAATGTGTTCAACCAATTGGTGACCGGCGCCATCTCGCCGGTGGTGTTTCCGCTGTTCTCGGCGCAGGCGCGGGCCGGCGGCGATCTCCGGCAGGCATACCTGACCACCGCCAGTTATATGACCGTGCTGGCTTGGCCATTCTTCGGCTTCGTGGCCATCATGGCGCCTGCTCTGGTGCGTGTTCTGTACGGCGAACAGTGGGATGCATGCGTCCCATTGATACGCATCATATGCCTGTCGAGCGCGTTGTATAGCATCTTCAGCATGGCACGTTACCTGTTCGTGGCGATGGGCGCCGTACGCACGCAAGCCAAGCTGGACGCCTTGTCGGTGCCGGTGCGCGTGCTTGCCGTGCTGTTGGCGGCGCCGCTGGGATTGGATTGGGTTGCGTGGGGCGTTGTGCTTGGTGGAGTCTTCCGCAGCGTCTGGACATTCCGCTACCTGCGGCAATTGGCCGGCCTGGATCTGGTCGGCTTGCTGGGTGCGCTCAGGCGCAGCGGACTGGTGGCCCTGCTGAGTTTGAGCGGCCCGCTGTTGCTGTTTGCGTGGCGTCCCCAACTGCCTGGTCATGCGCTGTATCAGTTGTCGATCGCGGCTTTGCTTGCGTTGCCGTTGTGGCTGGTGGCGATATTGCTGTTTCGGCATGAGCTTGCTGCGGAGTGCACGCTGGCAGGGCGCAAAGTCAGGGCAAGATTTAGCAAATAGAGGTCACATTATGCGCATAGGAATCCTGTCTTATCCCATGTTGTTCCAGCGCGAAGGGGGCCTGCAGGTACAGGTGCGCTCGACCGTGCGCGCACTGCAGGAACAGTCGGCGCCGGGCCTGGAGGTCGTTCTGGTGGACGCCAACCGCCAGCGTCTGGACCAGTTCGATCTGATCCATGTGTTCTCGGCGATCAATGGCAATCATCGGCTGGTGGAATTGGCGGCCGATGCCGGTGTGCCTGTCGTACTGTCGCCGGTGCTGTCGCCGGGCTGGGGGCGGTTGGACGGCGTGCGCGCCAGACTGGCCGACCGCCTGACCGGCCGCTTGACGGGATGGAATGTACAGACCAGCTATGCGCAGACCAAGCGCGCCCTGCAACTGGCGCAATTGGTGATCGCCTTGGGGACGGCAGAGCGCGATGCCATCGTCAGCGCCTTTCAAATCCCGGACGGGAAAATACGCATGCTGCCGAATGGCATCAGTCCCCAGTTCTTTGGCGCGCGGCAGGAGGAGTTTCGCCGTTGCACGGGGCTGAACGGGCCGTTTGTCCTGATGGTGGGGGCCATCTCGCCCTACAAAAACCAGCTGGGCCTGATACAGGCGCTGGCGCAAACAGAGCTGCCGGTGGTGCTGATCGGACGCGCGCAACGCCAGCACCAACACTATCTGCAACAATTGCTGGCCTTGCCCCGAGTGCGCTGGCTGGGGCAACTTGAACATGACGACCCGTTGTTGGCGAGCGCCTATGCAAGCGCGTCGGTGTTGGCGCTGCCCAGTCATGGCGAAGTGTTTCCCTTGTCGGTGTTGGAAGCGCTGGCGGCCGGAACGCCCGTGGTAATGACGGATGAGAGCGCATTGAGCCTGCCCGACAGCAATTTCGCTCTGAGGCAGTTGCATTGGGACGACGCGTCAGGTTTGCGCCGGGCCATCGTGGAGTTAATTGCCAATCCACCGGAACGGGCGCTGGTGCGCGCCCTGGTTGAACGCTATAGCTGGCAGCGGGTCGCTGAGCAGATGGTGGCTTGCTACACCGAGCTCTTCCACCGGTCGCGCCGCACCTCAGAGGCTTGCCGTGCTGTTTAATTCGTTCGGCTTCCTGTTCATTTATCTGCCGATCGTCCTGGCTGGGTATTTTGTGCTCGCGAGGGTGAGGCCCAAGTGGGCGATCGGATGGTTGGCACTGGCTTCGCTGTGCTTTTACGGTTACTGGAACTGGCGCTACCTGCCGTTGTTGATGGCTTCGATCTGCGTCAATTACTGGTGCGCGGGACGGATGCTGGGGTCCGGCAACCGGCGCAAGCACTGGCTGCTGTTCGCATTGGCGGCAAACCTGGGTTTGCTTAGCTATTACAAGTACGCCAATTTTTTCATTGCCGGAGTCAACACCTTGACGGGGGCCCATTGGCACGCGTGGGAGATCGTGCTGCCGGTCGGTATCTCTTTTTTTACCTTTACGCAAATCGCCTTTCTGGTGGATTGCTATCGCGGTGTGGCGGGTGAATACCGTTTCGTCCATTACGCTTTGTTCGTCAGCTATTTTCCGCACCTGATCGCCGGGCCGGTGCTGCATCACAAGGAGATGATGCCGCAATTCGAACGCCCGCCCGGACTGATGGTTGCAGATGTTGCCGTGGGACTGTCCATCTTTGTCGTAGGGCTGGCCAAGAAAGTGCTCCTCGCTGATCCCTTGTCAACGCTGGTTGGGCCTGTGTTTGCCGTTGGGGCCCACCCGCAGCTGATCGAGGCATGGATCGGCGCACTGGCCTATACCTTTCAGCTCTACTTCGATTTCTCGGGCTATTCCGACATGGCGATCGGCCTGTCGCGCTTGTTCGGGGTGCAATTGCCGTTGAATTTCAATTCGCCATATCAGGCTGGGGACATCGCTGAATTCTGGCGGCGTTGGCACATGACGTTGTCGCGTTTCTTGCGCGACTATCTCTATGTGCCGCTCGGAGGGAAGCGCCACCACCGGTATCGCAACCTGATGCTGACTATGTTGCTCGGCGGCCTGTGGCACGGCGCCGGCTGGTCGTTTGTGGTGTGGGGCGGTTTGCATGGCGTCTACCTGGTGTTGCATCATGGTTGGCTTGCCTGGGTGGGGCAAGGGCGTCCGCGGTGGTGGGGACGGTGCTTGACCTTTCTGGCGGTGGTGGCCGCATGGGTGGTATTCAGGGCACCGGACCTGGCCACGGCAGCTGACATCTTGCGCGCGATGGCTGGCGGCAACGGTGTGGCCTTGCCGCACGGGTGGGTTGCTTACGCGCCACATTTTCGCGGGGCGGTGCAATTTTCAGGCATACGCTGGGTCGATTTCAGTGGCATCGCGCTACCGGTGCTGGCGCTGGCTGCGGCGCTTGCCTTTTATGCGCCGAATACGCACGACATCTTCCGCCAATACGGCCGTTGCAACGAGGCTTCGCGCCCAATGGGATGGGCTTGGCGGCCGCACAAGACGTGGAGTCTGGCATTCTCCCTGCTGTTTCTCGGGTGCCTGTTCAGCATGAATCGTGTCAGCGAATTTCTCTATTTTCAATTTTAACCATGAACCACGGTGATAACGCCGAATGGCGCAATTACGTCAGTATCTTTTGCGCTTGCAGCGCGCTGGTGATGGGCGCTGTGACGATGCTGAACTATCACGTCGATCCCTATTTGACGCATCAATGGCGAACGCCTCAAGTCGAGCGCCTGCGGCCGGGAAGGGAGAAGCTCAGCGCCTGGGGCAAGACTTACGCGCTGGCCAAATTCAAGCCGTCGGTGCTGTATGTCGGCAACTCACGCACGGAGTTGGGCTTGCCCACGGGCGCGCCAGCGTTTGCCGGACTGGACGTGTTTAATGGCGCGCTGTCCGGCGCTTCGCTGGCGGACGCGATGGCGATGGCGAGTCACGCCGCACAGTTCGGCAAGCTGAAGACGCTGGTATGGGGCATCGATGCGCCGTCATTCTCCATGGAACTCGGCAACACCGATTTCAGTCGCGAATTGGTGGCGGATGGTCCGCTTTATTTGTGGCGGCGAAGTTTGTTGGACGTCCAACGCGCTTTGGCCTTCGACATGACAGCCGATTCGATACGCCTGCTGCGAGGAACCATGGGGCGCGATTGCCATTCCAGCCTGGCCTTTAACGGACAGCGTGACGCGCTCTGCGTACAGGACCGCATCGAAAGCCTGGGGGGAACCGGGGCTGTAATTGTGCCCCGGGTGCGGGAGTATATCCGTGGCGCGGGACCCACGGCCGAAGCGATGGCGGCGCTGCATCAAGGTTTGAGCGGCTTGTGCCGCGCCGGCACCAGCATACGTTTGTATCTCAATCCAACCCACGCCATGACCGCCGATGCCTTGTATTGGGCGGGCAAGTGGCCCGCGTTGGAGGCCTGGCAACGTGCGCTGGCGGACATGGGGCACAGCTTTCGCACCGCAGGCTGCGATTTGCGTATCTTCGACTTTTCCGGCTTCAACAGTGTGACGACGGAGGCGATACCGCAAGTGAGCCACAGGTCCGCGATGGTGTATTACTGGGAGCCTTCCCATTACCGCAGCAACGTGGGAGCGATGATATTGGGCCGCATGTATGGATATGGCGATGTGCCGCAGGACTTCGGTGTCGAACTGCAGACGGAAAGCATGGATCGTCATCTGGCGGCGATGCGTCTTGCGCGCGAGCGCTATCACCGCGACCATCCCGAGGAGACTCGCATGGCGCGGGCGGTGGCGGCGGAGCGCTAGTCCTTGCGCAGCAGCGCGCAGCCCTTTTCACAGCCCTGCGAAAAATGCAATATCGTCGGAAAGTCCCGTCGCCAGCGTTGCAGGATGGCTTGCTCGTCGAGGCGCGCGGCGTCGTCAAGATACACGGCGGCGCCGGAATTCAAGCGGGGAAAGAGCAAGGGACCTGCCGGGTAGCGCGCCTGCAAGCGCGTCGCTTGCGGTGGACCGTCGATGACCAGCAAGTCGATGGTCAACAGCGCTGGCAATTGCGCCAAATCGTACCAGGGCCATGATTGGCCGTCGAGGTCGTATGGCGTCAAAGGCGCGTCGATGACGGTGGCCCAGTCCTGCAGGCCGTGGCGGAGCAATTGTTCCCGTGTCTGCTCGGCGAAATGGGCGTCGTGCTCCAGGCTGTAGACCTTTCCGCCGCCGTTCAGTTGCATGCAGCGTGCCAGGACCACGGTCGAGATGCCGCTGCTGCATTCCAGCACCGTCGCGTGCTTCAGGCTGCGCGCGTGGCGCGCCACTTCCAGCAAAAAGTCCGGCGAGGCCGCCCAGCCGCGCGTCGGTGGCAGGCTGCGTTTGAGATCCAGTTCGATGTAGAGTCCTTGCAAGGCTTCCAGTTGGCGGAATAGCCCGGCTTGATCGTTGTGTGCCTGGTCGCGGGCGTCGTACAGCAGGATATGCACGCGGCGCAATTTATGCAGCGTGTAGAAGGAAACCGCCAGCAGCAGGATGATCGTGGAGTAGGCGAAGATGGGCATGGCGGCTCCTGGTTTAGTTGCTTACTACCTTGCTGATGACGTAACGGTGTTTGCCGGAAGCTTCCGCCGGTATCTCCGCGACTTCCTCTATCACTATTTCCACCGACGCTCCGAGGCGCGCCCGAAACTGGCTGATGATGTCGATCCGCAATGCGGGCGCCAAGCCGCTGACGCTCACCAGTAGCACGCGCGTGACGTCCAGGCTTTCCTGGATGATCTTGAAAGCGCGGATTTGCGGCAGGTCGCGCAGCACGTATATCAGCGCCAGTCCATGCATGACCGTGCCGTCGCGCGCCACGACGAAATCGGTGACCCGGCCTTCCACACGTTTCAGCAGCGGTAGTCCGCGGCCGCAAGGGCATGGCCGGTTGTCGAGCGCGCCGACGTCGCCGGTGGCATAACGGATGAAGGGGAAGTCGCCGCTGGCGAGGTGGGTGACGACAATGGCGCCATTGTCCCCGGGCGCGACGGGCGCGCCTTGCGGATCGACGATCTCGATGATGACGTCCTCTGCGGTGATGTGCAGGCCGCCTTCCGGGCATTCGTGGGCGAGGAAGCCGGCATCCCGGCCGCCGTAGCCGTTGGCGACCGGGGCGGCAAAAGTCTGCTCCAGCAATGCCCGTTGTTCGTCATAGAGCCGTTCGGCGGTGACGAACACCACTTTGACGCCCAGTCCATCCAGCGCAATCTGCCTGCCTTGCGCGTGCCGCGCCAGCAAGCACATGGCGGAAGGGTAGCCGAACAACATGGCGGGACGCAGCCGTCGTAGTTTCCGCAGATAGTCGTCGAGCCGGGCAGCAGATAAGTCGAACGCCGGCAACAGCATGCTGCGCATCAAGCGGTCGCGCCGCATGCGCCAGCGGTCCTGCGCCTTGAGTTCGATCGGCGAGCCCCACATCAATGCTTCGGGATCGCCGATATCGACTCCCCACCAGCGCGTGGCGCGCCATTTGGCGGCGACATCGTGGCTGACGCGGTCCTTGCCCTGGAAGAAGATCAATGGTTCTCCGCTGGAGCCACCGGTGTTGAAGCGCTGGAGGGGGCCCGCGTTGTCGGCGATAAAGTCGTTGCGATGCCGATTGATCTCGGCCTTGTGCAGGATGGGAAGGCGGCGCAGGTCGCGCAGTTCCTGCATGCGGGCGGCATCGAAGTCGAGTCTGGCAAAGAGCTGGCGGTAATATGGCACATGCTCGGAAGCATGCAGCAATAGCGTGCGCAATCGCGTCAGTTGCAGCGTTTCCAGGCGCGCCGGTGGCCACCACTGTGACTGCTCCATGCGCCTCCGTAAAGCGAGGCTGCTATGTCTTTTGAGGAGCTCATGCAGCGGAAACAGTAGTCCGGAAACCAGGCCTGTGTAGCCTAACCTCGGCGGGCGCTTGAGTAGACGGCGGTATTGCGCCATCAGCAAGGGCGCCACCTGTGGCCAGGCATAGCGTTGGGCCTCGGTAACTCCCGCTTGGATCAGTGCCGCGGCCCGGGCCGGCGTCTGCAGCACGGCCAACATGGCTTGAGCCATTGCCTCCGGGTTGTGCGGAGGCACAAGCATGGCGTTGACGCCGTCGCGGACCAGGTGCGGTATCCCACCGACGTCCGTGCTGACTACCGGCACGCCGCTGGCCCATGCTTCCAGGATGGAGTTCGGCATATTGTCGGCCAGGCTGGAGTTGAGTGCGAGATCGCTCTGGTGGTATAGCGCGGGCATTGCTGCGTTATCCATTTTGCCGGTGAAGCGCAGGGAATCGCCCAGCTGCAGTGCCAGCGCCAGTTGCTGCAGCCGCGCCGATTCCGGGCCTTCGCCGCAGAGGGTCAGGCGGGCATGCGGCAGGCTGTGGCGGACTATGGCGAAGGCGCGCAAGGCGGTGGCCTGGTCGTATAGCGGCTCCAGGTGGCGCGCGACCAGGATGGATGCGTGGGGCGGCGCGGCAGCCGGCGGATGGAAGCGCTTCAGATCGACGATGTTGGGTACGATTTGCGCGCTCATGCCGTGCAAGGCGAAGACTTCGGCGAGGAAAGTGGATGGTACGATGAGTGCATGCGCCCGGCGCATGCTGCAACGGACCAGTGTCGCGCTGCGGTTGAGAAAGTCCATGGCTTCGCCGCCGCGATAGTTGACCAGCACGCCTCTTCCGCGCAAGCGGCCGATCCAGATCGCCGGCGTGGCGTGCAAATGCCATGACCAACCTGAATTGGCCATGATGTGCAGCACCTGCGCGCGGCCGGCGGCGCGCCACAAACGCCAAAGGTACGACGGCAGGCGTGTAGCGGCCCGAACCCCGCGCAGCGAGGCCACCCACGCCGGCCAGACCGGCGCGTTGACTTGCACCAGCTCGACCAGGGCGCCGGATTCGCGTAACAACTGCGCCAGTTGCGCGGTCTGATTGGCAATGCCGCCGGCGGGCGGGGGCTGGGGGCCCACCAAAGCAATGCGCAGCCCGGGGATATGCACCGGGCGCGCAGCCAGGGGGGGCGACTTCGGGCCGTTCATGGCGCCGGCGCAGCGAGGCGCTGGTAGATGGGAATGTAGCGGGCGACGCTGGCCCCCCAGTTGCGCTCACTTTCCACATAGGCGCGGGCTTGCCTGCGCAGGGCGGGCCAGGTGTCTGCATGGCGGATCAGGTGCAAGATTTGCTTGGCCAGAGCCTCGACGTCACCGGCATGGAAGAGCAGGCCGGTCTTGCCGTGCTCGATCAACTCGCGATGGCCGCCTACATCCGATGCCACCACCAGGCGTCCCTGCGCCATGGCTTCCAACGGCTTGAGTGGAGTGACCAGCTCGGTTAGACGCATCGGCAGACGCGGATATACCAGGATGTCGGTGAGCTGGTAGTAGTCGCCTATCAGATCGTGGTGGACGCGGCCGGCAAACTTGACGCTGGCGCCCAAGTCCATTTGGCTCACCAGTGCGCGCAACTCGCTTTCCTGGGGGCCACCGCCGACCAGCAGCAGTTGTATCGACGGTGCTGCGGCCAGCAGGCGCGGCATGGCGGCGATCAGCAGCTCCAGGCCTTCGTAGGCGTAGAAGGAACCGATGAAGCCGAGCACCAGGTTGCCCTTCAGCCCCAGGCTGAGGGCGAGTTTGTCGGTCGATGGCGTGGCCGACGGGAACTGCTTGCTGTTCACTGCGTTGGGGATGACGGTAATCTTGGCGGCGGGAATGCCGCGCGCGACGATATCGTTCCGCAAACCCTCGCAGATGGTGGTAATGGCGTCGGCCCGGCGCAAGACGTGGGTTTCCAGCGCCCGTGTCAACCGGTAGCGGAGGCCGCCGGAGCGACTGGTGCCGTGGTCGGCGGCGGCATCCTCCCAGAACGCGCGGATTTCGTAGACGACGGGTATGCCCAGCGACCGTCCCACGTGCAAGGCGGCGACGCCGTTCAGCGCGGGCGAGTGGGCGTGCAAGATGTGCGGGCGTATCTTGGACGCTATCGGCAGCAGGCGCCGGCGCAAGCCCACCACCACCGCCCACTGCCGCAGTAGCGGTAGCCGCGTCCACCAGCGCCGCAGCGGTGGCGTGCGGAAGAAGTGCCAGCCGTCGATTTCCTGCTGGTCGTTTCCGCCGCCTTGTTTGGCGCTGGTCAGGTGGAGGGTGTGCCAGCCCAGTTTGCGCTGCTGGCGCAGGATCTCCAGCGTGCGGAAGGTATATCCGCTGTGCAGTGGCAGCGAATGGTCGAGGATGTGGAGCACGCGCATGGTCAGGCCGCCTGCCGGACCAAGCCGCGTGGCGCCGCCGCCGGCAGCTGGCGCAGGAAGGATTCGAACATCAACAGCGACCACAATGGCGCGCTATGGTCGCTTCTGCCGGACAGGTGTTGCGCGAGCAGAGTTTGCACATGGTCCAGATTGAACATGCCGCAGTCGGCCAGGACTTGGCTGCTCAGACAGCTTTCAAGATGGGCGCGCAGCGGGCCGCGGAACCAGTCGGCCAGCGGGACTGAGAAACCCATCTTGTTGCGGTACAGTAGTTCGTTTGGCAGATGGCCTTCGAGCGCGCGTTTGAACAGGTATTTCCCCGTTCCGGCGCGTAATTTAAGCTCTGGCGGCAGGCTGGACATCCACTCGACCAGCTGGTGGTCGAGCAGCGGCACCCGCACCTCCAGGCCATGCGCCATGCTCGCGCGGTCGACCTTGGTGAGGATGTCGCCGGGCAGGTAGGTTTTCAGGTCCAGGTATTGGATGCGCGAGAGCGCATCCTCGGCCGGACAAGCAGCGGCGTGGCGCTGCAGCACCTCGCGCGCGTGATAACCGGACAGTTCGCGCTTGAGTCCTGGGCTGAACAAGGCGTCGCGCATCTTGTCGCCCATGATGCTGACGCTGTGGAAGTATGCCGTTACGGAATCGCGGGCCAGCGCTTCGAAAGTGGTCTTGGCGCGCAGCGGGCGCGGCGCCCAGTCTGCCTTGGGATAGAGCCGGCCCAGCGCGCCAAACAGCGGCCGGCGCAGGCCGAACGGTAACATGGTGCGCCAGCGCTCTTCGTGCAGATGCCAGCGGTAGCGCCGGTAACCGGCCAGATTTTCGTCGCCGCCATCGCCGGACAGGGCCACGGTCACGCGCTGGCGCGCCAGTTGGCAGACCCGGTAGGTTGGCAGGGCCGAGCTGTCGGCATACGGCTCGTCGTACAGGCCGGCCAGGCGGTCGACCAGACTGATGTCGTGCTGCTCGACACGCTGCGTCTGGTGGCGGGTGCGGTAGCGTTCGGATACCATGCGTGCATATGCCGACTCGTCGAATTGTGGATTGCCGAAGGAAATCGAGCAGGTGTTGACCGGGGCCGGCGACTCCTGCGCCATCATTGCCACCACGGCGCCGGAATCCACGCCGCCGGAAAGGAAGGCGCCCAGCGGCACTTCGGCCACCAGACGGATGCGTACCGCTTCGCGCAGGCGCGCCAACAGCTCATCGGCGGCCTGTGCCTCGCTGACGGGAGACTGGACGGCGAAGGGAATGTCCCAGTACTGGCGCGGCGGCGGCAGCGCCTGGCCTTTGCGCAGCAGCAGGGTGTGTCCCGGCGGTAGTTTGCGGACCTGGCGGAAGATGGTGCGCGGCTCGGGAATGTAGCCATAGGCGAAGTAGTCTTCGACGGCCAGCGGGTCCATCTCGCGCTTTAAGCCCTCATGCGACAGCAGCGCCTTCAGCTCGGAGGCGAACAACAGCTGGCCGTCGTCGAGCAGGGCGTAGTGCAGCGGTTTGACGCCCAGGCGGTCGCGCGCCAGCAGCAGCGACTGGTGGCGCCGGTCCCACAGCGCGAAGGCGAACATCCCGCGTAAGCGTTCGACGCAGCGCTCGCCCCATTGTTCCCATGCGTGGACGATGACTTCGGTATCGCAGTGGGTGCGGAAGGTGTGGCCGAATTGCTGCAATTCGCGCATCAGCGCCTGATAGTTGTAGATCTCGCCGTTGTAGACCACGACCACACTATGGTCTTCGTTGAACAAGGGTTGCTGCCCGCCGCCCAGGTCGATGATGGACAGGCGGCGGTGGCCCAGCGCCAGGCCCGATTCGAGATGGGTCCCACCCTGGTCGGGGCCGCGATGGCGTTGGCTGTCGGTCATGGCTTGCAACAGGCCGGCGTCGATGTCGACATGACGGTGAAGGTCGAAGATTCCTGCGATGGCGCACATGGCTATTCTTTCATCGATCGTGTTGCGGTGGGGCGGCGAGGGCGTCGTAGACGGCCAGATAGGCGTCGGCCATCGCGTGCAGGCTGTATTCGGTCAGTACGCGGCGGCGGCCGCGCTGGCCATGGCTGACGGCCAGCGCGGGCAAGCGGTAATAATCGTTGAGGGCGTCAGCCAGCATGGCCGGTGAACGTGCGGGGACGAGGGTGCCGGTCCAGCCGCTGTGGACCAGGTCGGGATTGCCTCCCACCGTAGTGGCCACGACCGGCAGGCCGGTGGCCATCGCTTCCAGTATGGTGTTGGACATGCCCTCGGCCAGTGACGGCTGAACAAACACGTCCATTGCGCGCATGAGCTGTGGGATGTCGTCGCGGTTGCCGGGCAGCCATGCCAGGTCTTCCATGCCGGCCTGGCGCAGCAGGTCCAGGCAGGCTTGGCGGCACGGTCCATCGCCGACGATCAGCAGGCGCAGGCGGTCGCGCGGCAACGCGTGTTCGGCAATCAGCAGGATGAACGCTTGGACCAGCGTAAGGTGATCCTTGACTTCGGCCATGCGTCCGACGCTGCCGACCACGAAAGCGTCTTCGCACAAAAAGCCTGCGGGGCCGATGGCGGCCGGCGGGCCGAGGCGCGGATGGAATTGCAGGCTGTCGACGCCGTTGCAGATGTGGGTGACGCGCTGCGGGCGCGCGCCGATGGTGCCGATCAGCCAGGCCTCCAGGTCTTTGCTGACGGCGATGAAATGGCCGATCAGCGGCCGCAGCAGCTTGCGCAACCAGCGGTATTTGCGGCTCAAGCCGTGCAAGTCATCCATGTCGCGGCCGTGTTCGCCATGGACGCGCAGGCGCACGCCGGCCACGGCCGCCAGCAGTTGGCCTTCGATGCCGGACAAATTGCGTGTATGGATCATGAGCGGGCGCAAGCGCTTGAGGGTTTGGAACAGCCGCAGGTAGTGGCCCCAATCCTTGCCCTCCCGTTTGTTGATGCTGATGATCTCGACGCCGGGGCGCTGGATGCGCAGGTGGTAGTCGCTGTAGTCGCGCAGGCAGACGATGGCGTGGCGATAACGATCGGGCGGCAAGTGGTTGATCAGGTTGATTAGTCCGTTTTCCAGACCGCCCACGTCGAGGCGATGGATCAGGTGCACGATCAACGGTGCGGCGACCAGTTCAGCGTCCGGCGACATGGGCAAGTCCTTGTTCAATGGCGGGCAACATGGCCGACAGCAGGCTTTGCATGGCCTCGGTGGCCTGTTCCGGCTGCTCGTCGTAGCGGGAGGCCAAGACGATCTCGGCGCCGCTGTCAGGCGTGCCCATTAGCTTGCTGCGCGCGAGCAGCAATTTGAGCAGCAGTGGATTGCTGGTGTCGTGGCCCGCCTGCCGGTACCAGCGCCATACCAGTAGTTTGATGTCGCCGGTCTGGACGATCGTCTGCTTAATCTCGATGCTGTGCTGCCCGAAGTGGATGTGCCGGCCGGAGTCGGTTGTCTCCTTCCATGTCTGGCCGGTGGAGGCTGGGCTCCATACCGGTGCGAGCAATTCGCTGCCTTTGGATTGGTGACGGTACCAGGTCAGTTGCAGCGAAACCTGGCGGTGGCCGTCGTGGTAGTTGGCTGCCCAGCGCCCGGCCTGGCCTGCGTGCCGTACCTGCCAGTCGCTGTCGAGCAGCTCGCTCGCATGCCACGGCCCGGGCGGCGGCGCCAGACGCAGAGCGGTCTCGGGGCGCGTATCGGTCGGCGGTGGACGCAGCACAAGATAGGCGAGCGAGGGCCAGATGGCGATCGTGATCAAGCCGGCCAGCGCAGCGCGCGTGAACACCGCGATGGACGCCGCCGGCGCGCCGGCAACAGGCAGGCTTTGTTTCGATGGGGGGGTGTCGCGCCATCGGCTGCCGATCCAGAACATCATGGTCGCTACCAGGCCGAAGAACAGCCAGCCGTAGATCAGATGGTCGATGCCGACCGCCAGGGTCATGTTGCTGTAGTGCCCAATCAGAACGATCATGAATGCGCGCAGACCGTTGGCGATGACGGGTAGGACCAGCGCGACGGCGATGAATGCCGTCTGGCGCATGCGACTGTGGTAGGTCAGATGTGCGTACAGCGTGCCCAAAGCGAATGAAGCGATCAAGTAGCGCAGGCCGCTGCATGCCTCCTCCACCGACCAGTTGCCGCTTGGTAGCGACAGGAAATTGCTGTCTCGAAATACAGGTATTCCGGCCAACTGTAAGGCGTCCACCGTGAAGCTCGATGTAAATTCGATCAAGGGCGAGATCAACACTTCGCCGAAGGGGACGGCAAGCAGCAGGTACGCCAGCGCGAACGCGTTGGCGCGCGCATACGGCCAGCCGAGTACCAGTGCGACCAACGCCCCCACCATCAAGACCAGGCTGTACTGCTGCAGCACGGTCACATTGGCGGCGGTAGCCAGCAGCCACGTAGCGCCCAACGCTGTCAGCGGCAGCAGAAGGAGAGGCGAAGGCTGGAGCGGACAGCGCATTAGTTGAGCGCGTCGCCGCCACACCAGCCAGAGGCAGACCGGCGGAACCACGAGGCCGTGCGCGAAGGTTTGCGAATGCCACCACAGATCGGCCATGTCCGCCACCGTTTTCCAGTGCAGCGCAAGCAGGCCGGCCAGCGCCATCAGCAGGCAGACGTATGGCCAGCGGCGCGACGGGGTGACTTGGGCGGCAGCCTCCTGCGGCGACACCGGCGGCAGGGGCGACAGCGCGGCGTTCATGGCGTGGGCTCCGGCTGAGGGCAGGTGGCCGGGCAGACGTAGAGCACGTCACCCAGCCGCTCCAGGTTACGCTCCCATTGATAGTCGCACAGGACGCGCTGGCGCGCCGCCGCGCCGAAATTCCCGGGTGCGCGCAGCTGTTCACTTATGGAGTGGATGAATTCCGTCGCGCTGGTGGCACAGAGCAAATCCCGGCCCGGCAGCGCGGAAAGTCCCTCGAGCGCCTGCGGTGTCGCCACCACGGTCTTTGCCATCGCCATGGCTTCCAGCACCTTGTTCTGGATGCCTCGCGCAATTTGCAACGGTGCCACCGTTAGTGCCGCGTGTTGCAGATAGGGACGGATGTCGGGTACCGTGCCGCTGACGTGGATGCCCGGCAGGCGCGCCAAGGCTTTCACTTCCGCGTTGGGGCGCGAGCCGACGACGTGAAACTGAAGTTCGGGAAACGCCAGCCGCAACGCCGGCATGATCCGCGCGGCCATCCAGGCGGCTGCTTCGATATTGGGTGGATAGTCCATGGCGCCGGTGAATACCAGCGCGCGGGCGCCGTGATAGGGATCCGGCATCCCGGGTTGCGGCGCAAAGTAGGCGGTGTCGACGCCGTTGCTGAAGTATCCGGTCTTGTGGCCGGATTCCGGCGCGCGCTGCCGGAACAGCGCGGCTTCGGCGCTGGACACCAGCTGCACCTGGTCGTAACTGCGGGCTGCGGCGCGCTCGAACTCCAGCAAGGTGCGGCCTTCGCGGCGGTACAGGGACGACAGCGGCCAACCGTGCTGGTCGGCGTAGTTCTGCCATTTTTCAGAATCGACATCGACCAGGTCCAGCACGCGGTGCAAGGGGCCGCGCTCGGTATGGGCCGGAAGATATTGCGCCATGGGGCCGGAAAAGGCCAGGGCGGTGTCGATGCGGTGTTGTGCCAGCGTGTGGCGCACCCAGCTGCGCATCGCGGCGTGGCGATAATAGGCGACGCTAAGCGCCTCGCCCCGCCACAGCGCGGGAATGCTGGCGAGCCGGGCCAGGCGCGGATGAAGGCGGACAAAACAGGTGCTGGCGCAGTCGCCAGCCAGGTGTGCCGCGTATTGTTGATCGCCCGGATCGTCGATGAAGCTGCCCAGGTGCACCCGGAAGTGGCGTTGCAAGTAGCGCAGCACGTTGTAGGCGCGTATTTTGTCGCCCTTATTCGGCGGGAAGGGGATGCGATGCGTCAAATACAGCAGCTCACGCATGGCGCTACCCCAGTTGCCGCACGATGTGCGGCCCGAGCGCGTTCGCCAGCGGCAGCGGCAGCAAGCGCCAGGCTCGTATCAGCAGCTGCAGGCGCGGGTTCAGCGGCTGCAAGTCCTTTAGCCGCTTGCCGCGGTGGAGCTGGTAGTCGTAGCGCAGCGGATACGGCTCGAAACCCCAGTTCTTTTTGAACGCGTATGCGCCCGTGCCATACTTGCTCCGTCCGAAGTCGAACAATTTGCGGCCGCGCTCGGCGGCGCGCCGCATCACTTCCCAGTACATGAAGTCGTTTCCGGCGTAGACGCGGGCGGCATCCCCTCCGCCGCCGTAGTATGGCAGGATCTCGTCGCGAAAATGGAAACTCATCACGGAGCAAATCGCCCGCTTGCCATGTTGCACGCTGAGGATTTCGCAATCGTCGCCGAAGGCTTGCTGCAGCGCGCGGAAGTAGCGCCGGCTGAAGACCGGCGTGCCCAGGCGGTGTACGCTGGTGGCGTAGTTGTCGAAGAGGCGCTCGCTATCGGCGTCGATCACACTATGCAGGCCGGCCGCCATCCCTTTGCGGATCATGGCGCGCTGCTTGCGAGGAATGGCCAACAGATTTTTTTCGTTGTCGGCGGAGATAGGCTTGCGGAAGGTGGCGTACAACTCCTTATGCAGCCAGTCCTGGTGCAGGGGCTGAAGGTGCCGATATTCGAGGTGATCGACCCGCAGGCGGACGGCGAGTTGTTGCGCGGCCCGATCAACGGCGGCCGCCGCGCCTTCTTCCTGTGCCGCGATGCCGCCGTAGACGCAGAATGGCAGCGAGCACAGAGTGTTGCCGAACAGTCGGCTGTTGACCTGGGCGAGCGGCAATACCGCCTGGATCTGGCCGGCCGCTTCGGCATACAGATACCAGGTGGGATGGCCAAAGACGTTTTCCATGATCTGCTGCCAGCCGGCACGGTGGAAAAACGTGGCGCCGGGGCAGCGCTGCACAAAAGCGTCCCAGCGCGCGTGCTGATGCGACCCCAGTTGTCCGACGCTCCACTGCATTATGCATTCCCAAGAAAGATGTGGTCGATCCGGCCCCATTCAAAATCGCGCAGCAGGCGAACGATGCGCCCCTCCGTCTTGTGCAGGTTGAGGTAGTGGCGAAACCTGGTCTTGAACGCCACGCCGCGTTGCCTGGGCTGGCCGGGATCGAGTTCCCATGGATGAAAATAGAATATGCCAGCTTGGCCATCGACCGAATTGATGCGCCGCAAGGCCCAGCGTGACGCGGCATACGGCAGCAGGCGGAAGTAGCCGCCACCGCCGGCCGGCCAGTTGCAGCCCCCGACGCGGACTGTGCTGATAGGGAGTTCCAGCACGCCGTTGTCGCCGCGTGGATGCCAGGCGAAGCGGGCGCCGTTGGGCATGCCGTAATGGTCGTGGTGGATGGGATAGATGCTGGAGCTGTAGCGGTAGCCGGCGGCCCTCAAGGTGTCCAGCGCCTGCAAATTATGGGCACCTATGGAGAAGCTGGGCGCCCGGTAACCGAGCACCATCTTCCCGCTGAGTTGCTCAAGCAGATGTTTGCTGCGCCGTATGTCGTCGCTGAATGCTTCGGGCGTCTGTTCGTTGACGCGTAAGTGGGCGTAGCCGTGGCTGGCTAGTTCGTGGCCGCTGTCGGCGATCCGGCGCACCAGCGCCGGGTAGCGCTCGGCGATCCAGCCCAGCGTGAAGAAGGTCGCTTGCGTGCGCTGCTGGTCCAGCAGGCCGAGGATCAGGTCGACGTTGCGTTCGACCCGGCAGGGCAGCGAGGTCCAGTGCGTGCGGTCGATATGGGGGGCGAAGGCGGAGACCTGGAAGTAGTCCTCGACGTCGATCGACAGGGCGTTGCGCATCAGCCGGGCTCCCCGCTGTTGCTCAGCCAGCGTCCGATGTGGCCGGCGATGCGTTCGGCGGCATGGCCGTCCCAGCAGGCGGGGATGCGTCCGGCTTTGCCGCCGTAGCGCAGGATGTCGCGGCTTAGCGCAAGGATGACTGAGGGATCGCGGCCGGCGATGGCGTTGCTGCCCTCGGTGACGGTGACGGGCCGCTCGGTGCTGTCGCGCAAAGTCAGGCAGGGGATGCCGAGCGCGGTGGTTTCTTCCTGCACGCCGCCGGAATCGGTCAGCACCAGGCTGGCTTGCTTCATCAGTCCCAGCATGTCGCGATAGGACTGCGGCGACAGGCAGGCGATGCGTGGCGTATCGAGCAATTTTCCCAGTTCGTAACGCTGCAACATCGCACGAGTGCGGGGATGGAGCGGGAACAGTACCGGTACGTCGTTGCTGAGCTTGACGATGGTTTCCATCAACAAGCGCAGCCGGCGCGGGTCATCGACGTTGGAGGGGCGGTGCAGCGTCAGCAGTGCGTAGCGGGTGTCGTGCTGCAGGAAGCCGGCGAGGTGGATGCGCCGCAACACGTCCAACACCGGCGTGGCCCGCGCCAGTTCGCGCTGCAGCGTGTCGATCATGACATTGCCGACGAAATGGATGCGCGCCGCCGGTATGCCTTCGCGCAGCAGGTTGTTCATGCCGCTGGCTTCGCTGGTGAACAGCAGTGTCGACAGTTGGTCGGTGAGCAGGCGGTTGATCTCTTCCGGCATTGTGCGGTCGTAGCTGCGCAGGCCGGCCTCGACGTGCAGTACCGGAATTTGCCTTTTGGCCGCTGTCAGCGCACAGGCGAGCGTGGAGTTGACGTCCCCGACCACCAGCACGGCGGCCGGCGCAGTGGACTCCAGCACCGGCTCGAAGCGCTGCATGACCAGTGCGGTCTGCGTCGCGTGGCTGCCGGAGCCGACCTGTAACTGGATGTCCGGCGCGCGCATTTCGAGGGCGGCGAAGAAATCGCCGTCCATGTCAGCGTCGTAGTGCTGGCCTGTGTGGACCAGCACCGATTCAAGCGGTGTGGCGGAGGCGGCCAGTGCGCGCAAGATGGGGGCCATCTTCATCAGGTTCGGGCGGGCGGCGACGACGCAGAGGATGCGATAGGCCATGGGCATGGGGGGCTCCGTTCAGAACGCGACCGTCAGGGCGGCGCCAACGCCGTTTTCGCGGTAATTGCCGCCCGCGTTGCTGGTATGGCGGACATGGCGCAGATCGACGCTGGCGCTGACCTTGGGTTGCAGTTGATGGGTCAAGGTCAGCGTTAGCACGCTGTTGCGGTCGCTACGGCCGGTGCTCAGCGATTCGGCCCGGCTGTGGCTGGCGCCAATGGTGACGTTGCTGCGCGGCGACATGCGCCAGTTCCACCCCGCCTGGGCCGCTGTCTGGCTGGTGCGGTCTTCCAGCGCCAGTTCGTCCGGTTTCAGCAGGGGGCTGTCGATGGCGCTGCTGGTTTGTGCGGTGCGCCGGCTGGTCGTCAAGCTGAGCGCAAGGGCGCTGCGGGGGCTGGTGTAGACGGTGGCCAGCTTCCAGTCCTTTTGCAGATAGTAGCGATGGCTGAAGAAGTTGACGTTGCCGTCCGGCCCCAGCATCTGCGAGACCAGCAGAAAGACCTTGATGGTTTGCAGGCGGGTCTGTGGGTCCGGGATGCGGGTGGCCCACAGCTGGTAGAGGAAATCGCTGAGGCCGGTTGGTGCAATGCGGAGGAACTCGCCGTGCGTGGTGGTGATGTCTTCGTTGTAATTGAGCGACCAGAACATGCTGCGCATCCTGTATTCGGCATCCAGGCTGTAGGTGTTGCCGAAGTAGCGCCGGCCCAGGCTGGCCGCGATCCTGGTGCGCGGCGACGGCGTCCAGTTGCCGCCGGCCGACCAGTAGCGGCCCTGCGGCTGCGCGCCGCTGGTGTGGTAATCGCTCTTTTCGTAACCACCGGTGGCTGAAAGCGACAGGCGGCTATTGAGTGGATAGCTCAGCGTTAGCGCGGTGTCGCTCATGGTGACGGGCGGCAGCGCGCTGTCGTCGATGTGCTTGCGGTCTGCGCGCATGTCCCAGTTCCAGCCTTGCCCGCCGTTGTCGCCGGTCAGGCGCAGATTGGTGTCGTCGCTGCGCACGCTAAGCAGTCCGGCGCTGCTGACGTGCTGGTAGTCGTAGCGCAGCTGCGCGGTGGCCAACCCATGGAAGTCGTGCTGCAGGTAAGGGCTGATGCTGGTCGCGCGCACGGTGCTGTTGTTACCCGTGACCTGGGCCGGTTCCAGCAACTGCGGGCCGAAGGCCGAGATGTTTTGTTGGCTGATGCTGGAACGGGCGTCCAGGTACAGCCAGTCGCGTTTCAAGTCGGCGTGACCGTTGGCGTCCAACTGCTGTGTGCTGCGATCCGCGCGGTGGGTGTAGCGGATCTTTTGCAGGGAATAGTCAAGCGCCAGCTTGAGGTGGGGGCTGTTGGTGTTGACGGCGATGCCAGGCGAGACTTCGGTGGTGAATTCGCTTTGGGCCTGGCCTGCCGGCGCCAGGTTCATATTGTCGGTATAGGATTCCCGCATGCGCAGCGAGGGCAGGACCGTCCATTCGGCCGGAATGGCGCAAGCGGGCAGCGACAGCAATACCAGTATGCTCAGCTGATAGGGGGCGCCGCGTGGTGCCAGGTTAATCATAATAACCATAGTATTCGCCGCCGGGAAAGGCCTTGCTTTTGTTGTAGATCAGGCTTACGTGCGGACACTGTTCGATGTGGCGCAGCGCCTCTTTGACGGCATGCTGGCTGGTCGTCTCCGACTCGACCACCATGACAATCTGGCCCATTTGCGCAGCCAGCACGCTGGCTTCCGTGGTCATCAGCAGGGGCGGCGAGTCGAAGATGACGATGCGGTCGGCGTAGCGCTCGGCGATCTCGGTCAGCAACCGGCTCATGCTGCGGCTGGCCAGCAGTTCGGTGGCATGCCGGTTAGCGCGGCCGGCAGGCAGGATGCTGAGGGTGGCGACATTGGTTTTGAGGATGACGTCGGACAGTTCGGTGCGTTCCCGCAGCAGGATGTCCATCAGGCCGGGTTCCGCCGGCAGGCCCAGTACCTTGAGCACCGACGGCCGTGCCACGTCGGCATCGACCAGCAGTACCGTGATATCCATTTCCATCGCGATGCTCATCGCCAAGTTGACGGCGCAAAAGGTCTTGCCTTCGCCGGGCAGGGCGCTGGTGACGACGATCAGGTTGCCGTGGCGAAGCGCGGCGACATCGTGATCGCCGCGCGCGTTACGCAACAGGGGGCGCTTGATGATGCGAAAGTCCTCGGCCACGGCGGTGCGGCCGCCGTCATGGGTCACCATGCCCAATTGGCTCAGCCGCTCAAGGTTGATCTCGATGTGGCGCGGGGCGCTGCCGGAGGGCGGCGCTTGCTCAGTGACTTGCTCCATGCGCAACTCCTAGTATCGAAAGGCCGTCATCGCCAGCACGGCGCCGTAGGCTACAAACAGACAGGACAGTGCTGTGCCAAAGGCGTAGCGGCCGCGCTTGCGTTTGATTTTCTGGCTGTCAGTCCAGTTCATCGATACCGTGCCCAACACTGGCAGGCCGGTGCGCTCGCGCAACTCGCTGGGGCTGAGGAAGGTGGGGCGCACCTGGCTGATCAGCAAGGCCGCAGCCAGTCCGGTGAGCAGGGCCCCGCCCAGCACCAGGCTGGCCAGCAGCTTGCGGTTGGGGCCCACCGGCGTCAGCGGAATTATCGGCGCGTCGATGATCTTGAAGGTCATCATGTCGGTGTTGGAACTGAGCTCGCCGGACAGCTTGGCCGCTTCGCGCCGGCCGATCAGCTTTTCGTAGTTGTCCTTGTTGATCAGGTAGTCCCGGTTCAACTGTGCCAGTTCGGATTCGATTTCCGGCACCGCGTTGGCCTGGGCCAGCAGGCGCTGATGGCGCGCGGCGTATTCCTGCACGCGGGCGCTGATGGCGGCCACCTTCGCATCGGCCTCGGTCTGCGCGACTTTGAGTTGTTGCAGCATCGGGCTGTAGTTCTTGCCGGGATCGCCAACCGACTTGAGTTTGCTTTCCTCCACCTTGCGCGCCTCCAACTGGGCAACCAGGCGCTTGGCGGCGATGATGTCGGGATGGAGTTCGGTGTACTGCATGCGCAATGCGTCGAGGTTCTTGTTCAGGGCGGCGATGCGGCCGTCGAGCTCCGGGCTGTCGATGCTGGACGGATTCAGGTCGGCGCCCAACACCGGTTCGTCGCCGCTGATCTGGCTGCGGATGGCGTTGCGCGCCTGTTCGGCTTCCACCAGTTCCAGGCGGGCAGTGTTGAGTGTGTCGGCCGACTGCGTCAACTGGCTGCTGTAGTCGACACCCTGGCGCGGCAACAGGCCATTGTTCTTGAGCTTGAACTCCTTGACGGCGTTTTCCGCGGCGATCAGCTTTTCTTCGTATGCCTTGATCTGGTCGTCGATGAATTGCACCGCCTTTTTGGTTTCGCCGTTCTTGCCCTTGAAACTACCTTCGACAAAGATGGTCAGCAGCGACTGCACGACGTCATGCACCAGCTTGGGATTGGGGTTGTTATAGGTGATGGTGTAGATGTCGTAGGTGCCTGTGCTGCCGATCTTGATTTTGCTCATCAGTTCTTCCAGCTGCTGCTCGTGGTCGCGCGGGGTCTTGGCATTCAGGTCCAGGTCCACCATGCGCATCACGCGCTCGACGTTCGGACGGCTCAGCAGCGTGCGGCTCATGATGGAGACCTGCTGTTCGACATTGGGTACGCTGGTCATCCCCGCCAGCAGCGGCTTCAGTATGCTTTGGGTATCGACAAAAACCCGCGCGGAGGTCTGATAGTCGTCGGGCAGCAGCGCCACCTTGGTCCAGCCCGCCAGTGCCACCAGCCACATGACCGCAATCGCATACCAACGGTATTTCCATATCCCCTGCAAACTGATTAACAGCTGGCTAATCATCTGCTCCATGGTGTGATTGCTCCGGTTGCCTGGGGAAGGTGAAGTTAAATTATATGGCCCGCAATTCTGCATATTTTTCTAACTGGGCGGTGATTGAGACAGATCAAGCGGCGGCGGGCGGCTTTTCTGAATCATGGAAGCTGGTCTATTCAAGCGAGATTCGTCATGCATCCACTATTGCGTATTGCTGCCACCGCCTGGATGGCGCTGCTGTTGCTGGCGGGTTGCGCGCACCGTGCCGTACTGCCGCAGGAAGAAACGGTCGCGCCGCAAGGAGACTATCTGATCGGCGCCGGCGACGTGGTCAACATCAACGTCTGGCGCAATCCCGAGGTGTCGGTCAGTGTGCCGGTCAGGCCGGACGGAAAAATCACCACGCCTCTGGTCGAAGACTTGCAGGCGGCCGGCAAAACGTCGACCCAGTTGGCGCGCGATATCGAGAAGGCATTGGAGAAATATATACAACAGCCGATGGCGACCGTGATTGTGACCAGTTTTGTCGGCCCGTATAACCAGCAGATACGGGTGATCGGCCAGGCGGCCAAGCCGCAGGCGCTCGCTTACCGCCAAGGCATGTCCCTGATGGATGTACTGATTGCGGTGGGCGGCATTACGGATTTTGCAGCCGGCAACAAGGCGAATATCATCCGCACGGTGAACGGCACACGGCAGAGCCTGCCAGTCCGCCTGCAGGACTTGTTGCGGGATGGGGATATTTCTGCCAATGTGGCGGTGCTTCCCGGCGACGTATTGGTGATTCCAGAGAGCTGGTTCTGAAACGTAAAAAAATATTTTGATAGTTGGGGAACTTTCCAACAAAAAGGCAGGTCTGAAGAGCATGAGCCCCAGTTTGTCCGATTTCGGCAACTGGCCGACAGACCTGACAGGATCCCCACCGTGCAATATGACGACGCGATAGTTTCATTTGAAGCCGGTCCAGGCCTGCGCGACCTCGTGGTCGGCGAAGGCACAGCCCACAAGGAATTGGACCATACAATAGATCAGCAGATATTCCATATCCGTATGGCAAACTCGCAGGGCCGCAGGGAAGCGGCCAGCTTGTTGCTCAAAAAAATGTACGGGTGGCGAGGTTATTCGGTCGATCCCAATGCGCCCCATGCGCTCAACAAAATCACGCTGTTTGCGGAGACGGGCGGCCAGACGGTAGGCACCATGTCGCTGTGCCTGGACAGCGATGAGATTGGCCTGCCTGCCGACGAAAATTTCCAGGACAAGCTCGACGAATTGCGCGCCCAGCACCGGCGCCTGTGTGAGCCGTCGAGGCTGGCGATCGACAAAGGTGTGTCCAAGCGGGTATTCGCCGCGCTGATCCACATTTCCTATATCTATGCGCGCAATATCCACGGCTATACCGATTACGTGATCGAGGTCAATCCGCGCCACGTCATGTTCTACAAGCGTATGCTGGGTTTCCGGGACTTCGGCGGAGAGCGGCCATGCACCAGGGTCGGCGCACCCGCCGTGTTGTTGCGGCTGGAGCTGGACTACATGGGCGAACAGATCCGGAAGTTCGGCGGCATGATGGAGCGACAGACCACCGAGCGGTCGTTTTACCCCTACTTCTTCCCGACTTGGGACGAACCGGGTATCACTGGTCGCCTGATTGCCGGCCGAAGTTAGCTATTTCTGCGGCGCTTCAAGATAACTGGTCGGTATCGCGTAGGCGATGCCGCTGGGCGTGCTGATTGCCGTTTCCTTGACGCCTTTGACGAACACCATGTTGACGACCCCGACCACTTCCCCGGTGTCGGGGTCGAACAGCGGACTGCCGCTGTTGCCCGGATAAGCTGTGCCGTCCAACTGGAACACCAGATAGGGGGGCTTTTGCAACTGGTTCAGCAGCTTGCCGTCGAGCCTGCTCGAACTGAGCGACGGCATCGCCACCGGGGTGATGGCCGATACGGTGCAGCGATGCGTAACGTGGCGCAAACCTAGGACCATGCCTAGGGGAAAACCCATGAAGGCCAGTGACTTCCCCTCCTGTACTTTGGTTGAATCACCCAGCTTGAGCGTGGGGATGGGGGCGCCCTGCACCCGCAGGCGGGCGAGGTCGTGTTCCCTGTCGATCATCGTTACCGCGGCCGCGCGAAATTGCGACGTTTCGCCCTGGCGTACCAGAATGCCCAACATATCGCCCTGGTCGGTTCGAAGTAGCTCATTGACCACATGGGCAGCAGTCACGACGGTCAGTCCATCGTCGATCGCAAAGCCCGAACCGATAAAGGACAAAGCGGGGCTGCGGGTTTTTTGGAAGCTGCCTATGCCCACCACCGAAGGTTTGACCAGTTCAATGGTATGGCTGAGCTCGTCAGCGGCGGCGGGCATCGCCAGGCCGAACGCGAACAACGCGCAGCGATAGAGGCGGTTCAGCATGTAGGACTCCCGGAAATTGGCGCGGACGGTATAGGCCTTAGAGCGGAGGCACACAGCAGCAGCATGAAAAGCAGCGTGATGCGTGGAACGTCGAACAAACTGTCGAACAGGCCCACCACTTGAAACGCGGCAAGAGCAGCAAGCAGGGCGAGTGGCAGCGCCTGATCGTCGTCGTCGAATGCACGGCGCAGCAATTCCGCGCTGGCGCTGCCGAGCAGTCCTGCGTAGGCCATCAGGCCGGGCCAGCCCATATCAAAATACAGGTTGAGGCCCAGGTTTTTGATATGCCAGGGAAGGTGGTAACGATCACTGCTAAAAAACCAGTAGTTGTTTGCCTCCGAAAATGAACCGTTGTGCACAAGCTCGTGTTGTTCGGGTTGGCTGCGCAGGCTGACATTGTCTATGTCCAGAGTGGCGCGTTCACCTTCGACGGCGATATCCAGTTGCACCCGCCGGCCAGAACGGCCAAGAACGCCCGACGACAGCGGAAATTGATACCGTTGCCAATTCGGCGCCTTAGAAATCTGACGTAATGGCAGGGCGATACAGCCTTGTGGATAGAGCAGCTGGCGCTCGCATAAATTCACGTGAAGAAAAGCCGGTGCGCCGCCGTTCCAGATGTCCAGCGCCAACAGATAGGGCGTCGCGGGTTGTACGTTTACCACTTGCAGCATATGCAGCATCTCGCCGTAGCCTGCCGGGTATTCGCCGGCGGTCAGACGCAGATAGCGGTTCCCACCCTGATCAAGGTAGTGATAGGTGGGCGGAATCTCGTGTTGTTGGTTGCGCCAAAAGTACAGCACCGGAAACTTCCCCAAACCCGTTCCCAATAGCGTGGTGCCCCAATCGTTATTCATCAGGTCGAGTGCCTGATTCCAGTGCCGCAGCCGTGCGGACAGATCGCTGCCCGTCGTGGAAAATCGTTCAGAGACGAAGTAGCTGTTATGTATGGGTATGACTGCTGCCAGCACCATCATGGCTGTCATCAGTGCGCTCAGGCTACGCCGGTTTGACCGCCACAGGGGACGCCGGCGCAGGAGCGTGAACGCAGGCGGCGTCAGGGCGATCAACACCAGGCCGGCACTTGGGCCCAAGGCTGAAGGCCCGGCATGATGATGGGCTATCCAGATCGTGTTGACCGATAGTCCCGCCAACGCCAGCACGGATAACGGCAACAGTCTGTCCGGGTGGCGGATGGTCCATCCGAAAGTCAATGAGGAGCAAAGGAAGAGCAGATATGGCGCTTTCAATAGGACTGGCGACGGCTGCCCCACCGGCAGCAGCCAAGCAAAAACGCCTGCAACAAGCAGGCCGCAGATCAGGCTGCTTATAGTGGCAAGCGGCTTCATGGACTGCGACGACAGCAGCAACGCCGCCGTTAGTAAGACCAATGCTGCGGCAAAGCCCCGGTAGCCGCTGCTTTCAAATACCGCGTCGAGTAGATAGACGAGTACGGTGACGGCGACCGCAATCATCAGTGCGGCACGCCAGCGCTGGCGTATCAGGTCCGCGTTCAGCATCTCCATCAAGGGAATGCCTGCGAGTATGAGTGCAGCCGCCGCATAGGCCAGGTATAAACCGCGTGAAAAAGTAGTCAGACCGGCATAGAGGGCCAGCGGCAATAGAAACAGCGCAATCCCTTGGCGTACCAGGGACTGCTTGCCGAACAACCATGCCGCCAACAGCGGACAGCTCATTGCCAGATAGCCGTCTAGCGCTGCGCCGCCGGTGTGCATGGCGGAAAAGGGCGCGGTAATCCTATAGTCACTGGAAAAATTGAGGAGTCCGGGAAACTGCCAGCGCTCAATTGTGGCCGCGCTGGCCGCCAAGCCCAATCCGATCAACATGCCAGGTAGGAGGAAACGGCGCAGTCCTGCGAGGTCGGGGCCGAGCGCCTGTTTCAATGGCGGCAGCAAGACTAAGCTCCAGAACCAGGCTTTGCCGATGCGTAGTGCGTTGTAGGGGCTGAGATAGCTGTTGAACGAATTGGCGTCAATGGGGGGAAGCGGTTGCAAGCCACGCCAGAGTGCTATGCCGCAGGCGCTGGCCAGGAGCAATAAACTGAGCCGGAACAGCGGTGGGAAAAACGGGCGTGGGTGGCGGGCATCGAGGTGCCAGTAACATAAGCCTGCCGTCAGCAATAAGAGCAGATCGATTTCCTCAACAAAGAACCACCCGGTGTGCGGCGCCAGATCCAGCACCGGCAGCAGCGCGGGCAAAGCCACTAGCCACAGCACGGGTCGCCACCACAGCAGTGCACCGTACGCCAGCAGGATCGCTGGGAGCCAGCTGTCGTAAAGCGGGTAAGCCGCGAACGCCAGCAGAAAGCCGCCGAAAAATGCCCACGAGAGCAGGCGAGCGCACCACATGAGATTCTCCCTGGCGAATGGTAGGGATAGAGTAGGAACTCTCGCCGCCTCCCCCCTTGATCGGCCGCAAACGTGCACGCCTTGCGGCGCATTCGGCGCTGGTTTGCGCCATCTCAACAGGGCACTGGTCGCGCTCCGTAGAATCGGCCCAGACGTGTGTTTAACGCTGTGACGCGAGGTGCGCTATGGAAGTGGTCGCCGTGGTGGGACTGGGTTATGTAGGCTTGTCGCTTGCGGTGGCGTTTGGGTCGCGCCGTCGCACCATCGGCGTCGACCTGTCCGCGCGCAAGGTCGCCAGTTACCGGCGCGGCGTCGATCCGGGGGGCGAAGTCACAGCCGAGCAATTTTCGGCGGCGCGCTGGTTGGAAATGGGGTGCGATCCCGCGGTCCTCAGCGAGGCGGACTATATCGTGGTCGCCGTGCCCACGCCGGTCGACAGCGCCCACAACCCCGACTTTTCAGCGTTGCTCGGCGCCAGCCAATCGGTAGGGCGCTACATGAAAGCGGGCGCGGTTGTTGTTTTCGAATCGACCGTCTACCCTGGTGCCACTGAGGAGATTTGCATTCCCGTCCTGGAACAATGTTCGGGCTTGAAATGGCAACGCGACTTCCATGTCGGCTTCTCACCGGAACGCATCAACCCTGGCGACAGCGAACACACGTTGGCTACCGTCCGCAAGATCGTTGCTGCGGACGACGACGTGACATTGCAGCGCGTGGCGGCCTTGTATGAAGAAGTAGTGGTCGCCGGCGTGCATCGCGCCTCCACCATCATGGTCGCCGAGGCCGCCAAAGTGATTGAAAATACCCAGCGCGATCTCAACATCGCCTTGATGAACGAACTGGCAATCATCTTCGACCGGCTCGACATCGACACGCTGGAAGTCCTGCAGGCGGCCGGCACCAAATGGAATTTCCTGCCTTTCCGTCCGGGACTGGTCGGCGGCCACTGCATCGGCGTCGATCCGTACTATCTCACGCACAAGGCCGAAATGCTGGGCTACCATCCACATGTGATCCTTGCCGGACGGCGCATCAACGACGGCATGGCCAAATTCGTTGCCGAGAAAACGGTGAAGGAAATGGTGCGCGCCGGTTTCAAGCTCAAGGGATGCCGGGTGAATGTGCTGGGCTTGACATTCAAGGAAAATTGTCCCGACCTGCGCAACTCCAAGGTGGCCGACCTGATCGGCGAGCTGGAGTCCTATGGCTTGCAGGTCCACGTTCATGACCCGGTGGCCGATCCGGACGAAGCCCATCTCGAGTACGGCGTGAAGCTGGAGTCCTGGGATGATCTGCCTTGTGCGGAAGCGCTGATCAGCGCGGTGGCCCATAGTGAACTGGCCGAACGTCCATTGCAGCAGATACGCGCCAAGATCGTGCAGGACGGCTGCTTTATCGACCTCAAGTCCCAGTTCGACGAACAGGCCCTGCGCCAAAGCGGGCTCAACGTATGGAGGCTGTAATGGCCGACTATGAAGATGGTACGCCTGCCACTACCAACTATCAGGATGTGCGTGAACATCTGTTGCAGCAGCAGTACCGGTGGGTCATTACGGGCGTGGCGGGGTTTATCGGTTCCAACCTGCTGCAATCCCTGTTGGAGTTGGGGCAGCGCGTCGTCGGCCTGGACAATTTCCTCACAGGCTATCGCCACAACCTGGAACAGGTCCGCGACATTGTGGGGCAGGATGCCTGGCGCCGATTCGAACTGATCGAGGGCGACATACGCGATGCGGCCACTTGCAACGGGGCCTGCCCGGGCGCCGACTTCATATTACATCAAGCCGCGCTGGGTTCCGTAACGCGCTCGTTTCGCGAGCCGCTCCTGTGTAATGACATCAATGTCGGCGGTTTTCTCAACGTGCTGGAGGCAGCTCGGCTGGCAGGTGTGCGGCGCGTGGTTTATGCGGCGTCCAGCGCCAGCTATGGCGACCATCCCTCACTACCCAAGCAGGAGGCCCTGGTCGGCAGGGCTTTGTCGCCGTATGCGCTGACCAAGTATGTGAACGAACTGTATGCGGATGTATACGCACGATGTTATGGTTCGGAAAGCATCGGCTTGCGTTATTTCAACGTATTCGGGCCGCGCCAAGACCCAACCGGCGCATACGCCGCTGTAATTCCGCTGTGGATCGGGGCAATGATAGGAAAGCGGCAGCTGGTGATTAATGGCGATGGGGAGAGCAGCCGGGATTTCTGTTATGTCGCCAACGCGGTGCAGGCGAACCTGCTTGCCGCATTGTGTGATCGCAAGGACGCAGTCAACCAGGTCTATAACGTCGCGCTCAACACACGCACCAGCTTGAATGAGTTGTATCTGATGCTGCATGACCTGTTGGTGGAGCGTTATCCCCACCTGCGCGACTACCAGCCTCAGTACGGTGAGTTCCGCGCCGGCGACATTCGCCATTCGCAGGCCGATATCTCCAAGGCGCGGGAGTTGCTGGGTTACGTGCCCACCCACGATTTGCGGCGTGGCCTCAAGCAGGCTTTGCGTTGGTATGTGCAGTACCTGGAGCGCTGATTGTCATCGCCCGTGGCACGCCGCGGAAATCTACGGTGTGCAAAGTGACAGGCTTGCGCCAGATACGCGCCACATAGTTAAGCACTTGTTCTGCGGCAGTCAGGTCCAGGCCGCGTCCATCGCTGGCGTGATCATGCCGCAAGACCAGAGAATGATCGTCCAGCACGCGTTCGGCAGCGATGCGGGGCGTCCCGTAATTGTATTTCGGCCCTAGAATCGCCTCGTGCACCGCTTGCAGATCGCGGCTGAGTATTCGGGTTTCGCCATCCTTGCGCATTTGATAGCTGAACAGGCCTAGTTCTGCGGCCAGGTCCGCGTCCAGATAGTTGCGGATAAATCCAAAGTCGTCTTCCTCGCTGCAAATACGGCGCGCCTCAGCGACGCCATCCCGCTCGATGATGCGCTCCCACATGCTATATCCCAGATGGTAGGGGTTGACTGCCAGCGCCAATTGGTGTTCGCCTGCGTAGGGCCGCACTACGTCGGAATGTGCCTTGGCCGCTTGCAAGTAGAGCGGCTGAGGCAGGAAGTCCGCCTCGCGCAGCAGGCGGGCGTGCCAGTAAGAGGCCCAGCCTTCGTTCATGATCTGGCAAGCATGCACCGGGTAAAAGTAGAACGATTCCTCGCGCACCGCGAGAAAAATATCGCGTTCCCACTCGTCCAGCTCCGGCGCGTGCCGGGCGATAAACCACAGCAGATCATATTCAGGATAGGGGGGAGTAGTGCCGCAGGCAGGGGGCGGTGGAGGAGGCGGCGTCTCGCCAGGCAGAGACTGGTAGCGCCGTTGAAACACTCCCGGTGCCCCGGCAGGCTGCGGCTTGCTGTCCGGGTAGGGAGCGCGGTACAGCTCCTTTTGGATATCGATATGCGGCTCCAGGGCCAGTGCGGCGTCCAGCACGGCTTCCACCTTCTGTTGGCCGTGGCGGTTCAATGCCAGATCCAGGCGGTGGGCGCGGGCTGCGCTTTGCTCCAGGATATGGCCGCCTGCCATTTTCAGGAAGCGTTCGAACAGCGCGTTACGCCGGATGAAATCCGCATGGCCGATCACATGGGCTGCCACCAGCGTGTTTTCTGCCAGACTATTTTGATTCATCATGTAGGCCCGGCATGGATCGCCGGGGAACATCACTTCGAAGATGCGCGAGTGGCCCATGTTCTGGTGCAAGAGCTGGTGGATGTAGCGCAGCCCGAACGACCAGTGATGCATGCGCACGGGCACGCCGTAGACGGCGATTTCCAGCATGAAGTTCTGCGGCACCAGTTCGAAGTCGACAGGGTAGTGCTCCATTCCCAACTCGTTGGCAAGCTGCTCGATACGGGCGGTGTAGTCCTCAAGCGTCGTCATGCGTTTTACTCCGCTGCGGCCTGCCGTACCAGGAATTGTTTCAACGCCCCGATGACGTCCTCGCTGTGGGTCAGCACCACGCTGGATAGCGGCAGGCCCTGTCGCTCCCGCTCTTTCCACAAGCGCCCCATTTCTGTCTCCAGCATGCGCGGCATGCCGGGCAGGGTTTCGATGTAGGCCAGATAATTCATGCGGCCGGCCAGTTGCCCCAGCAGCTTGCCGGCCGCCGTCCGATCCTCGGAGAAATTATCGCCGTCCGAGGCGTAGAAAAGATAGCTGTTGTAGCTGGCCGCGTTATAGCGTTTATCCAGCATCGATAGCACCAGTTGAAAGCCGGTGGAGGCCATGGTGCCGCCCATGCCGCTGACTTCGAAGAAGTCCCGTTCGTTGAACTCCCAGGCCCGGGCCGCGTGCGCGAGGAAACGCAGCTCCACTTGCCGGTAGCTGCGCCGCAAGCCTTGCAGTGCCAGGAAAAAAAAGGTTTTGGCCAGGCGCCGCTCGGCCTGCGTCATGCTGGTCGACACGTCAAGAACCAGGAACACTACCGCATTGCTGCTGGGGCGGGGCCGCTCCACCAATTGGCGGAAACGCAGATCGTCGTTGGTGAACGGTGCCGGTGAACTCTGCACAGCGCGCCGCTTGATGGCCTCTTTAATGGTGCGGCGGCGATCCAGCCTTGAACGGGCGCCGCGCTTATCCCAACCGCGATGCAGGACTTCAGGCTGTTCCAGCGTGGTGTTGCCGCGCGGCTGCAGTAGCGGCAGCTGAAATTCTTCCCAAAGCCAGTCCAGGATATCGTTCACCGCAAATTCCATCATCAGTGTGACTTTGCCCGGCGCATCGCCGGCGCCATCTTCATCGGCGCTGTCGTTGGGCGGCATCAGGAGATCTCCAGGTTGTCCCGGCCCTTGCCCCGCACCGGTGGTGCGGTTGTTTTCTGCAAGGCGGAAGCGCGCGTGTTCCAGCAGGTGCAGCGGTACATGCACGCTGCCCTGGCCGGATTCGCTGATCAGCTCGGATGATGAGATGATTTCCGGCAGATGGTCGCGCACCGCTTTGCGGACCTTGTCGTTATGCCGCAACCAGTCGCGCGCGCCGCGGGAGAATAACTCATACCAGTCACGTTCGCCTGTTTGCATGATTGGTCCTCACTCCTGCGCCAGTAGCGTGGTGACGTAGTTCAAGGCTTCGCGTGCGCAATGGCTGTCGTAGCCGTACTCGTCGACCAGGCGGCGCTCGACCGCGGATATCTTGGCGCGCACATCGTCATCGGGGCGCTTGCTGGAGCTGACCAGGCGCAGCACGTCGCGGCGCTGTTCGAACAAGTATTGCTGCAGGGCGTCGCGCAATTGCACGTGGCTGCCCAGACCGAATCGCTGGCCGCGCTTGTAGGCGCTCATCGCCTTGCGCACCACCTCCTGGCGGAACGATTGTTTGCCGGAGTCCGAGATGGAAATCTTCTCCTCCACCGCGCGCAGGAAACGTTCGTCGGGGCGCCGTTCTTCGCTGGTGATGGGATCCTTGACCTGACGGTTATCCAGCATGGCCTCGACTTCGTCCAGATATTTGCCCAACAATTCCTCGACCTCCTGTTCGAACGACACGAACAGCGCCTTGTGCACGTCTTCCTTGACCCAGCGGTTATAGAAATCCTTGCGCGTCAAGACCAGGTAGTCGACCCACTTGCGCTTGCGTGCCGGGTCGATGCGTGCATCGCTTTCGATGCCGTCCTTCAGCGCCAGCAACAGATCCATCGTGGTGAGGCTGCTTTTGGACGACTGGATGATAGCGTTCGACAGCGCATTGATCACGAAGCGCGGTGAAACGCCGGACAAGCCTTCGTCCGGCGCCTTGTCGCGATTGCGCAGCCGTTGCGCTTCCGCCGGATGGATGCCGTCGACGTCCTCGCCCGCATGGATGCGCACCTTCTTGGCGAGTTCACCGTCGCGTTCCTCGGCTTCGTGCAGCCGGGTCAGCACAGCAAACACGGCTGCAGCGTGCAGCACGTGCGGGTCCAGGTGCACGCTGCGGAAGGCCGCCGCGGCCGCCAGGATCAGCTTGTGATAAATGCGCGCCTCCTCACGATAGTTCAGTGTGTAAGGCACTTGCACGATCACCATGCGGTCGAGCAAGCCTTCGTTCTCGCTCTCCTGCAGGAATTTGCGGAATTCGGCCAGATTGGTATGGGCCAGAATGGTTTCATCGAGATATATCAAGGGAAAGCGCGCCACCTTGACATTTTTTTCCTGGGTGAGCGTCAGCAACAGATAAAGGAATTCCCGTTTGACCTTGAGGATTTCTATCATCTCCAGCATGCCGCGGCTGGCTGCATAGACCGCGCCGGACCACGACCAGGCGCGCGGATCGCCCTCGTCGCCGAATTCAGCCACCTTGGACAGGTCGACCGAACCCACCAGATCGGCAATGTCGGCCGTATTGGGATCGTGTGGCGCATAAGTGCCAATGCCGCTGCGCCCGGCTTCGGAGATGAAAATACGTTCGACTGGCATGCGCAGAAAGTCGCTGTTCAGTTCGTGCTCCAGCCGCGCCCGGCAATGCGGACATAGTTCGCCCGTCACCTCCACGCCGTATGTTTCCCGGAAGCCCGAACGCATGGTGTGCGGCACCAGGTGCAGCGGCGATTCGTGCACAGGGCAGCCGGCGATGCCGAACAGCGCGCCGGCGTCGGTATAGCTGTATTCCTCCAGGCCTCGTTTGAGCCGTATCACCATTGTGGACTTGCCGCCGGACGGCGGCCCGAGCAACAGTAACAGCCGTCGGCCCACCTCCGAGCCGGCGGCGGCGGCCTTGAAATAGTCGGCGACCCGCGCCAGCGCATCGTCGATGCCGAACAGTTCGTCGGCAAATAATTTACAGCGCAGCTTGCCGTTCTCGTCCTGCTGGCCGCTCCAGCCGAGCATGTCCCAGATGTATTGATGCGAACTGCGCGCGAACTGGCAAGGCGCCACCGGCAACACCTGTTCCATGAATTGCCCGAAGTTGCCGCTCCAATGCCCCGCCCGGTGCTGGCGGGTGAAAGCTTGCAATTGCTCCCGATATAGTTCGCGTTGATCCATCGTCGCATCCCCTCATGTGCGGTCAGCCCATTGAGTATCTGCGCTAGAGCCGCAGGCCATATGACCTGCGTCAAATGGATTCAGGGATTTATCTGGCTGAAAACTAGTCGACGCGGTCCCATGGCGGGGTGCCGGAAAATTGCTCGACCAGGAAGTCGATCATCACCCGCACTTTGGCGCTGAGGTGGCGACGGCTGGGATACACGGCGAGCACGTCGATGTCCGGCATGTGATAGTCGGGTAGCACACGTACCAGCTTGCCAGCGCGCAGATCTGCGCCGACCAGGAAGCTGGGTTGCCAGATCACGCCCAGGCCACCCAATGCCGCGCTGCGGGCGGTGTCGCCATTGTTGGTATGCATCGCGCACTGTACTTTGATCGTGTGCGTTTGTTGATTCGCATCCAGTATCTGCCATTCGTCCGCTGTGGCGGCATAGCTGTAGCCGATGCAGCTGTGTTGCAGCAACTCGGCGGGATGCAGCGGCATGCCGCGTTGCCTGATGTAGTCCGGCGAAGCGCACAGGATGTTGTGCGAAGTGGCCAATTTACGGGCCACATTGGAGGCCGAACCGGCCCGCGAAATGCGGATCGCCATGTCGTAGCCTTCCTCGACGATATCGACTACGCGGTCGATCAGCGCCACATCCAGCTGTACGTCGGGATATTTCTGCATGAACCTGGGCCATAGCGGCGCCAGGTGCAGCACGCCGAAGCTGAGGGGGGCGTTGATGCGCAACACACCGTGCGGCTGCAAGGTGGCGGAGGAGACGACCGCTTCCGCTTCCGCCACGTCGTCAAGGATGGACTTGGCGCGTTCGAATAGTGCTTCGCCGCTGGATGTGAGCGACATTTTGCGCGAGCTGCGGTTCAGCAAGCGAGTCTGCAGATGCGCTTCCAGGTCGCTGATGTAGCGGGTCACGTTGGCCGGAGATGTATCGAGCGCGTCCGCAGCGCGGGCAAAGCCTTCCCTGCGCACCACCTCCACAAACACCTCCAGCGCGCGCAATCTGTCCATATGCCACTCCCATGTACGTTTTGTTAAGTATAAACCGGCAAGCCAATAAAAAAGCCGCAGCACCCAGGGGCGTTGCGGCTCGATGGCAAGCGAAAAGGGCGGTCAGCGTGGGATGTAATTCACGTTGGCGGCTTCTTTAATGACGCGGCTGGCGGTGGTGGCCGAACTGCCTGCCGCGTTGGCACCCTGCATGGCTGCCGTGTTGCCGTGATACATGCCAACCAGTCCCTCCGCAGCCTGTGCGTCACCGGCATTGGCTGCGCGCTCGAACAGTTGCATGGCTTCGCGGCGCTTGGCGGGGTTGGACAAATAGCGCAACGCCAATTCGCGCTGGGCTACCGGCGATCCTTGATCGGCCCATTCCTGCAGGCGGCGTTCGCCGGCGGTTTGGCCTTGCGGTCCCAATTGCATCGCAGCAGCTTCAATCACGGTCGGCGAGGGGATCGCGTCTTCCTGCGCTTGACAGGCAATCAATGCGCCCACCAGCACCAGTACCGACGATACCAGTATGCCCGACTTGTTGAATAATTCCATATTTTAGTTACCCTTGGTTAAAGCAGTACCACTGTCGGTGAGGAAAGCCTTCCTACTATTCTGTCCAAGGCTAAAACCCGAGGCCGTCTGCTGCGGTCCTTCAAGTCCATCGAGTACCGTGCCACCGGCTCGACGCATTGCACCATTATACTTGCACTGAAACAAATTATCAATTGCGCAAGATGCCTTAGTGCAATATATTCAGCTTTCCATTCTACAAAACTATCAAAAAGCGCGGCGCACACTAGCTTTTGCCTTGCTAGCCCGGCATGTTTTGCGAATCTGGAGCGGATATTATCACGAAGCTTTTCAGCCTCTTGTACGCTAGCCTATATTCAGGGTAACAATTGTAACCATTCGTTAAGGGGGGCAGGAAAGCTGCCGGGCGAGGCTCTGGTTGCGATGCAGCATAAGTGAAAATTCACAATTACTGAACAATACACCTGCGATTATTTGATTTCAATGTCGCAATTACTGGTTATTATTGAGGCATTGAGGGGGTAAGCCCATCACTTTATCGCGCGTTGCGTTGCAGCCAACCTTCGGCCGACTGCAATACCAGCTTGTATTCGGATTCCAGGGCGGTGAACAGGGAAGGGATTTGATCCAGATGACGTTCCGCGATGGCCTGCTCCAGTTTGAGCGAGGAAGTGACGAGGCGTTTGGCGCCCAGCGTGCCGATCGAACCGCGCAGGCTATGCAGGGTTTTACCAGCTTCGGGATAACGCTGGTCGCGCAGTGCATCTGCGGTCTGCTGCATCGGCGCCATGCCGGGCGAGCAGGCATCACGCACTATCTTTGAGACAACGGCCAGCGCCTTATCGTCGTTGCCCATGTATTTGAGCAAGGTGTCGACCGAAAAGATATGTTCCTCGGATACCGGCGGTGTGGCATCGGACATGCAGCGCTCCGTGAGAGTTGAATTTATATTGCATCATACTCTCTCCCGATGGCCGAAGCCGACGGTTACTGTTGTCCGTCGTGAAACTGTTGCGTCAGCGTCTGCAGCGGGGTATTCGACACCGGCGGGGCGGCCACGCCGGCCGGCGGCATCACCCGTACCGGTTGGCTGCCGATCTGGGTTGAGTGCAACACGTTGCTGGTGGTTTCAGGCGCGGCGTTCCAGACCGGATTGTCCAGTCCTTCAAACACACGCTTCAACTGGTGGCCCCAGGTGTTGCGTATCATCTGAAAGTACTGGTTGCGCTCGTCGATGGTGACGAAGTGGGTCACCGCCAGCTTGTCGCTTTCATACACCAGCAGATCCAGCGGCAGCCCGACCGACACATTGGAGCGCAGCGTCGAATCCATGGAGATCAACGCGCATTTGGCGGCGTCGTCCAGGCTGGTGGCCGGCGTCACCACGCGGTCGATGATGGGCTTGCCGTATTTGGCCTCGCCGATCTGGAAATAGGTATTTTCGTCGTGCGACTCGATGAAATTGCCAGCCGAATAGATCTGGAACAGACGGCAGCGCTCGCCCTTGATCTGGCCGCCGAAGATGATGCTGACGTTGAACTCGATGCCGAACTCGGCCAGCGCCTTGGCTTCCCGCTCGTGTACCTGGCGCACGGCATCGCCCAGCAGGCGGGCGGCCTCGTGCATGCTGGTGGCGGTCCAGATGCTGTGGCCGTCGGCGTTCTGCTGTTCGGAGACCAGCTGGCGTATCGATTGCGAGATCGAGAGATTGCCGGCGGTCATCAGCACCATCATGCGGTCGCCGGGAACTTCAAACACGCTCATCTTGCGGAATGTGCCGACCTGGTCTACGCCAGCATTGGTACGCGAATCGGATAGAAACACCAGCCCGGCATTCAGGCGCATGCCCACACAGTAAGTCATCGTTGCAAGTTATTGATTAGAATAATTATTATTGTACACCCCGCACCGGTGCGGCTACTGAGGCACGATCTGCACATCCACGCTCATCGATTCGGTGCCGCCGCCGCGCCGCACGCCGCGCACAGGCGCCGCCGCGTCGTAATCGCGCCCGATGGCCAAGCGGCAATAGGCGTCCGTCATCAGCCGCGCATGGGTCACGTCGATGCTGACCCAGCCGGTGTAATCCTTGTCTTCGGCCCAGGCGTCGACCCAGGCGTGGCTGGCCGCGTGGTCGCTGGTTTCCGGGTCGATATATCCGGACACATAGCGGGCCGGTATCCCGTGCGCATGGCAGCAGGCCAGGAACAGGTGCGCATGGTCCTGGCACACGCCTTCGCCCAGGGCCAGCGCATCGCTGGCGGTGGTGGTGACGGCGGTCGCACCGCTTTGATACCGAACCGCACCAAAGATGTGCTCGGCCAGGCGTATCAAGTCCTTGGTCTGCGCCTTGCCATCCGGCAGGCAGGACGCCGCCAGTTCCAGGATGCCGGGCGTGGGCTCGGTCAGGCGCGTGGACACCGTATAGATCAAGGGCGACAGGCTGTCGCCGTTGGGAATGCGGCCCTGTTTCGGACAGGTGGTTTCCACCACGCCGCCCGCGACGATGCTCAGTCCCTGATGCGGCACGTCCATCGTCATCATGTGCGACCGGTTGCCGTAGGCGTCGGTGTAGGCGTGCACGTGGCCCGGCATCGCTATATTCCAGGACAACACGTGCTGCTGCGCCTCGGCGCGGGGCGTCAGGTGCAGCTGCTGGATGGTGTAGGCCAGCGGCGTGGTGTAGGTGTAGCGCGTTTCGTGACGTATCGTCAGTTGCATAGAGTGCCTCGTTTCAAGCCGCCAGCGGCACCAGGAAATCGCGGCTGACGCGGTTGCCCAGTTGGTAGATGTCGGCCAGGAAGCCGGTCAGGGTGTCGTGCAGGCCGGCGGCCAGGATGTCGTCGATCTTGCCGAATTGCAGTTCCGCATGCAGCTTGCCGGCGAAGCGCTCCGTGTCGGCGGACACGTCGTTGCGCACTTCGCGCAGGTTCTGGACCACTTCATCCATGCACGCCAGCAGGGAGCGCGGCATATCGCCACGCAACATCAGCAGTTCGGCGATGCGCGCCGGCGTGATGACGTCGCGGTACACCTTGCGGTAGATCTCGAAACCCGACACCGAACGCAACAGCGCGCCCCAGTAGTAGAAATCGCGCTGGGTCATGGTCTCGCCGGTGCTTTCCGCACCGCCGCCGTGGAACTTGACGTCCAGGATGCGCGCCGTGTTGTCGGCCCGCTCCAGGAAGGTGCCCAGGCGGATGAAATGCACGGCCTCGTCGCGCAACATGGTGCCCACGGTCACGCCGCGCGACAGGTGCGAGCGGAACTTGACCCACTCGAAGAACTTGCTGGGATCGTTTTCCAGCAGATCGCTGTCCAGCCGCTTCTGCATGTCCAGCCAGGTCTGGTTCTGGATTTCCCACACCTCCGTGGTCAGCGTGCCGCGCACGGCGCGGGCGTTTTCGCGCGCCTCGGTCAGGCAGGCCACGATCGAGGACGGATTGTCGGGATCGCGCACCATGAAGTCGATGACGGCGCGCGCCTCCAGCGAGTCGTATTTGCGGTCGAAGGCCGACTGCAGCTCTGAGATGCCGAGCATGGCGCGCCAGCCGTGCGCGTTTTCCTCGTCGGACTGCGGCAGCATCGATGTCTGCACGTTGACGTCGAGCATGCGGGCGGTGTTTTCTGCGCGCTCGGTGTAGCGCGCCATCCAGAACAGGTGGTCGGCGGTGCGGCTCAACATAGTGTCTCCTTATCGTTCCAGTATCCAGGTATCCTTGGTGCCGCCGCCCTGCGACGAGTTCACCACCAGCGAGCCTTCCTGCAGGGCCACGCGGGTCAGCCCGCCCGGCACCATGGAAATGGTCTTGCCCGACAGCACGAAGGGGCGCAGGTCGATGTGGCGCGGCGCGATGCCGTTTTCCACATAGGTGGGGCAGGCCGACAGCGCCAGCGTCGGCTGGGCGATGTAGCCGTCCGGCCTGGCCAGCAGGCGCTGGCGGAAGTCCTCGATCTGCTGTTTGGTCGAGGCCGGGCCCACCAGCATGCCGTAGCCGCCGGCGCCGTGCACTTCCTTGACCACCAGCTCAGGCAGCTTGGCCAGCGTGTACGCCAGGTCTTCCTTCTTGCGGCACTGGTAGGTCGGCACGTTGTTGAGCACCGGCTCCTCCGACAGGTAGAACTTGATCATGTCGGGAACAAAGGGATAGATCGACTTGTCGTCCGCCACGCCGGTACCGATGGCGTTGGCCAGCGTGACCCGCCCGGCGCGGTACACCGACAGCAGCCCCGGCACGCCGAGCGAGGAATCCGGGCGGAATGCCAGCGGATCGAGGAAATCGTCGTCGAGGCGACGGTAGATCACGTCCACCCGCTTGGGGCCGCGCGTGGTGCGCATGAATACGGTGTTATCGCTGACAAACAAGTCCTTGCCCTCGACCAGTTCCACACCCATTTGCTGGGCCAGGAAGGCGTGTTCGAAGTAGGCCGAGTTGTACATGCCCGGCGTCATCACCACCACCGTGGGATCGTTGATGCCCATCGGCGCGACGGAGCGCAGGTTGTCGAGCAGCAGGTCGGGATAGTGGTCGACCGGCGCGATTTTGTTGCGGGCGAACAGTTCGGGGAACAGCCGCATCATCATCTTGCGGTCTTCCAGCATGTAGGACACGCCGGACGGCACCCGCAAGTTATCCTCCAGCACATAGAACTCGCCCTGGCCGGCCCGCACGATATCGACGCCGGCGATGTGGGCGTAGATGTCCGAGGCCACCTTGATGCCCTGCATCTCCGGCCGGTACTGGGCGTTCTTGTAGATTTGCTCGGCGGGGATGATGCCTGCCTTGATGATGTTCTGGTCATGATAGATGTCATGGATGAACATATTGAGGGCCTGGACCCGCTGCACCAGCCCGGCCTGCAGTTGTTTCCATTCGCCCGCCGGGATGATGCGCGGAATGGTGTCGAAGGGGATCAGCCGCTCGGTGCCGGCGTCATCGCCATAGACGGCGAAGGTGATGCCGACCCGGCGGAAGGTCAGGTCGGCCTCGGCCCGCTTGCGCTCGATGGTTTCCGACGACTGGCGCTGCAGCCAGCCGCAGAACTCGCGGTAGTGTTCACGTACCTCGGCGCTGGCGTGATGGGCCAGCCCGTCGGCGGTCATTTCGTTAAAGAATTTAGCCATATCGAACATTCCCTGATGAGTACGTTTCTGATATATCAAGAAACGTGCCAGAGGAAATGCCCGGTTTTGGTGCGGCTACTCTTTCAGCGCCTGCTGGCGCAGCTGTTCGATCTGGCCGTTTTCGCGCATTTTTTTGATGACGGCCGCCAGGCGCAGAGCCAGCTTTTCATGCTTCTTGTTCAGATAGGCATGGATCGGCATGCGTTCCATCACGCCGGCCTGATGTATGCCTGCATGCATGAATTCCGGACTGGCCAGCATGGGGTCGATGACCTCGGCGGTGTCGATGTAGAGGTCGGTGCGCCCGACGGCCAGCTTGCGCAAGCCCAGTTCCGCGTTCAGCACGCCGTTAAAACTGCCTGGCGGCAGCACGGCCGCCAGCCGCTGCTGGACCACCGGGTAGCCGAAACGGAAATCCACACGGTAGTTGGTGCCGCGCAAGGAGTCCCAGCCGTTGGTCAGATGTATGTCGGGATTGCGGGTATAGGCCGCGTTGCTTGCCGAAAAGGGCGCTTCCGGCACCCGCATCAGGGCCGTCTGCAAGGCGGCGTAGTCATAGCCGCGCGCCAGCTCGCCATCGACGTTGCCGGCGATCGCCTCCGCACTGGCGCGGGCGGCGGGATAGCTGCGTATTTCCACTGCCACGCCCAGCTGCTGGAAAGCATCGGTGTAGATCAGCCTCAGCCACCGGCCGGCGAAGGTGCTTTGCTGCTCCAGCATGGTGGCCATGACGACGTGCCTGGCATCGTCGCCGGCATGGCCGGGCGCAGCAGCCAGGCCCAGCACTAACATCAAGGCAAGGACTGGCCTGCGCAGCATATGCGATCCCAAAGTTGTCAACCGATGGGACGAGTATAGCAACAACTTACTTGGCGAGGTCGATCTGCCAGAAGCCGCTGGTGGTGACGGTTTTGCGGGCCGCCATTGCCGGCGGCAGCGTCACCTCCAGTGCCGCCATGCGCGCCGGATCGACCATCACCGTCGGGGTTTCCTGGCGCAGGATGGGCAACACGTCCGGTTTGGTGTGGCGCTGCAGGATCTTGGCCGCCTGGTTGCCGGCCAGGCGGCCCACCTGGGTGAAATCGGCGCCCACGTACAGCGCCGCGCCAGGCACTCGCACCATCGCCAGCGTCACCACCGGCACCTTGTTCTCGATGCCGAAATCGCCCAGGTCGATGGCCGCTTCGTAGCGGTGCAAGCCGTAGTACGTGTCCAGCGGCACGGCGAACATCTGCACGCCGCGGCCGGCGGAGTACAGCTCCTTCAGCGACGGCGCGATATGGTCGGTCTTGTTCACCAGCCTGGAGCTGACGTCCAGGCCCAGCGGCTTGCCGCTGCGGGTGGCCGCGGCGACGTTGGCGACGCCGTTCTCGTCGTCGGTATAGACCATGCCGATCCGCCGCACGTTCGGGAACACGTCCTGCACCAGCTTCAGCGAGTCGGCCATGTCGGTGTACAGCGTCGAGCCGGTCGCGCCTTCGCCACCGTCCACCAGCGACACGCAGCCGGCGTCCTCGGGATTGGCGATCGCCGTGAACACCAGCGGGATATGGGCATCGGCCAGCATGCCGCGCGCATACTTGGTGGCCGGCGTGCCGATGGTCAGCACCAGGTCGGGCTTGGCCTCGACGATGCGGCCGGTCTCCTGGCGGATGCGCAGCAGCACCCCCAGCCGGCTCCAGAAGCCGCCTTTTTCGATGTCGAAGTCAATCGCCACGCGGTTGATGCTCAGGTTCTTGCCGGCCACCAGCCCGCTCGATTGCAGCGATTTGATGAAGCCGTTGTAGGCCTCCTGGTAGGGCTCGATATCGGTCACCTGCAAAACCTCCACCTTGAAGACGCGGGCGTCGTCCATGGTTTCCGGCGGCAGGGGCTCAAAGGCAAGGGCGGGGAGGTTGCCGGCGCACAGCGCCAGCGCGATGAGGGGAAGTGCGAGTGATTTTTGCATGGTTGGTCTAATTGCTGTCGATACAACAATTAGACCAGAGATGCCCGCCAGGCATGCCCGCTATCGCATGCCTTGACGAGCCAATGTGCGCGTTCTGTGGGCCAGCCGCTACAGCGAACCGCTGCTGCTGCCGGGTGTGCTCCGGCTGGCGCTGCCGGGCTGGTCGCTTTGCAGGCTGCCGGTGCTGCTGCCCATCACGCTGCCGCTGGCGGTGCGGGCGCCCGGCACGTTCTGCTGGGTGCCGTAGAAGTTGTGGATCTGGGTGCTGAACTCGGTGCTGGCCATGTCCGGCCAGTGATCCTTGTCAAAGCCCGGCGCATTCTTCAGGTGTTCCTTGGACACATCCAGCAGGAAACGCTTGTTGGCGCTGTCCAGTTGCAAAGCCTGCCAGGGGACGGCAAACAGCTTGTCGCCCATGCCCAGCCAGCCGCCGAACGACAGCACGGCATAGGCCACTTGGCCCTGGCGCATGTCCAGCATGATTTCCTTGATGTCGCCCAGGTCTTCGTCCTGGCGGTTGTAGACGTCTTCGCCGATCAGCGTATCGGCGCCCATCAGCCGAGGGCCGGGGCCGTCGGAGGTTTCGCTGTATATGCCATAGGTATCACGGTCGAGGTAGCTCATGGTGGTCTCCAGATAGTTGGTGCGGTCCCGCGTTAAATAACGCGGTGACAACACTCATCATGCTTGGAGCGCGACCGCACAGGTATAGGTGCGCGTGCAGTGTGGATGTAGGACGGGGATGAGTTCCTGGCGAACCCAATTAAGCGGACACGGGCGATTCAGACACCACCCGGTTGCGTCCGTCGCGCTTGGCCCGGTACAAGGCGCTGTCGCTGCGCTCTATCCACGCCTCGTGGCTGACATCCTCGGCATTGAACAGTGCGATGCCGACACTGACCGTGAAGTGGAAGGCGCCATGTTCGCTCGCCACCGGCATCGCCGCCACGCGCGTGCGCAGCCGTTCGGCGAACACATACGCCCCTTCGGCGTCGGCTTGCGGCAGCAGGATGACGAACTCCTCGCCGCCGTAGCGGCAGGCGCAGTCGATCTCGCGCGACAGGGCGCGGATCTCCGCCGCCAGGATGCGGATCGCTTCGTCGCCGACCGGGTGGCCGTGGCGGTCGTTGATCTGCTTGAAATGGTCGATATCGATCATCACCAGCGCAGCGCCCAGGCCCAGCCGCTGGGAACGCTGCCACTCGGCGGCGATGCGTTCGTCGGCGACGCGGCGGTTGTGCAGGCCGGTCAGGCTGTCGGTGCCGGCCAGCAAGTACAGCCGTTGGTTGGCGTGGCGCAGATCGGTGACCAGCTGATTGGTCAGCGTCTGCCAGTGGATGAACATGTGGTAACCGAAAACGGCGATGAACACCACGATCAGCGCGAACACCCAGTAGAACGCCCAGGTCGTATCGCGCGCCACTTCCAGCGCCCGCGCCAGCGCCGCGGGGATGCCGGCCGCCTGCACGCGGAGCAGATTGTCGGCCAACTGCAACGTCACGAAGCCGTAGACCAGCACGCCTATCGCCACGCAACCGAGCAGACGCAGCACCGAACCGCGCGGGTCCGTGCCGGCGTCCACCAGCAATTGTGGCCGGGCCTGCTGCCAGCGTTCGAGGTGCGGCCACAACACCGCCATCACCGGCGCGCATAAGAACACGCTTTGCAGGAAGGCGCCCAGCCACCAGCCCTGCCAGATCGGCAGCAGGGCGGTCGAATCGATCCGATTGGTGTAGCACCAGACCAGTGCGCCGCTGGAGCTGAATATGGCGGCCACAAACGATAGCTGCACATAAAACAGCATTGCGCCGAGACTGGTCAATTGCCGGCTGATGGCGATGGCTCGATAACCCAGCCCCATGACGGCGAAGCCGAGCGGGTTGGCGGCGCTGAACAGCAGCGCCCAGGACAGCGGCATGCCGCCGTAGAGGGCCAATGTCAAGGTGGCCAGATAGGCGGGAATGGCGCCCCACCACCAGCCGCAGGTCAGCGTCCACAACAGGCAGATCACCAGCGGCGGGTAGACGGTGATATACAACTCGACCCCGCCCAACTGCACCGGCAGGCCGGACCATTTGCCGATCACCACGGCCAGCCCCAGTCCTATGCTGGCGGCCAGCGACAACAGCCACAGAATCGAGATGAACAACCGTTCGCGCCGGCTGCCGTCGCGGAATAGCCGCCGCACGGACACGGCGCGTGCCATTTGGGGAAGGTCCGCGAACGGCTGGCTATGTCTCATGGAGTAATCCTAGTTGCATACAGGATTGTACCGCGAGCTGATGTCGATTTGCTATGCCGGCCTGGCGGCCCCGGCTTTTTGTCGCAAAATGGAGGGAAACGCCCGTTGCAGGCAATCGTTGCGCTCGCACACCTTGCAGCCGTTGCCGATCGGCGTGGCGACGTCGGGATTGGCCAGATCCAGGCCCTTGGCATACACCATGCGATGGGCCTGGCTGACATCGCAACCCAGCGCGACGGCAAACGAACGCCCAGGCGCCATGAAGCCGGCCGGGCCGCTGCTGACCTGGCGCGCGACCCACAGATGGGTACTGCCGTCCGGCATGCGCGCCACCTGCCGCAGCACCTGGCCGGGCAGGCTGAACGCCTCGTACACCACCCACAGCGGACAGGTTCCGCCGGCGCGGGAAAAGTGAAAGGCCGCCGCCGACTGCCGCTTGGAGATGTTGCCGGCCCGGTCCACGCGCACGAAAAACACGGGCAAGCCGGCGTAGCCCGGCCGCTGCAGAGTGCTGAGCCGGTGGCAAACCGCCTCGAAACCGACGCCGAACTGGCCCGCCAGCAGCTCGATATCGTAGGCGCAGGCCTCGGCCGCCTGCAGGAAGCGGCGATAGGGCAGGCGCAGCGCTCCGGCAAAATAGTTCGACAGGGCCAGGCGGGCGCCATCGCGCGTGGCATCGCTGGAAAAGCCGGCAGCCTGCACCAGAGACCCGATCACCTCCGCCTGTTCCAGCAAACCCAGCTGTGCAGCCATCTGGAAGGCGCGCTGGCCTTCGCTGATGGTGTCAGGCAGCCACAGCAACTTCTGCGCGGGATCGTAGCGGCGCCGTTCCATCGGCAGGCCGGGCATCTGCGAGGCCAGCACGGTCACGCCATGGCGCTCCGCCAACCGGCGCTGCAGCGAAGCCGCGCTGGCATCGCCGACCAGCTCGGCGGCCTGGTCCAGCTCGTCGATGTAGTTCTGGCGCAGGTTCAGGTAATCGCGCACCTCCTCGTCGACCGAGGGCGGGGCTATGCTGATGCCGCGGTTGCCGTCGTCGAACTGCGATTCCAGCGCCGCCGCGCGCCCGGCCGCCATGCGGTAGCGGCTCTGCATCTGCACGATGGCGCGCGCCACGCCGGGCATGTTCTCCACCAGCGTCTTCAATTCCGCCAGCGAGGTGTCGGCGTCCGGCAACTCGCTGAAGGCGTCGCGCAGGTCGGCCACCAGCCCGGCGCTGTCGTGTTCGGAAAAAATCTGCGGATCGACGCCCAGCACCGCGCCCACCCGCAGCAGGATGAACACGGTCAACGGCCGCTGGTTGCGCTCGATCTGGTTCAGATAGCTGGGCGAGATGTCCAGCATCTTGGCCAGCGCCGCCTGGGTCAGCTTTCGCTCCTCGCGCAGGCGCTGCAAACGCACGCCCATGAAAACTTTAGACATCTTCGCAACCTTCGCAATTTCGGGCTGATAACTTCGCAATTCCTCGCATTTTTACGTCTTTACGCACGTTTCGGATAAGCGAATAATGCAAACAATTAGCAAAAACCGCAAGCCTTTCGATACACCACCAGGAGACCGACGATGACCGCAGCTATTCCCACCGTACCCTTGCTGATCAATGGCGAATGGGTTGAATCCCGCACCACCGTCTGGCGCGACGTGGTCAACCCGGCCACGCAGGAAGTGCTGGCCCGCGTGCCGTTCGCCACGGCGGACGAGGTGGCGCAGGCGGTCTCCGCCGGCCTGCGCGCCTTCAAGACCTGGCGCAAGACGCCCATCGGCGCGCGCGCCCGCATCTTCCTCAAGTACCAGCAGCTGATCCGCGAAAACATGGCCGACCTGGCCGCCACGCTGACCGCCGAGCAAGGCAAGACCCTGCTCGACGCCGAAGGCGACGTGTTCCGCGGCCTGGAAGTGGTCGAGCACGCGGCCAACATCGGCACGCTGCAAATGGGCGAGTTCGCGCAGAACGTGGCCGGCGGCGTCGACACCTACAGCGTGCTGCAGCCACTGGGCGTGTGCGCCGGCATCACCCCGTTCAACTTCCCTGCCATGATTCCGCTGTGGATGTTCCCGATGGCCATCGGCTGCGGCAACACCTTCGTGCTCAAACCATCCGAGCAGGATCCGCTGGTCACCGTCAAGCTGGTCAGGCTGGCGCTGGAGGCCGGCGTTCCGGCGGGCGTGCTGAACGTGGTGCATGGCGGCGAGGAGGTGGTGAACGCATTGTGCGACCATCCCGACATCCGCGCCGTGTCCTTCGTCGGCTCCAGCCACGTCGGCAAGTACGTCTACCAGCGCGCCACGCTGGCCGGCAAGCGCGCCCAGTGCATGATGGGCGCCAAGAACCACGCGGTCGTGCTGCCGGACGCGAACAAGGAACAAACGCTGAACCAGCTGCTGGGCGCGGGCTTCGGCGCCGCCGGCCAGCGCTGCATGGCGGCCTCGGTCGCGGTGCTGGTGGGCGAGGCGCGCGAGTGGCTGCCCGAGTTGGTGCGGAAGGCCGCCGCGCTGACAGTCGGCGCAGGCAAGGACAATCCCGATCTCGGCCCGGTCATCTCCTGCGCCGCCAGGGAGCGCGTGCTGGCGCTGGTCGCCAAGGGCTTGGAGCAGGGCGCGCATCTGGCGCTGGACGGCCGCTTGGTCAAGGTCGACGGCTACCCGAACGGCAATTTCATCGCGCCGACCATCCTGTCCGGCGTCAAGCCCGGCATGGCCGTGTACGACCAGGAGATATTCGGGCCGGTGCTGATCGTCGTCGAGGCCGACACGCTGGACGACGCCATCGCCCTGGTCAACGCCAACCCGAACGGCAACGGCACGGCCCTGTTCACGCAGAGCGGCGCGGCCGCGCGCAAATTCCAGGAAGACATCGACGTCGGCCAGGTCGGCATCAACGTGCCGATTCCGGTGCCGGTGCCGCTGTTCAGCTTTACCGGCTCACGCGGTTCCAAGCTGGGCGACCTGGGTCCGTATGGCAAGCAGGTGGTGCTGTTCTACACGCAGACCCAGACCATCACCCAACGCTGGTTCGCAGATGCGGCCTCGGTCGGCCAGGTCAACACCACCATCAGCCTGAAGTAACGGTCATGGACTTCGCGCTCAACGAAGAGCAGCAGGCGTTCCAGCAGGCGGCGCGCGAATTTGCCGCAGGCGAGCTCACACCCAACGCCGCCCACTGGGACGCCGACAGCTACTTCAGCCGCGACGCCCTGGCCAAGGCCGGCGAGCTTGGGTTCTGCGGGATGTACACGCCGCAGCATCTGGGCGGGCTGGGCCTGTCGCGGCTGGACGCCGCCACCATCTTCGAGGAACTGGCCGCCGGCTGCACCTCCACCACCGCCTACCTGTCGATCCACAACATGGCGACCTGGATGGTGGCGCGCTGGGGCAGCCAGTCCGTGTGCCAGCAATGGGTGCCGCGCCTCGCCGGCGGCCAGGCGCTGGCCAGCTACTGCCTGACCGAAGCGCAGGCCGGCTCGGACGCGGCCTCGCTGCGCACCCGCGCCGTACGCCAGGGCGAGGCTTATCTGCTCAATGGCAGCAAAGCCTTCATCTCCGGCGCCGGCAGCACCGACCTGCTGGTGGTGATGGCCCGCACCGGCGACGACGGTGCGGCAGGCATCTCGGCCTTCGCGGTGCCGGCCGACACGCCCGGCATCAGCTTCGGCAAGAACGAAGAGAAGATGGGCTGGAAAAGCCAACCGACCTGCGCCATCCACTTCGACAACGTCGCCATCCCGGCCGCCAACATGCTGGGCGAACCGGGCCAGGGCTTCGCGATCGCCATGAAGGGGCTGGACGGAGGGCGCATCAACATCGCCGCCTGCTCGGTCGGCACGGCGCAGGCGGCGCTGGCGCGGGCCGGCGCCTATTTGAAGGAGCGCTTCCAGTTCGGCCGCGAGCTGGCGCAGTTCCAGGCGCTGCAATTCAAGCTGGCCGACATGGTGACGGAACTGGTCGCCGCCCGCCAGATGGTGCGGCTGGCCGCCTGGAAGCTGGACCAGGAGAGCCCTGACGCCAGCGTCTACTGCGCCATGGCCAAGCGCTTCGCCACCGATGCCGGCTTTACCGTCGCCAACGAGGCGCTGCAACTGCACGGCGGCTACGGCTACATCCGCGAGTATCCGCTGGAGCGCCATGTGCGCGACACGCGGGTGCATCAAATCCTTGAAGGTACCAACGAAATCATGCGCCTCATCGTCGGCAGGGCCATCCTGCGCGAGGGCGCCACGGAGACGATCAAATGAACAAAACCTACGCAAACCTGCAAGTGGAACGGCGCCAGCACACGGCCGTCATCACGCTCGACAACCCGCCGGCCCACACGTGGACGCTGGAGAGCCTGGCGGCGCTGGCCGAACTGGTGGCCGACCTGAACGCCGAGCGCGACATTTATGCGCTGGTCATTACCGGCGGCGGCGCCAAGTTCTTCTCGGCCGGCGCCGACCTGAAGCTGTTCGCCGACGGCGACAAGGCCGTGGCGCGCGCGATGGCGCAACGCTTCGGCCGGGCGTTCGAGGCGCTGTCCGGCTTCCGCGGCGTCAGCATCGCCGCCATCAACGGCTACGCGATGGGCGGCGGGCTGGAGTGCGCGCTGGCCTGCGACATCCGCATCGCCGAGGAACATGCGCAGATGGCCTTGCCGGAAGCGGCGGTCGGCCTGCTGCCTTGCGCGGGCGGCACGCAGCAGCTGTCGTGGCTGGTGGGCGAAGGCTGGGCCAAGCGCATGATCTTGTGCGGCGAGCGCATCGATGCGCAGCGCGCGCTGTCCATCGGCCTGGTGGAGGAAGTGGTCGCCACCGGCGCCGCGCTGGAGGCGGCGCTGGCGTTGGCGGAAAAATCCTGGCGCCAAAGTCCGAGCAGCATCACCGCCTGCAAATCGCTGATCCAGGGCGCGCGCAGCCTGCCGCCGCAACACATGCTGCCGCAGGAGCGCGAACGCTTCGTCGATCTGTTCGACACGCAGGATCAGAAAGAGGGCGTGCTGGCCTTCCTGGAAAAACGTGCCGCACGGTGGCGCAATGCGTGAGGCCGCCAACCTGGAGCAAGCTCCGGCCGTGCTGCTGGAAACCCGCGCGGCCAGCAACGGCAAGCGCATCGGCGTCGCCACGCTGAACGTCCCGTCGACGCTGCACGCGCTCACGCTGGACATGATACGTGCCCTCTACCTCGCCGTACAGGACTGGGCGCGGGACGACGGCGTCGCCTGCGTGGTGCTGCAATCGAGCACCGACAAAGCCTTCTGCGCCGGCGGCGACGTGCGCACGCTGCGCAGCGCGATCCTGGCCGAGCCCACCGCCATGCCGAACAGGCAGGCGGAAGCGTTCTTCAGCGAAGAGTACCGGCTCGACCATCTGCTGCACACCTATCCGAAGCCGCTGGTGGTGTGGGGCGGCGGCATCGTCATGGGCGGCGGACTGGGTTTGCTGGCGGGCGCCAGCCACCGCGTGCTGACGCCCACCACGCGCATCGCCATGCCGGAAATCACCATCGGCCTGTTCCCGGATGTGGGCGGCAGCTGGTTCCTGCCGCGCATGCCGGGCCGCAGCGGCCTGTTCCTCGGCCTGACCGGCGCCTCCATGAATGCGCATGATGGGCTGTTCACCGGCCTCGGCGACTACTTCCTGCCGCAGGAACAACGCGCCGCCGTCGTCGAAGCGCTGTGCGCCGCCGACTGGAGCGACGCCGATGGCGCCGTGGTGGTGGATCGACTGCTGCGTGCGCTGAGCCTGCCGCAGGATTCGCTGCCCGTATCGGAACTGCGGCAGAACTGGGATACCATCAACACCATGACCGCCAGCCGCGAGTTGGGCGAGGTCGTGGCCGCCATCACCGGCTACCACGGGGAATCGGCGTGGTTGCAGCGCGCAGCGGCGGCGTTGTCGAAAGGCGCGCCATCGTCGGTGGCGCTGGTGTGGGAACTGCAGCGTCGCAGCCGGCACCTCAGCCTGGCCGAAGTATTCCGGCTGGAGCTGATCGTCGCCCTGCAATGCTGTGCCCATCCCGACTTTGCAGAGGGCGTGCGCGCGTTGCTGGTCGAGAAAGACAACGCGCCGCAATGGTCGCCGTCCACGCTGGCTGCGGCACAAGCCAGCGTTGGCGAGTTCTTCCGGGCGCCGTGGCAGCGGCATCCGCTGGCGGATCTGAACTAATCAAAAACAGGAGACAACATGCATATCGCTTTTATCGGACTGGGTAACATGGGCGCGCCGATGGCGCACAACCTGCTGCGGGCGGGCCGCAAGGTGTCGGTATTCGACCTGTCGGCGGCGGCAGTGGAGGGCCTGCGCAATGCGGGCGCGCAGGCCGCCACGTCGGCGCTGGTGGCGGTGCGCGAGGCGGACGTGGTCATCACCATGCTGCCTGCGGATCGCCATGTGCGCGAGTTGTATCTGGGCGGGCAGGGTATCCTGGCGCACGCCATGCCCAATGCCTTGTTCATCGATTGCAGCACTATCGCCGCCGACGCCGCGCGTGAGGTGGCCGCAGCTGCCGCGGAGCGAGGGCTGGCGATGATCGACGCGCCGGTGTCGGGCGGCACCGCCGGCGCGGCGGCCGGCACGCTGACCTTCATCGTCGGTGGCGCATCGGCGGCGCTGGAGCGCGCCCGTCCCGTGCTGGAGCAGATGGGCAAGAACATCTTCCACGCAGGCGGTCCCGGCGCGGGCCAGGTCGCCAAGATATGCAACAACATGCTGCTCGGGATACTGATGGCGGGCACCTCGGAAGCGCTGAACCTGGGCGTCGCGCACGGTCTCGATCCGAAGGTGCTGTCCGATATCATGGCCAAGAGCTCCGGCCGCAACTGGGCGCTCGAAGTGTACAACCCCTGGCCCGGCGTGATGGACAACGTGCCGGCCTCGCGCGACTACGCCGGCGGCTTCGGCACCTCGCTGATGCTCAAGGACCTGGGCCTGGCGCAGCAGGCTGCGCAATCAGCCGAAGCGGCCACGCCATTGGGCAGCCTGGCGCGCCAGCTGTATCAACTGCATCAGCAGCAGGGGCATGGACAGCGGGACTTTTCCAGTATCCTGCGCCTGTTCCAGAAACAGTCCTGACCATCAACGACGCAGCGTCAACCCGTCCAGCGCGATGGGCGTCGCTGCGCCGCGCAGCATTTGCGCGAGCAGGCTCGCGGTGCCGCAGGCGAAGGTGAATCCCAGCGGCCCGTGGCCGACGTTCAGCCACAGATTGCTGTAGCGGGTGGCGCCGATGATGGGCGCGCTGTTGGGCGTGGCCGGACGCAGGCCAGCCCACGCCTCGGCCCGCGCGTAGTCGGCGGCGTCCGGCATGGCTTCCTTGGCCAGGCGCACCAGGCCCTGTATGCGGCGCTGATCGATGCGGTTGTCCGCGCCCACCATGTCCACCATGGCCGCCACGCGCAGCTGCGTGCCGATGCGTGCGTACAGCACCTTGCGCTCAAAGTCGGTCACGCTGATCTGCGGCGCCACGTCCGCCGCGCGGATGGGGGCGGACAGGCTGTAGCCTTTGAGCGGATACAGCGGCAGATAGATGCCAGCGCTGGCCGCCAGGTCGCGGCTGGCGATGCCGGCTGCCAGCACGAAATGGTCGGCGCGCAGCGGGCCGGACGCGGTGTCCAGTCGGGTCACTTCGCCATGGTCGGTTCGAATGGCGGTGACGTCGCGGTGCTGCACGCCGTTGAAGTTGGGATGCTCTCGCAAGCGCCGGGCCAACGCCAGGCAGAAGGCGTGACAGTCCGCCACCGCCTCGCCAGGATTGTAGATGCCGCCGGCCAGATCGCCTTGCAGCGCGGCCAGCGCCGGCTCGCGCATTGCAGTGGCGGCCGGGGTCAGCACCTCGGCATCGGCGGCGGCCACGCCGGCGGCGCGTTCGAACAGGCGCGGGCTGCGGTACACCACCAGCTTGCCGGCGTCGCGCCAGGCGAACTCAGACAGCGGCACGTGCAGCGACAATTCGCTCATCGCCTTGCGGCTCAACTCGCCCAATTGCAGCAGCGTCGCGGTGGTGCGGCGGTTGGATGCGGCGTTGCAGTTGCCGAGAAATTGCAGCAGCCAGCGCCATTGCCGCAGATCCGCCTCGGGCCGGAAGCGCAGCGGACCATCGGGCTGCAACAACCACTGCAAGGCCTTGAGCGGCACGCCGGCATCGGCCAGCGGCGCTACGTAGCGATAGCTCAGTTGTCCGCCGTTGCGATAGCTGGCCATGCTGCCGACTTCGGCCTCGCGCTCGACCAGCGTCACGCGATAGCCGGACTCGAGCAGCCACCAGGCCGAGCTCAAACCCACCACGCCGCCGCCGATGACGATCACCTCGCTCATCACGTCACCGTCCGAGTATCGCGTGGCGATACAGCGCGGTCAGGATGCGCTCTTCGCTGCGGGTCATCGCGGAATAGCGTCCTGGATTGGCTTCCGGGTCGGTGCCGGTGCCGCCGATCAGCGAAATCATGCCGTTGCCGCGCCGCAGATCAACCACGAAGGTCGAGATCAGGCCATATGCATCGCCCAGATGCCCGGCGCCGCCGAAGCCGCCGCCCTCGACCAGCCGCTTGTCTTCGAAGCGCTGGTTGCCCAGGCCCCAGCTGTGGTACAGGCCACGGTAGGTATCGCCGTTGCTGCCGTTGTGCTGCCACTGCTGGCTGAACATCAGCGCCACCGATTCCGGCTGCAGGATCTGCCGCTCCTGATAGCGCCCGTGCTGGATCAGCATCAGCATGACCTTGCCCATGTCGGCGGCCGAGATGCGCAGTCCGCCCGTCGGGCTGAACAAGGTGCCGTTGCTGCCGATGACGTAGGCCTCGATATGGGCCGGCGCCGCCGGCGGGCGTGCGCTGTAGTCGTCCACCTGCGCGATCCACGGGCCGTCGGGATTCCACAGCTCGGTATCGACGGTGCGCTTGCGGTACAGCGTCGCCACGTTGTCGATTTCCTCGGCGCCGAATTCGGCCGGATTGTAGCCGCCGCGCAGCCCCATCGGATCGAGCAGCAGGCGTTTCATCAGGCGGTCGAAGCGTTCGCCGCTGACTTTTTCCATGATGGTGCCGATCACGCCCCAGTTCAGGTTGGTGTACATGAAGTAGGCGCCGGGTGCGGCCTCGCTGGCCCACATGCCGGGCGCGCCGCTGGTCAGCTTGTCGCGGATGGCGACGTCGGCGCCCCAGAAGTAGCCCGCCTCGTCGCGCAGGGACGAGGTATGCGTCAGCAGCATGCGCAAGGTGATGGGCCGGTCGGGGAAGTGCGGGTTGCGCAGCGCGTAGCCGAGGTACTGGCCGACGTCCGCATCCAGCTCCAGCAGGTGCTGCTCGATCAGGCGCATCACGCCGAAGGTGGTCATCATCTTGGAGATGGAGGCGATGCGATACATGGTGTCCGCGTTGGCCGGCGCGGCCGCCGGGCCTATGCGCCGCTGACCGGTTTGGAATTGGTACTGCACCTTGCCGCCGCGAACGGCCAGCACAGACAGGCTGGCCAGCGGCATCGCCCGGTCGGCGGCCACGGCGGCCAGTTCCTGGTCCAGCGTGGCGGACAGGGCGCCGCCGCCGGCTCCTGCCATTAGCAACATGCCCATCAAGGCCTGCATTTCTCGTTTCATTGGGGGCCTGAAAATGTACTCGATGGTAGCGAGAATACTGTGAGCGGGTGCTGGTCGCCAATGAAAACCGGCTGTTGCCTCATAACTTTTCGGAATGCCTTCCCGGCAAGCTTTCATGGGCGTAGGCCGTTGTTCAAGATTACACTTTCTGCATGCTCAACACTGAACTCCCCAGTCAGCAACATGCGGGCCTGGACGAATATCCGGTCGCCAAGCTGGTCGGCACCCTGATCGCCGACCAGTTCCAGGCCGTCGCCGCCGTGCAGGCCGCGTCCGGCGCGATCGCCGATGCGGTCGAGGCCGCCGTGCCGCGCATCGCCGCCGGCGGACGGCTGGTCTACGTCGGCGCCGGCACCTCAGGGCGGCTGGGCGTGCTCGACAGCGTCGAGCTGCATCCGACGTTCTCGTGGCCGCACGAACGCGCGCTGTCGCTGCTGGCCGGCGGCAAGCGCGCCATGTTCGCGGCGGTGGAGGGCGCGGAGGACGACGCCAAGCAAGGCTTTCTGGACCTGGCCGCCTTGCTGCCGCAGCGCGACGACGTGGTGCTGTTGCTGGCCGCGTCCGGCAGCACGCCGTACGTGCTGGGCGCGCTGGACGCGGCGCGGACCTCCGGCGCGCTGACCATCGGCATCGCCAACAACGCGGACGCGCCGGTCGCCACGCGGGCCGAGCTGGGTATCACGCTCGACACCGGTCCCGAAGTCATCTCCGGCAGCACCCGCCTGAAGGCCGGCACCTCGCAGAAGATCGCGCTCAACACCATCTCCAGCGCCATCATGGTCAGGCTGAATAAAGTCTATGGCAACCTGATGGTCGACATGAAGGCCACCAACGCCAAGCTGCTGCGGCGCGCCGTGGCGCTGACCATGCACGCCACCGGCGCCGACGAAGCCAGCGCCCGCTTCGTACTGGAACAGTGCGACCACCATGTCAAGGTGGCCATCGTGGTGCTGCTGCGGCGGGTCCCGGTGGAGCGGGCGCGCCTGCTGTTGGCCCAGGCTCAGGGCAGCGTCCGCTCGGCACTCCTGCTACAGTAGCGCATCGTCATAGCGAAAGAGGAAGATGCGGCTGCGTCACATAGAAGTTTTTCACGCCATCATGCAGGTCGGCACCATCAGCGGCGCGGCGCAAGTGCTGCACATCTCGCAGCCGGCCGTGACCAAGGTGCTGCAGCATTGCGAACTGCAACTGGGCATGCCGCTGTTCGAGCGCGTGCGCGGCAAGCTCTACCCCAAGCCGGAGGCGCACCGCCTGTTCGCCGAAACCGAAAAACTGAACCGCGACCTGCAAGGCATACGCCGCCTGGCCGCCAGCCTCAAGGGCCGCGCGGTGGAGACCATCCGCTTGGTGGCGACGCCGACCCTGGCCGCCAGCGTGCTGCCGCAGGCGATGAGCAACTGGCGCCGCGCCTTCGCCGACACCCGCTGCGAACTGGCGACCCACCACACCAGCGAGATCGTCAACACGCTGCGCCTGGGCGAGGCCGATCTCGGCCTGTCGCTGCAGGACCCGCGCCATCCCGGCATCGTCGCCGAGCCGATCGCGCAGGGCGTGATGACGGTGATCGCGCCGCCTGGCCGCTGGTCCGCCGCGCAGCAGGCGCAGCCGTTCTCCGCGCCGGAGTTGGAAGGCGAACTGATAGGCTACGCCGACAACGATCCGCTCGGCGACCTGGTGCTGGCGGCCTGCGAGGCGCAAGGCATGCAGCCGCACTTCCACACCGTGGTGCAGACCTACCAGATCGCCCGTTCGCTGGTGGAGACCGGCGGCGGCATGGCGGTGGTCGATCCGTTCACCGCTGCGTCCGGCCGGGGCCGGCTGCAAAGCCGTCCATGGGCGCCGGAAATCCCGATCCAGCTGTATCTGCTGACGCCTGCCCACGCGCCGCTGTCGCACGGCGCCGGCCGGCTGGCGCGCAGCATCGCCGAGGCCGCCCGCGTCCTGTTAACTTCAGGAAATGTGGTTTAAAAGATACAAATACCTTTCCTGAAAGTTCCTCCCGCTGGCATGCTGCTGGGCAGAGAGCCACTACATGACTAAAAGTTATACCGACAAAAGCTATTTTCATTGGCTGGTCAATGTTGCAAGGCGCTAATCTGGAAAAATAAGTATTCAGATTCACCAAAGGGAGAGACCGTGAAGGTTAAAAAACTGGCGCATGCGATTGCGCTGATGGGTGTGTTCGTCCCGGCCGCGGGTCCGGTGTTGGCGCAGGAAGTCATGCAGCGGGTGGAAATCACCGGCAGCAGCATCAAGCGCCTGGCGAAAGAGGGCGCCTTGCCGGTGCAGGTGATCGGTTACGACACCATCGAAAAGTCAGGCATCACCAGCACCGAGCAGCTGGTCCGCAGCCTGTCGGCCAACGGCACGGGCGCCGACAACATGACTTCGGGGAACAACGTCTTCGGCGCCGATGCCGACCGCGTCAGCGGCGGCGCCTCGTATGCGTCGCTGCGCGGGCTGGGGCCCAACAGCACGCTGGTGCTGCTCAATGGACGCCGCATCGCCACCTTCGGCGCCAGCGGCAAGGCGGTCGACCTGAACGCGATCCCGCTGGGCGCGATCCAGCGCGTGGAGATCCTGAAGGACGGCGCCTCGGCCATCTACGGCACCGACGCCATCGGCGGCGTCATCAACTTCATCCTGCGCACCGACTACCACGGCGCGGAAGCCACGCTCAACGACAACTTCACCCAGCATGGCGGCGGCGCCAACCGCAGGCTGTCGCTGCTGGGCGGGGTAGGCTCCTTGCAGAAGGAAGGCTTTAACGTCATGGGCAGCATCACCTATGACAACAACGAAAAGCTCAGCTCGCGCGACCGCGCTTTCGCCAACGGCTTCCAGCCCGAGCGTGGCCTGTCGCCGGACACCACCGGCACGCCTTACGCCAACCAGCTGAGCGGCGCCGGCACTGCGCTGGGCGCGGGGTTCAAGCGGCCGGGCGACAACACCACCTATCTGCAGGCCAATCCGCTGAGCTTCCAGGGCAAGTGCGATTCCATTCCCGGCATGTCGCAGTACCAGACCGCGCTGTGGAAGGACGTCACCGCCCCAACGCGCAGCACCTATTCCTGCGCCTACGACTACGGTGCCGACTACATCATCAACTTCCCGGTCGAGCGTTTGAACGCGGTCTCGCGCGGCACGCTGCAGCTCAGCCCCGAGCACAAGCTGTTTGTCGAGGCGCTGTATGGCCACACCAAGGCCACGGCCGAGTTTACGCCGCTGCAGATCCAGACCTCGCTGGCCAACGGCAATGCCTACCCGGTCGGCGGCGCCTACTACCAGGATCTGTCGGCCTTCATTCCGACCTTCGACAAGACCAAGCCCATCATCTACAAGTGGCGCGCCAATCCGTGGGGTAACCGGAAACAGGAAAACGTGACAGACAACCTGCGCCTGCTGGTCGGCGCGGAAGGTGTGCTGTTCGGCAAATGGGACTACCGTACCGGCTTCTCGCACGGGGAGAGCACGACCAAGACCGCGCTGCTGGACGGCTATGGCTACACCAGCCAGATCTACGCGGCGCTGGGCGGCGGCAAGATCAACCCGTGGCTGATCGCCGGCCAGACCCAGACGCCGGAAGCGATGCAGCTGGTCGAATCGACCAAGTTCCGTGGCGCCTTCCAGCATGGCAAAACCACGTTGACGCAATTGGACGGCAACCTGTCCGGCGAAGTCTGGCAGCTGCCGGCCGGCCCGATGTCGATGGCGGTCGGCTTCGACCTGCGCCGCGAGGGCTACAACTTCGCGCAGGATGTGGACGCCACACAGATCCTGCTATCGCCGGGCAACGCCGCGCTAAACGAGGCCAGCCGCGACATCAAGGCCGTCTACACCGAGCTGATCGTGCCGATCACCAAGGAGCTGGAAACGCAGCTGGCCCTGCGCCGCGACCACTACAGCGTGTTCGGTTCGACCACCAATCCGAAGATCTCGTTCCGCTACCAGCCGAGCAGCATGCTGGTGTTCCGCGGCTCGGCCAACAAGGGCTTCCTGGCGCCGAGCTTCACGCAGCTGTATTCCGGCCGCTTGTCCCAGGAGCTGCCGAACGGGATTATCGATCCGGTCTACTGCCCGACCCATCCCGGCGATCCGGCTTTCTGCGCCATTCCGCGCCTGCCTTACTTCAGCGGCGGCAATCCCAAGCTGAAGCCGGAGACGTCGAAGCAGGGCAGTCTGGGCGTGGTGATCGAGCCGGCGCGCGGCTACTCGGCGTCGCTCGACTACTGGGCGATCAACTCGCAGGACCGCATCCTGAACCGCACGCCGCAGATCGTGCTGGCCAATGCGGCGCTGCTGTCCCAGAACATCGTCCGCAACCCGGACAACACCATCCAGTACGTGGATGCGGGCTGGATCAACGCGGCCGGCACCAAGACGCGCGGCGCCGACCTGAACCTGCGTGGCGAAGGCAAGCTCAACGCCTACAAGTGGTCCTTCAACCTGGACGGCACTTACACGCAGAGCTTCAAGTTCGCCGAGATCGAAGGCCAGCCGTACAAGGAATACGTCGGCAACTTCTACACGCGCGACCTGTACCTGCGCTGGAAGCACAACGCCAGCATCACGCTGTCGCGCGGCGACTGGAGCGGCATGCTGATCCAGAACTACTGCTCCGGCTACAAGGACCAGTTGCCGGACGGCGGCAAGGCGGCGCCGCCACCGGGCTTCAACCCGGACGTGAAGGCCTACACCAAGTACGACCTGTCGGCCACCTACACCGGCTTCAAGAACGTGACGGTCACGCTCGGCATCCAGAACCTGCTGGACACCGATCCGCCATTCACCGCCCACAATGTGGACGAAGTGGTGGGCGCAGGCTGGGATCCACGGGTGGCCGATCCGCGCGGACGCTCGGTCAGCGTACTGCTCAAGTACAAATTCCTGTAATGTCCGAATCAAACGGACGGCGGCGGTTCGGGCAGTTGCTGGCCGCCGCCGCGCTGGGGACGGGCGCCTTGCCGGCGTCCGCCGCGCCTGTCAGGAGGAGAGCGATGCGACTGATCAAACCAGCGCGCTTGCAGCCGGGCGATCTGGTGGGCCTGATCGCGCCGGGCGGCCACACCAACGATGCGGCGCTGGCCCAGGCCGTCAGCAATATCGAATCGCTGGGTTTGCGTGTGCGCTTGGGCGACAACATCCACTACGTCTACGGCAATTACGCCGGCACGGTCGAACAGCGGCTGGCGGATTTACACGCCATGTTCCTCGATCCCGAGATCAAGGCGGTGTGGGCGGTGCGTGGCGGCTCCGGCTGCATCTCGCTGCTGGAGCACATCGACTACCGGCTGATCCGCGCGCATCCCAAGGTGCTGATCGGATATTCCGACATCACCTGCCTGCACCTGGCCGTGCTCAAGCAGACCGGGCTGGTGACGTTTCACGGGCCGGTGGCCACTTCCACTTTTTCGGACTACTCCGTGGAGCAGATGCGCAATGTGCTGATGTCGCCGCAGGACAGCTACACGATTGCCATGTCGGCCGACAATCCACCGCCGCGCACCGTGCATGGCGGCGTGGCCACCGGACGGCTCATCGGCGGCAACCTGTCGCTGGTCAGCGCGCTGGCGGGTACGCCGTACGCGGCCGATTTCAAGGACGCCATACTCTACCTGGAAGAAGTCAACGAAGAACCCTACCGCATCGACCGCATGATGACGCAGCTTCAACTGAGCCAGGGCTACCGCAACGCGGCCGCCGTGGTGCTGGGCATCTTTGAAAACTGCGAAGGCTTGGACGGCGAGAGCGCGCTGTCGCTGGACGATACGGTCGACCAGCACCTGCTGCCGCTGACCCGGCCCGCCGTGGCCGGCTATTCCTTCGGCCACATCCGCCACCAGGTCACCATGCCTGTCGGCCTGCGCGCGCGGCTGGACACGGAGCAGCAAACCTTGACTTTACTGGAGCCGGCGGTCAGCTAGGCCGCCGCATTTGTTACACTGCGTCCTTTTCAAAGCTTCAAGGAACACCATGTCGAGCCCAACCGAGTTACGCGCCTACGCGCTGCATTGCCTGCTGGAGAACGATCCCGGCGCCAAGGTGGAGGCGGTCGCGGCGATGGCGGCGGCTTCGCGCGCGGGCGCCTGCGGGCTGGAGCCGGCCAGCGTCATCGTGCCGGCCGGCGCCATTCCAGGCCGCCCGGCCAAGCCCGACCTGGTGCCGCCGCTGACGGTGGGACGGCGCTCGATGGCCACGGTGGAGGGCAGGGCCATGCTGATCCACGCGCTGGCGCACATCGAATTCAACGCCGTCAACCTGGCGCTCGATGCGCTGTGGCGCTTCGCCGATTTGCCGCTGGAGTACTACATCGACTGGCTGCGCGTGGCCGCCGAGGAAGCCACCCATTTCGCGATGCTGGCCGCGCACCTGCGCACGCTGCGCTATCAATACGGCGACTTCCCGGCGCACGACAGCCTGTGGGAAATGGTCGGCAAGACCACCGAGGACGTGCTGGCCCGCATGGCGCTGGTGCCGCGCACGCTCGAAGCGCGCGGGCTGGACGCGATCCCGCCGCTGCGCGCCAAGCTGGCCCAGGCGGGCGACCGCGATGCGGCGGCCATCCTCGACATCATCCTGCGCGACGAGATCGGCCACGTGGAGATCGGCAACCGCTGGTACAACTACCTGTGCCAGCAACGCGGCCTGGAGCCGCGCGTCACGTATGCCGAGCTGGCGATGCGCTACAAGGCGCCGACGCCGCGCGGCCCGTTCAACATCCAGGCGCGCCAGCTAGCGGGCTTTACGGAAGCCGAGCTGCGTGCCTTGCAGGGTGAAATAATTTAACTTTTACAAGATTTTCCGACTATGTATTTGCTTATTGGTACAAGGTGCGCCCGCCGATGCTCGGTGTTTTCAGCCGAGAACCTGTTAGCCGTAGCGAAGCAAGTCCCTCCTGCACAATACGATGGACAAGTGCTAACGGTGCGGGATGCGGTCGATTTTGTTGCGCAACTGGACTTGCTAAAAGTGCCGCACACTCTACCGACAGAGAAAAAGCCGGATGAAGCTTGACGCAACACTTTCCATAGATCCGTTTGGAAAGGTATCAAACGCAAGTCGATTGGAGGTAGTATCAGCTTCAGAACTATTGATGCGCCGCAAATTAAAATAGTTCATCACCATCAATCGGGAGGCAGAAATGTTATCCAATTTGAAAATTGGTGTTCGGTTGGGGCTGGCGTTCTTTCTTTTGACTCTGCTCGCCGTAGCGCTGGGCTGGATCGCTGTTCATGAGACTTCGGCCATGAACGAGCAATGGAAGACCATCAAGGAAGACGCGCTGGCCAAGCGCAGTGCGATCAACAACGGCTCCAACGCCCTCGGCGCCGGCATCCACCACTTCAAGAACTACATCCTGCGCGGCGGCGACTACGACAAGAAATTCGAAGCCGACATGGCCGATGTCGACCGCACCATGAGCGATTACAAGGCTACCGGCTTCGTCACGCCGGACGAGGACAAGCTGCTGAGCCAATTGCGCGACGGCGCCACCGCCTACCGCAAGGACATGGCGATATTGGTCGCCATGCGCGCCAAGACCGACAATCCGAACGAACTCGACAAAGCCGTGGCCGGCGCCGACAAGCCGATCAACGCTGCCCTTGCCAGCCTGCGCGAGAAGACCGAGGCCACCCTCAAGCACGCCGATCAGGTGATGAGCGAGGTCAGCGCAGCCGCGCAGGTCAAGGTGATCGAGACGCTGGCGGTGATCGTGGTGCTGACCATCGCGGCCGGCATCTACATCACGTTGAGCATCACGCGGCCGATCAGCCAGGCGGTGGTGGTGGCCGAGACGCTGGCGCGCGGCGACCTGAACTTGAGCATCGAGGTTAGAGCGACCGACGAAACAGGCCAATTGCTGGCCGCAATGAAACACATGATCGCGAAACTGCGCGAGATGATCGACAGCCAGCGCGGCATGGTCGAGGCCGCGAATCGCGGCAATTTCGCCATGCGCATCAGCACCACGGAACTGCAAGGCTTCCAGAAGGAGATGGCCGACGGCCTGAACACGCTGATGCAAACCACCGGCGCCAGCATCGACGACGTGGTGCGGGTGATGGGCGCCATGTCCGAGGGCGACCTGTCGAAGAACATCGAGAAGCCCTACGAGGGCGCGTTCGGCGAGCTGAAAGATTATGCGAACCACATGATCGCCAAGCTCAAGCAGGTGATAGAAGGGCAGCGCCGCGTGGTCGAGGCCGCCAACCAGGGCGATTTCAACAACCGCATCGACCTGGCCGGGCTGCAGGGCTATCAGAAGGAAATGGGCGAGGGCTTGAACAACCTCGTCGTCACCACCGGCGCCAGCATCGACGACGTGGTGCGGGTGATGGGCGCCATGTCCGAGGGCGACCTGCGCGTGAGCATCGAGAAGAACTACGCGGGCTCGTTCGGCGAACTCAAGGAGTTCTGCAACAACACCGTCTACAAGCTGGCCCAGGTGGTTACCGAGGTCAACGGCAGCGCCGAGGCGCTGGCCAGCGCCTCCGAGCAAATCAGCGCGACGGCGCAGACGCTGTCGCAGGCCGCCAGCGAACAGGCCGCAGGCACCGAAGAAACCAGCGCCTCGATCGAGCAGATGACGGCGTCGATCTCGGCCAACACCGAGAACGCCAAGATCACCGACGGCATGGCCAGCCAGGCCGCCAAGGAAGCGGTCGAAGGCGGCGACGCCGTGCGCGCCACGGTGGCGGCGATGCAGCAGATCGCCAAGAAAATCCAGATCATCGACGACATCGCCTACCAGACCAATCTGCTGGCGCTGAACGCGGCCATCGAAGCGGCGCGCGCGGGCGACCATGGCAAGGGCTTCGCGGTGGTCGCGGCGGAAGTGCGCAAGCTGGCCGAGCGCAGCCAGTTGGCCGCGCAGGAGATCGAGCACGTCGCCACCAGCAGCGTCGACCTGGCGGAAAAGGCCGGCCGCCTGCTCGACCAGATGGTACCGAACATCCGCAAGACCTCGGATCTGGTGCAGGAGATCACCGCCGCATCGGAAGAACAATCGGCCGGCGTGGGACAGATCAACAGCGCGGTGGGCCAACTGAGCCAGACCACGCAGCAGAACGCCTCCAGTTCGGAAGAGCTGGCTGCCACGGCCGAGGAAATGAGCGGCCAGGCTGAGCAGCTGCAAACGGCGATGGCCTTCTTTAAGCTGGAAAACGCCGGCCGGACAGCCCCGCCCGCGAAAGGCAGGCCGGCCGCGCCGCGCGAGAGCCGCCGGCATGGCGGCGCACAGGGCTATAACCCGATGAACAGCGCCGTACGCGAGGTCGACGAAAGCCGCTTCACCAAGTTCTAGAACCGCCATCCTCCGTGCCGCATTGACGCCCTTTGCCGGGCGCAATGCGGCGCAGCCATTTTCGGGCCGCCTGAGTCCGCATGTCCCTTCGCCCAGCAGTGCCTTTCCAAAATACCCTTGCAAATCGAAATGATAGTCATTATCATTTGCAGCGATTGGTTTATTGTTAATTTTGTCTGCTTGACACCGGAGGAATGCCGGCGTCCAGTGGATCGGGAGCGGGCATGCGGCAAGAACGTCTTTACGAGGTGGTGGTCAACGCGGAGGGGCAATATTCGGTCTGGCCGGCGCAATGGGCTGTGCCGAACGGCTGGATGGCGGCGGGATGCCGCGATACGCGCGAGCAGTGTTTGAGGCATATCGATTCTGTCTGGTTGGATCAGCGGGAGTACAACCTGCGGTTGGCGCTGTCCGGCAAGGAGCCGCGGCATGGGTGACAAGCTGCCCGTCATCGATCTGGTATCGCCAGCCCAGCGCAGCTTGTGGTTCCTGAGCCAGTTGAGCCAGACCACGCAGCGCCTGCACATCAGCGTCGAGCTGCGGTGGCCCAAAGCCGTCGACCGCGCGCTGATCGCACATGGCCTGAGCGCCCTGCAAGCGCGCCATGCGATTCTTCGGACCACCTTTCGCCGCCTTGCCTGGGGCGATATCGAGCAGCGGCCGGCAAGCGCGCCGCCGCTGCAGCTGGAATGCGGAGACAGTTACGCCCTCTGGTCCAAGCGCCAGGACTTCGACCTGGAAAAACAGGCCGGCGTGAAGGCATGGCTGGATGGTTCGACGCTGACGCTGGCCGTCCACCGCATCGTGGCCGATGTGGGTTCGATCGAAATACTGATCGATGAACTGGTGCGCAGCATCGCGGGCGAAGTACTGCCGCCGGTGGAGCCGCGGGAGCGCTTGCGCGGCATTGCACTGGCTTCGGATTACGATTACTGGATGTCGAAGTTGGCCGGCGGATCGGCGTCGCTGGCGTTGCCCCCGGATCGTCCGCGCACTGCGGCACGCACCTATGCCGACGCACAAGTCGGCGCCGAACTCGATGCTTCCCTTTCTGCCGCGCTGGAGGCCTATTGCGGCGCGCACGGCGTGCAAGCGGCGCAGGTTCTGCGCGCGGCGTTTGCCATCCTGTTGTATCGCCATACCATGCAGGCAGAAATTCGCATGGCGACCTTTGACGATGGCCGCGCGGCCGCGAGGGACGGCGTTGTTGGTCCGTTTGAAAACATACTGGTCTCCTGCCTTGCGCTCGACGGCGGCATGAGCTTCGGTAATTTGCTCGACGCGGTGCGTGCGGAAGACGCGGCCAACCTGACGCACGCCGCGCTGCCGTTCGATAAAGTTTTGGAGCAGCTCAACGCCGACGGCTTCCAAAAACACGAGCTGCCGTTCCAGGTTGGATACGCGTGGCGCCGACAGCTCGATCAGATCGGGGAGGTCTCGATACAGTTGGACGAGGACCAGGCCCTGTGCCTGGACCTGCTGCTGCGCGTGAGCGAGCGCGCCGGCGGACATCTCGCGCTGTCGCTGTCGTACGCCGCTGCGTTGTTCGATGCGTCGACCGCAGAGGCTTTGATGGAACGGTTGCTGTCGCTGCTGAGGCAAGCACTGGCCGCACCACAGGCCCGGATTGACCGGCTGCAGCTGGTTGACCCGCTAACGCTGGCCCGGTTGAGCGCTCCCTGGCCCGCAGCCATTTATGCACCGGTGCCTGTCCATCAGCTGATGGAACAGCAGCTGGCCCGGAACGGACAGGTCGAGGCGCTGGTATGCGGCAGCGACTCGCTGAGCCATGCGGCCATGCACGCCGCAGCCAATCGTCTGGCGCACTACCTGATCTCGATAGGCGTTGGAGCGGAAACCCGCGTCGGCGTGGCCTTGGAGCGCGGCGTCGATATGATCGTCACCTTGCTTGCCGTGTTCAAGTCCGGCGGCGCTTTGGTTCCCATCGATCCAAGCTATCCGCAGGAGCGCATCGAATACATCCTTGACGATGCCGATGTCTTTTGCCTGCTGACGCAACGCTCTCTTCAGGAGCAGCTGCCGGCGCCTGCCATTGCTGTCGATGCGCTCGATCTGTCGCAATGGCCCGCCAGCGCGCCGGACCTTCATGTCTCGGCGATGCAGATGGCCTACATCATCTACACCTCCGGCTCCACCGGGCGGCCGAAAGGCGTGGCGGTGGCGCATGGGCCGTTGTCGCTGCATTGCCAGGCCACAGCGGAACTGTACGAGATGAACTCCGAATCGCGGGAACTGCACTTCCTGTCGATCAGTTTCGACGGCGCCCATGAACGCTGGATCGTGCCGCTGATCGCCGGCGGCTGTGTGGTATTGCGCGGCGCCGCGCTTTGGAGCGCCGCCGAAACCCATGCCGCGATGCGCGAGCACCGCGTCAACAACGCCGGCTTCCCGACCAGCTATGTGCAGCAACTGGCCGAATGGGCGGAAGGGCGCGAAGATGCAGCGTCCCTGCGCTTGTTGTCGTTCGGCGGCGAGGGCATGCCGCGCGCCACTTTCGAACGGCTTAATCGCGCATTGTCGCCGGAATGCCTGATCAACGGCTATGGTCCGACCGAAACGGTTATCTCGCCACTGGCGTGGAAGACTACGGCCGGCGCAAGCTTCGACGAGGCGTATGCGCCGATAGGCCGCGCGGTCGGCCCGCGCAGGGCGTATGTGCTCGATGCGGACCTCAATCCCGTGCCACCCGGTGTGGCGGGAGAACTGCATATCGGCGGCGCGTGCCTGGCTCGCGGCTACCACGGCCAGGCCGCCGCCACGGCCGACCGCTTCATACCAGATCCGTTCGCGGCGGACGGTGGCCGCATGTACCGCACGGGCGACCAAGTGCGCTGGCGCGCCGATGGCATTATCGAATACCTGGGCCGCCTCGATCAGCAGGTCAAGGTGCGCGGCTTCCGCATCGAACTGGGCGAGATTGAAGCGGCGTTGGGTAAGCTTGCTTCAGTGCGCGAAGCGGTGGTCGTGCTGCACCAGACGCCGCAAGGTGCCAAGCTGACTGGCTACGCGGTGGCCGACGCGGAGGCGAAAATCGACGGCGCCACGTTGCGCCACCAATTGGCGGCGCAACTGCCGGACTACATGGTGCCCGCCGCCATCGTCATGCTCGACAGCCTGCCGCTGACCCCAAACGGCAAGATAGACCGCAAGGCTTTACCGCTACCGACGCAGGAGCGGCGCGCGGTGGTGGCGCCGTCCTCGGACATCGAACGCCAGCTGGTGGCGATCTGGCAGGAGGTACTGCAGCTGCAGCAGATCGGCGCCACCGACAACTTCTTTGACCTGGGCGGCGACTCACTCAGCGCGCTGCGCGTGCTGACGATGCTGGACAATCTGCTGCCGGACCACGGCCTGGGCATCGTTGACCTGTTCAATTACCCGGACATCGGCAGTCTGGCCCGTGCGCTCGGCAACCGCGAACTGGCCGGCAGCGAGGTGGTTTGCCTCCAGCGGGGCGGCAGCAAGCCTATGCTGTACTGCTTTCCCGGCCTGCTGGTCAGCACACTGGAGTACACGGCGCTGGTGAAGCATCTCGGCCCGGACCAACCGGCCACCGGCTTTATCTGTCACTCGCTGTCCGGCGGGGATGGCGAGCCGCTGCCGGTGGCTGCGCTGGCCGCGCGCTACGCCGATCATATCCGCGGCCAAAGCGCCGGGCAGCCCGTGATCTTGCTGGGGTGGTCATGGGGCGGCATCCTGGCCTACGAAGCGGCGCGCCTGCTGGGCGACAGCGTCGACGTGCGCTTTGTCGGCATGCTGGATGTCTGCGCGCTCGATGCGGAGTTCGCGGTCGGCGGCGAGAAGCCGCTGGAGCCGGGGCTGCGCCAACGCCTGAAATGCGATATCGACACCTGGCTTGCAGCCAGCACCATGCGCGAACGGTGGCTGCAACTGCTGGGCCGCATGGACGCCACGGTCTACACCCAGTTCCTGCACTACGTGAACAATAGCCCGGACACGCTGCCGCTGGACGGCCCGGAAATCGGCAGCCGTGAGCACATCTTCTGGACGCTGATGGAAAACGCGCTGGTCTTCCGCGACTACGCGCTGGAGCCGCTCGATTGCCGCATCCACGCCTGGATCGCAGAAGACTCGCTGCTGCGCGGGATGAATGTGATCGACTGGCGCAAGCAATCGAGGCGGGTCGAGCGCGTCCACGCCATCCCCGGCAGCACGCACCTCAGCATCATCGCCGACCCGCAGTTCCACCTGAGCTTTGCGCAAAGCGTCAACGAATCATTCACACATTGAGAAAAAGGCTACACCTGATGCGACACCAGTTGAACAAGCAGGGCCTGAAACCATTGGCTCGCGCCGTCACCGGCGCCATGCTGCTGATGGGCGGCTATCACATGGGCGCAGCCGCGAGCGACGCCGCGCCGGCCGAGACAACCATGTCCACCGTGGTCGTGCAAGGCGAAGCTGAACGCATCGCAAAAAACAGCGGCGTAGGCAGCAAGGGCGACACGCCCATGGTCGAAGTTCCGCAATCGATTTCGGTATTGAACCGTGAGCGGCTGGATGCGCAAAAGGCTCCCGGCATTCCGCAGGCTTTGCGCTACACCGCCGGCATGCAGACGGAGAGCTTCGGCGTGGACCCGCGCTTCGATCAGTACATGATCCGTGGCTTCGAGGTGGGATCGAACGGCGTATTTCGCGACGGTCTGAATTTGCCGACGCGTGGTTTCACCGGCTTTACGATGGAACCGTATGGACTCGAAAGCATCGAAGTGCTGCGCGGCCCGAGCTCCGTGCTGTATGGACAGGCCGAGGTGGGCGGCATGGTCAACGCAGTCAGCAAGCGTCCCACCGCTTCCCGATTGCGTGAGGTGGAAGTCAGCTACGGCAGCTTCGACCGCAAGCAGGTCGCCGCCGATATCGGCGGGCCGCTGGACGAGCAGGGCGTGTGGCTGTATCGCGCGACCGTGATGGCGCGGGAAGCCAAGGGCGCCGTCGACCATACCAAGGACAATCGGCAGTACTTCGCACCATCGCTGACCTGGCGCCCCGACGCGGATACGTCTCTGACGCTGCTCGCCTATCTGCAAAACGATAACGTGCCGCCGAATTTCTACCTGCCGGCGACGGGCACCCAGAAGCCTGGATTGTTCGGACAGATTCCGGTCAACAGATTTGTCGGTGAGCCGGGGCTGGATCACTTCAAGACGGAGCAGCGCAGCATCGGCTATGTGTTCGAGAAGCGCTTCTCTCCGGCGTGGAAGGTGCGCCAGAACCTGCGCTATGCAACCGAAAAAGTCGACTATCACAGCCTGTACATGACCGGCTTGCACGACGATGAACGCACCATCGACCGCGCCAATTTCTCGTCACAGCAGAAGGCCCGCGTGTTTGCGGTGGACCAGAACGTGGAGTGGAACAGCCGTTTCGGCGGCATCGAGAACACCTTCGTGACGGGCATCGACTACAGCCGCGCCGTGCAGGAAGGCCAGAACTACTTGGGTGAAGCGCCGACGTTGGATGTGATCGCGCCGGTCTATGGCCAGCCAGTCGGCAAGGCGGCCATGTATGAGGACAAGCGTAGCACCCTGAGCCAGACCGGCATCTACGCGCAGAACCAGACGAAATTCGGCGGCCAGTATGTGCTGACAGCGGGACTGCGCCATGACCGCAGCCGCATCGATAACGATGACTACTTCAACGCCGCACAAAACAGCCAAAAGGACAACGCGACCACTGGACGCCTGGGCTTCACCTGGCTGGCACCCTACGGCGTATCGCCTTACCTGAGCTACGCGACCTCGTTCCGTCCCGTGATGGGGCAGACCTTCGACGGCCGCAACTTCGAGCCGGAGAAAGGCAAGCAGGTGGAGTTTGGCGTCAAGTGGGCGCCGCTGGAACGTCAGGCATTGCTGACGGCCGCGCTGTTCGATCTGCGCAAGAGCAATGTGTTGACGGCAGACCCGGACCATGTAGGTGTCGGCGCCCAGATCCAGCGCGGCGAGGTGCGCGTGCGCGGCCTGGAGCTGGAAGCCGAAGCAAAGCTGGACCGGAACTGGAAGGTCAACGGATCTTTGACTGGACTCGATGCCAAGATCACCCGCAACAACGACGGCAACGAAGGCAAGCGTCCCTCGCTGGTGCCGCGCGTGAACGTGGCCGCGTGGGCCGAACGCACCATCGGCGAAGGCTGGCGCGCGGGCGCAGGCGTGCGCCGAATCGGCAAGACCTTCGGCGACGATGCCAATACTTTTGAAAACCCTGGCGTAACGCTGGCCGACGCGATGCTCGGCTACCGCCACGGCCAGTGGGACTTTGCACTCAACGTCAGCAACCTGACCGACAAGATCTACCTGGGCAACTGCTCGACCGACGGCACCTGCAATTATGCGGCCCGCCGCCAGGCCCAACTCACAGCCCGCTACGTGTGGTAACACGGTGCCAGCCATTCCTCCTAACGGTAAATACGAAGGAAAAAGCATGAACGACACTGTAAAAGCCGCGCCATTTCGCAGCGCGATCCTGTCCGGCCACGCGCTGGAGGTAGTACACAACGGCGCCGCGTTGGGCGTCACCCGCAACGGGCAGCCGGTGCTGGAATTGAACATCGATGCGGGCAATGAATGCTGGTTGGCCCGCAAGCCGGGCGCGCCGCAACCACCGGCACTGCTGCAACTGGCCTTGCTGGCGGCGCTGGAATCGCTCAGCGCCAGCCGCGCCGACTTGAGCGCGGTGCGCCTGCATGCAGGTGAATGGCCAGAGATCAAGGCCGAACTGCTGCGCGCCGGCGTCGGCCGCGAAGCCGGGCCGTCGCTGACCGTTTCGCCGGCGATGTTTTGGCAGCTGCCGCAACTCTGGTTGCCGCAGGCGCCTGCCATCTATCCGCAAGATCATGTGCGCACCGGCGAGCGCTGGCACCCGCAACGTCCCGCAAAGCCGCAGGGCTATGTGTACGAGCGCTTCATACCGTGGCTGGGCCAGAGCATCGCATTCCGCGCCGCCAGCGTCGAGCAGGACCTGCACACCATGCACAAGTGGATGAACGATCCGCGCGTGGCGCAGTTCTTCCAGGAGGAGGGCGACCTCGATTACCAGCGCGCCTATCTGGAAGGCCGCCTGGCCGATCCGCACATGCTGCCGCTGATCGCGGAGTTCGACCGCGTGCCGTTCGGTTACATGGAAGTGTATTGGGCGCAGGAGAACCGTCTCGGGCCTTACTACGCCGCCGATGACTATGACCGCGGCTGGCATGTTCTGGTGGGCGAGGCCGCGTACTCTGGCGGACAGTTCATCAGCGCCTGGCTGCCGTCGCTGATGCACTACATGTTCCTGGACGAGCCGCGTACCCAGCGCATCGTCGGCGAGCCCGCGGCCAGCCACCAGCGGCAGGTGCGCAATCTGGAACGCTCGGGCTTTGCCGCCATCAAGGACTTCGACTTCCCGCACAAGCGCGCCACGCTGGTGATGCTGATGCGCGAGAAATTCTTCGGCAACCGTCTGTGGCATCCAAGCCCAAAAGCCTGAGGAGCGGATATGTACACTGAACCCAATACTTACGATATCGTTGGCGTGGGCTTCGGCCCGTCCAATCTGGCGCTGGCGATTGCGCTCGACGAGATCCTGCTGGAGCGCGGCCGGGAGCTGTCGCATTGCTTCATCGAGCGGCAGGCGCAGTTCACCTGGCACGGCGACATGCTCTTGCCCGGCACTGACATGCAGATATCCTTCCTCAAGGACCTGGTGTCGTTGCGCGATCCGACCAGCCCCTATTCGTTCGTGAACTACCTGCGCCAGCATAACCGACTCGAAGCGTTCATCAACCAGAAGACCTTCTTCCCGAGCCGGATCGAATTCAACGACTACCTGCGCTGGACCGCAGGCCACTTCGACGCCCATTGCCGCTATGGCGAAAGTGTTACCCGCGTGGTGCCCGAATACAAAGGCCGCGACGTAGTTGCGCTGAACGTGCACTCCGCCGATGCGGCGGGCCGCGAACGCCAGCGCCGTACCCGCAGCCTGGTGCTCGCGCCCGGCGGCAGGCCGTTTGTGCCGACATGCCTGGCGGAGCGGAACGATGAGCGCATCATTCACTCGTCGCGCTATCTGAGCGAGATTGAACGCATGCCGTTCGACACCGATGGCGAGTATGCGCTGGCGGTGCTAGGCGGAGGCCAGAGCGCGGCGGAGATTTTCCTCGACCTGGTGGCGCGCTATCCTAACGCCAAGGTGGACCTGATCCTGCGCGGCTCGACGCTCAAGCCGTCTGAGGATGGCCCGTCGATCAACCACATTTTCGATCCGGACTACACCGACTTCTTCTTCGGCCAGCCACAGAAAGTACGCCAGTCGCTGCTGGCGGAATTCCGTCACACGAACTACGCGGTGGTGGACGGCGATCTGATTGAACGCATCAGCGCGATGCTGTACGCCCAGCGCGTCGAGGGAAGGGAGCGGGTGAGGGTGCTCAGTTCCTGCGCCATCGAGCAGGTGCAATGCGACGAACGTGGCGTGAACCTGAGCCTTGTGCAAGCCGGCGCCGCGCAGCCGCTCCAGCAGCGCTACCGGCGCGTGATCAGCGCCACAGGCTATCTGCGCGATACCAGCCGTTCGTTGCTGGCCGAACTTGAGCATGAACTGGACGGCTTCAACATCGGCCGCCATTATCAGCTAGCCATGCCGGCACATGTGCAGGTGCCGGTCTTCGTGCAAGGTTCGTCCGAGACCACGCACGGCCTGGCGGATACGCTGCTGTCGGTGCTGGCGATACGCTCGCACGAAATCGCGCTGTCGCTGGTGAACAAGTTGACGTCCAAGCCGCAGCGGCCTGTCCACGTCAGCGACGTCGCGGCGGAGGCGGTTGAATGAGCTTCGTCAGCGCCGCCTTGCCGGACATGGAGTCCCCACACCTCAAGCGCCTGTTGTTCACGTTGGCGCTGCCGGCTGTGATCGGGTTGTCGGCGAACGCGATGCACCAGCTGGCGAACGCCTTCTTCGTCAGCCAGCTGGGCGTACACGCCATCGCCGCGATCAGCATCTGCTTCCCCTTGCTGATCGTGTTCGGCGCGATCGGCGAAGGTGCGGGCGTGGGCGTGGCCAGCTGCGTGGCGCGCATGCTGGGCGCGGGCGACGAACGGCAGGCCAACAGCACCGCCAGCACGGTGATGGTGTTGTTGGCCACTGCCGGATGCGTGCTGGCGGCGGTGCTGATCCCGCTGCTGCCCGCGCTGCTGGCCGCGATGGGCACCACGGCCGACGCGATGCCGGCATCGACCGTCTATGCCACCATTTTCTGCTACAGCGCGCCGTTGATACTGCTGCAGATGCTGTGCGACTTCATCGCCATCTCGGAGGGCAATACGCGCTTCAGCATGTGGACCTTGATCGGCTCCTTCGCGCTGAACGTGATTCTCGATCCCGTCCTGATCTTCCACTTCGGGATGGGCGTAGCCGGCGCTGCGTGGGCGACGCTGATTTCCGCTGCCGCTGCGTTGCTGGCGTACGCCGTCTACTTCTACAAACGAGTCGGCAAGGTACATGTCTCGCTGTGCCATGTGAAGGTCGATTGGCAGGGCTTGTGGCAGGTCGTGTCGGTAGGTGTGCCGGCCGCCCTGTCGACCGGGTTGGCGGCGGTGGCGTTTGCGCTGATCTACCGGAACGCCGCCACTTACGGCGACACTGCCGTCGCGGCGGTCGCCATCGGTTTGCGCATCTTGACCGGCGGCAGCCTGCCGCTGGTGGGCTTCTGCCTTGGCGCGCAAGCCTTGCTCGGGTTTAGCTGGGGCGGCGGACAACACCTCCGCTTCCTGCAAGCGACGCGCTTGATGCTCGCCATCTGCAGCGGATTCGCCATCGCATATTCGGCGCTGGTGATTGCGTTCGCGCCGTGGATCGTCAGCTGGTTCACCGACGATCCGGCCGTGCAGCAGTTGGCGGTGACGGCTTGCCGTGCATTCCACTTGGGCTTTTGCCTGTTCGGCTTCCATATGGTCGCGGTGGTGGCGTTGCAGGCGGCCGGGCGTAGCCGCAAGGCCGCCTGGCTGGTACTGGCGCCGCACGGCTACCTGTTGATACCGTTGTTGTTCCTGCTGCCGCCGGTATGGGGACTGGATGGGCTGATCGCCAGCCTGGCGATTTCGGCTAGCTTGAGCGCCGCGCTGGGCGCGACCATGCTGCTGGGCGAAATGGGGGCCTTGCGCCGCATGACCAGGCAGGATAACCCTCCCTTGATTGAACCTATACAGGCTACGAACTAATGCGTCGAATCGCCACATTGCTGCATCGCTGGGCCGGGCTGACAATCGCCGGTTTCCTCTTCATCAGCGGCATCACCGGCGCCGTGATCTCCTGGGACCACGAGCTGGATGAACTGCTTAATCCGCACCTGACCGATGCCGCCGGCACCGGTCCCACGCAGCCCGCGCTGCAGCTGGCGCGCGCGTTGGAGGCGCGTCATCCGCAGATGGAGGTGCTGTCGGTGCCGATGGCTGCGGAACCAGGCCACTCGCTGGCCTTCTACGTGGAGCCTCGCGTGAATCCGGCCACCGGCGGCCTGTATCCGGCGCCGTACAACCAGGTGTTTGTCGACCCCGTCACCGGTGCGGAGCTGGGCGTGCGCAAGTGGGGCGCCGCGTGGCCGATCACGCGCGAGACCTTCGTATCGTTCCTGTATCAGCTGCACTACACGCTGCATATTCCGCAGATGTGGGGCATCGATCAATGGGGCTTGTGGCTGATGGGCGGCATCGCGATGATCTGGACGGTGGACAGCTTTGTCGGCTTCTATCTCACGCTGCCAGCCCGGCGGCGCGCGGTGGTGGCGGTGGGGCCGCAATCCAGGAGCTGGTGGCAGCGCTGGCGGCCGGCGTGGCTGATCCGTTTTGGCGCCGGCAGCACCAAGCTCAATTTCGATCTGCATCGCGCGTTCAGTTTGTGGACTTGGCTGCTGCTCATCACCATCGCGTTCACGGCGTTTTCGCTGAACCTGTACCGGGAGGTGTTTTTCCCGGTGATGTCGCTGGTGTCGGACGTGACGCCGTCGCCATTCGATGTGCGCACGCCGGCCGCGCCGGACAAGCCGCTGACGCCCGTGCTGGCCTATGCCGATGTGCTGGCGAAGGCGGAACCGGAAGCGGCGCGGCGCGGCTGGCGCGAGCCGGTGGGTAGTCTGTCGTACTCGCGCGAGTACGGCATCTACTCCGTGGCCTTCTTCCAGCCGCAGGACGAGCAGGGCGCCGGCGGCGTGGGCCATCGCCAGCTTTACTACGACAGCCGCAGCGGAGCGCTGCTGGGCGACCGTCAGCCGTGGAAAGGCACGGCGGCCGACATCTTCGTGCAGGCCCAGTTCCCGCTGCATTCGGGCCGCATCCTCGGCATACCTGGGCGCGTGCTGATCTCGTTGATGGGGCTGGTCGTAGCCACGCTGTCCGTGACCGGCGTGCTGGTTTGGTGGCGCAAGCGCAGTGCGCGCGTCACGTCGGCCGCGAGGCTCCCAGGTCGCCTCGACCAGCGCTATCCACTGCGGAAGTAGCGGCCGGGAGACGCGCCGAAGTGGCGCTTGAACATGGCGATGAAGTTGCTTGTTGTCGCGTAGCCGAGCGCGTCGGACACCGCGTTCACCGCCTCGCCTTGCGCCAGCCGCTCCAGCGCGACCGACAGCAGGAATTGCTGGCGCCACTGTCCGAAGCTGCATCCGGTCTCGCTGCGGAACAGGCGGCTCATGCTGCGCGAGGATAGCCCGGCCCATGCCGCCCACTCGGCCAGGCTGCGGTCCTCTGCGGGCGCGGCGGCAAGCGCGGACGTGATGCGCAGCAGGCGGCGATCCTGCGGCATCGGCAGGTGCAGCGCGGCCTGCGGCTGCTGCAGCAATTCGTCCAGGAGCACCGACAGGATGCGCTCTTGCTGCGGCTTCAGCGCGGGCTGTTCCGCCCAGGTGGCCGCCTGCCGCACCAATGCGCGCATGATTTCTGTCACGCCGATGACGGTAGGATGGGGCGGCAACTGCCTACTGGCGTCGGGCGTGAGCAGCACGGTCCATCCACTCATCGCGCCGGTGATGCTGACCTTGTGCAGCTCGCCTGGCGGCAGCCAGCCCGCCCGCTGCGGCGGCAGCAGCCACGAGCCGGAAGCCGTCCGCACGTGCACCAAGCCGCTCTCCACGCAAAAAACCTGGCCGCGCTGGTGCCGGTGCCAGTCGTATTCCCGCGTCCCCAGCTGGAATTCGCGCTGCTGGCCGGCGTCGCCCCACAACACGATCAGGTCCGGGCCATCGAGCCGTTCGCTGTGATTTTCCGCCATGGCTCAAATTCATTATTTTTAGACTAGACAACGTTATCACTGCGTGCGGGAATTGTCCAATACTGTGGCTCTTCGCAACCGGAAAGGAACTTTCATGCAAGAGAACACATTTCAAGTCGCCATCATCGGCGCGGGTCTTGGCGGCTTGTGCCTGGCGCAGGCGCTGAAACAGCACGGCATCGCGTTCGCCGTGTTCGAGCGCGATGCGGCGCTGGACAGTCGCTCGCAAGGCTATCGTATCCGTATCAACGGCGATGGGCAGGCGGCGTTGCGGCGCTGTCTGCCGCCACAGCTGTTCGCCCTGTTTGAGGCCAGCTGTGCGGCCGAGCTCAACCCGCCTCAAGCGCTGGATGTGCAGCTGAACGGCGTGGCGAAGTGGAACGATGCCTGGCGTTCGGCCGAACCGGGGCCGGCGGACCTCAAGGCGAACCGCCATAGCTTGCGCGAGGTGCTGATGCGCGGCATTGCCGGCCACGTGCATTTCAACAAGGAATTGTGCGGCGTGGAGCGCCGCGGCGACCGCACCGTGTCGTTTGCCTTCGCCGACGGCACGGAGTATCGGGCCGATCTGCTGGTCGGCGCGGACGGCAGCAACTCCCGCGTTGCGGCGCAGTGCTTTCCCGCCATGCGGGGGCTGGACGCCGGCGTCGTCTGCATCTACGGCAAAGCCGTTGGTGCCGGCCAGTCGGTCGCGCCGGCGCTGCGTGCGGGAACCTCGGTGGTCTTCGATACGCAGCTGGCCATGGTCATCGACGCCATGCGGTTTTCCCCAAGCGCCGACGGCGTCCTCAGCCCGGTGGAGGACTACCTGTACTGGGCGCTCATCGGGCGCCGTCGGCGCCTGGGCTTAGTCGACGGCATGCAGTCGCGCGAGGCCGATGCGCGGCGCTGCATCGCCGAGGTCAGCGCGGGTTGGGCGCCGGGCTTGCGTGCCATCTTTGCCGCAACGCCGCCGGGCATGCTGACCATGCTGCCGGTGCGGCAGTCGCCGCCGCCGCAAGCCTGGCCTCAGGGCAGGGTGACGGTACTGGGCGATGCGGTGCATACCATGAGTCCGGCGAGCGGCCTGGGTTGCAATACGGCTTTCCAGGACGCGGCTTTGCTGGCCACGGGGCTGGCTGCGGCAGCCGCAGGCTCGACCACGTTGGACCAGGCCGTCGCCGCCTACGAGAACGAGATGCGGGAGCACGCCAGCGCCGCTTTGCAAGCATCGGAACGCGGCGGCGCTCAGCTGTACGGAGGCGACATCTGTTGATTTTGATCTGAATCAAGGATTTTGCTGCTTCACATCAATAGACTGAATCACGTCGCTTAACGACTTTTCGTTCAGCAACGCCGGATGCCAGGGGCATCGGTGTTTGCTGTCACATTCACTCTACCGGAGCATCAAATGTCATTCAATCATGTCGTAGCGTGGATCGACCACGTGCAAGCGCACGTTATTCATTTCAATGCCGAAGCGGCCGATCACGAGGTCATCAAGACGGTGTCGACGCATCCGCATCTGCACAGCAAGGCGGGCGTTGTCGGCGCGGGCCGGGCTGCGGAAAGCAAGCCGTATTTCGACGACGTCGCGCGCGCTTTGAGCGGCGCCACGGAAGTGCTGATCGTCGGCCCGGCCCAAGAAAAGCTGGAGCTGATGAAGCACCTGATCACGCATCATCCCGACGTGGCCAAGTGCGTGATGGCCGTCGAGAGCTCCGACCATCCGAGCGACGGTCAGCTGCTGAAGTATGCACGCAAGTATTTTCTGAAGGCCGATATGCTGCGTTGAGGACGGCAGGGCGCTGCGGCGCCCTGAGCATCCAACCCAGGTGAACACTATGAAAATACAATTCCTTGGAGCGACCGGCACTGTCACCGGCTCCAAATATCTCCTCACGTCGGGCGGTTCGCGCATGCTGCTCGACTGTGGCCTGTTCCAGGGCTACAAGCAACTGCGCTTGCGCAACTGGGCCGATCTGCCTGTGGCCCCTTCTGAAATCCAGGCCGTGGTGCTGACCCACGCCCACCTCGATCACAGCGGCTATCTGCCGTTGCTGGTCAAGAACGGCTTCCGCGGCAAGATCCTGTGCAGCGAGGCCACGTATGACCTGTGCAAGATCCTGCTGCCCGACAGCGGACGTCTGCTGGAAGAGGAGGCGAACCACGCGAACCGCCACAGCTACTCCAAGCACACGCCAGCGCTGCCTTTGTACACCGAGGACGATGCGGAGCGCGCGCTGAAATTGTTCTCGCCGGTCCCGTTCGGTAAGCCGTTCGATATCTGCGGCAAGCTGCGCGGCCAGCTTGCGCTGGGCGGCCATATTTTGGGCGCGGCCATCGTCACCATCAGCGACGGCAACCGCAACGTGACCTTCTCCGGCGACCTGGGCCGTCTGCACGACGCCATCATGGTCGAACCCAGCCACGTGGCCCGCACCGATTACCTGGTGCTGGAATCGACCTACGGCGACCGCCTGCATAATCCGGCCGATCCTGCCATCCTGCTGGGCCAGACCATCCGCGAGACCGCCGCGCGCGGCGGCGTGACGGTCATTCCGGCGTTTGCGGTGGGCCGCGCGCAGTCCATCCTGTACGCCATCCATCAGCTCAAACAACGGGGCGAGCTGCCGTCGGCGCTGCCGGTGTACCTGAACAGCCCGATGGCCACCGATGCCACCGCCCTGTACCAGAAGCACCGTCATCTGCACCGCCTGGACCACAAGCAGTGCGAGGCGATGTGCCACGCCGCGCACATCGTCAACAGCGTCGAGGAATCGATCGAGCTCAATCTGCGCCGCTTGCCGATGGTGATCATCGCCGCCAGTGGCATGGCGACCGGCGGCCGCGTGCTGCATCACCTGAAGGCCTTCGCCGGCGATCCGCGCAACACGATTTTGTTTGCGGGCTTCCAGGCCGGCGGCACGCGGGGCGCGGCTATGCTGGACGGAGCGCCCGAGATCAAGATCTACGGCGAGTATGTGCCGCTGCGGGCCAGCGTGGCGCAGATCGACAATCTGTCCGCGCACGCCGACGCCGGGGAAATCCTCAGCTGGCTTGGCCACTTCGAGCAGGCGCCCAAGCGCACCTTCATCACGCACGGCGAACCGGCTGCGGCCGATGCGCTGCGCCACCGCATCGAAGAACAGCTGCACTGGAACTGCTGCGTGCCCGACTACCTGGAACAGCAGGAGCTGGCATGAACCGCATGGCGACACCGGACGCCGGGCCGCTCTGCGCAGGCCCGGTGGCTGGCCTGAGCTTGCGCCGTTTGTATGTCGACACCTACCAGGAGCCGATCGCCTACCTGCGCAGCGATTGCCCGGTCTGCAAATCGGAAGGCTTCGAATCGCGCTCGCGCATTGAGATCTGGCGCGGCGAGCAGCACATCGTGGCCACGCTCAACGTGGTGCACGGCGACTGGATCGAGACCTGTGAACTCGGTTTGTCGGAAGTGGCCTGGCGGGCGCTGGGCGGCAACGATGGCGAGCCTTTGCGCGTGGCGCATGCGCAGCCGGTGGCGTCGATGTCGGCGGTGCGGGCCAAGATATACGGCCGGCCGATCGGCAGCGACGCCGCCAACGCCATCGTGCGCGATGTGGTGGATGGCCGCTACTCGGAGATCGAACTGGCGTCCCTGATCACTTCCTGTTCCGGCGACCGCATGGACGTGGCCGAAACCATCGCGCTGACCCGCGCCATGGTGGCGGTGGGCCAGCGGCTGCACTGGAGCAGCGAGATGGTGGTGGACAAGCATTGCGTCGGCGGCCTGCCGGGCAATCGCACCACCTTGCTGGTGGTGCCCATCGTGGCCGCGTGCGGCCTGACCATACCCAAGACCTCGTCGCGGGCGATCACGTCGCCGGCCGGCACCGCCGATACCATGGAGACGCTGGCCCCGGTGGCGCTGGATCTGCCGACCATGCGGCGCGTGGTGGAGCGCGAAGGCGGCTGCATCGCCTGGGGCGGGGCGGTTTCGCTCAGCCCTGCCGACGATGTGCTGATCCGCGTCGAGCGCCCGCTGGGGCTCGATAGCGACGGCTTGATGGTGGCGTCGGTGCTGTCGAAAAAAGTCGCGGCCGGCTCCACCCATGTGGTGATCGACGTGCCGGTCGGACGTACCGCCAAGGTGCGTTCGCAGCAGGCCGCGCATTCGCTGGCGCACCGGTTGGACGCGGTCGGCAAGGCGCTGGGCATCAGCGTCAGCGTGATGCTGAGCGACGGCAGCCAGCCGGTCGGCCGTGGCATCGGTCCCGCGCTGGAGGCATGGGATGTGCTGGCGGTCCTGCAGAACCAGGCGAACGCTCCGGCCGACCTGCGTCAGCGCGCCTTGCTTCTGGCAGGGCGGGTGCTGGAACTGGGCGGCAAGGCGGCGCCCGGCGAAGGCCTGGCGCTGGCGTGCGGTGTGCTCGACAGCGGTGCGGCGTGGGCCAAGCTGCAAGCGATCTGCGAGGCGCAGGGCGGCATGCGCACGCCGCCGCGCGCCGCGTACACACATGTACTCACGGCCTTGCATCAGGGCCGGCTGGTCGCCATCGACAACCGCCGTCTGGCGCGTCTGGCCAAGCTGGCCGGTGCGCCGAAGTCTCCGGCGGCGGGGCTGGAGCTGCACGCGCCGCTGGGCACCTTGCTCAGCGCGGGCCAGCCCTTGCTGACGCTGCATGCGGAATCGCCCGGTGAGCTGGCTTATGCGTTGGCCTACGCCGAGGCGGAGGACGATATCTTTTCGATTCAGGAGGCGTAATGAATGCGATGTTGATGGCGCTGCCCGGCGCCGAACAATTCGCCAGCCATCTGCGTGGACACCTGGGCTGCGAGGCGGGCGAACTGTTGCTGCATCAGTTCCCCGATGGCGAAACCTGTCCGCAGATGACGCCCGCCGTCGAGGGGCGCGACCTGATACTGGTCGGTGCGCTGGACAGGCCGGACCACAAGATCATGGCCTTATATCTGAGCGCCTGCGTGGCGCGCGAGCTCGGAGCGCTCAGCGTGGGCCTGGTGGCGCCGTATCTCCCGTATATGCGGCAGGACGCCACGTTCGCGCCGGGACAGGGCGTGACGGCGAGGCATTTCGCGCGGCTGTTGTCGGGCTGCTGCGATTGGATGGTGACGGTCGATCCGCATCTGCACCGGTTTCACAGCCTGTCCGAAATCTATACGATGCGCACCGAGGTGGTGCCGGCAGCGCCGGACATCGCCCGCTGGATCGCGGCCAATGTGGCGCGGCCCGTGCTCGTCGGTCCCGATGAGGAGAGCGAGCAGTGGGTGGCGCAGGTCGCTGCCGGCGTGGGTTGCCCATACACGGTGCTGCGCAAGGTGCGCACCGGCGATCGCGAGGTCGCCGTGTCGCTGCCGCCCGCCGCCGTGCTGGCCGACAGGACGCCGGTGTTGGTGGACGATATCGTCTCGACGGCGCATACCATGATCGCCGCTGTGCAGCAGTTGAAGGCGGCGGGCTGCCCGCCACCGGTCTGCATCGGCGTACACGCGCTGTTCGCGGGCGAGGCCTATGCCGAACTTAAGGCCGCCGGCGCGGGTGCCATCGTCACCTGCGATACGGTTTGCCATGTCAGCAACGATATCGGCATGAGCGCGACGCTGGCGGAAGCCGTCGCGCGCATGTTGGCTTAGCGCGGCTTAAAAGGCGACTGTCAGGCCAAGATCGAGCGACCGGCCGTAGCCGGGCAGCGCTTGCAGCGCGCCGCCGTTGGCCCGCAATCCCGACAGGTAGACGCCGCCGAGAGGATCGGCGTAGGCCTTGTTCAGCAGATTGCTCACGCCCGCCGTCAGCTGCACGTTCTTGCGGAACTGATAGCTGGTGCGGGCGTTGAGCAGCGCATAGCCTGCGGTGACAGGCTCCAGGCGCCGGTCATCGACCGTCTTCTTGCGGGCCACCAGCTTGGCCTCCGCCTGATTGGTCCACGCACCGCTGCTGTGTTCCAGCGTCAGCGTGGTGTTGGCAGGCATCATGTGGTACAAGTCGCCGCCGTCTGTGCGCTTGCCGCGCGTGTAGGCCGCGGTGCCGGTGAATTTGAGTGTGCCGGCCACCGGCATGCTCCATGACAGATTGGCGCCATACAGTTTTGCGTCGTGGTTGGCGAAGCGCAGCAAGGCAGCGCGCGTGCTCTTGTTGTACGGCTTGAACTGGCCCAGCACGTCGACGTCGATGTAATCCTGCACCCGGTTGAAATAGGGATTGAGCTCGACGAACCAGGCCGTCGCGCCGCTGCCGCCGTGCCAATGCGCGGTGAAGGCCAGGGTGTAGGCCGTCTCGGGCTTCAGGTCGATACTGCCGACATAACCGTTGCCGTCGCCGAACCAGTTGGTCATCGTCATCGCCATTGTGCCGCGTCCCCAGGTGTAGCGTTCGTACAGGTTGGGGGAGCGGGTCTTGCGGGCGGCCGCCAGCTCGTATGTGGTGGCGGCATTGCCGTCGAAGCGGGCCAGCGCCGTCAGGTCCAGGTTGCCGTCGCGCCGGCGATGTTCGCGGGCGTTGAAAGCGGCTGCCGCTGCGGCGTCCGCCGCGTTCATCATGTTGTTGGAATAGGGCTGGACGTCGCCGGCATCCATCCGCACCTGTTCCCAGCGGGCGCCGAGCAGCGTGGTCCATTGGGCGTTGTGTTCGGTCTCGGCTTCGGCGTAGAGGGCGACGCGGTCGCGCTGGCCGTCGTTGATGTTCACGTAGGTGTTTGGCCCCATCATCATCGAACGCGGCACGGCCGGCCAGAAGTCGTCCAGGCGGAAGGTGTGGTACTCGTGGCCCAGGCGTAGGCGGGTCGCCTCGCCGGTCGGCAGCGTCAGCTTGAGCGCGTAGCCGGCGTTGCGGCCTTGCGTGACCATCGGCATGTTGCCGGCTCGTTCGGGCGAGAAGAAGCCCATCTCGTGTTGCGTCCTTTGCCAGTAGGCGCTGGCGTCCAGATCGCCCCAGGCGAATTTGCTGACATAGCCGAGGTTGGCGAACTTGCCGTCGTTGTCGGTCATGTCCATGTACTGGTTGGGGAAGCCCTGATACGGGATGTGCTGTATGCCGGCGCGCAGCGTCAGCTGCTGTTGCTGGCCGCGGAAAGCCAGCATAGCCGACTGGTTGATGCTTTCGTACAGGCTGTCGAGCACGCGCTGGCCGTTGCCGTCCTCGTAGCTGTGGCTGCGCGCGTAGCTGGCGTTGTAGCCCAGGCTCATCTTGTCGTTGGCGATGTTGGCGGCGACGCCGCTGTTCACGGCGTCGCCGTTGCTGCGGCCGCTGAGCGTGAGCTTGCCGCTGGTGTGCAGGCCATCGGCCTGGTCGGCGAACACGGGCGGTGCGGACTTGACGGTGATGGTGCCGCCAATGCTGTCGCCGCCGGCGCTGACCGGCGTCACGCCGGCCAGCACGTCGATGCGGCCGATCTGCGAGGGCGCGATGTACGACAGGGGCGCGTTCATGTGGTTGGCGCAGGCCGAGGTGATTTCCATGCCGTCGATGCGGATCTTGAGGCGGTCGTCGCCCAGGCCGTTGAGGTAGGGCAGCGCGGAGACGCCGCCTGCCTGCGCCGCGCTGTAGCCCGGTATGGCGCTCAGCAGCAGCGCGGTGTCGCTGGCGCCGTTCGGGCGCGGGTGCAGACCCTCGCCGATGGCGGAGACGATCACCCTGTGGTCGGCATCGATGGTCTGGACGGCGGGCTCCGCGGCCCAGGCGGCGTGCAGCGCCAGCGACATGGTGGAGAACATCAAAACACGTGGGAAGTTAATTGCTTGCATAAGCTACTCTTTAAGTTGAATTTGTTTAGGCTGCGGGACGGCGCACCGCCCCCATCAGCGTGTCCAGCAGCAGGACGGCCAGCATCGACACGCCCAGCAAGGGGAAGCAGCAGCCCAGCGTGACTGCGATGAGCAACACGCCCTTGGCCAGGCGGTCGCCGGCTTTCAGGGGTGGCGCGGCCAGTCTTCCGGCGGGCCGGCGCTTCCACCACACGACGAAGCCGCTGATGCACAAGGCCATCAGTGCGAGGCAACCAGCGAGCATCACGAGCAGGTTTGGCGTGCCGTATTCCAGGCCCTGGTGGACCGCCACGCCCCATTCGGTGACGCGGCCGATGGCGCCAATGCGGTCGGCGCCGATGTCCATCAAGACCTTGCCGCTGTACTGGTCGAGGTGGATCACGCGTTGGGCCGCCGTTTGGCCCGGCATGTAGATCGCGCTGTAGACGCCGCGCGGGTCGCGTGGCAGCGCAAGGCGATAGCCGCGATCCAGGCCCATGGCCGTCAGTTGGCGGACGATGGCGTCCGGGCCGGCGATGGTTGAATTGTTCAGCAGCGGGTAGACGGCGCCCGGGCGAACTTGATGTGGCGCAGCTTTGTGCGCCGCATGCGGATCGTCGGATGCCGGTACGGCTTGCTGCTGCTGGATCCACGGCAGCTCGCCCAAGGCGCTGGCGGGCAGCGTGGATTTGGGCACGCCGCGCCACATGCCATCGGGTACGCCGAGGTCGTGCGCGCTCAGCCAGGCATTCACGTTCTTGCCCCAGAACACAGACCACGGCATGCCGGTCAACGCCAGGAACAATACGATGCCGCCGCCGAAAGCGCCGGTGACGGCGTGCAGGTCGCGCCACCAGATGCGGCCCTGCGCCTGGGGCCGTATCGAGAGCACGCCCACCCGCCGGCCGCGCGGCCACCACAGGTAGGCGCCGCTGGCCATCAGCATGATGATCCAGCCGGCCACGATTTCAATCACCGCCTTGCCGCCATCGCCGGCGATCGCCAGCGAATGGATGTGCTTGACGATGGTCATGAGCCGCTGCTCCTCGTCGATGGCGCCCGCCACGGCGCCGGTGGCGGGATCGACGAATACCTGCAGCGTCGCGCCGTCGGGACGGATGACGTCCAGCTGGGCGTTGTGGCGCTTGTCCGCAGGCAGAGTCAGGGCCTTGGGCTGGCCGGGATAGGCCCGCAGGGCACTGGCCATCAGCGTGGACGCTTGCATGGCCGGCGCATTGCTCGCCGGTGCCGGGCGCAGCAACTGCGGGGCATAGACCAGGTCGTCGATCTGGCGGTGGAACAGATACATGGCGCCGGTGGCGGCCAGTGAAAAAATGAATGGAACGCATACCAGGCCGGCAAAGAAGTGCCAGCGCCAGATGCGGCGATACAGGCCGGAAGTTCCGGCCGTGGGTGAGCCCGCGATCATGAAGACGCCTCGTAAGTTCGTGACAGGTCACCGCCGGCAAGGGCGGCGCGGTATCAGCGCACGGATGTGCGGCTGTGGGAACTCAGGCGAGGAAGGGCGGCGCGCGCGGGTTGGCCGCGGACCAGACGTGCAACGATTGCGGCGCGGTGTAGAACAGCGGTGGATAGGCGTCGCGGCCGGTGTCGAGCGCGAGCGGGACGCTCGGTGCGCCGGGCAGCGGATGGGCGTCGGCATGGATGGTGCAGAACGCGCAGTGCTGCATGGCGTGCTTTGCCGAGGCTGGCGCTTTGCCTTTGTCGCCGTTGGCAAGCTTGACCACCTTGTAGCCGTTCACGGTGCAGACTTCGACCGTATCGGCGGCGGCCAAGGCGTTGGAGACGGCGGGCGCGAAGGCAGCAAACAGGATGGCCAGCAGGGCTATCCAGATGTGCAATGTTTGTCGCTTCGCCATTTTTACCATGACGAAATTATAGCCGAAGATGCCGCTCAGGGATGGCTGGAATCGCCCAGATATTTTTGATAGATCGCGTTGAAGCGTCCGCTGTCCTTCAAGTTCTTGAGGCCGGCGTTGAAGTCGTCGCGGACTTTTTTATCGCGGAAGATCGCGCGGTAGTCCATGGGGTTGAACTTGACGAAGCTTTGCTCGACCACCGGTTTCGGCTGAAACGATTTATTCAGTTTCAGCTGCAGCGTGAAGTACCTGAAGATATTGCGGTCGCTGAGGACGACGTCGTAGCGGCCGCGATCCAGCGTCAGCACTTGCAGGGCCTGGTCGTTCTGTTCGTAGTAGTGGCCGGCTTTCCGGACGGCGTCTAGCCACTCGGGGTAGCGCTTGGCCGCGCCGGCAAATGAGATCACGGTCAGCCCGCGCAGGTCGTCCGGGGTCTTGATGACCAGGTGGCGCTCCTTGAGGCTGATGAAGACGTTGTCGTAGAAGACGGCGGGGTCACCGTAGAAAGCGCCCCATTTTTCCATGTCCTCGCCGAGGTCGGTCATCGCCGCGTCGACGTCGCCGGCCTTGAAGGCGATCGGGATGCGGGCGAAGGGATAGTAGTGCGACTTCATCACGTGTCCGCGATAGGCCAGCGCCTCGCGCAGGATTTCCACTTCGATCCCGGAATCGGTCTCGGGAAAACAGAAGGGCGGTATCTTTTCGCCGAACGCCATGGTGACGGTGTCCGCAACGGCCAGCGGGCTCCATGCGCACAGGGCGCCAAACAGCAGCGGAACGAGGCGGTGACGTGCAAGCATGGCGCGCTCCGCTCAGAATTGATGCCGCATGCCGGCTGCCACCAGGCGCCGCGTGCCGCCGGGCAGAGCCGCCTGGTAGCTTGCCGCGCTGCCGTTGCGCAGGTTGGAGCTGACCAGGTAGAGATTGGTCCGCTTGGACAGCGTGTAGTAGTAGCCGAGCGCGAGCTGGGTGGCGTTGGTGCGCGGCAGGAGGCGGTCGTTCTTGTGGACGACGTCGGCGGCCAGCAGGCTGCGCCCGAACGGGATGCTCACACCCAGCAGCATGTCCCGTGTGTCGAGGGTGGCGGCGTTGCGGCTGCGCGCCAGCACGAACCAGCCGCGCAGCGGGCCAAAATCATAGTTGCCGGCGACCAGGCTGCTGCGGGCGAGCCTGACTCCGGCCATGTCGTTGCTGTCGTGATAGGCCAGCTCGATGTTGAGCGGCCCCTTCGCGTAGCCGGCGTCTGCGCTGATCTGGCGGTTGGCCGCCGCGTTGCCGGCCTGTTCGCCGGCGCCGTAGGCCAGGTCGGCATAGAAGCCGTGCAGGTCGGGCAGGGAATATTTGACGGTGTTGTCCATGCGGACGCCGGAATCCTGGAACACCCGCGTCGATTCGCCGGGCCCTTTGGCGTCGAACGGATCGTTGGTGGCGATGGCGCCGAAGTAGGGCGTGAACATCCGTCCCAGCTTGACGCTGCCGAAGGCGCCGGAAAGTCCGACCCAGCTCTGGCTGCCGAAAGGGCGTCCCGCAAATGAAGGGTTGCCGGTGTCGGCTTCGATCTGGGATTCGACCACGAAGCTGGCGCGCAGGCCGCCGCCCAGGTCTTCGTTGCCCTTGATGCCGAGGCGGGAGGCCGTCTGTTGTCCGCTGTTGATCGCGGTGGTCGACTTGCCGGAGTCCCGATCCGAGACCACGGCCAGGTCGAGCACGCCGTACAAACTGACTCCGCTTTGTGCTGCGGCCTGCGCCATGACGCAGGCTAGCAACAACGGCACGACGCGCGATGGTTTCACGTTCAGTCTCCTGCTGGATGGCGGGGCGACTTTGGTGGCGATCGTCGCTCTGCGTTATGCACTCTTTACCTTTTACACCTGGTAGTGATTGCGATCAAGTATTCGTCAAAATATTTGACGGAACGATGACGTCAATCCAACGGTCGGTGCAATGCAGACATTGAGGAAAAAGCACAGTTGCGCGGAGTTGGCCCGGGTTGTTATGGACAGAGTGGCAGCATCGAACAGCCGCAGCGGCCAAAGTCCCAGCCGCCGGCGGCGTTCTTCTTGAAATAGGCCAGCGCCGCGCGGTGCCGTTGCACGCCGTGCGGCGGAATAGCGCCAGGGACGCCGGCCACCTGCGGCCAGTCGACATCGCGGCTGGCCACCCGCGCCGGCACCAGCCAGTAGTCGCCGGTGCGATAGTAGCCACCGACCTGGAACTGCACCTCGACGCCGCGCTCCAGCGCAAGCCAGACCGAGGTGTTGTGTTCCTCGACCACCAGCACGCCGGCCGTATTCACGCCGTCATGCTGGTCCCAGCGCTTGAGCAGCGTGCAATGCGCGTAATCTACGGTGGTTTTCTGCTGCAGCTGGATGGTCACGGTTAGCCGCGTGCGGTCTATCTCCGAAATCTGGCCCAGCGGCGGCGCCACCGGCGTGAATTCGAAGGCGTCGCCGCTCAGCTCGACCCATTGGCCTTCGCACAGGCCGGTGCGGTGGTCGTGGCCCAGGCTTTCCAGCCCGACCGAGACGGTGTTGCTCTGCGCGTCCAGCTTGGGCGTGCCGCGGATGGCAAACACCACCGAGGCGTTTTCCCGCGACCATTTGATGGTGGCGTGGCCGTCCGCCAGGCCGCCGTCGTGCACTTCGATGCGGTACAGCTGGTTCTCGCGGCTGCGGAAGGCGGCGTCGGCCGACAGCGAGCAGGGATCGTCCTCGCCGGCGTCGTGGACGGCGCGGGCACGCATCAGGGGCCGCGCGGCGTCGAGCGCGTCGAGCAGGTCGGCGCCGATGGCGCAGTCGGCGGCGGCGCCGGGAAAGTCCGTCAGCGTCCGGGTAAATGCGTCCTCGGTTGCCTGTACCTGGTCGATGGCGTGCTGGATGGGCGGCTGGTCGGCCGGCTTGGCGACGGCCAGTCGCAGACGGAGCGCGGCCAGCACCAGCGCCAGGTGCGCATCGACCCAGGGCTGGCTGGCGATGCGCACCTGCCAGACGATTTGCGCGCGCGAGGCGGTGTCGATGCCGCCCAGCGCGACTTCGCGCAGGCGGGGAAATTGCAGGGCATTGACGTGGCGTTCCCAGCATTCCAGGTAGGCGAGGCCGCCCGCGGCCGGCGGTTCGCGCTCGGCGTCCGGGAAGTAGGGCCAGGGCTGGGTGGAATAGCTGCACACGCCGAAGTTTTCGCACAGGATGCCGTCGACGTAGAAGTGGCCGCCGCTGATGGTGAAATCTGCCGTGCCGTGCGGATCGGCGGCCAGCGTGAAGCTGTCGCCGGCGCGCCAGTGGCGACCGATCAGGTCGACGATCAGCGAGCGCAGGAAGTGATGCTGGATCGCGCTCTGCTCGTTGAAATCGGCTTCCAGCAGGACACGGCCTTGCTGCAGCAGCACGCGGCTGAAGCGGGCGGCGGAATCGAAGGTGACGCGGGCGAAATCTCCATTCATGGCTGGGCCTCTTGGGTCGATGCGGATGGATAGTGGGCATACAAGGTGGCGGCGTCGAAGGTGCAGGGCACGTATTCGGCCAGCCGGGCGTTGAGCAGCGCCAGGCGCTGCGGCTCGAACAAGTCGTGATAGACGCCCATCTCGGCCCCATCGTGCGCGCCGGCGGCGATTTCGGTGGCGGTCGACGGATGCAGGCGCGCGTACAGCTCGCTGCCGTAGTGCAGCGATTCGAAGTGCGGACGCACCCGCAGCACGGCTTCGGCGGAGGCGATGGCTTTGCGCGCCGCGCGCTGGGCCGGCGTCAGCGAGGTGTCGGCATCGACCTTGGCCTGAGCGGCGGCGACGGCGTCTTCCGGCTGGCAGCGGTGGCGGCGCGGGGTGCGCGAGCCGGGCGGCACATAGCAGTAGCGCACGCAGCCGGTCTGCTTGCGCGCGACTTCGACCTTGCCGACGAACAGGCTGTCGTCGGCGCGCGCTATCGCGTGTATCGCCAGTTGGCCGATGATGGTGCTGCGTTCGATGGTCAGCAAGGCCAGCGCTGTCTCGCCCTGGGCGCCGGCGATGGCCGGTTGGCCGGCGTCGGTGGCGTCGACCACGCTGTCGCTGACGACGACGGATGCGGCTTCGTCGGCGCCGCCCACCTGCACCGGGCCGACGATGCTGTGATCGATACGCAGGCAGGCGCCGCTGCCGTCGAGCACGATGCTGGGCTGGCCGGGATGGGTGGGGCGGCAGTCGCACGACAGGCCCCAGCCGGGCACCAGGGTGCTGTGGCGTATCCACACCTGGCACAGGTCGCCGGAGTCGCCGCTGCCGTTGCCCTCGCCGTCGTCGGGCAGGCGCGGTGAAATATCGATGCCGTGGCCGGCCACCAGCAGGCCGTCCAGCGCCAGGCGGCTGCCCGCCGCGCCCTGCACCGAGATGCGGTCGGCCGCGCCGTCGCGCTCATCGGTCAACAGCAGGACCGGGCGCGTGCCCTGGGCGGCGACTATCCATACCGACTCTGCCTTGCCCAGCGTGATGTGGATGGCGCCGTGGTAGCTGCCGCTGTCGGCCAGTTCCACCACCAGGGCCGCTTCCGGCCGCGTTTCCGGCGGGCCGGCGCGGCCGGTTTGCCAATCGTCGATGGCCAGGCCGATGGTGCGGAAGGTGCCCGGGTCCGGCTTGCCGTGTTCGGCGGCCCTCACGCGCGCGCGCGTGACCCGCGCGGGCAGGGGCAGCGGCGGACGGTTGTATTCTCCTCCGCCCAGGTCCATCGCGTAGCCGTAGCCGTAGCTGACCAGCACGCCCTTTTGCGGCCGTTGCTTGTGGGGGAACATGATGCGTCCCAGTTGCGGATCGACCGCGACGTGGTTCTTCGGCACGTGATACGACCAGTTGGATAAATCGGCCGGGATGACGGCCGACGCCGGAACCTGGCCCTGGTCGCCTTTCTTCGGCCAGTCGGCGACGGTGATCGAGATGCTGCGTCCCTCCCCGAACAGCGCGGGATCGGCGCTGGCGGAGCTGGCGTCGGCCGCCGGCTGGTCTTCGAGCTCGCCGCGCAGTATGGGCAGCGGCAAGTGGCCGGGCGGTTCCGGTTTGCGGTACAGCGCGACGTCATTGCCCAGGATGGAAAAGGCGTAGCAGTGCTGGCCGGCCTCGCGCTCACAGCTGGCGTAGGTCTGCGTGACGCTGTAGCGGCGTTGACGGAATGCGAACAGGCCAACGCTGCCTGGGTTGTACCAGCCTGGCGATTGCGCGTTGCCGATGCGGCGTACGTCGGCGGTTCTGCACAGCGTATCGAAGAGGGAGCCTGTGTGTTGCAGCTGTGCGGCGTTGTGCAGGTCGGCGGTGGCCGGCCGCTCCGGATGGAGATGGTCCAGATGCTGGGCTTGCACCAGGCGGCGGTAGAATTCCACCGCCACCGCAGGCCAGCCCGCCACGTCGCGCGCCAGTTCTTCCAGCACCAGCAGGGTGCCTTTCCTGCGTTCGAAGGCGATGCTGTTGGCAACCTCGCGGCGCGGCGTCAGGAAGGCGTTGGCGGCGGTGCCTGGCTGGTAGCCCAGCAGTTCGGCGATGTAGGGCACCACCCACGGCTCGCAGGTCTCGATGAAGCAGTTGTCGTACATGCGCAGCAGGTCGCGGTCTATTATCTGCGCCTGCGTGCCGATGATGGCCATCAGCTGCTGCAAGGCGCCGCCGCTTTGCGCGTCGCGCTGGCGGATGTAGGCCGGCAGCAGCTGGAACAGGGCGTCCGGGGAGTTCAGCATGATTTGCCCTCAGTCGTGACCAGGTTGAACACCAGGGTGCCGGGGACGTCGGGCACCAGTATGGCCAGTTGCGCCGGCAGGAAGCGCGGCAGCTGGCCGTCGCGCTGGGCGATCTGGTCCTGGCGCGACTGGGGCGCGTCGGCTGCCGCCATGGCCGGCGCGCAAGCCACCAGGTCCGGCACGGCGCCGCCGCTGGCCTGGTCCGTCAGCAGCTTCACCGCTGCCGCCAGCGCCTCCTTGTCGCGCAGGGCCAGCTCGGAGATGCCGCCGAAGACGTCGACGTCCACCCAGGCCACGCCCGGTACCGACTGCATCGCCGCCACCGCCGCCGACAGGTAGACCGAGCGGCCCAGTTGCGCGCGTTCGAACGAGAACACGTCGAGCAGCCTGGCGCGCAGCGTGGGTTCGACCACGTTCCAGTCGGCGTCCGCGTCGATCGCAACCTTGGCCTGCAACACCAGTGCGATCAGCTCGCGCACGCCGAGCTGCACCAGCAGGGCGGGATCGCCGTAGGTGTGGAAGGCCAGGTACAGGCTTTCCAGCAGCGTTCCCTTGGGATCGAGCGGAATGTCGCCGACGCCGGCCAGCGTGACATAGACCACGCTGGCGCCGCCGTCGGCCAGCTTGGCGGCCTGTGCGTGGCCGATGGCGGCGAAGCGTTGGGCGAAGTAGGCGTGATCCTGCACCGACACCAGGCGCGAGCGGGGCGACAGCGCCAGCACCGCCTGCGGCAGGTTGCGGCGGATCTGCTCGATGCCGTCGCGGTCGGCGCCGCCGGCGGCGCGCAGCGGGTTGATCACGCCTTGCACGCCCAGCGGGCGGGTGGACAGCAGCGTGATCTGGCCCGGCTGGACGTTGCCGGCGCGGCCGATGCCGACCCGGAATTGTGCGCGCAGGTTGTCCTGTCCGGTAGGCAGGCGCGCGCCGTGCACGCCGTCGCCGAAGACGACGGTGGCGGCGCCGCCGGCGTCGGTGGACAGCTCGTAGGCGCGTTGTTCGGGGCCGGCGTCGAGCAGGGAGTCGGCCTCGCTCCAGCGCACGTCGTTGACGCGGACGATCTGCGTTCCGCGCACGCCGCTGGCCGTGGGGGCGGCCACGTAGGTGAGCGGCGCGCGCTTGAGCGCGTAGGCGGCCAGGCGCGCCCGCGCGTCGCCGGAGCCCATGACCTCGGACACGGTCTCGCCGTGCGAGGCCGGCGCCACGTTGCCGTACACGACGACGCTGGCGCGCCGGTAGGTGAAGGCCAGCTTGCTCCGCAGGTAGATCACGGTGTGGCGGCTGTCGGCCGGGGAGGCCGGATCGGCCACCTGCTTGACGGCGTCGATCATGGCCAGCTCGCCGTCGCGGATGCCGGGCAGCGCGGCGCCGTTCGCCGTGATGTCGGTGCGCTCGCCGGCCACGATGATCCACCGGCCCACGTCCAGGCCGTCGTACAGGCCGTTGAGGACCACGCTGTCGCCGCCGACATCGTCGGCAATCGGCTCTGAGGCCAGGGCCACCGGTTCGCTCTGGACGGCGTACACGGTGTTGCGCAGGTAGCCGAGCGAGGTCGCCAGATCGCCGAGATTTTCTTCGACGTCGTGCAGCACGTCGAGCATTTTTCCCGTCACGGGATCGACCAGCTCCAGCCGTGTGACTTTACTGTTGAGGCTGTAGTCGCCGCGGTTGGCGGTGCCGGCGCCGATCACGCGGGCGTAGCGCACCGTGTGGCTGCTGGCGTTCTGCACGCGCGGCGTCTGGATCAGCGCGTGGCTGCCCGGGTGCACCGCGTCGTTGACGCCGTCCAGGAAGGCGTAGCGGCGGTCGATTTGCGCCGTGGTCCAATCGACGTCATTGGAGCCGCGGACGATGGAAGCGAGCAGCGGCGCATTGGCGCCGTAGGGACTGTGCACGGAGCGGAGCAGGTACAGGTCCGGCGCGATGTCTGGCGTGGCGGCGTTGCCGGGCAGCTGGCTCCAGGCCGCGTACAGGTGCGCGCCCAGTCCGGGCGTGAGCGATTGCAACAGCGCGCCGCGCATGGCGCCGCTGGCCTCCAGCCCGGCCGACGCCTGGCGGTCGAGGTAGCGGGAAGCGCGCAGCTGCGCCTCGGGCGCAGTACCCAGCGCGGGCAGGCTGGCGTCGATGTCGGCGGCCTCGATGTGGATCGGCGTGCTGTGCGTCGGCGCCAGCAGCTCGGCGAGGATCTCGGCTGCCGGATCGTCGCCGGCGGCCTCGGGGGACTGCTCGCTGATGCTGGAAAACGCATCGACCGCGCTGGCGCCGAGCAGGTAGGACACCAGCATTTCAAGCAGCTCCACCATCGTCGGGTCGGCATGGTCGCCGTCATGCTCGACTTTTTTCGCCAGCTCGTCGGTCAACGCCAGTATCTTGCGGGCGATATCGGGTGTCAGGCCGGGGCGGGGCTTCAATGTCAGCACCACGGTGCCGCTCAGTACATCGTTGCGGGCGCCGGCGATTTCACGGCCCACCTGTTCTCCCTGCCGGTCGCCGAACCGGAACAGCAGGCGCTCGCCGGGCCGTACCAGCAGGCCGGCGTCGTTGAGCCGGAATTCGAGGCGGGTCAGCGCGTCCACACGGTTGACCGAGGGCACGCGGGTCAGGCGCGGCGTCATCGTGCTCCACTCGGCGCGCGCCTGCACGGCTTCGTCGGTTTCGAAGGTCTGCATCTGTTCGCCGGGCTGGGGCACGGTCTGTGTCTTGGCGCCGGCCGGGATTTCCACCGGCGCGGCGTTGGCGTCCAGCAGAAACGCCAGATGCACGGTGGCGGCCACGCCGGGACGCGGCTTGAAGCCGACCTGCGCCGCCAGTTCGCGCAGGGAGCGCTCGCTGCGCGCGGTGCGCAAATAGGTTTCGTTGGTGAGGCGCTCGCGGTAGAAGGTCAGCACGTCGGCGGCGACGGCCCAGGCGTCCAGCAGCGCGATGGCGGGGTCTGTCAGGTCGCGCGTGCCCAGGTCGCGCAGCGCCGGCGCGTCGGCGGAGCTGAGGCGGCGCAGCGCGTCGGCGAAAAAGTCGCCATGGTTGCCGATGCGCGCGCGCAGCAGGTCGCGGCCGGCGCGGTTGGCGGGCGGCGCCAGCGTGGCAGGGATGCCGCAGGCGGCGGCGCAATCGCAGTCGCATCCGGCGCTTGCGCAGGGATCGCAGTGTTGGTCGCAACTCATCGTCCACCTCTCATATGCAACACCAGCGCGCCGCGCTCGGGGAAATCGGGATTGCCGTCCAGCTGGGCGATTTCGTCGGCCGCGATGGGCAACAGGCCGTCCGCCAGGGTGCGCTGCGCGTCGGCCGGCGCGGCGTCGGCGCGGGCGAATTTCAGCAGCGTGACGTGGGCCACACCGTCGGTCTGCTGTGCCAATGCCACCAGCACCGAGGCCCGCACGTCCTGGCCGAATTGCAGGCGGTCCTCGTGGAACAGCCCAAGCTTGCCGTCCGTCAGCCGGCGATTCGACAGCGCATCGGACAGCGCCCGCTGCACCTCGGCGCGCACGTAGCCTGGCGCGACGCAGATCGCCATTTCGATCTGCAGCGGCACGCGGCGGGCGGGCAGCAGGCGCAGGTCGTGGCCGATGCGCCTGACGGCCTGCAGGCGTTCCAGCGTCTGCGCCTCCAGCAACGGGTCGTCGTCGGCCGAGGCGTAGCGGTCGAGGGCGACGTCGGCTTCGTACCAGCTGCCGGTCCACACCAGTTCCGCGTACGCACCCTGGATGCGCACATCGTTGGCGGCGATTTCGGCGTAGTCGGCGGCGGCGACGGCGCGCTCCAGCACGCGGCCGTAGGCGCGCGGCGCGTATTGCTTGACGTCGGCCACCGGCTCGGGTTCGCGGCCGCCGCAGGCCGCCATCGGGTTGCGCGGATGAAGCTCGATGCCGGACAGCAGTCCATTGCGCACGGCGACCCAGACGATGGTGTCGTGGCCGACATTGCCGGCGGCGCCGTTGCCGATCCGGTAGCGCGCCCGGAAGCGGCTGCCGGCTGACGGCACCAGACCGTCGTCGCCGGTGCCGAAGCGCAAGTGGGCGTAGCCTTCGTCGTCGACTTCGGCGACGAACACCCGGTCGTCGCGCTCGCTGGCGAGCAGGTCGGGCACGGGGCTCCAGCTGTAACGGTCTTCCCACACGATCTGGCTGGACTCGGGGGAAGCGGCCCAGCCCTGGTCCAGCCGCAGTTGCGGCAAGGCCAGGCGCGGGTCCTGTTTCAGCATGGCGCTGGCTGGCGCCGATCCGGCCGGCAGCGCGCCGGCCCAAGTCAGGCCGTCACGCGCCAGCGTCGGCGTGAAAGGCGCGGGCGTGCTCTCGAGGTCGGCCGCCGTTCCGTCGCAGGCGCAGCAGCCTTGGGTGCTTTGTTCGCCGACGACCCAGCTGTCGTCGATGCGCACGATGTCGATGCCGTGGTCGACCAGTACCACGTTGCCGCGCACGACCGCGCATTCGACCCAGCGGCAATCGGGAGCGGCCGTGCGCGCCGACAGGCACAGGGTCCACGGCAGCGCATCGCTGCGGTCCCATTCGATATCGAGCAACAGCGTGCCGTCCAGCGGGTCGTGCAGCTCGGTGACGCCGGTCAGGCGCACGGCGTGGCGGCGCGCGGGATCGGCGTCGGCGCCCGAACCGGTGACGCCGCTGCGGATTTCCTCGAAGATCAAAACGTCGCCGCGGGCCAGGTGCAGCTTGCGGTACAGCTCCACGTGGGGCGCTGCCAGGTCCGAGTCGCGCAGCGTGGCGTTGGTGGCGCCGGCCGGCAGGCAGCAGCCCTGGTTGTGCCAGGTGTAGAAGTGGATCTCGTTGTGGGCGGTGTTCAGGCGCAGCTTGCCGTCCCGGCCCAGGTCCATCGCCTGGTACAGCGTGGCCTGGTCGACGCGCTGCAGCTCCTGCCACGATTGCAGTCCCGGCACCACCACCTGCTGCCGGGGCGGCGGCGCGGCGAACACCAGGTCGGCCAAGGCCAGCGTGATGTCGGCCGAGGTGTCGATGGTGAGCCAGGCGCGCGCGTTGCAGCCTTCGTGCATGCGGTAGTCGAGCAGGCGCGCGTGGCGCCGCACCGAGATGCGCCGGCGCGCGGTGCCCAGATAGGCTTCGGTGGCCACCGCGTCCAGCGTGTAGCTGAATTTGTCGGCGACGTAGGCCAGCACTTCCACCACGGTCACGCCCAGGTCGGGCAGATGGCGCTCGTTCCAGTCCGGCATGACAGAGCTCATGCGGTCCAGCAGCAGGCGGCGGAAGCCGTTGAAATCGCGCACCAGGTAGTCGATGGCCGGCGCCGGGGCGGCCGCCGGCGCGGCGCACGGTGGCGTCAGGCAATCGAGGTCGGACGGGCAATCGATGCGGAACCAGAACGCGGCGCAGGCGTAGCGCGGATCTATGCCGTCCGGGACTTTACGCAGGCGCGGCACCTGCGCCGGCAATGGATCGTCGCTGCAATGGCTGGTGCGCCGTTCCGGCTCGACCAGGCACAGGCAGTAGCGGGAGAAGTCGCCGCTGCGGTCCACGCTGACGCGCAGGCAGACATCGCCGTCCTCATGCTCTTCGAATTCGGCGGCGGTCACCTGGATGCCGGTGATGCGCTCGCCGCCTTCGATGAGGACGTTTTCGCGCCCCAGGCCCGCGGGCAGCTGCCCGAAGAAGCGCACGCAAAGGGTGAGTCGATCCGGGTAGACTTCGACGTAATCGATGCCGCCCAGGTGGCCGCCGGACTTCAGCTCGGCGCGGCGGCGGTCGTCGCTGCACTGCGCGCCGGATTGCGATGTGCAGGGTAGGCTGTTCATGTCAGGCTCCGGCTGAAGTTTTCGGTGACGATTTCGCCCGTGGGGCGCAACATATACCGGACGGTGACGCGCAGCGTGGCTTCGTCGCTCAGCACCTCCACGCCGCGCAACTCGATCAGATCGCCCAGCCATTGAGTGAGCGCCGCCTGCACGGTCAGTTGCAGGGTCGCCGCCAGTTCCACGCTGTTGGGCGCGAAGATCGATTGCAGCAGGCCGCTGCCGAATTCCGGACGCATCACCCGCTCGCCCGGATTGGTGAACAACAGCATTTCCATCATGTCGCGCACATGGTCGGCGTCGGTGGCGGACAGGCTGCGGCCGTCGGCGCCGATCTGGTAGGGGAAGGCGATGTTCATGGTGGTCTCCGCTCAGATGGCCTTGACCCGCGCCTGGCCCGGCGCCAGGATCAGCGGGGTGGCGTTGGGCGCGCAGGTCGAGGTGGCCGGCACGATGGCCACCGGCAGGCCCATCGACTTGACGCGCGCCGCGCCCATGGTCAGCTTGCCGGTGACGCAAGGCGGCGCACCGGACGAGGCGGCGGGAAAGCCGCAGCCGGTGATGGTGTAGGTGTGCGCCAGCGTGACCACGGCCATGCCCATTACGCTCAGGCGGCTGGTCGGCGGCAGCGGCGTGGCCGGGCCGGCGTGGGTGCAGGTGACGACGGCGTTCACGGTGAGCAGTGGTCCGGGCATGGTCAGGTCACGTAGAGCGCTGCGGTGAGTGGATTGCCGTCCGGTGTGCCGTTGATCTGCACGCCGGGGGCGCCGAAGATGCGCACGCCGGTGGGCTCGACGGCGATGAACGAGGCGCCGCTCTTGAGCAGCACGCCGCCCTGCGGCAGCAGCGGCGGCAAGGGCGTGTCGCTGATCACCAGCGCGTGCTTGAGCAGCGATTCGATGGTCAGGATAGGCACGCCGGGCGCGCCGGTGGCCTGGGTCTTGGGCGTGAACGCGGTCGAACCCCACCAGAAGCCGGTCCAGATCGGGTAGTCCGGATGGCCGTGCAGGAATTCGACCCAGACGTTGGCGCCGACCGGCGGCACCACGTACATGCCCAGCGACAGCCCGCCGTATGGCAGGCAGGGCAGCGCCCAGGAGGACACGTTCGGTCCCCACACGTCCTCGACCGCGACCATCAGGCGGCCGCGCAGTTCGGGGTCGAGCGGCACGCGCACCACGCCGCGGTACTTGCCCCAGTAGCGCTTGGCGCCGCCGACGCTGTCCGGTGGGCCGTCGCCGCCGTCGTCGTCGGCGTTGAACTGGTCGGTGAAGCCCAGGTCCTTCATGGTGGGATGGTCGGCCATCTGTTGGTTCCTTCGGTCGGTTGTGCTAGCCCAGCAAGGGCAGGGTGGTGCCGCGCGTGTCGAGGCCGGGAATGGACAGCGGCACGAAGGCGTTGCGCGACAGGTTGAAGTTTTGCTTGAATTCGCCTGGCTTGATCTGGCTGGTCACGCTGCGCACGAAATACAGGCCGTCGTGCGGCAGGCCGGCGCCGCGCACCTCGACCAGGCGGCGCGGCTTGAGCACGCGGCCGTAGCGCACCACGTTGAGCGCGCCCGAACCGCTGATCACCTCGGCCGAGCGGGCCGCGTGCGCCAGTCCGACCATGATGGCCTGCGCCGGGTTGTAGTGGGCCACGCCGCTCAGCGGCTCCACCCGCAGCGGGATCGGCGCGCGCCGGCCCAGCGGCGGCGACAGCGGATTGACGTCCGGGATGGGAATCGGGATGGGCACCGGCAATTCCTCCGGGCGGATCAGCAGCAGGTGCAGCGTCTTGGCAAAGCCGTCGAAGCTGAAGGTGAGGCCGTCGACGTTGCTGGCGGCGTCGCTGTTGGCGATCAGCGCGGCCTGCGGCTTGCCGGTCTTGATCTCCGGCCCCCAGTAGGCGATGGACTGGCCCGGCTGCGGTCCCGGCTCGATGTAGAACACGTAGCCGACGCTCTTGGCCACGTGGTTCAGGTATTGCAGGTCGGTGCCGATGTGGCTGGGGATGCGCGAGGTCGGGATCGGGATGTCGATGTTCACGCTGGGGACGATCAGCGGGATCATGCCCAGCGGGATGTATTTGGCCAGGATCAGCGCGACACGGCCCTCGATCGGCATGGCGGGGTACTTGATCAGCCAGCTCAGATCGACGGTGTCGAGCATGCGCGACAGATCCTCGCCGGTGACGTTCAGGCGCGACTGGCCGGCGTCGTTGGAGACCGCCACTTCATGGCGGGTGATGACGCCGTCCATCAACACCTGCGGCACGCCGTTGATGGTGGCGTACAGCACTATGCGGCGCGGCGGATCGAAGAAGCCGTCCTCGAAGCGGCGCCGTATCGGCGAGCCTTTGCCGAAGGCAAAGCTGAGCGAGAAGCCGCTGCGCCCTTCGGTCACCTGGGTGACCTGGGCCGACAGCAGGCTCTGGGCCACGTCCAGCGGCACCAGCTCCGGATTGATCATGCCGGCCATCAGCGAGAACTGTATTCCCCGTAACATGCATCCTCCTGTCAGCGGCGCGGCGCCGGCGTGCCTTCGGCAAAGGTGATCAGCAGGCGCCGGCCGAGGCGCTGCGTGAGCTCGTCGGGCTGCAGCGCGCGGTTGGCGTCAGCGATGCGCCACCACAGCGTGGGCTCGCCGAACTGCACGGCGGCGATGTTGTCGAGCCGGTCCTGGTCGTTGACGGCGACCACGCCGGCGGCCGACAGCCTTTCCGGTCCCGGCACGAAGCGGCGGTCGACGTAGGTGTGCTCGACGCCGTCGTCGTCGGTCCAGGTGAGCAGCGGCAGCCCGCGGTAGCGGCTCAGTTCGTCGAACACTTCGGTGCGCAGGTCTTGCAGCGACGGCACCATGGTGCGCGGATCTATCATCACAGCCCCTTCACGCCGAGTTGATCGAGCGAGCCGGCCACCGCCCGCAGGGCCAGCGCTTCCTTGTTTTTCAGATAGCTCATGTACAGCGCCGCCCCCGGATGGTCGATGCCGAAATCGTTGACGGACAGCACGCGCAACGCCAGCGTGACGCGCGCGCGGGTGGGGTTCAGGCTGATGTCGAAGGCTTCCTCGGTGACGGAAAACTCGCTCACCCGCACCGGCACCACGCGCTGTGCGCTCCACACGAACAGCGCCAGCGGCGATTCCATCGGCGCGATCTCGATGGCGCCCTGGGTCATCATGGCGTCCGACGCGTCGACCTGGGCGCTGGTGGGCGTGACCAGCGCCTCCAGCGCGGCCAGTTGCGGGAAGATGCCGACCTCGACGGCGGTCTGGTTCGAGTCGGGGAACTCCAGCTGGTCGGTGGCGTCGATCTCCGCTTCCAGGCGGAAGGTTTCCACCGGCGGGCCCTTGAAGCGCAGCGGTTCGGTGCGGTCGCCGGTGTCGCCGGTGACCGATTGCACCTGCAGGGTGCGGCTCAGGTGGTCCGGCGTGTATTGCAGCACGATCACGCGGCCCGCGTGGCGGGTCAGCGGATTGATCATGACGATGCCGCATTTGAGCGTGTACGGGGTGCGCGGATAGGTGCTCATAGGAAGCCCTTGAAGGTGGCGCCGACGTTCTTGGGCAGGATGAAGGGACGCTTGCCGGGCGGCGCGATGTCCCAGCGGGCGTCGTTGCTGCCCTCCAGCTTGAAGGTGACGGCCTTGCGGGTGACGTTCTTGCCGTGTTCCTTGCTGGTTTCATTGGCGACGTTGCGTTCCTTGATGATGAATTTCAGCTTGAAGGTGTAGATGCCCTTGTCCTCGGCAAAGAAGGCCAGCGTCATCATCACGGACTCGCCGACGGTGGCCTTGTGCACGTCGAAGTTGCCGAAGTTGACGAACCAGAAGTCGCGGGCGGTGTTGGTTTCGTCGGTCGAGACGCGGTATTGGGTGACCTCGCCGCCCTTGCCGCCGGGCTGGCCCGTGCCTTTGCCGCCCGCGCCCTCGGTGCTTTTGCCGGACGTGCCGGGCTTGCCTTCGCCCTTGCCCTCGGCCTCGCTTTTGCCGCCGCCCTGGTCCGTGCCTTGCTGCTTGGGAGGAGTCTTGGGCTTTTTCGCCAGCGCCGCCAGCACGCTCTTGCGCAGCTCTTCCGGCGTGACCTTGGCCGGCTTCCAGTTGAGCGTTTTCAGGTAGGCGATGTCTTCCTCGCTGATGCCCTGGGTGGCGGTGAGCATTTTCTGTATCCAGGTGGAGGCCGGCACCGTGTACTGGCCGTCGGGAGAACTGTCGGCGATGGCGCGCAGCAGCGCTTGCTGCGCGGGGCTGGATTTGTCGATCAATTCGCGGATGAGGCGTGCCTGCTCCAGCGCGGCGTCCAGCTGGTCGTGGGTGATGGGCTTGCCTTTGAGGCCGAAGACCGCCATCTCCTTTTCGGTCAACAAATCGGAGCCCTTGGGCTGCGTGCCCTGGCCGCTGGCTCCGCCGGGCTGGCCGGTGGCGGTTCCCCCCTTGACGTCGCCCGGCTTGCCGCCGGTCTGGCCCGGGCCTTGGCCGCCGCCGGGGCCGCCGGCCTTGGGAGCGTTGCCCGGCCCGTCAGCCTTGGTGCCCGTGCCGCTGCCGGAACCGCTGCCGGTGCCCGCGCCGGACTTGTCGCCGGTCGCGCTGGTGCCGCCGGGCGCGCCGCTGGTGCCGGGCGCGCCGCTTGCCGTGCCGCTGCTGCCGCTCGCGGCTTTGCCTTCGGCCGAGCCACTGTCGGCGGGCGGCGTGGCCTGCTTGCCGCCGGCGGTTCCGCTGGCGTCCTCCACCTTGCCCGTGCCGGCCGTGCCGGTCGCGGTGATGTCGCTGTCCTTCACCGAGCCGGCGCCGGCCACGCCGGCAGCCTTGACGTCGGTGCCGGTGGAGGTGCCGGCGCCGGCCGCGCCGGCCGCTTTCGAGGTCGTATCGTTGCTGTAGCCGGCCCCGGCAGTGCCGGCGCCGGTGCTGGTGGTGTCGACCGAGGCGCCGGCGCCCACCGTGCCCACCGACTGCCCCGAACTGCTGACCGCGGCACCCGCCGATGCATTGCCGGCGCCGATGGAGCTTGACGCGATACTGACGCCGACCCCGGCATTCCCGGCGCCGAGGCCGGACGAATAGACCGACACGCCGATGCCGGCGCTGTATATGCTGGTGCTGGTGCTGCCGATCGAGATCCCGAAGCCCTTGTTGGTGGTCTTGGTGGCCTTGTCCTCTCCCTCTTTCGCGTCGCCGACGCAGCGGCATTTCCTCCTGAGCTCGTTGCTGAACGGTGGCGTGCAGAGATACATGTACAAGCCGTTGGCGGACGGCAGGACGCCCAGCCACTGCCGGCAGGTGATGGCCAGCGGATCGAGGAAGGGCAGCGGTGGCGGCGGCGCCAGCTTCATGCGGGTGATGGTCAGACCGGGATTGACGCCCAGATAGCGTTCTTTGAGGAAGTGCTCGTACAGCTGAAGCTTGGCTTCGCCCTCGATGAGACCTTCCGAGTTGAACGGTTTGATTTCGCCGAGGGCGAAACCGGTGGGCGTGGCCATGATCAGATCCGGCACCAGCTTCTTGAACACGCCCTTGGCCTTCTTCAGCGCCTTGCTCAGGCCCTTGAGTTTCTTGGGATCGAGCGCCAGGAAGGGCGCCTTTTTCTTCGGCTGGATGACGAAATTGGGCAGCAGGAAGCGGTACATGGCCTGCATCGCGGTCTGGATCTGGGCATGGGCATCGGTGCCGACCTGCCGCACATTGCCCCGGTAGCAAATGCCGCAACCGCCGGCCGCGTCGCCGTACGTCAGGGGCGCCTTGGCCACCCCGGTGGCCGACTGCCTGACCGGCACGTTCACCTTCCAGCCAAAGGACAGCGCCTCGGCCGCGGCATCGGCCTCGTCCTCGTCGGCCGCGTCATCGTGCATCGTGACGGCGCCGTCGGGAGAGCGCTGCAGCGGCCCCCTGGTGCCCCCTTGCTGGACCACGTGGGTCAATTCGTGCGCCAGCAGCATCTGGCCTTGCGGATCGTCGGGCTGGTAGCGGCCGCCGGCGAAGGCGACGTGGTTGCCGACCGTGTAGGCCGATGCGTGGATCGCGCTGGCGGAGGCGTTGGCCTCGCGGTCGGCGTGTATGCGCACGTGCGAAAAGTCGCGGCCGAAGCGCGATTCCATCAGGCCCTTGGTGGACGTGTCGAGGCGCTGGCCGGGGCTGTCCAGCACGCGGCCGACGCTGGATGGCATGCCGCCGGGCGCGGCCGCGTTGCTCGACGCGCGCGCCAGCTTGCCCGACGCATTGCAGCGTTCGCAGCTGCCGCCCTTGTCGGCGCACGAGCATTTGCGTTGCAGCAGCGCCGGCTGGGCGGGGCTGGCGGCGCTGCGGGATGCTTGCTGGGTGGCGAACATCAGCGACTCCTCGCTGCGCCGGGTGCGCCGCCGGGCGACAGAGCTGCGCCCAGCGACTGCCCCAGCGCCTGGCCGAGCGGCGCGGCGCTGCTTGGCAGCTCGATCCGCAGATGGTGCGTCGGCGATAGCCGCTGCATGCCGGCGGCGGCCGTCCCGGTCCAGCCGGCGCGCAAGGCGCTGGCCAGCTGCGCCTGCAGCACGCGTTCCAGTTGCAGGCGTTCGGCCGGGGACAGCGCCAGGCCGTGCAGCGTCACGCCGTCGATCACGCAGCGGATCTTCATGCCGGCACCTCCGCTGGCGCTTGGGCCGGGATGGCCGCGTGCGCCGGCGTCCAGGCAAATTCGCTCTCGGCCACGGGACGGCCGATCTTCAGCAATTCCCAGCGGATGGCGTCGAGGATGTGCGGCATGCCGATATTCGCGTGGGCGGCGGCCGCGTTGTGGGCCGCCGCCAGCGCCGCGTTGAAGATGGCGCCGCCGGTCAGCGCGAAGCGGGCCAGGCGGTCCAGGTCCAGTTGCGTGCTGTCGAGCCGGCTGCGGTCGGGGAATACCTTGGACCAGATCTCCTTGCGCTCGGCAACGCCGGGGAAGGGGAAGCCGATGATGAACCGCAGCCGCCGCACGAAGGCATGGTCGAGCGCGTGCTTCATATTGGTGGCCAGCAGCGTCACGCCGGGGAATTGCTCCATGCGCGTCAGCAGGTAGTTGATGTCGATGTTGGCGTAGCGGTCGTGGCTGTCCTTGACCTCGCTGCGCTTGCCGAACACCGCGTCGGCCTCGTCGAACAGCAGCACGGCGCCGCCGCCTTCGGCCGCGTCGAACACCCGGCGCAGGTTTTTCGAGGTCTCGCCGATGTACTTGCTGACCACCGCCGACAGGTCGACCCGGAACAGCGCCAGCGACAGCGCCTGCGCCACGGCCTCGGCGGCCATGGTCTTGCCGGTGCCGCTTTCGCCGTGCAGCAGGGCCGCCATGCCGACGCCGCGATTGGCGCGGGCGGCGAAACCGTAGTCGTTCAGCACCGCGAGACGCTGGCCGGCGTGGTCGACCAGCCGTTGCAGTTGCTGTTTTTCGTGGGGCGGCAACGCCACGTCGCCGAGGGTGGCGCGCACGGCGATCCGTTGCGCCAAGCCGTCCAGCGCACCGGCCGTGTGCTCGACACAGGCGTTCCAGGCGGCGCGCACGGGATGCTCCTGGCCGGCAGCCGGGACCACGCCCGCCGCCAGAGCGGCGACGCGCGAGGCAGACAGTTGGAATTCGTTGGCCAGCTTGGTCAGCGCCGCGTCGTCCGGGATGGCGATGCCGCGCGCCATCAACGCCTGATGCCATAAGGCGACTCGTTCGGACGCCAGCGGAGCTTCGACCGGGATGACGGCGGCGCTGTCCCAGGCGGCGTCGGCAAAGCGGGTGTCGACAAACACGGTGCCGGGCAGGCGTTGCAGAAGCCGCGTGGGGAGAGTGTGGGGCGCGGCGCCGTCGTCGTGGGCCGGGTGGCTGTCGGCGCCTTCGATCAGCAGCGTCAGCGGCAGCAACCTGGATTCCCGCTGCCAAAGGTGCAGGAAGCGCTCCAGGTCCTGCGGCTGGACCGGCAGGGCGGATACCGGCAACGCCATCAGTTCGCGGCCCGCCGCTGCCGCCGCGGTGGCCAGCACGTCGCGCTTGGAGCCGGCGTCCGTTCCAAGCAGTTGAACGATGCCGGCGCCGCCCCCCGGCGCCAGCCAGTACGACAGCTGCTGCGCCGCCTGTTGCTGATGCGGCGGCAGCTGGGCAGGCGCGGCGACTGGCGCCACCAGCGCTTCAATGCGCTCGTCCAGATAGTTGAGACCCTTGATGTAGGCGGCGATCCGTTCGTCGATGCGCAGTGGCGCCGCCAGCAGGGAGTCGGCGCCGGCCTGGTGGACTTCCAGCAGTTGCAGGGCGCGCAGCGGACGCTCGGGGGCCATCGCGTCCCAGCCGGCGCTGTGGAACAGGCTCATGCCGAGCGCGAAGGTGGGGGCGCGCTGGTAGGGATCGCCCTGGGCGGACGCGATCAAGGCCGGCATGTCCGGGTCCAGTTCCGGGGCGGCGGCCAGCAGCAGCATGTCGCGTTCGAAGTCATTCAGACCCATGCCGGCGGCCAGCGCGACCAGCGCGGGTTGGGGCTGTGCGGCGGCGGCGGCGTCGAAGGCCGCGCGCGCTTCGCCGACGTTGCCGGCCGCCTCCGCCGGGGCGGGCGCGGCGGCGGTGGGCAGCTCCCGCCGGGCTTGCGGTTGCCGCTGCCACGGCCAGCGAGGCTCCTGCTGCACCGCGACCGGCTTCTGCGCCAATGGCGGCAAGCCGGGCGCCAGGCGTTGGCCTTCTGCCACCAGGCAGGCCCGCAGCCATGCCAGGCCGGCCTGGATGTAGGCCTGGTTGTTGCGGGCGAAATCGGCGTCGACGGCTGGCATGGCGCTACCCCGGTACAGTGATGGCTTGCTGTGGATCGAAGCTGGGCGGCTGCGCGCCGAGGTCGCGCACCAGGATGCTGTCGACACCGTCCACGCGCAGCGCCACCGGCAACGGAGTTTCCGAAGGCGCGAGGCCGGTGAGCGTGACGGCAAGCTGGCCGGACTTGGCACCCACCGGCGCCGGCCTGAACGGCTGGCCGCCGACGAAGATATCGATCCGCTGGCCGGGCCAGATTTGCGGGAACAGCTGCAGTGTCAAGTCGAACGGCGCGGGCGGCGCGCTCAATGCGGGCGGCGCCGCCAGCCGTGGCGCCAGGCTGAAACCGATTTCGTTGGTGCGGCGGGTCGGCTTGCCCGCGCTTTCGATGCGCAACGCAAGCGTGTACTGTCCGGCCGGCCAATCGCTGTCGGCGCTGCCGCTGCCGGACGCGGGCAGCGCGACCAGCGCCTTCCGGGATGTGGAGCCGGCCGCCAGCGGCAGTTCCAGCGGTATCGGCAGCAGTGCGTGGTTGAATTCGGCGGTCACGGTGTCGCCGCCCAGTTGCGCGCCCGTCAACGCGAGGGTGTCGCCCAGTTCGGCGCTGAGGTGCAGGCCGTCGGCGCTCTCGACGGAGATCGCCGTCAGCAGGGGTATGCTGGAGGGCGGCACTTGCAGGTCGGGCTGGCTGTGCACGCCACGGTCGTCGGGGCCACGCTGCAGCACGGGCAGCGGTGAACGCACCGGGCGATTGTGCTGGATCAGGACGGTCGAGACCTGGTACACGACGGTCGGGCGGTAGCGCGCCTGCATCGCGGTCCACAAGCGCGACAGTTCCTCTGCGCTCAGGTAGTTCGGGGTGATCTTGACCAATTCCAGTTGATCGGCCAGATCGATGGCGGTGCGGCCGTCGGTGTCCGGCGGTATCAGGTTGACGTTGATCGGACTGTTCGGGCTGAGCGAGCGCCGGATGGCGGCGCGCGGCAGCACCGGCATGTCGTTCAGGATTTCCATCGCGTAGCCAAGCAGGATTTCCGCGTTGAGATCGCCGCTGCCGTAGGCGGTGAGCATGTAATGCAGATTGAGCGCCAGCGGGGCGTTGCTGAACCGCTCGCCGCCCGGCCCCTGCGACGGCAGGCCGACGTTGCGCCAACCCTGGTTCGGTGTGATCTGGTACAGGAACAAATTGAGGCGGTTCTCCTCGATTTCGCCGACCGGAATGCGGTCAGGCGGCAAGGCGGTCACGAGCAGAGAGCCGACTTGCGCCAGGTCGTTATCGATCAGACCGTTGTTGAGGATGTCCTTGAGGATGGCGGTCACGGCCGCCAGTGCCAGCGGGCTGCTCATGAGCGTGCTCCCCGCGCGCGGCGCGCCAGATAGGCGTTCAGCGCATCGCCGCCACGTTGCGCCGGGGCCGGCACCGCCGGTGGCGCCGGCGCTGCGCCGGCCGGAGCGCGCACGTCGATACGGCCGATATGGATATCGATCGTGATCTCGGGAGCGGCCTCGACCGATGGTCGGGCCGCAAGCGGGGCGTTGATCGGCGGGGCGCCACGTAAAGCGGGCTGCGCAGCCTTGGCGGCCGCTGGCTGCGCCGGGCCAGCGAACGGCGCGTCCGCCTTGCGCAGCGACGCGCTGCCAGCCTGCGGCGAAGGCTGGCGCGGCGTTGCTTGCTCGGAGCCATGATCGGCCAGCCTGGCCTTCATCGGCACGGTGGCGCTTGCAGTGGGCGGTGCTAACCCAAGCCGCTGGCCGGCAAGCGCCGATGGCGCCAGCCGGGCGGGATGGGCCGGAAGAGGTGGCTCGGATGCACGCGATCGGGGCATCGTAGGGCTGCGGACGTCCTTGTCCATTGGCGCAGGTTCGTGCTCCGGCGAAGGAAGCTCGCGTTCGCCCGCCGATCGTGGCGAGGCAAGGTGACGCTGTTCTTGTCGCAGCGCCGGCCGTTCGTGCTTCGGTGAAACGGATACTGGCACATCGGACCTGATGTGCACGGGCGCAGGCGCGGCGGCAACCCGCGGCGCTGGCGGATCGGTCATCGCCGGCATGGCAAGGCCAGCGGCGCTGTCGGCGGACACCGTCGTGGCGGAGGCGTCCGCCGGACTGGCCGGTAATCCGGCGGCGTGGGGCAGTTGTGGGCCGGCATCTGCGGTGGCGAACCGCATGGCCTCGAAAGGATAGGGCAGCCGTGGCCTGAGCGTGCCCTCGGACGCCAAGGCTGACCGGCTGTGTAGGGCGACGCGATCCAGCCAACCGGAGGGCGCCACGCCGCCAGCGGTTTCGGCCGTGGCGGGCGCGTGCACGCCGCCCTGTGCCGTGTCGGCCGCGCCACCCTTGCTGTGTTCGCCGCTTTGCATCATGTCTCCAGCCATTCGAGATAATGATTGCGCCGGGTGGCCGACATCGCCAGGATGTCGCTCTCGCGCCAGCCGAAAGCCTGCGCCAGCCGGCCAACTTCGCTCAGGACGCGGCGGGCGCACGCGCCGATCTCGGCCCACAACACGTCGATAACGTACAGATCGGCGCTCCAACCGTGCCCGCACGCCGGGCAGGTCATCGCAAACGCGATGTGGGCCAGCGGATCCGCTTGCTCGATGGCCCGCTCGATGGCCGTCAGCGTCGCCCCGTCCAGCTCGTCATGCGGCACTGCCATGCCGTCGCGTTCGGCGCCGTCGATGGTGCGCGCCGGCAAGCGGCCCGGCGTCGGCGCCTCCGCCTCCAGCAACAAGTCGTGCGTGCTGGGCAGGTGGAAGTGCAGCTCGCAACCGCCGTGGTGGAGGCGGTGCGCGGTGGGCGGCATCTCGTTCGTGTTCAGCAAGGCATCCATGGGCATATCGATTTCCACCACTTCGTCGCAGGCGGGGCAATCGGCCAGGCACACCAGGGCGTAGCCAAACAGCCGCTGGCGCAACGCGATCAATTGCCGGTTGATGTAGCCCAGCGGCCAGGATGCGACATCGTCGCGCTCGGGGTACGCGGCGGACAACAGCAACAAGGCCCGGCGCGCCGGCGACAGCGGCTGCCCCGCGTCCCAGATGTCCAGCAGCTCGGCCGTGCCTGGCGTGCGCATGGGCGCCTCGTCAGCCTGGTGGCTCCGTGAAGGTCGGCTCGGAAGGTTCCGGCACCTCGTAATCCCGCTCCCAGCCCTCGTTTTCCAGCTTCAGGTGCTGGATCAGCACGGCATTGGCGTTGGCGTCGAGATCCGAGGCGGCCAGGAATTCCGACACCCAGCAGCGATAGACCTTGTAGCGGATCGCCAGTTGCCCGGCCTCGTTGTAGACTTCGATCACCAGGTCTTTGCGGAAGTCCTTGAGCGATACTTCCTTGCCCAGGCCGGAGCCGTAGTTCCAGACCTTGTTGGCCCATTGTTCGAAGTCCTTGTCGTGCGTGACGCCGCGTTCGACCGTGATGGCGTCGAATTCGGTGCGCCCTGGCGATTTGCGGCTGGAACTGGGATCGCCGCCTTCGCGGTGCCGCACCACCTCGGTTGTGCGCTTGAGTCCGCTGATCTTGCTGACACCGGCGACAAAATCGGTCCCCCACTTGATGCGGAACTTGAAGTTCTGGTAGGGATCGAAGCGCAGCGGATTGACGGTAAATTGAGCCATGATCGCCCCCTCAGGTTTCGATTTGTCCGGCGATCTGCTGCAGCCGGATCACCACGAATTCCGCCGGTTTCAACGGCGCGAAGCCGACATTGACGTTGACGATGCCGAGATTGATGTCGTTCTGGGTGGTGGTGGACGCATCGCAGCGCACAAAATACGCGTCGCGTGCCGATGCGCCCTGGAACGCGCCCTGGCGGAACAAATTGTGCATGAAGGCGCCGACGTTGAGGCGGATCTGCCCCCACAAAGGCTCGTCGTTCGGCTCGAAGACCACCCATTTCAGCGCGCGGTACAGCGATTCCTCGATGAACAGGGCGGTGCGGCGCACGGCGATGTATTTGTACTCGTCGCCGAAGGCGTCCGCGCCGCGCATGGTGCGCGCGCCCCACACCACGCGGCCGAAGACCGGGAAGGTGCGCAGGCAGTTCAGCCCCTGGGGATTGAGCAGGCCGTTTTCTTCGTCGGTCATCGGCACCGACATCGAACTGACGCCCAGCATGGATGCGTCCAGCCCGGCCGGCGATTTCCACACGCCGCGCTGGCTGTCGATGCGGGCAAAGATGCCGGCGATGATGCCGCTCGGGCCGAACGTTTCGATCTGGTCGCCGCGCAAGGGATTGGGCATGTTCACGCGCGGGAAGAACACCGCGGCATTGCTGCTGGGCGCGGCATATTTGTTCGGGAAGCCGGTCTGCGCCAGATCGACCGTGGTCCATTCCGACGGCGAATCGAGCAGCAACATGGCGCGCCGCTTCTCGCAATACCCGGTGGCGACCGCCACCACGCTGTCGTCGATATTGCTGCTGGCGTTGTAGGGCGGGATGCACAGCATGTTGAACAGGCCGCTGCGGGTGAACAGTTGCTCCAGCGCGAACAGGCCGGTCTTTTGCGTCTGGCCATTGGGCTTGATGAAATCGGCTGAAGTCAGCGCGGCGCCGTCGTCGACGCTGTCCAGGGCGGCCTTCAGGGCGGCATCGTAGGCTGCCTTGGCTGCCTTCACCGCTGCGGACGAGGGGTCGGGATCGGCGGCGCGCGCCGCTTCCCAGGCCAGGAAGGCGGTGCCCACCGGGTCGCCTTTGACGTTGGCGAAATTCGGCAGCGCCGGCGGCACGCCGTTCAGGTCGGCGCCGGCCCAGACAATCAGCGAGGAGGCGTCCATGAGTATCCGGTCGACGCGGCGCGCGGTGTTCTTGACGGTCAGGTTCAGATAGGTCTCGGTGGTGCCGCCCGGCGCCGCGCTGGCCACCGTCAGATTGAACAGGTCGGCGACGGTGACGCCCAGCTGGGTGGCGGTGGCAACGGCTGCCGGCCCGCTGGCGGCGGACACCATCAGGCGCAGATAGCCGCCCCATTTGCCCGGGCTGGCGGCGCAGAAGCGCAAGGTGCCGGCTTCCAGCACGCGCGCTTCGGATGGCAGGTTCGCGATCAGGTCGCGGGCGGCCTGCGCCGCCGCGGCCACCGCGTTGGCGTCGGCCCCGTCTGCCAGGCCCGCGAATGCGGCGTTGGCCTGCTGTGCGGCGGCTTTTTGCGCCTGGGTGGCGTTGGCGTCGTCCGTGATGACTTTCAGCGCGGCGGCCGCCTTGTCCCTGGCGTCCTTGCCGTTGGCGCCGGCGGCGCCCGCGTTGGCCACTGCGGCGATGGCGTCGGCCTGCGCCGAATGGAACAGGCGCACGATCACGGCCTGGCTGCCGCCGTTGAGGAAGAAGTCGCGCACCGCGAAACTCATCGTACTGTCCAGCCAGAGCGCGCCGAACTTGCGTTCGAAGTCGGCATAGCTGGTGATGTCGACCGCCGTGTCCACCGGCCCTTTGCGTGCGCGCCCGATGAAGGCGGCGATCGAGGTGGCGACGCCGGTGATGGTACGCACGCCGCTCGGCACTTCCTCGACGTAGACCCCCGGATAACTCAATGCACTAGGCATGACCGTTCCTTTCGACATAGCGGCGCCTGGTCCGGACGAATGTGCGCGGGGCCAGTTGCTAATTGATTTAGGGACTTGCTAGGCGCAGACTAAAACAACGTCAGGGTGAGTCAGGCGTCGTCCGGCTTGCTTGGGGACGGTGTCTGCGAACCACCCCGAGAGGCCACCCAGTACCGGCTCCGCCGGAAAAAAACCAATTTCGTCTTTTGTCCGTAACGGAACCGTGGAAGGCATTTTGCGCTTAAATCTTTTTTTGAAGTCTCTTCAAATGTCACTGAATCCCCGGCTGTTGATCTGCATCTAAAACTGTTCAAATCCAGTTTTCACGGCGGGGACGACGGCGGCAACTGCGGCATCACGGCCGAAAGCCAGCACAGCACCTGCAACCCTTTTACCTCCAGCGTATTCTGGTTCAGCGTGGAATCGCGGATGTCGAAGAAACCCAGCGCCGTGGCCTGGCCCAGATTCTGCCGGTCTTCGTTGGACCAGTTGGCGGTGATCCTGAGATCGCGAATGACGATGAACGAGGTCGGCAGCAGGGGAAACATGCCGGGATTGTCGTTGCCGGACCCGTTGGAATATTCGCCAGCCCGGGTGCCGCACATATACCAGTTCCTCATCCTCAGCAGCGCGAGCTTGAACCAGCCGCGGTCGATGTTCACGCGGCAGTACTTGAACGAGATGCTGAAATTGTCGCTGCTGCCGGCTGGCTTGGTCGGCAGTTCCTCGTTGACCAGGTTGGTAAGGTGATAGCGGTTGAGCAGGTCGATGTGGCCCAGGTTGAGCTGCTTCTGGGTGAGGTCGAGCGCCTGAATCTGGTTGACGAGCTTGAAGCGGCTGTAGGAGTTCTGCGGCATGACCCTCTGGTTGAACAGCGCTTGCGCCTTCACGCTGGCCAGGTTGGCGGCAAACACGGGCGTCGCGGTGGCCGCCGGGTTGATGTGCAGGGTCCCGGCGAGATGCGCCGCGGTCGGCATGGCCTTGATCGCGGCCGAAGCCTGCAGATTGAGCGGCTTGTGGACGACGGTGAACGGCGCCGCGATCTTGGGGATATTGATCAACTGTGTTTTTGCGACCATCTGCTTTGCCTGCAGCTTGATCGAATCGGCCTTGACGTTGTCGAACGGCCGCAGCTTCCAGACCCCCTGCTTGACCAGCGAGGGCCCGCCGGCCCTGACGAACTGCGAGTCCGGCGCGGCGGGCTTGATGGCGCCGGATTGCATGTTCAGGGTGGGCCAGAATTGCGCGGCCGTTTCATCGTACCAGTTGGCGGGCGTCGCCAGGCAAGGGTAGTAGAACGAGTTGGGATCGCTCGAACTGCCGGTCCTGGCCTGAAGGAATTCGTACTGCGAATCGCCGAACAGCTTGAACATCGGATTGCTGCCCACATCGTCCGGATTGGCGCCGTTCGGAATGGCGCCGGTGACGAGGATTTCGTACAGGTCGTCCACCTCCAGCCCGGAATTCTGGAAGTAGGTTTTGCTGAGCGTCGGCGCGATGTTGGCGAGGTGGGAAAAGGTCTCCTTGGCCACCTGGGGATCGTACGGCCCGTTCGGCGCGGCCGCCGGTTTGAAGTCTTGCGGCGACAACGAAAAACCCGGCCACGCCATTTGCATGACGATGGACGGATTGGCGTCGCTAATGTTGAGCAGTTTGGACAATTCGTCGTACACCGCTCCGATGAAGTCGACGGTATTGGACATGGAGCCTCCCTGGCTCAAGACGTGGTGGATAGATGGCGGCCCCTTGCGGAGCCGCCGTTGCTGGTGTCAGGCCGGACGAGCCGTCAGGCCGGTGGAGAGTAGGGCACCACCTGGCTGATAAAGCCGATCACCTGCACCCCCGGCACGGTGATGGTGCCGGCCGCCATGGCCGAGGTGAACTTCTGATTCGAGCTCGAATGCGAGTAGCTGCCGGAGATCGAGAACGGCCCGATGCCGAAGCCGCCGCCGCCGCTGGTCTTGGAGGTCATCAAGTCCCAGTCCGCCTTGGCCCAGTTGGCCGAAATCTTCACCTTGCGCACGACCACAAAGGAAGTCGGCAACAGCGGCATCAGCTCGCCGTCCTGGCGCGCCTTGCTGCCGTTGGACAGCGTGCCTTTCTTGTACAGGTTGCCCAGGTCCCAGCCCTTGGTGGCGAGCAGGCTCGCTTCCATCCACGGACGCCTGATTGTCACCAGCGTGTATTCAAAGCTCACGCGCAGGCCGTTGGTTTCGGAGCTGACATGCTGGTGGGAGTCGGCATGGCCGGCCGAACCGCCGATGCTGAACAGGCCCAGGCTAAAGCCGGCCGAGCCGCCGTAGGAGGTGTAATCGGACGAAGCGCTGTTCGCCACGCTGCTCGACGCGGAGTCGAACGTGGTCCAGCCGCTGGATTTGCTGGTGCTGCTGTACCAGTCCGATGGCAGCAGCGAGACGCGGTAGACCTTGGGCGAGAGGCCGGTCCCGGTATCGTTGAGCACCGCGCCGTAACCCTCGAACAAATCCTGGGCGTGCTTCCATGCCAGTTGCAGCGCGTTCTGGACCGAGGTGGTCTTGATCGCCAGATTCTGCTCGACCTTGTTGGCGTCTTCAGCGCGCCAGCGGTCGTAGGAGGTCTTGACCGGGATCTGCAGGGTGGACGCCACCATCGGCCAGGTGTTCTTGCCGGTCGTGGTCTTCTGCGCTTCCAGGAAGGCGCCGATGTAGGCGATGCGCGCGTTGTTATAGGCCGCCTGATTGTCCAGGTAGTCGCGGTAGACCTGCGATTCGATCTTCTTCTGCGTCACCTCGCCGGTGTCGGGATCGGTCACCGAGACCATGCGGAACAGATAGTTCTCGGCATCCTGCAACTGTTTTTCCACCGCCGGGTTGGGCGGTTGCGCCGGGATGTGCACGCCGTCCAGCATTTGCTTGTACATCTCGCTGATCTTGCGCGTGCTGTCGGTATAGATCGCCGACATCTTCGGCGCCACGTCGACCAGCTCGGTGGTGTTGATGGCGGCGTCCTGGCTGCCGCCGCTGTTACCTGGGGTCCAGGGATTGCGGAAGTCGGCGGAATTGATCGCCAGTCCAGGCTTCATCAGCGACAGCACGGTGCTCGACGCCTGGAGTACCGGCTTGCCGCCAGGCTCGGCCTGCGTCACCGAGTTGAAGATATTGTCGAAGATATTTTGGATCAGGGCAGAGACTTCTGTTTGAGTCATGTTAGCGCTCCTTTTAGCATGCAACGGCCGGACTGTATGCGTCTGCCGCCGCCGCGCATTGATTGAAAGTAGCCCTGCTGCCGCAAGGCTTACTTTCATGCGTGACGGTGCAAACGATGTGTAAAGTGACGTGATGGTCTGAACAATATAGTCGGCCAAACTCAGCAAACATACGCGCTTTGTCACAACGAAAGAGTTTAATTGGAAGGGGAGCCGGCGCGAAGCTCCCTGCGCCGCATCAGCAGATACACGGCCGGCACGACGAACATCGACAGCAGCGGCGCGGTGATCATGCCGCCGACCATCGGCGCCGCGATACGCTGCATGACCTCGGAGCCGGTGCCGGCTCCTATCATGACCGGCACCAGGCCGGCGATAATCACGGCGACCGTCATCGCCTTCGGCCGGACGCGCAGCACGGCGCCCTCGCGTATCGCATCCAGCAGCTCGGCCTCGCCCGGCGCGCCTTGCGCCAGGCGGGCCACCCACGCGTGCTTCAGGTACAGCAGCATGATCACGCCGAATTCGGCCGACACGCCGGCCAGGGCAATGAAGCCGACCCCGCTCGCCACCGACAGGTTGTGTCCCAGCGCCCACAGCAGCCAGATGCCACCCGCCAGCGCGAACGGCAACGTCGCCATGATCAGCGCCGCCTCGTCGGCGCGCTTGAAGGTCAGGTACAACAACACGAAGATGATCAGCAAGGTCATGGGCACGACCACTTTCAACTTGGCGGTCGCGCGCTCCAGGTATTCGAACTGCCCCGACCAGGACACCGAGTAGCCCGCCGGCAGCACCACTTCCTTCGCCACCAGCTGCTGCATCTCGTGCACCGCGGAGCTGAGGTCCCGGCCCCGGATGTCGACATACACCCAGCCCGACAGGCGCGCGTTCTCGCTCTTGAGCATGGGCGGTCCATCGTCGATGCGGATCGTGGCCACGTCGCCCAGGCGTATCTGGGCGCCGCGCTCGGTCAGCACCGGCAGCGCGCGCAGTTTCTCGACCGAGTCGCGCAGCTCGCGCGGATAACGCACATTGATCGGAAAGCGCTGCAAGCCCTCGACCGTCTCGCCGATGTTGTCGCCGCCGATGGCGCTGGCCACGATGCTCTGCACGTCCGCGATGTTCAGGCCGTAGCGCGCCGCCGCGTCGCGGTCGATATGGATGTCGACGTAGCGTCCGCCGTTGAGGCGCTCGGCAAGCGCGGACGAGACGCCCGGCACGCGCTTGACCACCTGTTCGATCTGCGCGGTGATGCGGTCGATCTGCTGCAGGCTTGCGCCGGCCACTTTGACGCCGACCGGGCTCTTGATGCCGGTGGCCAGCATGTCGATGCGGTTGCGGATCGGCGGCACCCAGATGTTGGACAGGCCGGGTAGCTTGACGATGCGGTCGAGCTCTTCGACCAGTTTGTCGGTGGTCATGCCGGGGCGCCACTGGTCGCGCGGCTTGAACTGGATGGTGGTCTCGAACATTTCCAGCGGCGCCGGATCGGTGGCCGATTCGGCCCGGCCGGCCTTGCCGAACACGGTCTGCACTTCCGGCACGGTCTTGATCAAGCGGTCGGTCTGCTGCAGCAGCTGCGCCACCTTGCCGGCGCCGATGCCGGGCAGGGCGGAGGGCATGTACAGCAGGTCGCCCTCGTCCAACGGCGGCATGAATTCGCCGCCCAGGCGCGCCATCGGCCACGCCGTCGCCAGCGCAACCAGGGCGGCCGCGGCCAGCGTGCTTTTCGGATGGCGCAGCACGATCTCCAGCAACGGCCGGTAGAGCGCGATCAGCCAGCGGTTCAAGGGGTTTTGCCGTTCGTCGGGGATGCGTCCGCGTATCAGGTAGCCCATCAGCACGGGGATCAAGGTCACGGCCAGGCCGGCCGCCGCCGCCATGGCGTAGGTCTTGGTATAGGCCAGCGGCGCGAACAGGCGCCCCTCCTGCGCTTCCAGCGTGAACACCGGAATGAAGGACAGCACGATGATCAGCAGCGAGAAGAACAGCGCCGGGCCGACTTCGGCCGCCGCGTCGCCGATCACGGTCCATTGGGCGTCGCCGGCCAGCTTCTCGCCAGGATGGGCGTGATTCCATGCCTCGATGTGCTTGTGGGCGTTCTCGATCATCACGACTGCCGCGTCGACCATGGCGCCGATGGCGATCGCGATGCCACCCAACGACATGATGTTGGCGTTCACGCCCTGATAGGACATGACGATGTAGGCGATCAGGATGCCCAGCGGCAGGGAGACGATGGCCACCAGCGCCGAGCGAAGATGAAACAGGAAGATCGCGCAAACGATGGCGACGACGATGAATTCCTCGATCAGCTTGTGTTCGAGATTGTCGACCGCGCGCCCGATCAGCTTGGAGCGGTCGTAGACGGGAACGATTTCCACGCCGGCCGGCAAGCCCGCCTTGAGCTTGGCGAGTTTGGCCTTCACGGCGCGGATGGTTTCCAGCGCGTTCTTCCCGGAGCGCATGACAATCACGCCGCCTGCCACTTCGCCTTCGCCGTCGAGGTCGGCGATACCGCGCCGCATCTCCGGCCCCAGCTCCACGCGCGCCACATCGCCCAGGCGTACCGATACGCCGGCCTCCGTGGTGGTCAGCGGAATTTTCCGGAAGTCGTCGAGCGAGCGCAGGTAGCCGGACGCGCGCACCATGTACTCCGCCTCGCCCAGCTCCAGCACGGAGCCGCCGCTTTCCTGATTGGCCCGCTGCACCGCTTCGATCACTTTGCCATGCGGGATGGCGTAGGCGCGCAGCTGGTCCGGGTCCAGCACGATCTGGTATTGACGCACCATGCCACCCACGCTGGCCACCTCGGCGACGTTCGGCACGGTCTTCAGCTCGAACTTCAGGAACCAGTCCTGGTAGGCGCGCAGCTGCGATAAATCCAGCTTGCCGCTGCGGTCGACCAGCGCGTATTCGTAGATCCAGCCGACGCCGGTCGCGTCCGGGCCGAGCGCCGTCTTGGCCTGCGCCGGCAGGCGCGCCTGCACCTGGTTCAGGTATTCGAGCACGCGCGACCTGGCCCAATAGGGATCGGTGCCGTCTTCGAACAGGATGTAGACGAAGGAGTCGCCGAAGAAGGAATAGCCGCGGACGTTTTTCGCCCCGGGCACCGACAGCATGGTGGTGGTCAGCGGATAGGTCACCTGGTTTTCGACGATCTGCGGCGCCTGGCCCGGATAGCTCGTGCGGATGATCACCTGCACGTCCGACAGGTCGGGAATCGCGTCGAGCGGCGTGCGTGCCAGCGACCACACGCCCCAGGCTGCGACGAAGACAGCCGCCAGCAGGACCAGGAAACGGTTGGCGATCGACCAGCGTATCAGTTTGGCGATCATGGTTTATCTCCCGCCGGAGTCGCCGGCATGTTCGCCTCGCCCATGCGGGTTGCGGTGCCCTTCAGACTGGCCTCGGAATCGAGCAGGAACTGGCCCGAGAGGACAATCTTCTGGCCGGCGGACAGCCCCTTGCGGATCTCGGTCATGCCATTGCTTTCGGCACCCGGCTCCACGTCGACCGGTTGGAACCTGCCGCCATCCAGGGCCAGTATCACGACGCTGCGCGTGCCGGTCTGGATCACCGCTTCCGAAGGCACCAGCAGCGTGTCGGCGCCACGGCTGGAGGCGAAGCGGATGGTCGCGAACATGCCCGGCACCAGCTGGCCGCCGGTGTTGGTCAATTCGATCCGCGCTTTGAGCGTGCGCGTGGCCGCGCTCACCTCCGGCAGCAAGGCGCCGACCTTGCCTCTGAAGACACTGCCCGGCAGCGCCGGCGAACTGGCCTCGACGACATCGCCCGACCCCACCCTGGCCGCCAGGTTTTCGGGCACTTCCGCGTTCACCCAAACGGTGGACAGGCCGTTGATGCGGAACAGCTGCGCCCCCGGCGCCACAGTCATGCCTTCGCGCGCGCCAAGCTCGACGACCACGCCGCTGAGCGGCGCGACTAAGGTCATGCGCGGATGAACCTTGCCGCTCGCTTCGACCAGCCGGATCTGCGCGTCGCTCATGCCGGCCAGACGCATGCGCTGGCGGGCTCCATCGACCAGCGGCGCGGTGTCGTCTCCCCGCATGCGGCGGGCCGCCAGGTATTCTTCCTGCGCCGCGATCCAGTCGGGGACATACAGTTCGGCCAGCGCCTGCCCCTGCCTGACCGCGTCGAGCGGGGCGCGCACATACAGGCGCTCAATAAAGCCGTTGTTGCGGGCCTGCACCAGCGCCACGTCGCGTTCGTTGTACCCGACGCTGCCGACCGCGACGATGCCGGACGGCAGCCGCCCAGCGGCGACCAGCGCCGTCCGCACGCCCAGGTTTTGCTGGATGCGCGCATTGGCCGCGACGGCGCCGTCATCGCCGTCGGCGCCGGCGTAGACCGGCACCAGCGGCATGTCCATGAACGGCGACTTGCCGGGCTTATCGAACTTCTGGCCGGGCATCATCGGATCGTGCCAGTAGAGGGGTTTCCTGGCGCTCCCGGTGGAGGCGGGGACTGTTGCGCCGGTGTCGGCCGGCATGGCTTTCATGCCCTGGCGCAGGCCGAACTGGTAGGCCGCATAGCCGCCGGCGGCCAAGGTCAAGGCGAGGGCGCTCAGCAGCGCGGGTAATTTCATGTTCTTCATTGTGATTCCTGTTGTGGACTCATGGCGGCATGCGGGGTGCTTGCGCCGTCTGGATAGAGAAAGTTCAGCTGCGCCCAGAGCCGCGCGGTATCGAGCTCCAGCTGCAGCGCCTGCATGCGCGTTTCCGCCTCGTTGCGCCTTGCCGCCAGCACCTCGGCCAGCGTCGTCTTGCCGCCCCGGTAGGCGGCCAGCGTCGCCGTACTGCGTTGGTCGGCCAGCGGCAGCGTTTCGCGGCTGTAGTGGCGAACCCGCTCCTTTCCGCTCTGCCATTCGACCAGCAGGGCGCGCGTCTCGGCGATGTGCTCGCGCAGCTTTTCGTCACGCTCGGCCCTGGCCTGCTCGACCAGGGCGAGCCTGGCGGCCAGTTCGCGGTCCTGCCGGTTCTTCCTGTCCCACTGCAGCGGCACGGAGATCCCGATCGACACCATGTTCGCGTAGGCCGATCCGCGCTGTTGGAACGCGAACTCCACGCTCCAGTCGGTGCGCCGGTTGGCCTGGGCCAGATTGGCGTCCGCTTGCGCGATGTCTTCCTGCCGGTTCAGCACTGCAATCTGCGGATGGTGGACAAGGTCGCGCTCGAGCGAGCCGGCATCGAGGCGGACGCTGTCGATGTCGGGCGCGCCGGCCACGCCGGTCTCGCCGCCGGTCCACCGCGCCAGCATGGTCCTGGCGACACGCAGGCGTCGGTCCATATCGCTGCCGCGGTCGTCAAGTGCGAGCAAGGCGGCGCGGGCCGCGAGGAGGTCGATCTGGCTGCCGCGTCCGCCAAGATAGGCGGCCTCGGCGGCTTCGATTTCCTGGCGGGAGGTGGCGGCCTGTCTGGCAAGGACTGTGGCCATCTGCTCCGTGTAAAACACATCCAGCCAGGCAAGCGCGGTGTCGCGCTGGATGGCGGCCGTGGCAACCTCGCCTTCGGCATGGGCCTTGTCCGCTTCGCGTTCAAGGCGCGCGGAGCGCCAGTGGAGCTTGTCTGCGCTGGTCAATTCCTGCGACAGGCCGACACGCCGCATGGTCATGAAATCACCGCCCAGGCTGAGCCGGTCTGGCCCGCCGACAGGCAGATTGTCGATGCCGATTTTGAGCACGGGATCGGGCAGCTGGCCGGCCGCGACCGCCATCTCGCGTGCCGCCGTTGCGGCTAGATCCTGCGCGGACAGTTGGCGCGAGCGGGCGACTGCTCGTTGTTGGGCTTGGGTCAGCGTGAGCGGCTGGGACTGAGCCGGCACAGCGGCCAGCAGCGTGACGGTAAGACCGATCATCGACAAAACGCGAAGACGGCCGGCGTGCGCATGGCAATGCACGAAAAGCGGGGATGACATGGAACCTCCAGAATGCGATGGACAACATCGCGCTCGCCAGCTTCGGCGGCGCGACGACGAACTAGGCAATCCGGGGGATTAAATGCGGAAACAGCAGTTGCGGATGGCGACAGGGGGCGCGGTCGTGCGCGCCAGGGCGATCGGCCGGCAGGATGCGGCGTCGGCAATGAAGACAGCGTCGAAAGGCTGCAATTCCAACATCAGCGCGCTTGGCACGAACGGCGCCACGTTGGATGCCGTCGGGTTGTCGAGCGCTTGTTTGGCCGGTTCGCCATGCGCGTGCAGATCGCAAAGCTGGGGCTGGCCGGGATCCATGCCCTGGCAGTCTGGCATGCCGCTCATGTTGGACTGAGCCGTTACCGCGCTGGCCTGGCTCTCCGCCGGCACGCCCGGACACACGTACGATGCCACGGCAAGCTGCATGAACAGCATGCTGAGCAGCGCAACGATGGCCGTCAATAAGCGTGTGGAACGGGAGGTCTTCATGAGGGAAGCAAGGTCGATAGATAGCTTAGCGTAGGTTGGATCAGATGGGCTGTCAAGAACCTTGGCCTGCATATATTCTCAAGTTGTTATCTTCTGATAGATTTCAATCCAAGAAGAAGGGCACAATGCATTTGTAAAATTGATCTAGCAGTGCCTTTCTTGTGCGCGCAAGAGGGCGCCCGCGTGGTGACCTCAACGTCAAGGAGAACAGAATGATGCCTGCACTGGGCACCGCGCTCGCTGACGCGGAGTTGTTGTTGATCCATGCGATACGCGATGGCATGATCGTGCCGCCGGAAATTATCGACCATCTGGTGCAAACGCGTTCGTTGTTCGTCGAGGGCGGCATGAGCGACGCGCAGGAAGCGCAATTCTGGATAGCGTTCGGCGCCTTGTCCAAGCTGGTTTTCCCGGTCACAGTGTCCAGCCTGCGGGCGACCGTGGATGGCCGGGCGCCGGCAGCGCAGCCCACCAATGCCTTGTGGCGCTGGTTCGGCATCGGCGATGGCAACAGGTCGCTGGCGCGGCGCGCCGTGATGGCCTATACCATCATGACGATGGCGACCCTGCTGGTGCTGTTGACGGTGCAGATCTACTGGCTGTTCGGTGTCACGGTGACTGGCGACATCAAGGCAGTGACGGTGGCTGTGGCCGCCAATAGAGGCTTGATAGATAACGTCGCCATGCAGCGCGAACTGGCACATAGCCCCACCTGGAAGGGCCCCGGCGGCGCGGCACTGGATGCCCAATCCAAGGCTTTTTCCCAGGTCGAAGGCACCCTGGAGTTGCGCAGAGCGTCCAGCTACGACATGCTGGAGACCTGGAGCACGCCTTGGGAGTTTATCTGGGAGGTCAAAGCGAGTTGCCTGCGCAACGGCAACGGCGATCCCGGCAATGCACCGCTGTGCGAGCAAACATCCCGTCTGCAAGCCACCAAGGTGGTGCTGGATATCCTGCAGCGTTATGCGTTGCCGCTGTTGTATGGCTATCTCGGAGCGTGCGTATTCACGCTGCGGACGCTGGCGGGGCAGATACGTGCGCGCGCATATTCCGAATCCAGCAATATCGATTTCCGTATCCGCTTGTGCCTGGGTACATTGGGCGGGCTGGTGTCCGCGTGGTTCCTGATCCCTGGCAGCACTGAAGCGATCCCCAGCAATATCTCGCCGTTTGCCCTGGCGTTCATGGCTGGCTACAGCATCGAGTTGGTCTTCACGGCCATGGACCGCATCATTGCGGCGTTCACAAAGACAGGGTGAGAACGCTTCGACCGGCCGCGATGATTGCGCATATCATTTTTTATGGTTTTAATTGACAATAACTTTTCAACCCTTTTACACTGGGTTTTCGTGAACAATAAATTACGGCCAATCTTTGATCGATAGAAAGAACCGCGTACATGCCGCCCGCCGCTAGGCCGATACGCGAACTCCGCGGCGTCGCTCCGGACGGCTTGACGGACGCCATCCTGACGGCGACCGAGCCGCTCGTGCTGCGCGGCTTGGCGGCGGCGTGGCCGATGGTGCGCGCCGCGCAAACCTCGGCGCAGGCAGCCGACGCCTATCTGCGGCGCTTTTACCGCGACGCCAGCGTCAACGCGATGCACGGCGCGCCCGGGATAGGCGGGCGCTTCTTTTACAACGCCGATATGAGCGGCTTCAATTTCACCGCAGTGCGCGTCCGCTTCGACGCCGTGCTCGATGCGCTGCGCGAGCACCTGGATGACGACCAGCCACCAGCCTTCTATGTCGGCTCGACCACGATCGACGCCTGCTTGCCGGGTTTTCGCGCGGAAAACGATATCGACCTCGGCACGCGCGCCCCGCTGGCCAGCATCTGGGTGGGCAACCGCACGCGCATCCCGGCGCACTACGACCTGCCGGACAACCTGGCCTGCGTGGCTGCCGGACGGCGCCGCTTCACATTGTTCCCGCCGGACCAGCTGAGCAATCTGTATGTCGGCCCGCTGGACCTGACGCCGGCCGGCCAGGCGATCAGCCTGGTCGACTTCGCCGCGCCCGATTTCGCCGCCTTCCCCAAATTCGCCACCGCGCTCGAGCACGCGCAGGTGGCCGAGCTGAAGGCGGGCGACGCGCTGTTCATTCCCAGCATGTGGTGGCACCACATCGAGGCGCTGGACAGCTTCAATGTGCTGGTCAACTACTGGTGGCGGCAAACGCCCGACTATATGGACACGCCGGTCAACACGCTGCTGCTGGCCTTGATGACGCTGCGCGGGCTGCCGCCGGCGCAGCGACAGGCGTGGCAGGAAATCTTCCGCCATTACGTCTTCGACAGCGATGGCGGCGAAGCCGGCCATATTCCGCCGCATGCGCGCGGGGTGCTGGCGCCGTTCGATGACGACGCGGCCCGCAGGCTGCGCGCGCAGTTGTTGAATATGATGAGGCGTTAAACCTTGAGCTTGCCCGCGATCTTGGTCGACGGGCGAGTACGCGGGGCGGCGTCGGATTGGCGCCGTATCAGCTGATAGTCCATCACCACATGCTCCGGCGCTTCGTCCTCGCCATCGCGCTGGGCGTTGATCTGCCTGACCAGAAACTGCACCGCCGCCGCCGCCATGTCGGTGATGGGCTGGCGCACGGTGGTCAGTTCCGGCCAGATGGTGGTCGCCAGCGCGGTATCGTCGAAGCCGGCCACCGTCAGGTCGCCCGGCACATCCAGCCCCAGGCGATGGGCGATGGCCACCGTCGCCGCCGCCATGTCGTCGTTGCTGGCGAAGATGGCGGTGGGGCGCTGTTCCAGTCCCAATAAGGTTTCGGCGGCGTCCAGTCCCGAGCGGTAGGTGAACAGCCCTTGCACGATCAGCTCCGCCGCGCCTTGCGCGCGTTGTTCGGCGATGGCGGCCTGGAAGCCGGCCAGCCGGCGCGCGCTGGCGGTCTGGTTGGGATGGCCGATGATGAAGCCGATGCGCTGGTGGCCCAGCGAGATCAAATGGCTGGTCATTGCATGCGCCGCGTGGAAGTCGTCGATGCTGACGGCGCAGAGGCGGTCATCCGGGCTGCCGCAGGCCACCGTGACGGCCGGCGTGCCGGAGGCGGCAATGACATCGATCAGGTTCGGCGTGTCGCACAGCGGCGGCGGCAGGATGATGCCGTCGATGCCGTTGGCGATCATGCGGCGCGCCTGTTCGGCGCCTTGCTCGTCGGCCTCGCACTTTTCCACCAGCAGTTGTACATTGTTCGGACTGGCCTGGTTCAACAGGCCGACCAGCAATTCGCTCAGGTAGCCGGCGCTTGGGTTGCTGTACAAGAAGCCGACTCGGATGGGCGGCGCTCCTGCCAGGCGGCGCGCCGCCTGGTTGGGCACGTAGTTCAGCGCCGCCACTGCCTTGCCGACGCGGTTGCGGGTGACTTCGCGGACACGGGTGTCGCCGTTCATCACACGCGATACGGTCATCGGCGAAACGCCGGCCAGCTTGGCGACGTCGATCATCGTCGGCGCCCCCGACCGTGTACCCGCTGCGGACTTTGATTTCACCTTGATGCTTGTCATCGGCCTCTTGCTAACCTCGTGTTGTATGGTTGTCATGCTCTGCGGACTTTACCACAAGTGGATCACAGGCCACAGGCCTTGCCCTTAAAGAGCAGCAATCCAGACATGTTGACTTGGCAATCCCAATCCATCACACTGGGAAATGGTAGCGCTATTCATAGTGAGTTAATGGCGCCATATCATCTAACAAAAAACCAGGAGACAAGATGAGTAACGACAAGCGCAGGCAGTTCCTTAAATCGATGACCGGCCTGGCCGGCGCGGCGTCGCTGGCGCCCGCGATGGCGCTGGGCGCCGCCGCGCGCCTGCCTTACAAGGATGCGTCGCTGCCGCTCGCCGCGCGCGTCGACGATCTGCTGGGCCGCATGACGTTGGACGAGAAGATCGCGCAGATGCAATGCATCTGGCAGGACAAGAAGCTGATTCAGGACGCACAGAACGAATTCTCCGCCGAGAAGGCGACGCGGATGTACCCGCATGGCCTGGGCATGGTGGCTCGTCCGTCCGACCGCCAACTGGGCCAGGCGGCCGGCGCCGGCGACACCGGCGTGGTGGCCAACCGCAATGCGTTTGAAACCGCGACCTATGTGAACGCCATGCAGAAATGGGCGCTCGAACAAACCCGCCTCGGCATACCGTTGCTGATGCACGAGGAGTCGCTGCACGGCTACGTGGCCCGCGACGCGACCAGCTTCCCGCAGGCGATCGGACTGGCATCGTCGTTCGATCCCGGCATGGTGCGCGACGTCTTCAGCGTCGCCGCCCGCGAGATGCGCGCGCGCGGCGCCAACCTGGCGCTGGCGCCGGTGGTGGACGTGGCGCGCGAGCCGCGCTGGGGACGCATCGAGGAAACCTACGGCGAAGACCCGCACCTGTGCGGCGAGATGGGCAAGGCGGCCGTGCTGGGCTTCATGGGCGAATCGAGACAGCTGGGCAAGGACAAGGTCCACGCCACGCTAAAGCATATGACGGGCCACGGCCAGCCGGAGAGCGGCACCAATATCGGCCCGGCCGAGGTCAGCGAGCGCACGCTGCGCGAGGAGTTCTTTCCGCCGTTCGAGAAGCTGGTCAGGGAAACCCATATCAGCGCCGTCATGCCGTCGTATAACGAGATCGGCGGCGTCCCCTCGCACGCCAACCGCTGGCTGCTGACCAAGGTGCTGCGCGAGGAGTGGGGCTTCAAGGGCGTGACGGTGTCGGACTATTTCGGCATCAGTGAATTGATCAGCCGCCACAAGCTGGCCGCCACCCCGAAGGAGGCCGCGCTGGCCGCCTTCAAGGCCGGCGTGGATATCGAGACGCCGGACGGCCAGGCCTACAAGACGCTGGGCGAACTGGTACGCGAAAAGAAGATCGCCGAAAAAGACATCGACGCCGTCGTGCGCCGCATCCTTGAACTGAAATTCCTGGCCGGCCTGTTCGAGCAGCCCTACGTGGACGCCAGGGCCGCCGACAGCCTGACCGCGACGCCGGAGGCGGTCGCGCTGGCGCGCCGCGCCGCGACCCGCACGCCGGTGCTGCTGAAGAACGACAAGGGCTTGCTGCCGCTGGACGCGAAAAAGGTCGGCAAGGTGCTGCTGCTCGGCACCCACGCCAAGGACTGCCCGATCGGCGGCTATTCTGACGTGCCGCGCCAGGTGGTGTCGATCCACGACGGCCTGCTGGCCGAGAGCCGGGCGCAGGGTTTCGAACTGCGCTACGCGGAAGGCGTGCGCATCACCGAAGGCCACGTCTGGGGCGCGGACGAGATCAAGTTCACGGTGCCGGAAGTCAACGCCAGGCTGATCGCCGAGGCGGTGGAGGCGGCCAGGTCGGCCGACACCATCATCATGGTCCTCGGCGACAACGAGCAGACCAGCCGCGAGGCCTGGGCCGACAATCACCTGGGCGATCGCGACAGCCTGGATCTGATGGGCCAGCAGAACGACCTGGCGCGCGCCATTTTCGCGCTGGGCAAGCCGACCGTGGTGTTCCTGCTGAACGGACGCCCATTGTCGGTCAACCTGCTCGCGGAAAAGGCCGACGCGCTGATCGAAGGCTGGTACATGGGCCAGGAAACCGGCCATGCCGCCGCCGACCTGCTGTTCGGCCGCGCCAACCCCGGTGGCAAGCTGCCGGTGTCGATCGCGCGCAGCGTCGGCCAGCTGCCGGTCTTCTACAACCACAAGCCGTCAGCGCGCCGCGGCTACATCGACGGCTCGACCGCGCCGTTGTATCCCTTCGGCTTCGGCCTGAGCTACACCAGCTTCGACATCTCGGCGCCGCGCCTGGCCAAGGCGAGCATCCGCGCCGGCGAATCGACCAGGGTCGAGGTGGACGTGCGCAACACCGGCAAGCTGGCCGGCGACGAGGTGGTGCAGATCTATATCCGCGACGACATCAGCTCGGTCACCCGTCCGGTGCTGGAACTGAAGGCCTTCCAGCGCGTCACGCTGCAAGCGGGTGAACAGCGCACGCTGTCCTTCGACATCAAGCCGGCGGATCTGTGGTTCTATAACATGGACATGAAGCGGGTCGTCGAGCCGGGCAGTTTCACCATCCACGCCGGCCCGGACAGCGTCCGGCTGAAGTCCGTCAAATTGATGGTGTCGTAAGCAAAAAAGCCGCTCCCTTGATGGCGAGCGGCTAAGACCACGAGCGTGGCCGCGAGACGGCAATCTGCGTTTAGAACTTGTAGCGCGCGCCGATCATGTAACGCGGTCCGGCTTGCGTCACATTCAAGGTCGATGCGCTCGTGCGTCCATGCTGACGCTGAGTGGCATCGTTCAGGTTGATCGCCTCAAGCTGGAAGCTCAGGTTCTTGTTGAAGTTGTAGCCCACGCTGACGTCGAGCTGACCATAGGCGTCGGTGTACACCGGCGCCGCCCGGTTGCTGCCGTCGACCGTCGCGGCCAGGAACTCGTCGCGCCAGTTGTACGCCAGCCGCACAGACCATTCCTTGTTCTCGAAGATGCCCACCACGTTGGCCGAATTGCTCAGGCCGAGAATGGCGAACTGGTCGTTGACATCGGCGTTGTTGTACTTCAGCGGCGAGTGCACGTAGGTGTAGTTCGCCTGCACACCGAAACCGCTCTGGCCGAACATGTGCTGCACATTGACCTCGGCGCCGCTGACGTTGGCCGATTTCTGGTTGGCGTAGGTGGTGGTCTGGAAGACGAGCAGCGGGTCGCTCGACAGGCCGGTGATGGTACCGTCCAGCATGCCGTCGCCTTTGACCCCGGTCTTCTTCACGCCCGGCTGGCCGTCGAAATGGCCCAGGATGTAGTTGCGGATGCAGTTGGTATCGGCGGCGCCACAGCCATTGGACAAGGCCGCCTTGTAATAGGCGCCGCCGACCGGCGTGTGCAGGTCGTACAGCGTCTGCGAAACCAGGGTCTGTCCGGCGTAGTTATCCAATTGTTTGCGGAAAAAGGCCAGCGACACCAGGCTCTGTTTGTCGTAGTACCATTCCCACGAGAGATCCAGGTTCTTGGACTTGACCGGCTTCAGCGCCGGGTTGCCGACCGAGGCGCTGCCGCCGGTGAAGACGTTGGCGATGGTGCCCAGCGTCAGACCGCCTTGCAATTGATCGTAGCGTGCGCGGCCGATGGTGGCGCCGAGGCTGGCCCGCAGCTTCATGTCGCTGCGCAGATCGGCATCCAGATTGATGGCCGGCAGGACGTTGGTGTAGGACGCATCGGTGCTGCTGAATGCCTGGCCACCGAAGGTCAGCGGCAACTCGTTCTGCGCCACCCACACCACCGCAGAGGCTGGCAGCACCTGGGCCACCGAGCTGACCTGGGTGCGCTCCACCCGCACCCCGACCGATGAGTGGACCGGAATCCTGAGATCCCAGTCGCTGCTGAGGGACAGATAGGCCGATGTGGTTTTTTCCTGCAGCATGCGATCGGTGTCGGGAACGCCGAAGTTGGGCAGGTAGGCGGCCTGGTTGCCCACCGCGTTCGCGGTCACCTGGCGCACCTTGGCGAAGTCGAAGGTGTACAGCGTGGCGAACAGGTCGGGCGAGTTGGCGCCGCCCAGCTTGTTGAAGAAGGAGGGCAGGGAATTGGCCTGGTACAGGCTGGCCGGATAGTCCGACGCCTTGGTCGCGCCGCCCCAGGTGTTGTTCTGCACATTGGAGAAGGTCGAGCGGTTGGTGGTGTCGGTATAGCCGACGCCGAAGTTGAGCTCGGATGCCTCCAGCAACTGCAGGCTGCCTTTTGCCTGCGCCTGCTTGATGACCGATTTTTCGTAGCCGTTGTGGAACCACGAACCGGCAGCCTGGATCGGCGCGGCGGCCAGGTTGGCGGCCGGCATGCTCAGGATCGGCAGCTCGTGGGTGAAGTCGACCTTGGTCGTGCCACGGCTGAAGCTGGCGTTGGACAGCACGTTCTCGCTGCCGAACGGGCTGTCCGCGCCCGACTCGGCGGTGGAGTGGTGGGCGTCGAACTCCAGCTTCAGGCCTGGCCTGACTTTCCAGGCGGCGTTGAAGCCGATCGACTGGTTCTTGGTCTTGGTGGCGTAATCGCTGCCCACCACCGAGATATCCTGCGGTGTCGGGTAGACCTCGGAATAGGTCAGCGGGCTGACCACGTGACCGCTCGGCCAGCTGCTGGTCGAGGTCGGCGTCTGCGCGAACCATACGCTGAGTTCGCTACGCTTGGTCTGTATCTTGTTTTCCGAATAGGTGTAGTCGACCGTGGTGGTCAGGTCCTTGACCGGGCGGAACTGGAAAGTCAACTGGCCGTTGGTGCGCTGCCGCTGAACCGCGGCAACGTTGTAGTTCATATTCTGCGGAATCGAATACAGCGCGTCCTGCGCCGGACGGTTGGTGATGTTCTGCGAACCGGGCTGGCCGGGTTGCGGCAGGGTCTGTCCGTCGATGACCGCCGATCCCAGATAGGGGCCCTGGTAGCCGTTGAACAGGCCGGCGCGGTTGAAGCCGGAATCGCGCGACTGGAAGCTGGCGCTCAGCGACACGCCAAAGCGGCCATCGGCGCTGGTATTCGAGTAAATTCCGGACACCTCCGGCGTCACGCTATTGCCCTTCATGCTATCGGGCAAGTGGTCGTTGGAGGTGTCCTTGACCGCCTTGACGCCGATACTGGAATGCATGCCGGGATTGTCGAACGGACGCCCGGTGACCACGTTGATGGTGGCGCCGATGCCGCCGGTGGGGCTGTCGGCGCGGCCGGTTTTGTACACCTGCAGTTGCGAAATCGATTCCGACGCCAGGTTCGAAAAGTCGAACGAACGGCCGGACAGATCACTCAGGTCGGTGGTGGGCATCTGGCGGCCATTGAGCAACACCAGGTTGAAGTCCGGCCCCAGGCCGCGCACGGTGACTTTCTGCCCTTCGCCGTTGCTGCGGTCGATCGAGACGCCGGAAATCCGCTGCAGCGATTCGGCCAGGTTGGTATCGGGGAACTTGCCCATGTCTTCGGCAACGATGCCGTCGACAATGCCGTCCGAGTTGCGCTTCAGGTTCAGGGTCGACTGCATACTGGCACGGATACCCGTCACGATTACTTGCGGGCCCTCGGTGCCGGGGACTGGCGCCTGCTGGGCGTGGCCGGGCATGGCCAGCGCGCTGCACGCACTGGCAACCGCCAGGTACATCAAACGACGTTGAAAAGGTTTCTGCATAAAGTCTCCGTTTTTTTATATTGAGTTTCTTGTACGTGGTCTAACGGTTTGATGTCCGGTCGCTTGCCTCCTTGTGACGGTTGATGTTTAGCCGCTTCCTTGTCAACGTTCCAATGACACGGTGCGCTTCAAGAGCAAGGGCGCCTGCTGTCCCGGCACGCCCGTGCCGGGTTGTCCTGAGCCCACGCTCAGCTGGTACTGCCCTGGTGTCAGCCGGCGTTCGCCGTCGCGGGTAACAAAGCTCAGGTCGCGTGGCGCCAGGCGGAAACTGATCCGGCGGCTCTCGCCCGCTTTCAACGTGACGCGCTGGAAGCCGCGCAACGCCAGCCGCGGCGCGCCCTCGAAGGCTGGCGGCGTCAGGTACAGCTGCGCCACCTCGTCGCCGTCGCGGCTGCCAGTGTTGGTGACTTGGGTGGTAATCATCACGCCGTTTTCCGGCGCCCCATCCACCGGCGCCACTTGCAGCGGCGCGTAAGCGAAGCTTGTATAACTGAGGCCGGCGCCGAAGGCATAGACCGGCGTCCCGGTGTAATAGCGGTAGGTGCGGCCGCGCATGCTGTAGTCGTCGAACGGCGGCAGATCGGCCACGCTGCGGTAGAAGGTCAGCGGCAGGCGGCCGCCCGGATCGGCGCGGCCGGTCAGCACATCGGCAATCGCCAGGCCGCCCGACTGGCCGGGATACCAGGCTTCCAGGATGGCGGCGGCGTTCTCCTTGGCCCACGACAGGTCGAGCGCGCTGCCATTCATCAGCACGACCACCAGCGGCTTGCCCAGCGCCTTGGCGCGTTGCAGCAGTTGCCGCTGCTCGGCCGGCAGGTCCAGCGAGGTCTTATCGCCGCCCTCAAAGCCGTCCACCTTGATCGCCATTTCCTCGCCTTCCAGATCCGACGTCAGGCCGACCACGGCAACGATCACGTCGGCGTCCGCGGTGGCGCGGCGCAGATCGGCTTCGGCGTCGCTGGAAATGCGCTTCCAGAACAGGCCAGGTACGCCGCTGCCGCCGGACTCCGCCTCGAAGTGCAGCGGATAGCGCTGGCCTTGCTCCAGCCGTACCGTGTTCAATTGCAGCGGCTCGCCCCATTTTGAATACTCGCTGGCCTGGACCACCGCCTTGCCGCCTGCCTTCAGCGCGCCTTTGACGCCGCTGACGCCGATCCGGTACAAGCCGCTTTCCGGCACGCTCAGTTCGCCATCCCATACGACCTTGTGATGATCGGCGACCACCTTCGATTGCAGGCCATGCGCCTCGAGCCCCGGTTCGTTGAGGCTCAGCACCGGCAGGTTGTCGTACTGCTGACCGTTGCGGTTGTAGTACTCAACGCGCAAGCCCGGCCGGCCATCCGGCGCGCGCAAGGCGGACGCCGGCACCGGATCGCCGTCGGTGATCGAGGCGCCGGCGGGCGCCAGCGTGATCTGCGCATGCGGCAGCACGCGGCGCAAGCCTTCCAGCACCGATACCGGCGGCGCCGACTGGGTCGACGAGTAGTTGCCGCGCAGGACGCGCGTGGCGTCGGCAAGCGGGCCGATCATCGCCAGTTTCAGTCCCGGTTTGAGCGGCAGCACGCCATCGTTCTTCAGCAGCACCAGGCTGCGGGTGGCCGCTTGCAGCGCCAGTGTCTGGTGCGCGGGCGTGTTGATGGCGCTGACCGGCACCGCATGGACCTGGCGCTGCGGCAGGCCCGCCAGGTCGCCGTTGCGGTAGCGCGCCGAGAACAGGCGCACCAAAGCCTGGTCGATATCGGCCGTGCCGATCAGGCCGCGCTGCCAGGCTTCGCGATAGCGCTCCGCCAGTCCGGGCGTTTCGCCCAGGGTCTTGGTATTGCACTCGTTGTCGGTGCCGGCCTTCAGCGCCACCGCCACGGCGGCGGCCGGGTCGCTGGCGTATTTGTGCTGTTCCGAAATGTCAGTCACCGCATCGCAATCGGAGACCACATAGCCCTGGAAGCCCCAGGCGCCGCGCAAATGCTGCTTCATCAGCAGCTCGCTGCCGCAGGCCGGCTGACCGTTGATGCGGTTGTAGGCGCACATGATGGAGCCGGCCCGGGCATCGACAATGGCGGCGCGGAAGGCCGGCAGATACGTGTCCTCCAGATCGTGCGCGGAAACGAACACGTTCGCTGCATGGCGGGTCGATTCCGGCCCGCTGTGCACGGCGAAGTGCTTGGGCGTCGAGACCACGTCCGGCAAATCCGGGTTGCTGCCCTGGATGCCGCGGATGAAAGCGACGCCCAGCGACGCGGTAAGGTAGGGGTCCTCGCCGTAGGTTTCCTGGCCGCGCCCCCAGCGCGGGTCGCGGAAGATGTTGATGTTGGGCGACCAGGTATCCAGGCCGGTGCCGATGCGTCCCAGGTGCCCGGTCTCACGCCCCAGCGTGTGCAGGGCCCGCACTTCGGTGCTGATGGCTGCGGCCACCTGTTGCAGCAGCGGCGCGTCGAAGCTGGCGGCCAGGCCTATCGGTTCGGGGAAGTTGGTGGTGGGCAGCGGCCCCAGTGCGCCGTGCAGCGACTCGGTCCACCAGTTGTAGGCCGGGATGCCCAGGCGGGGCACGGCTGGCGCCACGTTCAGCAACTGATCGATTTTCTCGTCCAGCGTCAGTCGCGCCACCAGGCTGTGGGCGTATGCCAGCGCATCGGCGCGCACGTCTGCGCCGTGGACGGGGAGGGGCATGGCAGCAGCCAGCGCGAAGGCCTTTACGGCCAGGCACTTCCACCCGCGACACGTGTCTCCTGCCAGGCCCTGTTGGCGGGCCTTTTTATCTCGCATGTTAGTCTCCATGTTAGTGAAGCTAAAAATGTTTGCGATAACATTTTCTAACACAGCGAATGTAATCCTTGCATTATCAATTAACCAATCACTTTTTTTTTGCGATTGATATCGAAAATGATATCGCACAGAAAGTCCGGGGGCGATTCAGGATGGCTGATGACGATGAAGCAGGCTTGCTCGGTAGGCTGTAGTTTTTTGCTCTTTTCTTCACGATGAGATAATTGGAGAGATTTCCCTTCAGCGTTTAGCGTAGGATTGGCATGTTTAATTGACAACTCAATGTCAATTTCTGCAATTCCACTTTCGTACTTGCGCGGCGCTTCCGCCAGCGCTGCGCCAGGTATGTTGATGCCGCATTTACGTGCACGTCTGATGGAGGAGCGCATGTCCCTCGTAATGAAAGTCGTACTATCTGCGGATCGCACCAAAACCGGTAGTTTGAGTGTCGTCGATAGCAATACCGGATTGACCGTGTTTGGTCCTGTGTCCGTTCTCGGTCGTGCCGCGCGCAACGCAGCGGCCGCCGCAGGCAACCCCGACGCAAACCCGTTGAAAATAAATGGCGACACGCCCGAGGGGAGCTACAACGTGCTGAATATCGTACGTAACGGCGCCGGTACCAGCAGGCCAGCTAACCAGTACGGGGAAAACGGCTCTATCGTCCTCGATCCTACCGGCGGCGACGCTCTCGCCGCCAAACAAAATGGCCGCACCGGTCTTCTGATCCATGCAGGCCGGCATGCGAACGCGCCCATGATCTTGCCCAGCGCGCTCAAGCCCACCAACGGCTGTCTGCGCATGCTGGACTGGGACATGAAGTCGTTGATCGACGCCATCCGTGCCAATACCTTGGTGTTTCCCGGTACCGTGACAGTTGAGGTTTCCGGCCCCCCGGGGCCGCAGGGCGATATCGACGAGTCAGTGGACGACGGCGATCCGCCGCCGATGCTGGGCCCTGTCATCCTGCCTTAACTACCGTTTCTCGATACAACAAGCGCTTTCTCCGGAGGGCATATGCCCCGTTTTGTCTTGTGGGAAGCCAACCGCGCGGGTGCGCCGGGCGGCTATCAGGTGATGCTTATTCTCGACGCAGGCGTTGCCGCTGACGGCTTGCTCGCTCCCTTGGCACTGGTGCTGCATGTCGAGGGCAGTTACCTTGCTGACGGGGGGCAGATCCCAGTTCCCCCCAAGGACATTCAGCTTCAGATGCCGGGGACCACTGGAGCCCTGCACGATTTCCTCTTTGACCCAGCCAATGCCGGTGGTGAACGCCGCCTCAAATCCTGGGCCAGCATTCAGGCCGAGGTCGGGCAACGCGCCGCGGCCGAGCGCTTGAAACTGCTGACCGAAATCGAATTGTTCCGGCGCAGCTTCGCCTCCTTTACCGTCGCCACGAATCAGGCTGGTGCTGTCAACACCAGTTTCCTCGGTCTGACTGCGATCGGCGCCCAAGCGCTGACGCAATTTACAGCGGAGATCGAACTGCCAGGCTTGCTGCCAGAGACGGCCCGGCATAGCGAACGTCACTTGCTGCGCCTGTCGGTGCAGGGAAAGTTCAACGGGACCATCCTCGGCCAGACTCTGGCAGCGCAGACCGTCCTCAAGCTCGAAGTGGGATTGGACCGGGAACAGAAGCTGGCATGCAATTTCATCGCCGGCATCCAGCGCGCAGCCGGTTTGGATCCGGTCTTCGATTTTCCGCCGATACCATTGCCGGACTTGAGCTTGACCGGGCTGCAGGCATCGGCACTCCAATTCGGACAGAACCTGCTCAACAAATGCCGCCCGTTGGCCTTGCCGCTGCCGGACCTGGAGGGACTGGAGGTGGAATGGTCGTCCTCGCAAGGACTTGTTGCCGAACTTGCCGCGAACGGCACGCTAACGATCGGCACATCAGCGGCTGATGCCATTGTTCGGGTCAATGGCTGCGCTCTGTTTTCTGTGACCGATTGCCAGATCCAATTTGATAGCAACAGTGGATTCACGATTGCAGGCACCCTGTCCGCCTCTTTTAATGAAGACTTACTGGGCCATACTCTCGATCCCGCGCTGACCGGCCCGGTAACGATACGCCTGGCGGAAATGCATCTAAGGGTGAGCTACGCCGATCCGAATATCAAGCTGGTTCAAAACATCGGCCGCATCGAAATACGTGCCAAGGAAGACCCCGACCTGGTGCTGGCATTCAAAGCGACCCTGGTCACTACTCTTGCGCCCGGCGGACAGCCGCCTCATTATGAGTTGACCGAACTCGAACTGATAGACCCTTATCCAATCAAGCTGTTGGTGGCTGCTGCCCAGCTGTTGGGTCAAGCCGCAGCCGAACTACTCAGCTTCGTGCAGGAGATCCATTTCTCGCCACCAGGCTTGCCGGCGATGCCGACCACCGGCATCGCGGCCTTGCTTGATCGACTGCAGCGTTTTATTGCCGCCATCATGCAGTGGATCGGCCGCCAGGCAGGCGAGCTTGGCAAAGCTATCGCCGGGCTCGCGCGCAGCATCGCCGACCTGATCGCCAAATTGTTGTCCGGTCTGCACAGCGACAACGTCAACATGACAGGACTGTCGATCGAGATCCGCTTGGACCGCACCAGCTTTGCCCTGCGCCAGCTGATCGTCTCGCCGATTTACCAGGCTGGTGCTGGCGCGCTGAACCAGAGCTTCCGCACCGCAGGCTTGTGTTTTGAGCTCCAGGGTAATTTCATGCCAGCCCTGATCTACGACTTTCAACAGGGATGGGGCGCATTTGCGTTGATACCGTACGGCGTTGCCGGCAACCCGACCGCGAACGCCGGCAACGCGACCGTGAGCACCGATCTGTGGCTGGCGCGCGATGAGGGAACTGTTGAGCAGGGCAGCGTGTCGAACGGCCCCGGCAATGACGATCAGCCACTGATCAAGCTGGAGGCGAGTATCGCGGCCCCTGCCGCCGGCGCCGCCAGTCCGGCGCTGGTGCTAGCCGGCATCCGCGACGGCAGGCCGTTCTTCTTTAGCAAACTTGAATCCGAAGAGGGGGCGTTGCCAGATTTGGCCAAGGTGGTCGATTTCGCCAATGGGACGATGCCGCCGGGCATCCGCCTTGGGCTGGGCGGTTTCAAAAGTGCCGGCAGTTTGAGCGCCGGCGACTTTTCCATCACTCCATCCATCAACCACGACAAGGTGGAAAAGCTATTGCCCTTCCTCAGGAGAAGCGGAGATGCGCAGTCGGGCCTGGCACAGTACATCGAGGTGACGAACATCGATTCAAACGGTGTCGTAAACGGCCAACTGAATCTCGGACTCACGCTGAGGCTGCGCATCGCCGGTTTGGACAAGGTGGTCAAGGTCAACGTTTCGCTGGACTTGAATACCTTGCAGATCCGGCTGACCGACGCTAACACTGTCATCAGGGGCGACGGCCAGGAACACGACTTCCTCGGCATGAAGCTGCGGTTCGAAAAACGAGACGGCACAACGCCCGCGGAATTCGATCAGCTGGTGCTCGATTTCAGCTCCGGCGACATGCTGCTCAGCCTGCACAGCGACGTGGTCGCCATACTGAGCTACAAGAAAGTGAGTTCGCGCGGGCACGGCATCGTATTTCGTGCTGATACCTTCGATATCTCAAGGAATGGCCTCGACCTGACGGCCGCCATCAGCCAGTCCGAGCCGGTGATATTGGCCGGCGTGGACACGCCCTTCAGCTTTCACAGCGGCAGCCTGGAGATCAAGGGCAGTACCGTGCAGAATTTCACCCTGCTCGGCAAAGGCCAGCTGCCGCCGGCGCTGATCGGCGACGCCACGGCCAAGGTCAGCCTGTCGTTTGGCGCCGGCAAGGATGGACGGCTGACCGTGCTCGCTGCCGATGGCGACATCGACCGCCGCGCCGATCCGATCGAGGCATATGCGCTGCGCTTTCGCTTCACCCTGTCGCAGATCGGCTTTTCCTTCAAAGGGGAAGACAATCCGCACTTCTACTTCCTGTTGACCGGCTCGGCCGATTTTGTGCCGGGCGAGGGCGAATTCCAGAATGGCTTGCTGAAAAACCTGTCCAAAACGCGGATCAAGCTGGACCGCGTTCCGCTGACCTCCGATCCGCGCGTCCTGATGCGGCATATCGAATTCCTGGTGCCGATCGAGCCCCCGGTCAGCTGCACGTTGTTCAACCTGTTTGCGTTCGAATTGCGCGGCGTCGGCTTCCTGCCATCGTCGCCGGCCTTCGACGGCAACCCGGCCCTGGCGCTCTCCGGCAAGGTGGCCTTCATGGCCTTTGGCGATATTCCCACGGTGGAGATCGACATCGACAAGCTGCTGCTGAGTACGCCAAAACCCGGCCAGTCGCTGCCCCAGGTGCGCATGGACAATCTGTCGGTCGGCCTCAACCTCGGCATGGGCCGGATCAAGGCCACCGCCGTCGCCGTCGACGACCAGTTGCCGACGCTATACGTACCGGACACGCTGCCGTCGAGCGTGACGCCGAGAGGGTTCCTGGCCAGCGGCTCCATGTCCATTTCCGGCTTGCCCGACCTGTCGGCCGCCATGGGCTTCCTGGAACTGCGGGAGAAGGGTGCGGATGGCAATCTGTCAGCGCCGCGCCATGCCTTCTTCATGTATGCCCAGCTGAACAGGCTGGCGCAGCCGGTTCCCACGCCGTTTGGTGAAATCATCCTGCGGGAAGCGGGGTTCGGATTCGGCTTCCGCTTCACGCTGGAGGGCATCGCGCGCGCCGACCGGGTCACCACGCCGCAGCAGCTGATCCAGGTGCTGGACGAAGTCTCCAAGCATGCCAACGATCTGGCCGACCCGGCCGTGTGGTGGCCGGAAGCGTCCGGCGACCGCCTGACGCTGGCACTGCGTCTGTTATTTACCATGACCACCGCGTCCGCGCCCGGCACCTACGATGCCGCGCGGGAAAAACCGCCGGGTGACAAGCCTCAGCCGTCCAACCCGGTCATGTTCGACGCCGTGGCGGCGTTGCGCTCGGACGGCACCTTCCTGATGACGGTGCGGGCCTGGCTGTCGGTCAACTACGCCGACTGGCTTGATGACAGCAGCAAGAACTGGCGCAAGCGGCCTGTCATGCGCGGCTATTTGTACCTGTCGGTGCCGCGCAAGCAATTCCTGGCCCGTTTCGTGGGCGATCCGACCGGTTATATCGGTGACCATCCGGCACTGCCCGAGCCGATCAAGAAGGCCTTTTCCGCTGTCCGCTGGTCGTCCACGCTCTATATCGACGAGTCGGTGTTCCATTTCGAACTGGGCTGGCCGTACGAACTGGGCTATTCGCTGGGCAGCAGCGAAGAGGACTTCTACCTCAACTGCGAAGGTGGCCTGGTTATGCGCTTTGAGGACGGCGCCTATCTGCAGGGTCTGGCATTCCGCGCCACCGGCCTGGCCAGGTTCCAAGGCAGGGTGGGCGACGACTCGCTAGGCGCGGCCGTGACGGCGGTGGCAAATTTCGCGCTCGATGGCAAGCTCATTACCTACCTGTCCACCCGGCTTGCCGGCGACAGCATGTTGTATGGCTCGCTGCGGATCGACGTCACGGTCGACTTCGACGTCCACTTATGGGTTTCGTTCAAAGTATTCCGCCGCGAGATACGGCTTGAGGCCGCATTCGCGGTACAGCTTACGGTCGCGGTGGCCGCCGAGGTTGTGCTCGCTGCGCACGCGCCGGTGCTGGGCGCGCGCCTGATGGTGACGATCGGGGTCAGCGCGTTCGGGCGCTCGCTGCGGGTGGGGGTCGGTCTGTCCCTCAACGTCAACTTGCTCGACGATGCGCGAGCCAGGGTGCAGCGCTTCCTCACCCTGGGCCTGGCTGCACGCTACCCCGACCCGGCCGCGGGTGTACCGCCCGCCGCGGTGCCGGTCCAGCCATCGCGCATCGAACAGGTGAAAAAGGGCGACCAGGCCATCCAGTCCGAAGCGGAAGCCAAGTCCGATTTTGAGCGGCGCCCACCCGGACCGCTGCCGGCGGTGCCGGCCCCGGGCCAGCCGATTGGCCTGACTCGCTTCTGGGCCATTTTGTTCCCAACCCGGCGCGATAACACAGGTGGACAGTGGTACGTCATGCAGCTGGTGCCGCGGGACCTGACCGACAGCGACGATCTCACGGTATCCACCTTCTATGCCTCGCCAGCCGTTCCAGCCGACGGGATTCCCTGCATCTACAAGGCCGTCGTCGGCGGCGCTGGATTGGACTTGCTGCAATTCGACAGCCGGAACACGTCGCTGTCCCCGGTAGGCGGCAACATAGAGCCGTATTGGGAGAAACCGATCAAGACCAAGTCGGGACAGGACGTAACGCTGGCCGATGTGATTTCCGGCGCCTTCCTCCCGGCCGATCAAGCGAACAATAGTCACCTGCTCACCCAGCCGGACGGCAAGCTGATGCTGGTAAAGCGCCTGGATGGCAGCAGCCAGCTGGAAGGCGATCTGGATGAAGCTCTGGCGCACGCAAATCGCGACCGGATGACCATGAGTCCCGAGCGCGCGGCGGCGGCGGCGGTGGAAGAGGTCCGCTCCGGCTTCATCGGTGCCATCGGCGAAAGCGCGGCACGCCTGGCGGCACAGGGAGAATCCGGCGGGAGCTGGCGTGGCCGCGACGGCATCGACGCACGCGATTTTGGCTTGACCTTCCTGATCGAAGAGGCAGCGCTGACGGCATTGCGGCAAGCCGAGGAGCCCGGCGCCCCGGATCGCCTCGCCATCACCATCAACGCCTGGGATGCGGCCGCCGATTGGATCGTCCCCAATGTGCATCTGTTCAACCCACCCGAGAACATGTTCAACCGCCGTCCGCCACGGCTGAAACAGGCCAGTTGCAACTGTGCGGGAAAAATCACGCTGGACTGGGACCTGGAGCCAACCTGGGGCGATTCGGATTCGGTCTACAACGATCCCGAATACCATCTGAAGCACTATCGCATCTGCCGCACCATCACCGGCGCCCTGGCGGAGACAGCCGTATGGCGCACCACCTGCAAGGCCTCGATGCCGCTGGCAAGGGTCCGGGATGACAATGGGGAGTGGGTGTGGAAATTCCAGCGTCCGCCATATCAGTTCATCGACGACCTGGGCAGCCTGAGCCCGGCGATGCGCAACGCGCTGGTTGGAAAAGCCGCCAACGCCGGCGACTGGGAGAAAAAGCTGGCGGACTGGGATCGCAACTTTGACAAAGCGGTACAGCTCGTCTACACCATCATTGCGGTGGACAGCGCGGGCACCGAGTCGGACGCGATGATCATCGAACTGCCGTTTGACCGGCCACGGCTCCAAGAGGCGGCGCTGCGGCGCGCATCGCTGAAGTTTGCCTACCTGGGACTGCCTTCGTTTGCAGCGGGGGAAAATCTGATCCCCGCCGGCACCGCCCCTCAACTGGTCCTGGTCATGGAAGACCCGGTGCGCGACCAGTCGGGGGATGCCAAGCTTCCGTCCGGGCGGCGCGACCAGATCGAATTGCGGCTGACTCCGGAGCGCATCGTATCAGCCGGCCTGTTCGGCATAGACGCCTTGACCGACGCGCTACAGCGTCCGTTGGCGCCATCCAACAAGGCCCAGCTACGGCCAGGCGAAGTCCTGGTGACGTTGGCGGCAGGGCAGGGCAACGCCAGCATGCCATGCGCGGTGATCTGGCGCGTCGCCGACCCGACCGCGCGCGAAGGCTATGCCGATGCCCCAGCCATCCCTTATCGCATATCGAAACTGACGCTGCCCGACGGCTCCGTCGCGACCGGCGAAGCCGCGCTGGCGGGTGCCAAAGCGGCGTTTGGCTTCGACGACCGTCCGAACGTCAACGCCATGCGCGTCTATGCGCGGACGCTATCCACCAGCACCATGCAGTCGGCGCCGGCCGATCCGGCAGAACCAGCCGAGTGGACAGGCTGCGACCTGGTGCTGGAGGTAGACCACCCCGTCAAGGCGGATACACCGCCGGCGCCGCTGCCGCTTATTTCGTGCGCGGTGGAGGCGTTCGAACATCCGACCGACATCCAGTTCGCGCCGCTGGGCGCGGCCGACATCAGCGCCAGGACTGGGCGCTTGACGCTGATCCAGCCACAGCCCACGGCCTCTCTAAAGGAATTGCTTGAAAACGGGCCGGACGTATTGCGGCCCGGCGCGGATCCGCGGCGGCGCGTTGGCGTCAAGCTGAAATGGAACGCTCGGCCAACCAGCCTGGCCCTGGTCGGGGACAAGCGCGACAGCAGCGGCTTCGAGGCACTGATCGGTGGCTACGACATCTTCTCCATCGACCTGACCACGCTCACCACGGCGCCGGGAAGCGGAAGCGCCACGCCCGCACCCGAGCAGCAACAAGCCATGTATGCCGAGCATGCGCGCCATGTGGGACGGGTGCAGCTGCTGCCGCGCCGGCTGGCCGGGATGGAACCGGGTGAGACGGGTGACATGGCCAAGGTCGAAGCAATGTACCCCAGCGCCACCGTGCGCCAGCGTGGCCTCGACGGCAAATCCGTGCCGCCGGAAAGGGCGGGCCACCACAGCTATCTGTCATCGGCCGAGAGCGTGGTACTTTGGCCGAAGCGTCTGCTGCGCCGCCATTTGATGGCTGACCCGGGCCACGATACGGTGGATGCGTTGTTTGCCAAGGGCTTGCCGACGAAACTGATGTTTTTCTTCTCCCCCGCGCGGCAGCCCGCAGAGCAGGGGTTGGGCACCTGGCTCTCATCGATCAAGCTAAGTTGCGGCAGCGCTTACGATGTGCAGATGGATGTCAAGGATGGCAGGCGGTACTTCTGGATAGACTGTCCGCAGCCTGCGTTCCAGCCGGACCAGGTCCGCCGCCTGCTGGCGGACCTGGTGTGGACCGGCAATCCGGAACTTGAACGTTTGGACGATCTGGCCGGCTTGACGCTGCGTCTGCTAGCAGTGCCCGCCGGGGCCCAAGCCGAAGATCAGGGCTTGCCGGAAGTGAGTGTGGTCCTGGACTTGGTCGGTCAGCAGCACGCGGTGCTGGCCGACCTGATGGACGCGCTTCGTTACGACAGGAATGTCGGCCAGGGCAGCCCGCTGGTGCGGCGATACGAACCGGTGATCGATATGCCCGCGCCGAGCAAACAACAGTCGCTGCTGGGCTATTTCGACGAGCAGCCACCAGAGCGCGATCCATATGGCTGGGCCGCGCTGCGCGCGTTCGGCCTCGCGACAGCCTTCCGGCTGTACGATACCCAATCGCAACGCTACCTCGTTGGCAGCGAACTGGCGGAGTTGGTCAACGCGGCATTCGAAGCCACGCTGGCCGCCTACGCGGATGATCTGAACGACGAGCGTGGCGATGCCGTGTTTGGCGCGCCGTTTGTCGATTTGATCACGGCGCCGGAAGCCATCATGGACACGGTGGGCTTCGACGCCGGACTGGCTGCCAGCGCCAGTTCGCAATACGTGCTGGATCGCGCCAAAGGGCTGATACAGGTATCGCTGCGTCCGCTTGCAAGCGGCCTGCTGTTCGACAGGAATCCGGTGCCGGTTCGCTATTTCACCGTGGTGTACAACCGTCCGGCGGGCGCGGACACGCCGGCGCCGACGCAACTGGTGATCAGCGCGGACAACGCCGGCATCAGCGGCCAGTTGTTCTCGATCGATGTGATACAACTCGATGCCGCCGACGGCACCCACCAGACTGCCACCGTGTTACCGCCGCTCCTCGCCACCTTGCTTGGGGAGGCAGCCGTATCGAAGCTGTCGCTGCCGATTGCGGCGCCGAAGGATCAGGCCAGGCTTGCGCTGGTGCGGATAGTGGCCTATGGCGCCGCCGGCAGCGGGGCAGGGCCGGTATTCCCCTCCGCCGGGCAATTGCTGTCGATGTTCGAGCTCAACATCCAACTGAACACCGGCTCCGTCAATGTGGCCAGGCTTGAGCCGTATCTGGCCCCGCAGGTTCTGCAGCAATCCGGGCAGCAGGCAGAGGCATTCGAGCGCTTCCCGCCGATGAACGCGCCGCGTCTGGCTTTACTCGCCTACGGCAGCGGGGTGGCGCCTATGCTCGATGCATCCCCGACCTGCGGCCCCATCTTCACCGGCATTGCGGACTGGGGGCGTGCGTTCGCACCGCCCGACAAGCTCAATTTGCCCGCCAACCAGCAGAGCTTCCTGCAACGCATACAGGTGTGGACCCAGCGCTTCATCGAGCATGGGCCGGTGCGTGAGCACATTGTTCCGTCCAGCCCTCAGGGCATGCGGATCGGCTTTGCGCTGGCCACCATTGCCCGGCCGGATCCGTGGCGCATCGCGCCCGCGCCGGACGGCAGCATCGAGCTATTGCTGCCCCAGAAGGACCGCTTCGGCAAGATGCTGTGGTACCTGGTGCGTCCGTTTGGACGCTACGACAACTTCGCGGAAACGGTCATGCCGGAGCGCCACGAGCTGCCCGGATTGCACCGCGCCTTCCTCCCGCGCAGCGACCAGGCCGACCCATTTGATGTCTTCGCCCCTGCGATACTTCAACGCAGCGAACCGCTGGCCGCGCCCATCATCCTGTCAACCCGGCGCATCGCGCCGGCCCAGCAGTGGCAGCGTTCGACGGTGGAGGTGCTGATTGGACGCCATCCCGAGCAAGTGCTGGCCGACGCCAACATCCGGATAGCGGCGCAACTGGCCTTCCGAGAAATCGGCGTAGGTTTCTGGCGCGAGTTCATGGGAAGTTCCTGGCTCCTGAACCTGGAGCGCGGCGCACTGGGCGCGCCCACCGATGTCGGCGCCGAATTCGGCCCGCCGTCCGACGCGGGCGCACTGGTGCCGATGCTCAGGCCGCAACGCTCGCTGGCCGACATGCTATGCACGAAGAACGCCACGCTTGACGACGTGCTGCTCGAGCTGGATACCGCGCAGCCGGACTTGTGGCCTGGCGCGCGTGCGCTCTACGTCGGTGGGCTGCCCTACGGCTTCCGTACCCATGTCCTGGCCTATGCCAGCGCCGGCGTGGTTGTGTCGGAGCAGGCCGGCGCCAGTTTCGATTTCTCCGACTATGCGCTGATGCTGCCCTGGACGGAAGAGGCCGGTGTTCCGCAGCCGGGCGGCATCTTCCTGGGCCGCCGCGCCAGCGCCAAGCCGCACTGGACCGCAAGCTGCGCCGGCCTCGATGACCCGGTCGAGATGCATGTCGAACTGCCGCTGGTGCGGTTCATCGACAGCATGCCGGAATGGAACCGGCAGCAGTGGTTCGGCGGTGAGCTCGCGCCGGCACTGTATCGGGCCGTCGATCCCGCCGTCTCCTATCGTCTGGGGTTTGAGGCCGGCGGCGGGCAAGTGCTGGAGTATCAACTGGAACTGGTGCCGGCGCCGGTGCAGCTGGACCTTGACGACCCGCTGTATTCGATTACGCCGATCGCCTCGCACTTCGCCTTCACGGACAATCTGGCGGTGCACTCGGACCATGACGACGCCGGCAATACCGCTGCCCCCGGCGTGCCGCGGGTGGTGTTCCTGCCGGCCGGTGCAGGCAATGAAGGCTGCTTTGCATTGAAGCTGCCGCTGCGGCTGGCGGCCCGCGAACGTCCGACGCCGGCGGCCAGTCTCGAGCGGCAGACGCTGTTCACCGCTGCGGCGCTGGCCAGCATGGATCCGCTGTTCAGCACCTTGCAAGTGACTGCCCCGGAGGTGACGGCATGGTCCCGATTCGCACCCACGGCTACCTTGACTGTGGCCTGGTCCAGCCAAGCCATTCCGAGACCGCCGCTTGGCGCCATCCACAATTGCCAGGCGCTGAAGGCGGCAGCCTCGGCCTGGCATGGGCAATTGCTGCCGTATCTGGACTATCTCCCGGCTCCACTGATCGCGACGCTGGACAGCCTGATCGCCTTGCCCGACATCGCGCCAAACCAGCAAAGCGGCCAGTTGCAGGTGCCAGGCTGGATCGCCGGGTTGCCCATGGCGCCCGGCGCGCCCATTAGCGCCGTCGTCGACATCGCTACCGTGCGCTGGAATCCGCTGCAGCCGGCCGATTGCGTCCGCGCCAGCCGGAGCATATTCGAGCGCACCTGCTGGCAGTTGCAGGCGTCGCATCCGGACTTGTGGCAAGTGCTGGTGCCCCCCACGGTCGGCGCGATGGCGCAGACGGCACTGGCCGACTGGCGCTACCAAAAGGAACGCGGCTACGGTGGCATTCCCCGTCTGGCATTTCCGCTCAGCGGCACCGAGCCGTGGGCGCTGGCGCCGCAGCTGTCCAAGCTCGCGGCCCTGCCGGCGGCATCCATCTTGCAGATCCTGGTGCAAGCGCCGTTGACCGGCCAGGCGCTGGACGCCCCCGGTGGTCTGCGGCGCGCAGATTATGACGCGCTGCTGGCCGGCCTGGAAGGGGCCACAGCTTGCGGCTCGCTATTGCAGTCGCTACTGGCTATCGAGAGCAACGGCAACCCGCTGGCCCAGAAAATCGACACCGTTGTCGTGCTGCCGCTGCATCAGGAAGCTCAGCTGCGAACCATGCTAAGCGCGGTCTGGCCGGCGGGTTCTGGCGCCGGCCTTGGCACCGTGCGGCCGCATGCGCTGGTGCTGCACAAGCCGCCGTCAGAAACCGAGCTGGAATTGTTTGAGCAAGCGGCAACGACTACATTGGGCGCGGCTGCAGGCGGCAGCCTGGCGGCTCTGGTACGCCAGCTGTCGGAGGAACAACTGTTCGGCTCCGGACGGCGTATGCGCATCACCTGCCTCCATGGACGTGTGCCACCGGAACACGGCCTGATTTCGCGTCTGGAAGGATAAGACCATGACCACGCAAGTCCGCAACGTTATCCTGCAAGGCCCTCCGGACCAGAAAGGCCCGCTGTGGCAGGCCAGCCTGTCGGTCTCGCATAAGGGCCCCGGGACACGCTCGTATCCCGACCGCACTTACGGCGTGCGGGTACTGGCCCAGGAAGCCACCGCCAGCACCTTGCCGGCACAGCGGTCAATTTCAGGCGATGTGCAAACGCCCAAGATGGAATTCCATGCACCGCGGTTGGCCCGTCTGCTGGTCACCGGTGACGACCCCGGGATTCATTACGTGCGACTGCTGGGCGAACAGGCCGCCATTGCCCTGCCGGACGCCAAGGATGCGCCGGGCTTTTCCGAAGTGACCGCCAGCCCGCTGGCCGACGGCGCCAGTTGGCCGCATCCGCACGATGCGCCCTTGTCGCCTGAATTGCCTTCATTCAGGCTCAATGACAATCGGGTGCGCGTGCTGGTCCTGCCCGGCAGCAGCTGGTACCCCGAAGTCTCCGGTGGCAAGGCGCGACTGTTCGGCAGCATGCCGGCGCCGGTCCACGATGGCAAGCATTTGCGCATCGACCTGCTGGCGGATGCGGTGGAGTTCAGCGCCGAGCCGCCCAATCCGCTGTTCGGCTTTGGCTCCTACCAGAACGATACGGACAAGACCTTGACCGGTGCACGCCTGTCCTTCAAGCGTCTGGCGGATGGGCGTCTGGCATTGGAGTTGATCGGTTTCGACCAAGCTGATCAAGCCAGTAAATCACGCGCCGCCTTTGCGGCCCTGGCCGACTCTCTGGAACATCGCGGCAATGCCGCCGGCGCCCAGCCGACCCCGCTGCAGCTGCGCCCCGACACCACGCGGGCGGTGCCGCCATTGCGCTGGATCGTCAGGCAGAACGCCGCCAACGGCAGCTTTTCCATCGACGATCTCGGGGTGGTGGAAATCGATCCACTGGCGCTCGCACCGGGCCTGGACTTCCATCTGATCGACAAGCCCAGCGCAGCCACCTTTCAGGCCGCCAGTGCGACGCTGACGAATACCGGCGCGGCGCTGCGGCTGGAAATCAAGGCGGGCAAGGGGGTTCCCGCCGATCTGCCACGCGTCAATGTGGAGTGGACACCAACGGTCATGGCAACGCGGCTGCAGCCTCCCGCCGGGGAAAAAATGCGCTTCTCGCTGGACCGGCTGGGCATTCAGGAAGAACTGGGGACCCGCTACCGGGCGGCCGGGGTGCTGGGAGCGGAGGAGGGCCCCGCTCCCTATCTGTACCTGCCACTGCAGGACGGCGTGCTGCAGCTCGCGCTGCCGGTTAATCATCCGGACGACCAGCGGCCGCTGTCGCCGCCCAAGGCCAGCGCCGACATCCTGAACGGCACCTTGCTGCTGCGCGATGCCGGATCGGGCAGCGAACTGGCCATCGAGACCCTGCAGGGTTTGGACATCAAGGTGCGTTGGGCCGACCCGCCGCGACAGCTGAAGGAAATACAAATTTCCTGCGGCGGCCCCGGCGGCAGGCTGTCCGGCGTATTGTGGGGCCTGGATAGCAGCCCCAGCGCCGAGGAAATCCTGCCCACCTTGCGCGCCGGCCCGGTGGCCACCCGCGATCTGGCGCTGCGCTTTGGCGGCAGCGACGATAGCTTGCTGGCCCTGTTCAGCGAGCAGTGGGCCAGCGATGCCGAATTCCGGCTGCAAGTACGCCTACCGCATGATCCGGCACGTCCCTCGATATTATGGCGCGGACACCGGCGGCTGCCGTTGCTGTCCATTGCCGACATGACGTCCAGCCTGCCGTCCGCCCGGCGTCCGTCGATGCTGCGCGCTTGGTTCCCGCACCGCGCCATCCACGAGAACAAGCCGGGAATCGAAAACCTGGATTTGACTTGCCCCCGGCAGGATGGCGGCAATCCGTATGCCTTGCTCAACACCGAATGGCCGGTGTGGCGAGGCGACGCCGACGGCTGGCCATTCAGCACACACGACCTGAGCACACAGGAGACCGCCTGCGCGCAATGGCCCGCCGCCCCGGCGGTGGACATGTTTTTGCCGACCGTTCCGGACCTCATGTTCACGCTGGGCGTCGGCAAGGACGCGGCGCTCAGCCTCGATCGGCTGAGCACGGTGCTTTGTTTCGAACTGTGCGCGCTGCTCGGCTATTTCGCCGAGGTGACCTTGCCCGAGCCGGCGTCGCCGGCGGAAAGCGGCCCCAAGCCGCGGCCGCTGACCTCGTTGCAGGCGGCGCGCCTGCCGGCATTCTGGCGCCAGGTCGCACAGCGTACCGCACTGGCCCGAACACAATCGGCTTTCGTCACCGCCTGGACCGACGCCGGTTCCGCTGCGGGCGCGCCCAGCATAGTATCGGGCTTGTCCGTGCCGCATTTGTGGAAAGCGCAGTTCGCCTTCAGGCCGGCCGCCGATGCGCTGAACCCGCCTTTCGGACAGTACAGCCTGGAGGATGAAAGCGGCGCGCTGGTATTCAAGTCGGGCGCCGAAACCGTAGCCGGACTGCAGCGCGATATCCATATCGGTTCGGAAACGCTGCAAGTGCGAGGGTTTGCGGTAGCTGCAGTCAACAAAAAGCAACGGATGTACGACAGCCGCGGCGGTTGGATCGAAGCTGCCGCCAGGAACGCCTTGAATGCGCAAGGGACGCTGCGCATGCGCGCTGCTGGTGCCGAGGGCGGCAGTGCAGTGCAATTGACAACGCTCGCCCAAGTGTTGGACATCAGCGGCCCGGAAGGCGCCAGATTTGGTTTCGCGTGCACGGATTTGCCGATGTACGAACTGGCCAAGGACCGCTTCGTCTTTTCGGGCGTGAAGCGATCGGCCGTCGCGGACATGGTGGTTTGCGACTGCCTCGAAAGCGCGCCATCGGCGGACGCCGCAGGTTTCGATCCGCTCGCCCAACCGTCGGCGTCGATGCGCTGGCGTTTCTTCGATGCGCAGCCCCAGTCCGGCCTGCCACTTGAATTCGACGTGGGAATCGGCCCGCTGCGCTTCAAGCCCCTGCGGCTGGCATGGCTGGAAGTGGCCGGTGGGCCCGGCGCGCGCAGCGTCACCTCGGTTGAAATACTGGGACGGATGCGCCAGTCCCAGCTCGCCAGCTCCGACGGTGCGTTCGGTACCGATGGCGACTATGAAGCGGGTAACCTGATGCTCATGGTGTGCAAACCAGATCAATTCGGGCAACTCACAGTAAGCCGTTTGCGGCGCGTACGCGTGGCTGCCACGACGCCGCTGACGATCGAGGACAGCCCGGCGCCGCTGCGGTTCGCACTCGACCAGAACATATTTGCGCCGCTGGAAGCCCAGGCTGGAAATGGTGGAGTGTCGACGCTGGAACTGTTGATCGATCCGGACCAAGACCTGGCTGCGTCCAATGTGGCTATCATCGGTGCGGCGGCGATTTGCCTGCCGGGCCTCGGCCTGGAGCACGAGACTTTGCCTGGCGCCGTCATATCCAGATTGCCGGGCAGGCCCCATGCACTGCGCTTCAAGTGGGGCGCCCAGGCCGCTGCCGGCGAAGGACTGGGCCTGACCAACTTGTTCCTCGAATGGCCTGCAGAGCAAGGGGGCGGCGCCTTCGGCTGGACTGTGCAACTACGAACCGCTGCGCCGGCGCTTGCCGGGCTAAATGGCGCCCCGCTTGGATTGTCGGTACGCTATATCTGCTGCAAAGGCAGCGCCAGAATGCGGATCCAGGGTGCGTGGCTGGGTGCCAGGCTGCTCAAGACGGTCGGCGGCGCACACGGGCCGGAACTGCGGGCATTGCTCGACCCGGAGCGCTCCTGCCTGCAACTGACAGCCGTTTGCAAGCTTGCACAGGGCGAGCTGGTACAGGGACTCACCCTGGCAGGGCGCCCCGAATCGGCCGGCGTGATGGCGCTGGCCACACTGGGGACGCCCAAGGTACGGCCTCCGGCTGGCGACCTGGTCACCTGGCCGTTACTGGCCGTGCGCTGCGATGTCTTGAGTGAATGGAGCATCAAGGTGGGGAATGCCGAGGAACTGCATTCCTTCCGCCACCGGCTGGGCAAGAGTGGCGAGCGGTGGACTTCGCAGCTGGAGGTCTCCGGCATTCTGCATACTGGCAGCAGCATCGCCTGGCCCTGCGCGGTGGCCGCGGCGAGTTGGCCGAAGCAGGGCTACGATCCCGCCGATGGCGCGGGCTTTGTGCGCAACATCGATGGCGGTTCGCGCAGCATCAGCATCGGTAAGCAGGAGGTAAAGCGGCACACAATCACGCTGCGGCTGGTACGCCACGTCCTGCCGCTGGATCGCCTGCAGTATGCGGGAGACCAGGTTCGCATCGTACAACCCTGGACCGTATTGGCCACGGTCAGCCATTTGCTTGAAACCGGCAAGGAAGCGCAGCGACGCTCCCTCAGCTGGCAGTCGCTCGATGACGTCACGCTGGTCGATCTGCAGGCAGCGGTCGAACGTTGTGGTCAGGAGAGAAGCGCCCTGTCCAACATCGCTGGCATGAAGGACTTTGGATCCGGAGCCAGCCCGGCGGCCGACCTGCCCGTGACCTATGCGTTTGGTGCGCGCTTCAAGAGCGACACCATTGCCGATCCCGGCGCTCCGGTGCATGGCATGGTGCAGGCCGGCATCGGGGTGCGCGCCTATGTGAACGCGGGCTTCCCGGCATGGCGCATGGGCGACATGCTGGCCAAGCTGAAAGGCAGCGGAGGAGGGCTGTTAATCACCGGCGGCGGAGTGTGTCGCTTTGAGCTGCCCGGGCAAAACGCGCAGAAGCAGGCTGCGCTAGGGCAGGTGTGGCGGGACAGCACGCTGACGCTGGCGATGCCGTGGCTGGCGACTCCTGGCCTCCAATCCGGACAGCTGAGTTTTAACCAGGACGGCGGCGGCGTGGACTGGGAAGTGGCGGACGCCGATCTGGCCCCGGCTGTACCGGGCTCGGCGACGCTGGCCGCCGCCGCCATCACGCTGCGTCCCGACGACAGCGAAGCCGACATACACGCCGCGCTGCGGCCGGTGCTCGCGCCCGGGCGGTCCAGGGATGGCGGATGGCGCCGCGCGTCATTGACCAGCGTCGAGCAAGCGTTTGTCCGTGAAGTCGATACGAAGCAACCTCAACCTGCTGACGCGACGCCATTCTGGCTTCGCACCATGGTGGCGCTGGATACCCTGTGGGATCAATTGGCACCGCAGGCCAATCGGAAGCTTGCTTTGCGGCCGCGCGGCTTGATCCCATCTTCCAGCAGCCTCGGGCAAATCGCCCAGGTAGAGCTGAGCGCGTCGGAGCGGGGTGCCGGGCCGCCGGCGACCGAGACCCTGGCTGTAGTGCTGGCCAGCGGCCAGCAAATCCTGGATCTGCGCGCAGGCGCCCCGCAAGGCAAGCCGGTGGCGGTGGCGCTGAACACCGTCTACGAACACACCAACCAGCCACAGGCCGTGATGGCGGCCTTGACGCAAACTGGTGAATCAGCGCCGTTCTGCAATAACTGGATGATCGTGGATGTGGCCCGGGTCGATGATTTCGGCGCCGCCGCCAAGCCGCTACGTCAGTTCGACGACCTGGTCTACGCCAGCAGTGCGTTGGACTGGCCCAGCGCGGCGGCAGTGGGGGACCTGGCAGACATGGCGCTGGCATGCGGTGACGAGTCCATTTTGCAGGATGAGCGCGTAGCCATGTCTGGCCAACTGCAATCCTATGGGATCGCTGCGCATGCTCCCGGCACGCAGCAAGCGCGCTATTGGAGCTTCACCGAACGGCCGGTGTTCGAGCGGCCCCAGCTTCCGGTGCCGTCCATCGGCTCGTTGCTGGCGCCGTCGGCGTTGCACTTGGCGCCAGCACCGGCACGGCAACGCAGTCCGTCTTTCATGCAAACGCAGGCCAAACTTCGCGCCATGGCGGCGCTTCCGGCGGTGCCAATTTTTTCTGTGATGCCGCCCGAGCTTGCGCAACTGACACTGGGCCTGCGTCCGGGGGCGATTTACCAACGGCGCGCGGCCGGCATCATGCCGGTTTCGGATAAGGAACCGCCGGAGGCGATGTACGGTACCGCCGCTGCAAGCGGTCCCGCGCTGGTGCAGCAGGGACGCAGCCCGCGTTCCACGCTGCTACCAGACTCGAACAGTCCGGCGCGCAGGCGGCGCACCATCGTCGCCTGGGACGACTCCTGGAATGACGGCAAGGCAGACCGGCCGACGCCTTTCCGCTGGCTGCGCGGCTCTGCAGGCGTGGTGCGCACGCAAATCGCGGCAGAGCCCGTATCGTCCAAGCTTATGCCGACGGGCGAGGTCAGCTATTTGGTTCAGGTTGCCACTCCCGCCAATGGGCAACTGGACGCCGGATGGGATCGCAAGATCACGCTCAGCATATCCAGTCCGACGGACGCAACGCCCGCGTCGTTCTTCACTAACGCCGGCACCGAGCCGCCCCTGCTCATTATCGGCCCGACCGCGGCTCTCCTGAGCGGCGGCAGCATAACGCAGCAGACGAATAACTATGCCCTGATCACCTATGAAGTACAAAACAGGGATGCAGAAGCTTTCGCTGCCGCGCTGGCCAGCGCGGACGGCGATACACGGGCCATGGTGGTGCTGCGCTATCCAGGCGCTGAACCGCCAGCGGCAGCGCCGGCAGCCGGGCCGCTGGTCCTGCCGCCTCTGTGCCTGTCACTTGAACTGGCTTTGACCATCAAGCCCGGGGGCCGGCTGACTGCTGCATGCGGCCTGGCGACGCTGGTGTTCAGCGATCCATCGTACGACCGGATACTGCGCAGCGCCACCAAGTCGGACGGGCGCCGCGACAACAACGGAGATGTCTGGCTGCTGGCAGCAGACCGCCAGGTCTACAGCTGCGGCGCGTCGGTGGTATTTGCGTTCGGCAGGCTTAATACGGGCAATGGACAATTTGAGAGCGGTGGAGGGTACTATGAGCTTTCGCTTCTGTGGATACCAGCCCCACGATCCGGTATCCAGCCCGAGAAGCAGGCAGTGTTCATCAATCGGGAATCGGCGAGCAACACATGTTCCACCGGCACGCTGGATGCCGCTCATTCGATATCGCTGGCAACCCTGGTTGACGCGAACGGTACACCGTGCCAGCTGGCGCCGGACGACCTGCTGTCATTGAGCGTCACGTCGAACAACGTCAGCCGATCGATAGAGCTCCGTATCGTACGCGGAGACCTGATCCCGCCGGCACCTGCCATTTTTGCGCTGGTACGGGTGACCGCAACGAGCAAGGAAAAGCGGGCGGACGTACCGCTGTTCGCATGCGCGCCGCTGCCTCAGACCGTGTCGTACCCATCCATTCTGGCCGATCTGGCCCAGGGGATGGTGCGCAGGCGAGCACATTTCCAGTGGACCCACCCACAGATTATGGACAGCAGCAAGACGCTGGAAGCGGTGCTCGTCAAGATAGACCGCACTGGTGGTGCGCAGTTGCCCGAATCGACCAGCGACCTGCGCAAATTGGAAGGCGGGTGAACCGCACATTGCAGCAAGGCTCCGCTGGCAAACATTTAAAGATGTCGGCTGTTAAGTTTTTTTTCGTTGTTAAACTGGAGGGAAATCATGCCTGAAATGATCAGCTATACACTGAGGGCCACTTACACTGAGGTCCGCAGCTACAAGGTTATCGATATGATTTGTGATGGCGTCGTGGTATTCGACGGCTTCTTGGCCGAGGGCGAGACCGCCAGCGTCAGCTCATGCCTCGCTGGAGAGGGTTCGAACGGTCGCATTTCTTTTCAGCGGAGCGATGGGCCGTTGGTAATAAAAGATGTTTATGCCGACAGTGTAATCGATCTCGATTGAAAACATCCGAGATTCCAAGATAGGTAATGGCGAGACAGGCTCTTCTTATTTACCAGAACAATTGATTTGACATAATATAAATTATGCGAAATTAGATTGCGGCAGCTAAGTTGTTATGTCCGGTTCTAGCAAACCTAAAGTGTCCGGCCTCCTACGCGGTAACATCGCTTATCGCGCTTACGGAGACAAACTTGAGCAAACCTGGGACGATCACGATGGCAATGCGAGAACTCGATCGGCTGCAGATCATCGAAGCCGTCATTGATAAAGGCGTGAGTCGTTTAGTGTGATCGTAAGGAGTCGCGGGCTGTTTCCCAGCCTCGTACCGTCTCGGCCCACTCTGCAACGTCAGCGTTATGATCATCAATCTCGCGTGTGAGTTCTTTTATGCGCCTCGCCGCCGCGTTTGCCGCTACGCCATACCATAAGCCTGCCGCAAACAGCGCTGCCGCAGTTCCAAATGCGTACTGTACCAGTGCCGCAATCAGGAGCGTAGAAACGACGACTGACGTGTTGTTGAGCGTCGGCATTGGCCGGATAGTTGCATTAGGGCGATAGTAAACAATATTCGCGTCAAGCATTGCAATCGCTAGTTCACAAAACGTCTTACGGTCCTGCGTTTTTTCGATATGAGCTGCCAATTCAAGGAAGCCAAGCTGCTCCTGCTTTAATAGTTCGGCCGGTAGAACTTGCTCCGCAAATTCTCTGAATTTCTTTTGTCTAGCATCCAGGGCTACGAAGGTCTTATCCATGCCTCGTTCCATTTACTTTCCGGCGGTCGTTTTGCGCAACAGTGCCTCTACGTCGGAGTGAACTTCACTTTCCAGCTTTTTCAGATCCTTCACATAATCGCCCAGCTCGGTGAGCCTTCCATCCTGGTAGAGTTCATTCACAACACAAACGACTTGACGGAGAAATCTCAAGATGTCTTCAGCCTGGGCAATAGTGGTGTTCTCAAACAGCGCATTCTTGGAGTCGATAGTATTGAAGTCTTTATGCGCGAAGACTTTGTGGCGTATAGGCTCAAACGTCTTACGATACAATTCTCCGTAGCGATCAGCAGCTCCGATAAGTTTGTCGAAATCCGCTGCTACGGGTTCGTACACATCTACCAGGAAGCCGTCCAGCCAATCCGGCTGCGCCCCCCCGGCCCCCTTCACTCGGCGTTCTTCCAATGCCGTCTTGCTGAATTGCTTGATCTCTGTACGGCATCTCGCGATAAATCCTTGTGCAGTCAGGCTGCGGGTATCCTTGTCAAAAAGCCGTCCCAAGGCGACAAAGAACGTACTTTGAAGCGAATATCGAATCAGGTTCCAAGATAGTGCGTTTTGTTGAAGTGCCTGCTTAATCTGGACGTCCGTTGACGCAAGATTGTTGACCTGTCGCCACGCGTAAAAGCTCGTCGTCGCTATGTAAGTCTCATTCCGATATTCCTTGATCAATTCATTGACATCCGCCATCGTTTATCCCCAGTGGAACCCGCTCGAACAACAGAACGCATTACATTTTACTCTCTGGTATGCGTGCGTTCCGCTGTCGCGGCTACGTTTCGGCTGAACCCTGAAAAAACAAAAGCAGGAAAAACCGAACATTTCAACTTAGCCGGCAGGCGGACATTTCAAAATAGCCTTGACATGAAGACGGACAAAGCAGAACTGGCATGCTCGGTGACGCCCATCACCTCGGCTCGCTCGCCCACGCATCAAACCACCCGCGCCACGCGGGCCGCCTCGCACCCTCTTGACACTTCCCCAACTGCCGCGAAGCCCAATGCCCGCGCCCGATCGCCCAATCCGGTGGCGCATGATGCAAGCGTTTCCGGTGGTTTTTTCGCCACCATGGCGATTTTTAATCGTTGACGATTTTATATGTCATTGCGATACTCGCAGCACTGTCAGTGCCGCCCATCCGGCGCCGGCATGCCACCTCACCAAGCCAGCCTGATGCCAGCTTTTCAGGCCGGTTCGCGGCGCGGCGCAACACCTCTCTCGTTTGCCTTATCACTGCAGTGTCATTTGATGCCGCCGCCTCCAGCCGAAGCTCGCTTCGCTTGTCGCTGCGCCTATTACAACGCATCCCCACGGGATGTCCGACATGAGAAGGACAAGAAATGCGAGCTGCACAGATCCGTCGCCACCTCGGCGCTCCCTCCGCCCTCCTGCCCCGCACCGGCACCGAACAAGGCCTGCCGTCGACCACGCCACAGCTGCTGCGCGGCACGGTCGCGCCCGCGGCCGGCGCCAAGGCCGCCAAGACGCCGGCCCTGAACCTGGAATTTTCGCCGCGCGACTACATCACCTACCTGTTGTCGATCGACGCCGAGATCGAACATTGCCTCATGGTGCAATACCTGTACGCCGCCTATTCGCTGGGCGGCCCGCAGGTGCCCGAGGCGTTCCGCGACAGCGTGCGCACCTGGCAGGAGGTGATACTGGGCATCGCCAAGGAGGAGATGGGCCACCTGATCTCGGTGCAGAACTCGCTGCGCCTGATCGGCTCGCCGCTGCACATGGAGCGCGAGGACGAACCCTGGGATTCGCCCTTCTATCCATTCCCCTTCACGCTTGAACCGCTGACGCTGGACTCGCTGGCCAAGTACGTGTACGCCGAATCGCCGGTCGACTGGGACGGCGGCGCGCTGGGCGACGAAATCCGCCTGCGCGTGCACGCCCAGACCGACGATCCGCACCAGGTGGCGGCGCTGTTCAACACCCTGATTCCATTGGTGGCCGATCCCGACTACCTGCCCGACGCCGCCTTCGACGCCTCGACCCTGCCGGCCCAGGCCGACTTTGCCGAGTGGGGCCGCGGCTACCAGGGCGGCCATCGCGGGCGCCCCAGCGGCCAGCCGACGCAGACGCCGGACGTGCTGGTGGTGCCGCAGACCTGCCGCGACGACATGGTCGCCGCCCTGCACGCCATCGCCCAGCAGGGCGAGGCCACCAGCGGCACCACCGCCTCGCACTTCGTGCGCTTCCTGCGCATCTATGTCGAGATGCGGGAGCTGACCGAGCGCACGCCGCTGACGGCCGAGCACTGGAACGCCGCCCGGCCACCCGACTTCGCCGCGCCGCAATGGCAGGCGCTGCAACCAGAGAGCAAGTCCGTCCTGCTGGCCGCCGGTCCCGCAGGCCGCGCCGTCTGGGCGCCGGCGCGCCAGGTCGCCGTCAATCCCTACGTCTCGCTCGATCCCGATGACGAGGGCAGCGACGAAAACGCCACCGCCACCCGCATCACCCATCCCGAGTCGGCGCTGTGGGCCACGCTGCACAACATCCGCTACCGCATGCTGCTGAACTACCTGATCCACAGCTTCACGCTGTACGGCGGCTTGAACGCGGCCGGCGCGATCACCCCGCGTGGCGCCATCGTCAACGCCACCTTCGGCGAGATGTACAACCTGCGCGCCGTTTCCGAGATCCTGATGCAGTCGCCAGTCTCGGCCGACAACCCGGCCGCCGGCTACGCCGGGCCGCCGTTCCAGATGCCCTACACGCTCAACAGCCCGTTCGGCGAGGCCAACAAATGGCGCGGCCATCTCGACCTGCTGACGGCCTCGGCCAGCGTGGTCGAAGCGTTGCAGTTGGTGGCGCCCGAGTCCCGCCACAGCTATCTGGCGTCGCTGCGCGAAGCCGACCGCAATATGCGCGAACTGATCCTGCGGATTCTGTCGGGCAGCATCGACACCGCCCTGCTCTAGGAGACCATGATGCCGATACTGGAACTGAGAATTCTGCCCCCGCTGGCCGTGGCCCGCCTGGGCGGCGCGGCCGAGCCGCTCGAAGCCTTCGATCTGGAGACCGATCCGGACAGCCCGATGAACTACCGCCGCATCGTGCCGCGCGCGAGCTTCGAGGTCGATCCGGTGAGCGGCCGCATCGTGCGCGCCTACGTGCCGGACAACATCCGCTTCAAGGACGCCGACAAGCTGGTGCGGCCGGTCGCGCCCTTCCTCGAGGTGTACGCGCGCACCAGCGACGAGCCCGGGCAGCTGCAGCCGCTGACCCCGGCCCTGCTGGCCGAGCACGGCCTGACGCTGGCCAACCTGCACTGGGACGTCGAGCTGGGCAACATCAAGATCTACCGCCGTACCAACAACCGCAACGACAAGATCCACGCCAACCTGTTCGGCCTGAAGGACCACGCCCGCCACGCGCTGCAAGGCTGGTGCGAGAACTTCTTGGCCGGCAAAACGCTGCCGCTCGGCCACGTGCAGTTCATCGCGCCCACCGACGACTTCCCGGAAATCCGCTTGCGCTACACGCCGGCCGCCGGCAAGGTCTACGGCAGCCGCATGCAGCGCCTGGAACCGCAAGCCGACGGCGTGCCGCTGCTGGTGCCCGATCCGATCATCGACAACGAGGCGCTGGTGCTGTACGACGCGGCGCGCGGCGACTGGCTCAACTACACCGAGGGCACCGGCCCGACGCTGACCAATCCGGCCGGCATCTACGCCGGCTACGCCAACGCCCAGGGCCAGCAGGTCAGCTGGGGTTACCTGGACGACGAATGCGACGGCCAGGTGCGGGCGGTGCTGACGCTGGCCGACGGCAGCACGCTGGTGGCCCAGGCCACCATCGGCGCCGGCCCGCCGGCCTACGCGCCGGACACGCTGCCGATCCGTGTGGTCTCCGACGAGATGGAGCAGCTGCTGCACGGCCCCACGGTGCAGGAGGAGGAAGTGTCGCTGGAGCAGGCCACCGAGCTGGTGCTGCGCGCGCTGGAGACGGTGCGGCTGATGAACACGGCGATCATGAACGGCAACCCGGTCAACGGCCGCCTCAACGTGGCCAGCACCATGGTGCGGCAGAACAGCAGCGACTTCGAGCGCTACTACGAGCCGATCGCCGCCGCCGCGCTGGTCGACAACCTGGCGCTGCGCGCGCTGCACGAGCGGGTGTTCAGCGCCCTGTCGGCCGGCGGCGCGCCGTGGTTCGCGCAGACGCTGCGCCTGCCCGAGGAAATCGGCGACCTGTCGGCCATCGCGCTGCGCAAGATGCCGGCGCTGATGCGCGGCGCCGACGGCCGCAGCCTGACGCTGACGCGGCGCCACATCGACATGGTGGTCAAGGCCGCCCGCAACGCCATGTTCAGCCAACCCAACAACCCTGCAGGAGAACTGTGATGGCCGCCAAACAGCCCAGCCTGAGCGCCAACAATCTGACCGCGCAAATCCACCACCGCGGCGCCGGCAATCCCGCCTCGATCCTGCCGCGCAGCGCGATCTCCAACTGCTTCCCCGGCCTGGAATTCGACTTCCGCAACCTGTGGCGGCGCGCCTTCGAGGGCATCGTGCTGGTTGAGAACAACAACTACGTGGTCGACGCCGAGCCCGCCTTCCGCCATCTGGTCACGCGCCGCCTGCTGCGCTTTGCGGGCTTGGAGGTCGGCACCATGGTCAACACCACCGGGCCGGTCTACCCCGACGGCAGCTCGGGCACGCTGGCCTCGGTGGCCAACCCGAACGCGGTGTCCTTCATGGAATGGTCGAACTCGATCGCCCGCATCCTGCACCTGCAGGGCGAACTGGTCACCTGCGAGTTCACCGCCCAGACCGACGCCAGCACCGAGGTGCTGGCCGGCCCGCAGACCCCGGCCATCACCGTCGAGCTGCGCCTGCGCGCCTTCTTCGAGCCGGATACGGCGGCCTTCAATCCGGCGCTGCTGCAACCGGGCGAGCTGACCCAGGGCCTGTGCGCGCCGTGGCAGAACGACTACCGCGAGTGCGCCTGCTACTACTGGGCTGCCTCGCGGCCTGACTATGTCAACGTGGAACCGGGCGTCAACGGTCTGTCTAAGGGCGACATGTGGTTCGCTAAGAAGCGCACCGGCACCTACATCCCGGACAACCGGGTCGACACCCGGCTGTATTCCTATGACGACCTGTTCAAGTCCTGGCAGGAGGATCTGCGCTTCATCATCCGTGGCAAGGACGCCGATGAATCCTGACGCCATCGCCGACGCGCCGCCCGCCGCCAAGGCCGCGTCGCCGGACGGCGCCGCCATGGCGAAGGCGCTGAGCCGCCGCATCGTGGCGGCCTCGCGCCCGCGCCAGCGCCACGCCCATCTGGTCGACGACGCCCAGGGCGCGCAGCTGTTGATGGTCAACGGCACGCGCTTGTACCACCTGCCGCCAGGGCTGACCGAGCAGTTCCGCGCCGCGCTGGGCAGCGACGACCCGGCTCTGCTGCAGGGGCTGATCGACAGCTGCGGCCTGCACGCCGAGGCGCTGATCGACGACACCCCGCTGGCCGCGCCGCCGCTGCACGCGCTGTCGCTGGCGATCGCGCAGAAGTGCAACCTTGGCTGCACCTATTGCTACGCGCAGCAGGGCGAGTTCGGCGACAAGGCCAAGAGCATGGAGGAGCGGCAGGCGGTCAAGGCGGTCGACCTGCTGCTGTCGCAGGCGGCGCCCGGCGCCAAGGTGAACCTGGCCTTCATGGGCGGCGAGCCGTTGGCGAACCGCGCGGTGCTGCGCAGCGTGACTGAATATGCCAGCCGGCAGGCGGCGCTGCGCCAGGTCGACTGCCGTTTTTCGATCACCACCAACGGCACCTTGCTGCGGCCGGACGACGCCGACTTCTTCGAAGAACACGGCTTCGCCGTCACGGTCAGCCTGGACGGGGCGGCCGAGCAACACGACCGGCTGCGCCCCTTCAAGGGTGGCAAGGGGTCCTTCGAGCGCATCCTCGAACGCATCGCGCCGCTGCTGGCGATGCAGCGCCGGATGCAGGTGTCGGCCCGCGTCACCGTCACGCCGTTCAACCTGGACCTGCCGGGCACGCTGGACCTGTTCATCGGCATGGGCTTCCACAGCGTCGGCTTCTCGCCGCTGCTGCGCGCCGCCAACGGCCGCGCCGAGATGGGCGAGGCCGAGCTGGACGAGATGCTGGAGGCGATGATCGCGTGCGGCCTGGCGTTCGAGCAGAACGTGCTGCAGGGCCGCCGCTATCCGTTCATGAACATGCAGAACGCGCTGCGCGAACTGCAGCGCGGCACGCACCGGCCCTACCCCTGCGGCGCCGGCGCCGGCTACTTCGGCGTCTCGGCCGACGGCGAGCTGTCGGCCTGCCACCGCTTCGTCGGCGACGAGCAGGGAGCCATGGGCTCGCTGGACGCCGGCGTCGACCGCGCCCGCCAGGCGATCTGGCTGAGCGAACGCCATGTGCACCAGCAGCAGCCCTGCTCGAACTGCTGGGCGCGCTACATGTGCGGCGGCGGCTGCCACCACGAGGTGCTGGCGCGCGGGCGCAGCGCCTGCGACTACATACGCGGCTGGCTGCACTACACGATAGGCGCGCACCAACGCCTGAGCCAGCTGGCGCCGGACTGGTACGCCGCGCCGGCCGGCAAAGCGGACTGAGCCCGGTGCGCGGCGGCGACAGCCTGTACGACGCGCTGGTGATCGGCGCCGGCCCGGCCGGCGTCAGCGCCGCGCTGCGCCTGCAACAGCTGGGCTACCGCATCCTGCTGGCCGAGCGCAGCGCCGTCTGGCCGCGTGCGCAGGTGGGCGAGGCGCTCACGCCCGGCGTGCGCAACATCATCGAACTGCTCGACGCCAACGACGCGCTGGCGGCCGTGCCCCACGTTGCCAACGCGGGCAGCCGGGTGCTGTGGCGCAGCAGCACGCCCGACCTGCAGCAAGACACCGGCTCGGCCATCGTCGACCGCGGCAGCTTTGACGCGGCCTTGCTGGCGTTGGCGGTGCGCCGTGGCATCGAGCTCGAACAACCGGCACGCCTGCTGCATTTGGCCGGTGCTGCGGGCGATTGGCGGGTGAGTCTGTTGTGCGGCGAGGCGCGTACGCGCCAGCTGCGGGCCCGCTACATCCTGGACGCTGGCGGCCGCAGCGCCGCACCCCGCATCGATTGCGCGCCCCGGCTGGCGGCCTTGTGGGGCGAAGTCGACCAATCGGCGTTGGCGGAGCTGGACGGCGCAACGCAGGTCGAAGCGCTGGAAGACGGCTGGCTGTGGGCCGGCTGCCTGCCAGGCCGGCGCTATCGGCTGATGTTGGTCTCCGATCCGCATGCGGCCCGGCAGACAGCGCCGACCGGGCCGGAAGCCCGCCTGCGCGCCGCTTGCGCGTCCAGCCGCTTGTTGGGTGCGGCGGCCGCGCTGCCGCTGCTGGGCGCGGTGCAGATGTGCTCGGCCACGCCCTACCTGGCGCCGGACAGTTGGCAGGACGGCCGTCTGAAACTGGGTGACGCGGCCTTCGCGCTCGATCCGGTTTCTTCGTCAGGCGTGGAAAAGGCGATGCGCTTCTCGTTGCAGGCGGCCGTGGCCCTGCATACCGTGCTGGGCGACGACCGCCCTGAGCGCCATGCGCTGGGGCGCCGCTTCTTCGAGGGCCGGTTGGTGGAGGCCAGCGCGCGCCATGCGCACTGGACCGAAGCGTATTACGGACAGGCCTGGTGCGCGGATCAACCGTTCTGGCAAGCCCGCGCGCACTGCGAGGCCAGCGGCGATGGCGCGGGGAGGCCTGAACTGCTGGCCGCCCTGTCCGCGGAGCGCGCCAGGCTGGCCGGCTACCAGCCGCCGGAACTCAAACCCTTGGCCGCGTTGAATCCGGCACAGCCATTGCGCTTGCACGGCAGCGCGGCGATCGTCGAGCTGCCCTGCGTGGTCGACGATCGGGTGTGCCTGCACCAGGCGCTCGACCATCCCCATCTGGAGCGGCCGCTGGCCTTCCTGGAAAACGAGGCTTTGTTCCCGCATCTGGCCAGGCTGGCGCAGCCGCTGCCCTTGGCTCAGCTGCTGCACATGCTGGCCGCCAGCATGCCCGGCCACAAGGCGCAACGCATCGCCGCCTGGCTGTGGCAGCGCGGACTGCTGGAAAGCGTGGCCTGAACGGCCGGCCCGGCCGACGTGCTTTAGCTGGATGCGGCAGCGGTCTTGGCGCGCGCCACGTGCAGTTTCTTGTAGCTGTCGATCAGGCGCTGGTGCCGGTCCAGCCCTTCGAGCTTCATGCTGGTCGGCGTCAAGCCATGGAAACGCACGCTGCCGTCCACCGACCCGATCACCGCGTCCATCCGTGGATCGCCAAACATGCGGCGGAAATTGACCTCGTAGTCGTCCAGCTCCAGATCGTCGTCCAGGATCACTTCCAGCACCACGTTCAATGCCTGGTAAAACAATCCGCGCTCGACCGTGTTGTCGTTGTATTGCAGGAAGGCTTCCACCAACTCTTGCGCTTCTTCGAACTGCTGCAATGCGAGCTGAATCAGCAGCTTCAGTTCTAGTACCGTCAGTTGGCCCCAGACCGTGTTTTCGTCGAATTCGACGCCGATCAAGGTGGCGATGTCGGAGTACTCGTCCAGCTCGCTGTTTTCCAGGCGCTCAAGCAGCGCTTCCAGGGCGTCGTCGTCCAGCTTGTGCAGGTTGAGGATATCGGCGCGGAACAACAGCGCCTTGTTGGTGTTATCCCAGATCAGATCTTCAACCGGGTAGACCTCCGAGTAACCCGGCACCAGGATGCGGCACGCGGAGGCGCCCAGCTGATCGAAGACCGCCACATACACCTCCTTGCCCATGCCTTCGAGAATGCCGAACAAGGTCGCGGCTTCCTCGGCATTGGAGTTTTCGCCGTGGCCGGAGAAGTCCCATTCGACAAATTCGTAGTCGGCTTTGGCGCTGAAGAAGCGCCACGAGACGATGCCGCTGGAGTCGATGAAGTGCTCGACAAAGTTGTTTGGCTCGGTCACGGCGTTGCTGACGAAGGTAGGACGCGGCAAGTCGTTCAGGCCTTCAAAGCTGCGGCCCTGGAGCAATTCGGTCAGGCTGCGTTCCAGCGCCACTTCCAGGCTTGGGTGGGCGCCGAACGATGCGAACACGCCTCCGGTGCGCGGATTCATCAGGGTGACGCACATCACCGGGTACTGCCCGCCCAGGGACGCATCCTTCACCAGCACCGGGAAGCCCTGCTCCTCCAGGCCTTTGATGCCGGCCAGGATGCCTGGGTATTTCGCCAGCACTTCCTGCGGCACATCGGGCAAAGCAAGCTCGCCTTCCAGAATCTCGCGTTTGACCGCCCTTTCGAAAATCTCCGACAGGCATTGCACCTGGGCTTCGACCAGCGTGTTACCGGCGCTCATGCCATTGCTGACGAACAGGTTCTCGACCAGGTTGGTCGGGAAATACACGACCTCGCCGTCCGACTGCCGCACAAACGGCAGCGAACAGATGCCACGTTCGACATTGCCGGAGTTGGTGTCGTACAGATGCGAGCCGCGTAACTCGCCGTCGGGATTGTAGATTTCCAGGCAGTACTCATCCAGGATTTCGGCCGGCAGCGCGTCTTTGCGGCCGGGTTTAAACCAGCGCTCGTTCGGATAATGCACAAACGCCGCCGCGGCGATGTCCTCGCCCCAGAAGCTGCCGGCATAGAAGTGATTGCAGCTCAGCCGCTCGATGTACTCGCCCAAGGCCGAGGCCAGCGCGCTCTCCTTGGTCGCACCCTTGCCGTTGGTGAAGCACATCGGCGAATGCGCGTCGCGGATGTGCAGCGACCACACGTTGGGAACGATATTGCGCCACGAAGCGATCTCGATCTTGATGCCCAGGCCCGCCAGCAGCCCCGACATGTTGGCGATGGTCTGTTCTAACGGCAGGTCCTTGCCTGCGATATAGGTGTTCGCACCAGGGGCCGGATTCAGCGTCAGCAAGGCCTGCGCGTCGGCATCCAGATTCTCGACCTCTTCAATCACGAACTCGGGCCCCTCCTGGACCACTTTCTTCACGGTGCAGCGGTCGATGGAACGAAGAATGCCCTGACGGTCCTTTTCGGAGATATCGGCCGGCAATTCAACCTGGATCTTGAAAATCTGCTGGTAGCGGTTTTCCGGATCGACGATATTGTTCTGCGACAAGCGGATGTTTTCGGTAGGGATATTGCGTGTAGTGCAATACAACTTCACGAAATAAGCGGCGCACAAGGCCGACGAAGCCAGAAAATAGTCGAACGGACCCGGCGCCGAGCCATCGCCCTTGTAGCGGATGGGCTGGTCGGCCACTACCGTGAAGTCGTCGAACTTGGCTTCGAGACGTAGCTTGTCGAGAAAGTTGACTTTGATTTCCATGGGGCGAATTCCAGTTTTTGCTTAAAATAGTCGGCCATTATCCGTCCTTTTGGCCGAACCACAAAGGCTGTTAACCGGCAACACTGGCGTTGGAGCGCGGAAATTTAACGCTCCAACGGCTCGCTCCCTTTAGTTCGCTTCCTTGGCCACCACCTGCTCCAGCGTGTTGAAGAAGCGCTGCCAGCCATGCTTGGCGCCTTGGTAAGCCTGTTCCTGATCCGGCCGGAAGCCGGTCTGTTCCATGCGCAGATGGGTACCGGCGGCGGTCGCGCCCAGCGTCCAGGTGACCACGCTTTCCAGCCCCATGGCGTTCCAGGTGTAGGCGAGCGTACGCAGCGGTTCGACCTCCGTCACCTGGCAATCGACCGAGCCCCATTCGGCGCGGAAGTTAAAGTGATGGCCCGAGACGGGCTGGAAATCGTTCGTCATCAGCCAGGCTTCGATCAGATGCGGCTGGGTCAGTGCCCGCCAGAGTTTTTCCGGCGGATGTGGAAACTCCCGTTCGACAACGACGGTACGGATTTGTTCGGTGATAGTGCTCATTGGTCCATCCTTTTCAACAGGTCATCAAGATCGTCGAACCGGCTGTCCCAGAAGCGCGTCATCTGGTTGGTCCAGTCCAACAGCGGAGTCAGCGCCTTGAGTTGCGCGCTGTAATGGGTCTGGCGTCCTTCATGCCTATCGAGCACGAGCCCGGCCTGCTTCAACACGGCAAGGTGCTTGGACACGGCCGGTTGCGACACCCGCGCCTGCGCCGTCAGCCCCCCGACGGTTTGTTCGCCGCCAGTGCACAGCTTTTCGAAGATAGCCCGCCGGGTGGGGTCGGCCAGCGCCCGAAACAGTTCGTCGTGAGAAATAGTCATTTGAATCCATAGCCACAGAGTTATGGATTTAAATATAACCAAGCAGCTATGAATTCGTCAAGCGAAAAATGTGGAGTGTGCGGCGCCGGCGGACCAGGTCGCGCCGGCGCGCGGTTCAGAGCTTGAATGCCAGCAAGCGCTCGTGTGCTGCGGAGATATCGTCCAGCTTGGCGCCGGTGCTGCGATCGAGCATGTCTCCCACCGCCTTTTCGCGGGCGTCCCGATTGACGTTGAAGACGTCCGCCCGGTCGAGCAGATAGCAGGCGAACGATGTCAGCAACGCGGTCGTCGAGCCGACAATGGCGGCGGTCGCCGCATCGGCGATCAGGTTCACGCCGGGCACCAGACTCAGCTGCTTGCTGACCACTTCCTCCAGCGCGATGCCGCCAACCACGATGCCGGCCGTTACCACCAGCTTGGACGACTCGTGCACGGCCTGGCGGCGGCTCATGCCTTTCGGCGGGAACAACAGCATCTTGATCGCGCTCAGCAGCGACATCGCTCCCTGGCGCAGCATACGGACCAGACGCTGCCCGGTCGTGACGAAGGCATTGATCAGGGTCGTGACCAGGCTGGACAACAGGCCGGCGATAAAGCCATCCTTGAAGGCCGACAGCACCTTCTTCCATTTGCCGAGCACCCGCGTTTTCACCGCCTTGAAGCGCCGCGCGACTTCCTTCAGGATCGTGTCCTCGTGCTTGCCATTGCGGTACAGATCGGCTACTTCGTCGAAGATCGCCGCGAAGAATTCCACCAGCACCTCGCCCAAGGCTTGCTGCACGCCCGCCTTGGCGCCTTCCGCCGCGCCGGCCTTGGCCAGGTTGCCGGCGAACTTGGCGCTGGTGTAATAGCTGCGGTTGATTTCGGCGTCGATGGCGGCCCTCGCCTCGGCATCCTTGGCGGCGACCAGGTCGGCCTGCACCTTGTCCTGTGCCCGCAATTTCTTCAGCTTTTTCTGTTCCGGAATCGACAGTCCGCCGCCCTGCTGCTCCAGTTCGGCAATCTGCGCCCGGCGCAGGGACGCGTCCGCCTTCAATGCCGCAGTGAAGTCCTTGGCCTTGCGGGAATTCTTGGCGCTGTTGATGGTCTTGGCGGTAGGCGCCAGGTTTTCGGCCTTGTTCGACAATTTTGCCGCATCCAGCCCGGCCAGCACGCGCGCAGGATCGTCGTGCACCTCCAACGCGGAGACGACGTGGTCCAGGCTGGCCTTCAGCTGTTCATCCTTGACCATCGAAGTCTTGAACTTCTGGCCCGTGTACGCATCCGTCAGCTGACCCTGTTCGAAATCAGCCTGCATGGCGCGGTTGGCAGCGATATAGCCCGGGTGGCTGTGCGACGGCGTCGAATCATATTGGCCGCGCTGTTCGTAGCGCGCCTTCTCGGCGTCCGTGCCGAAGACGCCCTGGCGGACGTTGTGCACGGTGTCGACGGCGCCGCCGGTCTTGTCATAGGCCGACAGCACTTTGCCCAGGCCGAACGGGCCGGCCACGTTCTGCAATACCGATATTTTCAGACCGTCGAGCATGGTGTCGAAACGCTGAGCTTCGAACTTGGCGGCCAGCTCGCCCAGCATCCGCTGCGCGTCCCGGTCGGAAACACCGACTTTGAGTTCCAGGATAGACGCGTAGCCTGGTTCGTTGACGGACTCGATGTCGATCGGTTCGGCATCAAGTCGGGCTACCGCGGCGGCGGACGGCAGCAGGCGCAGTTTGGGCGCGGACGCCAACAGCTGCTGGCGTTGCTGGAAGCGGGCGAGTGCATCGTTCATCTGGATACCTCGCTTAGGCGGCGCGCATTTGCGCCCAGTCGGCCAGGCATTCCTGCCCTGCGGCATCGACTGCGCCCAGTGTGGCCAGGGTGGCGACCTGGTCGAACAGGGCCAGCGAATCCGGCGCCACCTTGTGCGCCCTGGCGTAGGCCGCTTTCAGCGTCGGCGGCTTGTTGCGTATCGCTTCAAGCCTGTCGTGCAGGCGCTGCGGCAACGCGCGGCCGGACAGGCCGACAATAAAATCGAGCAGGTTGCCAACTTCCGCAGCCGAGTCGCGACCGCTCCTGCTGGCGCACGCCATGCCCACGCGGAACAAGGCATCGACCAGGTCGTAGTACTGGGCAGCCTTGTTGAACTCCTCCGTCGCGATGGCGTATTGTTCCTTGATCGCTTGAACCTCCAGATCATACTGTGCCTTCGCCTGATTGCGGCCTCGGGCCTCGCCACGGCTCTCGGCCGCGCTCTCCGTATCATCGCCGTCGAACGCGTAGCGGACACCCGCCCCGACCGCCGCCCCGACCAACGCGCCGGCGGCCGTCACGCTACCGACCGCGCCAAAAACCGGCAAGGCAACGACGGTGCAAATGCCGCCGGCGACATAACCTGCAGTTTTCCAGATACCCATGAGGCCCTCCAAAAAATTCAGTCGAGAAATAAATTACCCACGGGAAATTCTAACCTGCCAATTGCTGCAAACGCAACAACTATTATTTCCAGAATTCAACTGATTAGCCGGCGGCTAGCACGACGGCCGATTCCCGTCGCGCAGGCGCGCTTCAATTGTGCGCAGGCGCACGCTTGACATGTCTGACAACCAAGGATATCGTCGCAACTATTGCCTCATTGAAAGTTTTCATGGCAGGCAAGTGTCACCTCTGCACCAAGCAATCCAAACCTTACCCCGATAGCCGCGCACGACGGACAATCAAAACCGAAGATGGAAGCGTTCCCACATCTTCGGATACCCGCCACCTCGAACCAGGAATGAAGGATGCATCATGACTAGACGTTGCAGAAATATACCGCTGCAGACTTGGCCCCTGCTCTTGCCCTTGCTGCTGGCCGCTTGTGGCGGCGGTGGCGACCAGGCTGCCGCGCCGCCTGCGCGCATGCTGGCGGGGATGAAGGTTCAGGGCGGAGCGTCGGCGCAGGCTGAGACGGCCCTGACGCCGGCCAGCGCCACGGCCAGCTCGTCCGAACGGGGCGATTTGTCGGCCGCGGCGGCCATCGACCACAACGACGCCAGCCGCTGGGGCAGCGCCTTCAGCGACGACCAGTATCTGACGCTGGATTTCGGCACGTCCCAGTCCATCACCCGCGTGCATATCGAGTGGGAAAACGCACACGCGGTCCAATACCTGCTGCAAGTGTCCGACGACAACGCGACCTGGACCACGATCAAGGCCGTCGACGACAGCCAGGGCGGCAGCGAGGACTGGAGCGGCCTGTCGGGCCAGGGCCGCTACCTCCGCATGAAAGGCGTCAAGCGCTCCACCCAGTACGGTTATTCGATCTTCGAGATACAAGCCTTCACCGGCACGCCGGTCACCACGCCGCCGGTGGATACGCCGCCGCCCGTGGTGGTCGATCCGACCAAGCCCGGCGTGGCCATCAAGCCGGTAGCGGCGACCTCGTCGGCGGTGGAGAACGGCGGCCTGTCGGCAGCCATGGCCATCGACGGCAAGCCTTCCACGCGCTGGGCCAGCACGGCCAAGGACGGCGCCTGGATACAGTTCGACTTCGGCGCCAAGACCCAGATCGGCTACATGAAGCTGCTTTGGGAGAACGCCTACGGCAAGCAATACGCGCTGCGCGTGTCCGACGATGGACAGAACTGGTCCCAAGTGCGCTACGTGAGCGCCGGCCAGGGCGGCACCGAAGAGTTCTACAACCTCGGCATCAACTCGCGCTATGTGCGCCTGCAGGGCGTGGCCCGCGCCACGCAGTACGGCTACTCGCTGTACGAGGTGGAATTCAAGACGCCGGGCAGCGACAACACGCTGAACGGCTCCGCCACCTCGGCCCTGAAGTATCCGGCCAGCGGCGCCGGCTGGACGCCCTTGCCCGCCGCCGCCCAGCCGCTGGAGACGCTGCAGTTCACGCTGGCCGACGGCACGCTGGTCACCCGCTTCGGTGCGCGTGGACTGGCGCGCCATGGCCGCGAGCGCGGCGAGGAGTGGAACGAAATCGGCTACGGCCCGAACGACACCGTCGATCCCGCCACCGGCCTGCCGCTCGATAAGGGGCCGGGCAACTATCTGACCTTTGTGTCGAACTACTTCAAGAACCGCACCTGGGGCGTCGAGATCATCGACAACAGCCGCGTACCCGGCGTGACCAAGCCCACGCTGACAGTCAACCAATACACGACGGTGGACTTCCTACCCGGTGGCATCGCCTTCTTCCGCGCCTACGACCGTCCTGGCGTGACGGGCTACGGCTGGATGGCGCCGGGCGAACTGGTGGACCGTAGCGTCGCGCTCTGTAAACCGGTGGCCTTCCCCGCCGCCGGCAAGCTGACCAGCGCCGACGGCATCAACGGCGCCTGCACGCTGCGCATCAAAGACTATCCGGGCCACGGCGGCCTCGATGCCAACGGCATGCCGAACGGCGAGGACGTGAAGGCGCGCGCGCTGGTGGCGGGCGACATCATCGAAGTCTCGCCGTCGATGTTCTCCACCACCGCGTCGATGACCGCTAACGGCGACACCGGCGGCATCCGCTACTACTCCTACGAGTGGGTGTATGTGGTTGGCGCTGGCCTCAAGCCCTGGTATGGCGTGCAGCCACGCCTGAATTCCGTGCCGCTGCCGGAGGAGACGCTGTCCGGCGGCCAGGGTTCGGTGTCGTACAACTATTCGGACAATGGCCTGTTCATGTTCCAGCAGCCGCACAACAACATCGGCATGCAGAATATGCAGCGCTTTGTCGAAGGCCGCCGCCTGGTGCACACCAACTTCACCACCGGCGACCACAATGAGCCGGGCAACGACCGTTACCTGCCGGCGGTGGGATTGCAGGGACAGCGCTACAACCAGTCGGCCTGCATCGCCTGCCACGTCAACAACGGCCGCAGCCCGGCGCCGACAGCCGTCAACCAGAAGCTGGACAACATGTCCATCCGCGTGGCGACGGCCAACGCGCAAGGCCAGCAACTGCCGCACGCTTTGTATGGAACGGCGATCCAGATGAACGCCGTCTCGGCGGGCGTCGTGCCGCAGAACTGGGGCAGCACCGTCAGCGTGGGCGCCTTCGAGTCCCGTACTGTGAAGCTGGCCGACGGCACCGCAGTGGAGCTGCGTAAGCCGACGCTCGCCTTCGAAGGGCCGGCGCCGGACATCTACTCTCTGCGCGCCGCCCAGCCGATGATCGGCACCGGCCTGCTGGAAGCCATACCGGAAGCGGACATCATCGCCCGCACCCGCACCGCGCCGGATGCCGACGGCGTAGTCGGCACGGCCAACTACGTCTACGAGCCGGAGACCGGCGCCGTGCGCCTGGGCCGCTTCGGCTGGAAGGCGGGCAAGGCGACCTTGCGCCACCAGGCCAGCGAGGCGCTGCTGCTGGACATGTCGGTCACCTCCCCGGTCTACCCGAACCGCGCCTGCGCCACCGGTCCCGCCGGATGCGCCGCCGGCGGCACGCAGAAAGGCATCTCGGAGGCCGACCTGCAATCGATCTCCCGCTACCTGTCGCTGGTGGCCGTGCCGGCGCAACGCAGCATTCCAAGCGGCTTCCCGAAAGGCGTGGCGCCGCTGGACGAACACCGCGTCGACGCGCAGCAAGTCGCCGCCGGCGCCAAACTGTTCCAGGGGATGCGTTGTGTGGCATGCCACACGGCGGAGATGAAGACCGGCTCCGGCCATCTGTTTGCGGAACTGCGCAACCAGACCATCCGTCCTTACTCCGACCTGCTGCTGCACGACATGGGAGCTGGCCTGGCCGACAAGTTCGTCGAAGGCCAGGCCAAGGGCGGCATGTGGCGCACGTCCCCGCTGTGGGGCATAGGCTACACGGACAAGGTGATGGGCAACAGCAGCAAAGTCGGCTACCTGCACGACGGCCGCGCGCGCAACCTGACCGAAGCGATCATGTGGCACGCGGGCGAAGCGGACAAGTCACGCCAGCGTTTCGAGAACCTGCCAAAGTCCGATCGCGACGCATTGCTGGCGTTCCTGAAGTCCCTGTAGCATCGACAGCCGCCGTCAAAGCGCCGTCGGCGGCTGTTGGGATGTCAGGATGGCGGCGGCCAGCACGGCGCCGAGCAGCAGCACCGTTTCAATCCGCAGCGCCAGCCGCACCGTCGCAACGCCTTTCAGCGAGCGCGATGCGGCCGGCAAACCGATAAATTTGTTGTAGCCGCCGATGCCCACGGCGCCCGCCACCAGCACCAACTTGAGCAGCAAGGTAAAGCCGTAAACGGTATTCATCAAATTCTCGGTGCTGCCGACGCGATGCCAGCCGCTGTACACGCCCGTGCCGGCGATGGCGATGACGGCCACCATCGCCGCGCGCGACATCAGATCCAGATAGCGGTTTGTCGCCGCCGGCGTTAGCCGCGCAGACAGCACGCAGCATCCGGACACCGCCACTACACCGGTCCATACCGCAATCGCAGACAGATGGATGAACTCCGCAGCCATGGGGAGAGTCCAGATGCCCTCTTCGCCCGCATGGCCCATCGACGCCCGCGTCACCGCGAACACGCCCAACGCCAGCAGGACAGCCAGCTCTCCGAACATCGGCAAGCGCGGGATGCAGCGCAGCCCGAACACAAGCACCAGCGCGGCGATGGCGAGGCAACCGGCATGTCCATACGCCGTGTCGCTGACCATCATCCAGAACATGACGCATGCTTCACGCAGGCTGCACCCGCCCATGACGGCGGTTGCAGCCAGCAGTGACATGCCGCCTGCGGCGATGGCGACGCCAGCCGCCAGCAAATCGAGCACGCGCAACCGCGCCTCCAATGCTGCCGACACCACGTCGCCGCGCGGCAGCCAGCGCCGCGCGCACCAGGAACCGGCCAGCCAGCAGAAGCCGCAAATCAGCGCGAACGCGGAGCCGACCTGCAGCAGCTGGACGGTATCGAATCCAGCGCCCACTATTTGACCGTGAACGTGAATTCGCCCTTGCGCCGATGGCCGTCCCGGCCTGCGGCGGCCCAGCCGACCGTGTAGGCGCCGGCCGGCAGCGGCGGCAAGACTAGCCGAAGAATCGCCGGATTGGCTTCATCGACCGTGGCTTTGACATTGTCGGCGGGCGCGCGCCCACCCGCATCGGTCACCGTAATGCTGCTGAACGCCGGCTCCACCTTTTCGTTGAACGTCAGCGCGATCTCTTTTGGCGCCACATCCAGCACGGCGTTGGCGGCCGGATTGGAACTCTTCAGGGTTGCATGCGCGGCGGCGAATGGCGATGCCAGTGCAGCCGTTGCGACGATTGCCGATGCCACCAGTGTATGTAATGTCTTCATTTGATTTCTCCTTAATGTCCGCTATGGCCGCTCGGCTTGCGCACGGTCAGCTCAACGTTTGGTTGGTTCAAAGCCGGCATGGACTGGCCGCCGGCGGTATATTTGCGGGTTGGTTCCGGCAAGGCGCCGGTCCACTCATAGGCCAGCGTGCCCGATGGGTGCTTGTACCAGCCGGGGTCCGTGTAGTCGCCGCGCTTCTGCTCCTTGCGCACTTTGACCACGGTGAACATGCCGCCCATGTCCACGCCGCCGAACGGGCCTTCGCCCGTCATCATCGGCAGCGTATTTTCCGGCAGGTCCATTTGCATGCCGCCCATGGAGCCGCCCTTGTCGCCCATGGTCATGTAGTCCGGAACGATCTTGTTGATCTTCTCGGCGATGCCGCTGTGGTCCACACCTATCATTGTCGGCAGGCTGTGGCCCATGGCGTTCATGGTGTGGTGCGATTTGTGGCAGTGGAAGGCCCAGTCGCCCGGTTCGGTGGCGACAAATTCAATCGCGCGCATCTGTCCGACGCCGATATCGGCCGTCACCTCCGGCCAGCGCGATGCGGGCGGCGTCCAGCCGCCGTCCGTGCCGGTGACGTAGAACTCGTGGCCGTGCATGTGCACCGGGTGGTTGGTCATCGTCAGGTTGCCGACGCGGATGCGCACCTTGTCGCCCTGCCGCACCGGCATTGAATCGATGCCGGGGAATACGCGGCTGTTGAAGGTCCACAGGTTAAAGTCCAACATGGTGTTGGTCTTGGGCGTGTAGCTTCCGGGGTCGATATCGTAGGCGTTCAGCAGGAAGACGAAGTCGCGGTCCACTGCGAACTGCGTGTGATCCTTAGGGTGCGTGACCCAGAAGCCCATCATGCCCATCGCCATCTGCGTCATTTCGTCGGCGTGCGGATGGTACATGAAGGTGCCGGGACGCCTGGCGACGAATTCGTACACAAAGGTTTTTCCGGGCGCGATACCAGGCTGCGTCAGGCCGGTCACGCCATCCATTCCGTTGGGCAGCCGCTGGCCGTGCCAGTGGACGCTGGTATGCTCGGGCAGTTTGTTGGTGACGAAGATGCGCACGCGGTCTCCCTCCACCACTTCGATGGTCGGGCCGGGCGACTGGCCGTTGTAGCCCCACAGGTTGGCCTTCATGCCGGGCGCCATTTCGCGCACCACCGGCTCCGCGATCAGGTGGAACTCCTTGACGCCGTTATTCATCCGCCAGGGCAGCGACCAGCCGTTCAGCGTCACCACCGGGTTGAAGGGACGGCCGTTGGACGGCAGCGGCGGCACATGGGTGTCGGCGTTGTCCATGGTCATAGCCTCGGGCAGCGTGGCCGCACCGGCCTTGCTGACGGCCGCCGCGCTGACCGCGACGGCGCCAGCGCCTTTGAAGAAGTCTCTACGTGAAATCATGGGTTCATCCTTGTTTCGTTGGCGCTGCCGCCGTTGACGGCCGCCTGCAATCGGGTTTCGGCGATCCAGAAATCGCGCTGTGTCTCGATGGCGGTGTTGACGCTGTTGAGCTGTTCGCGCGAATCGGCCAGCAGTTCAAACACGCTGGCCAGCATGCCGTTGTAGCGCAGCAGTACTTCGTCGGAGATCTTTTTACGCAGCGGTACGACTTCATCGCGGTAATGGCGGGCGATGTCGTAGGTGGTGCGATAGGACGAATAGGCCTCGCGTACTTCGGAGCGGGCGCGCACCGCGGTATCGGTGGCGCGGTGCACCGATTGCATGTACTGCGCCTGCGCCCGAGCCACTTTGGCGCTGCCCCAATCGAAGATGGGCAGTTCAAACGAGACCTGGTAGCCGTTCTCTCGCGGCAGGCCGCTGGTGCTCTTGTTGGCGTAGCCCGCATCGAACACGTTGATGAAACCCGTGGCTTTGGTCAGGCCAAGTGCGTCGGCGGTGGCTTCGGTGTCGCGGCGCGCGGCCAGCATGTCCAGCCGCTGAGAAAGCGCTTGCGCCTCGGCGTTGTTCATCTCTTTCGGTTGCTGCGGCAGGTCCGGCAGGCGCTCCGGCAACTTGAAGTTCTGCTGCTCGCCCGACAGGCCCAGAAGGCGTATCAGCTGCTCGCGCGAGGCGGTCGCTTCGTGGCGGCTGCGGGCCAGCTGCGTCGTCGCATCCTGGTAGAAGGCGCGTTCGCGGGCCTGATCCAGCTTGCTCCAATTGCCGGCCTTCGCCATCCTTTCCGCCAGTTCGGATGAGGCTTCGGCAGCGCCGCGCACCTGCTCCGCAAAGGCGGCCGATTGCGCCGCCGCCACTGCGGTGAAATAGGCGCGCCGGGTTTCGGTCGCCAGCTGGATGGCTTGAGCCGCCGCTTGCAGCTTGGCCTGTTCGAAGCGGCGCTGGCCAATACGCGAGCGCGCCGGCAGCGTCAGCAGACCGGCGATGTCGAACATCACGCTGCGATCGATCTCGGTCTCGCCGCCGCCACGGATGCGGCCAAAGCTGAAGCCAGGGTTGCGCATGCGGCCAGCCTGGACGTACTCCGCCTCCGACACCCCCAACTCGGCAAAGGAGGCTTTCAGCGCGGGGCTGTTGAGCAGTGCGATTTGCACCGCCGTCTCCGCGGTCAGCGGCTGCGCCAGCAGTGCGCGCACTTGCTGGTCGTTGTTGGCGTCGCGCGAGAAGCTGGCCGGCTGGCCGATGCGTTCCTGCGTCAGGCGTGAAACGTCGTTCAGTCCTGCGTCGTCGGAAAGGCTGGCGCAGCCCGCCAGCAGCGCCAGCGACAGTCCCGCCGCTGTGTTTAATATTCGCGCCATATCATTTCTCTTTCATGTGCGTGTGGCGACCCTTGTGCGGATCTGCGCCTGCGTAAGGCGCACAGGCGCCAGCCGGCATCAATATGCGGGTGTGATTCATAGGATTCCTAAAAAGTGACGGATACGCGGGACCAGCCCGCAGCTTCGGCATCTTCAGGACAGGCGGGGCGGACGTTCCAACGTGGCGGGGATGTAGACGGTCATCGCCGGTTCGGGCGCGACGAAGCCGGCCCCGGACAAGGAAGCCGGTAGTACCAGCACAGGCACGCTGGGCGGCGCCGAAGCGCCCACGCAGCTGGCGCAATGACTGCATTTTCCATGCGCCCCGGAGGCCAAGTCGGACTTGGCCGGCGCGCAGTGCTCCGCACCGGCCACCGGCTGGCTGGCCACCTGCGCTTGCGCCGCCGCGACGCACGGAATCAGGATGGCAGCGCCGCCTTGCAACGGCAGGGCTGCTATCAAAATCCAGAGCAGGAAACGGATGAATGGGCGCATAGTAGGGTAAATGGTACCGCAGTCTCTCGGAGACAGGCAACTGCGCACACCTTACACCTTCCCACTGCGGTAAGGTCAAGTAAAAGATGCGATAACGGCCAATATTGTTCGAATACCACCTCCGTGCTAGAGTCCACGGATGCGAATACTACCTCTGCTGCTGCTCTCCTTAAGCTCTGCGGGCTTCCCGCTCGCCCATGCCGATCCGGCCGCGCCGGCCGCCGGCGCGCGCCCCAAGGTGGCCGTGGTGCTGTCAGGCGGCGGCGCGCGCGGCGGCGCCCACATCGGCGTGCTGAAGGTGCTGGAAGAGATGCATGTGCCGGTCGATATGATCGTCGGCACCAGCGCCGGCGCCATCGTCGGCGCGGCCTATGCCAGCGGTATGCCGCTGGCCGACATCGAACGCGAGATGCAAACGCTCAGCACCGCCAACCTTTTCCACGACGTGGCCCGGCGCGATTTGTCCATCGCCCGCAAGACCGACGATGCCGGCAGCTATGTCGGGCCGGAGATCGGCATCGGGCCGGGCGGGCTGTCGCTGCCGAAAGGCGCGGTGTCCGGCGTGGCGCTGGAGGCGCTGCTGCGGCGCCTGACGGTGCGCCAGGCCGATCCCGACTTCAACCGCCTGCCTATCCCCTTCCGCGCCGTCGCCACGGACGTCAGCACCGGCGAGATGGTGGTGCTGGAACACGGCAACCTGGCGCAGGCGGTACGTGCCAGCATGGCCATCCCCGCCGTCATCAGCCCGGTGGAAATCGACGGCCAGCTGCTGGTCGACGGCGGTATCGCCCGCAATCTGCCGGTCGACGTGGCGCGGTCGATGGGGGCGAACGTCATCATCGCCATCAATATCGGCTCGCCGCTGCTCACGCGCGACCAGATCAAATCCGTGCTCTCGATGTCGGAGCAGATGACACGTATGCTCACCGCCAGCAATCTGCGTACTTCGCTGGCCGAATTGAATCCGCAGGTCGACGTGCTGATCACGCCGGACCTGGCCAACGTAGATGCCGCCAGTTTCGACCTGCTTAAGGAGGCCGAGGGCTACGGCCAGCAGGCCGGCCGCCAGGCCGCCGCCAAGTTGCAGAGATACTCGGTGTCGGCCAACGACTACGCGGTGTTGAGCGCGCGCCGGCATGGCGCCCGCGCGCCGCAGGGCGTGCTGCTGTCGGCGGTCCACATCGACGGCACGCAAAGGGTGCCGGAGGCGTCGCTGCGCGGCACCATGGAGACCCAGGCCGGCGACCTGTTCGACGCAGCCAAGGCGGAACGCGACATGCGCCGCCTGTTCGGACGCGGCGACTTTGAACACGTGAGCTACGCCCTGACGCCGCGCGCGGACGGCAGCCACGAGATGACAACCACCGTCAATGAAAAGTCGTGGGGGCCGCAATACCTGCGCCTGGGCCTGGGCGTATCGACCGACTTTGAAGGCGATTCCTTCTTCACGCTGCGCGCCATGCACCGCTGGACGTGGCTCAACGCGCTGGGCGCGGAGTGGCGCAACGATCTGGAGATCGGCCACACGGATCGTATCAGCACCGAATGGCTGCAACCGTTAACGCCCGCGCAGCGCCTGTTCGCCAGCGCCTACCTGTCCGGCGAGCGCACACCGTTGGACATATACTCCAAGGGGGACCGGCTGGCGCGCTACCGCAACGAATCGACCACGGTCGGACTCGATCTGGGCGCGCCGTTGGCGGAATGGGGCGAGGCGCGCATCGGTGTAACGCGCGGCCACGTCAACCTGCTGCTCGACACCAGCTTCCTTCCGCCTTCCGAACTGTTCCCGCGTGCGCGCACCGGCGGCGTGCAGGCGCGCCTGCGGGCCGACACGCTGGACAACCGTGCATTCCCGCGTTCAGGCGTCGAAGCGGACCTGCGCGTCTACGCATCCCGCACGGCGATGGGCGCGGATACCAACTACAACAAGCTGTCCTTCTCCGCGTCGACGGCGCTGGCTACCGGGCCGCATTCGCTTCAGGGGGCGGTGGAAGTCCAGCACAAGCTTGGAGGGAACGCCCTGCCCGACCATGAAATCGTGTCCTTCGGCGGCTTCCTTCGCATGTCCGGCTACCGCACCGGGGAACTGGTCGGCAACAGCCTGAATTTCGGACGGCTGGTGTACAACTACCGCCTGACGGCGCCGGGTTTGCTGGACGGCGCCTACATCGGCGCTTCGGCGGAGCTGGGGCGCGTCGGCAATACCATCGACTCGCAGGACGGCGAACAGACAGTGCGAAGCAATGCGCTGTACATCGCCGTCGATACGCCACTTGGGCCGCTGTACTTCGGCGCCGGCCGCGCTTCACGCAACCAGACCGCCCTCTATCTGCTGATCGGGAAGCCTTGACGGTATGATCTCGGCAATCATTTCTCCCCGTTCGTCGATACCGCATTCGCGGAAGCCAAAAGTGCGGTAGAACGCCTGCGCCACCGCGTTGCCCGGCTTATAGTAGATGATGATGCGCTCGACGTCTGGCTTGGCGTGCAGTTCCTCCAGCAGCAGCGCCATGGCCTTGCGGCCGATGCCTTTGCCTTGCTGCGGAAAGTCGACCATGAAACGGTAGATGCCGTACAGGCCTGGGATGTCTTCGGCCTTGCAGTCGTACAGCAGGAAGCCTGCCGGTTCGCCGTCGCAGTAAATCCCGCGTGTGAAGAAGTCGGGGTAGAACTTGGACTGGGCGATCGAATAGGCGTTGCTGTCCAAATAGTCGCGCTGGTGTTCCGGGAGCTCCATGTCCATGAAGCTCTCAAAATTGTCCTCGTCGATGTCTCGCAGTGTAACGTGTGCAGTCATTAAAATCTGATTCCCTTAAGCGATGATATTCAGGCCGCCGTCGACATACACGGTGCTGCCGGTCAGGCGGTGTGCATATTGCGAGGCCAGGTAGGCGCAGGTATTGCCGACATCGAGGATGTCGATCAGCTCACCCAATGGCGCGCGGGTGGCGGCATCGCGCAGCAGCAGTTCGAAGTCCTTCAAGCCGGAGGCGGCGCGCGTCTGCAATGGTCCCGGCGAAATGGCATGGACCCGGATGCCGCGATGGCCCAGCTCATACGCCAGATAGCGGCAGCAAGCTTCCAGCGCAGCCTTCACCGGCCCCATGACATTGTAGTTCGGGACGACCTTCTCCGCGCCATGGTAGCTCATGGCGAACATGCTGCCGCCTTCGGTCATCAGCGGGACCGCCAGCTTGGCCATGCGCACGAAGGAATGGCAGGATATATCCATCGCCTGCAGGAAGCCGTCGAGCGAGCAATCCAGCAGGCCGCCCTGCAGATCCGCCTTGGGCGCGAAGGCGATCGAATGGACCAGGATATCCAGCTTGCCCTGTTCTGCCAGCGTCGCGAACAGCGCTTCCATCTGGCCTGGTATCGTCACGTCTAGCGGCAGCAGCTGCGCGCCGATCTCCTGCGCCAACGGCGCCACGTGCGGCAAGGCCTTCTCGTTCAGGTAAGTGAGGACGACTTCCGCCCCCAACTTGCTGAACGCCAGCGCGCAACCCCAGGCGATTGAATGCTCGTTGGCGACGCCGACCACCAGCGCGCGCTTGCCGGATAAAATCGGATAAATCGTTTCGGCGTTATTCATGCATGCTCCAGTAAAGTCTGCGTGTGACGGGCAATCATCAGTTCCTCGTTGGCGGGCACCACCCACACGGCCACCTTGCTATCGGCGGCGCTGATGCGCGCCACGCCACGGGGATTGGCGTCGTTGGCGCCGGCGTCCAGCTTCACGCCCAGCCAGGCGGCATCTCGGCAGACGGCCGCACGCAGGGTCGTGCTGTTCTCGCCTATGCCGCCCGAGAAGACCAAGGCGTCCAACCCGCGCAGGGCTGCCGCCAGCGAACCCAGTTCGCGGCCGATGCGGTAGACCATCAACGCGATGGCGGCCTTGGCGCGCGGGTCGTCGCTTTGTTCCAGCGTGCGCATGTCGGACGAAATCCCCGAGACGCCAAGCAGGCCGGATTCCTGATACAGCAGTTTTTGCACCGCGCCCACGTCCATGCCAAGCTGGTCGATCAGGTACAGCACCACGCCGGGATCGAGCGCGCCGCAGCGGGTGCCCATCGGCAGGCCATCGACGGCTGTGAAGCCCATCGAACTGGCGACACTGCGGCCGGAGTCCATCGCGCACATGCTGGCGCCATTGCCCAGGTGCGCCGCGACCACCTTGGCGCCAGCCAGCGACGGATCGGCACCCGGCAGGCGGCTGGCGATATATTCATACGACAGTCCGTGGAAGCCGTAGCGCCGCACGCCCTGCTCCGTGATCCGCGCCGGCAGCGCGAACGCCTGCGCCTCCGCCGGCTGGCCAACGTGAAAGGCGGTGTCGAAGCAGCCCATCTGCGGCACGTCCGGCGCCATCGCCATCACGGCGCGCACCGGCGCCAGATTGTGCGGCAGATGCAGGGGCGCCAGCGGTATCAGTTTCTCCAGCGCGGCCAGCACGCCGGGATTCAGGCGCTGCGGCCCGCTGTAGGCCACGCCGCCGTGAACGATGCGATGGCCGACCGCCACCACGCGATAGCCTTCGAGATGGGATTGCGCGAAATCGATCAGGAAGCGCATGCCTGCTTCGTGGTTCAGCGGGGCGTCCGCCCAGCCGCGCTCTCCGATGGAATGGCCTTGCGCATCCTGTGCGCTGAAGCGAGTGACGCCGCTGTACAGGTTTTCGATCTTGCCCTTGAAGGTCAGCGCCAGCGCGGCGCCGCTGTACAGCGAGAACTTGATGCTCGACGAGCCGGCATTGATGACGACGATGCTATCGTTAGGCGCCATGCTCTCAGGCTCCCAGAACGCGGCCGGCGGCCAGCTTGCTGTGCGCAACCAGCACCGCCACCGCGCAGGACGCGAGGCGCGCCGTGACCGAATCGGCGCGGCTGGTCAGGATGATCGGCACGCGGGCGCCGAGCACGATGCCGGCCGCCGCTGCGCCGGCCATGAAGGTCAGGCTTTTGGCCAGCATATTGCCGGCTTCAAGATCGGGCGCCACCAGCACATTCGCCTTGCCGGCCACCGGCGAGACCAGGTGCTTGATCGCCGCAGCCTCGGGGTCGATCGCGTTGTCCATCGCCAGCGGGCCGTCGAGGATGGCGCCGGTGATCTGGCCGCGATCCGCCATTTTGCACAGCGCAGCGGCATCGATCGTGGATGGCATCTTGGCGCTGACCGTCTCCACGGCCGCCAGGATGGCCACTTTGACCGGATCGAACTTCAGCACGTGCGCCAGGTCGATGGCGTTCTGGATGATGTCGACCTTTTCGTCCAGCGTGGGATTGATATTGACGGCGGCATCGGTGATGATCAGTGGCTCGCTGCGGCCCGGCACGTCCATCACGAAGCAATGACTGAGGCGGCGGCCGGTGCGCAGGCCGGTCTCGCCGGCGACCACGGCGCCCATCAATTCGTCGGTATGCAGGCTGCCCTTCATCAGCACCGAAGCCTTGTCTTCCCGGACCAGCTCCACCGCGCGGGAGGCCGAAGCGTGGCTATGCTCCGTATCGACCAGCGGCAGCGCCGAGATGTCCAGGCCCGCTTCTTCGGCGGCCTTGCGGATGCGCGCCTCCGGCCCGACCAAAATGGGATTGATCAAGCCCATACGGGCAGCGTCCAACGCCGCTTCCAGCGCATGGCGGTCGCACGCATGCGCGACGGCGACCGTGGCCGGGCCGACTTTGCGCGCTGCAGCGATCAGGATTTCGTAATTCGGGTGTGGCGTACTCGGGGCATTCATCTGCTCTCCTTGGATGTAAGGCAGGGAAATGATATCAACAAATCTAGATAAAGCAATCGAATATTGCTGCGCCGCCGCATGGATTTTTTTCGCGCCGTTTAACCCCGTTTGTCCCGCCGCTCCGTTACATGTGGGACGCCGGGCTTTTCCGGCCAAGGAGATGTCATGTTGCGCCCACTGCTCGCAGTATTTTTATTGAGTTTGTCGTTGACGGCGAACGCCATCGCGCCGCTTCCGCCCATCGTGCCGCCGCGTCTGATCGTGCCGCGCGCGCAGACGCCCGTGCGCCTGCAAAGCCTGCGCATCGGCGCGGAGATCAGCGGCGGCCTGGCCCAGACCACTGTGGAGATGGTGTTCTACAATCCGAACGCGGTTCAGCTGGAAGGCGAACTGCAGTTCCCGCTGCTGCCCGCGCAGCATGTCACCGCTTTTGCGCTGGATATCGACGGAGCGCTGCGGCCCGCCGTGCCGGTGGAAAAAGCAAAGGGACGCAAGATATTCGAAGAAGTGGAACGGACCCGCGTCGATCCCGCCTTGTTGGAGACAACTCAGGGGAATAACTTCAAGCTGCGTGTCTATCCGATACCGCCACACGGCACCCGTACCGTGCAGCTGAAGTATGCTGAAGCACTGCCGCGCTACGAGGCCCAACGCCTGTATCGGCTGCCCCTGGCCTACGGCGAAGGAATAGGGGAATTTGATCTGGAACTAAATGTGCGCGGCGCGATAACGCCGCCGCAGGCGCATGGCGCCTTGGGTAGCGTGCAGTTCGAGCGCCAGCACGACGGCTATCGCGCCCGCATCGGCAAGACGAGCTTCCGTGCCGACGGCACATTGGAGCTGACGCTGGCCGCCGCAACGGAACCGCAGACCTTTGTGCAGGAATTCGATGGCGATACCTTCTTCCTCAGCGAGATCGCCGTCGCCGGCGACAGCAGCCAACCGGTACGTCCGCCGCCCGCCGTACTTGGGTTGTTGTGGGACAGTTCCGGTTCCGGCGCGCAGCGGCAGACCGAAGCCGAACTGGCTATGCTGGACCACTACTTCAAAACGGTGCGCAACGTGGAGGTTCGGTTGATCCGCCTGCGCGACCGGGCCGAGGCCAGCCAGCGATACCGTGTCGTCAACGGCAACTGGACCGGCTTGCGTGCCGCGCTGGCGAGTACCGCCTACGACGGCGCCAGCGCACTGGGTGCGTGGAAGCCCGAAGCAGACATCAACGAATACCTGCTGGTCAGCGACGGCCTGTCCAACTACGGCGATGCGCCCTTCCCTACGCTGGGCAAGGACCAGCGTTTGTTTGCGTTGAACTCGGCGCTGGTGTCGGACAGCGCGCGCCTGTCGGCACTGGCGGAACGCAACGGTGGACGTCTGGTGCAACTGCAGGCAGGCCTAGTGGCGCAGGCTGCGCAAGCGTTGCTGGCCGACGAGCTCCAACTGAGCTACGTCGCGGCCACCGGTGCCACGGATATTTCGGTTGAAGCACGCGAGCCGCAGGACGGCATATTGCGGATCGCCGGACGTCTGACACAACCGTCCGCAGAACTGACGCTCACGCTGACGCAGCAAGGCAAGAGCCGCACAATGACGGTGCCGCTCAGCGCCAAGGCGCCGTATCATCCGCTGGCTGCCGGCACGTGGGCCAGCTACCGCCTGCATGCATTGGAAGCGGACTACGATCTGAAACGTGCAGAAATCCGCCGTATCGGCCAGCGTTTCGGCATACCCACGCGCGAGACCTCGCTGCTGGTGCTGGACCGGCTGGAAGACTATCTGCGCTACGACATCGAACCGCCCGCAGCCTACAAGGAAGCCTACGCGAACCTCAAACAGAATCGCCTGACACAGCGCCACCGCAGCGCTGAGCAGCACAGCGACCAGATCGTGCGCGAGTTCGAGCAGAAGGTGGTGTGGTGGGAAAAGAGCTATCCGAAATCGGCGCCGCCCCGATATATCGACTTCAAGAAGACCGACGACGATGCGATGGAAGGCGCACCTCAGCTTGCGCTTGCCTCGCCGCCGCCACCGCGCCCCATGCCGCCTGCGGCATCGATGCCTTTGACGTATGGCCGCACCGATGCGCGCAACGTGGAGCGCGCCGCCAAAGCGCCCGCACATTCCGGCGGTGAGACGCCGAATACCGGCATCCAGCTCAAGAAATGGTCGCCCGACGAACCGTATCGGGCCCGCATGAAGGCCGCCAAACCCGGCGACCTGTACGCCATCTACCTCGACGAGAAGCCGAACTACACCAGCAGCAGCGCCTTTTTCCTCGACAGCGCCGACATGCTGTTCGAACAGGGGCAACGTGATCTGGCCTTGCGCGTGTTGTCCAATCTGGCGGAAATGAACCTGGAAAACCGCCAGGTGTTGCGGATACTGGGCTACCGCCTGCTGCAAGCTGGCGAGCCGGCGTTGGCTATCCCGGTATTCAAGCAGGTGTTGCTGCTGGCCGAAGAAGAACCGCAGTCATACCGCGACCTGGGCCTGGCATATGCCGCCGCCGGACAGGTACAGCCGGCGGTGGAGCAACTTGCGGAAGTGCTGAACCGTCCTTGGGATGCGCGCTTTGCGGAAATCGAATTGGTCACGCTGGCGGAATTGAACGCTATCGTCGCCAAGGCCTCCGTCAAGCCGGATACCAGCCGCGTAGACGGGCGGCTGCTGCGCAACCTGCCGCTGGCCTTGCGGGCGGTGCTGACCTGGGATGCCGATAACACCGACATCGATTTATGGGTCACCGATCCGAATGGAGAAAAATGCTTCTATGCCAACCGCTATACCTACCAGGGCGGACGCATGTCGCGCGACTTCACCGGCGGCTACGGGCCGGAAGAGTTCTCGCTGCGGGTGGCCAAGCCGGGCAAGTATCGTGTGGAGGTCAACTCATTTGGACATCGCCAGCAGATCGTCGCCGGTGCGACGACCGTGCAGCTGCGACTCAGCACGGGTTTCGGCACAGCGAAGCAGCGCGACCAGATGATCACGCTGCGCTTGCGCGATACCGGCAGCACTGTGCTGGTGGGCGAATTCGACGTTAATTGATCGCTTCGAGCTGCAGCTGGAGTTCAGGCGGCACCTCGGCATCCGGGTAGCGCATGCGGAACTTCAGCCATTCCGCATGCGCTTCTTTTGCTTCGCCGGCCTTAAGCATTTCTCCGATGCGGGCAAGCCACGCTGGCGCTGGCAGAGCTTCGGTTTGTGGGCTGCCAAAATAGGCCATCGGAGCGGGCTTGGATGCGGCGATAGCCATCACGGGCGCCTGCATGCGCGCCAACGGCGCGGGCGCCGCCATCGGAATGGCCGGGGCGGCGACATCGGCGTCTGCGGCTGTCACTGCGATGTCTGCGGCTGGCGCCGGCGGTGTCACAGAGCGCTTGAGCTGGATGCTCTTCGGCGCCGGCGGCGGTGGCGCCGGTTCGATGGCGCTGCGAGGCGCTTCCGCGACAGGAATCCTCGCCACAGCCGGCGACTCGGCCACGACGACCGGCTGCGCGACCATCGGCGCAGCGGGCTGCGGCGGCTCTGCCATCGGCGCAACGGCCTGCGGCATCAGGCTGCGCACCGCGAACAACGCAAACACCGCGCTGGCCGCCAGGCCAAGCGGAATGCGAGCGCGCCGCAGGTAGTGGCGAGCCGGCGGCGAGGCCGGAGCGGCATTGTGCACCGCGTCGTTCGCCGACACGGCTGCGCCACTGTGCAGGTCCGAAGCCGCCCGCGCCAGGATGGCCGCGGACAAAGCCTCCGGCGGCTGCGGCTGCGGCAGTCCTTGCAAGCTACGCGCCAAATCCCCCTCGCCTTTGAGGAAATCTTCGAACTCCGCGTCTTCGTTGTGATCGTTTGGATTCATGCTCTCACCTCTTCGGCAGCCGGCGCCAGTTCCTGCCGCAGCCTGCGCATCGCGTAACGCAGGCGGCTCTTCACCGTCTCCACCGGCGCCCCCACCAGTACCGCGATCTCCTCCAGGCTCATGCCGTTAAACTGCTGCAGCACCAGCGCCTCACGCTGTTCTACCGGCAGCAGACGTATCATCGCATGCAATCGGCTCGCCTGCTGCTTGCGTTCCAATTCACCGTCGGGCGCCTGACCATCATGCGCGTTATCCGCAACGTGGTCGAACCAGCCATCCTCGCCGCCGTCGCTGGCAAGCAGAATGTGCTCGTTCAAGCGTATCAGGTCGATCATGCGATTACGCGCGATCTGGAAAAGATAGGTGCGGAAGCTGGAGCCAGACTCGTAGCGCGCGCGGGCCTGGTGCAGGTTGGCCCAGCTGTCCTGCATGATGTCGTTGACCCACTCCCGGCGCGGCGAGCGCCACGCCAGAAACAGATACAGGCCCTGGCTGTGGCGCCGGTACAGTTCCGCGAACGCCTCCAGATCGCCATCGCGATAGCGGAGCATGAGCATTTCATCGGATCGTGGCGTGGACATGGCGTAATGATAACGCAGGCGGCACTGCGCGGAAATGGCGGCTTCTGACGCCGGTCAGTAGATTTCGCGGCGCAGGCGTTGCATCTGCAGTTCATGGCGCTCGACCCAGCGGCGGGCGTCATCGAGCTGGCGTTCCAGCCGTTGGATATACTCGTATAGCTCGCGGCGCTCTTGTTCGCGGCGGGCGTCCTGCTTCCTGGTGTCGTCGTTGACCACCCTGTCCTTGGCGTCCAGGTTCGACCGGATCTCGCGCTCCAACCTGGCCAGATGATGGCGGGCGTCGCTCAGGCGGCTCGCTATTTCATTGGCGTCGTCGACCGCTTGCCGATGTTTGGCGGCGGCGATCTCGTAATCCTGCCCGCTGACGTAGGCGTGCTTCAACTGGTTGCGCAGTTCGACGCGGCAGACGTCGACCATCATGCCGCTGTTGGTGCGTCCGCGTTCGAAGGCATTCTCCGGCTGGCAGTACTTGGCGTTCTGCTCTTCCCAGGCCGCCGTATATTGATCGCGCGTGGCGGCGGTCACGAAGACGCCATCGCGGCCTGCGTTGGCGATGCGTTCATCCAGCATGAAAGGTTTGCCGTAGCCGTCGTCGGCGCCGGCCTGGCGCCAGTACGCCGCCAGCCGGGCTTCCCAGGCCTGGCGATAATCGGATTCGAAAATCTTCAAGCCCTTGGCGCGCGCTTCCTTGCTGCGCTGGCCGAAGTCCTTGCCGCTGACGGCATCCTGCGTGCCCAGGTTACGCCAGTAGTTGACGATCTCCCCATTCCAGGCGGCGCGGTAAGCGTCTTCCTGCACCTGCACGCCGGCGCTGCGGGCCGCGGCGGCGCGGTCGCGGAAGGCGCTGTCCGGCGTGCCGTTGCGGGCGTCGGTGTAGCCGGCGTCCTGCCAGAAGGTGCGGTTGCCGATCTGCCAGCCGTCCGAGTATGCGGCTTCGTCGAAGCGCAACTGCATGCTCGCCGCCTTGGCGCGTGCCGCCTCCTTCTGCGCGGCCAGCGCTTGGCCGTCGGTCCCGGCACGCTTGCCCAGCCCTTTCCAATATTCGGAATTGCCGATGGCCCAGCCGGCATCGTAGGCCGGGCGGTTCAGCGGCGTTTTATGTTTGCGAACCTCGTCGCCGCCTGCATGTGCGTCGTATTGGGATTGGAGGCCTTTGCCGCCATCCTGCTGGCCAAGCTGCGACCACAGATCCCAGTTGCCCTGGGCCCAACCGGCCGTGTACTGCGCCTCCGCACCGCTGGCTGCGGACTGCTTGGCGTCTGCGTGGTCGTCGCAGAAGTCCTTGCGATCCACGTAATCGGCCGGTTCGCCCTGGACGCCATCCTTATGGCCGATGGCCCTCCAGTCGCCGACCTTGCAGTCTGCAATGCGCTGCATGGTGGATTGGCAGCCGGCCAACAGCAGCGGCACAGCGAGGATCAGCGGACGAAAGCGGGTCAGATAAGTCATGGCGGCGAATGAGAGTTTCAGCGGCCCGATTATATGGCAAATTTGACACGGTCAGGCCGCGTTTTGCGTAAAACTCACGCTCACCATCAAGCCCGGTCCATCGTCCCGATTCGCCAACTGGATGCGGCCCTGATTGCGCGCGGCGGCCCGCTCGGCGATGGCCAAGCCAAGGCCGCTGCCTGCCTGGTCCTGGTCCGGGAGCCGGAAGAAGCGCTCGAACACCTTGCGCTGCATTTCGGGCACGATGCCCGGCCCCTGGTCGGTAACCGACAAGACCATGCGGCCGCCCTCCTCCGCGATGGACACCGTCACCCGTCCGCCTTCGGGAGAATACTTGACGGCGTTGCTGACCAGGTTATCGATCAGCGACGCCATGCTTTCAAGATGCATCGGCAATACGCAGCGCTCCGGCGCCTGCAGCTCGATTTCGACGTGGCGCGTGGCGGCAATCTGGCCGGCCAACGCCAGGCGGTCGGCCACCAGTTCGACCAAGTCGCGCGGCACCAGGCTGGCGTGATCGCGGTCGCCACCGGAACGGGCCAGGGCAAGCAACTGGTGCACCGTATGCGTGGCGCGCTGCACGCCTGTGCGCAGACCCTGCCCCGCTTCTTCCACCCGCTGTGCCGTGCGGGCGGTGGTCAGAGTATCGGCATTGATCTGGATGATGGACAGCGGCGTTTTAAGCTCGTGGGCGGCATCGACCAGGAACTCCTGCTCGCGCTCCAGCCGCTCGGTCAAGCGCTCCATCAGACGGTTCACCGAGCCGACCAGCGGCGACAGCTCCAGATACGGCGAAGGCGCCAGCGGCGACAAGTCGGTGGCCGAGCGTTCCTCGATCTCGCCGACGATGGACCGCAACGGCCGCAATCCGACGCGGATGATCAGCCAGGCCGGCAGCAACAGGAAAGGTATGCTGAACAGCAGCGGCGCGAAATAGTAGCCGATGCTCGATACCTGCAGCATCCATTCCCCGATCACCTCCGTCGCCATGCGCACCGTGACGCCGGTGGCGGGATCGTCTTCGACCGAGACCACCCAGCCATCCTTGAGCGGCTGCCTGTATGGGCCGGCGGCGGCATCGGTGGGCGGCAGGCCGGCGTCCGGCGAGGCGTAGACCAGCTGCCCGTGCCTCCAGACCTGTGTTTGCAAAGCCGGTATGTACCAGCCCAGTTCCGTGTACAAAGCGTAGTGCAGCTGCTCCATCTTGCGCACCAGGGGCTTGACCTGCTCCGGCGGCCGTTCGCCGATCGTCTGCATCAGGACGACGATGCGCAAGGCGCTGGCGCGCAACTCGCGCTGCATGTCGCGGCGCTTGCTGGTGCGGGTCTCGTACACATCCAGCGCCAGGTTCGCGAGCCAGATCAGCATCATCACCGCGATGAAGCCGAACAGCAGGCGCTTGAACAACGAACGATTATGCATCGTCATTTGTCGACGACGTAGCCGACGCCGCGCACCGTGCGGATATAGCCCTCGCCGATTTTTTGCCGCAGGTGCGACATGTGCACGTCCAGCGCAGCGCCCTCGCTGTGCGGCAGCGCGCGCGATTCCAGTTCGCGCCTGGTCAGCACGCGATCCGGGTAGCGCATCAGCGCGTGCAGCAGCGCGAACTCGGTCTTGGACAGCACCACATTGACGCCTGCGCGGGTCAGCAGCATGCGCTTATCGTCCAACACCAGGTCCTTGACCTTCCATACCGGTTCGCCCGATTCGCTCCAGACGGTGGCGCGCCGCATCACCGCGCGCAAGCGCGCCAGCAGTTCCGTGACGACGAAGGGTTTGACCAGATAATCGTCGGCGCCGCGATCGAGGCCGTTCAGGCGGTCCTCCAGGCTGTCGCGCGCGGTGATGACCAGTATCGGCAATGTGTGGCCGGAGGCGCGCAGCTCGCGCAGCACGTCGATGCCGTTCCCGTCGGGCAGGCCCAGGTCCAGCAGCACCGCGTCGAACGGCTCGTTTTCCACCCAATGGCGCGCATCGCTGGCGCGGCGCACCCATACCACTTCCTGCCCCGCATCCTGCAAGGCCGCTTGCAGTGCCTTGCCCAATTCCAGGTCGTCCTCGACCAGGCATATCTTCATGTCTCGCTACCTCACTTGTGAAGCGCGTATCTACGCATCTTATTGAGCGCCTGTCAATCGTCTGCGCGCCACAACGTTAGGAAACCCTTAAGGTTCCTTTTGGATTGCGTTAAGGAAGACTAGGGAGAATCTCCCCACACTAAAACAATCGTCGGGAGAATAGATGGACAGCAAAGCAGGGATGAAGACGCCGCAAACCCCAATCGCATCGGCGGTGGCGTTAATGATCGCATGTGCGGCGGCGCCCGCAATGGCGCAGCAGACGGGCAGCGACAACGGCCAGCCGCTCGAACAGGTGGTGGTCACCGGTATCCGCGCCTCCCTGCAACAGGCGCTGACCCGCAAGCGCAATAGCGATTCGCTGTCCGAAGTGGTTTCGGCCGAGGACATCGGCAAAATGCCGGACAAGAACGTGGCCGACGCGATCCAGCGCGTACCGGGCGTGAACATCTCCTCCTCCGCCGGCGGCGAAGGCGGTTTCGCCGAGAACGACCGCGTGAGCATCCGGGGCACCAGTTCCAGCCTGACGCAGACCCAGGTCAACGGCCATGCCATCGGCACCGGCGACTGGTTCGTGCTGGACCAGTCGGGCGCCGTTGGGCGCAGCGTGAGCTACGCGCTGCTGCCGTCGGAAATCGTCAGCGCCGTCACGGTGCAGAAAAGCCAGCAGGCCGACATGGTGGAAGGCGGCGTGGCCGGCTCGGTCAACATCGAGACCCGCAAACCGCTGGACTTCAAGAAGCAGTTGACGCTGGAAGCCTCGGCGCAGGCCATCTACGCCGACCTGCCCAGCAAGACCGACCCGCAACTGAATGCGCTGATCGGCTGGAAGAACGACGCCAAGACCTTCGGCGTGCTGGTGCAGCTATTCTCGGAAAAGCGCCACGAGCGCCGGGACGGCCAGGAGTTCTACGGCTACACCGCCATCGCCGCCGACAGCAACGCGGCCAAGGCGCATCCCGAACTGGCGGGCATCCTGGCGCCGGGCGGCATCAGCGCCTCGCTATTCGAGCAGACCCGCAAACGCACCGGCGGCGCCTTCGACCTGCAATTCAAGCCGAACAAGGACCTGAGCTTCGACATCAACGGCTTCAGCTCCCAGCTGGACGCGGCCAACTACAACCGCAGCTTCTACAACAACATCGCCGCCAACATCAACGCCACCAATCCCGACACCGGCGCCCCGGTCGGCGTGATCCCGTCGGCCTACACCATCAAGAGCGGCACGCTGGTGTCGGCGACGATACCGGCTTCGCAGTACCCGGCCGTCAGCGCCACGCAGCCCTACAACTCGTCGCTGTACTCCGCCTTCGGCGACCAGATCTACCGCCCCGGCTCCTCGTCTTCCTCTGCCTACATCGATCTCGATGGCAGCTACAAAGTCAATCAGGACCTGCGCATCAGCGGCAGCGTAGGCTACACACGCGGCACCGGCAAGACCCCGGCCGATATCGGCTACGAGGCGGGGCTGACCGGCGCCGGTTCCAGCTACACGCTGAACGGCATGTCGCCGGCCACCATGTCCTTCCCCGGCGCGGACACGTCGAAGTTCACCAACTACGTCACCGCTTCCGCCTGGGGTTCGCACGTGATCACCAAGGACAACGAAAAGTACGCCCAGGCCGACGGCGAGCTGCGGCTGGACCGGGGCGTCATGGAGTCGGCCAAGTTCGGCGTGCGCTTTGCCGAGCACCATCGCAGCGTCAGCCAGCCCGAGAACCGCAGCTGCAAGGCCTGCGACGGCACCACCTCGGCGCCGCTGCCTGCGTGGAATGGCTCGACCTATCCGTCCAACTTCGGCAACGGCATCACCAGCAGCGCCGACTTCCTGCGCAACGTCTGGCAGATCAAACCCGGCGACATCGCCGCATGGGCGACCAAGTACGACCTGGCCGGCGGCCCGACCACCGAGAACTGGGCCGGCGAGATGGACGTGAAAGAAAAATCCAGCGCCGTCTACGCAATGGTCAACCTGGCCGGCGACGGCTGGCGCGGCAACGTGGGCGTGCGCTACGTGCACACCAACCAGGCAACGATCACCAACATCCCCGGCGGCGACCATCCCATCGGCCAGGACAACGTGAACGGTCCCTACACGCCGACGCTGAACCAGCGCGGCTACAACGACGTGCTGCCTAGCGCGAACTTCAAGATCGACCTGTCGCCCAACCTGGTGGCCCGCACCGCAGTCGCCAAGACGATGGCGCGGCCCGACTTCAGCGCGATGGTCGGCGCGGTGACGCTGAACGACACTATCCTGACCGGCAGCAGCGGCAATCCTAACCTGAAGCCGGTACGCTCGATCAACTATGACGTCGCGCTGGAATGGTACTTCGCGCCAAAAGCGCTGCTGTCGGCCGGCGTGTTCTACATGGACATGTCGTCCTACGTCACCTACGGCACGGCCAACCTCACCTACTTCAACAACTCGTTCAAGCGTTTCGACAGTTACGTCATCTCGTCGCCGACCAATATCGCCGCCAAGAACAAGGGCGTGGAGCTGGCGTACCAGCAGCACCTGTTCGGCGGTGTGGGCGTGGTGGCCAACTACACCTACACCGACGGCAAGGCGGACGACGGCTTGGCGGTGGTGGGCAATTCCAAAAACACCTACAACGCCGAGACCTACTACGAGGACGACAAGTTGAGCGCCCGCCTGGCCTACACCTACCGTTCCAGCTTCTCCGGCGGCTTGTACAACAGCTTCCCGCAGGTGATGGCGGGAACCGGCAACCTGGCGGCGTCGGTCAGCTACAAGATCAACGAGAACCTGTCGATCACCTTCGATGCGCTGAACCTGAACAATGCAGTGCTGCGCTACTACGGCTCCAACAAGGACCAGCCTATCGCCTCGTACTCGAACGGCCGTCAATACTACCTGGGACTGCGTGGCAAACTCTAAACCCACGCGGGTACTGGCGATCGACGCCTTCCGCGGCATCACCATCCTGGTCATGATCTTCGTGAACACGCTGGCGGGCGTGCGCGGCTTGCCGGCCTGGATGGAGCATGCCCAGGCGGACGCCGACGCCATGACCTTCCCGGACGTGGTGTTCCCGGCCTTCCTGTTCATCGTCGGCATGTCGATACCGTTCGCCATGGCGCAGCGGCAGGCGGCTGGCGATACGGCGGCCCTGCGCTGGCGGCACGTCCTTGCACGCGCCGCCGGGTTGCTGGTGTTCGGCGTCTTCATGGTCAACGCGGAGGATGGCTACAACGAGGCGGCGATGGGCATGTCTATCCATCTGTGGTCGCTGCTGTTCTATGGTTGTGCGATGCTGGTGTGGGCCAGTTTCAAGAACAGGGCGCCGGCGCTGGCCTGGCGGGTGGCCGGTGCGGCCGGACTGGTGGCGCTGGCGCTGACGTTTCGCGGCGGCGCCGATGGCAGCCTGCGGCTTGCGCCGCAATGGTGGGGCATACTGGGACTGATAGGCTGGGCGTACCTGTACAGTACCGTGGCATGGGCGCTGACACAGGCGCGCGTCCTGCCGCTCGTTGCGCTGGTGCTGGCCTGTACTGGCCTGTACAGCGCAAGCCACGGGGCGGTGGCACAATCGTCGGCGCTGTTGCAGATCCTGGGTACGCAAGCCGAAAACGCGGTCCACACATCGATCGCGCTGTGCGGGCTGGTGACGTCGCTGATCTTCTTCGGCCAAGCACGCGGCAAGCCTTTCCGCAATGCGCTGCTGCTCGCGCTGTTGCTCGCGTTGCTGGCTTACCTGCTGCGACCCTACTTCAAGATATCGAAGATCTATGCCACGCCGAGTTGGGCGCTGTACAGCGCCGCCATCTGCGTGCTGCTGTTCGCGGCACTGTACTGGTTGATCGACTTGCGGCGTATTAGCGGCTGGACCGCGCTGGTCCGGCCTGCGGCGTCCAATCCGCTGCTGGTTTACATCATTCCCTACATCGTCTACGCATCGATGCAGATCCTGCATCTGGCGTTGCCGGACGTGCTGGGCTCCGGTTGGCCCGGATTCCTTTGGGCCCTGGCCTACGCCATCATCGTCATGGCGCTGGCGGCGGTCCTCAACCGCATGCGGTTCAAACTGCAGCTTTAACTCGAAAACTATGCGCATCAATTCTATCGACGCGGTACGCGGCCTGACGGTGGCCGCCATGCTGCTGGTGAACGACGCCGGCGACTGGTCGCACGTCTACCCGTGGCTGGAACACGCCGAATGGCACGGCTGCACGCCGCCGGACTTCATCTTCCCCATCTTCATGCTGATCGTCGGCGTCTCGATCAACCTTGCGCTGGCGCCGCGCCTTGAAGCCGGGGCCGACGCGGCACCGCTGGCGCGCTCGGTGCTGCTGCGCGCCGCCCGCATCATCGTGCTGGGAATAGCGCTGCATGTGGTGGCGATGCTGCTGCTGAACGGACGCGGTTTCCGCCTGTTCGGCGTGCTGCAAAGGACCGGCATCTGCTTCGCCGCTGCGGGGCTGCTGGCCATCCATGTCCGCAGCGCCCGCACGCAATGGGCGCTGTTCGCGGCCATCCTGCTGGGCTACTGGGCCTTGCTGGCAGCCGGCGGATCGCTGGAGCCGGGCCTGAATCTTCCCGACCGCATCGACAGCGCGTTGCTGGGCCATCTGGCCTACCAGTACGACGCCGCCACCGGCATCGGCCACGATCCTGAAGGCATCCTGGGCACGCTGCCGTCGCTGGCCACGGTCATCCTCGGCCTGCGTGCCGGCGACTGGCTGCGGCGCGGGCAGACCCGCACGCTGGCACTGTCCGGCGCGGCGGCGATGCTGGCCGGCGGCCTGTGGTCGTTGGCGCTGCCGCTGAACAAACAGTTGTGGACCTCGTCTTTCGTGCTGTGGACCGGCGGCTTCGGCATGCTGGTCATCGCGCTGGCGCACCAGCTGATCGACGTGCGCGGCTGGCCGCCGCTGGGCCGCGCCATGGGCCTGAACGCCATCGCCGCCTACGCCGGTTCCTGGATTGCGACTTGCGTCATCGAAGGCGGCGGCATCATGGGGCCGCTTTACGCGACTGTTTTCAGCGGCCCGCTGACCCCGCTCGTTGGGCCCAGCGCGGCATCGCTGGCGTTCGCCGCCAGCTTCACCGCCCTATTCTGGCTGGCTATGGCCCGAGCCGAAAAATACGGCTGGCGCATCACGATTTAAGACGGGATCTTGCTCATATTTTGCGCGGTAGCGCTTCCATTGCTAACACAAGCGTTGCGATCGGCTCAACTTACTTTACAAATTAAAAATGTTCCTAATTTCATATTGTTCATTCATAATGCTTTTAGAGCAAGTTTGCTGAAGTTCACGTTTCGCACCGCTGGCGGCCGGCCGTCCGCCTCAAATACACCATCCGGAGTTTTTACATGCGCATTAAATCGATAATGTTGGCCCTGACCGCCGCTGCCGCCCTGAGCGCCGGCATCGCAAACGCCGCCGTTCCAGGCGAACTGATCGTCAATGGCGATTTCGAAACCGGCAGCTACGGCCAACTCGGCTATGCGGGCCAGGCCCAGGGCTGGACCAGCGTCGGCTACAACTTCCTGTTCAACGCCTCGAACGTGGACAACGGCGGCGTTGCCGGCCACTACGGCAACCTGCAACTGTGGGGCGCCGGTAACGGCTCCGCCAACGGCCTGGGCGCCAGCCCTGCCGGCGGCAACTTCATCGCGGCCGACGGCGCCTTCGAAATGGCCCCGATCAGCCAGACCGTCAACGGCCTGGTCGCCGGCCAGAAATACAGCGTGAGCTTCTACTGGGCTGGCGCGCAGCAATACACCTTCGACGGCGCCACCACCGAACAATGGCAGGTCTCGCTGGGCAACCAGAGCCAATCGACCGCAGTGAAGCAAAACGCCAGCCACGGCTTCACCGGCTGGCAGAAGGAAACCTTCACCTTCACCGCCAATGGCGCCAGCGAAGTGCTGAGCTTCCTGGCCGTGGGCACCCCGGCCGGCGTGCCGCCGTTCTCGCTGCTGGACGGCGTGTCGATGGTGGCCGTGCCTGAGCCGCAAACCTGGGGCATGATGGGTCTGGGCCTGGGTCTGGTCGCCTTCGCCGCGCGCCGCCGCAAAGCCAAGGCTGCCTAATTCGCCGCCAGCTTGAATCGATGCCGGACGTTCGCGTCCGGCATTTTTGTTTCCGCTATTATTTGCACCATGACTTCTATAAACGCCCTGCTCGCCGACCTGCCCACCTTTGCCGTCAACGTCGCGCGGCTGTGCGTTTGGCTGGCGCTGCTGTCGCTGGTGTTCGTGCCGCTGGAGCGCTGGCTCGCGGTGCGCAAGGCGCGCCTGCCGCGGCGCGCGCTGGCGGTCAATCTGGGACTGTATTTCCTCAACAGTCTGCTGCCGGCCGCCATCCTGAGCGCGCTGATGGCCGTGGTCGCCGTGGCGGCACAAGCGGTGCTGCCTGCCGCCGTGCCTGCCGCCGTGGGAGCGCTGCCGTTGGCGGTGAAGCTGCCGCTGTCGCTGCTGATCGCCGAGGTCGGTTTCTACTGGGGCCATCGGCTCAGCCACCAGTTGCCGTGGCTGTGGCATTTCCATTCGGTACACCACAAGCCCGAGCACCTGTACTTCCTGATCAACACCCATGCCCATCCGGTCGACATGATCGTCACCCGGCTGTTCGGCATGACGCCGCTGTACATCCTCGGTCTGGCCGGCGCCAGCGCGGGCGGCAGCGCCACGCCGGCGCTGGTGATCGTCATCGGCACGGTGTGGGGATTCTTCATCCACTCCAACCTGCGGGTGCGGCTCGGCCCGCTGGAGTCGATCATCGCCACGCCGGCCTTCCATCATTGGCATCACACCAGCGTGGCGCCGTTGGACCGCAACTTCTCGTCTACCCTGCCCTTCCTCGACCGCGTGTTCGGCACCTGGCATCTGCCGGCCGACTGGCCCGTGGCCTACGGCTTGGCTGCGCCCCCGCGCCGGGTCAATGACGACCGTTAGCCAGGGACGCTGATCAGGGCTTGTCGTCGCTGGCCTGATAGCGGGGACGGTAGTGCCGGAAGGCGTCCCGCACCAACTCGCGCAATTCCGGGTCCGACCAGGGCTTGGCGATGAATTTAAAGATTTCGCCGCGATTGACGCTTTCGGTCACCGTGGCCAAATCCGTATAGCCGGTCAAGATCAACCGCACAGTATCCGGGTACAAACCCTTCACGATGTGCAGGAATTCCGTTCCGGACATACCAGGCATGAGCTGGTCGGTAATGACCACCTGCACCGCGTTGAGCGCCAGCAGTTCCAGTGCCTCCTCCGCACGGCCGGCGGTCAGAATATGATAGCTATCCTGGCGCAAAAGCCGTTTCAGCGCGGCCAGGATATTGGGCTCGTCATCCACCAACAGGAGCGTGTCCACCCGGCTGCTGGTCTCCCGCTCCAGCGACAGGCGCAGGTCGCTCCTCAACATGTGCTCGAACTGTTCCGCCGGTACCGGCTGGCTGAAAAAATAGCCCTGGACTTCGTCGCACCGCAGCCGTCGCAAATACTTCAACTGCGCGGCGGTTTCCACCCCCTCGGCCACGACCCGCATATTGAGGCTGTGGGCCATCGCGATGACGGCGGTCGCAATGGCCGCGTCTTCCCTGCTGCGGGTGATTTCCGTGACGAACGCCCGGTCGATCTTCACGATGTCGAACTGAAAGCGCTTCAGATACGCCAGCGACGAGTAACCCGTGCCAAAATCGTCCAGCGCCAGCGCGCCGCCGATTTCCCGCAGCGCGCTCAGACCGGCCGCGGCCGCGTCCGGATCATCCATCAGTATCGACTCGGTCAGTTCAAACTCAAGATATTCCCGCTCCAGTCCCGTGCGCCGCAGCGCGTCCAGAATGGTAGAGACCGCCTGCCGCTCCTTAAACTGCATGGCCGACAAATTCACCGCCACCGGCACGATCTTGATTTGGCGCCGGCGCCAGTCCACCTGCTGCTCGCATACGGCGTTGATCACCCACGCGCCGATGGGCAGAATCAGCGCGGTTTCTTCCGCCAGCGGAATGAACTGGATGGGCGGGACCATGCCCTTTTCCGGGTGCTGCCACCGTATCAGCGCCTCGGCACTGACGATGCGCCCGCTGATCAGATCCACCCGCGGCTGGTAATACAGCAAGAACTGCCGCCCGCTGATGGCGTCGCGCAAATCGTGCTCCAGCTGCAGGCGCAGCGCAATTGAGGCATTCATCTGCGCCGAATAGTAGAGGTAGCGATCGTTGGATGATTTCGCTTTTCTCAGCGCGGATTCGGCATGCTTGAGCAAAGTCTCGGCGTCATGGCCGTCCTGCGGGAAAAGGGCGATGCCGGCGCGGATGCTCAAATGGACGGATTTGTTGAGGATGTTGAACGACTGATCCAGCACAGCGACCAGCTTCTGCTCTAACATTTCCACCACCTCCACGGCCTCCCGCACGTCGGGGATGAACAGGGCAAACGTATCGCTGCCGATCCGGGCCAAGCGGCCCGACTCGCTCGACGCTGCCTTGAACCGCTGGCTCACCTCGCGCAATATGGCATCCCCCGCGTGCCGGCCGTACACGTCGTTCAAATGCGAAAAGCGCACCAGGTCCACGACGATAATCCCGACGTTGCTGGCGCTGGCGTGGGCATCGCTGACGCACTGGGCAAGCCGCTCGTGGAACAACATCTTGTTCGGCAGGCCGGTCAGCAGATCAAAGTAGGCGATATAGTTGAGCTGCTCGGCCTTGGCGATAAAGTCCATGCCAAAGCCGATGTCGCCGGCCACTTCGTTGAGCAATTTCACCTCCTCCTGGTCGAACAGGCCCGCTTCGCCACCGAACAACACCAGCACGCCGGCCGCCCGCTGATCAAGCATCAGCGGCAAGGCCGCGACCGACAGCAAGCCGCGGCGCAGCAAGTCCGCCCGCAACGGCGCCAGTGACAATTCGCTACGGACGTCGTTGCAAATGACGGCGCGACGCTCTCTGAGCGCGACGCACGCCGGACGTTCGCTGTCGGGCGTGCCGGCGCGCGCCGTCAGCCGGATTTTATCGATGTAGCCTTCCGGCGCGCCGCGTGACGCCACCACCGTTCCATCCTGCGTGTCGGCATCGATCACGCCGATAAAAGCCATGCTGTAGGCGCCCTCGTCGACGGCGATGCGGCATACCTCGCCGAACAAGGCGTCGCGTTCGCGGATGCGCACGATCGCGGAATTCACGCTGGACAGCACCAGCGCGATGCGCCCCAGCCGCGCGATGCGGCGTTCCTGTTCGACATGCACCGTGATATCGTCGGCGATGCCGGCGATGCGAACGATCACCCCTGCGCTGTCGGCAATCGGGAATCCGCGCGAGCGTATCCAGCGCAACGCCCCATTTGGGCGCAGGATGCGGTAAGTGAGGTCGAACCGCCCGCTCGCGGCACGCTCGGGTGCATTTTCCTGCAATGCCGCCAGGTCGTCCGGGTGGACCGCTTCCATCCATGAACCCGGCCGGGCGTACAGGCTGTCGCAGCTGCGGCCCCAGATATCCTCGTAGGCATGGCTGACATAGAATACGCGGGACTCGCCGAGGTCGGTCAGAAAAAAGACCTGCTGGATATTCTCCGCCAGCTGGCGGAAGCGTAATTCGCTCTTTTGCAGGTCCTCCAGCATGCCCATGCGTTCAATGCCTTCACGCTGGATTTCCGCCAGCGCGGCCGACAAGGCGGCAGTGCGTTCGGCCACGCGCTGCTCCAGCGTGGCGTTGATGCGCCCGATCTCCTGATGGGCGATTGCCAGCTGCCGTTCTCCGGCATGCTTGTAAACCGCGACCTCGATGTTGAGCTGCAGTTCGCGGTCATCATACGGCTTCAGAAGAAAGGCATAGGGGGTGCTTTGGGCGGCGCGCCGCAAGGTCTGGTTATCGGAATGCGCGCTGATGTAAATAACCGGGATGTCGAGTTCGCGTTTCAGGACGCCGGCCGTCTCGATGCCATCCATTTCCCCTTGCAGCCAGATGTCCATCAGCGCCAGGTCCGGCTGATGGCGACGCGCCAGGTCGAGCGCCTCGTCGCCACTGGCGGCGATGCCGCACACCAGGTAGCCTTGTTGCGTCAGGCTGCCCTTGAGATTTTCCGCGATCACCGCCTCATCCTCAACAACCAGGATCGTGATCCGCCGTTCTTCCAACGTCGGGCGCGGTTCGTCCGCGTGTTTTCTGACCGCCATTTCAATATTGAATTGCAGTTCCTGATCATCGTAGGGCTTGACCAGGAAGGCGTAGGGCTGAGTCACCTTGACGCGCTGTAGCGTCAGCTCGTCCGAATACGCGCTCAGAAAAATCACCGGCACGTCCAGTTCGCGCCGCAGGATGTCGGCGGTCTCGACGCCATCCATCGTGCCCTGCAGCCGGATGTCCATCAATGCCAGCCCGGGGTGGTGGGTGCGCGCCAATTCCAGGGCTTCCTCACCCGAGGACGCGATCCCGCAAATGTGATAGCCACGGCGGGTGAGCTTGGCCTCCAGATCGGCGGCGATCACCGCCTGGTCCTCGACAATCAACAACGAAGTCAAAATCATGATGCGTTCCCCGCATGCCCCGCGTCAGCCGGAGTGGCAAGCATGGCGCACCGCTTGCCCGCCCGCTTGGCCGCGTACAAGGCCATGTCCGCGCGCGCCAACAGCCCGGCGCTGGAACCGGCCGTCTCCGGGTAGGCCGCCACACCAATGCTGGCCGACACCCTGACCACTTGCTGGGCCAGCTGATACGGCCGCGACAGCGCCGCCACCAGTTTGTCCGCGACCTGCCTGGCCTGTCCCATGTCCGACTGCACCAACATGACGACAAACTCGTCGCCCCCCAGCCGGGCGGCCAGATCGGCGCGGCGGATGTTGCCCTCCACCCTCAGCGCTACCGTACACAGCAGGGTATCGCCCGCCTGATGGCCATGCGTGTCGTTGATGCACTTGAAGCCATCGATGTCCAGGTAGAGCAAGGCAAGGCGCCCATTGTTGCGGTGGCAAATTTCCAGCTGGCGTTGCAGTTGTTCGACGAAGTGGGCCCGATTGGCCAGTCCGGTCAGCGTGTCGTAATACGCGTCGTGCTCGGCCTTTTTCAACCGGTCCAGCGTTAGCGCCAATTTGCTGGTGCGCTCCGCCATCTGCTGCGTCAGGTCGCTGTTGAGCCGGTGGATCTCCAGGTGGGCGTCTGTCAACTGGCGTTCGACCTGGCGCTTGTGCAGCGCTACCTCAACGTTGATCTGCAATTCCCGCTCGTCGAACGGTTTGACCAGGAAGCCATAGGGTGTCACCAGCTTGGCGCGCTGCATCGTCGCCTCGTCGGTGTGGGCAGACAGGAAGATCACCCCGGTATCGAGTTCGCTGCGCAGCTTTTCGGCTGTCTGGATGCCGTCCAGGCCCCCTTGCAGGCGAACATCCATCAACACCAGGTCTGGTCGATGACGTTGACTCAGCTCGATGGCCTCGGCGCCGGAGGCTGCCATGGCGCACACCTGAAAACCGCAGCGCGTCAGACTGGCTTCCAGGTCGGCCGCGACGACGGCCTGGTCTTCGACTATCAATAGGCGGGCGGGACGCATATCATGCCCGCTCAGAGCGTTCGCCGGCGCACGCCGGCAACGTCAAATAAAAGGTGGCGCCGGCACCGGCCTGGCTCTCCGCCCACAAGGCGCCGCCGTGGTGCTCGACAATGCGCTTGACGATCGACAAACCCACGCCCGTGCCGGGAAAATCGGCGGTGCTATGGTAGCGTTGAAAGGGTTCGAACAGTTTCTCCGCGCCGGCCACATCGAAGCCGACACCGTTGTCCCGCACAAAAAACGTGTGCATCGCCGCCGCTCCTTCCCCTTCCGTCCTGACGCCCACCGTGATGGCTGGCTGCGCCTGCCGGGACGTATATTTGATCGCATTGCCCAGCAAATTGACAAACACCTGCCGCAGCATGACGTCGTCGCCGTCTATCGTCGGCAGCGGTGCGCAGGTGAACTGCACCGGTTGCGCATCGGGCCGCGCGCTGAGGCCGCGGAAAACCTCCTTCACCAACGAATGCACATCCACTTTGACCAGCGCCAGTTGCTGGCCGCGGCTCAGGCCAAGAAAACGCAGATAGCCTTCTGTCATGCCGAGCATTTCACGCGCATTTTTCTGCACGTGGTCGAGGAAACGCTGGCCCGTTGAATCGAGATGCATGCGGTGCTGTTTGGAGAGCAGATAGGAAAAGCCGGCGATCGCGTTCAACGGCCCCCGCAGGTCGTGGCTGACCGCCGCAGCGAAGGCCTCCAATTCGGCGGTGGTCGTGGCGTTGCGCTCCTGGTCGGCCAACAGATTCTGGACCTGGTGCGCCAGCGCTTGCACCCGGCTTTGGGTGGCCAGGCGGTCGGTCGAATCGACCACCACCACCACCGCGCCCAATACTGTGCCGCTCTCATCGACGATGGGCGAAGCGCTGTCGTCCACAAAGCGTTCCTCGCCCGAGCGGGTCAGCAACAGCGTGTTGGGATCGATGCGGATGGTCAGTCCCTGGCGCAGCGCGCGCGTGGCGGGATCTTCCAGCGGGGCGCGGGTCGCGTGGTGCATCAGGCGCACCACCTCGGCAAACGGCTTGCCGGCGGCCTCGCCCTGGCTCCAACCGGTCAGCTTTTCCGCCGCCGGGTTGATCAGGATAATTTCGGCCTTGGTATTGGTGGCGATCACCGCATCGCCGATGCTGGTCAAGGTGGCGGTGAGCCAGTGCGCCACGCGCCGGGCCTTGCGCTCCATCTCGTGGCGCGCCGGCGCCAGGTCCAGGGCCACGCGCAACTGGGCGTCGTCGAAGGGCTTGACGATGTAGCCGGCGGGATCGGTCAGGCGGGCGCGCTGCAAGGTGGCGGCGTCGCTGTGCGCGGTCAGAAAGATGACGGGCAGGTCCAGCTGCTCCCGCAAATACTCGGCCACTCCGATGCCCTCCGACTTACCGTGCAACATAATGTCCATCAGCACGACGTCCGGCAGGGTCAGTATCGCCAACCGCTTCGCCTCGGCGGCGGTGTCGGCCGCGCCCGCGACTTCGTAGCCCATGCTCCGAAGGCGCTGCTGCAGGTCTTCCGAGACGACTATCTCGTCCTCCACCACCAGCACCCGGATCTTGTTGCGTGCAGAATCCATAGTTTACGACGGCGACCTGATCGCCGGCTCCTTGATGCGAAACTCGAAAGAAGTATGGCCGGGCACGGAGCGCATGGCGACATCGGCCCGCAACTGCTTGGCGAACATGCGGACCAGGCGCAAGCCCAAGGAGCCCACCAGTTCCAGCTGAAAATCCGCCGGCATGCCGATGCCGTCATCCTGTACCAGCAAGGACATATCGCCGTCAGCCAGCGAGCGCAGGCTCACCGTCAAACAGCCCAGCCGTCCGGCCGGGAAGGCGTACTTCAGCGCGTTGGTCACCAACTCATTGAGCATCAGCCCTAGCGGCACGGCGGTGTCGATCGTGACCATCGCCGGGTCCGTCCGGCATTCCAGCCGGACCTGGGCATTGGCTGAATAGGAGCGCATCAGGATGCCCGTCAACGAGCGCACGTAATCCGCCAGATCGACCGCGGCCAGCGTCTCCGACTGGTAGAGTTTTTCATGGATCAGGGCCATCGAACGGATGCGGCCCTGGCTATCCTGGAACTGCCGCAACGTTTGCGGGTCGCTGATATAGCCCGATTGCAGCGACAACAGGCTGGCGATAATCTGCAGATTGTTCTTCACCCGGTGGTGTATCTCCTGCAGCAGCGCCTCCTTCTCCTTCAACGAGGCGCGGATTTGGTGCTCGATCTCCTTGGTGCGGGTGACGTCGCGGATAGCTGCCGACACCAGAGCGCCTTCATCGGTTACCACTGGACTCAGCAGGATTTCAGTCGGAAACTCGCTGCCGTCCTTGCGCCGCCCGTACAGCTCCAGGTCGGCCCCCATCGGACGCACCCTTGGCTCAACGGTAAAGCGCGTCCGGTGCTGCGGATGCTTGCCTTTGAACCGTTCCGGGAGCAGCACCTCGATGGTCGATCCGAGCAGCTCCTGGCGCGCGTAGCCGAACAGGGATTCGGTCTGCGCGTTCACCAGCACGATCCGGCCCGCCTCGTCGACGATGACGATGGCGTCCGGCGCAGTCTCCAACAAGGAACGGAAGCGCTCCTCCAAATGCGTGCGCTCCTCCATTTCTCCTGCCAGATCATCGAGGATATTCAAGACGGCCTTTTGCATTTCCTCGAGGCGGATCTTTTCGACCCCGGAATCGTCCAGGATGTTGAGCACCGCCCTTTGGGTCAGTTCCAGCAACGTTCTTTCTTCGGCGGCATCCTCCAGGATGTTGAGCACCGCGCGCTGCGCGTCGTGCAGGCGCGCGCGCTCCTCGGCGGCGTCGTCCAGGATATTGATGACCGCCCTGGCATACTCCTCCTGGCTGAATCGCTGGTCGGGGTCGGGGCCGTATGCCTGAAGGTCTTGCATGCGCGTCACCTGCCCTCGGCGGTTCTTAACTGGCCGATCGCCCGCTTATGTTCCTCGATTTCCTTCTTCAGCTCGATCATCTTGAGCTCGCGTCCGACGGTCAGCCGTTGAAAACGTTCGAGCTCGGCCAGCCGTTCCAATTCCTTGGTGCGTTGCTCGGCCACTTCGGCCTCGGCCTTCTTCTGCGCCGTCACATCGCGCGCGGCGGCAAACACCCCCAGCACGTTGCCGCGCGTGTCCTTGTACACCGAAGCGTTGTACAGCACGTCGGTGAGCTTACTGTCGCGATGGCGTATGGTCAGCGGATAGTTCGACACCAGGCCCTTGTCGAACACCTGCTTGTAGCCTTCGCGGGCCTTTTCCGGCTCGGTGAAATAATCGGAAAAGTCGGTGCCGATCAGTTTTTCCCGCGGCAAACCGGTGATTTCGGCGGACGCCGCATTGACGTCGGTGATCTTGCCTTCGGCGCTGATGGTGACCAGCGGATCGAGTGAGGCCTCGATCAGACTGCGGGCATATTGCGATGCCTGCTTCTGCGCGGTGACGTCGCGCGCGGCGGCAAAAACGCCCAGCACGTTGCCACGCGCATCCTTGTACACGGACGCGTTATACAACACGTCTGTCAGGCTGCCGTCCTTGCCGCGAATGGTCAACGGATAGTCGGTGACATAGCCTTCGGCAAACACCTGCTCGTATCCCTCGCGGGCCCTGGCCGGTTCGGTGAAATAGTCGGAGAAGTCGGTGCCGATCAGCTTCCCGCGCGGCACGCCGGTGACCTTGATCGATCCTTCATTGACGTCGGTGATCTTGCCTTCCGGGCTGATGGTGACCAGCGGATCGAGCGACGCTTCGATCAGGCTGCGCGCATACTGCGAGGCCTGCTTTTGCGCCGTTACGTCGCGCGCGGCGGCAAACACCCCCAGCACATTGCCCTGCGCATCCTTGTACACGGAGGCGTTATACAGCACGTCGATAAGACGCCCGTCCTTATGCCGGATGGTCAGCGGATAGTCGGTGACCGCACCGCGGGAGAACACTTGCTGATAGCCTTCGCGCGCCTTGTCCGGCTCGGTGAAGTAATCGGAGAAGTCGGTGCCGATCAGCTTCTCGCGCGGCACGCCGGTGACCTTGATCGACCCCTCGTTGACGTCGGTGATCTTGCCCTCCGGGCTGATAGTAACCAGCGGATCGAGCGACGCTTCGATCAGGCTGCGCGCATAGAATTGCGTTGCCCTGAGCTCCTCGGTAAGGCGAATTTCGTCGGAGATGTCCTTGGAAATCAACAGATAGCCGATGGCCTTGCCTGCGCTGTCACGGCGCGGCGTGATGACCACCCGCGCCGTGAAATGGGAACCATTTTTCCGCACACGCGTCAATGTGCCTTCCCACTTGCCCTTCTCCATAGCCGCCGCCATGATCTGTTCGGGTCGGCCGGCGGCGATATCTTCCGGCGTGTGCAGCATCGCCGAATTGGCCTTGTCGATGACATCCTCCGGCTCGTAGCCATACAGCCTGCGCGCACCGGCGTTCCACAGCTGAATCTTGCCCCGCAAGTCCTTGCCGATGATGGAGTACTCAGTCGACGACTCCAATATGTTCTGCAAAAACTCGGATTGTTCGTTGGTGGTCGCCAAAGGACCGTCGCTGCCGGAAGCTGGGCCGCTGCGCGAGGACATATCTGTGCCTTCTCAAAAAAAAGTTGATGATACGGAGCCCGCTTTGCGACTAGATATTCACCCGAGCGCATGCCGTACAACGGCACGAAATAATCAAGTCAATATTCATACACAAGTCACTAGACCAGCCGGTATATGGTGCCGTTCTAAATGGCAGTGTACTCGCAGCAATTTGGATGGTCCATCAAATACTTGATATTTGTGCACAACTGCATCAGGCCGATGCGGCCTTACACGCCGCCATATTTGAAAACTTGATCTGGCGCAGAAATGACGGCGCTGGTAGGTCGAGGTCGTTAACGTCGTGCCGCCTGGTAGAGGAGCGTCACCTTGGGCATCAAGTTTCTTCAGCCGCGCCGCGATGCGCGACATCAGCATCAACTGCTGGCGCTGCATGCCGCGATCCTTCGCTATAATCCAACGTCCACAACATGACGAAGAAAGCTTCGGATGATCAAAAGTTTGCGTATTGCCGGCGCGGTGCTGCTGGCCAGCCTGTCCGGCGCGGCGGCGGCCGACACCTTCGAGACCATCGAATCGGCGCCGCTGAAGGAAGTGTGGCTGAACGGCGGCTTCTACTCCTACCATTTTCAGCGCGACAAGGGCCTGAACGACAGCAATCCCGGCCTGGGCGGCGAGTACCGCTTCTCGACGGTGGCGTCGGCCACGGCGGGCCGCTTCTACAACAGCGACCGCGCCTACTCGAACTACGTGGGCGTGTACTACCAGCCGTGGAAGATCGGCCCGGTGCGGCTGGGCGCGGTCGCGGGCGGCTTCAGCGGCTATCCGAAGATGCGCGACGGCGGCTGGTTCCTGGCGGCCATCCCCACCGCCAGCTTCGAATACAAGAGCGTGGGCGTCAATGTCGCCATCGTGCCGACCTATAAGGACCGGCTCTACGGCGCCATTTCCGTCCAGCTCAAGCTGAAGGTTTTCGACTGATCAGTGGCGCGCCTTGGACGAGACGGCGATCTGATCGAGGATGTGCTTGGGCACGGCCGCGTAGTGCTTGAACTCCATCGTGTACGTGGCCCGGCCCTGCGTCAGCGAGCGTAGCGTGGTGGAGTAGCCGAACATCTCGGCCAGCGGCACCAGCGCGCGGATGATCTTGCCGCCGCCGCCGGGGATCTCGTCCATCCCCTGCACCATGCCGCGCCGCGCCGTCAGGTCGCCCATGGCGTTGCCCATGAACTCTTCCGGCGTTTCCACCTCCACCTGCATCATCGGCTCCAGCAACACCGGGTCGGCGCGCCGCATGCCGTCCTTGAAGGCCATCGAGCCGGCCATGCGGAAGGCGTTCTCGTTCGAGTCGACATCGTGGTAGGAGCCGAAGGTCAGCGTGACCTTGACGTCCACCACCGGATAGCCGGCCAGTACGCCGCTGCGCAAGGTCTCCTGCACGCCCTTGTCGACCGCCGGGATGAACTCGCGCGGCACCACGCCGCCCTTGATGGCGTCGACGAACTCGTAACCCTTGCCCGGCTCCAAAGGCTCGAGCGTCAGCACCACGTGGCCGTACTGCCCGCGCCCGCCGGACTGCTTGACGAACTTGCCTTCGACGTCGCTGGCCGTGCGCTGGATGGTCTCGCGATACGCCACCTGGGGCTTGCCCACCGTCGCCTCGACGCCGAACTCGCGCCGCATGCGGTCCACCAGGATCTCCAAGTGCAGCTCGCCCATGCCGGACATGATGGTCTGGCCCGATTCCTCGTCCGTGTGCACGCGGAACGACGGGTCTTCCTGCGCCAGCCGGTTCAGGGCGATGCCCATCTTTTCCTGGTCGGCCTTGGTCTTGGGCTCGACCGCCTGCGAGATCACCGGCTCGGGGAAGATCATCTTTTCCAGCACGATCACGTGGTCCGGCGAGCTCAGGGTGTCGCCGGTGGTCACGCCCTTCAGGCCCACTGCCGCCGCGATGTCGCCGGCGTAGACTTCCTTGATCTCCTTGCGCTCGTTGGCGTGCATCTGCAGGATGCGGCCCAGCCGTTCCTTCTGGCTCTTGGTCGGGTTGTAGACCGTGTCGCCGGAATTGACCACGCCCGAATACACGCGGAAGAAGGTCAGCTGGCCGACGAACGGGTCGGTCATGATCTTGAACGCCAGCGCGGAGAACGGATCGCTGTCGTTCGGATGGCGCTCGATCGGATTGTCGTCCTCGTCGTGGCCGGCGATGGCGGGCACGTCCACCGGCGACGGCAGGTACTCGACCACCGCGTCCAGCATCGCCTGCACGCCCCGGTTCTTGAAGGCGCTGCCGGCCAGCATCGGCACGATCTCGTTGCGGATGGTGCGCGCGCGCAGGCCGGCCTTGATCTCGTCCTCGCTCAGCACGCCGCCGTCCAGGTATTTTTCCAGCAGCTCGGGCGAACCCTCGGCTGCGGCCTCGACCATCTTGTCGTGCCACTCCTGGGCCAGCGCCTGCAGGTGCGCAGGGATGTCCTCGTAGGTGAACTTGACGCCCAGGCTCTCGTCGTCCCAGTTAATCGCGCGCATCTTGACCAGGTCCACCACGCCGTGGAAGTTGTCCTCGGCGCCCAGCGGAATCTGGATCGGAATGGCGACGCCCTTCAGCCGCGTGGCGATCTGCTCGCGCACGCGGAAGAAGTCCGCGCCGACGCGGTCCATCTTGTTGATGAAGGCGATGCGCGGCACGGCGTACTTGTTCGCCTGGCGCCACACGGTTTCCGACTGCGGCTGCACGCCGCCGACCGCGTCATACACCATGACGGCGCCGTCCAGCACGCGCATGGAACGCTCGACCTCGATGGTGAAGTCGACGTGGCCGGGCGTGTCGATGATGTTGATGCGGTGCTCGGGGAAATTGCCCGCCATGCCTTTCCAGAAGGCGGTGGTGGCGGCCGAGGTGATGGTGATCCCGCGTTCCTGTTCCTGCTCCATCCAGTCCATCGTCGCGGCGCCGTTGTGCACCTCGCCGATCTTGTGGTTGACGCCGGTATAAAACAGGATGCGCTCCGTGGTCGTGGTCTTGCCAGCGTCGATGTGCGCGCTGATGCCAATATTGCGGTAACGCTCGATGGGGGTCTTGCGGGTCATCATTCTCTCCTTGGTGCAATGTGAATGCAGGAAGTCTCACGTGCGGCGATAACGGCGGATTTCAAGTGCGGCCGGGTTCCCATACGTGCGACATGACTAGCGGCAATTAATATAGTCTGTAGAATAAGTTGCAAGTTTAACTGAAAGACCCACATGACTGTACGCTATAAACACGCCCTGCTTCTTTCCTTTGGCCTGGCTCCGGCTCTGGCCTCGGCCCAATCCCCCACGCCGCCGGCGGCAACCGACCTGGAACTGCGCATCGAACGCTGCTCCGTGCTGGGCGACGCCAGCGCCCGCCTTGCCTGTTACGATGCCCTGGCCAAGACCGGCCCCGCGCTGCAAGGCGTGGGCTCGGCCGCGGTCGGCGTGCCCGATTCCGGCAAGATCAGCAAGCTGGCCACCGCGCTGACCCAGCCTTCGAGCACCCAGCCGGACGAACCGCCCGCCGCGCCGCTGCTGCCGCCCAAGGTGGCAGCCATCACCACCATTCCGCCGGAAGACACCGTCTCGCGCATGGTGCAGTGGTGGGAGCTGGACCGTTCGGCCAAGCGCGGCGTGTTCAATTTCCGGCCGCATCACGACACCTATCTGCTGCTGGCCAATTACAGCACCAGCTCCAATGATGCGCCTTTTGAGAATTTCACGCCGGCCGGCATCAAATCCCAGCACACGGAACTGACTTACCAGCTCAGCTTCAAGATGAAGATAATCGAGCAAGCGTTCAAGACGCCGGTCGACCTGTGGTTCGGCTACACCCAGAACAGCTTCTGGCAAGCCTACAACCGCGCCGCCTCCAGCCCCTTCCGCGAAACCAACTACCAGCCCGAGCTGATGCTGACCACGCCGCTGAACCTGGATCTGGGTAGCGCGCTCGACATCCGCTACCTGACCCTGGCCGTGATGCACCAGTCGAACGGGCAAACGTCGACGCTGTCGCGCAGCTGGAACCGGATGTATGCGGAAGTGGGCGCTGAGCACGGCAAGCTGGCGGCGCAATTGCGCATCTGGAAGCGCCTGGACAACGCCCGCTCGGACAACGACAACATCGACATCGTCGACTACCTGGGGCATGGCGACCTGAACCTGAGCTACCGCAGCGACGGCCACGAGTTCTCGCTGATGGCGCGCCACAACTTCAAGACCGGACGCGGCGCCCTGCAGGCCGGCTGGGCTTATCCGGTGGTGGCCAACCTGAAGGGCTACCTGCAGGTGTTCAGCGGCTATGGCCAAAGCCTGATCGATTACAACTACAAACAAAAGTCGGTGGGCGCCGGCTTCCTGGTCGACTTCTAAGAAAATCTGCATTGCCGTCGTCACCCATTGACAGGCGGCGTTTTTCGCGTTAATTTAACCACATGGTTAAATACGAACATCAACTGGACGCGGTCTTCACCGCCCTGGCCCATCCGGCGCGGCGCGCAATGCTGGCGCGCCTGGGCAGGGGCGAGGCCACGGTGACCGAATTGGCGCAGCCGTTCGATATGTCCATGCCAGCAATCACCAAGCACCTGAAAGTGCTGGAAAACGCCAACTTGATCAGCCGTGGCAGGAATGCGCAATGGCGGCCCTGCCGTCTGGAAAAGGCAAGTCTGGAAACGGCGTCAGGATGGATAGACGAGCAACGCAAGATCTGGGAGTCCCGCCTGGACCGCCTGGAAGACTATCTGCATACCCTGGAAAAACAGAAAGGAAACGACGATGACATCGAATGAAACCGAACGCGAACTGATACTGCAGCGCGAGCTGCCCTTTAGCCGGGAGCTGATCTGGAAGGCCATGACTGAGCCCGAGCACGTGAACCGGTGGTGGGGCCCGGACGGCTTCCGGAACGAAGGTGTCAGCATGGATTTCCGGGTCGGCGGCAGCTGGACCTTCGACATGGTGGCGCCCAACGGCACCCGCTACCCCAACCACTTGGTATTCAAGGAAATCACGCCGCCGTCCCGGCTGGTGTACGATCAAGGCTGTGGCAAACGGGTCTGGTTCGAAGCGAGCATCACGCTACAGGAAGCCGGCAGCGGCACCCTCCTTGTTCTGCGCCAGGTCTATCCCGACAAGGAATCGCGCGACGAGGTGATTGAGAAATTCGGCGCCGTCGAAGGCGGCAAGCAGCACATGGCCAAACTCGAAGCCTACATCAGGGAAAACCTGGCTTGATAGTGGCGCGAGCGACGCCGGCGGCGCCTGTCAGCGCCCCGGCGAGCCGCGCAGGATGCGCGCCGGCAGCATGACCACGGCGCGCAGCAGCTCGAACACGCCCTCGACACCGATGCCGATCAGGCGAAATGGCAAGGTGAGCAGCCAGAACAAGGGATAGAGCAGCAGCGCCAGCAAAGCCAGCGGCCAGCACAGAAACAGCAAAACCAGCCACAGCAAAAATCCGAACATGAGATGCTCCCGATGCAGTTGCGTTGTCAATGCGATCACTGTAGTGCGGCGCTGCCGTCCGGGCAATTGGCATGCGACCAAGCGCAGAAAACTGCGATCAATCGCGCAAAACGGGGGATGAACGGGATTACTGGCCGACGCAGATGATCTTGGTGACGTACTCGTGGGCGTTCGGCTTCTTCTTGGCGGCCCATTCGATCGCCTGGTTGGCTTGCTCGATGGTCAGCACCGAGGCCTTTTCCTTGGATTTGATGAAGGAAACGCCTTCAAACACGCCTTCCTTGCTGCGCATGACCTTGGCAAACACGGGCGGTTTCTGGTCGCCGTCGGCGATCTTGTTTTGTTGGATGAGGTAGCGTTGGTCGTTCTGTTCCATATATTTCTCTCTGCAAAAGACGAAATATACGCTTCAGAACGACCCGCGGGAAGGGCTTTTAGGCAAAGACCGGCACGTGGCTGGCCGGTTGCAGCGCCGCTTCGTACAGGATTTCCGCCCGCAGCGACGCCTGCAGCGACGGGATCGAACCGCCGGCGCGGTACTGGAAGCTCACCTGCAGCACATCGCCCTCGCGCGCCTTGACCGGGTTGGCCAGCGGCAGCGTCATGTAGTGGTTGAGCCAGTCGATGGTGGTCGAACGCTCAGACACCACGGCCAGGATGTTCTTGGTCACGAAGCGCATGGCGTTGATCTCGCCGCTGCGCTCGACCACGAACTTGCCCTGCCATGCGTAGGTCAGGTCGTTCGGCTGGTTGAAGTCGATGATGCTGTAGACCGCCGGCTGCGCCACTTCCACGGTGCCCGGATAGATCACGTTGGTTTCCTGGAACTGCACGATGGGTGCGTAGAAGCCTTCGAAGTCGTATTCCTGCTGCAGCGGCTGGACCGCCATGATGACGGCCTCGGGCAGGAACACCGGCAGCGGGCCGCCGAAGCGCTCGGTATAGCGGCGCTTGAACGATTCGATCACCTCCACCTGCTTCTCGCGCAGCATGCCGACATGGATCATCTCGCAGATGACGACGTCGACCGGCTCCGGCGGCAGATATTCAAAGGCGTCGGCATGGACCACTTCGACCTTTTCGCCGTTGGGGTTCAGGGCCAGCATCTTGCGGGCTTCCTTGACCATGTCGGGATTGAACTCCACGCAATACACCTTGTCCGCCTTGGCCGCCGCGAACCATGACAGCACCCCGGTGCCGCCGCCCAGCTCCAGCACCTTGGCGCCGGGCTTGACCGCGTAGTCGATGGCCGACTTGAAGCCGTGCATACGGTTTTGATCCATCAGCATGTTGTGATGGTAGTGGACTGGAATGAATTGCCCCAGATAGCAGCTTTCAATCTCGCGTTCGTTCAGCATGGATATCCTTGGTTAATGAGCATTGTGTCTGGAGGCAATGCACTGGAAGCATTATCGCCAACACACTCCCAAGCTGAAGCCGCGAACTACGCTCGAAAGACCGGTCAATTCCTGCCTTGTGTTTTTGCTACCTGCGCTGGGCGGCACACGGGCCGGTCAGCGCTTGGCCTTCTCGGCCAGGTGGGCTTCGATGGTTTTCGTGATCCAGGGCTTGTCGGCCTTGGTCGCGAACCCGGCGGCTGTCAGGTGGAAGCCGCCGTCCTTCAGGGTCGCGTCGGCGCCCTGCTCCAGCAATAATTCCACGACTTTTTCCTGGCCCTCGCGGGCGGCGATCATCAGCGGCGTCATGCCGGATGGGGATTCGGCGTCGATGTAGGCGTGGTGCTCCAGCAGGATGCCGACGATGTCGGTGCTGCCGGCGGCCGCCGCGTAATGCAAGGCGGTCCAGCCTTTCTGGTTCACCTGCGCGCCGCGCTTGATCATGTCCAGCACGGTGGCCTTGCTTTGACGGAAGGCCGCCATCATCAGCGCGGTGTTGCCGTTGGGCGCCTTGGCTTCCAGGTCAATGCCGGGCTGATCCATCAACAAGGTGGCGACCCGATAGGCTTCGTAGCGCATTGCGACGATCAGTGCGGTCTCGCCGCCCGGCTCGCGCAGATTGGGGCTCAGTCCGCGTTCCAACAGCTTTTTGACGCCGGAGACGTTGTCCAGTTGGACGGCGCGGAACAGATCGACTTCATCCTCGGTCTGCTCGGCGGCCAACAAAGGCATCGTCAAAGCAGCGGCCAGCGCGGCCAACAGCAAGCGGCGTTTGGATAGATTCAGCATCAGGAAATCACGCTACCACATTGAATAGTTTGAAGAAATTGGCAGTCGTCTGCTCGGCGACCTGCTCCACCGGGATGCCCTTGAGCTTGGCGATGTACTCGCCGACGTGGGCCACGAAGCCCGGCTCGTTCATCTTGCCGCGATGGGGCATCGGCGCCAAATACGGCGAATCGGTCTCGATCAGGATGCGTTCCAGCGGCACTTCCTGCGCCACCGCCTGCAGATCCTTGGCGCTCTTGAAGGTCACGATGCCGGAGAACGAGATGTAGAACCCCATCTCGATCGCCGCGCGCGCCACTTCCAGCGACTCGGTAAAGCAATGCATCACACCGGCCACGCCGCCCGCCTCCGTGCCGGCGCCTTCTTCGCGCATGATGCGTATCGTGTCTTCGCTGGCGTTGCGGGTGTGGATAATCAAGGGCTTGCGCGTGATTCTTGACGCTTTGATGTGGGTGCGGAAGCGCTCGCGCTGCCATTCCAGGTCGCCTTGCAGGCGGAAATAATCCAGCCCGGTCTCGCCGATGGCGATGATCTTCGGGTCGTTGGCCAGTTCCACCAGCTGTTCGACGGTCGGTTCGGGCGTGTCCTCATAATCCGGATGCACGCCAACCGAGGCGTAGATGTGCGGATACTCATGGGCCAGCGCCAGCACTTGTGGAAAATCCGGCAGGTCGACCGACACGCACAGCGCGTGGGTGACCTTGTTGTCGGCCATCTTGGCCAGGATTTCGGGCATGCGAGCAGCCAGCTCGGGGAAATTGATGTGGCAATGGGAATCGATAAACATGCCGTGATTGTAACCCAAGCGCGCCTGGCCTAGAATCGGCGTTCCCAATCAATTCAGGAGTCCGCCCGATGACCGTCCGCATTCCGCTTGCCCTCGCGCTTGCCCTGCCGCTGGCCGCTGCCGCCGAGCCGCCGCCCCAGCAATACGCCGATCTCGGCGACGTGCGCCTGGAAAGCGGCGCCGTCATCAAGGACTGCAAGCTCGGCTACCGCACCATCGGCACCCTGAACGCGGCCCGCTCCAACGCGGTCGTGTTCCTGCCCTGGCATACCGGCAAGAGCGCCGAAGCGGTCGCGCTGCTCGGGCCCAAGGGACTGTTCAATACCGACGGCCGCTACGTGATCGTGGTCGATGCGATCGGCAATGGCGTGGCCTGCTCGCCGTCCAACAGTGTGACGCAGCACGGCACGGCCTTCCCGGCCTTCACGGTGCGCGACATGGTGGAATCCGAATACCGCCTGCTGAACGAAAAGCTCGGCCTCAAGCATGTCCACGCGATCGTCGGCTACTCGATGGGCGCGAGCCAGACGTTCCAGTGGATGGTCAGCCATCCCGGCTACATGGACGTGGCCGTGCCGATTGCCGGCACAACGCGCCAGACCAGCTACGACCTGCTGTTCTGGCGCACCGAGGAGGCGGCGATGCTGGCCGATCCCGATTACGCCAACGGCGAGTACAAGCAAAACCCAAAACTGCCGCTGTACCACCAGATTTTTTCGCTGAATTTCGACACGCCGGCCTATCGCGCGGCCCAGACCAAGCCGGCCGACGTGGACAAATTCATCGCCGAGACGATCGCCGACGACCCGGACGCGGCCGACGCCAACGACATGCGCTGGCAAATGCGCGCCTTCCTGGCGCAGGACATCGGCGACGATGCCGCCGCAAAGGTCAAAGCGCGGGTCCACGTCATCAACCCGCGCCAGGACTTGATCGTCAATCCGGCGCCGGCGCTGGCCTTCGCGCGCAAGATCCACGCCACGGCCACGGTGTTGGAAGGCGATTGCGGCCACTCGGCGGTGGTCTGCGCGACCGGCCAGATCCGTGCAGCGGTCGACCGCGCGCTGAAGTAGCGCTTACGCGACGCGCTTGCCCACGATGATCAGGTCGCGCTCGATGCCGTCCAGATTGGCCACCCTGGGCAGGTTGGCCCAGGTCTCGAAGCCGAATTTGGCGAACAGGCCCAGGCTGGGCTTGTTGTGGCCGAAGATAAAGCCCAGCAAGGTGTGCACCTTGATGGTGGGCGCATGGGCGATGGCCTGGGCGATGCAGTAGCCGCCTATGCCCTTGCCGCGCCAGGCCTCGGCAATGTAGATCGAAATCTCCGACGTGCCCGAGTATGCGGGACGGCCATAAAAATTCGAGTACGACATCCAGCCCAGCACTTCCGGCTGGCTGGAAGCATCGTCGGCGCGCTCGATGATCCACAGCGGGCGCTTCTCCGGCGTATGCTCGTGGAACCAGGCCAGCCGCGACTCCACCGACACCGGCTCGGTATCGGCCGTGACTTCGCGCGAGGCGACGGTGCTGTTGTAGATGGCGACTATCGTGGGCAAATCATCAAGCGTGGCGAGGCGATGGCGGAAGGCAGTGGTCATATCGGAAGACGATGAGGGATTAAAGCGTATGCGTGGCGCGCGAGGAACGCAGCGCCGCGCCGAGGATTTCTTCGATGCGCAGACGGGCCCGCTGGCCGCTTTCGTCTTCCGGGAAGTGCACGCCTATGCCCTGCGCCTTGTTGTTGTGCGCGCCGGCCGGCGTGATCCAGGCAACCTTGCCGGCGATCGGGTATTTGTTGGTATCGTCCATCAGCGCCAGGATCAGGTAGATCTCGTCGCCGATCTTGTACGGCTTCTGGGTCGGCACGAACATGCCGCCGTTCTTCAGGAAAGGCATGTAGGCCGCATACAGCGCGGCCTTCTCCTTGATCGCCAGCGACAATACCGTCGGCCGCGCGAGAGGCACGGTGTTCGGATCGAGAGGGCTGGCAGCAGACATTGAATCCCTTTCAGGCGCAGCAGGCGGCGTATTCGAGCAACATATCCTCCAGGAACAGCTTGGGCGACAGGGGGTGATCGGCCGTCGCCCGCCGCTCGTTGGCGCCCTTGATCGCGGCCAGCAGGCGGCTGACGTGGATCTTGCCGGCCAGGCTGGCTAGTTCCTTCTGGTAACGAGGATAGTACCGGATGTTACCCGCCAGTTTGTAGGAAAACACATCATAAAGCCAGCGCTGCAACCAAGAAACCTGTGCACTCAGAGGCACTTTTTGCAGTTTGTCGGCAACTTTCAACGCCCCTTCGACGCTCGGATGGGCCAGCAGCTGCAGCAGCACTTCCAGATCGTCGCGGTTGCCCACTTCGGCCTGGGCCATGGCCGCCAGCGGCGCGCCACCCTGCTCGCGCAGCCAGCTGTCGGCGTCCGGCACGCCCTGCGACTTCAGCCAGGCCAGCGCCTCGGCGTGGCTGGGCATCGGCAGCGCGAACTTGCGGCAGCGCGACAGGATGGTCGGCAGCAGCCGGTCCAGGCTGTTGGAGGCCAGCAGGAACACCGTGCCCGGAGGCGGTTCCTCCAGCGTCTTCAGCAGCGCGTTGGAGGCCGGCATGTTCAGCGCCTCGGCCGGATACAGCACCACCACCCGCAGCCCCTGGCGGTGGGTGGAAATGTTCATGAAGTCCGCCAGGTTGCGGATCTGCTCGATCTTGATCTCTTTGGACGGCGCCTTGGCCGACTTGGCGGTCTTCTTGGCCTCGCCGTCGCCCTCCTCGCCTTCGCCGGTGGGCTCGTCTTCCAGCGCCTCCGGCCGCACGCGCCGGTAGTCCGGGTGGTTTTGCTGGGAGAACCAGCCGCAGGAGGCGCACTGGCCGCAGGCGTGGCCGTCCGGCAGCACCGCCTCGCACAGCAAGCCCTGGGCGAAGCGCTCGATGAAGTCGGACTTGCCTATCCCGGCGGCGCCATGGAACAGGATGGCGTGCGGCATGCGCTGGCGCAGCAGTTGCAGCTGCTGCCAGGACGCTTCCTGCCACGGATATATGGAATTGCTCATTATTGGTATTCTGTTTTAAAACAAGCGCTTATGCAATACTTTTAAAGTGCAAGCAATTGGTCGAGGATGGCCGCGATCTGGACCTGGATGTCTGCGATGGACTGGGTCGAGTCGATCACGCGGAAGCGGGCCGCGAATTGCGTGGCCCGGCGCAGGTACTCGTTGCGGGTGGAAGCGAAGAAGTCGGCCTTCTCCTGCTCGAACTTGTCCAGCGCACGGGTGGCGTCCAGCCGCGCGCGCGCCACTTCCAGCGGCACGTCGAACAGCAGCGTCAAATCCGGCTGCAGATGCGGATGCACCCAGTGCTCCAGCGCCTCCAGCTTGGCCAGGTCCATGCCGCGCCCGCCGCCCTGGTAGGCGAAGCTGGCGTCGGTGAAGCGGTCGGAGATGGCCCATGCGCCGCGATGCAGCGCCGGCTCGATCACCTGCGCGATGTGCTCGCGCCGGCTGGCGAACATCAGCAGCGCCTCGGTTTCCAGGTGCATTTTTTCGTGCAGCACCAGTTCGCGCAGCTTTTCGCCCAGCGGCGTGCCGCCCGGCTCGCGCGAGCTGACCAGGTCGACGCCGCGCGCCTTGAGATAGTCGCCGACAAAGGCGATGTGGGTCGATTTTCCGGCGCCGTCTATGCCTTCGAAGGTGATGAATTTACCGCGGTGTTGAGTCATGAATTGCCTAAAACTTATCTTTGGAACTTGTTCACCGCCCGGTTATGGTCGGTCAAATTATCTGAAAACTGGCTGGTGCCGTTGCCCTTGGAGACGAAATACAGGGCCGGCGTCTTGGCCGGCGCCAGCGCAGCCGACAGCGATTGCACGCCCGGCAAGGCGATCGGGGTCGGCGGCAGGCCGGTGCGCGTGTAGGTATTGTACGGGGTGTCGGTCTCCAGATCCGATTTGTGGATCTTGCCGTCGTATTTATTGCCCATGCCGTAGATGACGGTCGGATCGGTTTGCAGCAGCATGCCCAGCTTCAGGCGGTTGACGAACACGCCCGCTATCATGCCGCGCTCGGACTTCTGCCCGGTTTCCTTTTCCACAATGGAGGCCATGGTCAGCGCCTCGTACGGCGTCTTGTACGGCAGCGCCGGATCGCGCTTGTCCCAGGCCTCGCTCAGGCGGGTCAGCAGCATGGCGTGCGCCTGCTTGTAGATCTGCAGGTCGCTGGCGCCCTTGGCGAACAGATAGGTGTCCGGGAAGAACAGGCCTTCCGGCAGCTTGTACTCGGAGGCGATGGCCTTCATCACTTCCTTGTCCGACATGGCGACCGTATCGTGCTTCAGCCCCTTGTGGGCGGCGATGGCGGCCCGCATCTGGCGGAAGGTCCAGCCTTCGATGATGGTCAGCTGTTCCTGCGCGAACTCGCCGCGCACCAGCTGCTCGATCAGGCGCAGCGGCGTGGTGCCGGGCTTGAGCTCGTATGTGCCGGCCTTCAGCCTGGCGCTCTTGCCGGTCACGCGCGCGAGCAGGTTGAACAGCATCGGCTCGATGGGTACGCCCGCCTCGGCGATCTGCTGGCCGGCGGCGTGGGCGCCGCTGCCGGGCGCGATGTTGAATTCTATGGCTTCGATCTCATCGCCGATGATCGGATGCTGCGACCAGTACATGAAATAAGCGCCGCCGGCGAGCGCCAGCATGATGCACAAGGTGATGATTTTTTTAATAAAAGCCATTGTTAAAGCCATAGGGTTGGAACAAGTCGCACAGCTTGCCACTTCTTGGCACAGTCCGCCAGTGCCGCGTTTTGCGCGGCATCCGACGCGATCCGTCCGACATCACTATAATGAGCCCGTAATGATAATGCTTTAATCGTCAAATTATTGGAAATTATGTCTTCTTGGAATGAACTTTTAGCACAGCAAGCCCAGGCGCTGACCACCACCCAGCTGGCCGTGGGCTTTGTCGCCCCGCTCGGCGACCAGGGCCTGATCGCGCTGGACGGCGAGGAATCGGCCAGTTTCCTGCACAATCAGCTGACTAACGACGTCGAGCACCTGGGCGCGGGCGAAGTGCGCCTGGCCGGGTATTGCTCGCCCAAGGGCCGCCTGCTGGCCTCGTTCCTGATGTGGCGTAACGAGACCACCATCTTCCTGCAGCTGCCGCGCGAGATCCAGGCGCCGGTGCAGAAGCGGCTGGCGATGTTCGTGCTGCGCGCCAAGACGAAGCTCAGCGACGCGACCGAACTGCCGGCCAACCAGGTCATGCTCGGCCTGGGCGGCGGCATGGCCGAAGAGGCGCTGCAAAACTGGTTTGACCCGCTGCCGGCCAAGCCGTTCACCAAGCTCGACCATCCGCTGGGCACGCTGATCCGCGTGGCCGACGTGTTCGGCGCGCCGCGCTACCAGTGGCTGATGTCGGCCGAAGTGGCGCACACGGTGGTGCCGGAACTGGCCGCCAAGTTGTCGGTGGGCCGCACCGATGCCTGGCATCTGTCGGAAATCCACGCCGGCATTCCGCAGATCGCCAAGGCCACGCAGGAACAGTTCGTGCCGCAGATGGTCAACTTCGAGCTGCTGGGCGGCGTCAACTTCAAGAAGGGTTGCTACCCCGGGCAGGAAATCGTCGCGCGCAGCCAGTACCTGGGCAAGCTCAAGCGGCGCACCACGCTGGTCAGCATCGCCGACGCGGCAGCCGCGGCCGGCGTGGAAGTGTTCGCCACCGCCGATCCCGAGCAACCGTGCGGCATGATCGTCAACGCCGCGCCCAACGGCAAGGGCGGCATCGACGCGCTGGTGGAAATGAAGCTGGCCGCCATCGAAGCGGCCTCGGTTCGCCTCGGTTCGGCGGACGGCGTGCCGCTGACCTTCCTCGACATGCCCTACGTGCTGGACCCTCTCGACCTCTAGCATGGACCTCTACATTTACTATCAGGTCAAGGACGCCGACGCGGCGTCCTTGCTGGCGGCGGTCGTCCCGATGCAGGCCGCGCTGGGCGCGCGGCATGGCGTGGCGTGCCAGCTCAAGCGCCGCCCGGAAGGCAAGGACGGCAAGCAGACGTGGATGGAAGTCTACGCCGCCACGCCGGCCGGCTTCGGTGCCGCGCTGGACGCCGCCGTCGAACAAGCCGGTCTGGCCGTCTGGACCGCCGGACCGCGCCACACCGAAGTCTTTACGGATTTAGTCCCATGTGCCTGATCGTCTTTGCCTGGCGGGTGATCCCGGCCGTACCGCTGGTTGCCGCCGCCAACCGCGACGAGTTCTACCAGCGCGCCACCGCGCCGGCGGCCGCGTGGCCCGAGCATCCGCAGATCTTCGCCGGCCGCGACCTGCAGGCCGGCGGCAGCTGGATGGGCATCACCCGGCCGGCGGCGGACGGCAAGGCCTCGCGCTTCGCCGCCATCACCAACATCCGCGCGCCGTCCGAGCACCGCGACGACGCACCGTCGCGCGGGCGCCTGGTGGCCGACTTCCTGGCCGGGAGCATGACGCCGCAGGAATACGTCGACGCCATCCGCGCCGGCGCGCCCGCCTACAACGGCTTCAACCTGGTGCTGAGCGACGGCGACACGCTGATCTGGTTCTCCAACCGTGGCGACGGCGACCCGCGCAATGGCAAGCCGCTCGAACCGGGCGTGTACGGCCTGTCGAACGGACTGCTGGACGCGCCCTGGCCCAAGGTGCTCAAGACCAAGGCCCAGTTCGCCAGCCTGCTGTGCCTGGGCGCGCCGGACGACGCCTTCTTCGAAATGCTGGCCGACACCACCCCCGCGCCGGACCAGCGCCTGCCCGAAACCGGCGTGCCGCTGGACCTGGAGCGCACCTTGTCGGCGGTGCGCATCGAAAGCCCGAGCTACGGCACCCGCACCTCGACGGTGGTCAAGCTGTATGCGCAGGCGCCGGCGACCTTGCACGAGATGCTGATCCACTAGTTTCAGCATTTGTCGTAATCCTTGAAGTGCTCGTCCATGTAGTAATCCAGCCAGTACAAGCGGCGCCCCGACCACAATTCCGCCCGGCTAGTCAGCAGCGCACACATATCGGGGCGCGATGGCCTGTCCGTCTTCGCGCTCACCATGGCATGCACCGTCTCCCCGCTTGGCAGGCGCACGCTGACCGTGGACTGGTTACTCATGCCGGGGATAGGCGGGCCGCCCGTCGCCAGCAACCGTCCCACCAACAAGCTCTCGGTTTCGCACCTCAAATACACGGCGCAAGCCAACGCCAACAGCGGCAGCATCGCCAGCATGGCCCACGGCCGCCCGCCCGGCACCGCTGGAAATGCGGCGTTCCGATACAAGCCGGCCCACCAGAAGACCAGACCGCCGACTATTCCGGCGGCCACGCACCATGCCGCGTGCATGGGCGCATACAATTCCGCGCGCAGCACATTCCCTTGAATGTCCGCGAAAAATAGCAAGCCTGAGCAACACAAGCCGGCCAGCACGGCGCTCCACCAGTTTAAATAGCCCAAACGCCGGCACAACCAAAAGATCGGTCCTGCGATCAACGCCACCTCGATCAGGCAGAACGGCAGGACCAGGAAGGCGCCAGGGCCGAAAACCAGGCTGACCAGCACGCACGCAAGGAAATAAGCGGTGAAGGCGCGCCCCATTCTTATTGCGACCTCGTGTAGGTGGCCAGTTGATCGAACGCCTTGCCCCAGCCGTTCATGGCTGCGCTTCTTGAAAGGTGTACTGCATGTTGATGTGGGCGATACCGGCCTCGAAGAATTCGTCGCCGTCGATGGCGAAGCCGTGGCGCTCGTAGAACGGCGCCGCATGGGATTGCGAGCTCAGCACCACTTGCCGGTCGCCACGGGCGCGCGCCTGCACCATCAGGGTTTGCAGCAAGGCGCCGCCGACGCCGGTGCCGCGCGCGTAGCGGCGCACCGCCATGCGGCCGATGTGCCCGTCCGGCAGCAGGCGGCCGGTGCCGACCGGCGTGCCGCTGGCGTCGTAAGCCACCGCGTGCAGGCAGACCGCGTCCATGTGGTCCATCTCCAGCTCGGCCGGGACTTGCTGTTCCTCGACGAAGACTTCAAAGCGTATCAACTTGGCGTCGGCGTTGAGGGCGGTCCAGTCTCCGGTGCGGATGTCGTGTTTGGCGGTGAGGGTCATCGGCTTGCTTGGCTAGTTACGGAAGGCGTAATTGTCGCATGCGGCGACTTCGTGCGTATCTTCCATGCCTGGAAGATACGCTCCGCCTGCGCCTCCGCATCGGCACGTTGCCGGGTGCTGATTTCCTTGATCCAGCCGTCGAGCATCTCCTGCGGGAAGGCCCCATTGTCAGAATTGATGGCGCCAAGTATTTTGTTGGCCGCAAGGTGTTCCATATAAAGCTCCTGCGAGGTTACGGGGCTGCCCAATGCGATATGGCAGGAGGTGTTCAGCATCACGGCGTCGAGATAGCCTTGGGCGACGCTCTCGTCCAGCCTCTTCAGAGCATCGCGGCGCCATTCGATCACGGCTGGATCGTCCGGGCGCGCCCGCAGCGCGTCGCGGTCGCCGTGCGGACCAGCGAAGATGTAGGCCGCCAAAGCCATGGATGCGTGCCCCTCGACTGCGTACTCCAGCAGGTGGAAACGATCCAGCCTGGTCCTGCCGGTCAAGCCGGCGCATGCCAGGCGTAGCGCTTGCAGTGTTTTCTCGCCGGCCTTGTGATCGACGAACTGGATTTGTGTACCGCCGTCCTCCCTGGTGATTTTCATTTCCCTGTTGTCGACAATTTCCTTGTCGTTCTCCAGGGTCAGGCATTCTTCGATTTTCTGGAAGGCTGCAAGGGACTTCTCGGGATCACCCGCCGCGTCGCGCACCATTTCTTCGACCGTTGCTACGGCAGGCATGGAGGCCGCCGCCTGACCCGGTGGCGGCGGCGTAGCCTGCCGCAGAGCTGCGCCATGCGGCTGCGAGCCAGATGGCAAATGGAAAGGAGTGGCGGCTGCGACGGGAGGCTGGGTCAGCAAATCGACACCCCTCCAGATGAGCGCGGAAGCGACGATCACTGACAGTAAAAGATACAGTCTTCTAGTGCGAACCATGGCATGTGGGAGAATTGGCTTGGCATAAGATTAACATGCCCGCAAGATCAGCCCAACTTCATCTTCGCCCGCAACGCCTCGCGCACGTGCGGCGTGGCGGCGTACGGATCGCCGGGATTGCTGCCTGCGACGATGTGCTCCATGCGTTCCTGCACGCCGGCCAGCGCGCCCGGATGCGAATAGATGTAGAAGTCGCCGTCGGCGATGGCCTTGAACGTCATCTCCGCCACATCCTGCGCCGACACCTTGCCCGACGAAACCGCCTTGTCCGTCATGGCCTGCGCCGCCAGCTGACTGGCGGTCGGGCCCTGCGTCATGCGCACGTCCTCGGGCCGGTTGCGGTGCGACTGGCTGATCCCGGTCGGCACGAAATACGGGCACAGCACCGACGCCCCGATCGGCGCGCCGACCAGTTGCAAGTCCTGGTACAAGGTCTCCGACAACGCCACCACCGCATGCTTGGAGACGTTGTACACGCCCATCGCCGGCGCGTTCAGCAGACCAGCCATCGACGCCGTGTTGACGATGTGGCCTTCGAACGAAGCGTCATTCCTGGCCGATTCCAGCATCAGCCTGGTGAAGATGCGCACGCCGTGGATCACGCCCCACACGTTCACGCCCATCACCCACTCCCAATCGGCCTCGGTGTTTTCCCAGATCAGCCCGCCGGAACCGACGCCGGCGTTGTTGAACACCAGATGCACGGCGCCGAATTCGGCGACGGCGGCGTCGGCCAGCGCCTGCACCTGTTCGCCCTTGCGCACGTCGCACAGGCGCGCGATGACGCTGGCGCCTTGCGACCTGAGCGCGTCGGCCGCCCGTTCCAGCGCGTCGGCCTGTACGTCGGCCAGCACCAGCTTCATGCCTTCGCGCGCCGCCACGTTGGCGAATTCGCGCCCCAAACCGCTTGCGCCGCCGGTGATGACGACGACCTTGTCCCTGAATGTTTTCATTGGATGAGCTTGACCAGTTGTTTGCCGAAGTTATGCCCTTGCAGCAGGCCCATGAACGCTTGCGGCGCGGCCGCGAGGCCTTCCGCTACCGTTTCGCGGTATTTGATCTGATGATTGGCGACCAGCACGGCCAGCTCCTGCAAGCCCTGCTGCCAGAATTCCATGTGCTCGGTGACGATGAAGCCGCGCAGCGTCAGGCGGTTGATCAACAGCAGACGTGAGTTCTTGATCGGAAGTTCCTGGCCGCCGAAGCCGGCGATCAGGCCGCACAGCGCCACGCGGGCGTAGGCGTTGGTGCGCGCCAGCGCGGCGTCGAGGCAGGCCCCGCCGACGTTTTCAAAGATGGCGTCGACGCCGTCCGGCGTGGCCGCCGCCAAATCGGCCTCCAGATTGCCGGCCTTGTAGTCGACGCAGGCGTCGAAGCCCAACTGCTTGACGACATACTCGCATTTCTCCGGCCCGCCGGCGATGCCGACCACGTGGCAGCCGCGCAGCCTGGCCAGCTGCCCGACCACGCTGCCGACCGCGCCGCTGGCGGCCGACACCACCACCGTGTCGCCCGCGCCCGCCTCAAGGATCTGGTTGAAGCCATACCACGCCGCCATGCCCGGCATGCCGACCACGCCGAGGTAGGCCGACAGCGGAATGCGGGTGGTGTCGAGCTTGCGCAGCAGCACGCCATCGGACACGCCCATCTCGGCCCAGCCCAGCATGCCGCCGACGAATTCGCCGACCTGGAAGTAGTCGTTGCGCGAGGCCACCACCTGGCCGACGGTGCCGCCTATCATGGTGTGGTCCAGCTGCTGCGAGGTGGCGTAGCTCTTGGCCGCGCTCATGCGCCCGCGCATGTACGGGTCCAGCGACAGGTAGTGGTTGCGCACCAGGACCTCGCCGTCCTCCAGTGCGCGCACGTCCACCGTCTCCATCCGGAAGTTCTCGGCCGCCACAGGCCCGCGCGGACGCGAGGCCATCACGATGCGGCGGAAAGTCTTGGGTAGCTCCGTCATCGTCAGACCGCCGAGACGCCGCCGTCCACCGCCAGGATCTGGCCGGTGATGTGCTTGCCCGCGTCGGAGGCGAACAGCACCGCCGCGCCTTTCAAGTCCTCGTCGTCGCCCAGGCGGCCCAGCGGGGCGTCCTTGGACAGTTCGTCCGGTCCCAGTTTTTCCAGCAGGCCCTTGGTCATCTTCGACGGGAAGAAGCCCGGCGCGAGCGCGTTGACGGTGATGCCGTGGCGCCCCCACTCTCCCGCCAAGGTGCGCGTGAAGTTGACCAGCGCGCCCTTCGACGTGTTGTAGGCGATGGTCTGCATGGTGCCCGGCGGATTGCCGGCCAGGCCGGCGATCGAGGCGATGTTGATGATGCGGCCGTAACCGCGCGGGATCATCGAGCGCTTGCCCACCAGCTGCGACACCACGAAGATGCTGCGGATGTTCAGGTTCATCACCTTGTCCCAGGCTTCGACCGGGTGGTCCTCGGCCGGCGCACCCCAGCTGGCGCCGGCGTTGTTGATCAGGATGTCGATGTGGCCGAGGTGGGCCAGGGCTGCCGTCACCAGCGCGTCCGCGTGGGCGTCCTGCGACAGATCGGCGGCGATGGCGTGGGCCTTGACGCCGTGGCCGGTCAGGAAGGCCACCGCCTCGTCCAGGTCCGCCTGCTTGCGCGAGGAGATGACGACCTGGGCGCCCTGCTCGCCCAGCGCCAGCGCGATTTGCAGGCCCAGTCCGCGCGAGCCGCCGGTGATCAGCGCGGTCTTGCCGGCCAGGGAAAACAATTCTTGAGTTGTACGCATAGTCGGTGTCCTTAGATTTCGTAGTCCATGCACTGGCGCGCGTCGCGCACGGCGACGAAGAACGGCTTCATCGCCACATGGTCGGGATGGTTCTGGTATTCGTCCAGCGCTGCCTTGTCGGTGAACTCGGAGTACAACATCACGTCGTACGTCGCCTCCAGGCCGGGCTGGGCCACGACGGCTTCCAGCTTCAGCAGGCCCGGCACCAGGCCGACGCAGCCCTCCAGCAGCGCCTTCATCCTGGCCGCGTTGGCGGCGCGGTCGGCGCCCTCGGCATGGTCCTTCAGTTTCCACATTACGATGTGCTTGATCATCTTGTCTCGCTCGGTTAGAACCACGCGTCGCGCATGTCGAGCGTGGTGGTGTCTATGCTGGCCAGCAGTTCCAGCTGCTGTTCGACCTTCGGCAACTCCCAGCGGAAGAAATAGCGGCAGGCTTGCAGCTTGCCACGATAGAAGTCGGCGTCGCCGCCATTCAACGCGGCCGCGGCCAACAGGGCTTGCTGCAACCAGATCCAGGCGACCACCACGTGGCCGACCGCTTCCAGGTACAGGCTGGCGTTGGCCAGGGTTTTATTCATGTCGCCGGCAGCATACAGCTTTTGCGTGACGACTTCCACTGCCTGCCAGGCCGCGTCCAGCGCATCGGCGTGCGCCAGCAGCTGCTGGCCGATCTCCGCCAGCCCGGACGGGAACGCATCGGGCGCGCCGACGCTGCCGCGCACCTTACGCACCGTCTTGCGCAACTCGGCGCCGAAAGCCTTGAACAAGGCGCCGTCCTGCATGGTGGCCTTGCGGCCCAGCAGGTCCAGCCCGTGGATGCCGTGCGTGCCTTCGTGGATGGCGTTGAGCCGGTTGTCGCGATAAAACTGCTCGACGTTGTACTCGCGCGTGTAGCCGTAGCCGCCATGCACCTGGATCGCCAGGCTGTTGGCTTCCACGCACCATTGCGACGGCCACGATTTGGTGATCGGCGTCAGGAAGTCCAGCAGGCGGCCCGCGTGTTCGCGCGCTTCCGGCGTCTCGGCGCTGTTCTGCTCGTCGACCAGGCGGGCGCTGTACAGCACCAGGCCGAGGCCGCCCTCCACGTAGGCCTTCTGCGCCAGCAGCATGCGCCGCACATCGGTGTGTTCGATGATCGGTATTTGCGGCTGGGCCGGATCTTTCTGCGCCGGATGGCGGCCCTGGGGGCGGTTGCGCGCGTAGTCCAGCGCGTGCAGGTAGCCGGTGTAGCCCAGCACCGCCGCGCCCAGGCCGACCGCGATGCGCGCCTCGTTCATCATGTGGAACATATTGGCCAGGCCCTGGTGCGGCTGGCCGACCAGGTAGCCGATGGCGCCGCCCTTGCCCTGCGGTTGGAACTTCCCTTCGCCGAAGTTGAGCAGGCAGTTGCTGGTGCCGCGATTGCCCATCTTGTGATTCAGGCCGGCCAGCACGACGTCGTTGCGCTCGCCAAGGCTGCCGTCGTCGTTGACCAGGAACTTGGGCACGATGAACAGCGAGATGCCCTTCACGCCGGGGATCGGCTTGCCGTCCGGGCCGGGTATCTTGGCCAGCACCAGGTGGACGATGTTGTCCGACAGTTCGTGCTCGCCGGCCGAGATCCACATCTTGTTGCCGCTCAGGCGGAACTGGCGCTCGCCCTCCAGGCCGGGCTGCGGATCGGGCACGGCGCGGCTGCTGATGTCGGACAGGCTGGAACCGGCCTGCGGCTCCGACAGGCACATGGTGCCGAAGTAGCGGCCGGCGAACATCGGCCGGGCGTAGCGGCGCACCTGCTCCGGCGTGCCGCTCTTGAGCAGGGTATTGGCCCCGCTCATGGTCAAAAACGTGTAGGCGCTGGTGGCGACGTTGGCTGCCGTGAAGTAAGCGGCCAAGGTCTTCTGCACCACCACCGGCAGCTGCATGCCGCCGTGTTCGTAGTCCTGGCCGGCCGCCATCAGGCCGGCGGCGGAGTAGGCGTCGAGCGCCGTCTTCACCTCCGGGATCATCCGCACGCTGAGGCAGCGTTCGCCCTGCACGGCGTGCGGCTCCTCGCTGTCGCCCTTCTTGTTGTGCGGCGCGAACAGCTCGGTGGCGAGCTGCTCGGCCGTGTCGAGGGCGGCATCGAAGGTTTCGCGGTTGTGATCGCTGAAGCGGGCGCGCCGGGTCAGCGCCTCCGCATCCAGCCACTCGTACAGCATGAAGCCGAGGTCGCGGCGCGACAGCAGTAGCGAGCGCATCGCTTACACCACTTCGAACAGGCCCGCCGCTCCCTGGCCGCCACCGATGCACATGGTGACCACCACATATTTGACGCCACGGCGCTTGCCTTCCAACAGCGCGTGGCCGGTCAGGCGCGCGCCCGACACGCCGTACGGGTGGCCGACCGCGATCGCGCCGCCGTTGACGTTGAGGCGGTCCATCGGGATGCCAAGCTTGTCGGCGCAGTACAGTACCTGCACGGCGAAGGCTTCGTTCAGCTCCCACAGGCCGATGTCCTCGACCTTCAGCCCGGCCTTCTTCAGCAGCTTGGGTATGGCGAACACGGGGCCGATGCCCATCTCGTCCGGCTCGCAGCCGGCCACGGCGAAGCCACGGAAGATGCCCAGCGGCTGCAAGCCCTTGGCGGCTGCGGCCTGCGCGCTCATCACAATGGCGACCGAGGCGCCGTCCGAGAACTGGCTGGCGTTGCCGGCGCTGATCACGCCGCCCGGCATGGCGGTGCGGATCTTGGAGACGGCTTCGTAGGTGGTGTCGGCGCGGATGCCCTCGTCGGCCGAGATGGTCACTTCCCGGGTCAGCAGCATGCCGCTGGCCTTGTCGGCCACGCCCATGACGGTGGTCATCGGCACGATCTCGGCGTCGAACAGGCCGGCGGCCTGGGCGGCGGCGGCGCGCTGCTGGCTCTGCACGCCGTACTCGTCCTGGCGCTCGCGGCTGATGTTGTAGCGCTTGGCGACGGTTTCGGCCGTCTGCAGCATGGTCCAGTAGATTTCCGGCTTGTGCTGGTCCAGCCAGACGTCCTTATACATATGCAGGTTCATTTCCTGCTGCACGCAGGAGATCGACTCCACGCCGCCGGCCGCGTAGATGTCGCCCTCGCCGGCGATGATGCGCTGGGCCGCGCTGGCGATGGTCTGCAGGCCGGACGAGCAGAAACGGTTGACGGTCATGCCGCCGGTGGTCACCGGGCAGCCGGCGCGCAGCGCGATCTGGCGCGCGATGTTGCCGCCGGTGGCGCCCTCGGGATTGGCGCAGCCGATCAGCACGTCCTCAACCTCGCCGGCCTCGATGCCCGCGCGGCTGATGGCCGCCTGCAGCGCATGGCCGCCCAGCGTGGCGCCATGCGTCATGTTGAACGCGCCTTTCCACGACTTGGCCAAACCTGTGCGGGCGGTTGAAACAATGACGGCGTCGATCATGAAAGTCTCCTATGAGTGGGTGTTTTTAGTGAAACGAGAATAGCATATTTTAGTACGGTCGTTCGCAAATATTTCTGTAAGTTTCGTGTAAGTTTCAAGCAAGCTTGACGTAAGGTTCACAGGACACACTGGGCGCAAGCTGACAAAGGTGTAACTGTCTCAGCTGGGGAAATTCAAAAATTACAGGAGACAAGAAAATGGCATCAACACCAGGTAGTGCAACTCTGCCCGCAGGCGGAGGCATCACGCCGGAAGAACGCAAGGTGATCTTTGCGTCCTCGCTGGGCACGATTTTCGAATGGTACGATTTCTATCTTTACGGTTCGCTCGCGCCTATCATCGCCAAGCAGTTCTTCATCGGCGATCCGACCACCACCTTTATTTTCGCGCTGCTGGCCTTTGCCGCCGGCTTCATTGTGCGCCCATTCGGCGCGCTGGTGTTCGGCCGCCTCGGCGACATGATCGGCCGTAAGTACACCTTCCTGATCACCATCCTGATCATGGGCGCCTCGACCTTCATTGTCGGCCTGCTGCCCGGACACGAGGCGATCGGCATCGCCGCGCCCATCATCCTGGTCTCGCTGCGCATTCTGCAAGGCCTGGCGCTGGGCGGCGAGTACGGTGGCGCGGCCACCTACGTGGCCGAGCACGCGCCGCACGGCAAGCGCGGCTCGTTCACGTCGTGGATCCAGACCACCGCCACGCTGGGCTTGTTCCTGTCGCTGCTGGTGATCCTGGGCACCCGCACCGCCATCGGCGAGAAGGAATTCGCCGCGTGGGGCTGGCGCGTGCCGTTCCTGGTGTCGGTGCTGCTGCTGGGCGTATCGGTGTGGATCCGTTTGTCGATGAACGAGTCGCCCGCCTTCGCCAAGATGAAGGCCGAAGGCAAGACCTCGAAGGCCCCGCTGAGCGAAGCGTTCGGCCAATGGCGCAACCTGAAGGTGGTGATCCTGGCGCTGATCGGCCTGACCATGGGCCAGGCGGTGGTGTGGTACACCGGCCAGTTCTACGCGCTGTTCTTCATGACGCAAGTGCTGAAGATCGACGGCGCCACCGCCAACATCCTGACCGCGGTTTCGCTGGCGCTGGCGACCCCGTTCTTCATCTTCTTCGGCATGATGTCCGACAAGATCGGCCGCAAGTGGATCATCCTGGGCGGCTGCGTGCTGGCCGCGGCGACCTACTTCCCGCTGTTCGGCGCGATGACCCACTACGGCAATCCCGCGCTGGAAACCGCGCTGAAAAATTCGCCGGTGGTGGTGGTGGCCGATCCTGCGTCCTGCCACTTCCAGTTCAACCTGACTGGCCAGAAGAAGTTCCCTTCGTCGTGCGATATCGCGACCAGCATGCTGTCGCTGGCTTCGGTGAACTATACCACGCAGGAAGCGCCGGCCGGCAGCGTCGCCAAGATCAAGATCGGCGACAAGGAGATCACCTCCTTCAACGCCACCATGACGCCCGACGGCCTGAACTTCGACAAGGCCAGCAAGGATGCCGAGGCAGCGCTGAAGAAGGAAGTCGGCGCCGCCATCAAGGGCGCGGGCTATCCCGCCAAGGCTGACGACACGCAGATCAACAAGCCTATGATGGTGGCGGTGCTGTTCGTGCTGGTGCTGTACGTGACCATGGTGTACGGCCCGATCGCGGCGATGCTGGTGGAGATGTTCCCGACCCGCATCCGCTACACCTCGATGTCGCTGCCCTACCATATCGGCAACGGCTGGTTCGGCGGCCTGCTGCCGACCATTTCGTTCGCGCTGGTGGCGTTCAAGGGCGACATCTACTACGGCCTGTGGTATCCGATCGTCATCGCGCTGATCACTGCGGTGATCGGTGCACTGTTCGTCGGCGAGACCAAGGACAACGACATCTACGCCCACGACTAAGCCGGGCCATATAGCAGTAGAGAGCCGCCAGCGATGGCGGCTTTTTTTTTGATCATCGCCATCGGAAAATTTACCCCGTAAAAATTTAAATATTGATAAAATTAATTATTTAACACATCGAGGGGACGTTATGCCATATATCAGGGTGCAAGACGGCGTCATGCAGGAATACAATACCGACGGGCTCAATACGGGGCCAGTCGCCACCATCGGCTTAAACGCATACAACTACCTTGAGCGCCGACACTGGTCGGACACCGGCACGGGCGATACCGGGCCGTCCAATCCTGACTATCCGGAAGACTTCGATTTTCTTCAATCTAAAGGGGTCAAATACCTGCAGGTGATGATTACGCCGTTTGCCGCCAAGAACGCGTTCGGCTGGGATCACGTCATAGGCGTTCCCGACTTCAATGCCGATAATTCCGTCAAAGATCTTAAAATCTATGATTCCTACTGGCGAGCAGTCCAGGTTTTCCTCGATGCAGCCAAGGCGCACAACATCGGCATTATCGCTTGCCCCTTCTGGAACATCCTGGCCATTCCCGAGCTGGTTGGAGAAGACAAGAGCGCGCTTTTGACAAGTAGCTCCAAATCCAGAAACTACCTGCGGGCATTTGCAGCGGCGTTCACGGCCAAGTACAAAGACCACACCGGTATTGCAGCCTGGATGGCGGGTCAGGAAATCACGCTGAATACGGGCCTGGACTACACCACTGCGCCAGCCGTCCTGAAAGAGATAGCCGAAGCCATACGAGGACAGGATACGCTGCAGCGCATGATCTCTTCGGGGAATGCGGCGCTCCCGCATTACGATCCGCGAAAATATACGATCGATGAACATCTCGAAATTGTCCGCGCAATGAATCCCAGCCCGATCGACACCATTTGCGAAAACCTGTTCCCCAATAACGAGTATTTCAGCAGTTGCGTAGCACCGGTAGCGGGTCAGCCCACCGCCTTGCGGGCGGATTTCATTTCGTGCTCCTTGCCCTACCTGAAGATGATGCAGAAACTAGCCCATGACCTTGGCAAGCCATATTATGTCGGCAGCTTCGGCTTGCGGTACACCGAAGAAAAGGCGCTCCAGGACGACACCCAGCACAATCTGTCGACCCTGCTTCAGAATTTCTATCGCACTGGCGTTCAGCTCGCCTGCCATTGGGTGTGGAACAGCGGCAGCGTGCCGGGGGTGGAACCGTGGAAAGTGCTGGTGACCAAACAGGGAGGCGATACCAACGTCCGCGCAGATGTGTTCGAGGCCATTACCTCCGTGCTGGACCGCTCGCGCATGCCGCCGCCAGACAGCCTGATCGAGCGAAAATTGAATAACACGTTCTTCAAACAATGCGCGAAGTTCAGCAGTGCGCCGACCAAAGCGTGCTTCTTCACCATCAACCCAGCCGCATCGCTCTGCCGCTCATCAAATTTCTCCATCTCTTACACGATCAACCAGGATGCCGCGTCGGTGGCAAACGGAGGCGCGTTCATCCGGCGTAGTTCGGGTTCCGCCTACCTCGATGGGAGCGGCTGGGTCATTTACAAAAACGGGCTATCCCCCACTACCCCACCGGAAGACATCAATACCTATATGCAGCTATTTGCCGGTACAAAGATAGGCAACGACTCTGGCCATAAGGGCCGGACGGATGTGGCCGAGACTTGGACCCGGATCACATTCACTGTCGATGCCAGTTCGCGTATTGCCCTCTATGTGAATGACTTCCTGATGGCATACGCGCAAGCGACGGAGCCTTGGACCAATGTCGACGCTCTGGCGGCCATCCAGGTGGGGCGTACATCCTGGGCTGCGGCCGGGGTCAATCTCAATTGGAAGTTCTCCGACATCATCCTCTATGACCGTGTGTTGACCCCGCAGGAAGTCTTTGACTACGGGGTTTCGAATAAGGTTGTCGACGCCGTCGGCCGCTGGACGCTGGATGGCAATTTCAATGACTCGATTTCCAACAATCACGGAACGTACGATTCGAACGGCAACCAAATTACGTGGACCGCAGCCCTGTAACGGCCATTAAGCGGTGCCGGTCAACGCCAGGAAATGCGAGAAATTTTCTGGCGAAGAAAAGAAGAGTTCAATCGGCACCGGCTGGCCGCTGCGCACCAATGCGCTCAGATCCGTGGATGCGACCGCATCCTCGGGGGCGCCGTCGGGGATCGCCGCAGCGGGAGCCAGTTTGTCTTTCCGGATCGCTGGCAGCACGCAGGCTGCGGTTGCCAAGGTGAGCGCGGCGCCCCGCACCAGAAAGCGGCGGCGCTGTTGCAACAACGATGTTGAGTTTACTTTTTTCATGTCTGCTTCCTCGATGGATGTGAGAGAAACGAACGTAACACGGCAGTGTAATTATTGCAACCTTTCCACAGCCTGCCCTACATCTGCCGGAACAGGTCGACGTAGTTGCGGCTGACGACGAGTTGCTCGTCGCGGCCCTTGAGCTGCACCATCAGGCGGCCGCGGAAGTCGTGGCGAGTGCCGGCCACGTGGCGCGCGGCGACGATCACGCTGCGGTGGATCTGCCAGAACTGCTGCTCGTCGAGCTGCTCGCGCAGCTTGCTGATCGGCGTGCGTATCAGGCTCTCGCCGTCGGCCAGGAACACGCTGGTGTACTTGTCGTTGCTCTGGAAGTAGATCACCTCGTCGATGGCGATCAGGCGCGTCTGCTCGCCTTGCGACGCGCGTATCCACTGCAGCGACGGCGCCGGCGCCGGGGCCACAGGCGCCGCGCCGCCCAGCTGCTGCAACAGCGCCTGCAGCGTCGCAGCCGTGATGCCCGCCGCCGCAGCCGGTTCGCTGGGACGCAGCGCCGACTTCAGCTTGTGCACGGTCTTCTCCAGCCGCTCCAGGCTCGCCGGCTTCAGCAGATAATCGACTGCCGAATGCTCGAACGCCTCCACCGCGTACTGGTCGAAGGCCGTCACGAAAACGATGTGCGGCGGCCTGGCGCCCGCCACCAGCCGGGACGCCACGTCCAGGCCGGTCATGCCGGGCATGCGGATATCGAGGAACACCACATCCGGCGCCTCCTCGTCGATCAGGCGCAGCGCCTCCAGGCCATTGGCGGCCTTGGCCACCACCTTCAATTCCGGCCACGCGGTTTTCAGCTGGCCTTCCAGATAATCGCGCAGATGCTCTTCGTCATCTGCGATCAGGGCACGGAGTGTATCGATGTCGGACTCGCATTCAAAGGCAGCATGAGGCGCACCGTCATGCCGCAGGGTTGATTTTCCAATAATTCTACCCGAGCCGCGCTGCCATACAAACTGCGCAAGCGCTCCCGCAGGTTGCTCAGCCCAACGCCGCCGCCAGGCTTGGCAGACATGGTGCTGCCCAGGCCCACGCCGGTATCGCTGATTTGCAGGCACAGATGCTCGCCCATCTCGTTCGCGCTGAAGACGATCTCGCCGCCCTCCACCTTTGGCTCCAGGCCGTGCGAAATCGCGTTCTCCACCACCGGCTGCAGCAGCATCGGCGCGATGGCGAACTGGCGCAGGCGGTCGGGTACTTCGATGCGGTAGCGCAGCCGCCCGCCCATGCGCACCGCCAGCACGTCCAGGTAGGCCGCAATCAGCTTGGCCTCCGAACCCAGCGTTGCCTCCTCGCTGCGGCTGACCGCCAGACTGGCGCGCAGGTAGTCGATAAACCGTTCCAGCATGTGCTGGGCCTTGGCCGGCTGTGGACCGATCAGGCTCACCACGTTGGCCAGCGTGTTGTACAAAAAGTGAGGCTCGATCTGCGCCTGCAGGGCGCGCAGCCGCGCTTCGGCCAAGAGGCGGGCGCTGGATGCAATCAGCTCCTGCTGCTTCGCCTTCTCCATCGCCTGCGCCACCCTGCGTTCGGCGCTGCTGCGTACCAGGTACATCAACAGCGCGACGGCCGCCGCCAGCACCAGCGACTGGGTCAGCGCGTCACGGTTGCCCATCAACTGCATGATGCTCTTGCCGCTCCACAGCGCATTGCCCATGCCTAGCCCCAGCGGCACGCTGACCACCACCAGCGCAGTGCTGAACACCAGCCGTGGCAAGCCTCGCGCACGGCGCGGCCAGCCGCTGCTGACGGCGTTGGCCAGCAGATTGCCGAAGTGGATCAGAAAGCCGATCAGGTTCGTAATCAGCAGCATCTGCAGCCATTGTTTCAACACCGGCTGCCCGGAGTGCGACCAGTACAACTCGACCGCCGTCAGCACGGTGCCCAGGCCGAAATTCCAGATCAGCGTGTACAGCATGTTGCGCCGGTTCGATGCCGGCCAGCGCCGGAACAACGGTATCAAGTCCAGGGGATGGGCCAGCGGCGCGGCTTCGCAATTCGAAGGCGCCGTGGCGGTTGTGCTGCTGTGGTTCATTGCGTTATCCAAAATAGTCAGGCTGGCAGAGTGTGATCCACTCTAACCGGCGGATCGCCGGCCCGGAGGCCGGTGCGACGAAATGCGGGCGTCCGGCGCGAAGTGCAGCCGTGCGTCGCCAAGTGCCGGGCTTCAGCGGTGCCGCCCGGCCGGGATATGGCGCGAAATGGTGTCCAGCATCTGCTCGACGTCGATAGGCTTGGCGATGAAATCGTTCATGCCGGCGGCGATGCAGCGCTCCTGCTCCGACTGCATCACGCCCGCCGTCATGGCCAGGATGGGCAGGTCCAGCTTGAGCTCCTGCCTTATCACGCCGGTCGCGGCGAAACCGTCCATCACCGGCATCTGCACGTCCATCAGCACGATGTCGTAGTCGGCGGCATGCTCGCGGAGGCGATCGACCGCCAGTTGGCCGTTTTCCACCACGTCCACGCTGGCGCCGGCGTATTCCAGCATGCCGCGCGCCACCACCTGGTTCAGCGGATGGTCTTCGACCAGCAGCAGGCGCAGGCCCTTGAGCCGGTGGGTTGCCGGGTCGTCGTCCTCGTCCTCCGGCGCGGCGTGGGCTTCGGCGTGCGGCAGCAGGAAGGGCAGCGTGACGACAAACTCGCTGCCCTTCCCCGGCTCGCTGGTGACGGCGATAGCGCCCCCCATCAGCTCGGCCAGCCGGCGGCAGATCGCCAATCCCAGGCCGGTGCCGCCGAAGCGGCGCGTGGTCGAGGCGTCGGCCTGGTTGAAGGCTTCGAACAAGCGGCTCTGCTGCTCCAGGTCCATGCCGATGCCGGTGTCGCGCACGACGAAGCGCAGGCCGACCGCGTCGCCGGCGTAACCGGCCATGCCGTTGGCCGAGCGCTCCACGCGCAACAGCACCTGCCCCTGCTCGGTGAACTTGATGGCGTTGCCGACCAAATTGATCAGGATCTGCTGCAGGCGCATGGCGTCGCCCACCAGCGCGCGCGGCACGGCGGGGTCGGTGGCAATGGTCAGCTGCAGGCCGCTGGCGGTCACGTTGGTCATCATCACGGTGTTCACCGCTTCCAGCACTTCGTCCAGCTGGAAGGTGGACGGCGCCAGCTCCATGCGGCCGGCCTCGATCTTGGAGAAGTCCAGCACATCGTTCAGGATGCCCAGCAGGACGTTGCCGGACGACCGTATCATGTCCACGTATTCCTTCTGCTGCGCGTTCAGCTCCGTATTGCCCAGCAAATAGGCCACGCCCAGCACCGCGTTCATCGGCGTGCGGATCTCGTGGCTCATATTGGCCACGAACTCGCTCTTGGCGCGGCTGGCGGCGGCGGCGCGCTGCTCGCCGGCGGCCTGCATCAGCTCCGCGTTCTTGCGGTCGGTGATATCCATCGCCATCAGGTAGGTGCCCAGCACCTCGCCGTCGGCGGCGATGTCCGGCACCAGGTCGACCAGGAAGTGGATGATCTGGCCGCGCCGCTCGAAGGTGCGCTCGTAATGCAGGCGGCCGCCGTGCAGCGCCTGGTCCAGGTCGCCCAGCCAGCTGTCGGCGGCGGCGCCGAAGATCTCGGACACGGTCTTGCCCAACATGCTCTGCGGATCGACGCCGAACTGCACCCGGTAGTACTCGTTGGTGAACAGGTAGCGCTTGTCGCGGTCCAGGTAGGCGATCAGCAGCGGCAGGTTGTCGGCCAGGATGCGCGCCCGCTTTTCGCTCTCGAAGGTGCGCAGCTGCGCCGCCTCGCGCTCGGCCATCAAGCGGTAGAAGGCGCCGCTCAATTCGCCGATTTCATCCTTGCGGTCCAGCTGCAGCACCTGGATGCCGGCGCGGCTGTTTTTGATTTCGACGACGTTGCGCCGCAGCCGCTGCAAGGGCCGCAGCAAGCGCACGATGCCCAGCCACGACAGCAGGCCCGCCAGGCCGGCAAACACCGTCGCCGCGGCCGCCGCCTCGTAGCGCATCTCCCGCAGCGGCGCCAGCGCCTCGTCGCTGGGGAAGCGCGCGGCGACGATCCAGCGCGCGTGTTGCAGGCGGCGGTAGGAATAAATGCCTTTGACGTTGTCCTTGTTTTCCGCCTCGGTCCAGCCCTGGAAGCCGGCAAGCGCCATTTCCGTCGCGCGGTTGGTGCCGGGGCGCTCGTTGATGCTGTGCAGCAGCCGCGCCTTGTTCGGATGGCTGAGCAGAATGCCTTCCGAGGTCATGATGAAGGTGAAGCCGGTGCTGCCCGGCCTGAGCGCGCTGAGCGACTCGAACGGCGCATAGTGCAGCAGGTTGATGCCGCCGGCCAGCACCAGCGCCACGTGGCCGCCGCTGTCGAACACCGGCGCCGTGATCAGCACCGTCGGCGCGCCCGCCAGCTTGCTGGCGAACGGCGCAGACACCACGCCGCGCCCACGCCGCATCGTCAGGTCGAACCATTCCTGTCCGGCCGCGTGGAACGGTTGCGGCGGCATGGCCTCTTCCAGCGCGCCGGTCAGCAGGCCGTCGGCGTTGTAGATTTCCACAAACGAGAACTGGCCGCGCGCGGTCGGCCGCGCCCTCAGGTAGGCGCGCAGCGCCTCGGGATCGCGCAGCGTGGACGCCGGCAGCGATTCGGCCAGCGCCGCCAGCATCGCCTTCTTGCCTGCAAGGTGCTCGTCGATGTGGGTGGCCGCGCCGGACAGCAAGGCATACTGCTGGCTGCCGATCACTTCCTTCATGTCGCGCTCGGCCAGCATCAGCGCCACTACCGTCACGGTGACGGTGGCGGCCAGCACCAGCAGCACGACCAGGCCGCTGAGCCGGAATCTGAGGGTGGACGGCAGGTACTGTTTCAACGCCATGAGCAGCGCCACTCACTAGAAAGATGATATCAAAGTATTACATGCTGCCGGCCCGTTTGGCTACGCCCGTACGTCATAAACCCAACAAATATGCACGGGTCGCTGCCAGCACGATACCCGGCCATGCCCGGTTCGGGGTATAGTGATTGCCACCGAGACAACCGAATACACTGCCATGCGCGCAGGCTCCGCTCCGGTCGCACCGTCCAACGCCCCATCCAGCCCTGCGCCGCTAGCGTTGGTGCTGCTGACCGCCTGCTACTACCTGATCGCCAACGCCAGCCTGATGCTGGCCTTCGCCCACACCAACGCCACGCCCGTCTGGCCGCCGTCCGGCATCGCCTTCGCCGCCATCCTGCTGATGGGCCAGCGCGCCTGGCCGGCCATCCTGATCGGCGCGCTGGCCGCCAACCTGTCCACCTTCACCACCAATGGCATGCCGTTCACCGCCGGCCTGGTGACGGCCTCGCTGCTGATCGCCACCGGCAATACGCTGGAAGCGCTGGCCGGAGCCTGGCTGATGCGCCGCTACACCGACACCGCCCGGCCGCTCAGCCAACTGCAGGACGTCTACAAATTCGCCATCGTCGCGCTGCTGGTCTGCGTGATCAGCGCCGGCATCGGCAGCAGCACGCTGGTGCTGGGCGGCCTGGTGCCGGCCGCCGCCTATGGCACCGTGGCGCTGACCTGGTGGGTGGGCGACGTCGCCGGCATACTGCTGGTGGCGCCGGCCATCCTGGCGTGGCGCCGGCGCCGCTGGCGCTGGTCCGGGGCGCTGGAGGCGGCCCTGTCGCTGGCGCTGCTGGCGGCGCTGATCGCCTGGATCTTCGGCCGCCGCTACACCTCGGACGACGATCCCGGCTGGCTGCCGTACATCTTCATGGTGTGCGTGGCCTGGGCCTCCTACCGCTACGGCCTGCGCGGCGCCAGCCTCGCCTGCGTGGCGACGGCGGGCGGCGCGGTGTTGGGCACCGTGCGCGGCCTGGGGCCGTTCGCGGTCGGCACGCTGAACGACGCGCTGATCGCGCTCGACAGCTTTGTCGTGCTGTGCAGCCTGATCGGCATGGTGCTGTGCGCCGACGCCAGCGAACGCCGGCGCATGAGCGGCGCGGTGCGCGGACGCAGCGCCGCGCAATGGGCCACGCTGCTGGTCGGCCTGGGCCTGACGGTGGTGGTCTGGCATCTGGTGGCGCTCAGCACCGAGCGCCGCGCGCGCGAACAGTTCGACACCGAATGCAGCGACATCACTGAACGCATCAGCAGCCGCATGGCCCTGTACGAATCGGGGCTGCGCGGCGCCCGCGCGCTGTTCAATACGACAGCTGAACCGAGCCGCGCGCAATGGCGCGGTTACGTCGATGCGCTGAACCTGCAGCACAGTTTCCCGGGCGTGCTGGGGCTGGGCTACAGCCCGCTGGTCGCGGCCGCCCAGCGCGACGCGCTGGCGCAGCAGGTGCGCGCGCAGGGTTATCCGGACTTCCGCATCTGGTCGCGGCCGGGGGCGGGGCTGGGCGCGGAGTCCGCCGTGGTGCTCTACCTGGAACCGTTCCAGGGCCAGAACCTGCGCGCCTTCGGCTACGATATGATGTCCGAACCGATCCGCCGGGCGGCGCTGCTGGAAGCCGCCCGCACCGGCGAACCGGTGCTGTCGGCCAAGGTGACGCTGGTGCAGAACGAAACCGGCGAGGGCCGGCCGGGCTTCCTGATGTACTTCCCGATCTACCGCAAGCAGGACGCGCCGGCGGCCGCTCCCCTGTCCCAGGCGCGCCGCATCGAAACGCTGCAGGGCTACTCCTACAGCCCGATCCGCGCCGACGACATGATGGCCGGCCTGCTCGGCCCGTCCGACCACGTGGTGCAGCTGGAGATCTTCGACGGCCCGAACGCCGATCCCGCCGCCCGCCTGTACGCCAGCGGCGACCGCAGCAGCAACGACAACCTGCAATATCCGAATCCCTACCTGCGCACCGCGCCGCTGGTGCTGCTGCACCATCGCTGGACGCTGCGTTTCAACTCGTTGCCGGCGTTCGAGAATTCCATCGACCGCCAAAAATCGCACATCGTGCTGCTGGCCGGCGCCATCATCAGCCTGCTGTTCTTCGGCGTGGTGCGGGCCTTGACCGCGCGCCAGGCCTACGCCGCCGCGCTGGCCGAGGAAAAGACCGCGGCGCTGCGCGAATCGGAAAGCTCGCTGATCGTGGCGCGCGACCTGGCGGAGGCGGCCAGCCGCGCCAAGTCCGAATTCGTCGCCAACATGAGCCATGAGATCCGCACGCCGCTCAACGCCGTGCTGGGCATGACGCACCTGCTCAACAACACCGCGCTCTCGCCCGACCAGCAGAAGTACCTGGAGATGATACGCTCGTCCGGCAATTCGCTGCTCAGCATCCTGAACGACGTGCTGGACTTTTCCAAGATCGAGGCCGGACGCATGGAGCTGGCGCCGGCGCCGTTCCAGCTGAGCGCAGTGCTGGAAGCCATCGCCACCATCATGACGGTCAACTCCGGCGAGAAGGACCTGGAGCTGGCGATCGGCGTCGAGGCCGACGTGCCGCAGTCGCTGGTGGGTGACGGCCACCGCCTGCAACAGATCCTGATCAACCTGGTCGGCAACGCCATCAAGTTCACCGAAAAGGGATCGGTGACGGTGCTGGTGGAGCGTACCGGCGGCGCCGATCCCGGCCCGGTCACGCTGCGCTTCACGGTGCGCGACAGCGGCATCGGCATCCCGGCCGACCAGCTGGCGCTGTTGTTCGCGCCGTTCTCGCAGGCCGACGCCTCGATGACGCGGCGCTTCGGCGGCACCGGGCTGGGCCTGGCCATCTCGCGCCGCATCGCCGCGCTGATGGGCGGCGAGATCGCCGTGCAAAGCGACGCCGGCGTCGGCAGCGCCTTCGTGCTGACGGTGCCGCTGCAGCGCGGCGCCGACCTGCCGCAGGCCGGCGCCGCGCTGCCGGCCCAGCACCTGCTGGTGGTGGACGACGATGCCGTCAGCGCCGACTACCTCAGCCGCACCATCGACGCGCGCGGCTGGAGCAGCGAATGCGCCGGCTCCGGCGAGCAGGCGCTGTCCCGGCTGCGCGACACCGGCACGCGCTACGACGCCATCCTGGTCGACTGGGACATGGCCGGCATGAACGGCCTCGCCACCATGCAGGCGATCCGCGCCGCCATGCCGCAAGCCTGCCCGGCCGTCATCCTGATGGTCAGCGCCTTCGGCCAGGGCAAGCTGCTGCACACCGACGGCGCGGGGGCGGCCAACGCGGTGCTGCTCAAACCGGTGACCATGGCGCGCCTGAACGAGACCTTGCAGCAGGCGCTGGCCGGCACGCCGGCCGCCGTCAGCGCCGATCCCGGCGCGCCGGCCGGCCTGCGCATCGACGGCGTGCGCATCCTGCTGGTGGAGGACAATCCGATCAACCAGCTGGTGGCCAAGAGCATGCTGTCCTACGCCGGCGCCGACATCGAGGCGGTGGACAATGGCCGCGCCGCGCTCGAGCTGCTGCGCACCGAGGCCCACCGCTACGACCTGGTGCTGATGGACGTGCAGATGCCGGAGATGGACGGCTTCGAGGCCACCACCCGCATCCGCAACGAACTCAAACTGGAACTGCCGGTGCTGGCCATGACGGCCGGCGTGATGCTGTCCGAGCGCGAGCAATGCATCGCCTCCGGCATGAACGACTTCATCGCCAAGCCCATCGACGTGGAACAGATGCTGCGCGCGATCACCCGCAACCTGCCCGCCGCCCAGCGCGCTGCCGCCGGCCGTTAATATGGTATTATAAATACCTGTTTAAACGCAAAGCTCATCATGTCCCACCTGACACTGAACCCGGTATCGATCGCCACGCTGGTCCACGAATTTTATGGCGAGGTGCGGGCCGACCCGGTGCTGCAGCCGGTGTTCGACGGCGCCATCGGCGACCAGTGGGAGCCGCACCTGGAACGCATGGTCGAATTCTGGTGCACCGTCATGCTGGGCAGCCGCAGCTTCCAGGGCAACGTGTTCGGCAAGCACATGCAGCTGAACGGCGTCACCCCCGACCACTTCATGCGCTGGCTCACGCTGTTCGAAGCCAACGCCACCCGTTTGTTCAGCCCCGCCGACGCCGCCGAATTCAAGACCGTGGCGCGCCGCATCGCCGCCAGTCTCCAATACGGATTTTTCGGTGCAGTGAAAGTCGGCTCACCCGAGGAACCATCATGAAGTCCATGCCAGACGCCGTCGCCCACTACAAAAGCAGCCCTGTCTTCACGCAGGACACCGTGCCCGCCGCCCTGCAGCGCGCCCACACCACCGCAGCCGGCGTGTGGGGCCGCATCACGATACTGGAAGGCAGCCTGCTGTACCGCATCACCGATCCTGCCCAGCCGGCCGAGGAAGTGCTGCTTTCGCCGCAGCGTCACGGCGTGGTCGAGCCGCGCGTCGAGCACGAAGTCCAGGTGGTCGGGCCGGTGCGCTTCCAGGTCGAGTTCCACCGCTGAGCGCGGCCCCCGGAACGAGCCGCCGTTTTTCACCCAAGCACGGACCCGAATTGTGTCTTGGCCGTTCAGGACAGCGCCGGACGGCGGGCGCCCGAAAACCCCTTCCACATCAAGCGCGCCCTTTGGGCAAGCTTGCCGTTTGCATCACGTGATAACGCTTCCAATATGCTATTTGTTGCCGATGAACAACGGAAATGTGACAATTTGCCAAAAAAACACCCACGCCCCCTCCTTCGCAGTCCACACTCACCATGGCGCACAACACAACTTATAACGTCGCCATCAACCAACGGAGGGGTACACGATGAAACAACCCAAGCTTGCGATTACAACCTTAGCAGTCCTTAGTGCCCTGGCCGTCACTGCGCATGCGCAGGACAGTCTGCCGATCACCGTCAGCGGCTTCGGCACCGGCGCGCTGACCATGACCAATTCCGATCAGGCAGAATTCAACCGCGTCAACCAGGCCGCCGGCGTCGGCAAACACGCCCGCCCAGGCGTCGACTCCAACCTCGGCATCCAGGTCACGGCGAAGTGGAGCGAGACCGTCTCCTTCACCGCCCAGGGCCTGGTGCGCAAGTCCGGCAACAACGACCAGTTCGGCGCCGAGCTGGGATGGGCCTTCGCCAAGATCAAGCTCAACGACGACTTCTCGCTGCGCCTCGGCCGCGTCGGCCTGCCGGTCTACATGATTTCCGACGTGCGCAACGTCGGCTACGCCAACACCATGCTGCGCCCGCCCAATGAGGTCTACCGCCAGGTCACGGTCGACAACGCGGACGGCGGCGACGTGGTCTACCAGCACAGCTTTGGCGACACCACCGTCACCGCGCAGGCCGCGATCGGCCGCGCCAAGGTGCGCGCGCCCGGCAACTACTACGTGGACTTCAAGCCGGTGATCTCGACCCAGCTGGTGGTCGAGAACGGCCCGTTCACCTATCGCCTGGGCCGCTCGCAGGCCAACTTCGGCATCTACGACAACCCCAGCCTGAACGGCCTGGTCGCCACGCTGAACAAGGTCGGCCTGACCTCGGTGGCCAGCGAGACCAAGCTCACCGACATCAAGGGCACCTTCACGTCGGCCGGCATCGCGATGGACTACAACAACATCATCGGCCAGGCCGAGTACGCCAAGCGCAAGACCGAGTCGCGCCTGGTGCCGGACACCAGCTCGTGGTACATCATGGCCGGCTACCGCTACGGCAAGTTCGTGCCCTTCATCGTGCACGGCGACGTCAAGCAGGACAGCATCCGCGACTTCGCCTCGATGCCGACCGCCGGCCCGCTGGCTCCGCTGACCGCGGGCACCAATGCCGCCATCAAGTCCGGCCTGCAGTCGACCACCGGCATCGGCGTGCGCTGGGACTTCTACAAATCGGCCGCGTTCAAGGTGCAGGTGGACCGCATCAAGACGCGCGACGGCGCCGGTTACTTCCTCAATCCCCAGCCGGGCTTTGCGGGCAGCACCGTCAACGTGTACGCCGCCGCCATCGATTTCGTCTTCTGAGGAGAACCCACATGAAAACGATAATCGCAAAAGCAGTGCTGGCCGCTGGCGCATGGCTGGCCGTGTCCCCGGTCTTCGCGACGGAGATCGTGGTCATCGTCAGCCCGAAGAATCCGGCCACCCGCATGTTCAGCGAACAGGCGGCCCAGTTCTTCCTCGGGAAGTCGACCCTGTTCACGCCGATCGAGCACACCGACGGCCCGCTGCGCAACGAGTTCTATAAAAAAGTGCTGGACAAGGACTCCACCCAGGTCAAGGCCATCTGGTCCAAGCTGGTGTTCACCGGCAAGGCCAGCGCACCGAAGGAGCTCGGCTCCAGCGCCGAAGTAAAGAAGGCCGTGGCGGCCGATCCGCAAGCTATCGGCTATATCGAGAAGTCGCAGGTCGACGATACCGTCAAGGTGATCCTGACCGTGCAGTAAGCATGGTTGCTTGTCGAAGGCGCCGCAGGGCGCCTTTTTTACGGCCGCCTGGACTAGCCTTCGACCACGATGGCCGGCCGCAGCCGCTTGCGCGACGCCTTGGCGTGCGGCACCCACGCGTGGGTTTGCCAGCGGCGCCACATGATCAGGCCGCGTATCCACTCGTCGGCCGCGTAGGCGATCCACACGCCCGGCAAGCCCCAGCCCAACACCACGCCCAGCAGCCAGCTGCCGCCGGCCAGCACCAGCAGCATCGACAAGGCCCCCGCCATCACGGGAAAGCGCGCGTCGCCGGCGGCGCGCAACGCGTTGATCACCACCAGGTTGAAGGTGCGGCCGGGCTCCAGCGCCACGGTCAGCCACAGCAGCGTGGCGCCGGCCGCGATGATCTCCTGGTCCTGGGTGAACCAGCCCAGCAGCCAGCGCCCCAGCAGCGCGGCGCAGGCCGCGATCAGGACGCACACCACCAGCCCGCGCGCCAAGGCGCGCCGCACCACGCCGTGCGCCTCGCGCAGCCGGCCGGCGCCGATCAGGTAGCCCACCACGATCTCCACCGCCAGGCCGGTGGCGATGCTGAACATCATCACCCCGCCCATCAGCTGCAGCACGTAGGCCTGGGTGGCCAGCGCCCTGGCGCCCAGCTCGGCGGCGGTCGCCACGCTGACCATGAAGGCCAGCCGCCAGGCGATGTTCTCGGCCGCGCCGGGCAGGCCGATGTACAGCACCGCGCCCAGCTCGCGGCGCGGCAGGCGCCACCAGTCGGCGCGCGCCACGCGGATGTGCAGGTGCACGCGCCACATCAAGAGGTGCAGCGCCAGGCCGATGGCGCGGCTGACCGCCAGCGCCGCCGCGTAACCCGGCAGGCCCATGGCCGGCAGCGGTCCCCAGCCGTGCATCAGCGGGATCGCCAGCGCCAGGTGGCTCACGTGCATGATCACCAGCACCACCAGCGTGTCGCGGGTGCGCAGGTGGGCCCGCATCACGCTGGCCATCGAGGCGTTCCAGGCATCGAGCAGCATGGCCGGCGCCAGCGCCTGCAGGAAGGGCGCGGCCAGCGGCAGCACCTCGGCCGGCGCGTTGAGCAGGTGCAGCAGGCCGCGCGCGCCCAGCAGGGCCATCAGGCCGGTGACGGCGCCCAGCCAGCTGCTGGCGCCGACCACCGCGCAGGCGACGCGGTTGGCGGCCTCGCGCTGGCCGCCGCCGAGGTTTTGCGTGACCACCACGCTGACGCCGGCGCCGATGATGCGGAACAGGATGAACAAGGTGGCCGACACCTGGCTGGCGAGGGCGAACGCCCCGCCCGCCTCGTCCGAGATGCGCGACGCCAGCGCCGTGCCGATGACGCTGGAGGCGATCGCCAGCCCCAGCTCGACAAGCAACGGCCAGGCCAGATTGAACATGGGCGGGGTGCGGATCGGGGTTTTGGCGGCGGGCATGGAGGTCCGGAGGGTGAATGTTGCTAACAAGTCTTAGTTTACATCAACTGGAAGCGCTGTCACCGCACCCATTGAAACAATCTATGGCTGTAGAATCGTTAGCAAAGGATACACTTCCGCTGAATCAACCAGACACAACTATCATAGTGCGATTTACACTCTCCGCCGTTGTCCGTTTGTGCGCCTTGCTGCTGGGCTTACTCGGCGGGTGGGCCAACGCCCAGGCGCTGACGGTGTTGTATCCCGACATCGGCGAGCCCTACCGCACCGTGTTCATGGAAATCCTCCAGGGCATCGAGGAACAGTCCAGGAGCAGGCCGCGCGCGATCGCCTTGTCGGCCGGCAGCGACCTGGGCGAGCTGCGCAACACGCTCAAGAACGGCAAGGTGGTGATCGCGCTCGGCCGCCAGGGCTTGAAGGCGGCGGCCGCGCTGGACCCGGCGCAGGGCGTGGTGATCGGCGGCGTCGGCGCCGCGCCGGACGCCGAGCGCCTCAACGGCATCAGCCTGACGCCCGACCCCGCCCTGCTGTTCGGCCTGCTCAAGAGCCTGCTGCCTGGCATGCGCCGGGTGCTGGTGGTCTACAACCCGGCCAGCAACGAGGGCCAGATCCGGCTGGCGCGCGAGGCGGCCCGCAGCCTGGGGCTGGAACTGGTCGCGCTGGAGGCGTCCGACCTGGCCGGCGCCGCGCGCGCCTACGAAGCCCAGTTCGCCGCCGCGGACGGCCGCCGCGACGCGCTGTGGCTGCCGCAGGACGCCACCACCGTCGAGGAAACCACCATCCTGCCGCTGGTGCTGAAGGAATCGTGGAGCCGCAATCTGCCGGTGTTCTCCAGCAGCGTGCTGCACGTCAAGAAAGGCGTGTTGTTCGGCATGTATCCGAACAACGTGCAACTGGGGCGCGACCTGGCCGCGCTGGCGTTGGCGCTGCAAAACGGCGAGCCGCTGAAACGGGGCGTGACGCCGCTGCGCGCCGTGCGCAGCGCGCTCAACTCCCGCACCGCCAGCCACATCGGATTGAATCTTGTCTCCAGCCAACAACGGAGCTTCGACGCCGTCTTCCCCGAGCCCTAGCGACGTGTCCGCTTGCGGCGATTTTATTTCCGAATTGCAAAGTCTCGGCTTATACTATGAAAGCATCTTAAGCGGGCCCGTCCTGGCGCCGCGGTAGCCATGCAGCAAAGATAGTATGATGAAAAACACAATATTGAATCTGCGGCGACTGAGACACGCCGGCGCCCTGCTGCTGGCCAGCGTGACCGGCGCGACCCACGCGGCCGGCGGCGTGATGCCGGCGGGCATAGCCCTGGTCAGCGCCAGCGCCGCCCACGGCGGCATGCTGCTGGCGCCGGCCGACCCGCTGGCGCCGCCCACGCAGGCGCCCTGGCGCGCCGACGTGCGCCCCGTCACCCTGGCCCAGCTGGAAGACCAGCTGCGCCGCCCCGAATTGCAGGCGTCGATCGGCAAGGGCAGCATCGCGGTGGTCTATCCGAACGTGGAGGAACCGTTCCGCTCGGCCTTCATCGCCATGATCCAGGGCATCGAGGAACGCACCAAGCTCAAGGTGCGCAGCTACCCGGTCGATCCCAAGGTCGACACCGCCGAGCTGAACGCCATGCTCAAGCGCAACGGCACCAAGGTGGTGATCGCGCTGGGCCGCCAGGGCTTGAACGCCACCGCCGGCCTGGACCGCGAGATCGCCGTGCTTGCCGGCGGCGTGCTGCTGCTGTCGGACGCCGAGAACGTGATGGGCATCAGCATGACGCCCGACCCGGCCATGCTGTTCTCGCGCCTGCGCGCGCTGCTGCCCGAGCTCAAGCGGGTGATCGTGGTCTACAACCCGCAGAAGTCCGAATGGCTGGTCAAGCTGGCGCGCGAGGCGGCCAAGGCGCAGGGGCTGGAGCTGCAGGCCCACGTGGCCGGCGACATGGCCCGCGCCGCCCAGCTGTATCCGCAGCTGATCGCCGCCGCCGACGCCCGCCACGACGCCGTCTGGCTGCCGCACGACAGCACCACCGTCGAGGAAAGCACCATCCTGCCGCTGGTGCTGCGCGAATCGTGGAACAGCGGCGTGCCGCTGTTCTCCAGCAATGTGCTGCACGTGAAGAAAGGCGCGCTGTTCGCCATGGTGCCCGACAACGTCGAACTGGGCCGCACGCTGGCCGCCTCGGCGCTGGGCGTGATCGCCGGCGACGTGCGGCGCCGTCCGCTGGTGCCGCTGCGCGAGCTGCAGACCGCCATCAACCTCCGCACCGCCAGCCACATCGGCCTCAACCTGGGCGCCTTGCAACAGCGCAGTTTTGACTTTGTCTATCCGCAGCCCTGATGATCTCCATAGTCCGTAATTTCCTCCGCCGTACCGGTTTCCAGCGACAGTTGACCGTCATCGTTTCCGGCGCCATTCTTGGGCTGGCCGTGTTCTCCGCCCTGATGAACTCGTGGGAAGCGAACGCCCGCATGCGCGACTACTTCATCGGCCAGGGCCAGCGCATCGCCGACAATCTGGCGCGCCAGAGCACGCTGGCGCTGCTGTTTCATTCGGCCGAGAACGCCCGCGAGGTGGTCAACTCCACGCTGTCCTTCCCGGACGTGGCGGCGCTGCAGATCATGGACGCCAAACGCAAGGTGCTGCTGTCGAAGGTCGTGGCGGGCGCGACCCTCGACGTCGCCAACCTGAACCAGCCGGTGCCCGCGCACGCCGGCCTGGTCGGCGAGACCTCCGACGGCTGGCTGTTCGCCGCGCCGGTGTACGGCGGCCAGAGCGAAGCGTCGCCGTTCGAATTGCAGGAACACCAGCAGCAGCTGCTGGGCTATGTGCACGTGCAGATCGCCAAGCACACGCTCAAGCAGCTGACCTGGTCGCTGTTGGCGGGCAACCTGGCGCTGACCCTGTCGTTCGCCGTGGTGCTGCTGGTGCTGGGCCGGCTGCTGACGCGCCACATGATCAATCCGCTCAACGCGCTGTCGACCTTGATGCGCCGCGCCGAGTCGGGCGAATCGGGCATGCGCGCCGCGCCGGCCGGACCGCGCGACCTGATCGAGATGGCCCACGCCTTCAACCAGATGATGAACGTGCTGGAGCAGCGCGAGGCCGAACTGAAGGACTCGCGCGACGCCGCCGTCAACATGGCGCAGATGAAGGCGCAGTTCGCGGCCACCGTCAGCCACGAGGTGCGCACCCCGCTCAACGGCGTGGTCGGCATGCTCGACATGCTCAAGGAAACCCGCCTCACGCCGCGCCAGCAGGAGTTCGTCGACGTGGCGTGGAACTCGTCGCGCACGCTGATCGCGCTGATCAACAACATCCTCGACTTCTCCAAGATGGAGGCGGGCAAGCTCAAGCTGGAGGAGACCGAGTTCTGCCTCGGCACCCTGCTGTCCGAGGTGCTGGAGTTGGTGGCCCGTCCGGCCCAGCAGAAAGGCGTGGCGCTGAACTGGACCGTCGCGCCCGAGGTGCCGGCCCGCATCGCCGGCGATTCGCTGCGCCTGCGCCAGATCCTCATCAACCTGATCGGCAACGCCGTCAAGTTCACCGACCACGGCGAGGTGGCGGTCAATGTCGCGCTGGCGCCCGGCGCCGCGTTCGGCCTGCGCTTCGAAGTGCGCGACACCGGCATAGGCATGAGCGAGGAGGTGCGGCGCCACCTGTTCGAGGCCTACGTCCAGCCCGACCCCAGCACCACGCGCCGCTACGGCGGCACCGGCCTGGGCCTGGCCATCTGCAAGCAGCTGGTCGAACTGCTGGGCGGCCGGATCGACGTCGACAGCGTGACCGGCGCCGGCACCACCTTCCGCTTCACCATCCTGTGCCGCGCGGCGCAGCAACAGGTGGCGGCGCCGCCGCTGCCGATGCGCCCGCCCGTCGGCGCGCCGCTCGCACCGCTGCCCGCCCCCACGCTCACGCCGGTGCCGATGCCGGAGCGCCAGTTCCGCGTGCTGGTGGCCGAGGACAACCGCACCAACCAGATGGTGGCCGCCGGCATGCTGGCGATGAACGGCTGCGTCTGCGAGTTCGCGGCCGACGGCGTCGAGGCCGTGCGCGCCGCCCAGCGCGAGCGCTTCGACCTGATCCTGATGGATTGCAGCATGCCGGAGATGGACGGCTACGAAGCCACGGCCCACATCCGCCTGGCCGAGCTGGCCATGGGCCGGCGCACGCCGCTGGTGGCGATGACCGCCAACACCCAGGCCGGCGACGCCGAGAAATGCCTGGCCGCCGGCATGGACGATTACCTGGCCAAGCCGATCACGCTGGTCGAGCTGCGCCACAAGCTGGAAAAATGGCTGCCGCACGGCGGCCCGCTGCCCGCGCCCATGCAGCCGCCGGCGGCCGCCTACGCCGGCGCCGCGCGCGGCTACGGCGGCCCCTGCCCGGTCGACCCGGCCGTGTTCGACAAGCTGCGCGAAGTGCTGGGCGACACCCTGCCGCACGCCGTCACGCCCTACCTGGAAGACACGCCGGCCTGCCTGGAGGAGCTGGAACAAGCGGTGCAGCAAGGCGACATGGCCACCGCCCGCGCCCGCGCCCATGCGCTCAAGGGCTCGTCGGGCAACTTCGGCGCCGAGACGCTGGCGCAACTGGCGCAGCAAGCCGAGCACTTCGCGGCCGAGCGCCAGCCGGAACAGATCGAACCGCTGCTGGCGCCGCTGCGCGCCCACTACGAGGCGCTGGCCGCCTTCCTGCACGCCGAGATCAGCGACGCCGCCCCGCTGCTGCCGCAGGCGGCCGACGACCGCCCGCAAGTGCTGGTGGTGGACGACGACCGCAGCACCCGCAGCACCCTGCGCCACACCTTGCAGCGCGACGGCTTCCATGTCGAGGAGGCGGCCGACGGCGCCGCCGCGCTGGCGATGCTGGCGCGCTTCCAGCCCGACGTGATCCTGATGGACGCGATGATGCCGGTGATGGACGGCTTCACCGCCTGCGCCCGCATGCAGGAGCTGCCCAACGCCGGCGCCGTGCCGGTGCTGATGATCACCGCGCTGCAGGACAATTCCTCGGTCGAGCGCGCGTTCGCGGCCGGCGCCAGCGACTACATCCCCAAGCCCATCCACTACGCCGTGCTGTCGCAGCGGGTGCGCCGCATCATCGAGGCCAACCGCGCCGAGAAGCGCATCCGCCACCTGGCCTACAACGACGTGCTGACCAACCTGCCCAACCGCACCCTGTTCTTCGAGCTGCTGGCCGCCAGCATCGACCAGGCCCGCGTGGCCGGCGACGGCCGCCAGGTGGCGGTGCTGTTCATGGACCTGGACCGCTTCAAATACGTCAACGACAACCTTGGCCATGACGTCGGCGACCGCCTGCTGCAGGCCGTGGCCCAGCGCGTGCGCCAGACCGTGCGCGCCGACGACGCCGTGGCGCGCCTGGGCGGCGACGAGTTCACCGTCGTGCTCAACGAGCTCGACAACCCGGCCGCGGCCGCCACCGCCGCCCACAACATCGTGCGCGTGCTGTCGGCGCCCTTCCCGATCGACGGCCACGACATCTTCGTCACCGCCAGCGTCGGCATCGCCATGTACCCGCACGACGGCGGCGACGTCGCCACGCTGGTCAAGCACGCCGACAGCGCCATGTACCGCGCCAAGCGCACCAACACCGGCTTCCAGTTCTACGAGGCGTCGATGGAGCATTCGATCTCCGAGCATGTGCGGCTCGAGAGCGACCTGCGCCGCGCCATGGAGCAACAGCAGCAGCTGGAGGTGTACTACCAGCCGCAGGCCAGCCTGTGCAGCGGCAAGATCATCGGCATGGAGGCGCTGGTGCGCTGGCGCCATCCGACCCGCGGCATGATCGCGCCGGTCGAGTTCATCCCGCTGGCCGAGGAAACCGGCCTGATCAATCCACTGGGCGACTGGGTGCTGCGCACCGCCTGCGCCCAGCTGCAGCAGTTCCTGGCGTCCGGCCTGCCGCCGATGCGGGTGGCGGTCAACCTGTCGGTGCGCCAGTTGCTGCAGAAGGATTTCGCCGCCTCGGTGGAGGCGGTGCTGGCCGACACCGGCCTGCCGCCGCAGCTGCTGGAGCTGGAGATCACCGAGAGCACGCTGATGGAGAACGCCCAGGACACGCTGGCCGCGCTGCACCGCCTGCACTCGCTGGGCGTGCGGCTGTCGATCGACGACTTCGGCACCGGCTATTCCTCGCTGTCCTACCTCAAGCGCTTCCCGGTCGACATCATCAAGATCGACCGCTCCTTCGTGCGCGACGTGCCGCAGGACGCCGACGACGCCGCCATCATCAGCGCCATCATCGCGCTGGCCCACAGCCTGCGCCTGGAAGTGGTGGCCGAGGGCGTGGAGACCGCGGCCCAGCTGCAGTTCCTGCAGGGCCGCGAGTGCGATCTGATGCAGGGTTTCTACCTCAGTCCCGCCGTGCCGGCCGAGCAGTTTGCCGAGCTGGTACGACGACATGTAGACACGGCTACAACAGTTGCGGCCAAGATCTGCTAATTTTTACACATCGACAACAGCGGGCAGGCTAGAATCAAAAAAAAGTAACAGGAGATAGCATTTTGAAAGCGTTGAGCGCCCACCGGCTGTACAGGACTGCGGCACTCACCCTGCCGCTGCTAACCATCCACGGCATGGTGCACGCCGACCCCGTGAGCGAAGAGGACGAACTGGCGCTGGTCTATGGGGCCAGCGACAGCGTCAGCATCGCTACCGGCAATCTGCAGACGCTGCGCCGCGCGCCGGCCGTGGCCACCGTCATCACGGCGGCCGACATCGCCGCCATGGGCGCGACCGATCTCGACCAGGTGCTCGAGGGCGTGCCCGGCGTGCACGTCAACCGCACGCCCAACAGCAATTCGCCGCTGTATGTGGTGCGCGGCATCGTCAGCGCCTATACGCCGCAGATCCTGATGCTGCAAAACGGCGTGCCCATCACCACCGCCTACATCGGCAACAAGGGCAACATCTGGGCCGGCTATCCGGTCGAGCACATCGCCCGCATCGAAATCATCCGCGGACCCGGCTCGGCGCTGTATGGTTCCGACGCCTACTCCGGCGTGATCAACATCATCACCAAGGGGCCGGGCGAAGTGCCGGGCACCGAGGTCGGCGCCCGCGCCGGTACCTTCAACAGCTACGACGGCTGGGTGCAGCACGGCGGCAAGCTCGGCCCGGTCGAGGTGGCGGCCTATCTGCGCGCGGGCCAGACCGACGGCAGCGACCGCATCGTCGAGGCCGACGCGCAAAGCCGCAACGACAAGCTGTTCAAGACCCACGCCAGCCTGGCGCCCGGCCAGCTCAACAACCAGTACAAGGCCATCGACGGCAACCTGGACCTGATCTACGGCCAGTGGCGCGCCCGCCTCGGCTACAAGAAACGCTACGACATGGGCACCGGCGCCGGCATCGCCTCGGCGCTGGACCCGGTGGGCCGCCAGCAAAGCGAACGCATCACCAGCAACCTGGCCTGGGCCGATCCGCAGCTCACGCGCGACTGGGGCCTGGGCGCCAGCCTCAGCACCCAGCAATATTCGCAGGAAGTGAACGCCTGGTACCAGTTGCTGCCGCCCGGCGCGACTTTCCCGACCGGCACCTTCACGAACGGCATGATCGGCGTGCCGGAGACGTGGGAGCGCACCTACCGCCTGTCCGGCTACGCCGATTACAGCGGCTTCAACGATCACCACCTGCGCGTCGGCGCCGGCCACGACGACATCGACCTGTACCGCGTGCATGAATGGCGCAACTTCAACTACGCGGCCAACGGCACGCCGATCCCCTTGCCGGCGGTGATAGACACCACCCACACCACGCCCTTCCTGCGCCCCGAGCGGCGCAAGATCGACTACCTGTACTTCCAGGACGAATGGAACTTCGCCAAGGACTGGAACCTGACGGCCGGCATCCGCCACGACCACTACTCGGACTTCGGCGGCACCACCAATCCGCGCCTGGCGCTGGTGTGGGACGCCAGCTTCGACCTGACCGCCAAGCTGCTGTACGGCCGCGCCTTCCGCGCACCGGCCTTCCTGGAGAGCTACGGCATCAGCAATCCGGTCGCGCTGGGCAATCCGAACCTCAAGCCGGAGCGCAACGCCACCACCGAGATGTCCTTCAACTGGCAGGCCCGCACCGACGCCACCGTCAACCTGACCTTCTATCGCTACGATATGAAGAACATCATCCGCACCGTGGCCAATCCGGTGCCGGGCACCGGCGCCACCTACGCCAACACCGGCGACCAGCGCGGCCACGGCATCGAGCTGGAATCGAACTGGAACGTGACACGCGACCTGCACCTGTCGGGCAATTACGCGTGGCAGCGCTCGACCGACCAGACCACGCACACCGACGCCGGCTACGCGCCGCGGCATCACGCCTACGGCCGCGCCGACTGGGCCTACGCCAGCGGCTACCAGGCCGGCATGCAGCTGAACTGGGTGGCGGGCCGCGAGCGCGCCTTCGGCGACGCCCGTTCCGCGATCGCCGACTACACCACCGTGGACCTGACGCTGGCCACCCGCAACGGCCGCAATCAGTGGAACTTCGCGCTGGCGCTGCGCAACGCCTTCAACGCCGACGTGCGCGAGCCCAGCCCCGCGCCGGGCCTGACACTGCCGCACGACCTGCCGATGGCGCCGCGCACGATCTCGCTGCAGGCTTCGTACAAAATGTGATGGCTTACGGTTCGGCCAGCAGCTCGGCGTAACGGCGCGCGAAAGTGTGCACGTCACCCGGCCAGCGGGCCGACAGGTAGTTCCCGTCGCGCACCACCCAGGCGGCGCGGTCGTCGCCGGCGCGGTCGCGCACCAGGCCGCCCGTCTTGCGGAAGTAGTCCGGCGCACCGGGCGGCACGTCGATGAAGTCGGCCGGCGCGGCCAGCGCGCGCTTCACTTCCTGCTCCACGCTCCAATAGCCCGCAGGCTCGCCCTGGCTTTCGCCGTAGGTGCGGTAATAGCCGGGGTCCCAGAAGCGCGCCAGAAAGCGCGTCAGATCCCAGGCGCTGCGTTCCAGCTTCCAGGTCAGCGCCGTGGTCTTGCGGCCGTACAGCACCGAACGCTGCGTGCGCGGCGAGACCGAGCGCGCCGCCAGCAGCACGCCGTGGCACACCGCCGCCACCGGCTTGCCGCTGTCGAAGAAGTCCGCCACCACGGCCTGCAAGACCTTGTCCTCCAGGTAGGGCCGCATGCCTTTGGCGTGGCCGCCCGGCAGCAGCAGGGCGTCGTACTGCGCCGCGCTCACGTCCTGAAAGCGCCCAGGCTGCAGGAAGGCCGGGTCGTGCTCCAACGCGGCATAGGCCCGGCGGCCATGATGGTCGGCCCGCAGCATCAGGCCGAACAGGCGCAGCTTGCGCAGGCCGGGCAGCCAGCCCCAGGGATCGAGTCCTTCGCCGCTGAGCATGATCGGATCGGCATGGCCGCGCGTGCCATCGACGGTGGCGAACTCGATGCGGTGGCCGGCGTCGCGCAGGATACGCCAGCTCAGCGCGACTTCGGTCGGGTCGAAGTCCTGCAGCGGCAGCGGAATGAGGATGCGGCGGGAATGGGTCATGGTATGAACGCGTGGTCGGCACGCGTTCATTCTACAGCCGGTGAGCTACCGCAAATCGAAAAAACCAGGCCACCAGACGGCCCAAGCAGGTTTTGCCGCGTACCGATTTCTGCTATTGGGGCCTTCAAAAGAATCGTGCGACATTATTGTCGATCACCTTGGTGATGATCCCGATGCGCCCTTCCGCTCCATGGGGCGCCTGGTCATGCGGAGTCGGAGGCGTTGCTGGAGTTTGGCCTTGTTCTCCGCCGCCGCAACTTCCTGGGTGAGCTCCTCTTGCGCCACCGCGACCGGACGGTCCCGAAGACCCTGCGTAGCCGCCTTGTCCCACAGTGCCGGGATTGATCTCGAACGCCGCATAAGAAAGGGCCACCCACGCGTCCTGTGGCCCTACAAGCACTACGTCGGCGCCAGAAGCCGCGTTGCCGCCGCGCCCGCCGGCTCCACCTTGTCCGCCCAGGCCACCGGGCCCGCCATTACTGGCAGCATGTCTACAGCTTGGAATGAAGCCTCCGTCCATTTCCCCGTCTCCACCGTCTCCGCCGTCTCCGCCAGCGCCACCAGTGCCGCCATTGGCGCCGTTACTGCCAGAGTGGCCATTTGCGATCACGGACAATTTCAATGCGGCGGGGACGGGTTGGCTTTGCTTGTCAGCGACGCCGCCGCACACGATATACAGTTTCGGAGCGGCCGGCGCATCGTCACCATGGGCGCCGTCACTACCACGCGCGCCATTTGTCCCACGTGGGCCATCCTGGGTCACGCCCGCCTTATAGCCCTTCGCTGGAGCTGGTGGAGCCGGTGGTGGTTGATATATATTGGGCTGCCAATCAACGGTAAGCTTCAACGTTGCGTCCTTACTTGTGTCCACGAACTGCAATTGATCCGTCACTATGGCAACCCAAGGGTGGTCGTAGCCGTTGAGGATAAGCTTTGAATTTGGCTGAAATGTTACGACGCCGGCTTTCAGAACCTGTCCGCCGAACGCGCGTATGCCGTTCACCGAAAATAAGTCCCCTTGCGACGCGGCGGCGTTGATAGCATCCTGCACGTCCGTGGGGAACAAACCTGGCTTGATATCTAGTACTGTGATTTTGTCATCTGGCATGGCGCTCTCCTGATAAAGGCAACTGAAGAATTATTGTTTGATGGAAGTTGTCCGTTCGCGTCACACGCCTGGTTTGGCTGCGGCGGTATCGATGTCCATCGGTGTTGAGCGTAGAATCGAGAGAGCGTCACGTCATCATTCATCTGAATGAGTTGGCGTTGTTTATTTTGCGTGCGCCTTAGCGGCACATTGGGAATAGCTATGACTAGTCTTGCACGCCTCGCCAACAGCGCCATCGAACAATTTTATGAGGGAATCACCGCACCTGCGGCATGGCAAGACGCTTTAAACTCGCTACGTCTAATTGCCGGGAGTGCACACGTCGCCTTGACCACTTGGGACCGAGTAAGCGATATAACTGTACTACATGAAAGTATAGAATTGCCGCAAAAGTGCCGCCAGCAATTTTCCGATTATTACCATGCGCTTGACCCCACTCGCGATATTATCGACCGGATCGCGCTGGACGGCTGGTATATTGACCGCCAGCACTTGAATTCGCGGATGATTAGCCGTAGCCCTTTTTATCAGGAATTCATGCGTGACTATGGTCTTGATTCGATCATTGCCACACCACTCGTTCGCGACGGCACTGGCGATAGTTTTCTGGTGTTTCAGTTTGGCTTAAACGAGGCACATTCCTGGTGTGCGCCGTCGGAACTCTGCGAAGTGCTTCCTCATATCCGGCGCGCTTTACTTCTGCGTCGCCGTTTCAGTGCACTCGCCATCGAAAAATCGATATGTGCCGATGTGCTGGCGGGCTTGCAAACACCGCTGTTGGTTGTTGACGCTACCGCCCGTATTGTCCTGGCAAATAAAGCGGCGGAGACGGCCTTGCGACAGCATCGTTGTGTCAACGCTACAGCGGAACGTCTTGTCCTCACGGGTGTCGATGGCCCTCATCTCGCCCACTTGCTTGCGCACGCCTGCGGCTGCGAGCCACGGCGCGTGGCCGGTGCGATGCTTGCAGGCTGCGTTGATGGAGTCTCGCTTCAGATCCTGGTCGCGCCTTTACCAGAACACCACACGCCGTCGGGCGGCGGCCGCTCGCCGCTGGCGCTGGTGCTACTGCGTGATGTGCACACGCCATTCGACACGCCGGGGATATTGCTGCAGCAGCTCTACGGCATGACCGCATCGGAAGCGCGCATTGCGCTAGGCATCTTGCACGGCGGTACGCCAAGCTCTTTGGCCGCGAGCTTGGGCGTTTCCATGGCCACTGTGCGGACCCAGTTAAGCGCGGTGTTCCAGAAAACCGGAACCCGGCGCCAAGCCGAACTTGTCCAACTGCTAGGAACACTGTCGATGGTCGCCGTGGCCGGAACTACTCCAGCGATCGTATGCGCTTGAGCATATGTGTAGACGGGCGTTGGCCTGCTTGAATTCAATTGCGAACCGCGCGCGTGCGCTCAGGCTGCGCGGCGCAGCGGGGCCGCAGTTGGCGCGGGCAAAACGCTGCGCGGCGCGACCGGCGGCAGCTGGTGCACGCGCTGCCTGCCCCATCCCGCGCCGTCAACCTTGAACGAGCCCACCAGCTGCGCCAGTTCGCGCGCCTGGTCCTGCATCGCATCGGCCGCCGCTGCGGCTTCCTCCACCAGCGCAGCGTTCTGCTGCGTCACCTCGTCCATGTCGCTGATGGCGGCGTTGACCTGCTCGATGCCGTGTTCCTGCTCGGCGCTGGCGGCGCTGATGGCCAACATGATGCTGGTCACCTTCTCCACGCTCAGCACGATTTCCTCCATCGTCGCGCCGGCCGTCTGCGCCAGCTCGCTGCCGCTGGCGATGGGCTCGGCCGACTCGTTGATCAGCTGCTTGATCTCCTTGGCCGCGCTGGCCGAGCGCTGCGCCAGGTTGCGCACCTCGGACGCCACCACGGCGAAACCGCGTCCCTGCTCGCCGGCGCGGGCCGCCTCCACCGCCGCGTTCAATGCCAGGATGTTGGTCTGGAAGGCGATGCCGTCGATCACGCTGGTGATGTCGACGATCTTGTGCGCGTACTCGTTGATGCTGGCCATGGTCTGCACCACTTCCGAGACCACCTTGCCGCCCCTGCCCGCCACGTCCGACGCCGATTCGGCCAGGCGGTTGGCCTGGCGCGCATTGCCGCTGTTCTGCTTGACGGCCGACGTCAGCTCCACCATCGCCGACGCCGTTTCCTCCAGCGCGCCGGCCTGATGCTCGGTGCGGCGCGACAAATCCATATTGCCGTTGGCGATCTCGCGCGAGGCCGCGTCGATGGCCACCGCGCCGTCGCGCACGCGGCCGACGGTGTCGGCCAGGCGGCCGGTCATGTGGCTGAGCGCGTCGAACAGCTGGCCCATCTCGTCGCTGCGGCCGTGCTGGATGGCCACGTGCAGTTCGCCAGCCGCCACCTGCTCGGCCAGCGTCACCGCGCGCCGCAGCGGATGCACGATGCTGCGGGTCAGCGCCAGCGCCAACACCGCGCCCAGCGCCAGGGTCGCCAGGCCCATGCCGGCCAGCAGCACGCGGCTGCCGTGGAACTGGCTGGCCGATTGCCCGGCCAGCTCTTTCGCCTGCTGCGTCTGGTAGGCCAGCAGCTTGCCCAGCGCGCCCGTGTAAGCCTGGAACACCACTGCCATCTTGTTGTCCAGCAGATCGCCGACTTCCTGGGTGCGGCCGCCGTCCTTCAATTTGAACAGCTCCGCGCGCAGCGCCAGATAGGCGCCCTTGCGGGCGGCCACGGCGCGCAGCAGTTCTGCTTCGGCGCCGTGGGCGGGCAGCGCGGCCAGCCTGCCTTCCATCGTCGTGGCCAGCTTCTCGCCGGCGGTCAGCTGGGCCTGGAAGATGTCGCCCACTTCCAGGCTGTCGCTGCGGGCGATCGAGGTGGCGCGCAGGCCGTTCAACTCGGTGATGCCGAGCAGCTCGGAAGTGAGCTGCTGCTTGGCCAGTTTTTCATCGACCAGGTTGGAGGCGGTGTCGTTGGCCGTCTGCAAACGCCACAAGGCCACCGCCGACATGCACGCCATCAAAAACAACAATGCGGCAAACGAGGCCATCACGCGTACACCGGTATTCAGGCTTTGGATTTTCATAACTTTTCAATAAAAGAAGTGCGTTTCAATCAAGATGACCCCAGTATGCCCGGCAAATATGACGGCGTTATTACCGTACGGCAATTTATTCGCATATGTTTATTACGAAACAATAGGTATTTTTCAAGGGTAACTTTTCGAATGACTCGTATATACTGATTCCACACACTCGCCTCCTATGAAAATCGTGAGCACACACCCTATCGCCGACGCCGAACTGCTGCAATCCGAACAAGACGCCGTGCTCGCGCTGAGCAAGCTGTTGCACATCTGGTACAACGAGGCCGGCCTGCACGGCATGTTGCGCTCGCTCGACGCCACGCTGGCCCAATGCCACGCCATCCGCGAGGAATTCGCCGCCGAGGGCGAGCCGCAGCGCATCGACGCCGAACGCGACGCCATCAGCCAGCATCTGGGCTTCATGCTGGCGCTATGCGCAGACTGATAACATAGTTTTCTTTTGGTTAAGATGTAATAGCCCGGTAATAATTTCCCACTAGCATTACGGGCACTGAAGTCAACCAAAGGTTACAGCCCGTGGAGTTCAACGCCTCTCGTTTGCACCTGCCCCGTTTCCGCCTGTCCGTCGCCGCCGACCTGTGCGTGGAGAGCGTCTCGGTGCCGTCCGACACCAGCAACTTCAGCGTGCTGGAACTGTTCACCGAACGCCGCGACCTGATGAGCCTGCCGGTGATCGAAGGCGACCGCCCTATCGGCCTCATCAGTCGCAACATCTTCATGTCGCAGATGTCCAAGCCCTTCTACCACGAGCTGTACGGCAAGAAGAGCTGCATCGCCTTCATGGACAAGGAACCGCTGATCGTCGACGCCGCCATGAGCATCGAGGAACTGACCTTCCGCGCCGTCGAATCGGGCGAGAAGGCGCTGGCGGACGGCTTCATCGTCACCCGCGACGGCGGCCTAGCCGGCGTCGGCTTCGGCCTGCAGCTGATGAACGTGGTGGCCAATATGCAGGCCGAGAAGAACCGCCAGATCATGCACAGCATCGACTACGCCAGCGTGATCCAGCGCTCGCTGCTGCGCCCCTCCGACCTGGCGCTGGCCGAGGCCTTGAAGGACGCCCACCTGGAATGGCAGCCGCGCGACGTCGTCGGCGGCGACTTCTATCACTTCGCGCGCTACCCGGACGGCTGGTTCGCCGCCATCGCCGACTGCACCGGCCACGGCGTGCCGGGCGCCTTCATGACGCTGATCTCCTCGTCGACTTTGGCGCAAGCCCTGCAGCAACTGGGTCCGCGCGATCCGGCCGCGCTGATCGCCGAAGTCAATCGCGGCGTCAAGAGCATGCTGGGACAGGTCGACGAGCGCCACGGCCTGCACGGCGCGCCCGCCTCCAACGACGGCATGGACGCGGCCTTCCTGTGGTTCGACAACGCCAGCCGCCAGCTGCACTTCGCCGGCGCCAAGCTGCCGCTGTTCCAGCTCGATCCCGGCCAGCAGGCGGTGCAGACGGTGGACGGCGACCGCATGGGCGTGGGCTACGTCGACACGCCGCTCGATTACGCCTGGACCAACAAGACCATCACGGTCGCGGAACGCAGCCTGCTGTTCCTGACCACCGACGGCTTGATCGACCAGATCGGCGGCGCCAAGGACATCGCCTACGGCAAGCGCCGCATGCGCGACGTGCTGCTGGCCCAGCGCGGCGCCGGCGCGCGCGACGTCAGCGACGCCATGCTGGCCGACTACCAGGCCTGGCAAGGCGAACAACCGCGCCGCGACGACCTGACCTTTTTCTGTTTCCGCCCATAGGAGCGCCGATTTTGCTGTACGAAGAATTCAACGATTTCTGGGACGTGGCCCGCAAGCGCCACATCATCTTCTTCTACGTGGGCTATTTCTCGCAGCACGTGGTGGCCGCCATATCGGAGACCATCAAGGCGCGGCTGGACACGGCCGGCGCGGCGGGGCCGACGCGGCGGCGCATCTTCTCGTCCTTCGTCGAAATGTCGCAGAACATCATGCACTACTCGTCGGACACGCTCACGCCGCACGAACAAAGCGACAACCAGATGCGGCGCGGCTCCTTCTGCATCGGCATGAAGGACGACAGCTTCTTCCTGCTGTGCGCCAATCCGGTCGACAGCGCGAATGTGGAGCGCATCCGCAGCCGCCTGGAGCCGCTGCACACGATGACGATGGAGGAGATCAAGTCCGCCTACAAGAAGGCGCTGCGCGACGAGACGCCGGCCGACAGCAAGGGCGCGGGCCTGGGCTTCCTGACCATGGCGCGCGACGCCAGCGAACCGCTGGAGTTCGAGTTCGTGCAGGAAGCGCACAACCCGGACACCACGGTGTTCTGCATCAAAGCGATAATTTAAAAAGTACTGGAACAGTCATGGAACCACTCTACATCAGCGCCTCGCCCACCTCGCCGGAAATCGACTTCCGCTTCGACCAGGACACCTTGTCGATCAAGGGCGAGTCGTATCCGGAAAACGCCGCCGCCTTTTACGGCCCGGTGATCGCGCGCGTGCAGGCCTACCTGGACGCCTGCCACGACGCCAGCATCACGGTCAACGTCTCGCTGGCCTACTTCAACAGCTCCAGCACCAAGATGCTGTTCTCCTTCTTCGACGCGCTGAACAAGGCCGCCATGGACGGCAACCAGGTGCGCCTGAACTGGTACCACGACGAGGACGACGACACCATCCTCGAATTCGGCCAGGAGCTGCAGGACGATTTCGGCGCGCTGGACTTCCACGACCACCCAGTGAGCAACTGATGATGACCATCCCCGGCCGCGACGAGGCCGACCTGTTTGCGCTGGAAAGCGCGGCGCTGGCCAACGCCAGGGCGGCCCACGCCGATCCGCGCGCCGACGCCCGCGCCGCGCTGGCCGAGATGATCGTCCACTACGAGCGATTGATGCGCGAGAGCCGCCGCCTGATCCGCCGCAGCGACCGCGCCGAGCTGGATATGAACCAGATGAACCGCCAGCTGCACGAACTGGCACAGCAGCTGGAATACCGCGCCACCCATGATCCGCTGACCGGCGCGCTGAATCGGGCGGCCGTCATCGAGCAGGCCAGCGGCTGCCTGGAGCGCGGCGACATGGCGCTGATCGTGCTCGATATCGACCACTTCAAATGGGTCAACGACGATTTCGGCCACCCGGCCGGCGACGCCGTGATCCAGACCGTGGTGCGCTGCCTGCAGGAGCTGCTCGGTCCCGAGGTGGCGATAGGCCGGGTCGGCGGCGAGGAGTTCTCGGTGGTGTGGCCGACCAGTTCCATCGACGAGGCGCAGCAGGTGGCGGCCAGCATCTGCGACGCCATCGCCGACCAGGTGTTCGCCGCGCCGATCGACCGCCAGATCACGGCCAGCGTGGGCCTGAGCTGGAACCGCGCCGGCACCAGCTTCGAAACCGCCTACAGCCACGCCGACGAAGCGCTGTACGCCGCCAAGCGCGCCGGCCGCAACTGCGTCAAGGTGCACGCGCTGCTGCCGCCGCCGCATCCCGCCGCCACGCCGCCGGCGCCCGGAGACGTACCAGCTCCTTGCCATTGACCTTGCAAAAACAGATTGAACTTTTGTGCACGTTTTACGTTCTAAGAGTGGAAACGCTCAGTTCAATTCGCGGCAGGAGGAAGGCAAATGGCAAACACCATCAACTTGAACGTCGCTGACAGCAATCAGGTTCAGCTTCCCCAAAAGGTCTCGGTCCTGACGGCCGAACCCAATGTCTGGTTGTTCATCTATTCCGGTATCGCGGTGCAAAGGCAACGCGCCGAGGGGAGTTCCGGTTTCCTGGGTATCGGCAAGAGCACGTCAGAGACCGACGCCGTCGTTCAAGTAACGATCGACCGGATCTCCGGCGTTCTGTTGCAGGCGGCGACGAGCGCCAGTATGGCCAACATCGTCGAGGAGGATACCTGGGGCCAGTGGGTCATCTCGTCGACCGGCCTTTCCATTCACGACAACGGTGATCTCGTCCTCACGGTGAACACTTCGGTGACAGGCGAAGGCGATGCCGAGTTCTGGTCCTTCTACTACAACGTGAGCGCCAAGGTGGTCCTGGATGAAGCGAGCATCAGCGGCAGCATCCGGTGGCCCAAGAACCTGGCGGCGCCGCTCGGCACGACGCACTTTGCAATCAACGCAGATACCAAGGTGACGATCACCAATCCCGGCCAATTCCCATTCGACAAAGTCACCGTGGAGGCCGTCGGCCTCGAAGGCACCGTCAAGTCAGCCGACGCCGACTTCTATATCGTCCCGTACACAATCAAGGGCGCGCTGCTGGGCAAGACCTTAACCGTTGTCGCGTCGCCGATACCTGCTGCGTTCACCCCAGGTCCGGCGTTCGGGTTCGGCGAACTCGTGGCGGCCCAGATCAACGGCCCCAACCCGATCCAACTCACCCCGGCGAATCGCCACGTAACCGGCGTTGACTTCGAGATGCGATTCGCGCCCGCGCCGAAATAGCGAGGAGAGTCATGGCACGGGCGTCAACAGCGGCCGGCCGCCGAAGTGGGCCAGCAGGTTGTCGACCACCAGCTGGCCCATGGCGTGGCGGGTCTCCACGGTCAGGCTGCCCACGTGCGGGGTCAGCACCACGTTTTCCAGCTCGCGCAGCGCGGCCGGCACGTGCGGCTCGTTGTCGAACACGTCCAGCGCCGCCATGCCCAGCGTGCCGCCGCGCAGCGCCACGATCAGCGCCTCCTGGTCCACCAGCGACCCGCGCGATACATTGACCAGCGTGCCCTCCGCTCCCAGCGCCGCCAACACCTGCGCGTCGATGGCGTGCCGCGTGGCCGCGCCGCCGGGCGCGCACACCACCAGATAGTCGCTGGCCCGCGCCAGCTCCAGCAGCGAGTCGCAGCGGTCGACCGCCACGCCGTCGACCGCGCGCGGCTGGAAGTAGCGCGTGCGCATGCCGAAGGCCGCCGCCCGCGCCGCCACCGCCTGCCCGATGCGGCCGAAACCGAACACGCCGCACACCTTGCCGCGCAGGGCGCGCGTGGGCGCCAGCGGCACGCCACGCTCCCAGGCGCCGCTGCGTACATGGCGATCCAGTGCCGGCAGGCGGCGCACCGCCGACAGCAACAGCGTCAGTGCCAAATCGGCCACGTCGTCGGTCAGCACGCCGGGAGTGTTGGTAACAAAAATACCACGCGCGCGGGCCACATCGAGCGCCACCGCGTCCACGCCGATGCCGTTGACGGCGACGATCTCCAGCCGCGGCAACTGCTCCAGCAACGCCGGGCCGATGCCGATCGCGCCGGTCGTCAACACCCCGCGTATGCCTGCCGCCACGCCGGCCAGCCACTCGGGCTGCGCCTCGCAGGGCTGGCGCCACAGGTGATGGCAGTGAAACGATAGTTCCAGCTGCGCCATCACCGCCGCCGACGGACTCGCCGCCAGCACCAATATTTCAGGTTTCATATCGCCTTTCGTGTCCATGTGGCGATTGTACAAGGGGCGCCGGATTACGGCCGCTTTGCGTAGACTTTCTGTCGGCATTTCCGTATGCTGGAAGTACCTTCCTGGAGCGCGCCTCGATTTGAACGTCCACGCCCTCACTCAGCACCGCTGTCTCGCCGCGCGCCGCTGGCTGTGCGCCGCGCTGGCGACCTGCATGATGTTGTGCGGCGCCGCCGTCGCAGCCCCGGGTCGCTGGGACCAGCTGGCCACACCCCTGTTCGAGCACCTCGGCCTGGAGCAAGGCTTGCCCCATCCGGTCGGCATGGCGCTGGCGCAGGACGGCGACGGCTACATCTGGGTCGGCACCCAGAGCGGCCTGGCGCGCTGGGACGGCTATCATATGCGTAGCTTCCACCACGACGCCGCCAATCCGGCCTCGCTGCCCGGCGACTTTATCCAGGTGCTGCACGTCGATGTGCGCGGCCGGCTGTGGATCGGCACCGCCGCCGCGGGATTGAGCATGTTCGACCGCCACAACGAGCAATTCAGCCGCCCCAGCGACGAATTGGGCAAGGGGCCGATCAGCGCCATCGCCAGCGACGCCAAGGGCAATCTGTGGGTGGGCACGCCGGCCGGCCTCAAATACTACGACACCGTGCAGGGCTCGGTGCGGCTCTACAGCCACGAAGAATATCCCGGCCTGCCGGACAACCAGGTCCGCGCCCTGCTGGTGGACCGCGCCGGCACGCTGTGGATAGGCACAGCCACCGGCCTGTCGCGCCTGCGCGACGGCGGCGCCATCACCCCGGTCGCCGTCGGCGCCGAGGGCCACGGCGGCTGGAGCGACACCGTGATGTCGCTGGGCGAGAACAGCTTCGGCCAGATCGCCTTCGGCACGCTGAAGAGCGGCGTCGGCGTGGTCGATCCGGGCGCCGACCGCGGGCACCTGCTCAACCTCGCCGGCGTCAAAGAGTTCCAGGCCAATATGGTGCTGGCGGTGATCGAGGCCACGCCCGGCAACTGGTGGGCCAGCACCTACGGCGGCGGCGTGGTCGAGTTCCGCGGCGGCCATGGGCACCGCATCCTGCACCAGCCGGCGGTGGCCTTCAGCCTCAGTAACGACCGCACCGCCGCCCTGCTGCGCGACCGCAGCGGCATCCTCTGGGTGGCCACCGAGCGCGGGGTCGACGTGTTCGATCCCCACAACGAAAGCGTCGATTCGGTGTTCGGCGCCGAGGGCGCGCCGGAAGCGGCGGTCACCGCCCTGATGACCGACCGCCAGGGTCAGGTGTGGATCGCGCTGGCCGACCAGGGCATCGATATCGTGCACGCCGACGGCACGCGCCGCGCCGCGCTGCGCCCCGACCCCGCCCGCCCCGACAGCGCGCTGCCCAACCGGATGGTGCTGTCGCTGGCCGAAGCGGACAGCGGCGAGGCGTGGATCGGCACCCAGCTTGGCCTGTACCGCACCCGCGGCCAGGCGCGCCAGGTGCGACGCATCGCGCTGCCCGAATCGAATCCCTACCCGCGCATCGGCACTATCCTCAAGCACAAGGGCGAACTTTGGCTGGGCACCTTCGACGGCCTGCTGCGCTACGATCCGGCCGCCGGCACGGTCAGGCGCTATGTGCAGGGCGCGGCCGGAACCGGCGGCCTGACCGACAACCGCATCCACGCCGTGGTGGCCGACGCGGCCGGCGGTTTGTGGATCGCCACCCGCAACGGCTTGAACTGGCTGGACCCGGCCAGCGGCAAGGTGGAACAGATCCGCGCCAATCCGGCCCTGCCGACCGCGCTGTCGGAAGCGGTGGTCACCTCGCTGGTGCTGGACACGCGCGGCCGCCTGTGGGTGGGCACCTACGGCGGCGGCATCTGCGTGATGACCGGACGCGATGCGCAGGGCGCGCCCCTGTTCCGGCGGGTCGACACGCTGGCCGGGCTGGCGACCGGCACCATCATGTCGCTGCAGGCCGATCCCGTGGGCCGGGTGTGGGCCGCCACCTCCGACAGCATCGCCGTGATCGACGCCGCCACGCTCAAGGCGCGCGCGCTGACCCGCGCCGACGGCCTGGCGTTCCGCACCTTCTTCATCGGCGCCAGCACGGTCACGCCGGAACGCGACCTGGTGTTCGGCGCCACCGCCGGCATGGCGGTGGTCTATCCGGGGCGGCTGAACGACTGGAGCTATCGGCCGCCGCTGGTGATCAGCGCGGTGCGGCGCGACCAGCACGCACTCACGCCCGACCAACTGGCGAGCGACCAGGGGCCGACGCTCACGCTCAAGCCCGAGACCCAGGGCTTTGAAGTGGAGATGGCGGCGCTGGACTTCTCGTCCCCGCAGCGCAACCGCTACGCCTATCTGCTCGAAGGCTTCGACCAGCGCTGGGTGGAGGCCGACGCCAGCCGCCGCATCGCCTCCTACACCCATCTGCCGCCGGGCGCCTACCGCCTGCGCATGCGCGGCAGCAACCGCGAAGGCATGTGGAACACCGAGGAGCTGCAACTGCGCGTGCTGGTGCTGCCGGCCTGGCACCAGACCTGGTGGGCGTGGATCGGCTACTTCGCCGCCGCCTGCCTGCTGACCTGGGGCCTGGTGCGCTGGCGCGTGCGCCAGCTGCACCACAAGGGCGAACAGTTGCAGGCGCTGGTCTACTCGCGCACCCAGCATCTGGAAAAGCTCAACGCCATCGTCAAGTCGATCAACGAGCAGCTCGATTTCGACGCGCTGCTGCACACCATCCTGCACGAGTCGACCGTTATCGAAGGCGTCGACTCGGCGATCGCGCTGGTGCGCGAGGCCGGCACGGAGACGCTGTCGCTGCGCGCGGCCTGGGGCCGCATCGATGCCGCGGCGGATGCCTACAACATCGACCTGCGCCACGCCGAACTGCGCTACGCGCCGGCCGACTGCATGATCGCGCCCGACATCTTCGAGGTCCACCACGAACGGTCGCTGCCCGGCGACGTCTGCGCGCTGCTGGCGGTGCGGGTGGTGCTCGACGGCCAGGTCGAAGGCTACCTGGTGTTCAAGAACTATCAGTACCGCGCCGCCTTCGCCGCCAGCGACCTCGATCTGCTCAAGGCGCTGAAGGAGCCGTTCGTCTCGGCCTACCAGAAGGCGCGCGCGCTGCGGCTGCTGGAACAGGCGCGCGCCAACGCCGAAGCGGCCACCCGCGCCAAGAGCGACTTCCTGGCCAACATCAGCCACGAGATCCGCACGCCGATGAACGCCATCCTCGGCTTCGCCGGCCTGGGCACGCACCTGGACCTGCCGCCGCAGCCGCTGGACTACTTCCGCAAGATCGGCCGCGCCGGCCAGAGCCTGCTGGAGATCATCAACGACGTGCTGGATTTCTCCAAGATCGAATCGGGCAAGCTGGAACTGGAGGCCCTGCCCTTCGACCTGCCCGACACCCTGAGCCAGCTGGCCGACCTGTTCGCGTGGCGCGCCGCCGAGCGCGGGCTGGAGCTGGTGATCTGGGCCGCGCCGGACGTGCCGTCCAACCTGACGGGCGACCCGCTGCGACTGAGCCAGATCCTGGTCAACCTGGTCGGCAACGCGCTCAAATTCACGGCGCGCGGCCACATCGAGCTGCGCGTGGAACGCGACCACGGCGCGCCGGTGCCGGCCGAAGGCCACATCGCGCTGCGCTTCGTGGTCGAGGACAGCGGCCTGGGTATCAGCAGCGAGCAGCAGGCGCGCCTGTTCCAGGCCTTCGCCCAGGCCGACGCCAGCACCACGCGCCTGTACGGCGGCACCGGCCTGGGGCTGGCCATCTCGCAGCAGCTGGTGCGCAAGATGGGCGGCGTGATCCAGGTCGACAGCGAACCTGGCGTGGGCAGCTGCTTCAGCTTCACCGTGGCGCTGCAGCCGGCCGCCGACCAGACGCCGCGCCAGGCGCCGCTGCCGCCGTCGGTATTGGGCAAGCGCGTGCTGGTGGTGGACGACAGCGAGGCGGTGCGCCACATGCTCAAGATCCAGCTGGCCAGCATGGGACTGAAGCCGCGCGCCGTGGCCTCGGGCACGGCGGCGGTGGCGGCCATGCAGCTGGAGCACTACGACATCCTGATGATGGACGCCGACATGCCGGACCTGGACGGCATCGAAACCCTGCACCGCATCGCCGACGAGCCGCAGCTGGCGGCCGTGCCGGCGGTGCTGATGGTGACCGCCTACGCGCGCGAGCAGGATCGCGCGACCGCCGAGCAAAGCCGCCTGATGCCCTTCATCGACAAGCCGGCCAATCCCTACCTGCTGCGCGGCGCGCTGCTGGCGGCGCTGGGCATGGACAGCGGCCAACCGGCGATCAAGCTGGCGGCGCCGCCGTCGCTGGCGGTGCAGCGCATCCGCGGCGCGCACGTGCTGGTGGTGGACGACAACAGCATCAACCAGCAGGTGGCCAGCGAGATCCTGCAGCGCGCCGGCGTCAAGGTGGACCTGGCCTCCAGCGGCGAGGAGGCCGCGCGCATGACCGCCGCCGGCGCCTACGACGCGGTGCTGATGGACATCCAGATGCCGGACATGGACGGCTACCAGGCCACGGCCCTGATCCGCGCCGACGAGGTCCATGGCAAGCTGCCCATCATTGCCATGACCGCGCACGCGGTGGCCGGCTACCGCGAGCGCTGCCTGGAGATGGACATGAACGACTACGTCACCAAGCCGATCGACCCCGACACCCTGTACGCGGTGCTGGCGACCTGGGTCGAGCCGAGCCAGGCGCGGGTCGAAGCGGCCGACATGGCGCCGCTGCGCAGCGCCCAGGAGAGCGCCCCGTTCATCGCGGTGCGCGGCATCGACATGGAGGCGGCGATGGAGCGGCTGGGCGGCCAGAGCCGCCTGCTGTTGCGCCTGCTCGGCCTGTTCGCCAAGGATTTCGGTGCGAGTTTGCAACAGATTCAAGATGCAATCCACCGCGGCGAATTCCTGAAAGCGGCCGACCAGGTGCACAAGATACGCGGCGCCGCCGGTAACATCTCGGCAACAGAGTTGTTTGAAACGGCGACCTTGCTGGAAGACCGTTTGCGGGACGATCCCCCTGCGCTGACCGAATTGCTGAGGGCTTTCGCGCAAGCGTTCGACGTCGTGATGGAAAGCGCGCGCCAGAACATGGACGGGCCGCCCGCCCGCGTCGCCGACCTGGCGCAAACCGGCTAGCAAGTTGACAGTTGCGAATCCGCTTGAGATAGCGTCCGCTTTGGCCTACGATGATCTTGCGTTTCGACACGCGACATTTCCATACAACCACACGAAAGGTTTCGACATGGCCACGCATTCCCCGCAAGATCTCGATCTGCTGCTGTCCAAACTGTCCGGCGACGACGAGTTCCGCACCAGCTTCCTGAAAGATCCCCAACTGGCATTGGGCACCCTGGGCATCAAGCTCGACGCCGACAAGATTCCAGCCATGCGCTGCCTGCCCGCAAAGGAAGTGTTCATCGCCAGCCGCCACGCTATCAAGGGCAAGCTGGAAAACGCCGCCGGCGCGATTCCATTCTTCCTGTCCGGCCAGCGATAAGCCTATGGCTTGCGGTGGCGCCTACGGTTCGTAGCGCATTTCGACCGTATCCTGCGCCCCCGACGCCTGCCCGCAGCCGCACACGGCAATCACCATATCCTTCAACGGGTCGAGCCCAAATACCCGCTCGATATCGATCTCGTTCACCGCCGCCGTCACAAAGGCCGGCATTCCCGCCTCAGTGGCCAGCAGATAGAAAGTCTGCGACAGATGGCCCGCATCGAGCAGCAACGCGCGGTAGGCCTTGGCGTGATTGCGGTACTTCCAGAAATTGCGCTCCACCCGCGCCGCCAGCACCACCATCATCGGCGCATCGACAAACCAATCCTGATCGGCCACCATGCGCATCGCCAGTTCCGCCGTTTGCGTGGTGTCCATCGCCGTCAACGGCTCCAGGGCGTGACGCACTGGATGGTAGTGATACAGGCCCGGCGCGATGCCTTCGATGCGCTGCGCCAGCACGTAGGCTTCCACCGGGTGCAGGCCGCCGGCCGAGGGACTGAGTTTTTTCAACACAAAGGCGTCGGGCGCCATTTCGCGTTCGCCCTGCGAGCCGAAGGCGCGCTGCAGCAAGCGGGCGACGGTGGCCAGCGGCAGCACGGCGGCGGGATCGAAATTGCGGCCGGTGTAGCGCTGGAACAGCGTGTCGTCGAGGCGCGCGCGGTCGGGATACGGCAGCGCGATAGCCTCGCCCTCGGCGCAGCGTTCGATGACCGGGCCGGGCGGCGTGCCATATGCAAGCACCAGTTCCTCAAAGCTGGGAAACTGCATGCCTTTGTCGACCCGCATGTCGCCCCAGCGACTGAACATGTGCGCGGCGGCCGACAGCGGCCGCCAGTTCTGGGAGCGCAGCACTTCGTCGCGTTCGCGGAAGTGGGCGTCGTCGCCGATCAGCAGGCCGCATTCCAGCAGGCGGGCGACGACGGCGGCGCCGTACTGCTCGGCGCAATCGGCGCTTTCCTGCCAAAGCGTCAGGCCGATGCCGCCCAGCGCCGCAGCCTCCTCCAGCGACACTTCGACCTCCTCGCCCAGGTGCGGCGCCAGCGCGATCCAGCGGATGGACGCGCCCAGCGGTCCATCGCCGGCGAACAGCGCCGACCAGTCGATATCCAAATCCTCGCGGGGTTCCAGGAACAACACGGCGCAACGTCTGATCAGCATGATGGACTCACCTTGAAAGTTAGCCTTGCGGCCGGGTCGCCACCTCATCGTACCGCAGTGTGGGCCGCCGCGTACAGCGGCGCGGCTATCGGCGCGGCATATTCCGAGGCTTCCAAAAAACAAGCCAGCTTGACAAGTGCGATTACACCTGTAATCATCCTCAGCGATTACACTTGTAAACGAAGGGGCGCATGAAAGCCATCCCACAGATCAGCGAAGCCGAATCGGTTGTCATGGAAGCCTTGTGGGCGCATAGCCCGCGCAGCGCGGACGAAGTGGCCGCCGCGATCGGCGACGAACGCGCCTGGCAGGAATCCACCGTCAAGACCTTGTTGAACCGGCTGCTGCGCAAGAACGCCGTCAAGGTGCAGAAGGACGGCCGGCGCTACCTCTACTCGGCGGCGATCACGCGCGAACAATGGCTGCACAGCGAAAGCAAGGGTTTCCTGGACCGGCTGTTCGACGGCCGCGTGGCGCCGCTGGTAGCGCACTTCAGCCGCCACCGCAAGCTGAGCGCGGCCGACCTGCAGGAACTCAAGCGCCTGATCGGAGAACTCGATGCCGACAAGTGACATCGCCGCCCTGCTGCCCGCGCTGTTGCGCGCCACCGTTGCACTGAGCGTGGCCGTGATCGCGGTGTACGCGCTGCGGGTGCCGCTGCGGCGCTGCTTCGGTCCCGGCGTGGCGTACGCCGCCTGGCTGGCCGTGCCCATGTGCGCCTTGGCTGCGTTGCTGCCCGCCGCGCCGGAAGGCAGCGTGCTCGCGCTGCATGCCGCGCCATCCGCCCGGCCCTTCGCTGCGGCGATGCGCGAACTGGCGCCGGCATCTTCGTCGATGGGAGTGAGCGGCGCCATCGTTCTGGTGTGGCTGGTGGGCGCCTTGGGCATGGCGGCGCTCCAGATAAGCGGGCAACGGGCTTACCTGCGCGGCCTCGGCAAGCTTACCCGGCGCGGCGGCATCGCGTATGCGCACTCGCTGCGCGCCGGTCCCGCGCTGGTTGGCTTGTGGCGGCCCATCGTCGTCGTCCCGGCGGACTTCGACCACCGCTACACGCCACCGGAGCGTGAACTGATACTGTCGCACGAACGCACCCACGCCAGCCGCCGCGACCAGTGGGCCAACACCGCCGGCGCCGCCTTGCGCTGTCTGAACTGGTTCAATCCCCTGGTCCACATCGCAGAACGGCTGATGCGCGCGGACCAGGAGCTGGCCTGCGATGCGGTGGTCATGCAGCGGCACCCCAATGCGCGCCGCAGCTACGCCAACGCGATGCTGAAGACCCAGTTATCGGCACACGAAGCACCCCTCGCATGTCAATGGCAATCCACCCACCCACTGAAAGAGAGAATCATGAGCCTGAACCACACCACACCATATGCCTTGCGTATCACCGGCCGTCTGCTGTTAGCCACCGCCATGGCGGCAGGCAGTTGGGCCGCCTGGGCCGCGCAGGAAGCACCCAAGGGGCAGTTGTACGACGTGGCGGTGAAACTGAACGTGGACGGTACCACCAGCGCGCCGCGCCTGCATACGCACAGCGGCGAACCGGCAGGCTTCCGCAGCGGTGAAGGCGCGCAGCAGTGGCAGGCCCAGCTCACGCTCAAGCCGGCCGATCACGGCAAGATGTTTATCGGCGCCGTCGTCAAGCACGGCGGCAAAGTAGTCAGCAAGCCGGGCCTGCTGGTGGCGCTGGGCGAACCGGCCACCGTCAGGATCGACACGGACGACAAGTCGCACATGGAGATGGAGCTGACGGTCACGCAGCTCCGGAACTAAGCGCGCCGCTCTACTTGGCGGCCTGCTTGCGGCGGCGCTTGGCAAATGCGCCGAGCAAGGCTACGCCGCCCAGCATCATCGCCCACTGCTCGGGCTCCAGCACGGCGGCAACGCGGACGGTGAACATGCCGGAGTAGTCGGCGAGGCCGTTCGGCGTGCTGCCGAACACCCCAACCAGATCCGGATTGGCGTTCGGCACGGCCGGATTGCGGTAGTCGAACCAGGTGAAATTACTCAGCGTGACCGTGTTCTGGCCCGAAATGAAGGACAGGGAGTTCGCGCCCTGCACATCCTCGCCGTTGACGATGCCGAGGCCGCCGTGTCCATGCGCCGTCGGCGTCGTGTTCGCGCTGTTGATCGCGACAGAGGCCGAAATGCCCGGCACGCCGGCGCCGTTGAAGAACAGGTTCAAGCCTGCCGAAGGCGTAGGTATGCTCCTGTTCAATGTGACGAGATAGCCTGCAGCCAAAATCTTATCACAAAAACAGTGCAAATTTAGCAAAGCAAAAACAACCAAACAACGGGGGTCAAGTCTGACATTCGGACACGAACTCTGCCGTAGCCGCCCAGCTACGGCGGAGCTCGTGTCCGAATGTCAGACTTGACCCCATTTTATTTGACGCGCTGCTTTTCCAGCTTGCGCGCCAGGGTGCGGCGGTGCATGCCCAGCCGGCGGGCGGCTTCGGAGATGTTGAAGTCGGTCTCGGCCAGTACGGTGTGGATGTGCTCCCACTCCAGCGTCTTGACCGAGGTGGCGCGGTTGGTCAGCTCCAGCTCGGCCGCGCCGGCCACGTGCTCGAACGCCGCTTCGATGTCGTCGGTGTTGGAGGGCTTGGCCAGATATTGGCACGCCCCCAGCTTGATCGCTTCCACCGCCGTGTTGATGCTGGCGAAGCCGGTCAGCACGACGATCAACATTTCGGCGTCGTGCTGGTGCAGCATCTGCACGCAGGCCAGGCCCGATGAGTTCCCTTTCAGCTTGAGGTCCACCACCGCGTAGCCGGGCGAGTTGTCGACCAGCAGCGCGCTCGCTTCGTCCACGTTTTCGGCCAGCAGCACCTTGTAGCCGCGCCGCTCGAACGAACGCCCCAGCGTGCGGGCGAAGGCGGCGTCGTCCTCGACCAGCAACAGCACGCGTTCTTCTTCAGTAGTCATATTGATTCGTTTCCGGTTTGATTTCGATCTCGGACAGCGGCAGCGTCAACCGCACCAGCGCGCCGCCGTGCGGCAGGTTCGACGCGGTCACCGCGCCGCCCAGCGTGCGTGCGACGTTCACCACCAGGAACAGCCCCAGGCCTCCGCCCGGCCGTCCCTTGCTTGAATTGTAGGGCTTGCCCAGCTGCGCCAGGATGTCCGGCGCGAAGCCGGGGCCGGCATCGCTCACCTGCAGCACCAGCTGTTCGTCCTGCACGCTGGCCTCCATGCGCAGCCATTGCGGCGAGGCTTCCAGCGCGTTGTCGAGCACGTTGCAGATCATCTGTTTCAGCGTCGAGTCCGACACCACCGGGTGGTCGGGCGCGATGCGGTTGTCGTATTCGAAGTCCACCACCGGCCGCCCCACCCGCCATTCCGCCACCAGGTCGGCCAGGAAGGTGTTGACGGTGGTGGCCGCCGACGATTCGCCGCGCGTCTCCCCCGCCGACAGCAAAATCCCGCTGACGATGGATTTGCAGCGCATGAGCTGGGTCTGCATTTCGCCGATCTCTTCCAGCAGTTCGCCGTTGGCCTTGAATTCGGGCATGTGCTTCCAGTCGCCCAGGATCACCGCCAGCGTGGCCAGCGGCGTGCCCAGCTCGTGCGCGGCGCCCGAGGCCAGCAGGCCCATGCGGATGATGTGGTCTTCCTCGGCGGCGCGCTGGCGCAGGTCGGCCAGCTTGGTGGCCGTCACCCGCATGTTGCGCATGATGCGCGTGATGAAGATGACCAGCAGCGCCGCGTCCAGCACGAAACAGATCAGCATGCCCTGCACGTACAGGCTGAGGATGCCGCGCCCGTGGTCCAGCGGCAGCGACAGCGGCTCGGAGAACAGCGCCAGCCCGGCGATGCAGGTGCCGGTCACGCCGACGATGGTCCAGGTCGACCACGCCTCCAGCAGCACCGCGCCCAGGATCACGTGCAGCAGGTAGAGGAACACGAAGGGATTGGTGGCGCCGCCGCTCAGGTAGAGCTGCGCCGTCAGGCTGGCGATGTCCACCGTCAGCGCCAGCAGCAGCTCGCTGTTGGACACCACCTGGTTTTCCTGCCAGCGCAGGGTGCTGGCGATGTTGAAGGCGATCAGGCAGGCCAGCACATTGAGCATGGCCGGCAGCGGCAGGCGCACGTCGAACACCATGGTGGCGGCGAAGATGGTGGTGATCTGGCCGATTACCGCGATCCAGCGCAGCTGGATCAGCTGCTGCATGTTCTTGTGGCCGGCCGCGTGGGTGATGGTGTTGGCCGAGGCCTTCACCGCCGCCAGCGGCTCGATCACCGGCGCGTTGGGCCGGCCCCGGTCATACGGATTGTCGTTTTTCCTTGCCATTTATGCTTTGCTTGGTGTTTTGCGCCCCTCGCGGACGACCCATACTGCTCCGCCGACCATCATCAGCGCCAGCGCGTACCAGGTGACAGCATAAACCAAATGGTTGTTGACGAAGGAAACTACCGTCAGTCCGCCGAGCGGTTCGCCCTCCACCGGAGCGCCTGGGCCGGCGTCGGCATCGACGAAATACGGCGCCACGGCCGGCAAGCCGCGCGCGCGGGCGATGGCCTGCACGTCGCGCGTGTACCAGTAGTTGCGGGCCGGTTCGTTGGCGCGCAGGCGGCCGCCCGCCTCGCCCAGCCGCAGCAGGCCGGTGATGGTGACCGTGTCGCCGCCGCGCGCGCAGGCGTCGGCCGGCGCGGCCGGCGGCGCGGGCTGCGGCGCCCAGCCGCCGGAACCGGCGCGGATGAAGCCGCGGTTGACCATGACGATGGCGCCGTCCGGCGTGCACAACGGCGTCAACACCCAGTAGCCGATGCCCCGGTCCAGCGAGGCCAGCACCTGGGTGTCGGAGCCCTTCAGGTAACGGCCGGTGAGGCGCACACGGCGGTAGTCATCGGCCTCGGCGTTCAGCCCAGGCCACTGGCCCACGCCGGGCGCATCCACCGGCGCGGCGTGCACGCGCTGTTCGACGCGCTCGATCAGCGCCAGCTTCCATTGCAGGCGATATAACTGCCACGTCCCCAAAGCAAAAAACCCTGCAAACATCACCCCGGCCGCGATGGCCAGGATGATGCGCAGGGCGCTGGAACGTGGGCGCGTAGCCCCGTCCATCATTGCATGTCGCGCATGTTGTGCACGTCCGTACCCATGGACGGCATCATGTTGACGTTCATGTGGTACATGACCCAGATCGATCCGGCCAGCACGATGACCAGCAGCACCAGCGTGAACAGGGTCGCCAGCAGCGACCAGCCGCCTTCGACCTTGCCGTTCATGTGCAGGAAGTACACCATGTGCACCACCACCTGGACGGCGGCGAAGGCCAGGATCACCGCGGCGGTGGTGCTGGACTTGTCGAAGGCCTTGTGCATCACCAGCCAGAACGGAATCGCGGTCAGGATCACCGACAGCACGAAGCCGATCGCGTAGTCCTTCAGGCTGCCGTGCGGCACGTCGTCGTGGCCGTGGCCATGGTCGTCGTGGCCGTGGTGGTCGTGATTGTGTGCGCTCATGGCAGGACTCCCATCAGATAAACAAAGGTAAACACGCCGATCCAGATCACGTCCAGGAAGTGCCAGAACATCGACAGGCACATCAGGCGACGGTTGTTCTCCGGCGTCAGGCCGTGCTTGGCCAGCTGGAAGATCAGCGTGACCAGCCAGATCGAACCGAAGGTCACGTGCAGGCCGTGGGTGCCGACCAGCGCGAAGAACGAGGTCAGGAAGGCGCTGCGCTGCGGGCCGGCGCCTTCGTGGATCAGGTGGACGAATTCGTCCAGTTCCAGGTACAGGAAGGCCAGGCCGAACAGGCCGGTGATGGCCAGCCAGACGATGGTGGCCTTCACGCTCTTGCGCTGCGCGGCGATCATGGCGAAGCCGTAGGTGATCGACGACATCAGCAGGAAGCCGGTGTTGAGGGCCACGGTCGGCAGGTCGAACAGCTCGGCGCCGGTCGGGCCGCCCGCGTAGCTGCGGCCGAGCACGGCGTAGGCGGCGAACAGGCCGGCGAACAGCAGGCAGTCGCTCATCAGGTAGAGCCAGAAGCCCAGCAGCGTGCCGTTCTCCGGGTGGTGTTCGCGCACGTAGTAGCGTGCGCTTGGGTCGGCGCTCACGGCGCCGTTAGCGATAGTTTCAGACATGGCTTTCCAGCAGACGGGTATGCGCTTCTTCGGTGCGGACGACTTCTTCCGCAGGGATGTAGAAATCGCGCTTGTAGTTAAAGGTGTGCGTGATGATGGCTGCCATCATGGCGACGAACGCCAGGCCGGCCGGAATCCACATCTGCCAGACCATGGCGAAGCCCAGTGCGAAGGCCAGCGCCGAGATGATGAAGCCGGCGGCGGTGTTCTTCGGCATGTGGATGGCCACGAAGCCCTTGGTCGGACGCTGGTAGTTGTTGGCCTTCATGTCGGCCCAGCTGTCGCTCTCGTGCACCACTGGCGTGAAGGCGAAGTTGTAGTCCGGCGGTGGCGACGAGGTGGCCCACTCCAGCGTGCGGCCGCCCCATGGGTCGCCGGTCACGTCGCGCAGCGCTTCGCGGTTCTTCCAGCTGACGTAGAACTGCACCAGCATGGCGCCAATACCGGCGGCGATGATCAGCGCGCCGATGGCGGCGATCACGAACCATTTTTGCAGCGATGGATCCTCGAAGTGGTTCATGCGGCGGGTGACGCCCATGAAGCCCATCACGTACAGCGGCGTGAAGGCGACCCAGAAGCCGACCAGCCAGCACCAGAACGAGACCTTGCCCCAGAACTCGTCCAGTTTGAAGCCGAACGCTTTAGGGAACCAGTAGTTGATCGCGGCGAAGCAGCCGAACACCACGCCGCCGATGATGACGTTGTGGAAGTGGGCGATCAGGAACAGCGAGTTGTGCAGCACGAAGTCGGCCGGAGGCACGGCCAGCATCACGCCGGTCATGCCGCCGATGACGAAGGTCAGCATGAAGCCCACGGTCCACATCATCGGCACGTCGAAGCGCACGCGGCCCTTGTACATGGTGAACAGCCAGTTGAAGATCTTGGCGCCGGTCGGGATCGAGATGATCATCGTCGTGATGCCGAAGAACGAGTTCACCGACGCGCCCGAGCCCATCGTGAAGAAGTGGTGCAGCCAGACCAGGTAGGACAGGATGGTGATCACGACGGTGGCGTACACCATCGAGGTGTAGCCGAACAGCTTCTTGGCGCTGAAGGTCGAGACGATCTCCGAGAACACGCCGAACACCGGCAGCACCAGGATGTAGACCTCGGGGTGGCCCCAGATCCAGATCAGGTTGACGTACAACATCGGGTTGCCGCCGAGGTCGTTGGTGAAGAAGTTGGTGCCGACCATGCGGTCCAGCGACAGCATCGCCAGGGTGACGGTCAGGATCGGGAAGGTGGCGACGATCAGCGCGTTGGTGCACAGCGCGGTCCAGGTGAAGACCGGCATTTTCATCATGTTCATGCCTGGCGCGCGCATCTTGACGATGGTGGCGATCAGGTTGACGCCCGACAGCGTGGTCCCCACCCCGGCCACCTGCAGCGACCAGATGTAGTAGTCGACCCCGACGTCCGGCGAGGCGGCGATGCCCGACAGCGGCGGGAAGGCCAGCCAGCCGGTGCGGCCGAATTCGCCGACGAACAGCGAGACCATGGTCAGCATGGCGCCGAAGGTGGTCATCCAGAACGAGAAGTTGTTCAGGAACGGGAACGAGACGTCGCGCGCGCCGATCTGCAGCGGCACCACGTAGTTCATCAGGCCGGTCACCAGCGGCATCGCCACGAAGAAGATCATGATCGTGCCGTGGGCCGTGAAGATCTGGTCGTAGTGGTGCGGCGGCAGCATGCCGGCGTTGTCGCCGAAGGCGATCGCTTGTTGGGCGCGCATCATCAGCGCGTCGGCGAAGCCGCGCAGCAGCATGATGATCGCCAGCACCATGTACATGATGCCGATTTTCTTGTGGTCGATGGAGGTGATCCAGTCGCGCCACAGCGGGCCCCACAGGCGGAATTTGAACATCGCGGCCAGGAAGGCCAGGCCGCCGATCGCCACCATGGCGAAGGTGCCGATCAGGATGGGCTCGTGGTATGGAATTGCTTCCAGCGACAGCCGCCCAAAGATCAGTTTGGTCAGGTTGAGATCAGACATGGTCATTCTTTACGGAGTGGTTGGGCCGTGGCGGTGGCGACTTTGGGTTCGCACACGTCCTTCGGCAAGTCTTTCGCGGCGGCGGCGGCCTGCATGCGCATGGCGTCCTGCTCCATCTGCGCGTTGATGCAGGTCGAGCCCTCGGCCACGCAGCGGTTCAGCACCAGGTCGTACAGGCCTTTGTCGACGCTGCCGAAGTGCATGATCGGATGCTTGATGGTCGGCTTGTCGAGCTCGGCGTAGCCGGCGCGGGTCAGCGCGCCGCTGGCGCGGGTCTTGGCGACCCAGCTGTCGAAGTCGGCCTGGGTGACGCCGTGGTATTTGAACTTCATGTCCGAGAAGCCGGCGCCGCTGTAGTTCGACGAGAAGCCGTCATACACGCCGACCTTGTTCATCACCGCGTTCAGCTGCGTTTCCATGCCGGGCATGGTGTAGACCATGCCGGCCAGCGCAGGGATGTAGAACGCGTTCATCACGGTCGAGGCCGTCATGTGGAAGCGCACCGGCACGTCGACCGGGGTCACCAGCTCGTTGACGGTGGCGATGCCCTGTTCCGGGTAGATGAACATCCACTTCCAGTCCATCGCCACCACCTGCACTTCCAGCGGCTTGACGCCCAGCGCCACCGGACGGTTTTCGTCGATGCGGCTCAGCGGACGGTAAGGGTCCAGCAAGTGGGTGTAGATCCAGGTGATCAGGCCCAGCACGATGATGATCAGCAGCGGAGCGCCCCAGATCAGCAGTTCGAGCTTGGTCGAGTGGTCCCAGTCCGGCTTGTACTCGGCGGAAGTGTTGGACTTCCGGTAGCGCCAGGCGAACAGGCAAATTAAGAACATGACGGGTACGATAATCAACAGCATCAGCAGCGTTGACACAACGACAAGGTGTGCCTGCTGGGCTGCGATATCACCGGACGGGTTCAACACCACCGTGTTGCAGCCGGCTAGCCACAACAGCGGCGCGAGGAACAGTCCACGACGCGCGAGAGGAGGAATCATGAGGTAATCTACGTTACAGTATGTGGATGATGTGTTACTGTACCAATCACGGAATGTTCCTGCCATTGGACACTTTGTCCCAGGGGCCTGGGCATGATCGTGATAAAAATATCAACGAACAGAGACAAAGACTATGGCCACTACGACGACACCACATGGCGTGCAGGTTGGCGCCCAAGAACCATCCAAGGCCGGTAACGATGCACGCATCATCCATGCACGGGACGACGATCACATTTCACCCGGCGAAATAGCCGTCGGCGTGGTCATCGGCCGCGCTTCCGAGTATTTCGATTTCTTTGTCTATGCAATAGCATCCGTGCTGGTGTTCCCTTCGCTGCTGTTCCCGTTCGACGGGCGGCTGGAAGGCACTTTGTACGCGTTCACCATCTTCTCTTTTGCCTTTATTGCAAGGCCGATCGGCACCGTGATCTCGATGGCCATCCAGCGCCGCTACGGGCGCGAGGCCAAGCTGACCGGGGCGCTGCTGCTGCTCGGCTCCACCACCGCCGGCATCGCCTTCCTGCCCTCCTACGCCGACAACGGCTTCTATTCCATCCTGATCCTGTCGGTGCTGCGCATCGGCCAGGGCCTGGCGCTGGGCGGCTCGTGGGACGGCTTGCCGTCGCTGCTGGCGCTGAACGCGCCGGAGAACAAGCGCGGCTGGTACGCGATGCTGGGCCAGCTGGGCGCGCCGGTCGGCTTCTTCATCGCGGCCGGCCTGTTCTGGTACCTGATCGGCAACCTGAGCGACCTGGACTTCATGGACTGGGGCTGGCGCTATCCGTTCTATGTGGCCTTCGCCATCAACGTGGTGGCGCTGTTCGCCCGCCTGCGCCTGACCTCGACCAGCGAGTACGCCAAGCTGCTGGAGGAGCGTGAGCTGCAGCCGACCAGCGTGATCGAGATGGCCAGCTCGCAGGGCCGCAACCTGATCATCGGCGCCCTCGCCGCCCTGGCCAGCTATGCGCTGTTCCATCTGGTGACGGTGTTCCCGCTGTCGTGGATTACGATCTATTCGCCGCGCTCGGTCACCGGCTTCCTCGGCACGCAGATGGTGGGCGTGGTGCTGATGGCGGCGGGTGTGGTGGCGTCGGGCGTGATCGCCGACCGCATCGGCCGCCGCCGCACGCTCGGTACGCTGGCCATCCTGATCGCGGTGTTCAGCGGCTTCGTGCCGATGCTGCTCAACGGTGGCGAAGGCGCGCAGGATACCTTCATCATGCTGGGCTTCGCGCTGCTGGGTCTGTCTTATGGCCAGGCTGCGGGCGCGGTGACGGCCAACTTCCCGGCGCAGTACCGCTACACCGGCGCGGCTTTCACGTCCGACCTGGCGTGGCTGGTGGGCGCGGGCTTCGCGCCGCTGGTGGCGCTGGGCGTGTCGTCGCAGTTCGGGCTGGCGTATGTGGGCTTGTATCTGCTGTCGGGCGCGGTCTGCTCGCTGGCGGCGCTGAGCCTCAACCGCGCGCTCGATATCCGCAACTGACCGTTCGCCTTTGATTCGCACCCCGAACCGACGCGGGGTCTGCGGGTTGGCGCGGCGCACAGGGGGCGTGCACTTCTGCTAAGCTTTCATTCTTCACCACCTCACGGAGTTTCGAATGAAGGTATGCATAGTCGGTGCCGGCGCCATCGGCGGTTTTATCGGCGCGCGTCTGGCCGTGGCCCAGGCCTGCGAGCTGAGCGCCTACGCGCGCGGCGACACCCTCGCCGCGCTGCGCTTACATGGCTGGCGCCTGCAAGAAGGCGACGTCCTGTCCCAAGCGCCCGCCCGCGCCAGCGACCATGCGGCCGATCTGGGGCCGCAGGACGTGGTCGTCATCGCCGTCAAAGGCCAGGCGCTGGCCGCCGTGGCGCAGCAGATCGCCCCGCTGATCGGGCCTCATACCCTGATCCTGCCGGCCATGAACGGCGTCCCCTGGTGGTTTGGACAGGGCGTTCCCGCCATCGGCGACGCGCCGCTGGACAGCGTCGACCCCGGCGGCGTGATCGCGGCGGCCTTGCCTTATGGGCAGGTGCTGGGCTGTGTGGTCCACGCCAGCACGTCGGCGCCCTCGCCCGGCCTGGTCAGCCACAAGATGGGCAACGGCCTGATCATCGGCGAGCCGGCCGGCGGCGATTCAGAACGCGCGCAGCAACTGGGCGCCCTGCTGCGCCTGGCCGGCTTCGACGTCAAGGTGTCGGCCGATATCCGCTACGACATTTGGTATAAATTATGGGGGAATATGACCCTGAACCCGGTTTCGGCCATCACCGGCGCGACCGCGGATCGCATCCTGGACGATCAGCTGGTGGCGGAATTCTGCCGCGCCGCCATGCGCGAGGCGGCCGTCATCGGCCAGCGCATCGGCTGCCACATCGCTGAAACGCCCGAGCAGCGCCATCTGGTCACGCGCAAGCTGGGCGCGTTCAAGAGCTCCATGCTGCAGGACGCCGAGGCGGGCCGCACGCTGGAGCTGGACGCGCTGGTGGCGTCCGTGCGCGAGATCGGCCAGCGCCTGCGTCTGGCCACCCCGCACATCGACGCCCTGCTGGGCCTGACCCGCTTGTTCGGCCGTGTGCACGGCCTGTATCCGGCCCCGGTCACTCCCACGTAGGCGCGTCCGCCCGGCGCTTGCCGGGCAAGCGGACATGGCGAAAGCCTCCCCAAGGGTGGGGTGGCGCACTGGGCAGGGCACCAGCCAGGCCAGACGCCTAACGCTCGTCGCGGTTGCCCCGCTCATCGCGGCTGCCCGACTGGCGCTGGGCCGGATCGCTGTTCTCCTTGTTCTTCGTCGTGCGGCTGGTGTCCACGCTCTGCTGCTGGCTGCCGCCGCGTGTGCCGCTCTGTTGCGAGCCTGGCGTGCCCGACTGCTTGGCCTCGTCTGGTTTTTGGCGCTGGGTCATGATCGTCTCCTGTGGAAATGGCTAAAGGCCGGCGTAGCCGACTCCCCATCATCGTCCAGCCGGCCACAGCGCGGTATAGGCGCGCCGCTCAGGCCGATGTAAGACCAGACTGAGTTCCCAAGGAACATAGGGCGTTGCGCAAATGCCTCAATGTTGCAAACGCGGCCATTTCAGTTTCCCCGGCGCCCACGCCGCATGACTCGCGCAGCCATGCGTTTGGCTTCCAAAGCCACTGCAAAGTCGCCAGTCACTCCCCGGTTTCGCTCTAAGATCGGCTCATTGCAGTAATGACACCGTTTCTGAGAAACCGCTATGACACCAGCATTGAACGTACACGCAGCACTGTCGGGTAAGCGCGTACTGATTACCGGCAGCACCGGCTTCCTCGCCAAGGTGGTGCTGGAAAAACTGATACGCAGCGTGCCCGACATCGCGCGCATCGTGCTGGTGATACGCGGCGGCCGCGGCAAGACCAACGGCGACGCCCGCACCCGCTTCGAACGCGACATCGCCACCTCCTCCGTGTTCGACCGCCTGCGCGCCGAACGCCCGGCCTTCCTGGCCGAGTTCTTCGCCGAGCGCATCGAGTGCGTGACCGGCGAGGTGACCGCGCCCTGCTTCGGCCTGAAACTGACCGAGTTCAACGCGCTGGCGCGCCGCGTCGATCTGGTGATCAACGCCGCCGCCAGCGTCAACTTCCGCGAAGCGCTGGACGAGGCGCTGGCCATCAACGCCCTCAGCGTGCAGCACGTCGCCGAACTGGCGCGCGCCGCCAACGCGCCGCTGGTGCAGGTGTCGACCTGCTATGTCAACGGCTACAACCGCGGCGACATGCTGGAGCAGAACGTCACACCGGCCCGCGCCGCCATTCCGCGCCACAGCGACGGGCATTATGATTTATACGGTTTACTCCAACACCTGCAGCACCGCGTGGCCGCCGTCAAGGCCGAGACCAGCGATCCCGAACAACTGGCGCGCCGCCTGACGGAACTGGGCATCGCCGAAGCCAATTACCACGGCTGGAACGATACCTACACCTTCACCAAATGGATGGGCGAGCAGCTGGCGATGCAGGCCATGCGCGGCAGGACGCTGACCATCGTGCGCCCGTCTATCATCGAAAGCACCTTGCAGGAACCGGCGCCGGGCTGGATCGAAGGCGTCAAGGTGGCCGACGCCATCATCCTGGCCTACGCGCGCGGCAAGACCAGCTTCTTCCCCGCCAAGGCCAACGAGATCGTCGACATCGTGCCGGCCGACCTGGTCGCCAACAGCATCGTGCTGGCCGCCGCCGAGGCGCTGACCGAGCGCGGCGCCACGCGCATCTACCAGGCCTGCACCGGTTCCGCCAATCCGATCTCGGTCGGGCGCGTGATCGAACTGTTCCAGACCGAATCGCAGCGCAACTGGCGCAACTACGAACGGCTGTTCTACAACGAGCCCAAACACGGCTTCCGCGTCGTCAGCCGCCCGGTCTTCCTGTTGATGCTGCGGGCCATGAGCCTCGGCGCGACCGCCTGGAGCGGCGTGCGCCGCCTGCTGGGCGCGGGCGACTCGCCCAAGCTCGAAGCGCTGCGTACCACGCAGCTGCTGGCGCTGACGTTCTCGTTCTACACCGCGCCGCGCTACGTGTTCCATAACAAATCGCTGATGGCGCTGGCGCGGCGCTTCGGCAGCGAAGACCGGGCGCGCTACGCGGTCGATCCGGCCGTCATCGACTGGCCGGACTACCTGTGCCGCATCCACATGACGGGCCTGAACCGCTATGCGTTGCGGCCGCGCTCACCGAAGTCGGCGGAGGCGGCGGCAGCAGCGGCGGCGCCCGTGGCAGAGACAGAAGCAAGACCGGTAAAAATATAAGCGGATGCCGGCAAAGATCCGGCGCCGCATGAGGAGACAGCATCACATGAGCAAACCAACCGCAGCACCGGCGGCAATGACACGTCGCGACTATGCGTGGCACCGCATGGACACCGACAAGAACCTGATGGTCATCAACAGCATCCTGCTGTTCGAAGGCGCGGTCGACATGGAGCGGCTGATCTCGACCATCGGCCTGCGCCTGCCCAACTACCCGCGCTTCACGCAGAAGGTGGTGCGGCGCCACGGACGCCCGCACTGGGTCGAGGACGAGCAGTTCGACATCGCCCAGCACATCAAGCTGGAACGGATGGCGCGGGACGTCAGCCGCGAAGAGCTGCAGGGCCACATGACCCGCATCGCCCACCTGCCGCTGGAGCGCGACCGGCCGATGTGGCATATGACGGTGCTGGACCGCGTCAACGACTGGCACGCCATCGTGTTCCGCGTCCACCACTGCATCACCGACGGCCTGGGGCTGGTGCACGTGCTCAATCATCTGACCGACGACAACGGCGTGCATGGGCGCACACCCTCGCCGGTCGGCCATCCGCACCGCGCCACGGTGGCGCACAACGCTGTGTGCTCGGCGGTGGCGCGCGGCGTGTCGTGGCTGAAGATCGCCTTCCACGTGGCGCGGCTGTCGGTGCTGTGGCCCGACGCGCGCAGCCAGTTCAAGGCGCCGATGACGGGCGCCAAACAGCTGGTGTGGCTGCCGCCGCTGGAGATGGACCGTGTGCGCGCCATGTCCAAGCGCATGGGCGTGACCCTGAACGATGTGTGGGTGGCGGCCGTCTCCGGCGCGCTGCGCCAGTACCTGGGCGAGCGCGGACAGCGTCCCGACGGCCGCGCGCTGCGCGCTGCCGTCACCTTCAACCTGCGCGAGAAGGCCAACGCCTTCCAGCTCGGGAACGAGTTCGGCCTGGTGGCGGTGGACCTGCCGACCAATGTGGACGATCCCTGCATGCGCCTGCGCCAGTCCAGCGAACGCATGACCGCCATCAAGCGATCGCACCAGCCGCGCGCCACGATGGCCTTCCTGTCGATCGCAGGCTGCCTGCCGACCGCGCTGCAGCACTTCGCGCTGAACCTGTTCACGTCCAAGGGCTCGGTGGTGCTGACCAATATCGAAGGCCCGGGCAGCCGCCGTTACCTGGCCGGCTCGCGCATGACGGATTTGATTTGCTGGGTGCCGCAGGCGGGCAAGCTGGGCGTGGGCTTGGCGTTCATCTCGTACGCAGGACAAATCCAGCTGGCCCTGTTCGTCGACACCGACCTGGTGCCCGACCCGGAACGCCTGATGGCGCTGACCTACGACGCCTTCGAGGAACTGGAGCTGGCCACCCGCACGGCACCGGCAGAAACGCCCCAGGAAACCAGCGACGCCGGCATGGCGGGCGTCCCGGTAGCACACGCCCGCTAATCCGCTCCGGGAGACAAGGGGCAGGCCCCGGCCGTGCGCCCGCAGGAAAGCAGCGCCGCCGGCCCTTGCCCGTCAAATCATTGAATCAGGGGCCGCGCGGTGAAGGAAGCGCCCGTTACGGATATTCAATTTCGAACAAATTAAAACTAACCAATCGCAACCTTCAGAAGCCAATGTATAGTCCCTCGTTTAGCGAGAACTGTGATAATCAGGCAAGCAAGACTTAACCAGAAAAAGAAATGTTCAGCACCCACCCACCGCGAGCCGCTAGGACCAGATTTCCACCATGAAGGTCCCTGTGCGGATTGCCAAAATTCCTCAAAGGTTTTTGATTCAGTTACCGATGTCGCCACAACACCTCCGCACGCACCTGCGGCAATCATAAAGAATAAGCTCAGCCCTAGAAATAGCGGCGACCCGACTAGCGCCACAAGGAATTCACCACCTTTTTCGCTTGCCAGCGCCCCTATAACTGCAACTAAACCGCTCGCCGACGACAGGTAAATCCCAATATGAAATTTCGTGTAGTCGTAAAGGCGCTCAAGGCGCTTATCTTCCTATGTTTGCGCAGTAGCTAAGGATGTAGTTCGCGATTTCATTTTTTGATCTTTAACGACTAAATGGCTGTTATACATTCCACTACTTGAATGAAGAACTATACCGTGACTTCAAAATAAAATAGTCGCACATTGTAACTTTCGACACCATTGCTACAACTGTCGTCATACCTCCGTCATATTCGACAAGTACATTCAGCTACCACTTTCACACTGGAGCTGCATGGCATGAATACGGTCGTCCAACCGGCGCGCGTCAGTCCCGCCGACAGCAAGAACACTCCCGTCACCGCCCTGATCTTCGTCGTGCTGCTGGTGGCGGGCCTGCTGTTCAGCGCCTACAGCCTGCGCTCCGACGTCACCGAGGCCGGCCCGGTCGCCACCAGCTGGCTGCCCTACATGCTGCTCGGCCTGGCCCTGCTGATCGCCCTCGGCTTCGAATTCGTCAACGGCTTCCACGACACCGCCAACGCCGTCGCCACCGTCATCTACACCAACTCCATGCCGGCCAACGCCGCCGTGGTCTGGTCCGGCTGCTTCAACTTCCTCGGCGTGCTGACCTCCAGCGGCGCGGTCGCGTTCGGCATCATCTCGCTGCTGCCGGTGGAGCTGATACTGCAGGTCGGTTCGAGCTCCGGCTTCGCGATGGTGTTCGCGCTGCTGATCGCCGCCATCGTCTGGAACCTGGGCACCTGGGCGCTCGGCCTGCCGGCATCGTCCTCGCACACCATGATCGGCTCCATCCTCGGCGTCGGCATCGCCAACGCCATGATGCACGGGCGCGACGGCACCAGCGGCGTCGATTGGGCGCAGGCGGCCAAGGTCGGCTACTCGCTGCTGCTGTCGCCGCTGGTCGGTTTCGGCTGCGCCGCCATGCTGCTGCTGGCGCTGCGCGCCCTCGTCAAACGCCGCGAGCTGTACGAGGCGCCGGCCGGCAACACACCGCCGCCGTGGTACATCCGCGGCCTGCTGATCCTCACCTGCACCGGCGTGTCCTTCGCGCACGGCTCCAACGACGGCCAGAAGGGCATGGGCTTGATCATGCTGATCCTGGTCGGCACCGTGCCGATGGCTTATGCGCTGAACCGCGCGCTGCCGGCCGACCAGGTCACGCAGTTCGTGGCCGTGGCCCAGGTCACGCAGCAGTCGCTGCAAAAATACATGCCGGCCGGCGCGGCGCCGGTGGCCGATCCGCACCCTGCGCTGTCGGCCTACATCCGCAGCAAGGCGATGACGCCGGCCGTGGTGCCCGCGCTCGGCGCGCTGATCGGCGACATCGGCCAGGCCGTCAGGCAGCATGGCTCGCTGGCCAAGGTCCCGGCCGAGACCGTGAGCAACGTCCGCAACGATATGTACCTGGCGGCGGAAACCATGCGCGTGATGGACAAGACCCGCGCCCTGCCCTTCGACCCCGACACTGCCGCCAACCTGAAGGCGTTCAAGCAGCAGCTCGACGACGCCACCAAGTTCATTCCGCTGTGGGTCAAGGTGGCGGTGGCGATCGCGCTGGGCCTGGGCACCATGGTCGGCTGGAAGCGCATCGTCGTCACCGTCGGCGAGAAGATCGGCAAGTCGCACCTGACCTACGCGCAGGGCGCGTCGGCCGAACTGGTGGCGATGCTGACCATCGGCGCAGCCGACATGTACGGCATGCCGGTATCGACCACGCACGTGCTGTCTTCCGGCGTGGCCGGCACCATGGCGGCCAACCGCTCCGGCCTGCGATGGTCCACCGTCCGCAACCTGGCCATGGCCTGGGTGCTGACGCTGCCGGCCGCGATCCTGTTATCGGGTTCGCTGTTCTGGCTGTTCTCCCACATTTTCTGAACCAAGGACGCACCATGCGACTGAATGAAACCGATTTGATGGAGCGCGTGCAGCGCGAACTGACCGACAGCTACGACGAAGAGCTGGAGATGGAGTTGGAAGACCGCGAGATCGATCCGGTCACACGCGAAGTGCTGGTCTCCGAGCGCAGCGAAGCGGCCAAGGAAGCCCGCCGCCAGTATTTCCGCGAGCTGTTCCGCCTGCAGGCGGAGCTGGTCAAGCTGCAGGACTGGGTGGTCCACACCGGCCACAAGGTGGTGATACTGTTCGAGGGCCGCGACGCCGCCGGCAAGGGCGGCGTGATCAAGCGCATCGTGCAGCGCCTCAATCCGCGCGTGTGCCGCGTGGCCGCGCTGCCGGCGCCGAACAACCGCGAACGCACGCAGTGGTACTTCCAGCGCTACGTGTCGCACCTGCCGGCCGCCGGCGAGATCGTGCTGTTCGACCGAAGCTGGTACAACCGCGCCGGCGTCGAGCGCGTGATGGGCTTCTGCAGCGACGACCAGTACGAGGAGTTCTTCCAGACCGTGCCGGAATTCGAGCGCATGCTGGCCCGCTCGGGCATCCAGCTGATCAAGTACTGGTTCTCGATCTCCGACGAGGAACAGAACGCCCGCTTCCTGGGCCGCATCCACGATCCGCTCAAGCAGTGGAAACTGAGCCCGATGGACCTGGAATCGCGCCGCCGCTGGGAGGAGTACACCAAGGCCAAGGAGATCATGCTGGAGCGCACCCACATTCCGGAAGCGCCATGGTGGGTGGTGCAAGGCGTGGACAAGAAGAAGGCGCGCCTGAACTGCATCCACCACCTGCTGGAGCAGATGCCGTATGTGGAGGTGGAGCATCCGGCGATCCAGCTGCCGGAACGCGAGTACCACGACGACTACGTACGCCGCCCGGTGCCGGCCGAGATCATCGTGCCGGAAGTGTACTGAGCTGCGGCGCTGTGCTAAAGTTGGCCGATCGACTATGTTAGGAGATCGGCATGCGACTCGGCCACGTCACCCCCATCCTGAGAAGCTTCGACGAAGCGCAGTCGCGCGCGTTCTACGTCGACTTCCTCGGCTTCACTATCGACTGGGAACATCGCTTCGAACCGGGCTTGCCGCTGTACCTGCAAGTGTCCAGGGACGGCTGCGTCCTGCATCTGACCGGGCATTTCGGCGATTGCAGTCCGGGCGCCGCCGTCCGCATCGCCACCAGCGGCCTGGATGCCTACCACGCCCAGCTGATCGCCAAGCAGTACAAACATGCCCGCCCCGCCATCGAAGCCATGCCTTGGGGCAGCCGCGAAATGTCGATCAAAGACCCCTCCGGCAACCGGCTGACATTTGTCGGCACGGACAATGATGCGTAAAATCGCGCTCTTTAAGGACGGCCCATGGCCTGGCTCTTCATCAAATACCTGCTGACTTCAGCGGTGGTCGTGGCGGTCTCCGAGTTCGCCAAGCGCAGCGACCGCCTCGGCGGCCTGATCGCGTCGCTGCCGCTGGTGACGCTGCTCGCGCTGATCTGGCTGTATGTCGAAAAACAGCCCGAGCAGAAAATCGCCAATCACGCGTGGTACACCTTCTGGTACGTGGTGCCCACGCTGCCGATGTTCCTGGCCTTTCCGACGCTATTGCCACGGATCGGTTTCTGGCCGACCCTGCTGGCTTGCGTCGTCATCACGATCGTCTGCTTCGGGCTGTTCGCGCTGCTGGTGCGGCGCTTCGGCATCGAGTTGCTGTGATACCCGCCGTGATCAGAAGCGGTGGCGCAAGCCCACCGTGAGCTGGCGGTTGCCGATGCCCGGTTCCTCGCTGTTGCCTTCCGTGTAGCCCGCGCCGTTGTGGTTGCGGATCAGCGCGTACGAGGTGTAGACGTCGGTGCGCCGCGAGAACGCGTACATATAGGCCAGCGCGTACTGCTGCGCATCCTGCTTGCGCGCGCCGCGGTCGTTCTTGCGGATGTAAGTCGCCACCACCGTGCTGAAGCCGAACGGCGCCGACACGCCGAGCAGCATGTCGGTGCTGTCCGTAGACGCGACCGGCGCCGGCCCCTCGAAGTTTACCGCCGAACTATTGAGCGTCGCGCTATTCAAGCCCTTGTCGACGCCGTAGCCGAAAAAGGCTTTCGCCGGGCCGAAATCATAGTTCGCGCCCAGCAGCGTATTGCGTGCGGAAGTGGTGTTCTTCAACGTCGCTGTGTCGTTGTTCTTGTTGTGGTAGGCCAGGCGGATGGTGAACGGCCCGTTGACGTAGCCGAACGAGCCGCCCAAGGCGCGGCTGGCGCTCTGGTCGCCCGCCACCTCGCCCGCCACATACATGGCGTCGGCGCTGAAGCCGTTGACGGTCGGCGTGCGGTATAGCACCGAATTGCCAGCCCGGAAGCCGGTCGCCGCCATCAGGTTGTTGGAGCGCGCGATGCCGTTGCGCAGCGGGTCGACTATCGTGTTGAGCGTGGTGAACAGCGGCGTGTCCTGCAGGCCGATCGACACCGCGCCGTACCGGCCGCCCAGGCCGACGATGCTGGTGCGGCCGAACAGCGTGTTGTTCTGCGTCGAGCTGCCGGTGTCCGCGTGTATGCCGCCTTCGATGACGAAGAAGGCGTTCATGCCGCCGCCCAGGTCTTCGCTGCCGCGGAAGCCCCAGCGGCTCTGGGTCGCCATGCCGCTGGTGGCGCGGGTGGAGGTGCCGGCGATGCCGCCACGGTCCTGCGAAAGGCCCATGTCCATCACGCCGTAGAAGGTCACGTTGCTCTGCGCCAGCACGGCGCCGGAACAGGTGGTAAGGACGAGCGCACCCACCGCATAAATGCGTTTTTTCATTTTGATTGTCTCCGGAATTATTAGGTCGGCATCACGCCGGCTGGTTCAGGCCGCGCGGTTCGGGGTCGGGAATCGCTTCGATCTTGCCGAGGACGAAGACGAAGGAGACGATGCCGATCAACAGGATCACGCCGGCCACCATGAAGGCGTTGGTGAACGAGTTGGTGGCGCCGACGATCATGCCGGTGACGATGGGAGCCGCCGCGCCCATCAGGTTGTTGGCGAAGTTCATGATGCCGCCGATGGTGCCGGCGCCGCCCTTCGGCGCGATCAGCGACGGCAGCGACCAGCCCACCGGCGCCGCCGAAGCCAGGCCGCCCAGCGCGATCGAGATCCAGAAGATGGCCCACACCGGATCGGTGGTCTGCGTGGCGCCGAACACGGCCAGGCCCAGCACCATGCCGCACACCAGCACGCCCTTGCGCACCAGCGATTCGTTCTTGCCGCGCGAGATCAGGTGGTCGATCAGCCAGCCGCCCACGAACAGGTCGGCCACGGTTGCCACCGCCCACGGTATCGCGGCGAAGCCGGCCGATTTCAGTATGCTCATGTGCATGGTCTGCACCAGGTAGCCCGGCAGCCAGGTCAGGAACAGGTAGAAGGAGTAGCCGTAGGCCGCGAAGCCGATGGTCAGGCCCCATATCTTGGATTTGGTCAGCAGGTAGCCCAGCATGTTCAAGGCGCCCGCCTCGGACGGACCTTCCGGCGCGGCGCCGCCTTCCTGGATGTAGCGCAGTTCCTGCTTGCTCAGCCTTGGATCGGCGCTGGGATCGCGGTACAGCACATAGAAGGCGATGAAGTAGCTGAAGCTCAGGAGGACGGTCAAGCCGAAGCCCCAGCGCCAGCCGAAGGTGACGATGGTCAGCGCCAGCAGGGGCACGCCGATCACATTGGAGAACTTGGCGGCGGCGTCGAAGATCGCGGTGGCCATGCCGCGCTCGTTGCGCGGGAACCAGTAGCCGGTGGCCTTGGCGCTGACCGGGAAGGCCGGCGCCTCGGCGATGCCCAGCAGGATGCGCGCCGCGAAAATGCCCGCGAAGCCGCTGGAGAAGGCGGTGATGGTGGCGGCCAGGCCCCACAGGAAGGCGCCCCAGCGTCCGACCCTGGTGGGGCCGAAGCGGTCCATCACCATGCCGACCGGGATTTGCAGCAGCGAGTAGGACCAGGCGAAGGCGCTGAACAGCAGGCCCAGTTCGACCGGCGTCAGGTTGAACAATTCCTTGATCTGCGGCGCGGCCACGGACAGGCCGATGCGGTCGATGTAGTTGATGAGGACGCCGACGCCCAGCAAGGCGCCTATGCCCCAGCGCCGTTTCGGAATTTTTGTTGTAGTGCCTGTTTTCATGTTATCTCCAGTGAAATTATGGATTGCACGCTATTGCTGCGGCTAAGGGTGTTGCAAAATAAGGCTGACCAGCTGCTGTGGCGGCAAGGTCAGGTCCAGGCGCAGGCCGGCTTCGTCGGCCTGCAAAGGTTCAAGGTCGCGCAACTGGCTGTCGAGCAGGCTGGCGGGCATGTAGTGGCCGGCGCGCGCTTGCATGCGGCTTTCGATCAGGCCCCGCTCACCGCTGAGGTGAGCGAAGCGCAACTCCGGATCGCCCTCGCGCAGCAGGTCGCGATAGCGGCGCTTGAGGGACGAGCAGGACAACACCAGTCCCTCGCCCCGCTGCTTCGCTTCGCGGATCTTGCCCTGCAGCGTCAGCAGCCAGCCGGCGCGGTCGTCGTCGTTGAGCGGAATGCCGGACGACATCTTGGCGACGTTTTCCGGTGGATGAAAACTGTCGCCCTCCAGAAAGGCGTAGCCAAGCTCGGCGGCGAGGCGCGAACCGATCTCGCTCTTGCCGCAGCCACTGACGCCCATGACAACCCAACGATTAACTGCTTTCTTGTCCACACATGCCCCTGATTTGTTAGCGCTAACATGTGATGCAGTGTAGCGGCTGAGCGATTTTTGTAAAGAATTATTCATGCTGCGGCGCAGCAAGTGTGGCGATGCGGGGACGTTGGAGCGGAATTCAGCGACCTGGCCTCGGCCGGGCTTGAAAATTCCGATTGGTGATGATAGCGCTATCAACCGAAAAACAGGAGGGCCGGCTACCGGCCGACGGACTGGCCGGGATCGAACCGTTCAATACGCCGTCTGCGTGTAGGGCCGCGCGGCGGCGCCCTTGCCCCAGGCGGTATCGGGCTTGCTGGACATCGTGAAGACCAGCTCGCCGCCAGCGGTGATCTGCTCGTGGCGCAGGAAAGTCTGCGCCAGCGGCTTGCCGTTCAGGGTCACGCCGGCGACGTAGACATTCTCCGCGCTCAGGCCCACGCTGCGGATGGTGAAGACCTTACCGTTCGGCAGATTCAGCACGGCCTTGTCGAGGAAAGGACGGCCGATCACATACTCGTTGCTGCCCGGCGCCACCGGATAGAAACCCAGCGCCGTAAAGGCCAGCCACGCGGACATCTGCCCCAGGTCGTCGTTGCCGGACAGCCCGGCCGGCGTGGTGCTGTACTGCGACGCCACCACCTGCGTCAACCGCTGCTGCGTCTTCCACGGCGCGCCGGCGTAGTTGTACAGGTAGGCCACGTGATGCGACGGCTCGTTGCCATGCGCGTAGTGGCCGATCAGGCCGGAGATGTCCTCCATGTGCGCATACACCTTCTCGTCGACCTTAGCGTCGAACATCATGTCTATCTTGTTCTGCAAGGCCGCGTCGCCGCCCAGCATCTTGATCAGGCCCGCGTTATCGTGCGGCATATACCAGGAATACTGCCATGCGCTACCCTCCGTGTAGTCGCTGCCGAAGTTCGACAGCACCGGATCGAACGGTTCGCGGAAGGTGCCATCGGACTTCTTCGCGCGCAGGAAGCCGGTCTTGGTGTCGAAGGAATTGCGGTAGTTCTGCGCCCGCTTGTAGTAGCGCGCGGCGATATCCTTGCGCCCCATCTTCTCGGCCATGCGGGCGATGGTCCAGTCGTCGAAGGCGTATTCCACCGTCTTCGATGCCGCCTCCGGCTCCAGGTCGATGGGCACGTAGCCCAGCTTCATGTAGTGCTGAAGGCCGCCGTACGGGCCATATTCCGCGCTGCTGGTCATCGCCTTCAAGGCCTCGTCGGCGTCGAAGCCCTTCAAGCCCTTCATGTAGGCGTCCGCGATCACCGGCACCGCGTGGTAGCCGATCATGCACCACGTCTCCAGCCCGTGGAACTGCCACACCGGCAGGATGCCGTACGGGCTGGCCTTCTGCGATTCGATCAGCGAACGGACGAAGTCCACATTGCGCTGCTCCGGCTGGATCAGCGTCAGCAAGGGATGCAGCGCGCGGTAGGTGTCCCACAGCGAGAAGGTCGAGTGGAAGCGGAAGCCCTGCGCCTGGTGCACCTCGTTGTCCGGCCCACGATAGCGGCCGTCGCGGTCCATGAACAGGCTGGGAGCAAGCATGCTGTGGTACAGCGCCGTGTAGACCATCTTGCGCATATCGGGCGCCGCCTCGATCGCCACCGCGCCCAGCGCCTCGTTCCACGCGGCGGACGCCTTGGCGCGTTCGGCGTCGAAGTCCCAGCCGGGCATCTCGCCCAGGTTGGCGATCGCGCCCTCCTCGCTGACGGCCGATATCGCCACCTTCACTTCCAGCTGCCCGTCCGCCGGCACGCCGAAGTCCAGGGCGCCGACCAGCGCCTTGCCTTCGACCATGGCCTTGTCGCCAGGTCCGCTGCCCGGACCCGCGAAGCCCTTGTATTCGACGTCCGCCTCCATGTTGCGCAGCGCGCGCGACGTCAGCGGATGCGAGAACGCGACCGCGAAGTACAACTGCCGGCCAGCCGCCCAGCCGCGCGTCTCGCGCATGCCGGTGATCAGCGTGTTGTCGCGCACGCGCAGGCGCGACCACAGGTTCTTGGCCTTGTAGTCGTAGATGCTGCTGCGCAGGTCCAGGATCACCTTGGCCGCCGCGCCTCTGGCGTAGCGGTAGCGGTGCAGGCCAACGCGCTCGCTGGCGGTCAGTTCGACATCGACCTCGTTGTCCATCAGCTTGACCGCGTAGTATCCCGGCTCCGCATGTTCGTCCTGATGCCGGAAGCGCGAGCGGTAGCCGCTGAAGGGCCGCTCGGGATAGCCCGGTTCCAGCTTGGTCTCGCCGCTGTAGGGCATCAGCAGCAGGTCGCCGAGGTCCGAGTGGCCGGTGCCGGAGAAGTGCGTGTGCGAGAAGCCCAGGATGCTGTCGTCCTCGTAGCGGTAGCCGGCGGCCCAGGGGTAGCTCTGGCGGAACGGGCGCACCTGCGTGTCTGGACTCAGCTGGATCATGCCGAACGGCCGCGCCGCGCCGGGGAAGGTGTGGCCGTCGCCGCCGGTGCCGATGAAGACATCGACGGCGGCGGCGGGAGAAGCCGCTGGCGCCGCCGCTGCGGGAAGAGTCGAAACCAGCGCGAGCGCGCCGGCTGCCAGCAATTTAGTCGCGAACATACGGCTTCCAGTTGTGAGGTCGATCCGACGTTATAGCGCCGTACGCCGCACCGGTCAACCGGATGCCGCCTTGATAGCCGCTTGTTTAGCGCATCCGCTAAACAGCCAGCTTATTTATACCATGGCCGGGTGATTTGCAGCGGCCGCACATCGAGCCGCAGGTTGAGTATCGAATAGCCCTCCGTGGTGGCCGACGCGTAGCCGACGCTGTCCGCCAGGCGGCTGAACCTGAACTCGAAACCCAGCTCCTGGCGCGCCTCGCCCGGCTCGGCGGTGGCGATGCCGGTGGCCTCGGTCTGCGCATTGTCGATCAGCTTTTCCATCAGCACCAGCACGGCGTTGTGGCCCAGGATGTCGGTGGTGTAGACCGGCGTCCTCAATGCGGGCTTTTGCGGATCGACCCTGCCCTCGACCTTGTCGGCCGAAGGCGTGAACTGGCGGCTCACAAGGTTGTAGCGGTCGCCGCGATCCAGATAGCTGATGCGCACATTGGAGATGTTGAAATCCCTGGCGCCCGGATCGACAGCGGCCTGCGACAAGTCCAGCAGCAGCGCACCCTGGTAGCCGAGCACCTCGACCTCGCGCGCCGAGTTGATCACCATCGCCGTGTTTTCATCGACGCCCAGTCCCAGCTTGTAGCCCTTCTTCAGCATGGCCGGCAGCATGCGGGCAAAGCGCCCGCGCGCCAGCAGGTGCTGGTCGACGAAAACGTCGTTGCCGATGAAGCCCAGTCCCGGCGCCAGTTCGCGCCCGTCGTTGACGCCCTGGGCCAGCGTGCCGAACACGGTTTTGGCGTTGTAGTACATGGTGCTGCTCATGATCGCCGCCCCGGCGCTGCTGCCGGCGACGACGCCGCCGCGCCGGTACACATCCCATATCGCCTCCAGCACGGCGGTGCGGCTGCCGTCCGGACGCACCAGCGCTTGCGTGATCAATGCCTGGTCGCCACCGGCAAAATAGACGCCGGCGGATGCGCGGATGGAACGCGCCAGCTTCTCGTCTTCGGCATCGCGCCGGTAATCGCGGTCCGCCAACCGCACCGCCAGCGGCACCACAAACGCCGACGCGCCGTAGCGGTTCAGGCAAGCGGCCAGATTGGCGCCGGAGCGTTCGGGATAGGCGGCGGCCGACGGCATCACCGCGATGCGCGCTCCGGCGCCCCCGGCCAGTTGCACCACCCGCTGCCAGACCACCGCGTTATCCGCCCGCAGCGCCCCTCCGACTATAACCAGCGTGCCTTGCGGCGCAAGCTCCGCGGCGCCGGCGGGCGCGCCCCAGGCCAGGCAAATCATCAGAACAAACCAAAACCGCATCATCCTGCCTGCCAATCCCTTGCTGCCCATCCAACCCTCCCCTTTCCAAAGACCGTAAGCATACTTATATTTTTGACGAGTTTGACGTCCCATTTTCACACGAGTGGAAGTTACATGCAAAATCGACTACCATGATTAAAAACCAACCAGGGAACAGTCATGGTAACCAGCGTCACATCGGGCAGCGCGCGCAGAATGGAACTGGGCGTCAGCGCTCAGGACCAGATCAACATGCTCCTCAAGCAGATCAAAACGCTGCGCAAACGGGTGGCGCAACTGCAGAAGCAGATGATGAACGAACCAGATCCGGCAGTGCGCCTGCAGCTGTCCAAGGAAATCATCGACGTCGAGCGCACCATCCAATTGCTGGAACGGCAGATCGCGCAAATCGAAGAAGCCGAACGGCGCCGCGCCAAGGCAAGGGAACAGGCGCAGCATGCGATGGCGGCGGAAAGCCAGGCAGGCCCGAAGTAAAGACGCGATGGACACCTTGTTTGAGGTCCTGCTCAATCTGGAAACGGGCGGCGGCCGCGAGACCTCGAAGACGCTGTATCGCCAGCTCGAAGCGGCCATTCTCGACGGGCGCCTGGTCGCCGGCGCGCAGTTGCCGCCGACCCGGCGTTCGCAGGCCATCTTCCGCGTGTCGCGCAACACGGTCCTTGAGGTCTACGACAAGCTGCTGCAGAAAGGACTGGTCGTGGCGCGGCGCGGCTCGGGGACCTATGTAGCCGAGCGCACGATGATGCCTGCTCCCTTGGAACGGCAGGCGCTTGCCGGCACGCCGGATCCGCGCCTCAACCCACTCTGGCTGAGTCCGGACATCAAGCACGCCATGGGCTTCTGGCAAGACCAGCCGGCCGAGCCGCTTGCGCCGCCCGACGCCGGGCTGGTGGACTTCCGTCCGGCCCTGGTGGATTCCAGGCTGTTTCCGCATGAAGTGTTCCGCCGCATCAGCGCCAAACAATTGCGCGGGCTCGAACGGAAACCGGCCGTGTTGAAGAGCGCCCAGGGCAACCAGGGCAACTACCGCCTGCGCGAAGCCATCGTCAACCATATCGGGCTCACCCGCGCCGTCGTCAGCGGGCCCGACAGCGTCCTGGTCACCTCCGGCGCACAGCAGGCGTTCGACCTGCTGGCCAGGACGCTGGTGATTCCCAATCAAACCGTGGTTGCCATCGAAGACCCCGGCTATCCGCCGATGCGCGCGGCCTTCGCCGCGGCGGGCGCCCGGCTGGTGCCGGTCGGCGTGGACGAGGAAGGGCTGCTCACGGGCGCCATTCCCGCCGACGCGGGAGTGATCTGCGTGACCCCGTCCCACCAGTTCCCGCTGGGCGTGGCCATGTCCATGCGCCGCCGCGCCGCGCTGCTGGCGTTTGCCCGCCGCCACGGCGCCGTCATCGTCGAAGACGACTACGATGGCGAGTTCCGTTTCGGCGGCAGTCCGATGGAAGCGCTCAGGACGGCCGACGCCGCCGCCAGCGTGTTCTACGTCGGCACTTTTTCAAAATGCATGCTGCCGGCGCTGCGGCTGGGCTACATCATAGCCCCCGACTGGGCCATGTCGACGCTGACCGCCGCCAAGAATTGCCTCGACTGGCACTGCTCGACGCCGGTCCAGCTGGCCGTGGCCGGCTTCATCGGCGAAGGGCACCTGAGCCATCACGTGCGCAAGGTGCGCGATATCTACAAAAAGCGCCGGCGGCTGCTGCTCGAGCTGCTGCGCGCAGAACTCGCGCCATGGCTCGATCCCCTGCCCTCGTTTTACGGCATGCACATAGCAGTCTTTGCCAAGGTGCCCGTCGATCTCGAACGGGTGACACTGGCGCTGCGGGCGCACAACGTCAAGCTGCATACGCTGGACCGATACTATTGCGGCCCGCTCAAGCGGCCAGGCCTGGTGTTTGGCTACGGCGCGGTCGACCTGGCCCAGATACGGCACGGCATGGCGCTGCTGCGCCTTGCCCTGTCGGGCGCCGCCTGAGCAAGTGGCCCAGTATATTTTGCTCGAAGTGGCGCTTCCCGCCACCTTCGGCCGCTCCTATAGTGGGCTACCTAAACCACATAGAGGCAACCATGAAACTGATGCAACTGGGCCGCGTATTGGCATACACCGGTGTTCTGGCTTCGCTGTCCCTGCCGGCCCATGCCCAGGCCAGGCGCGACGGCGCCCATGATTTCGACTTTGCACGCGGCGTCTGGCACACGCACATTACCCGCGTGCTGAATCCCTTTGACGGCGGCAACAAGAGCGAAACCTCCGACGGCACCAAGACGGCGACAGCGCTGTGGGGCGGCAGCGGCTGGATCGAGGAACTCGACGTCAACGGCCCCGAAGGAAATTGGAAGGGCGCCACGCTGTTCCTGTACAACCGGAAGTCGGGCCAATGGAGCCAGTCCTACATCGACGCCGACAGTGCCGAAGTGGACGGGCCGGAGATCGGCGAGTTCAAGGACGGCCGCGGCGAATTCTACGCAACGGTGAAGCGCGACGGACGCACCATGCTCGCGCGTGGCGTCTGGTCGGACATCACCGCCAATTCGCACCGCTATGAAATCGCCTATTCGCGGGACGGCGGCAGCACCTGGGCTCCCGTGTTCAAAGCCTACCTGACGCGCTTGAGATAGACAAATGCATCTTGCCGCCCTCACCGATCAATAAAACCCGGCCGGCCCGGCGAAATTTGGTAACATAGGTGCTTGCTTTTTACATCACACTTATGCGTGAACACCTGCTTACCCCTTCGCTGTCCGCTTCCTCGCCGCCGGTCTCGCTATATTCGATCCGATCGAGCTTCTTCGTGGCGTTTCTCGGCGGCCCTGCCGCCGTCATCCTCTATTCGACGCTCAATTCGTGGCGGCTGCGCCGCATGCTCGATATTCCGGTTTACCTCGTAGCCATCGTGCTGCTCGCCCTGCTGGTCTACGGCGCGCGCGGCGATGTCGCTTATTTCGCCTGGCTGCGGCAGGCGCTTGGCAGCGATACGACCCGCTTCCTGTCGCGCGCACTCGCGCTGGCGCTGTGCGGGGTGTTCTACCTGCTGCATAAAAAGCAGCACCGCTCGGCCACGCTGTTCGACAGCAAAGCGCCGTCGCCGTGGATACCCGCCGTCGCCAGCATGGTGCTTGGCTATGCCGTCACCGTGGGCCTGGCCGCCCTGCTGATCCGGGACGCGTCATGAGCGATATGACCGTGCTCTCGCCCCGCGACTATGCGCTCCAGCTCAATGGCCTGATCGAGCGCCGGCGCCTCCAGCAGGCGCGCACCGTGCTGTCGGAAGCGCTGCAGCAATATCCGCAGGATAGCCAGCTGCTGTTCGCCTCCGCCCATCTCGACTACCTGAGCGACGACAAGCAAGCCGCCCGCCAGACGCTGCATGCCATCCTCGCGCGGGAACCGCTGCACTACGCCGCCCGCTCGCTGTTAATCAATGTGCTGGAAGACGGCGAAGAACTGGAACAGGCCGAGCTCCTCATCATCGAACTGCTGCGGGAATATCCCGAGGAGGCGTTCCAGTACGCGCGCTATGCGATGCTGATGTACCGCACGCTCCACATCGACAAGGCCAAGGAACTGGCACGCGAGGCGCTGCGGCTCGACCCGGAGGACGAACTCGCGCTGACCGCCTGCCTGATCGGCGACATCATCGACGGCCGCCGCGGCGCCGAAGCCGCGAGCCTGGCGAACCTGATGCGCGGCCACCCGGACAGCCAGACCACGGCGCGCATGCTGGTCAGCCACCTGGTCAGCCGCGGACGCTATCGCGCCGCCAAACGCATCGCCATCGAACTGCTGCAGCTCTATCCGCACTCCACCGAAATCCTGGAACTGGTGGTCAAGCTGGATGCGCTGAGCCACTGGAGCATGCTGCCCCTCTGGCCGTTGAACCGCTGGGGCTGGGGCGCTTCGGCCGCGTTCTATTTCATCACCCTGCTGGCGATGAACCTGATCCGCAAGGACGGGCCCACCCTGGCAGGCATCGCCACCTGGACCATCCTCGGATACTGCGCCTACTCGTGGGTCTATCCCCCCTTACTAACGCGCTGGCTGAAACGCCGCGCAGGACTTTAAAACAGCATGGCACTGAAACGCGAAGAACTCGAAACCGCCCTCGTCACCGATCCCTTCAACCTCGGGCATCGCCTCGCCTACGCCCACCTGCTGCTCGATGGCGACGATGCCCAGGCGGCGCTGACCCAGTTCGAGCTGGCCGAGCGCCAGCGCATCGACGCCGACACCCTCAGCGGCAAAGCCCAGGCGCTGCTGGCGCTCAAACGCGAAGGCGAAGCGCTGGTCGCCTATGTGGCCGCGCGCCAGCACACCGGCTTTGAACCGATCGAAGCGCTGGAGCACCTGGCCCAGCGCGCCCAACCCGCGTCGGCCCCGGCGCTGTCGCTGGTGCGGCCGGCGCAGAATGTCGCCGCGCTGCGGCCCCAGTCCGCGCAGCAGGTGCGCTTTGCCGACGTCGGCGGCATGGAGGATTTGAAGAAGACGCTGCGCCTGCACATCATCGAGCCGTTCCTGCGTCCCGGCCTGTTCGCCAAGTTTAAGAAGAGCGGCGGTGGCGGCATCCTGCTGTACGGCCCTCCCGGCTGCGGTAAGACCATGATCGCGCGCGCCATCGCCAGCGAATGCAGCGCCTCCTTCGTCTCGGTCGGCATCAGCGAAGTGCTCAACATGTGGATGGGCGAGAGCGAACGCAATCTGGCGCAGCTGTTCGAAAAGGCCCGCGCACAAAAACCTTGTGTGCTGTTTTTCGACGAGCTCGATGCGCTGGCCTTCTCGCGCTCCAAGGCGCAGAGCGAGCATAGTCGCACCATCGTCAACGAGTTCCTGTCGCAGCTGGACGGCTTCGAGCGCGACAACCGCGACGTGCTGTTCCTGGCCGCGACCAATATGCCGTGGGATGTCGACCAGGCGATGAAGCGCACCGGCCGCTTCGCCCGGCAGCTCTTCGTGCCGCCGCCCGACGAGGAAGCGCGCCGGCATATCATCGACATCAAACTGCGCGACATTCCCGTCGAAGGCATCGACGTGCCGGCGCTGGTGGCGGCGACCCCGCACTATTCGGGCGCCGACATCGATGGCCTGATCGACCTGGCCAAGGAAAGCACGCTGCATGACATCCTGGCCGGCAATCCGGAGCGCCCTATCGGCCCGGCGGACATCGCGTACGCGCTGGACCTGATGCAGCCGTCGACGGTGGAGTGGCTCAAGACCGCGCGCAATCTGGTGCGCTATTCCGGCAGCGACGACAGCTATCGGGATGTGGAAAAATATCTGAAGAAGACCAAGTTTCTTTAACAAGCACCGTCCGTTCGTCCATGCAGGCCCAAAGGAAGATTGCCATGACACGTACACACCTGAAAAAGCTGGCCTGCATACTGGCCTTGTCCGCATCCGCCAGCGCCTCCGGCATCGACTACTACAACAAGGGCAACGAGCCGGGACGCCCGTTCTCGCTGGCGGTGCGCGCCGGCGACTACGTCTTCGTCTCCGGCCAATTGGGCACCGGGCCGAATGGGCTGGTCAAGGGTTTCGAGGCCCAGTCGCGCCAGGCGATGGACAATATCGCCGTCATCCTCAAAGGCATCAACCTGGGCATGGACGACGTGGTCAAATGTACGATCATGATCGCCGACATGGCCAAGTGGGCGGACTTCAACAAGATCTACGCCAGCTACTTCAAGCCTGAACGCCTGCCGGCGCGCAGCGCGCTGGGCGCCAACGGCCTGGCGCTGGGCGGCGAGGTCGAAGTCGAATGCATGGCCTATGCGCCGCGCCGCTAGCAGAAATTGATGTAGCGCAGACGCGCTTTTGCATTAGAATCGTCGTCTTTGCTTACCACCTAGGGGATCCGATGGCAGATGGGAAGAACGAACTCAAACGCGGCCTGAAGAGCCGGCATATCCAGCTGATCGCGCTGGGCGGCGCCATCGGCACCGGCCTGTTCCTCGGTATCGCGCAGACCATCCAGATGGCCGGGCCGTCGGTGCTGCTCGGCTACGGCGTGGCCGGCCTGATCGCCTTCTTCATCATGCGCCAGTTGGGCGAGATGGTGGTCGACGAACCGGTCGCCGGCTCGTTCAGCTACTTCGCCGACAAATACTGCGGCCACCTGGCAGGCTTCATGTCGGGCTGGAACTACTGGGTCTTGTATGTGCTGGTCAGCATGGCCGAATTGTCGGCGGTGGGCATCTACGTCCAGTACTGGTGGCCGGCGATACCGACCTGGATGTCGGCGCTGGCCTTCTTCGTCGTCATCAACGCCATCAGCCTGGCCAACGTCAAGGCCTTCGGCGAGATGGAGTTCTGGTTCGCCATCATCAAGGTCGCGGCGATCGTCGGCATGATCGTGTTCGGCGCCTACCTGCTGATCTCCGGCGACGCCGGCCCGCAAGCCACCGTGGCCAACCTGTGGCAGCACGGCGGCTTCTTCCCGAACGGGATCGGCGGCCTGGTGATGGCCATGGCCGTGATCATGTTCTCCTTCGGCGGCCTGGAACTGATCGGCATCACCGCCGCCGAGGCGGACGACCCGTCGCGCACCATCCCCAAGGCCACCAACCAGGCCATCTACCGCATCCTGATTTTCTACATCGGCGCGCTGGGCATCCTGCTGTCACTGTACCCATGGGAGAAAGTCGTCACCGGCGGCAGCCCGTTCGTGCTGATCTTCCACGCATTGAACAGCAACCTGGTGGCGCACGCGCTGAACGCCGTGGTGCTGACGGCCGCGCTGTCGGTGTACAACAGCGGCGTGTATTCCAACACCCGCATGCTGTACGGCCTGGCCAAGCAAGGCAATGCGCCACGGCTGCTGCTGACGGTGAACCGGCGCGGCGTGCCGCTGGCGGCCTTGGGCGTCTCGGCGCTGGCCACCGGCATCTGCGTGGTGGTCAACTACTTCATGCCGGGTAAGGCCTTCGGCTTCCTGATGGGCCTCGTGGTGTCGGCGCTGATCATCAACTGGGGCATGATCAGCTGGATCCATCTGCGCTTCCGCGCGCAGAAGAAGGCCAGCGGCCAGACCACGGCGTTCCGCAGCCTGGGCTACCCGTTGACCAACTACCTGTGCCTGGCCTTCCTGGCCGGCATCCTGGTGGTGATGTACTTGACGCCGGACCTGCGGCTGTCGGTCTACCTGATCCCTGTCTGGCTGGCGGTGCTGGGCGCCGGTTATCAGATGCGGCAGAAAGCGGCAGTCATGGCCTGATGCCGCAAGCCGCTCGCGCAGGCGCCCGTTACGCCTGCGCGAGCACCTCAATCGCCCGCACCAGCCGGTCGAGCTGGCGCGGTTGGGTGAACAAGGCCGGCGTCACCCGCACGCAGCTGCCGCCCACGGGCCCGTTGCGCGACACCGTAAAAATCCCGTGTTCGTCCATCAGCCGCTTGGCCAGAAGCTGGTTGTCCTCTTTGCTGGTCCTGCCGTCGAAGCGGAATGAGGTGCTGGCGCCGTACATGGCGGGATCGTCCGGCGTCAGTATCTGCAAGCCCTTGACGCCGCGCACCCGCTCCACCCAATAGCTGCGCAGGTATTTGAGCCGCGCCGATTTGTTGGCCACGCCGATCTGCTCGTGAAAGCGGAACGCCGCAGGCACCGTCATCGTGTTGGCCGAGTTGACGGTGCCCGAGTGGACCCGCGAGCGGATGTCGGTGGCAGCATAATCCTGGTCCGACATGTGCACCGCGATATCCGGCAGCCGCGCCTTGCGGATGTACATAAAACCCACGCCCAGCGGAGCGCCCAGCCACTTGTGCAGGTTGAAGCCGATGAAGTCTGCCTTCAGATCGGCCACCATGAAATCCGTCTGCCCCCACGACTGGGCAGCGTCGGCGATGACGTCGATGCCGCGCCGGCGCGCCATGTCCACCAGTTCGGCGACCGGCAGTACCAATCCGGTGCGATGGCTGATGTGCGTCAGCAGCAGCAAGCGTGTGCGCGGATGGCGCTGCATCGCCTGCGCGTAGGCGTCCAGGATGGCCTGGCGGCTGGGCGGCTCGGGGATGCGCACCACCGCGACCTGCGCACCGCGCCGCAGCGCCAGCTCGTTCATCGCGTATTGGGTGGCGTCGTAATCCAGGTCGGCGTACATGACCGTATCGCCGGCCTGTACATGTTTGTAGTTGACGATCAGGTTTTGCAATGACTCGGTGGCGCCGCGCGTGATGGCGATCTCCGACACGTCGGCGCCGACGGCCGCCGCGATCTGCGCCCGTATCGCATCCATGCCCGCGCCGTCGAACTGCTGGCGCAGAAAGCGCGAACTATGCGCATTCAGGTAGTCGATATTGCGCTTGTAGTCTTCGGCCACCGGACGCGCCATCATGCCGAAGTAGCCCTGTTCCAGATTGATGAAATCCGGCGCCGGGTCATATTGCGCGGCCACCTTGGCCCAGTAGGCCTCGTTCCCCGGCTGCGCCTCGGCGCTGGGCGGCAGCCCGGCCAGCGCCGGCGGCACGATGAGCGATCCGCCGGCAACACCGGCTGCTGCATGAAAAAAACTGCGGCGTGTGAGCATGCGTACTCCTGTCGGTCTGTGGAAGCGTCCAATATATCACCGCCAGGAGCAGGCCTCAGATGGTATCGCTCTCGCGCACCGTCAGCGGACTTTCCAGCGCATAGCGGGCGATATCGTCCTTGCGCATGAAGGCCACACCCGCCTTGCTCCGGGCATAGGTCAGGAACTCGTCCCACACCCGCACCATCTGCGGCGTGCCGCTGATGCGGTCGTGCGCGCTGATCGACATCATGCGGCGGCGCGTTGCGGCTTCGTCGTAAAGCTGGTCGAACTCCCCTTTGATCTGCGCCAGGAAGGCCTGCGGCGAGTAGTTGCGGCCTTCGATCAGCAGAATATCGTTGTTCCGCAGCGTGTACGGCACGACGACAAAATCGCGGCCGTTCACCTGTTCGATAAACGGCTCGTCGCGGCTGACATCGTCGATGTGATAGATGAAGCCCAGTTCCTGCAGCAGCGACAAGGTATTCGGGCCGCGGCGCAGCCAGTTGCAGTTGTAGCCGACCGTCGTCTCGCCGGTCGCCTGCCGCACCATATCGCGGCCGGCGAGCAGGAAGGCCCGTTCGTCCTTGCGGCTCATCGCAAATTGCGAACTCCAGCGCGGGCCGTGGCCGGAAGCTTCATGCCCGCGCTTGACGATTTCCTGCGCCAGCGCCGGATGGCGGCGCACAGCCTCGCCTATCATGTGCGACGTGACTTTGACGCCGTGCTTGTCCCACAGATCCAGCATGCGAGGCACGCCTTCACGGTAACCGTAGGCAAACCAGGTATTGGCCGCCGCATCGGACGGCACACTGGCCGGGAAATCGACCTTGGGGAACGGGCTATCGGCGCCCTTGGCCGGTTGCCCTCCCGCTTCGAACTGCATGGATATCGAAATCACCAGCCGGGCGCCGTTCGGCCAAAAGGCCGCGGAGTTCGGGGATGCAGCCGACGCCGGTACCGCGTTCTGCGCCTGGGCGCCTTGCGCCATGCCGGCAGCCAGCAGTGCCGCGCCACCGGCGGCCTGCGTCAGGAACTGGCGGCGTTGCGGCGCCGGGGTTGTAGCGTTCTTCATCGTCAATCTCCTTATAACAAACCGCCGCCGTCGACATCGACGACCGTGCCGGTCATGAAACCGTTCTGCATCAGCATCAGATAGGCCTGCGCCAGATCGTCGCCCTGGCCAACGCGGCCCACGGGCAGTCCCGCACCGGCGCGCTCCGCCATCGCCTTGCGCTCCGCTTCGGACATCGGCCCCCACATCCCGGTCTCCACCATGCCCGGACTGACCACATTGACGCGAAGCGGCGCCAGCTCCTTCGCCAGCGTCTTGCCGATGGCCTCGACGGCAGCGTTCATGCCCGCCTTGACCACGCCGCCCGGCACCGCCTTGCGGGCCAGCAGGCCGGAAGTCAGGACAATGGAACCGCCCGGACGAATCAGGTGCGCCCCGTGCCGCGCCACACGCAGCTGGCCAAAGACCTTCACGTTGAAGGCCGCCTGCGCGCCGTCCACGTCCAGATCCGACAGGCGGCTGGAGGCGATCACCGGCCCGACCGTCGCCACCAGATGATCGAAGGCGCCGATATCGGCAAAGAAGCGCTGCACCGCCGCCTCGTCCCCGACATCCAGTTGCCTCGCCTCGATCCCGGACGGCCAGTCCGCCGCCACGGTGCGACGTCCCGCCGCGATCACGCGGGCGCCCGCCGCAGCTGCCCTGCGCGCCACCGCCAGCCCGATGCCGGACAGGCCCCCTATCACCACCACTGTTTGATTTTCCATACATGACTCCCGAAGAATGTGCGAACCATTCCATTCTCCCGCTGGAAGCCCGGCTTGATAATTGGCCCGGCCCTTGAATGACCTTCAATGCAGGATTGAAGATGCGCCGCAGCCGCGCGCCATACGCTAGAATGGCGCGCATGAATTCACCCAACAACACCTCGCTGTATTGCTATCCGTGGGATGTCGCGGATGTGGCCCGCTTTGTGGAACAGGCTCGCGGCCTGGGCATGAACGGCGCGACGCTCGCCGTCAGCTACCACGCCGGGAAATTCCTGCGGCCGCATGCGGCTAGCGGCCCGCGCGTGGTCTTCCCGGAGGACGGCGTGGTCTACTTCGAGCCCGATCCGGCGCGCTATGGAGAGATCAAGCCGCAAGCCCACTCCGATCCGGCGCTGCGCGAAGTGCTGCCCAAACTGGTGGACAACGGCGGCGTCGCCGTACATGCGTGGACTGTGCTGCTGCATAACAGCCGCCTCGGCGCCGCCCACCCACGGTACACAGCCCGCAACGCTTACGGCGACGGCTACCTGTACAGCCTTTGCCCGATGCAGCAACCGGTGTTCGACTACGCCGTCGCGCTGAGCGCCGACGTGGCCGCGCGCGGAGTCGCCAGCGTGGTGGTCGAAACGCCGGGCTGGCTGCCCTACGCCCACGGCTACCACCACGAATTCGCCCAGGTCCGCAGCAACCTCTGGCTCGATTCCATGCTCGGCCTGTGCTTCTGCGATGCCTGCATGGCCGCCGGCAAAGCGGCCGATATCGACATGGACGGCCTGCGCAACCGCATCCGCCAGAACATTGACAACTATCTCGACGCTCCCGTCGACGCCACGCCCAGCCAGGCCGCCGCTTGGCTGTCCGCCGATCTGCTGAAGGACGGCGACCTGTACGCCCTGAACCGCTTGCGGCAGCGGCGCGTTACGCAACTGGTCGGCGCCATCCGCGCAGCCATGCCGCCGCAGGTGCAGTTGTCGGTCGTGGCGACAGTGCAGCGGCCCACCGCGCAAAGCTGGCTCGAAGGCACGGACCTGCGCGCGCTGGCCGGCGTGGCGGACTGGCTGGAGATCCCGTTCTACGAAGCCGATGCCGCAGCAGTCCGCAGCGACGCCTGGGATTGCATTCGCCGCATCGGCGCGCCGGATCGCATACGCGCCATCCTGCGTCCCGGACCACCCGACCTGGCCGACGGCGCGCAACTGCCGCAGGCCCTGCAAGGCTTGCGGGAACTGGGCATCCGCCACGTCGGCTTTTACAATTACGGCATGCTGCGGCGCGACCGCCTGCAGGCGCTCGGCGCCGCCATCCAATCCATCGACCACAGGAGCCACACGTGACACGCACCGCCGCCCTTCAGGAACTGGAAAATCAACCGCTGCATCCCGGCGTCAAGGGCCTGCCCATCACCGAACCGCTGCGCCAGGGCGACATCGGCGCACGCCAGTGGAACGTGCTGCGTGCCGACACCAGCTTCCCGGTCGCGCTGCTGAAGGCATCCGCGCTGGAACACAACCAGCAATGGATGCGCGGCTTCTGCGAACAGTATGGTGTCCAACTGGCCCCGCACGGCAAAACCACCATGAGCCCTCAGCTGTTCGACGCCCAACTGGCAAACGGCGCCTGGGGCATGACGCTGGCGACGGCGGCCCAGGTGCAGATCGCCTACCGCTACGGCGTGCGCCGCGTGCTGCTGGCGAATCAGCTGGTGGCGCCGGCCGACATCCAGGCCATGCTGACGCTGATGCGCGAAGATCCTGCGTTTGAGTTTTTCGCCCTGGTCGATTCCAGCGCCGGCGTTGCGCGCTTGTCGCAAGCGGTGCAACAACATGGCATGGAACGGCGCTTGCCGCTGCTGGTCGAATTGGGACTGGCCGGCAAACGCGCCGGCTGCCGCAGCATGGAAGATGCGTTGGCGCTGGCTCGCGAAGTTGCGGCCGCGCCGGGGCTGGAGTTGGCCGGCATCGAAGGCTACGAGGGCCTGCTGGTCAGCCCCGACCGCGACAAGGATCACGAAGAGGTCCGCCATTTTGTGACGCGGCTCTCCGACCTGCTGCGCCAGGCCGACGCCGAGCGGCTGTTCAAGCGCGGCGAAATCCTGCTGTCGGCGGGCGGCTCCGCGTATTTCGACTTCGTCGCCAGCGGCTTCGCGCAGGTGAAGGAGTTGTCGCGTCCCGTGCTGCCGGTGCTGCGCAGCGGCTGCTACCTGACCAACGATCACGGCTTCTATCATGGGCTCATCGAACAACTAAACACACGCGAAGGCCTGGCGCCGGGCCAAGGGCTGCGGCCCGCGCTGGAGGTGTGGAGCATGGTCCTGTCGCGTCCCGAGCCAACGCTGGCCATACTTGGCATGGGCAAGCGCGACGCATCCTACGACATGGAACTGCCGCGCGCGCTGGTCTCGCACCGTCCCGGCGCCGGCTCGCCCTCCGCGCTGCCGGACGGATGCCGCATCGAGAAGATGAACGACCAGCACGCGTACCTGCGGCTGCCGCCGGATCATGCGCTCGGGCTGGAGGTCGGCGACCTGATAGGCTGCGGCATCTCGCATCCCTGCACCACGTTCGACAAATGGCCGCTGATGCTGGTGGTGGACGACGACTACCGCGTGCAGCGCGCCGTCAACACCTTCTTCTAGGCCGCGGCTGGACGCAGATGCTTCGCGATGGTGGCGAACATCTGCTCCACGTCCACCGGCTTGCCGATGAAATCGTCCATGCCGGCGGCGATGCACTGTTCGCGTTCGGATTCCATCACGCCGGCCGTCATCGCGATCACCGGCAGCTTCAGGCCCAGTTCATCGCGGATCGCGCGGGTCGCGGTGAAGCCATCCATCACCGGCATCTGCACGTCCATCAGCACCAGGTCGCACTGCAGGCCGCCGCGCAGCAGCACGAGTGCCTGCTCGCCGTTCTCCGCCACCGTCACCATGGCGTCCACCTGTTCCAGTATGCCTTTCGCCACCTGCTGGTTGATCGGATTGTCCTCCACCAGCAGTATGCGCGCGCCATGCAGCGCTTGCGGATCGTCGCCGTCCGGCTCGGTGGCGGCTTCGGCGCCGCCTTGCGCCAGCGCGGTCTGCACCGCATCGTACAGGCCCGACGCCGTGACAGGCTTGGTGAGGAATACCGGTGCGCTGCCCCCGGCCATGTCCTGTACCAGTTTGCTGCGGCCGTAGGCGTTGACCATGCAGATGACCGGCCTGCCGGTTTCCTCCCGCACCGCGCGCATGGCAGCCGGGCCGTCCATGCCAGGCATCCGCCAATCGACCAGCGCCGCATCGTAGACGCGGCCCGATCGTATCAGCGCCAGCGCTTCCGGCCCCGACGCCGCAACATCGCAAGTCCAGTTCCACGCCTGGATCGTCTTGGACAAGCAGGAGCGGCTGGTCGGGTTATCGTCCACCACCAGCAGATGCCTGCGGCCGGCGGGCCGCGCTGTGTCGCCGTCAGCGGACGGCTTCAACGGCAGCGTGAACGAAAAAGCGCTGCCCTCGCCGGCCGCGCTGCGCACTTCGATGGCGCCGCCCAGCAGCTCGATCAGGTCTTTGGAGATGGTCAGTCCCAGTCCGGTGCCGCCGAAACGGCGCGTGGTCGACAGGTCCGCCTGCGTGAACGGCGAGAACAGGCGCGCAAGGTGTTCCTCGCTCATGCCGATGCCGGTGTCGCGCACCGTAAAGCGCAGCGCCTCCTCGCCGGCGCGCTCCACCAGCAGCGACACTTCGCCATGTTCGGTGAACTTGATCGCGTTGCCGGTCAGGTTGACCAGGATCTGCTGGAGCCGCAGCGCGTCGCCGACCAGCGCGCGCGGCACGTCCGGCTCCACACCCACGCACAGCTCCAGATTGCGCTCGCCGACCGAGATGCTCATGATGCTGGCCACGGAATGCAGCACCTCGTCCAGCCGGAAGCGCACCGGATGCGCTTCAATCTTGCCGGCTCCCATCTTGGAAAAATCGAGAATGTCGTTCAGGATGCCGAGCAGCGTTTGTCCCGAGGCCCGTATCATCTCCAGATACCGGGCCTGTTCCGCAGACAGTCCCGTGGTGCTGAGCAGGTGCGCCATGCCCAGCACCGCGTTCATCGGCGTGCGCAGTTCGTGGCTCATGTTCGCCACAAAAACGTCCTTGGCCGCGCTGGCGACCTGAACCTGTTCCATCGCCAGCCGCAGCTCCTTCTCCGCCCGCTTGCGCTCCGTGACGTCGCGCACGATGCCGACAAACAGATGATGGCCGCCGATGAACAGCGCCCGTATCGACAGCTCCAGCACAAACGTAGTGCCGTCCTTGCGCAGCCCTTGCAGCTCGACGTTGTTCTTGCCCACCACGGTGGGCGCGCCGCCGGCCAGGTAGCGCGCCATGCCGGCCAGGTGGGCGCCGCGCATGGACTCGGGCATCATGGCCGTGATGTTGGCGCCTATCGCTTCCTCGGGCGTGTAGCCGAAGATGCCGCAGGCCGCATGGTTGAACGATTCGATGACGCCGTCCGCATTGATGGTGATGATCCCGTCGCCGACGTTGTCCATCACCGTGCGGGTGCGCAGTTCCTTGTCGATGGCCTCGCGCTGCGCCGACTGCAGCTGCATGGTGCGCTCTTCGATCGCGCTTTCGAGGCGATGGCGGTACTGCTGGAGTTCCGACTCCACCGACTGCAAGGTGCGGATGGCGTCGTCGGCTTCGCGGAACGCCGGCCGCACCCGCTCCAGTCCCAAGTCGGCGTTTTTGCCCAAGGCGCTGGCGGCGTACGCCAGGGCGCTGACCGAACCGTCGATGCGGCGCGCCAGGTACCACGCGGCCGCGACGCCCAGGCCGAGCAGCCCGGCCACGAACAGCACGATCCAGCGGATCGAGCCCACCATCTCCGACAGCACCGCGCTGCGCGGCACGCCGATCGACACCGCCCAGCCGGACACCCTGGAATGGCTGTACATCGAATACACCGGCGTGCCGTCCAGCGTGACCGACTCGATGGCCGCCTCGCCGCCGCCGGCCATGCTGGCCACCAGCAGCGGGGAGCCGGGCTGGCCGACAAATTTGTCCGAGTCGCGGGTGCGCGCCACGATCACGCCGCGCGAATCGAAAATGCCGGCCACGCGGCCGGCGGGAAGGCGCTGCTCCCTGAGGATCATGCCCAGCCGCTCCGGCACGAAGGCGACCGAGAGGCAGTAGATCACCTTGCCGTCCCTGACCACCGGCACGTGCACCGCCACCAGCGGGCGTTTCAGCACGCCGCCGATGAACACGTCGGAAATCACGGTCTGGCCGGTGTCGAACACCTTTCTGATACGGTCCAGGCTTGCGGGGTCCGGCGTGCGCGCGCCGAACGGACGCACCGTGTTGAGCAACTGGACCGCGTCGCGGTCGCTCAGGACGAAGTTAAAGCCGGGGAATTCGGGCCGCAGGGCCTTGCTGGCCTGGACGTGGAAGGCCGCCAGGTCGCCGCTGTCGAGGCTGGGCGAATTGGCCAGCGCCATGGCCATGGTGATGCCGGTGTTGAGGTCGCGGTCCACCGCCTGGATCAGCGCCCGGGCGGTGATCAGCGATTCCTGCTGGATCTGGGTGCGCTCGCGCGCATAGAAATGCTGGGCCAGCAAGGCGATGCCGACCACCGCCGGCAAAGCGCACGCCCAGACCAGCGTGTAGATTTGCGAGCGGAGCGATGGCAAGGAACTGTGGACTGCTGGCTTCATTCTCGACGCCGTTGACGGACACGAGAATGACTCTAGCACAGATGAGAGCAGGCAACTACAGGCGGGCGCCCAGGCTGAGGACGGCTGCGATATTGCGGGCGGCGCTGCGCACATTCTGCGCCGCCTCGGCCAGCGCCTGCTCGACCGTGCACGGCCGGCTGACCGCGCCGAACACGGCCTGTATGCCGTGGCGGTGCACCACGGCCGCCCCCGGCGCCAGGCTGCCGGCGATCGCGATCACCGGCTTGCCGTGCCGCTGCGCCACGCGGGCCACGCCGATCGGCGTCTTGCCGTGGATGGACTGGCTGTCGATGCGGCCTTCGCCGGTGATGACCAGGTCGGCGTCGGCCACGGCCGCGTCCAGCCCGACCGCCGCCGTCACGATCTCGCTGCCGGGCCGCAGGCGCCCGCTCAGGAACACCAGCATCGCCGCGCCGATGCCGCCGCCGGCGCCGGCGCCCGGCACGTCGGCCACCTGCTGCCCCAGCTCGCGGGCGATGACCTCGGCGTAATGGCGCAGGTTGGCGTCCAGCTGCTCGACCATGGCCGGGGTGGCGCCCTTTTGCGGGCCGAAAATGTGCGAGGCGCCCTGCGGCCCCACCAGCGGATTGCTGACGTCGCAGGCGATGTCGAACACGCTGTCGCGGATGCGCGCATCCAGGCCCGACAGGTCGATATGCCGCAGGCGGTCCAGCGCGCCGCCGCCGGCTGGCAAGTCGCGGCCGGCCTCGTCCAGCAAGCGCCCGCCCAGCGCCTGCACCATGCCGGCGCCGCCGTCGTTGGTGGCGCTGCCGCCCACGCCCAGCACGAAGCGGCGCGCGCCGGCGTCGAGCGCATCGCGGATCAGCTGGCCGGTGCCGTAGCTGCCGGTGCGCAGCGGATCGCGCTGCGCGGCCGGCACCAGCTCCAGGCCGCTGGCGGCCGCCATCTCGATCACCGCCGTGGCGCCGTCGCCCATCAGGCCGTAGAACGCGTCCACCGGCTCGCCCAGCGGGCCGGACACCCGCAACGCCACGCGGCGCCCGCCGCTGGCGTCGATCATGGCCTGCACCGTGCCCTCGCCGCCGTCGGCCACCGGCAGTTTGACGTACTGCGCGTCCGGGAAGAACTCGCGGAAGCCGGCCTCGATCTCGTTGGCCACCGCCATCGCGGTCAGGCTCTCTTTAAACGAATCGGGCGCAATGACTATTTTCATTGAAACACTCTATCAACGGTTGACCAGTTTGGCGGGGACGCGCAGCACCAGTATCGCACCAAGCAGCAGCACGCTGGACAAAATATACAGCGCCGTATCGGTGCTCTGGGTCGCATCCTTGATCCAGCCGACCAGGAAGGGACTGACGAAACCGGCGATCTGGCCCAGCGAGTTGATCAACGCCAGGCCGCCGGCCGCCGCCGCGCTGCCGAGGAAGGCGGACGGCAGCGACCAGAACATCGCCAGCGCGGCCAGCGCGCCCATGGTCGCCATGCTCAGGCCCACCATCACGATCAGCGGATTGCTGGAGAAGTTGGCCGCCATCATCAGGCCGGTCAGACCCATCAGCATCGGCAACGACACGTGCAGGCGGCGTTCGCGGCGCCGGTCGGCCGAGCGGCCGGCCCAGACCATGAAGAAGGCCGCGCACAGGTAGGGAATCGCGCTCAGCCAGCCGACCGTCACCGCGCTCTGGTAGCCCAGCGCCTTGATGATGGACGGCAGCCAGAAGTTGATCGCATACACGCCCATCTGGATGCAGAAATAGATCACGCCCAGCATCCACACATTGCCGTCGCGGACCACCGCCGAGAAGGTCTGGCCGACATCGCTGTTGGCCTGGCGCTGTTGCTCGTCGCCCGCCAGCGCCGCCTGCATGGCGGATTTTTCATCGGCGCTGAGCCACTTGGCCTGGGCAATGCCGTCGTTCAGGTAGAAATACACGCCCACGCCCAGGATCACGGTCGGCAGGCCTTGCAGCAGGAACAGCCACTGCCAGCCCGCCATGCCGGCCTGTCCGGCCGAGAAATGCTGCAGCATCCAGCCGGACAAGGGGCCGCCGACCAGGCCGGAGATCGGGATCGCCGACATGAACAGGGCCATCACCTGGCCGCGCTTCTGGGCCGGGAACCAGTGCGTGAAGTACAACACCATGCCGGGGAAGAAGCCGGCCTCGGCCACGCCGGTGAAGAAGCGCAGTACGTAGAACGAAGCCGGGTTGTGTACGAACAGCATGCAGGCCGACAGGCTGCCCCACGCCACCATCATGGTCGCGATCCAGCGGCGGGCGCCGATCTTGTGGAGTATCAGGTTGCTGGGCACGCCGCTGAGTACGTAGCCGATGAAGAAGATGCCGGCGCCTAAGCCGTACACAGTATTGCTCAAATGGAGGGCGTCCAGCATCTCCAGCTTGGCGAAGCCGACGTTGACGCGGTCCAGGTAATTGAAGAAGTAGCAGATGAAGATGAACGGGATCAGGTGCCAGCTGGCCTTCTTGTACGCGCCGTCCAGAACGGACGCCGCCGGCCACGGGGTGGCGGTGGTGGTGGTGTTCATGTGGGTCTCCTTGGTTTTTATAGGTGCTCTGTGCAGACGATTATCTGGAATCGCCGCCGGAAAAACATCGGCCAAACGCACCATTTTTCTACTCCAACCCAGCCATTTATTGGGCGGATGCACAATAAACTCCTCGGCGGCCGCGATATTTTCCCTGATTCTTTGTTATTTGGCACAATGACGGCAAGGAGAAGCCCCCATGTACATACTGAGCACCGAGCTGGCCCAGGACATCGTCAGCCGGACCATGAAGATCATCCCCTACAACGTCAACGTGATGGACGCCAACGGCACCATCCTCGCCAGCGGCAATCCGGCCCGCATCGGCGAGCTGCACGCCGGCGCCATGCTGGCCCTGGCCAAGCGGCTGACGGTGGAGATCGACAGCGCCAGCGCCCGCAACATGCACGGCGCCCAGCCCGGCATCAACCTGCCGCTGACCGTCAACGGCCAGGTCTGCGGCGCCGTGGGCCTGAGCGGCGTGCCGGCGCAGGTGCGCCAGTTCGGCGAACTGGTGCGGTTGACGGCGGAAATGATCCTCGAACAGGCCCATCTGGCCGGCGAGCTGCAGCGCGACTCGCGCTACCGCGAAGCCTTCGTGCTCAACCTGATCCGCTACGAGGCATCACGGGAGGCCGACCTGGCCGCCTGGGCGCGCCGGCTGGGCGTGAACTTCGAGCGCAGCCACCTGGTGTTCCTGCTGGAGCTGGACGACAAGGCCGCCGGCACCGACCAGGCCCTCAGCGAGCTGCAGCGCCTGCAACTGCGCATGCTGGCACGGCAACCGTCCGCATTGACCGCGTCCGCCAGCGCGCACCAGCTGGTGCTGCTGGACTTCTACGACGCCCCGTCCGCGCACGACGCCCATTGGCCGCAGCGCCAGCTGCAGGCGCTGTCCGCCATCCTGCGCGAAGAATGCCAGCAGCCGCACACGCTGACGATGGGCATCGCCCAGTCCGGCATGGCCGGCGTGGCGGTGTCCTACCAGAGCGCGCTGACGGCGGCCCGCATCGGCCGGGCACGCCATCTGCGGCGCTCGCGCTTCAGCTATTACGAGCAAACCCTGCCGGTGCTGCTGTCGGGCCTGGGAGCGGGCTGGGAGGCGGAGCAGCTGCGCCTGCCCATCGCCCGGCTGAAGGCGCAGGACAAAAACAAGGAACTGCTGCAGCGCACGCTCAATGTGTGGTTTGAACACGACGGTCATCCGGCAGCCACCGCCGAGGCCCTGCACATCCACCGCAACACGCTGGATTACCGGCTGCGCCGCGTCGGCGAGATCACCGGGCTGGACCTGGGCAAGTTGGAGGATAGGCTGCTGCTGTATATCTCTTCGTTATTAACTACTTAACTCTCTCGGCAGAGCCGGAAAGTTACTGTATTATTTGCCGTCGCCCGAGCGCCCACAAGGCACAGGCTCGGGTACGGAGATAACCACAATAAAACTGGAGCCATTTTGAGCCTTTTTCGCACTAAGAACCTGGACGATATGATCGCCAACAGCCGCAGACCCGGCGGCCTGGCGAAAGTACTCGGTCCCTTCGACCTCATCCTCATGGGCATCGGCGCCATTGTCGGCACCGGCATTTTCGTATTGACCGGCACCGGCGCCGTCACGGCCGGCCCGGCGCTGACGCTGTCCTTCGTGGTCGCCGCCATCGCCTGCGGCTTCGCCGCCCTCTGCTACGCCGAATTCGCCTCCACCGTGCCGGTGGCCGGCTCCATCTACACCTACACCTACGCCACCCTGGGCGAACTGGCCGCCTGGATGATAGGCTGGGACTTGCTGCTGGAATACGGCCTGGCCACCTCGGCCGTGTCGGTCGGCTGGTCCGGCTACTTCCAGTCGCTGATCGCCGGCTTCGGCATCCACCTGCCGGTCGCGCTAACGGCCGCGCCCGGCGCGATCCCCGGCGTGCACACGCTGATCAACCTGCCCGCGCTGTGCATCATGCTGGTGCTGACCGCGATGCTGAGCTGGGGCGTGCGTGAATCGGCCCGCCTGAACAACATCATGGTGGCCATCAAGGTCGGCGTGGTGCTGCTGTTCATCGTCGTCGGCGCGCGCCATGTCGAGCCGGCCAACTGGAAACCGTTTATGCCGTTTGGCTACAACGGCATGCTGAGCGCGGCCGCGCTGGTGTTCTTCGCCTTCATCGGTTTCGACGCGGTGACCTCGGCCGCCGAGGAAGTCAAGCGTCCCGAGCGCGACCTGCCAATCGGCATCATCGGCTCGCTGGCCGCCTGTACCGTGCTGTACGTGGTGGTGTCGGCCATCATGACCGGCATCGTGCCTTACCAGCAGTACCTGGGCATCGACCATCCGGTCTCGCTGGCCCTGAAGCACGCCGGTGAAAACTGGTTCGCCGGCTTCGTCGACCTGGGCGCGATCCTGGGCATGACCACCGTGATCCTGGTGATGGCCTACGGCCAGACCCGCATCATCTTCGCCATGTCGCGCGACGGCCTGCTGCCCAAGCGCCTGTCGAACGTGCATCCGCGCTTCCACACGCCGTTCTTCGCCACCTGGCTGGTGGGCATCGTGTTCGGCCTGATCGCCGCCGTGGTGCCGCTGAACGTGCTGACCGAGCTGATCAACATCGGCACGCTGGCCGCCTTCAGCCTGGTGTCGATCGCCGTGATCATCATGCGCAAGAAGCGTCCCGACCTGAAGCGCGCCTTCCGCTGCCCGGGCGTGCCGGTGATTCCCGCGCTGGCCGTGATCTTCTGCGTCATGCTGATGACCTACCTGAGCTGGTTCACCTGGGTCGCCTTCGCGATCTGGCTGGTGGTCGGCCTGGTCATCTACTTCGGCTACGCCCGTTCGCGCTCGCTGCTGAACTAACTCCGCAGTCTGCCCGGCGAGGCCGCGCGCCTCGCCGGCGCCATTTCCCGCCCTGCCGCTACGCGCAGGGTGCTCTAGCCCACAGACCGAAACACCAAACTCGCCTAGCATCTGACTCGTCACTGCGAAGGAGAGCGTGTGAACACCACCTTATGGTTCCTGCTCGTCGGCTGCCTGATGCTGGCGCGCGGACTGGCGGCCACCACGATCTCGAAGTCGCCCTTCACCTCGGCCATCGTCTACCTCGGCGCCGGCATCCTGCTGGGGCCGACCTTCCTGAATATCTTCGGCTTCGATCCCAAGCTGCAATCGGCCCTGCTGGAAGTGCTGACCGAAATTGCCCTGCTGATATCGCTGTTCTCCGCCGGCATCAAGATGCCCGTGCCATTCAAGCGCCAGCGCTGGGACGCGCCGCTACGGCTGGCCTGGCTGTCGATGTCGCTGACGGTGGGGCTGGTGGCGCTGTTCGGCTACTACGTGCTGCGGCTGCCGGCGGGCGCCGCGGTCCTGCTCGGCGGCATCCTGGCGCCCACCGACCCAGTACTGGCCACCGACGTCCAGGTGCGCCATGCGGGCGACAAGGACCAGCTGCGCTTCACCCTCACCTGCGAGGCGGGCATGAACGACGGCAGCGCCTTTCCCTTCATCATGCTCGGCCTCGGCATGCTGGGCGTGGTGGACACCGGCGCGCACCATGTGCGCTGGCTGCTGATTGACGTACTGTGGGCGACCGCAGGCGCGTTGCTGATCGGCGTGGCGGCCGGTGCGCTGGTGGCCCGCTTGAGCTGGCGTCTGCGCGGCAGCGATCCCAAGCACGAAATCATGGACGACCTGGTGGGACTGGGCATGATCGCCGTGGTGTACGCGCTGGCGACGCTGCTCAAGGCATCGGGCTTCCTGGCGGTATTCTTCGCCGCCGTCGCGCTACGGCAGTCCGAACTGGTGCTGGCGGGCGCGCCCAGGGACCGTCATGGACTGATGGAACCGGACACGGCAAAATCCGAGTCGGCCAGGACCAGCGAAACGCACGAGGCGCCGCTCACCGTCAGCACCGAATCGCTGGTCTTCAAGGAGCATCTGGAGCGGCTGTCCGAGCTGACGCTGGTGCTGCTGTTGGGCGGCATGATCTCGCTGAACAGCATGCAATGGGACGCCCTGTGGACGGCCTTGTTCCTGTTCGTGGTCGCCCGTCCGCTGAGCGTGTTCGCCGGCCTGGCCGGCAGCGACACCAGCCTGCGCATGCGCGCCATGACGGGCTGGTTCGGCGTGCGCGGCATCGGCTCGATCTACTACCTGATGTTCGCCATCGAAGCCGGCCTGGCGCCGGAACTTGCGGCCCGGCTCACGCGTATCGCGCTGTTTGTCGTGATGCTGTCGATATTGGTGCATGGCTTCAGCGTCAAGCCATTGATGGACACAGTGTGGCGCCGACGCCGCTGAGCGCACGCCGCTTGGACATGCATCAAGAAGGACGGGTGCAGGATGTGGGATCGTCGTGCGACCATGTCCAACGATACCTACCTCATTGAAGACGCCAGCTTCCGGCTCGGCGACCCCGCCCTGCTCCAGCGCTGGCGCGAACTGCTGGCCGAAAGCGAAAGCCACGGCCGCGTCTACCAAAGCCCCGAATTTTTCGATTACCTGCTCAGCACGGCGACCGAACACGCGCCGCCGCAGCTGTTCACGGTAACCGAGCGGGCAAGCCGTGCGGTGGTGGGCGTGGTGCCGCTGGTGCTGCGTCAGCATAGCTTTGATTTTGTCGCCGGCCGGCTGCGCCTCGGCTCGTTGCCGGTGCCCAGCATCACCCTGCTCGGCAGCGCACCGCTGATGCCTGCGCGGCCCGAACTGCTGGATTTGCTGTTTAAATTCCTGTTGGCGCAGTTCCCGCAATATCATGCGATCTCACTCAGCTCGCTGCCGTCAGATAGCGAGCTCTGGCGCAATATAGGAAGCGCCACCCGCATGGCCGGCGGCTATATCACGCACTTGTTGAACAACTGGCGAAGCTGCCACCAGATCCCCCTGCCCGCCAGCTTTGAAGCCTTCATGGCGCAGTTCAACTCCAAGCGGCGCTACAACCTCAAGCGCCAACAGCGGCAACTGCGCGAGCACGGTGGCGGGCGTTTGGCTTTGCACCGCATTGAACAGCCCGAGCAATTGCCATCGATGTTGGAAGCCATGTCCAAGCTCACCACGTGCGAACATCGTGCACAATTATGGACCCCGGAAGAAATGCGGGAGTTGGCACTGCACGGCATGCTGCTGTGCTACCAGATCGACTGCGGCGACCAACCCTGCGCACTGATACTCGGCTTGCGATCAAGCGATACGCTACACCTGTTCAACATCTTCCACGACAACGGGCTCGACCACCTGTCGGTGGGAACCACGATACTGCACATGGCCATTGAAGACCTGTGCAGTCATCGTTTTACCTGCATCGATCTCGGCTACGGCACACCTGCCCACAGCTACCAATCCAGCAACGTCACCGTACAACGCGGGCATGTACTGCTGATGCGGCTCAACGTCAGAAATCGACTGGTCTGCGCTGTGCATAGCGCCTTCGTTGCTGCCACCGTGATGGCCCGCCGCCTCATCAAATACCGCTCTGCGGGTTAAGCAACGCACGGCGTCACAGCAAAAAGGCAGCCTCGGCTGCCTTCCATATTGCGGGGCCAGTGCGCCCGCCGCTTGCACGATGGTGTCACGCCATCATTTTTTCCGGCTCATACTCAAAAATCGCCGGCTCGCCCATGGCGATAGCGAGCGTCAAATTACCAACCCACATATATTCCACCTCTGCGGTTTTCGCGTCGGCCTTTTTCGGCGCAACTCGCCGGGATGGTGCCTTCTCCAACTCCTGCTCGTGGATGCTCCGCCGTATGATGAAGCCCTCCAGCGGATAATAGCTGCGCCGCAGGATATAGCCGCCACCTTCGCGCCGGGTTGCTGTCTGCATTGTGATCACGCCACTGCGCATGTCGGCGGCATCGCTGTCGGTCATGATGGGAGGTTTGAGGCTGCGGAGCAAGCGGCCATTGCAATCGTTGAACGCTCTTCAGGTGAAGGTTTCAGAAAAAACGTCCACAGGATATGGCGCCTCCAAAGGCATAGTTGCAATCATGTTCCCCTCAGTTGGAAGAAGGGGTTTCGTTAGGGTTCCCAAGATGGCGAATTGGATACATTGGATTACGTGGACCAACAGGGCTAACTACGACACGAACCTCGTCATTAGGGAAAAAGTGCATGTAGATGCTGCCCGGCGCCTCGTATTTCTCAACTTCCACCACTTTTTCCTTGATGACATCTTGAGTGCCGATAGGCATATTCCAACGCACCAACACCTTCATACCGGGATACCACACGCGCGGGATGGAAGTACAGCAGATATTGGCGATGCCCGCTCCCCAACTTGCCATATTGCCTCCGCCGGCACCGTCAACCGAGGCAGAATAAATGTAATTGCCGGTGTGGTTAACAATACCGACCTGAGCAGTGGCTCTATCGCTCGCTTGCGCCTGCGACTGACGCAGTGCGCACCCAGAGATAGCTACGGCAATGGTTATGGCCAATAAATATCTAAATCGTTTCATCTTTTTACCTTGTTAATTTATTTATAGTTATATCAGTTGGAATCGCTAGGCGACTTCAGGAAGACGTCCACAGGATATGGTGCATCTAAAGGCGTCGCTACGATAATGCCCGCCTCAGTTTGAAGAAGGGGTTTCGTTAGGATTCCCGAGATGGCGAATTGGGTACGCAGGGCTCCACGGAACAACTCGGCTGACCACTACACGGACCTCGTCATTAGGGAAAAAATGCATATAGATGCTGCCCGGCGCCTCGTATTTTTCGACTTCTACTACCTTTTCCTTCACTATATGTTGGTGTCCCACAGGCATATCCCAACGCACTGATACCTTCATCCCTGGATGCCAGACACGTGGGATGGAGATGCAACAGATATTGGCGAGCCCCTCTCCCCAAGCGGACATATTGCCTCCGCCGGCACCGTCAACCGAGGCAAAATCAATGTAATTGCCAGTGTGGTTAACAATGCCGACCTGAGCATTGGCCCTATCGCTCACTTGCGATTGCGATTGAAGCAACGCACACCCCGAGACTGCTACCGCAATGGCTATGGTGAATAAGTATATAAATCGTTTCATATTTTTACGCAACAGCATCAACGCTCCGTCATTCGCCAGAACTCCTCAGGCAGCGCGGAGATTTCGTTGTGATATTCCGCTCCCTGCCGAGTTTTCCCCAGCAGATCGACCATGGCCGCATGCTGCGTAAAATCATCCGACAACAACAACGCCAGAGCGCTGAAGTGCTGCCGCGCTGGCGCCGCGTGAAGTCCGTTGGCGCTGGCCACTTGCAGGTGCCGCTCCACACGCGCATGGCACTGTGCCGGACTATCCATCCTGAACAAGGATGACTGGCTGTCATACAGATTGACCATCGCCGCGTCGGCCTCCGACTTATCCACCAACTTCGAGAAGACTTCGTCGCTGAGCGGCATCTGTTTGAAACCTGCCGGCGCCGGCGGAGTGGCCTCGCCCTGCCAGCTGCGCAAGGCTCCGTAGCGACCAGGCCACCACCAACGCACCATCGAGGTGAGCAACTCGCCACGTTCCGACTCGATCAGCGCTTCTAGCAACGCAGGCAACACGCGTATGTCCCCGTCATTGCTCAAGCCATAGCGCCGAATTCAGCGCCAGCTTCATACACCACGCGGTGGGACACGATCAGCCGATACAGCATCGCCCTCGGCAAAAGCCAGCGGCTCTTTCGCGTTACGCCACCATTTTGTCCGACTCAACAAACTCGGGAAGCAACTGATCTCCCATGGCGAGAGCGAGTGGCAAATTCTCGACCCAGATGTATTCCACCTCGGCGGTTTTCTCGTCGACCTTTTTCGGTTTGGCAGATTTGGATGGTTCGGTGTCGAGCTCCTTCTCGTGGATACTCTTCCGAATGACGAAGCCCTCCAGCGGATAATAGCTGCGCCGCAGGAGATAGCCGCCGCCTTCCCGCCGGGTGGCTGTTTGCGTCGTGATCACGGGGCTGCGCATGTCGGCGGCGTCGCTATCCGTCATGATGGGGAATGGCGTGTCGTACTTGGATTGCTCGAGCAGGTCTTTTTCTTCCTCGGTCAATGGTTCGTTCTTCTTTTCCTTGGCCTGCGCCGCCTCGATCTTCTGTCCGAGGGCGAAGACTTTGTCTTCGAATTTATTCCGTCGCCACTTGGTCTTGACGTCTGCCATTTGCTTGCGTTTGTCGAACTCGGTCACCGCACCGGCGAGATAAAAGCCCGCTAGCGAGTCGTGCACGTAATCGTCGAAGAAACGCATCACCTCCGCCGGCAGCGGCTCGGGTTTATCGAAAATTCCCATGGCCCAGCGTTCCCATGAATCTAACGGCAGATGTTGCTGGGCCCTGTAGTAGTGCCACTGGTTCATCCGGGCCAGATCTCTGGGACCGAAGGGTTCTGATTCGGTGTCAGACTTTATGGAGTCTTTGAAGGTGCTCCGAAGCCGCACGGCCTCTAAATCGCCAATTAGCATCTTGTTACTACTTCGCAGGTCCTCTTGCGCTTGGGGGCTTGAAGCCTTAAAGCTGGCCGTGCTTTCCAGCGTGGTCAAGCGAGCCGCGCGCCAACGGTAATACAACTCCATATGTTCCTTGATGAGATGGCCATTCCCTCCAAGTTCAGCGGTGTAAGCGTTCCAGGCGGAGGCGAGTTCGGCGTCTACCGGAAAGTCTTCTTGAATAGCCATCTCAAGTTCGCTGAATGGCTGCAATGGAACGCCCGCCTTACGGGCCTCTTTAAACATATGCGCCAACGGAATCTGCGACAGCATGGCCGATTGCGCGCCGCGTCCCTTGCCATATTCTCCGGGTGCGTAGCCGCCGCCGACATCGGAGTGCATGCCGGGGAAATAGACCTCAGCGAATTTGTTGCTTGTAGTTTGTAGTTGTGTGACCGGAAAATTCATGCGTTGTTCGTGCGCGGCGATATAGTGCCGACCTCCCTTCACGCAGTCAGGCAAGGGCAGGAGCAGCTTCTTGGCCCAGGCCCAATGGCCGTCGAAAAAGACACGCGGCACTACGGTCGTACGTCCGGCCGAGTCCGACATGCCGACCGTGGCCACGACATCGAACACGCCTAGAAAGTCGATAGTGGTGGGAATGCCAACCAGCTTACCGTCGCTCAGCAATTCCGAGAGAAAATGGCAGAAAGCGGTCGCCTCGGCCCCGCCGCGCGAGAAGCCGAAAACCGATACCGTGAGCGACGGAATGGACGGTTTAGGTTTGCTCGCGAGCTTTGCGCTCAATTTTTTAAGATGAGGTTCGAACCAGTCGCGGTGCGTTTTGCGATTGTGCTGTTTGTTCTCTGCGTCCCACTCTGTCTGTCCTACTTCATGCTCGTAAGCTCTGGCTAATTGTCCCACCTCTTTTGTCGGAAACAGAAATATATTGTCATGAGTCGTCCGGTGAAGCGAGTTGATTACTTGAAGCAAAGCCCATATTATTCGCGCCTGCCCGCCCTTCGCAAAGGCCTTGCCATCATCGGTCTCAGTTAATTCACCAATTTCCGGGAAGGGCGTCCCAACGCCGGCGATATAAGAACGGAAATATCCACTCTCTCGTTTGTCCGCTGGAAATGCTCGAAATAGCCTTGCCACGTTGCTGTGGCTAAATTCCTCAGGCTTTAGCTCTCTACTTAAAACCGGAGCTTGCTCTTCGGTCTTAGGATCAATAATTACCCCTGTGCGCTTCCCATATCTGTCTCGTTCTAGGTTGTTGTTCGTGCCGTCAAAAAACAAGCCGACACGAACAGGGATACTGCACGGGGCATCAGACGTCGTGGAACAAGCGGCTGTTGCGATCGTCGACTTTTCTTCAGTCGAAGACTTTAGAAAGCCGTCTACAGGATATGGTGCCTTGGCGGGAGTGGCTGCGGTCATGGCAGTATCAAATTTGAAGACGAATGTTCGTTCGGATTGCCAACGTGGCGAATCGGAAAGTCAGGTGCGCCGGGACCATTCACGCTGACGACAACACGCACTTGGTCATTCGGAAAAAAAACCATATAGATGTCACCAGGTCTCTCATATTTTTCGACTTCTACAACTTTTTCCTTCACGATGTGCTGGTGTCCTACAGGCATATCCCAACGCACTAACACCTTCATACCTGGATACCAGACATTTGGAATGGAGGTGCAGCAAATGTCAGGACCGCCTACTCCCCACCGCGCCATATTCCCTCCGCCGGCACCGTCAACCGAGGCCGAATCAATGTAATTACCAGTATGGTTAACAATACCAATCTGAGCAGGAGCCCTTTCGTTCGCTTGGGTTTTCGATTGACGCAGCGCGCACCCTGCGATGGCTACGGCAATGGAAATTGCGAATAAATATGTAAATCGTCTCATTTTTCGTACCTTTTTTAATTTGCTTATGATCGTATCAGTTGAATTCGCCGGGATTGCCAGCCAAGTGAGTCGGAAAGTCTGAGGCGCGGGGGCCATTCCGGCTGACGACAACACGCACGTCGCCATCCGTTAAAAAAACCATATAGATGTCACCAGGCCTCTCGTATTTTTCGACTTCCACAACTTTTTCCTTCACGATATGTTGGTGCCCCACAGGCATATCCCAGCGCACCAACACCTTCATACCGGGATACCACACGCGAGAAATGGAAGTGCAGCAAATATTGGCGATGCCCCCCCCCCAACTTTCCATATTCCCTCCGCCTGCACCGTCGACCGAAGCAGAATAAATGTAATTGCCAGTATGGTTAACAATGCCAACCTGGGCAGTGGCCCTATCGCTCACTTGGGCTTGCGTTTGACGCAACGCGCACCCCGAGACAGCCACTCCGATGGCTATGGTGAATAAGTATATAAATCGTTTCATATTTTTACGCAACAGCCTCAACGCTCCGTCATTCGCCAGAACTCCTCGGGCAGCGCGGAGATTTCGTTGTGATATTCCGCTCCCTGCCGGGTTCGCCGCAGCAGATCGGCCATGGCCACATGCTGCGTAAAATCATCCGACAACAACAAGGCCAACGCGCTGAAGTGCTGCCGCGCTGGCGCCGCGTGTAGCCCGTTGTCGCTGGCCACCTGCAGATGCCGCTCCACGCGTGCATGACATTGAGCCGGACTGTCCATCCTGAACAAGTCCGGCTGGCTGTCATACAGATTGGCCAGCACCGCGTCGGCCTCCGCCTTATCCACCAACTTCGCGAAGACCTCGTCGCTGAGCGGCATCTTGTCAAAATCTGCCGGCGTCGGCAGCATAGCCTCGCCATGCCAGCTGAGCAAGGCTCCATCGCGCCCCGGCCACCACCAACGCGCCATCGGCCCGAGCAACTGGCGACGTTCCGGCTCGGACAGCGCTTCTAGCAACGCCGGCAACACACGCGTGTCGCCCCAACGCACCGGCCATTCAACGGTATCGGACGTCATCGCGATCAAATAGGGACGCATATGTCGCACCATCTCATCGGTGTCCAGCACACTGGCCACGATGCTGAGCATCGGCCTGGCGCCGCAGTCGGCAAACAGCCGATTCAGCCACGCCAAGCGCGCTTCCTCGCCTTCGGGCGCGGTCAGCAGATACGGCGCCGCAGCACCAAGTCCCTGCAAGGCGGTGCCGTCATACAACGACCGCCTCGGGAATAGACGCGGCGAACGCATCCGGAAAAACTCCTCGTCGAAAGCGCCATCGACCAGCGCAAACAGCCGCAGCGCATCCGACGGCGACGCATCGCATAGCTGCTGGAATTCCTGTGCGATCTGCACAGGCAGCGTGGCAAGGGGAGGATTGGTGGCGAAATACATGATTCCTCCTCAACCCGCGCTCGGCGCCATGAAGGGACTGCCGGCGCGCAAGGCCGCCAGCAGGCATGCCTTGCACACGCTGGTCGGCAGCGCAGGCAAGGGGTAATCCAGTTTCTCCGGCCCGCTAAAGTTCTTCGTGCCGGCATGGACCGTTAGCTTGCCGGGACACTGTACCGTGATATTTCCACCGTCAATAGTGATGTTGGCCCCACCCGCCGTAGACAGCGTAATGCTCTTGGCAGCAGCCCAATCGACAAACGCATTGGCGCTGACGAGATTGACCTCGTCCCGCGCCTGCACCTTCAGCACATCCGCCTGCGCCTGGATATCAACCGCATCCTTGGCAGCGATCATCTGCACGCCCACATTGTTTTCGCCCGGCTTGACCACACCGCCCAGCACGCCGATGGCCTGCTTGCTATGCACGCGCAACTGCCCTCCGCTGACGAACTGCGCATCATCGCCGCTCATCAAGGCGATCGTCTCGCCGTTGGACATCTGCATTGCCTGCCCCGCCGTCACGCTCAAGCCAGCCTTGCCGCTGACGGCGATGATCGGCGAACTGGCATGCGGCAACTTGTCATCGCCGGGCGCGGTTTTCTTCTCGCCTGCATCGGCCGTGGCCGCATCCAGACTGGCATTGCCCACCATGCCCGACACCGCAGCCAGCATCGCCTTGAGCGGCGCCGATTTGTCGTCCAGCGCGCTCTGATCGGCCTTGGTGGCGCCGATGTGCGTGGCCAGCGCAACCGTCTCATGCGTCTTGGCCGCATCGCTGAACGTCTGCCCCAGCTGCACCGCCTGCTTCATCAGCGCGATGCCGGCCGTGTTATCGCCCATGGGCTCGCGCTCGCTGGCGCTGTGACTGATCGCATAGCTCGTCACCAACAAGCCGCCCGCCGCGCGCACCGCGCCATACGCATCGGTGCGCAGCTCGGCGCCCTGCCCGCGCAGACTGCCGCGATAGTTATCGGCGCTATGGATCAGATGCCCCAGGGTCAGCTCGCTGGCCGCATGTGTCGAGCGCAGTTGCACGCGCCCCTGCGCATCGGTGTCATCGAACAGCAACTGGTTGTAGCCGGCGCCGCCAAACTCCTTGCTGCGCACGCCCCACTGCGCCGCGGCGTTGCCGTGGCCGGCCGTGTCGGCGGAAGCCCCGTGCCACAAAGGACTGTTGCCCGCTGCCAGATTGCCCTGCGCCGACGGCGCATGATCGCTGGCCGGCTGGAACACCGACGCCTGGCTGTCGCCGGCAGCCTGTCCCGCCGGCGTCGGCGCCACGCCGCCCTCGCCCTGGCCGTTGTACAACGCGCCAAGGATGATGGGCCGGTCGATATCGCTCTCGATGAACTGCACCAGCACCTCCTGCCCAACGCGCGGCAGGAACTGGCTGCCCATGCCGCCGCCCGCCGAACGCTGCGCCACGCGCACCCAGCAAGTGGCGTCGCCGCTGTCCTGCCAGTGATAGCGGATGCGCACACGGCCCAGCACATCGCAATGCAGCTCGTCGGCGCCGGCCGGCTGATCCAGGCCGTCCGCACCGACGACGATCGCGCTCTGCGCGCCCGATGCCGTAGGCTTCGGATGATTGCGGCCATCGCTGTCCGGCAGCTGCGGACGCCAGGTCACATCGGCGGCCAGCGCCTCAAAGCTGTTGGCGTAGCCCGTCTTGCGCGCCTGGTCGATCACCAGCGCAAAGTCGGCGTCGCGTTGCGGCGTCAATTCCTCCAGCAGTTCCGGGATCGGCCCGAACAGCTCAGCCAACCCATGCTGGGCCGGCGACGGCAGGTTGTTGACGCCCACACTGGTCACGCGCAGCACCGTGTAGGCCGGCACGGCATCGCCCTCGGCGGAGGCCAACGGCCCTTGCGTGACTTTGACGCGCCGCCCGGCGGCCAGGGTGCGCACCGTCGAGCGGCCGCGCCACAGCTGGCTGCGCGCTTCCCGCGCCTGCATCTGCAACTCAGCGTAGTGCTGGGCCTGCGCGCTGCCGGCGTAGGCGTACTGGCCGGGCACGTCGAAACTCTCCAGCGGCGGCAACTTCTCATACCGCTGCTTGGCCGGCGCGCTGGCGCTGACGGCTTTCTTGGCCTTGTAATCGTAGCTGAGCAAGGTGGTCAGCGTGGCCGAGACGCTGCGTCGCGCCTGCAGGGCCTGGATGGTGTCCCGCTGCTCGCCGGCGCGCACGCCGTGGAAGCGGATGCCGCCGCCGGACTCGCTGCTGGCATCCTCGGGCACCGCGCTGAGCTGGCTGCTGTCGGCAAACAGCACCATGCACAGGCCGTCCTCGGCTTCCTCGAAGCGCCAGGCCAGTCCTTCCTCGGTCAGCAGGCGCAGCACGAAATCATAGTCCGATTCGCGATATTGACAGCAATAGCTGCGCGCCGGCACATCGGCCAGGAAGCCGTCGACCTCTTCGCTCCAGCGCCATTGCGCCAGCGGCTGGTAGCCCTCGAAGACCGCCTCGACGATCTCGACCACCGTCTTGTCCTGCCATACGCGGCTGTTGCGCACCTGGCTCAGGCGCCACAGCCACGGCGTCAACCGCAGGCGGAAGCGCGCCAGGCCGCCCTCGCTGCCCAGCATGGCCGCCTGCGTGATGTCGCCGCTGAAGCTGGTCCGGCTGCCATCGGCCAGGCTCACTTCCAGGCTGGCCGGCTTACCCAGCAGCGGCGCCAGCTCGATGTGCGCATTGGTCGACAGCACGATGATGTCGCGCGCGCCCGTGCCCTGCACCATGTCGTCGGCGGAAAAGGCTTCCACCAGCAAGCCGCCCGAACCGAGGTCGGCATCGTCATCGCCCAGCTTGAGCGCGTACAAGCGCGTCGCGCTGGAAAACTGGGCCAGCGCGGCGGTGATTTGTTCCAGTAACGCGACGCTCATGAGTTTGAAGCCGTCTTCGCGGCCGGTGCGGCCTTGCATTCCGGCTCTTTCTTGGCATCGGCCGCGCACAGGCGCGCGCGGCATTGCTCCTCGCCGGCGGCGTTGTACTGCTTGCAGGTCTTGAGCTGGTCGGCAGGCGTGCTGGTCTTCTTGACCGGCGGACGCGCCTGCAAATGCGCCATCAACGCGGTGATCAGCGTGACGTCGTTGTCCGGCTGCTTGGCCGGCGCCTTCTCCTTGTCCTTGGCCGGCGCCTTCTGCGCCAGCTTGGCGTTGTCCGGCTTGCGCTCCGGCTTGTGCTCGGCCTTGCGTTCGGCCTTATGCTCGGGCTTGTGCTCAGCCTTGGCCAGCTGCTGCGTCTTCGCCTGCGGCCGCTCCAACGCTTGTTTGAGCTCGTCTTGAGCGGATGCCGGCTTGGCTGGCGCGGTCAGCATCTCCTTCAGCGAGGGCAGCTTGCCTTCCGCCGGCGCACCGGGCGACGCCGCCTCTTCCAGAATCGCAGCGGTCGACACCTCGGACTCCGCCGACGCAAGCGGCGGCGCGGCCGGGGCGGCCGCCACCACGACCGGCAAGCTGTCCTCATCGGGCGTATTGCTCATCCAGACCAGGGCGCCGCCAACGATGGCCAGCACGCCTACGCCGGCCGCGCCCCAGATCATCAATCCGCCTGAGCGCTTGCCCTGGGGCTGGCGAGCGGCCTTGGCCGGCGCGGCCGCCTTCGGTTTGCTGTCGAGCGTGCTCAGTATGCGCTGGCGCTCCGCCTCCGCCTGCTGTTCCGAGGAAAGAAGACTGGGCCTGCCCCCCTTCGAAGGGCGATCGTCTTGACGTTGCAAAATGTACTCCTTGTTAATTTCGCATTACTTTACGCGATTCAAGAAAAACACGACGCATAGTACGAACTCAACCGTGCGCACCCCGAAAACACGTGGTTTCACTGGGTAATTTCAATCGTGCGCTGGATTGTCATAACTGTAAGATATACTCAAAGCAATGCTTTAAGGATACTAATGATGCAACGTTCTGCTGGAGAGATGCTGTCGTGCTGATAGTGGCAATCGCACTCTATTTCGTACTTGCCTGCCTGATCAGCTGGATGGTGCTGTTTCCGGCCGGGCGCGAATTCGTGCTCAACGCGCTGGCGGACGCCGGCCAGCGGCTGCAGCAGCGGGTGGGCCGCATCGCCCAGCGCCGCCAGCAGGACGCCAGCGCCCTGGGCCGCAGCGGACGGGCATCGGCCGGCGAAGTCGGCGCCTTTCTGCGCCAGCACTATGTGTTGTGCCTGGGCGGAGCCGCGCTGATCTGCATTCCGCCGCTGCTGGCGCTGCTGATGAGCACCAAAAACACGCTGAGCGGCTTCGAAACCTCGACCAGGGAGGTGAACACCCAGGTCGCCGATCTGCTGCAAGGCGAGCAGCTGGTGCCGCCGCCGCCATTGCCGCCGCTGGTGTTCGCGTCGGCCGAAGTGGCGCTGGAGCGGCCGATGCTGGTGTCGGCCAGCCGCGACTGGGCCCTGATGGACGCCACCTATGCGCAGCGGCTGCTGATGGCCTTCAAGATCATGAAGGAAAAGCACGGCTACGACATGGCGATCCTGGAAGGCTACCGCAGCCCGGAACGCCAGAACGCGCTGGCCGCGATGGGGCCCAACGTCACCAACGCGGTGGCGTTCCAGAGCTGGCACCAATACGGCCTGGCCGCCGACTGCGCGTTCCTGCGCGACGGCAAGCTGGTGATCTCGGAAAAGGACCCGTGGGCCATGCGCGGCTACCAGCTCTATGGCGAAGTGGCCGAGTCGCTGGGCCTGACCTGGGGCGGGCGCTGGAAGATGATGGATTTCGGGCATACGGAACTGCGCATGCCCGGTGTGATGAGACGATAAGGTACGGGCAAACATGGCGGCATGGCTTAAAAATTTGATGACAGTGATCTTGGCGTTCGGCGCCAGTTGGCTGGGCGCGGTCTGGTACTGGCGTGCGAACAACCGCGTGCCGGCCACCGACGACCTGATTCTGTACCTGCTGGCGCTGCCCCTGGCCTTGCTGGCCGTGTTCTGGCTGGGCCGGAAGATTTACCGCGGCATCGGCGCCCCCGCCGCCGCCGCGACGGGCAACGCCGCCGCGCAACCCGAGGCGCCTGCGACGCCACCGCGCGGCGCAACGCTGTCGCTGGTCGCCGCCGCCGTGCGCGCACCGCATGGCATGTCGCCCGCCGAACTGGGCGCCACGCTGGCCGACAACAAAGCCCGCCCCACGCTGGACTCGGAACTCAACGACGCCCACGGCTACCCTGTCATGAGCGCCCGCATCGCCGGCATCGACGCCGACGCAATGCGCGCCGAGATGTCGGACTGGCTGACGGCCAACGGCATGGAAGCGCATTTCAGCGACGAGCAATGGCGCGCACTCAGCTCCGGCAGCGAAGTAGTCAGCGAATTGAGCGCACACCTTGCCGGCCACGCGCTGCTGCACACGCACGCCGAGCAGATAGCGCGCCGCGAACCGTCGCCGCTGCCGATGCTGCAACTGCAGCCGGTCTGGCTGGCCGATTGGAAGGCGGAGCACCGCCACGCAGCGGCCCAGTGGTTCCGCCACCTGGCCGCCCAAACCGGCTGGCCGGATGACCGCATCGCCGTCGCCCCGGAACGCGGCGCCGCCGACACCGAAGCCGGCACCGCGCTGGCGCGGCTGCTATCGAACGAACCGCCGCCGCTGGCCATGATCGTCACCTGCGGCTCGCACCTCGGCGCCGACAGCGTCGATCGGCTGGACAGCGGCAGCGCCCTGTTCAGCGCCAACCACCCGCAAGGCCAGATCCCTGGCGAAGGCGCGGCCGGCCTGCTGCTGGCCGACGCCACCCAGGCCAGCCTGCTGGCCAACACCGCCACGCTGCCGCAGTTGCTGGCCGTGAGCAGCGGACGCCTGCCCCATTCCGCCGACGAATCCAAACGCAGCAACGCCGAGCTATTGCAGGAACTGAGCGCCAAGGCGCTGCAAGGCGCGGGCCGCGAAGCATCGGCCATCGCGCTGATCACCGCCGACACCGACCACCGCACCAGCCGCATCATGGAGCTGATGGGCGTCGTGTCGGAAGCGACTCCGCAACTCGATCCCGGCGTCGACGTCTTCAGCGTCGGCGCCAGCTGCGGCAACTGCGGCGCCGTCACCTGGCTTACCGCGCTGGCCGTGGCGCGGCAGGAGGCGCAAAGCCGCAACGCCGTCATCCTCTGCATCAGCAACCTGGACCCGTTCCGGCGCGACGTCGCCGTCATCGGACCCGCAGCCGCCATACCTGTTTGATTTTTCCGATTTTTTCTAGAGCCCCAATCATGATGCAAAAAACCTGGCAATTCCTGACGACCCGCAACAGCCTGATCGTGATCGGCTGGGTGGCCTTCGCCGCCTGTTTGCTGATCGCCGCCGCCATCTTCGAATGGCCGGCCAGCGTCGCCTGGACCGTACTGGCGATCGCGCTGCTGTTCGGCGCCGTCGTCTGGCTGTGGCGCCGCCAGCGCCGCCAGCGCGCCGCCGCCCAGCTGGGCGACATGCTGGAACAGCAGGTCAACAAAGCCCCCGCCAAGCCCGACCCGGCCCAGCGCCAGGAAACGGACGTGATCCGCAAACGCCTGCTGGACGCCATCGCCACCATCAAGGGCTCGAAGATCGGCCAGTTCTCCGGCAACGCCGCGCTGTATGAACTGCCGTGGTATATGGTCATCGGCAATCCGGCGGCCGGCAAGAGCACGGCGATCGCCAGCTCCGGCCTGCAGTTCCCGTTCGCCGACACCAAGATCGTGCAAGGCGTGGGCGGCACCCGCAACTGCGACTGGTTCTTCACCACCGACGGCATTCTGCTCGACACGGCCGGACGCTACTCGGTGGTCGACGAAGACCGTGGCGAGTGGTTCGGCTTCCTCGACCTGCTGAAAAAATACCGCAAGAAGGCGCCGATCAATGGCGTCATCATCGCCGTCAGCGTCGCCGAACTGACGCGCAACCGGCCCGAATTCGCCATCAACCTGGCCAAGAACCTGCGCCAGCGCGTGCAGGAGCTGACCGAGCGCCTCGAAGTCCACGCGCCGGTGTACGTGGTCTTCACCAAGGCCGACCTGATCACCGGCTTCAACGAATTCTTCCAGGACGCCGAACGCGGCGAGCGCGATAAAATCTGGGGCGCCACCCTGCCCTACAGCCAGTCCACCACCAGCGAGCAGATACTCGACCAGTTCGACGCCCGCTTCGATGAGCTGTACGACGGCCTGAAAGACCTCAGCCAGGCCAACATGGCGCTGCAATGGCGCGAGCGCATGCCGTCCGGCGTGTTCACCTTCCCGCTGGAATTCAGCTCGATCAAACCGTCGCTGCGCGCCTTCATCGCCACGCTGTTTGAGGAGAACCCGTTCCAGTTCAAGCCCGTGTTCCGCGGCTTTTACTTCACCAGCGCGCTGCAGGAAGGCGAATCCGTCTCCGCCTCGTCGCACCGCGTGGCGCAGCGCTTCGACCTGAAACTGCAACCGCAGGAACACGAGGAAGCCCACCAGCAGCAGGGCTACTTCCTGCTTAACCTGTTCCGCAAAGTGATCTTCGCGGACAAGGACCTGGTCGCGCAATACGCCAGCCCCGCCAAGACGCGCATGCGCTACGCCGCCTTCTTCGCCGCCACCGCCCTCGTCGGCCTGGCGCTGGCCGGCTGGAGCTGGTCGTACATGAACAACCGCCAGCTGGTCGCCAACGTGCAGGCGGACCTGGACCAGGCCATCAAAGTGCAGCAGAACCGCATGGACCTGCAATCGCGCTTCCAGGCGCTGGAGATCCTGCAGGACCGCATCGAACAGCTGGACAGCTATCGCGAACACCGCCCGCTGTCGCTGGGCCTGGGCCTGTACCAGGGCGACCTGCTGGACCGCAAGCTGCGCGAGGAATACTTCGCCGGCGTGCGCGAAGTAATGCTCAAGCCAGTCGGCCAGTCGCTGGAAGCCTTCCTTGGAGAAGTCAACAGCGGCGCGGCGCAGCTGCAGCCGATGGCCAAGCCGGTAACGGCGACGGCCACCGGCGCGGCGCCAGCCGACGCCACCGCCGCGGCACCGGTCAACAACGGCGCCACCCAGTTCAAGGACTCCTCGCCTGCCAACGCGGAAGACGCCTACAACGCGCTGAAGACCTACCTGATGTTGAGCGATAAATCGCGGGCCGAAGCCGGCCACCTGAACGACCAGTTGACCCGCTTCTGGCGCGTCTGGCTGGACGGGAACCGTGGCGCCATGCCGCGCGAGCAGATGATCCGCAGCGCCGAACGCATGATCTCCTTCTACCTGGCGCAGATCAACGACACCTCCTGGCCGCAGATCGACGGCAAACTGGCGCTGGTCGACCAGACCCGCGACAACCTGCGCCGCGTGGTGCGCGGCATGCCGGCGCGCGAGCGCGTCTACGCCGACGTCAAAGCCCGCGCCGCCACCCGCTTCCCGTCGATGACGGTCGCCCGCATCGTCGGCGAGCAGGATAAGGAGCTGGTCCTGGGCAGCTACGCCATTCCAGGCAGCTTCACGCGCCAGGCATGGGAAGGCTTTGTGCAGGAAGCCTTCCGCGACGCGGCCAACCGCGAAATGCAAAGCGCCGACTGGGTGCTGAAAACCTCCTCCAAGGACGACCTGACGCTGGAAGGAAGCCCGGAACAGATCCAGAAATCGCTGGTTGAGCTGTACAAGAACGACTACGCCAAGGAATGGGAGAAGTTTGTGCAGGGCGTGACCATTCGCGACCTGGAGACCTTCGAGAACGCCGCCGCCGCGATGAACCGCCTGGGCGACCCGCAAACCTCACCTCTCAACAAGCTGGTAACGACCGTCTACGAACAAACCTCGTGGGACAATCCGTCGCTGCTGGACGCCGGCCTGCAACGCGCGCAGCGCGGCGTGACCGGCTGGTTCCGCGAAACCATCCTGCGCCAGAAGCCGTCGCAGCTCAACATCAACGTCGCCAGCACCGGCAGCGCGTCGAACGCGCCGCTGCCGCTGGGCCCAGTGGGACGCGAGTTCTCCGGCGTGGCGCGCCTGGTGGTCGCCAAGGACAAGGATGCATCGCTGATGCGCGGCTACGTCGAGCAGATGTCCAAGCTGCGCACCCGCTTCAACCAGATCAAGAACCAGGGCGATCCCGGCCCCGGCGCCAAGCAGCTGATGCAGCAGACGCTCGACGGCACCGGCTCCGAACTGGCCGACGCCCTCAAATACGTCGACGAGCAGATGCTGATCGGGATGACCGACGCGCAGAAGCTGGCGATCCGTCCTATCCTCGTGCGTCCGCTGATGCAGACCTTTGCCGTCATCGTCAAGCCGACCGAGACCGAAATCAACAAGGTCTGGGCCGCGCAGGTGCTGCAGCCGTTCAGCAAAAACCTGGCGCTGAAATATCCATTCGCGACCGAATCGCGCGCGGAAGCGAGCAACGCAGAAATCGGCGAGATCTTCGGCCCGGACGGCGCCATCGCCAAGTTCTTCAACACCACCATCGGCCCGCTGGTCGTGCGCCGCGGCGATTCGCTCAGCGCCAAGACCTGGGCCGACATGGGCGTCAACCTGGCGCCGCCAGTGGTGGCGGCCTTCCCGAACTGGATCGCGCCGCTGTCGGCGGCCGGCGTCGCCAATACCGCGGCATCCAGCGGCGGCGAGGCGCAGACGATGTTCGACCTGCAGGCGCTCGGCTCCACCGGCGCCACCGAGTTCACCATCGAAATCGACGGCCAGTCGCTGCGCTGGCGCGGCCAGCCGCAGCCATGGGTGCACATGGCCTGGCCGAATCCGCAGGGCGTGCCCGGTTCGAAGATCACCGCCATCACACCGGAAGGCCGCAGCGTGGTGTTGCTCAACGAGCCTGGCCATTTCGGTCTGAAGAAGATGATCGACGCCGCCAAGCGCAAACGCAAAGACAACGGCGTCTTTGAACTGAGCTGGGACAACGCCGGCGTGGTCGTTACCGCCAACCTGAAGATCGTCGCCACCAACCAGGCGCCCGCACCGCAACCGGTGCAGGCCGCGCAAGGCTTCAAGCGCCTGCGCCTGCCGGAATCGATCATCGCCACAGCGCCTGCGCCTGCCCCCGCGCCGGCCGCGCCAAGCGCACCGGCCGCACCTGCTCCGGCGCCTGCGGGAACGGTCGCGCCGAAACCTGCGGCGCCGCCGACCCGCACCGCGGCAGCGGCCACCATGGGAGCCGCTCAATGAGCCGCGGCGCCACTCCGATCAGCGTCGGCTACTTCGGCAAGATTCCAAGCCGGGGCGATTTTGTCAAGGGCAGCGACAGCCCGGCCCTGATCAAGGTGCTGGACGACTGGCTGTCGCAGGCGATGGACCTGCTGAGCACAGACGCCCGCTGGAAGCTGAACTACGACGCCGCGGCGCCGCTGCATTTCGCCTTCGTCGGGCCGCGCCGCCGGCACGCCATCGCCGGCCACATCGTCGCCAGCAGCGACCAGTCCAGCCGCCGCTATCCCTTCCTGATGATGGGCGCGATGGAGGTCAGTGAACCGACCGCCTTCGTGGAAAACTCGCCGCTGGTGCTCACGCGCCTGTGGAACCGCCTCGAAGCGCTGACCGCCGGCGTACGCGAGGCCAGCGATCCGACGCAGCCGCTGCAAAGCGCCGCCAACCACATGATCGAACTCGATCTGCGTTCGGCCGCCTACGATGCGGCCTTCGAGGACTTCCTCGAACTGCAAACCGTGGGCGCACTCGATGCGATGCTGGCGCAGACCGGCTTCAAAGGCACGGCGCGACAGATCCTGCTGGCCTTGGGCATGCTGCTGCAACCGGTCATGGCCAGCAGCTCCAGCCGCCTGGAAAAGAGCCTGCTGCTGCCGCTGCCGACCGATCCGATGTACCGCAACCTGGTCGCCGCCTTCTGGATGCACCTGATTACGCCCTTCCTGGCGCGTGCCGACTTCGAACTGGCGCTGTTCGTCACCCGCATCGACCAGCGGCCGGCGATGATACTGGGCTTCAGCGGCGCCTCCGCGCAAACGCTGCGCGCCATCGTCGACCCGCAAGCGGGGTTTGACCACCACATCGACTTCGAACAATTGGACTGGGTGGAAGAGCAGATCGATTCCGACTACGGCATCAAGAAGCTGTCCACCTACCTGGCGCAAGCCAACCTGTCACTCAAGTCCGCGCTGGATTCCGTCGGCGCGGCGTTTATCGGAACCTGATCATGCGCCCTAAAAAATTGATAGCCAACGCCCTGCTGACCGCCATGTGCGCGCTCGGTGCAGCCGGAGCCGGCGCCCAGAACCCAGGCCTGGCGCCAGCCGCGCCGGAACCGGGCCAGGTGCTGGCCAGCGGCACCGTGCCGGACGAAGGCAGCAAGGCCGCCGTGCTGGCCAAGCTGCGCGAAGTCTACGGCGCCGACAAGGTGGTCGACCAGATCGCCATCGGCCCGGTCGCCATGCCGGCCAACTGGAACGGCTATGTCCAGAAGCTGATCACGCCGGACCTGAAGCAGATCAGCCGCGGCCAGCTCAAGATCGACGGCAGCAATGTCAGCCTGCGCGGCGAAGTCGCCAACGAAGCGCAGCGCCAGCGCATCGCCAGCAACGTCGCCACCAGCCTCAATCCGACCTACACCGTCAACAACGGCCTGCGCGTGTCGGCTGCGGATCAGAGCATCCTGGACTCCACGCTGGCCAACCGCACCGTCGAATTCGAGAGCGGCAAAGCCACGTTGACGCCGGCCGGCAAAGCCATTCTGGACGAAATGCTGGCGGCGCTGCTCAAGCTCAAAGGCCGCAAGGTCGAGATTATCGGCCACACCGACAGCGCCGGCCTGCGCGCCACCAACCTTGGCCTAAGCCAGGCGCGCGCGGAAACCGTCAAAACCTACTTCGCAAGCCACGGCCTGAATGGCGACCTGCTGACCGCCAGCGGCCAGGGTCCCGACCGGCCGATCGCCAGCAACGACAGTGCGGATGGACGCGCGCGCAACCGCCGCATCGAGTTCCGCATGGCCCAATAATCAAACAGAGGACATCATGTTTTCAGCAGAGCAGTTATTAATCCCCATCAGCGACAGCCGGCCATCCGGCGAGGACCTGTCCTTTTCGTCCGACCTGGACGCCATCGCGCAGGCACGCAAGTTCGACGACCCGTCGCTGGACCAGGGCGAATGGGTGACGGAGTTGAAGGAGGCCGATTGGGAATTCGTCGTCAAGCGCTGCGCCGCGCTGTTGACGGAGAAGAGCAAGGACCTGCGCCTTGCTGTCTGGCTGACAGAAGCCGCGGCCAAGCAGCATCACCTGCGCGGCCTGGCGGAAGGCTATCGCCTGCTGGCCGGCCTGTGCGAACAGTATTGGGATATGGGCCTGTATCCGGAAGCGGACGGCGGCGACAACGAACAACGCATCGGCAATCTGAGCTGGATCCTGGCGCGCACCAAGACGCTGATCCGCGAGATGCCGCTGACGGAAGGCCGCAACACGGCCTACTCCACCATCGACTTCGAATCCGCCCGCAAACGCGCCAATGGCGGAGGCGACGACCAATCCGGCGCGCCCAAGCTGGCAGACATGGAAGCGGCCAAGCGCTCCAACTCCGCACAGTTCTGCGCCGGCTTCACCGCCGATGCGCTGTACTGCATGGACGCCCTGCTGCAATTGGAAAAGATATCCGATGCGAAGCTGGGACAGGACAGCCCGGGCTTCTCCGCCGCGCGCGACGCCGTGCAATCCATGTTGCACGCTATGCCGACGGCGGGCAAATCAAGCGGCGCCGAGGCACACACCGACGATGCGGCCGACGAGATTCCATCGCACGCATCGAACGGCGCAGCGGCGCCACAACAGCGGGAAGGTGTCTCCGGCCCGATCCGCAACCGCACGCAGGCCATCGCCCAACTGCGCGCGGTAGCGAAGTTCTTCCGCGATACCGAGCCACACAGCCCGGTATCCTACTTCGCCGAAAAGGCCGCCAACGCCGGTGAACAGGATCTGCACACCTGGCTGCGCTCCGTCATCAAGGACGAGAGCTCGCTCTCCCACATCGAAGAGATGTTGGGAGTGCGGCCTCCCAACTAAGCCCTATTCAGCCTTATTCGCCGACCAGTTGGACGGCGTCTACCTGCTTGTAGCCGTGTTGGACGTTGTTGGCGAAGGTGAGCTTGACGCCTTTGACCTTATAGGCGGTCTTGTCGAAGGCGCGCACGAACCAGGTGCGGTTGCCGCGCCTGTCCTGCTTTACCTCGCTGATGCCGGACCAGATGGTGTTCCACTTGCCATCCGTGTCCTGCAGCTCCACCTTGTTCACCGCCTCCACGCCGTCGCCGCCGGGAATGATCACCCGCAGCTCGGTCGCGTTGACCGGGTTGGCGTAGCTCAGCTCCAGCCAATCAAAACCCTTGTCCTGGTTATTGTTACTCCAGCTGCGGTCATCCGACGGGCCGGCGGCGTTCTTGGCCAGATTGGACTCCGCCGGCTCACGGCCATTATCGTCGCCGAAGGTCGAACTGGCCTTGGCGGTCGCTGCCCACTGTCCCTTCGGATCGTTCAGATACTTGTCTTCCATCGTGCCGTAATCGAGCAAGGCCTGCTTCTTGGCCAGCTCCTGCTGGTCCGCCGTCTGCTCGGCGGCCGGCGCTGGCATGGCTGCCGCAGGCGCCGTCGCCGCCGGCTCGGCGACGGTCGGCACGTCCGCCGGCTTGTCCTTCTTGTGGCACGCGGCCAGGAGCAGCGTGGACATCAAAATCGCAATGGTGGCTTGGCGTTTCATGGTCATCATTCTCCTTACTTAACGATTATTTGACGGTGTATTTGAACTGGCCCTGCTTGTTGGCGCTGACTTTGATCTTGCTGATTGCGGCGCCTTCGGCCATCTTGGTCAGCACGGATTCGGCCACCTCCGGCAGCAGCGTGCCATTGAGGATGTTGTCGACATTGCGCGCGCCGGAGTCGACTTCCGTGCAGCGGGCCAGCACCGCTTCGACCAGCGCCTCGTCGTAGCTGAACTCCGCCTTGTGATTGGCGCTGATGCGCTTCTGGATCTTGCCCAGTTTTAGCTTGATGATCTCCACTAGCACATCGTCGGGAATCGGATAGTACGGAATCACCTTCAAACGCCCGAGGAAGGCAGGCTTGAACTGCTTCATCAGATGCGGGCGAATCAGCTCTTCCAGGGCCGCCGGCTCCGGCAGCTCCTCGCTGCTCTTGTTCAGGCAAGCCTGCATCATCGCGGCCGACGCCACGTTCGAAGTCAGAATGATGATGGTGTTCTTGAAGTCGATCTCGCGGCCTTCCGCGTCGTCCATCACACCCTTGTCGAATACCTGGAAGAACAGCTCCATCACATCAGGATGCGCCTTTTCCACTTCATCCAGCAGCACCACGCTGTAGGGATTGCGGCGCACGGCCTCGGTCAACACACCGCCCTCGCCATAGCCCACATAGCCCGGCGGCGAGCCTTTCAGGCCCGAGACGCTGTGGGCCTCTTGATACTCGCTCATGTTGATGGTGATGAGTTTGCGCTCGCCGCCATACAGCACATCGGCCAGCGCCAGTGCGGTCTCGGTCTTGCCGATGCCGGACGGGCCGACGAACAGGAACACGCCCTTCGGCTTGTTCGGATCGTCCAGGTTCGCGCGCGAGGTGCGCACGCGCTGCGCCACCGCCTCGATCGCATGCGGCTGGCCCAGCACGCGCTGCTCCAGCATGGCCTTCAGGTTCAACACCGTCTTGATCTCGTCCTTGACCATTTTCCCGAGCGGGATGCCGGTCCAGCCAGCAACGATCTCCGCCACCACATGGCCGTCCACCTGCACCGGCACCATCGGCGCCTCGCCCTGCAGCGACTTCAGCTCCGCTTGCAACGCCTGCAAATCCTTGCCCTGGCTGGCGTCGCCGCCGCCTTCCAACGCCACGCGGCCGGCCTTGATCTGCTCCGTCAGCGCCTTTTCCTTCTCCCAGCGCTCGGACAACTCGGCATGCTGCGCGGCGGCCGCCACGCGGGCAGCCTCCAGCTCCGCCAGACGAGCAACGTGCGCGCTGCCGCCGGTGCTCTGCTCGCGCTGCAGCGAGATCGATTCCGCCGCGATGCGTTCCAGCTTGCGCGCCAGGTTCTCGATCAACGCCGGCGTGGCGTTCTGCCCCAGCGCGACCTTGGCGCAGGCGGTATCGAGCACGCTGATCGCCTTGTCCGGCAGCTGGCGGCCCATGATGTAGCGATGCGACAGGCGTACCGCCTCGGTAATCGCCTCGTCGTACACGCGCACGCCGAAATGCTTCTCCATCAGCGGCGCCATGCCGCGCAACATGGCGCAGGCCAGTTCCTCGCTCGGCTCCTCGACCTTGACGACCTGGAAGCGGCGCGCCAATGCGGCGTCCTTTTCAAAATACTTCTTGTACTCGCCCCAGGTGGTGGCGGCGATGGTGCGCAGCTCGCCGCGCGCCAGCGCGGGCTTGAGCAGATTGGCCGCGTCGTTCTGGCCGGCCTGGCCGCCGGCGCCGATCATCGTGTGCGCCTCGTCGATGAACAGGATGATGGCGTGCGGGCTTTTCTTCACCTCGTCGATGACGGTCTTCAGGCGGTTCTCGAACTCGCCCTTGACGCTGGCACCGGCCTGCAGCAGGCCCATGTCCAGCGTGTGGATCTCCACGCCTTTCAGCACATCCGGCACGTCGTTGAGCGCGATGCGCAGCGCCAGGCCCTCCACCACGGCGGTCTTGCCGACGCCGGCCTCGCCGGTCAGGATGGGATTGTTCTGGCGCCGGCGCATCAGGATATCGATGGCCTGGCGGATCTCCATATCGCGGCCGATCACAGGATCGACCTTGCCGTCGCGGGCGCGCTGCGTCAGGTTGGTGGTGAACTGGTCCAGCGCCGGCGTCTTGGACGCGGCCTTGGCGGACAAGTCGCCGACCGGATCGCCGGCCAGCTCCTCACGCTCGCCGGCCGGCGCGGCAAGCACCGCCTCGTCCGAACCGACGGTCAGCTTGTCCAGGTTATGCTTGATCTGGTCGACCTCGAACTTGGCGAACAGCTTGGAACCGCGATACGCCAACTGCGCCAGCTCCGGCTCCGTCAACAACGCCTGCAGCAGATGGCCGCTGCGTATCTGCGCCTGCTGGCCCGCCTGCAGGTCCAGCGACGCGATCAGCCATGCGTGCTCGAACAGCTTGGGCAAGCGCTCCGAGAACACCGGCGTGCGGGAATTGCCGGTCTTCAGGCGCGCGATCTCGGCCTGCAGGTCCGCCTCCAGCATGCTCACGCTGATGCCGCTCTGGCGCGCGATGACGACGAAATCGCTCTTGGGCTGCTCCAGCAGCGCCAGGAACAGGTGTTCGATATCCACTTCGTACTGCCCCAGCGAGACGCACAGGCTGGCCGCGCGCGTGGCGGCCGTGCGGCTGGTGTCGTTCAGTTTTCCGATCAGTGTTTTCAGGTTGATGCTCATGATGGTTCCCTATTTTTTTATACTGTATGAATCTCATAGCGCACATCGGCGCGGTCCTGCGTCTGGGCGTCGGTGACCAGGAAACTGTCCCAACCCAGGCGCCCGCCCACGCGATCGTCCTCCAGCCGCGCCCCTTGCACGTCGGCCGCCCGCAGCACCAGCTGCACTTCGTATTCCAGCGACAGGCCGGTAAACATGGTCAACATGCTTTTCAGCGCCTTTGCCGCCTTACCGCCGGGCAGGAAGGATTCGTAGCCTTCCAGGTCCAGCGGGCCTACCACCAGCCGCAATCGCAGGTCGCGCTGCCACACGCGCGAGCCGGCCATCGCGCCTGCGCCCAGCATGGCGTTGCCCAGGCCGAGCACCGTCTGCTGCTCGACCGGCACGTCATACCAGCAGCCGATGAACTGCTCGGCCTTGATCGGCTGGTCGAAATACTCCGACAGCACCTTCGCGATCTGCACCGCCGACGCCGGACGCTGACGCATGGCGGTGGCGAAGTAGCCGATCGACTCATCGAGCACGCCGTCGCCGTCGTCGGCCAGTCGCCGCCGCAGCGACTCGCTGCCCATGCCGGCCAGCGACAGCAGCAGCGGCAGGAAGGTGTCCTTGCCGTCGACCTGATACTTCAGCTCCAGCCGGTACTTGCGCCAGGCCTCGTAGAACAAGGCCAGCGCGCGGTTGGAGAAGGTATCGAGGAAAGCGCGGGGGCCGTCGTCCTTTTCGTACAGCGCGTGCGCGGCGATGCGCTCCGTGTAGTGGGCCGGCAGCGTGCCGCTGCTGCCCAGGAAGCCCATGAAGGCCGGCGTGATGCGGATATACTTCAGCTGTGTCGATTGCAGCGCCTGCGCCAGTGCGCGGGCGTCGGTCGGCACCTCGCGCGGCTCCGGCTGCATCGCTTCCAGCTGGCTGGCCGGGAAGTTCAGCGACGTCGAATTCTGGAAGCGCAGGAAGTTGGCGACGGCGCCCTCGCCCGGCGCGCCATGGCGCTTGAGCCACAGCTCCAGCATGCGCACGGCCTGGAAGTATTCGAACCGGTACGGCTGCGCGAACAGCCGCTCGATTACAGCAGGCTCAAATCGCCGCTTCGTGGCGTGCATCGCAACAGCTCCTCTCCGGTTTTATTCGATACGATCACCAGCTGGGTGAAGCTGTTGGCGTGCACGTACAAGCCGAGGAAGCGCTCGACGATGTGGGCGAAGGCATGAATGCCGCTACCCACAAAGGCTTCCTCGTCGATGGTCAGCCGCACCTCGATGCCGCGCACCAGGCAGGCGAACGGATTCCCCGGCAGCCAGGTATTGGCCGCCTTGTGCGACACCGCCAGGATGCCGCCGATCTGCCGTTGCGACGACGGTGAACGCGGCAGGTCGTACAGCGTCAGCATCTCGCGGAAGGCATCCAGGCCGCCGTCGGCCAGCGACAGGTGGTTCAGCGACAGGTGGGAAATCAGCCGCCAGTGCGCGCCGCGCCCACGCTCGAAGCGGTGCGACGATGTCGGCTTGCGCAGGAAGCTGATCGCGCGCACGCTGGAGCCGCCCTCCAGGAACAGGTCGCCGCCACGCTGGCCGTAGCTCAACGAGGCTGGCAGGTCGCGGTTGGTGCAGCTCAGTTCCAGGCTCAGGGTGTCGGTCTCCACCTCGGCCGGATCGAAATCGATGTCGACGATGGAGATCTGCGTTTCGTAGCCGGGACTTTTCTCGGCGATGATATCGTCGCGCCGCATCACCCAGTAATGGCCGTTCTTTTCCGGCGTCTGGCCGTGGCGCAGCGAGTAAAACGGGCGGAATTCCAGCACCGATTCGCCCTGCGGCGTTTGCCGCACCAGCTTCACCGAGTCGATCGACTGGACTTCATACGCGAACGCGCGGCGGGCGTCGGCCAGCACCGGATAACTGGCGCTGGTGTGCGTCAGGCGAATCGGCTCGCCGCGCTGGCGGAACAGGTTGACCACCGGCGTGCAGCCCAGCAGCACGTTGTTGATGTTCAGCGTGCCGAGCATGCGGGCCGTGTTGGAATCGGTGCGCATGCCCGACAAGGCCAGATGCAGCGTGACCGACTTGCAGCCGGCAGGCAGCACGCCGGACAGCGCATGCAGGTCGATGTCGAAGAAGTTGAACTTCTCCGGGAAGCAGAAATACTCGGTCAGCAGCCGGTAGGCCGCGTGCGAACGGGCCGAGAAATCGATCAGCGATTCCTCCTCGTCGAAGCCGGCCGGGCTCACCGGGATTTTATGCAGCGGTATCCAGCGGCCATTGCCGTCGGCCTCCGCATAGGCGCACACGCCGCGCATGAACAGCGCATCGCGCAGCGCCGCGCAGAAGGACGGCTCGCCGTCGATGAACACGCGCAGCTTGGACAGCCCAAGCTGCGGCACCGCCACCTGCGCCGAGGTGCTGGAAATGGTCAGGCTGATGCTGGAGGTGGCGTTGGGCGGCGTGCGCGTCGCCTCCGGAGCGTCGATGATGGCGGCGAAGGCCGCATGCGTCAGCGCCAGCGGCGCGATCGTCACCGGATACGCGGTGCGGAAGGTGCACACGGCGCCGCGCACCGGGCGCGTGGTCAGCTGCGTGCCGCGCGCGATCTCGCTGGCGGTGGTCAGCTGCGCGGCGGCGCCGCTGAAGTCCATGCGCGCGATCGAGCACGAAGGAAACGGCCGCAGATAGTGCGGATAAAGCACCTCGAACAGTGCCTCGGTAAATTCTGGATAGTCGTCGTCGAGCCGTTTCGCGATGCGCGAATTGAGCAGCGCGAACGATTCGATCATGCGTTCGATGTGCGGGTCTTCGCACACCTCGCCGCCGATCAGCAGCCGACCGGCGATCTTGGGGTAGCGTTCGGAGAATTCGCGCGAATAGCGGCGCAGGAATCCCAGTTCCCTCTCGTAATACGGTAATAATTGGTCCAACTCAGGCTCCCGATTGCGCCACGCGGCGCGCCTTGCTTATGGTGTAGTGCAGGCTGGACGGCTGCAACACAGCGTCAAAATTGACCGGTTCATGGGCCGAACTCACCACCAGCAACGCCGTGATGGCGAAGTTCAGGCGGTTGATCGAGTCCGCGCGCAGCTCGAGCGAAGCCTGCACATTGCGCAGGCGCGGCTCATGGCGCGCGATGGCTTTTTCAAGACATCGGCAAATGAAAGCACGATCATCGGTGCTCGACAGCGACAAGCCGGCAAAGTCATTCAAGCCGTATGTCACGATCGAGCGCCCGCATTCGGGATACCGCTTCAGCAGCTCTTCCGGGATCACAGTGCGCGTGTTGAGGAGCGCTTCCAGATCGCGCGCGACCGAGTCCTTCAAGTCCTCGATCGACAGGCGCGATACCGTGCCGTTGGAGGCGCCGTTGACTGGCATATCCATCAGCCGGTCAAACAGTCCCGGCGTAAAACCCTTCATCGGTATCCCATTAAACAGTCAGTCGATTACGCAGTCTTGTTGGCCGACAGATCCCAGCCACCCGAGGTGTTACCGCCCGAACCGCCGCCGACCTTCTGTTGCGTGTACTTCCACTTCACTTTCGAATACTTGATCGCCACATCTTCCGTCAGGATGTTGCCTTGCTTGACGGTTGGAGCGACGCTGCTGATCAGCACATTTTCCAGTTCGATTTCGAAGTACTTGATACGCTCGCCATTGCCGTCGGCGCGCAGGAATTCCAGCTTTGCCTTGGGGATGGTTTTACCCGACGAGCAGGTTTGCAGCAGCAGAGGAGTAGCCAGGTCGGCCAGCTTCGAGACGACGATGTCTTTGTGCTCGGTGCGCTCGGCGGTGTGGCCGCCGCCGGTCGATGCGGTAGCCGATTTAGGCTGCAGCACTTCCCATTGAACGGTCGAGACCTCGATCCAGTCCTTGTGGGTAGCATCGGCGGATTCGCCTTTGATACCATCGATTTGCAGATAGACGTCGATTGCCATTGTTTTTCCTTTCGGTTGTTAAAGTAAGTACTACGGTTGCTTAGGTCTTGGTCGATGCAGGCAGCTCCGCGACCAAACGGAGTGAGACGGACAGCTCGTCGAGCTGGAAGTGCGGACGCAGGAACGACACGGCGCGGTACACGCCTGGACGGCCTGGCACTTCGGATACCTGGACGGACGCTTCGCGCAGCGGGAACTGGGCTTTCTGTTCCTGGCTGGCGTTATCGTCCAGCAGCACGTACTGGGTCAGCCAGCGGTTCAGGAAGTCTTCCACGTTCGAGGCGGCGGCGAAGCTGCCGATTTTGTCGCGCATCATCGCCTTCATGTAGTGGGCGATGCGCGAGACGGCGAAGATGTACTGCAGCTGCGCCGACAGCACGGCGTTGGCGTTGGCGGCGTCGCTGTTGTACTTGCGGGCCTTCTGCGCCGATTGCGCGCCGAAGAAGGCGGCGTAGTCGGTGTTCTTGCAGTGGACCAGCGAGATGAAACCGAGGTCGCTCAGCTCCTTTTCGCGGCGGTCGGTGATGGCGATCTCGGTCGGGCACTTGAGCGCCACTTCGCCTTCGTCGGTCTTGAAGGTGTGGGTCGGCAGGTCTTCCACCAGGCCGCCGCCTTCCACGCCGCGGATCGCCGCGCACCAGCCGTAGTCCTCGAAGGCCGCGGTCAGCTTGGTGCCGAAGGCGTAGGCCGCGTTACACCACAGGTATTTCTGGTGATCGGTGCCGTCGACGTCCTCGACGAAGTTGAAGCCCTCGGTGGTGGCGCCATCGGCCGGGTTGAACGGCAGGCGGCCCAGGAAGCGCGGCAGCGTCAAGCCGACGTAGCGCGAGTCTTCCGATTCGCGGAACGACTTCCACTTCGCGTATTCCACGGTGTCGAACACCTTGGACAGGTCGCGCGGCTTACCCAGGTCGCTGTAGCTCTCCAGGCCAAACAGCTCCGGCGACGCGGCCGAGATGAACGGCGCGTGCGCGGCTGCCGCCACGTGCGACATCTGCTCGATGAAGTACATGTCTTCCGGCTGGCGGGTGATCTCGTAGTCGCCCAGCAGCGCGCCGAACGGCGCACCGCCGAAGGTGCCGAATTCCTCTTCGTAGACCTTCTTGAACATCGTGCTCTGGTCGAATTCCAGCGCGGACTGGAAATCCTTGACCAATTCCTTCTTGGTCGCGTTGAGCATTTTGATCTTCAGGTTCTGGCCCGTGGCGGAATTGCGCACCAGGTAGTGCAGGCCGGTCCAGCTGCTTTCCAGCTTCTGGAATTCCGGCGCGTGCATCACGGCCGACAGCTGCGCCGAGATCATGCGGTCCAGTTCCGCCACGCGGGCGTCGATGGTGGCGGCCAGGTTGTCGGAGACGACCACGGTGCCGTCCATGACCTGGTTCACCAGTTCGGAAATCAGATCCTTGGCGCGCGCATGCTCGGCGCTGGACTTGGCGACCTTGCTCTGCTCGACGATCTGGTCCAGCAATGCGAATTCGGTGGTGGCGGCGGCCGCGCCGCCTGGAGTCAGTTGAGCGGACATGATCAGGCCTTCGTGGTTTGCTGGCCCAGTTCGGCCAATTTCTCGGTGCTGTTCAAGACGTCGTTGAGGATGTCTTCCAGCTTGTCGTTGCCGGCCAGTTTGTTGCGCAGGTCGGCCAGCTTGGTGCGCGCTTCGAGCAGCTTGCGCAGCGGTTCCACCTGCTGCACCACGGCTTCGGGACGGAAGTCTTCCATCGACTTGAATTTCAGGTCGACGGCGAACTGGCCGCCTTCGTCGCTCAGTTCATTGGCCACGCGGTAGGCCGCGCGCGGCTCCACGCCCTTGAGCACCTCGTCGAAGTTGTCGCGGTCGATGCCGACGAAGCTGCGGTCCTTCAGGCGCTTTTGCTCGACTTCCGAATTGCCGCCGAAATCGCCGACCACGCCCATCACAAAGGGCAGCTCCTTGTTTTCGATGGCGTCGCCGATTTCGACGTCGTAGGTCATCTGGACCCGCGGCGGGCGGATTTTCTGCAGTTTTTTCTGGACACTGGTATTTTTAGACATGGGATTCCCCTAACGTTTGGGTTGAATACAAAACGGTTACTTCAGCGCGTTGAACGGATCGGCGCTGGAATCTTCGGTGGCCTTCGCCTTGCCTTTTTTGCCCTTGGCGGCACTGGCATTGCGCGGCGGCGTAACGGCTTGCGCAGGCTGCGGCGGTACCAGCACGGTCTCGCCCAGACTCTCGCGCAGCAGCTTGGCCAGGTCCTGCGACTCGGTGCGCAGCGATCCGGACAGATTGTTCTGGCGGCTCAGGTCCGACAGCGCGCGCGTCGACAGGCGCAGGCCGCTGATGGCGATGATGCTGTTGGCCAGGCGGTCGTTAGGATCGCGCACCAGCACTTCCTGTGCGCTGACGATGGCGTCGCCGTACTGGCCAGCCTCATAACGGGTCTGCGCGATATTGGTCCACGGCGTCTTATCGGCCGGATAGGCGGCTGCCGCCTCCTTCCATAACGTGACGGCTTGCTCTTTCTGTCCGGAGCCGCTGGCCTGGCTGGCCTTGGCCAGCATGTCTTCCATGCTGGGTACTGCGGGCTTCTGGACAACCGGGGCGGTCATACAAGCGCTGAGCGATGCGGCGCAGACAGCGGCGCCAATGAAACGGCCGATGCGGCCAAGGGAGATTACGGTCTTCATGCTGTCCTCAAACTAAATATCAAAAAAGAATGCCTAACCACTAATTGTTGCCAACAGGCTGCACGTTATCAGAAATTTATTATTGACCGCGTTCAATTGAATTTTTGGTTGAAACAGGGAACTTTTTAGTGCCGCAGTGGTCTCAGTTGCCTATTTTTTAAGCTGCGCACGATAGAAACCAAACGAGCGCGGCAGTTGGACAAGAAATGTTATTGTTCTGCTACTTAACAAATGGCATCAATGCGCCACACTCTCAAGGACGCACGCATGAGCGGCAAAATTTTATGGGGCGAAGGCTTATTCCTGCGCCCGCAGCACTTCCAGCAGCAGGACCAGTACCACGAGCAGCGGCTGCATCACAGCATGCAGGCGTTGCACCCATACGCCTGGGGCGTGAACCAGCTCCAGATCGACCGCGACGCCCTGGCCAACAACACCCTGCGTGTGCTGGAACTGTCGCTGCGCTTCCAGGACGGCGAGCTCTACAGCGCTCCCGGCGAGGACGAACTGCCGGACACCGTGGACCTGAGCCAGATGCTGCAATCGCAGCAGAGCGTGACCTTCTACGCCGCCCTGCCCGCGTTCAAACCCTTCGGCGGCAATTTCGGCGACGGTTCAAACGGCGCCAACGCGGTGCGCTTCCTGCAGTCGAACCGCGACACGCCGGACCTGTACACGCAGGCAGCGACCGCGCAACTGAGCTATCTGAAAAAGACCGTGCGCCTGGTATCGGAGTTCGAACCGCGCGATTCCTACACCCACTTCCCGCTGCTGCGCCTGCGCCGCGCGGCCACCGGCGGCTTCGAACTGGATACATCGTTCGTCGCGCCCAGCCTGTCGATCCGCAGCTCGGCGCAGCTGTTCCTGCAATTGCGCCGCCTGATCGACGCGCTGCAGGCCAAAGTCAGCGCGCTGTACGGCCACCACCGCGAGCCTAGCAAGAACGTGATCGAATTCCGCTCCGGCGACATGTCGTCCTTCTGGCTGCTGCACACGGCCAGTTCGGCGTTCGCCTCGCTGTCGCACTACTTCCATCATCCGGCGCTGCACCCGGAACGCCTGTACGAACAGCTGCTGCAACTGGCCGGCGCCCTGATGACGTTCTCGAAAAGCTGGACCCTGGCCGACCTGCCGCCCTACCAGCACGCCGATCCCGGCCCCGGCTTCGCCACGCTGCACCAGATCATCCGCGAGCTGCTCGACACGGTGATCTCGTCGAAGTACTTCGCCATCGCGCTCAAGGAAGTCAAGCCTTCGTACCACCACGGCATGCTGGACTCGCAGAAGATCGACGACAAGACCACCTTCTATATCGCCGTCTCGGCCGACCTGCCGGCCAGCGAGATGGTGGACATCGTGCCGTTGCGCTTCAAGATCGGCGCGCCGGACGACGTCGAAAAATTCGTGCTGTCGGCCATGCCGGGCGTGCGCCTGACGCATGCGCCGCAAGTGCCGGCCGCCGTGCCGGTGCGTCCGGACGCCTGCTACTTCGCGCTGGAGGCGAAGGGCCAGATGTACGAGCGCATGCTGCAAGCCCAATCGATTTCCATATACGTCCCCGGCGGCATACATGACCTGAAGCTGGACCTGGTGGCCGTTACTTCCTGAACTGAGGACCAAAAATGAATACCGTTACCGCACCTTCCCTGATCGGCGCCGGCGCCCCGCCCAGCGCGGCCAGCGCGCCGCAAACCCTGCTCGACCTGATGTACGACGGCTTCTACGCCCTGTTCATGCTCAAGAACGGCAACGGCCCGCAGGACGACGGCGAGTTCGCCCGCAAGATGGCGGCCTTCCTGGACGATTTCGGCCGCGGCGCCAAGAAACAGAACGCCTCGCCCGACGACGTGGACAACGCCAAATACGCCTTCTGCGCGGCGGTCGACGAGATCATCCTGCGTTCCAACTTCAGCATCCGCGACGCGTGGGAGCGCCGCCCGCTGCAGCTGGTGCTGTTCGGCGACCAGCTGGCCGGCGAAAACTTCTACAACCGTCTGGAAAACCTGCGCGCGCGCGGCAGCGCACACCTGCAGGCGCTGGAGGTGTTCCATATGTGCCTGCTGCTGGGTTTCCAGGGCAAGTACATCCTCGAAGGCTCGGAAAAGTTGAACTACCTGACCTCGCGCCTGGGCGACGAAATCGCCCACATGAAGGGCAAGCGCGGCGGCTTCGCACCGCACGCCGAGCGCCCGGACCAGATCAAGCACAAACTGCGCAGCGATTTGCCGGTGTGGGTGCTGTGCTCCGTGTTCGGCCTGATCTGCGTGCTGGGCTACATCGGCCTGCGCACTTCGCTGAACCACAATGCCGAAAACCGCATGAATGCGTATAACGACGTAGTGAAAATGGCGCCGCGCGCCGCCAACCTGACGATCACTTTGCCCTGATGGATCTGCTGTCACAAATCCCTTCGGCGCTTGGCCTGTTCGGCACGGGCCTGAGCCAGCACGCGCGTCTGATCACACTGGCCAGCGCGCAGGACTCGGGCCTGCCCGAATCGCTGATGGCCGAACGTTTCAGCGGCCGCGAAGGCGTCAACGAACTGTATGCATTTGAAGTCGACGCATTGAGCCCATCGACCGACCTGGATCTGACGATCTTCATCGGCGAGGAGCTGACCGTCACGCTGCTGCAAGCGGACGGCAGCCGCCGCGCATGGCACGGCATCTGCACCGAAGCCGCTTGGCTGGGCGCGGATGGCGGCGTGGCGCGCTACCGCCTGATGCTGGAACCGGCGTTGTCGCTGCTGCGGCTGCGGCGCGACAGCTACATCTTCCAGGACAAGAACGCGCAGGACATCGTCACCGAACTGCTGGCCGACTATCCGCAGCTGCGCTTTGAATTCGACGTCACGCAGACGCTGGAACCGCGCGCCATCTGCACGCAGTACCGCGAAAGCGATCTGGAATTCTTCGTCCGCCTGCTGGCCTCCGAAGGCCTGAGCTGGCGCTTTGAACACGACCAGGCCGACGACGAAAGCAAGGACGGCCAGGCCAAGCACAAACTGGTGATCTTCGACAGCAAGGCGCGCGCGCCGGACACGCCGGGCGACGCCGAGATCCGCTTCCACGGCGTGCGCGCCACCGACACCGACGACGCCATCGACCACTTCACCGCGCGCCGCCGGGTGCAGGCCAACGCCATCAGCATCAGCAGTTGGGATCCGGCGCAGCTGCTGGCGCCATCGGCCGAACAAGCCTCCAGCCTCGATGCGGGCGAGCTGCCGGTGCTGGCCGTGTACGACGGCAGCGGCGAACGCATCGCCAGCGGCGCGGACAACGGCGCCGCCGCCGATCCGCACAGCCAGTTGATGCTGCAGGCGCTGGAGCTTGAAAACAAGGTCTTCGAAGGCAAAGGCGCGGTGCGCCGCCTGGCCGCGGGCCACGGCTTCCAGCTCACGCAGCACGAGCGCTACGCCGACGGCGACAACCGCTTCCTGGTGCTGTGGGTGCAGCACGAAGCGCGCAACAACTTCCAGCCGCAGATCAAGACGATCGCCTCGCTGATCGGCGGCGGCATCGAGAACGGCACCTACCGCAACAGCTTCGGCTGCGTGCGCGACAGCGTGGCCGTGGTGCCGCGCGCCACCGCCGCGCCGCACGCCAGCACCGCACTGGGTCCGCAGACGGCGGTCGTCGTCGGCCTGGCCAGCGCGGTCGCCACCACCGACCGCGATCACCAGGTCAAGATCCAGTTCAGCTGGCAGCGCGGACAAGGCGCCAACGCCGGCGGCATCGGCCACAACACCGACAGCAAGGGCAACGCGCCCGGCGACGAAACCTCGGGCACCTGGGTGCGCGTGGCGGAAGCGCTGGCGGGTCCGAACTGGGGCTCGCAGTTCACGCCGCGCATCGGCACCGAGGTGCTGGTCGACTTCATCGAAGGCGACATGGACCGGCCGATGGTGGTGGCGCAGCTCTACACCGGCGCCGACCTGCCGCCGTTTGCGGCGGGCGTGGATTCGGGCGCCAATCACGCGGGCACGCTGTCGGGCATCCACAGCCACAACTTCGACGGCGGCGGCTACAACCAGTGGCAACTGGACGACACGCCGGGCCAGGTGCGCACGCGGCTGGCCACCAGCAGCGCGGCCACACAGCTGAACCTGGGCTATCTGATCCAGCAGGCCCCTTCCTCCGCGCAGCGCGGCAGCTATCGCGGCAGCGGTTTCGAGTTGCGTACCGACGCCTGGGCCACCGTGCGCGGCGCCGAGGGCGTGCTGCTGACCACCAGCGCGCGCGCCGCCCAAGGCAGCAGCGTCAGCTCTACGCAGATGGATGCGGGCGAAGCGCTGGGTTCACTGAAATCGTCGAAAGAACTGGCGGAGCGGCTCAGCGAGGCGGCCAAGCAGCAGCAGGCCTTGTCCAGCAAGCCCGCCGCCGCAGCGCACGAAGACTTCATCGCGCAGCTCGATCCCCAGGAAAAAGGCAAGCATGCCGGCGCGGTCAACGGCCAGCAGGCCGCCAAGGCCAAGGACGGCGCGCGTGATCTGGACACGGCCAAGCCGGTTGAGAAATTCGGCGCGCCGCTGGTGCTGATGGATGCGCCGTCCAGCGTCAACTGGGCCACGCCGGCATCGACCGTGCTGTTCGCCGGCCGGCAGCTGCACTGGGTGACGCAGGGCGACGTGCACATGACAGCCGGCTACACGGTATCGTCGGTGGCAGCCAACGCCGTGAGCTACTTCTCGCACGCCGGCGGCATCCAGGCCATCGCCGGCAACGGGCCCTTATCGCTGCAGGCGCACACCGACCAGCTGGAGATTTTGGCCGACAAGTCGATCACCGTCATCTCGGTCAACGACCGCATCGAGATCAAGGCCAATCAAAAGATCGTGCTGCAGGCGGGCCAATCGTCGATCACGCTCGAAGGCGGCGACATCACCTTCGCCTGCCCTGGCAATTTCACCGTCAAGGGCGGGAAGCATGTGTTTGAAGGGGGCGGACGCAAGACCGCCAATACGCTTTCACTTCCCGACGCGCTAGCTAAGCAGACAAACTGGATCGCCTTGCACTATCTTGAGCCTGAGACCGCCCTGGGCATCGCTGGGGCCGAGTATGAAATTCATTTCAAAGATGGCCCCGTGGTCAACGGAAAGCTGGATGAGTATGGCAAAGCGCTTCACGACAATATCGAAAATAAGCCTGTGAAGAAAGTTATCTATAAACCGCGGGCGCCGAATAAAGAGAAACCGGCTTCCCCCCTTGAGGATTTGAGCAATGCCTGAGGCATATAAACAGAAGACGCTCCATGGCTGAGATCAATACTACCCAGATGCGGGATGCGTTGGCATGGATGACCAACGACCAGGAGAAAGCCAAAGAACCAAGCACGAATCCCTTCGAATGGTTTTGGGAAGCCATGCAAGGTGATTTCAACGAAGACCGCTCCACCGGCCAACTGACCATCGATGCCGCCATTTCGATGATCCCGTTGGTCGACCAGATCTGTGATGTACGCGACCTGATCGCTAACTGCAACAAGCTGCGCAAGGACCTTACGGATGGTTGGGCATGGGTGGCCTTGGGACTAACATTGATTGGGCTGTTCCCGTTTCTGGGTTCGCTAGTCAAGGGCGTGCTGAAGATCTTCTTCGCATTTGTACGTCGTATAGGCGGCGCGGCCACGATAAAGGCCGTCGATCTGGCGATGACCTGGGTTATCACCTTTTTACGCCGACACGACGTGCAAAAATACCTGCGGTTACATAAAGTAGATGATGTCTTCGTTTGGCTGGCCAAGGAAGTCAGGACCGTTCGCGACAAGGTCAATCTCAGTACCTTGCTGAGCTCATTCGATCGGGGCATCAATGTGATTGAAGGACTGGTCGCCAAAGTGAAATATGTGCCGGTAATCGGCGGCAAGGCACGCACCTGCCTGGAAGATATTCGCAAGATCCGCTTGGCAGCAAACACCTACTTGGCTAAGGAGCTGCAACCGATTGTGGACATACTCGACAAGGCCGCGCTACGGCTGGACCGTGCGTCGCTGGAGCACATGCCAGGCATTGTCAATGTTAATAACGTTCACTTTCGCGGCACCCTTCCCGAAGCTTCTGCGGTCACGCTGATGCGAAAGGCAGATCCACTGCCGGAGTGGCTCAGCGATGGGGCGAAAGGAAAATTTCCCGCGTTGGACTATGCTGACTACGAAGATATCGTTGCAGCGAAAGTCAAACAAAAATGGCCAAAATTAAAACCTCATAACGTAGAGTCCTTCGCGGACATGGTCGCAGATGAAATCAAGGGCCCGGCTCGACTGTATCGCATCCTTTCACCGAACAGTAGAGCGATGAGCGATTGCTGGGTCAGTGAAGAGGTATTTCAACGACTACAAAATGCAGCGGATCCTCGCGCAGCTTGGCGCAAGCATTTAGCTGTTTGGCCGAATTGGAATGTCAATGGCCAGTTTGTAACCTATGATATAAAGCCGGGAGAATCTCTAAAGGTGTGGCGCGGCCCGGCGTCTAGTCAAACGTTAAAGAAACTACCGGACAGACACTTGGAGGGAGGCTGGGAGCAAATCGTGTTTAATGTCGAGCGCGAAGATGTGCGCAACGACACCATGCGCTACTACACTCTAAATGGTGGCAAGCAAAGCAGACTGCAAAACGCTATCAGCCACGCCGAATACGAGAAGCTTAGCAAAGCAGAACAAGCGCGCTACATGTCCGTTCGTGAGGCAGTTAACCACCCCAATATCAGCGGGCCGTTTGATACAGGTTGGGGCTACTCGGATTTTGGCGGTGCGGGCCTCAGTGAACGCATAGGGCTTCCAGCACTACCAGGACAAACTACAAAATTAATGCCATAGACTAAACAATGAAAACTGCACCATTCCGATTGAGCGCTAAACAGAAGCGACAGGTCACCCTGCTTTATCATTTCGCTTCCTTAGATTATTTGAAGGGCTTACAAGACCGCGTAAATGCACTCCTCGTCGATATTGATCCAACCTTAGATCGGGCAAAGCTGGATCAACGTGATCAATTCCTGAATGTTCCGCGTTGGGGATCGCGCAACACGTCAGAAAACTGGTCGAATAATGCATGGCCTTTTTTGGCCGACTTCCAACGAGCAATAGCCGAAGATATAGCTAAGCGTGCATTGGAAGTGTATTCGGTTACTGACGCGAATAATTGTGCGCGTGGTTTTGCGGAACTGTCCACAGCTTGGATGAGTCCGGACGAAGAACGGGAGTTCGAAAGTTGCATGGACGCGATTGCGAAATATGCGATGAATATTGACTACACACTAGCCAAATCTCACAAGGCTGGTCGGTGGAGCGACTTCAGCCTCACACGTATGGAACTGAAGCACCAAAGCGCGTTTATTCAGGCGCCAGCCTTGCGTCTCCGCGCGGATGTCTGCGGAAAGAGCGGTGCAGTACCTCCTCGCACCGGCGTCTACTTGCCGATAGATGATCCGTATGGCACGCCACAATTTTGCTGGACCGGCAAACCTGCCGGTCCATTGCAAGAATGTCGCACATTCAATATGCTTGGAGAGGCAGCGCTCTCTGCAATAGGAATATCTGATCTTTGGACCAACGACGCCAGTATGCATGCGTTCGTCCAGGACCACCTGACAGATCCGATATTGACCAGCGATCCATTTTTCAGCGACAGCGTTCAAGACCCCGGACTCGCTGCCAGTTTGGTTTCGCGCCATGCGTTCACTTCGCACCCACGTGATTGGATTTTCGTAGAACAAATCCACGGTGACATCGAAGACTGGTCTGAAAGTCCAAACGGCCCCTCCGCCGACACGGACAGGCCACGTATCGAAGCCGGATCTCGCTGTGTCCAGGCCGGTTATTACTTTACCCCAGCAAAAATGAATTCACGCCGCCATTTCGGCAATGGTGAAATAATGCCGCGCATAGCGGGTGACTACGGCATAACGATTTGGCAATGGGACGCAGATCAGGATTGAGCATTCAGCGAGCACAATTCATCGTTGAAGGCGTTAGTACATCTTCATTTAGCTGCTAACATCCGAAGGCGTGAGCCGGCGGCCAAGCCGGTTGAAAAATTCGGCGCGGCGCTGGTGCTGATGGATGCGCCCACCAGCGTCAACTGGGCCACGCCGGCATCGACCGTGCTGTTCGCCGGCCAGCAGCTGCACTGGGGTAAGCGTCTAGCCAGCACCGTCTGTACGCCATGAATTTGTGTCCGCATGATTGAGGCTGGACCACAAATCAGTTGTGTCCACAAATTGGGCGCGTCGCCGAGAGGTCGCTGGCGTATTGGCTTGACGGGAAATGCGCGACCTGCCATGGCAGCGGCAACACGGTCGACCGCCGCATTTGCGTTCCCTGCGAGGGCACGGGCCGAGATGAAATTGGCGAGGGTGGGTTCGAGCGCGAGAAGTCGCTGGCCATGGCCAGTGAACTTGAAGGGTTGCTCAATGCTGTTGATCCTACTCACGACATTGAGTGGGGAATTGGAGTGATCGACGTGGTACTACTAGGCATTATTCGACGCTGGCACATTCGTGACCAGGTCCAATTGAGAGAGATCGCCAGGCGTTTGGGCATCTCCAGAAACACCGTCCGACGCCATCTGCGCTCAGAAACCATAGAGCCGGCCTACGCCGAACGGCGTTCCACCCGCGCCATCGACAAATACGCGTTTCAGCTTTCCGCGCTACTCAAGACTGAAGCAGCGCGGACACGCAAGCAACGGCGCACGCTAAAACAGATTCATGAGGACCTAAAGGAACTGGGGTTCGAGGGGTCTTACGATAGGGTCGCGGCGTTCGCGAGGGTATGGAGGGCGGGTCAATCTGACCGGGTCAATCCTGCCAGCAAACGAACATGGTTGGGAACAAGTCATTTTTAAAGTTGAACGCAAGGACACCCGGAACGATACGATGCGCTACTACACACTCAATGGCGGCCGTTCCTCACGTTTGCAGAACGCTATCAACGAAGACGCGTATAGCAAGTTAGGCGAGGAGGAACAGCGGCGCTATGTAGGCATACGCGAATCCATTAATCATCCTAATATTAGTGGGCCCTTCGATACCGGTTGGGGGTATTCCGACTTCGGAGGTGCCGGCCTAAGCGAACGTATCGGCCTTCCGATGCTACCGGGTCAAACAACCCAATTAACTAAATAACGAAACCATCATGCAACGAGCTCCGTTTCAACTAAGCACAACTCAAAAAATACAGGTTACTCTGCTCTATCACTTCGCGTCGCTTGACTATCTCAAGGGGTTGCAACAGCGCCTACACACACTAATGGCATCAGTCAATCCAGCACTCGACTTGGCCAAATTGCAGCAGCGGGACGCCATTTTGACCGACGCACGGTGGGGCAATCGGAATACCTCAGAAAACTGGGGCAACAATGCTTGGCCACTGCTGGCGGACTTTGAACTGTCTGTCGCCACCCATATCGCGAAGCGCGCCTACGAAAGCTATTCAATCACGGGCGCCAATCAATGCGCACGCGGCCTGGCAGAAATGTCACTAAACTGGATGACGCCGGACGAACAAAGCGATTTCGAAAACCAATTCGAAGATATTTCCCTATACGCAGGAAATATCGATGACACCATGAATCAGTCCGAATCCTCAGGCCGCTGGGATGATTGCAGTCTTATGTTAAAACGCCAAGAATTTCCAGCGGCACTGAAACGAGCCCCAGCATTGCGATTGCGTGCAGACATTACCGGACGGACCGGCATGGTTCCCGTGCGTACCGGCGTCTACCTTCCACTGGACGACCCACACGGCACCCCGCAATTCTGCTGGACGGGCCAGCCTGCTGGCGGGCTGTTGGCGTCCAATACCTTTAACAGCCTGGGGTTGGATGCACTGGCAGCTGTGGGAAGAAATAGTCTATGGATCGACGAAGACCGTATGCATGCATTTGTGCAGCATCATCTAAACGACCCGCGCTTGACCCAAGATCCGCTGTTCAGCCGTAGCACCAGCAAGGCCAAGCTGGCGCCGAGCCTAATTGGGCGGAACGCCTTTACTACCCGCCCGTGCACTTGGATTTATGTCGAGCAGATTCACGGAGAGCTTGAAGAATGGGCGGAAGACAACAATAAGCAGATACCTACAGTTGGCCTACGCATTGTGGCCGGTACAAGTTGCGATCAACCAGGATATTACTTCACTCCGGCAAAAGATAACTCACGTCGTTATTTTTCTAAAGGGGAAGTGATACCAGACCTTGGTGGAGATTACGGCGTGACTATCTGGCAATGGGATGAGAATCAAGAGTGAGGTGTTCGGCCACGTTTCCACAACAACACCTTGCGCGTGCTGGAACTGTCGCTGCGCTTCCAGGACGGTGAGCTCTACAGCGCCGCCGGCGAGGACGACCTGCCGGACACCGTGGACCTCCATCTTAGTTTCAGTAAGCAAGGCGTGCGACAAGATTTTGTGATCGCCTCGCCGCTTGGTGATAAAAAATCAATTTGTCCGAGGTATGTTCTTGATGTGGTCAAGGCGTCGGCCGCTCACGCGTTCGTACGGATGTCATGCCTGAAAACAGAGTACTCGCCGGGTCGTTATCACATGAGCATCGATTACTATTTGTATGACGCGGAGACAGCGATCATGCGTACTATTGGGGAGGCCGCAGTCAATGACAAAGACGCCCATCTTCCAGATGCAAAGCCTACGCTGTCGCTAAAGATCATTCCGAATGGCTACCGTTTTGATTGGTCGGGTGTGCAGCCATCAAACGATAAGCCGGCTGTCACGACTTTACGCAACAGCTACGTCCGGGGCCGCGAAACGACTGGCGCCAAAGTATTACTTTGCACGAATCTTAGTGCACCGAAAGGCCAAGGTGTTGAGGACGAAATATGTGAAGGAGGCATCTTGCCACTCTTTACCGAAAAATGGAATAAATAATATATACGAAAGCGTGGCGTGCCCACCGCGCACGCCATCGACACCGACAACGCGGCCGAACTCGCGTTCAGCCTCAATGCTGGCGAACTGCCGGTGCTGACCGTGTACGACAAAACCAGTGTATGCGGGCGTCCCCCACTCGTTCATCCATGAAACAATCCATACCCCAAAACCTCATCATGCTGCCATCTCAACTTGAGCGGCAGCAGATTTTTTTCTGGCTGCAAAGGGTCAGCTCTGTCACTGCGTGGCGCCGCATCCTCGAATTCTACAAAGCCTGGGCAACAGCTACAGAGCATAGCTTACGCGAAGCCGATGAGCATGGCTGGGCGGATGAGACATCCCTTCCTCACTCAGAATATGCCCTGATTTTGAAGTGTTTGGCGCACTGCGAAGAGGGCGTCAATCGACTATCCAAAGGCGATAAGCGAGTATTCAAATTCGATGCAAACGGCGAATTTGCGATGGCTCGCCGCATGCTTTCTCATTGGACTCAAATGCTTGAGCGTATAGAGTTGGGGGAGAACGCCATCAAAAAAAACACCCCGCTTTGGAAAGAATTTTGCGACGCGCTAATCTCGTTAGGTCAAGTTTGGGGTGAATGCGCGGTCGGGATTCTTGAACCACGGTACATTGAAGACCCGGCGCTTACACTATACGGAGAATGGCTTCAGAATGAATTGAAAAATATGCCGTTTCCAAATGGGCTAAAGCCCGTCCCTAACCCGTTGGACAATACGTTCGTGCGTACGAATGATTACACGCCGTATTCGGGAATATGGGAACCGGTGGACCTGCCCAAACCACCATTCCTGAGCCTATTCACTCGCGCCCCCAAGCCTCAACCGCCCTTCAAGATCGTCGGTGCCATGAACTACTTGCACGGTGGCTCAAAAGCACCAAGAATCACGGTAGAGACAGCGACCGACAACATTGACCTGGACACGACCTGGCGTTTGCTGTGGCGAGACGACCGCTATACTGATGGTACGATCCCTGAAGAAGAGGCGCATTATAGGTTCAACAAACCGGATGCAATTCTTTCCCCCGCTCCATTGATCTGGGTGCCGAAGGAAACCATTTGGGCAGACAGCGGAACTGCAGTTCCTGCTGCTGGAAAATGGTTGGCCGAATTTGACCTAAGCGCCAGCGTCATGCTGCAAAAAGGCGAGAAGCTTCCGCTGTACCAGGGCCGAGAGGTTCGCTGGGTGTTGGCTGACGATGGGCTGCAATCGGAATCGCCACATGTTCACAACCAGTGAGCGCAGATGGGAGGATGGAGGTGCTATTCGCCCTGCTTGCTATGACAACGGTTTTGTCGGCAGCTGCGTCGAGGAACGAGGACGTGACAAGCCAGGTCCAAATTGGCACGCAACGCGATATCCTGGCGGTGTGCAGCTCCCCTCGTGCGCCAGATCGAACCTCCCCCACCACGAACACGGACCAATCGCACACTAGCATCTCCGCTCAATTCCAATTGCTGCTCACGATATTCGCCGCCCTTGATAAGGAGTTGCTGCCAGAGTCGGATCCTGGTCTGGCCGTCCAGCTGAGCATTTCGCCGCCGCTGGAAACGGGATTGCCCGCCGGCGCGGCACCGTCGGAAATTCAAGACACAGACTTGAGGGCGGAATACGAAGCGGCGTTGGCTGCGAATCGGAAGCGGGCGGCGAATGCCATCCTTCAACAGCGGCTGCATGAAAGCGAGAGTAAAACGGAAAGCGCACTGGCAGCCTTGGTTGCCGAGGCTACTCCGCAACAACTGAAGCACATGGAATACAATCTCAAGCGCTCGCGGTTGAGCGACTGGCGCAAAGCCAGATTGGCAGCACTCCTGAAAAAACGAATTCAATGAAAATAAATTCATACTCGCGTATTACGCGCTCACCCTGGCGCTGGCGCCTGCCGCCCACGCCGATGTCTCCTCCAGCCAGCAGGGACTGCACCAATGGCCCGCCTTCAAAGGCAAGCTGGTGGTCGGTGGGCCAGAAGTCCTATGCCAATAGCAAGGACCTGACCGTCGAATCGGTACTGAAAAAAGAAGCGTCCGCTAAACCTGAAAGCCGTACCAACCGATGAAACCATTCCTCGCAGCCGTGGCCTTGCTCGCCGCATTTTCACTGAACGCGGCCCAGGCCGAGCCTTCCCGGCCAGCGCCGGCCAACTCCTGCTCAACGAAAAACAAATCCGCCCTGCGCGCACAACTGCTCAAGGCCCCCGCTCCCGACGATGCCTGGAACCTGGCCGAGCTGCTGTTGTGCGGCGCCAGAACGCCGGTCAACGCCGCCTATCTCCGCCGCCACATGCCGCCCAAAATCAAAGTCAGCAGCTTCGACGACAATGGCAAGCAGCTGCTCTCCACCGTCGCCGTGGACACCGCGCTGATCGACTCGCTGCTGGCCACCGGCGCAGCCACCGAAGCCGAACTGGACGTGTCCGACGACGAGATCATCCTGCGGTATCAACCCAACGAAGCTTGCATCAACAGCCGCACGCTGCGTTATGGCAAGGGGAGTTGGCGCCTGGCCGCCATCGGCGACGCCTGCGATTGAGACAGGCGGAACTGCCATCTTTTAATTGTTTGGATTCGCACCGGCCGCCTCGCACGCAACAAGCCGGAGTAGTCCTACAAGCAGGCCGCAGTCACGCTGATAGTTCGCAGGCTCAGGAATGGTTACGATAGGTTTCGACCCAACACCAAGGAGCACGCCATGAAGTCATTCCCCCTCGCCGGCAAGTTCGCCTGCGCGCTGATCGTGACTGCGGCGGCCATCAGCGGATGCAAGAACAAGGACGCCGATGTTCCGCATGACAATAGCGCACCACCAACACCGGCCGCGACTGCGCCCGCACCAGCCACACCGGCACCGGACGCCAGCCCGTCGGCACCAGCGCCGGCCCCTGAGCCTTCGACGCCGCCACCGCCAGCCCGCTAAGCTAGCGCAATGGCGGGCGGTGCGCTATGCGCCGCCCGCTATAGGCCGTATTGCCACCGCCGGGACACAAGGGCATGGCCCTCGCGTAGGATGCGCTCTCAACCTGGAGACTCCTATGGATAACGCCCAAACGTCCGCACCGCGCTTCAACGCCGAACAACTGGCGGTGCTGGAACCGATACAAAACTACTTCCAGGGCCACGCCCGGGATGACGCCGACTTCATGCGCCTGGCCTTCCTGCCGAGCGCCCACATCGAATCGATGCGCGACGGGGTGTTCACCTCGTGGCCGCTGGATGTGTATTGCGAACGCTTCAAGCGCATGCCGGCCGCCGACGAAGCGCAGCGCCGCCGCACGGCCGACTGGATCGAGGTGCACGGCAACGCCGCCTGCGCCCGCATCACGCTGGAGCACGGCGCCACGACCTTCGTCGACTACTTCGTGCTGCTCAAAACCGCGGAAGGCTGGAAGATCGCCAACAAAGCCTTCCACGGCCAGGCCGCCTGAAGCCCTTCAGTTGACGGCCGGCCCGGGTATCGGCATCGGCCACGCGATCTCGAACATCGCGCCGCCGGCATCGCCGCGCCGGTACGAGGCCACGCCGCCGTGCGCCTCGGCGATGGCGCGCACCACCGCCAGGCCCAGCCCGCTGCCGCCCACGGCACCGGCGCGCGCATGTGCGCCCCGGTGGAAGGCCAGGAACAGCTTGCCTTCCAGATCCTCGTCGATGCCGGGACCGGCATCCTCCACTTGCAGCAGATACTGCGCGCCCAGCGCCCGCGTGCGGATGCGGATGACGCCGGGGTCGGCGTAGCGCCCCGCGTTGTCGAGCAAGGCCAGCAGGATCTGCCGCATGCGCGCGCCGTCGCAGCAAACGCGCCCCTCCGCCAGGTCCAGCGCCAGCGTGTAGCCGGCCGCCTCCATCTGCGGCGCCAGCAGGTGCGCCACGTCGCGGATGGCGCCGGCCAGGTCGCAGTCGGCCAGCTCCAGCTTCAGGTGGCCGCTGTCGAACATGCTCAGCATGCGCAGGTCGTCGATCAGCCGCGACAGCCCTTCCACCTGGTGCAGCAGACCGCGGAATTGTTTTTCGTCCGGCTCGAACACGCCCTCGGCCAGGCCCTGCAGACGGCCACGCAAGATGGTCACCGGCGTGCGCAGCTCGTGGGCGATGGCGGCGTTCCACGTCACCATTTCGCGCTCCATGCGCTGCAGGCGCTCGGCCATGGCGTTGAAGTCGTCGACCAGCAAGGCGGTCTCGCCCAGCGACCGGTCGCCGGCCACGGCGCGCGCGGCCAGGTCGCCATGGGCGACGCGGCGCACGCTGTCGGCCACCGAGTTCAGCGGCGCCAGGATGCGCCGCGCCAGCCGCGCCGACGCCCAGATCGCAAACACCAGCGCGACCATCGTGACCGACGCCATCCAGATCCATTCGGTGCTGGTGGGGATCATGTCGGTCGGGCCGGACAGCAGGTCCGGCCGGTACTCGATCACCAGCGCGTAGAACACGTAGGAACCCAGCAGCACAACCAGCGTCATGCCCAGCGAGACCGCCAGCATGGCCAGCGTGATCTGCCGGTTCAGGCCGGGACCGCGCATCACTCGGCGTCCTCCAGCCGGTAGCCGACGCCGCGCAGGCTGGTCAGCACACCGGTCAGGCCGCTGTCCTCCAGCTTCTTGCGCAGCTTGCTGACGTGGCTGTCCACCGTGCGCTCCAGCGCATTGCCCTCGGGCAGACAGGCGACCAGCAATTCGCCGCGCGTAAACACCCGCTTGGGCGCGCGCGCCATGTGGGTCAGCAGACGGAACTCGGTCAGCGTCAGGTTCAGCGGCGCGCGCTGGCCGTTCACCTCCGCGCTGGCCTGATAGGTTTCCAGGTCGATCTCCAGCTGGCCGCAGCGCAGCACGCCGGCGGCCAGGCCGATGCTGCGCGCGGCGGCGCGGCGCAGCACGGCGCCCACGCGCGCGGCCACCTCGGCCGGATTGAAGGGCTTGACCACATAGTCGTCGGCGCCGATGCGCAGGCCCATCAACTTGTCGATGTCCTGGTCGTGCGCGGTCAGCATGATGACCGGCGTGTCGCCGCGCTGGCGCAGCTCGGCCAGCACCTTCCAGCCGTCCACGCGCGGCATCTGCACGTCCAGCAGCACCAAGTCCGGCTTCAGCGACAGGTGCAGGTCGAGCGCGATGCGGCCGTCCGCCGCGTGCACGGTGCGCAGGCCGTCGCGGACCAGATAGGCTTGCAGGATATGGGCGATTTCGGATTCATCCTCGGCGATGAGCACCAGCGGGCTTCCAGCAGAACTAGACATGAATAACTTGAAAATAAGTAACGATCTCCATCATATCTCCATATTTCCTCAATAGATAGGCCACGTTGGGTGGTTAAAGTCGCTAGTCCTGCATTCCCTCATGGAGGGAAAACACTTTGGACGACTAGCTATGCACATCAAGCACCTCAACCTCAAGGCCCTGCCGGCGCTGCTGTCCGGGCTCACCCTTCTGACCCTGGCCGCCTGCCACCAGGCGCCGCCAGACGAGGCGCCGCCGCCGGCCAAGGTGTCGGCGCTGACGGTCGCCGCCGGCCCGGTGGAACTGGCCGAAGACCTGCCCGGCCGCGTCACCGCCTTCCGCACGGCCGAGATCCGGCCGCAGGTGGGCGGCATCGTCCAGCGCCGCCTGTTCGAGCAAGGCGCCGAAGTGAAGGCCGGCGCGCCGCTGTTCCAGATCCACACCGCGCCCTTCCAGGCCGACGCCGACACGGCCGCCGCCGCGCTGCAACGCGCCGAGGCGGCGCTGGTGCGCGCCAAAATCCAGGCCGAACGCATCCGCCCGCTGGCGCAGGCCGACGCCGTCAGCCAGCAGACCTATGACGACGCCGTCTCCCAGCGCGACCAGGCCCAGGCCGAAGTGGCGCAGGCCAAGGCCACGCTGGCGCGCCGCCAGCTCGACCTGGGCTACGCGACGGTGACGGCGCCGATCTCCGGCCGCATCGGCGAGGAGCTGGTGACCGAGGGCGCGCTGGTGGCGCAGACCGACGCCACGCCGATGGCGCGGGTGCAGCAGATCGACCAGGTGTATGTGGACGTGCGCCAGCCCGCCTCGATGCTGCGCACGCTGCGCGGCAACGCCGCCCATCCGCCCAGGGCCAGCATCCTCGACGGCGGCGGCAACGACTACGGCCTGGAGGCGCGCATCCTGTTCTCCGGCATCAACGTCGACACCGGCACCGGCGACATGGTGCTGCGCATCCTGGTCCCCAACCCTGAGCGCCAGCTGCTGCCCGGCATGTTCGTGCGCGCCCGCATCGCCCGCATGGCCGACGCCGACGGCATCCTGGTGCCGCAGCAGGCCGTGCTGCACGCCGGCGCCACCCGCGTGTGGGTGCTCGGCGCCGGCAACAAGGCCGTGCTGCGCGACGTCAAGCTGGGCGGCCTGGTCGGCCACAACTACCTCGTCACCAAGGGCCTGAAGGCCGGCGAACGCATCGCCGTCGAGGGACTGGACCGCATCCAGCCCGACGCCAAACTGGACATCACGCCATGGAAGCGCGACAGCGCCCTGGCCAGCGCGGCGGCGCACCGCTAATACTGCAAGGACTACGTCATGCCACAATTTTTCATCGACCGCCCGGTCTTCGGCTGGGTGATCGCCATCTTCATCGTGTTGTTCGGACTGATCGCCATCCCGCAATTGCCGGTGGAGCGCTATCCGTCCGTGGCGCCGCCCAGCGTCAGCATCTCCGCCAGCTATCCGGGCGCCACGCCGCAGACCATGAACGACGCGGTGGTCAGCCAGATCGAACGCGAACTGTCCAGCGTAAAGAACCTGCTGTACTTCGAATCGTCGGCCGACACCTCCGGCTCGGCGCAGATCACCGCCACCTTCAAGCCCGGCACCAACCCCGAGCTGGCGCAGGTGGACGTGCAGAACCGCCTCAAGTCGGTCGAGCCGCGCCTGCCGCAGGCGGTGCGCCAGAACGGCCTGGCGGTCGAATCGGCCGGCTCCGGCTTCCTGATGATCGTCGGCCTGAGCGCCAGCAACGGCAAGTACGACGAGATCGACCTGGCCGACTACATGGCCCGCAACGTGGTCGAGGAACTGCGCCGCATTCCCGGCGTGGGCCGGGTGCAGCTGTTCGGCGCCGAGAAGGCCATGCGCATCTGGGTCGATCCGAACAAGCTGGTCTCGTACAAGCTGACCATGAGCGACCTGAGCGCGGCGGTGGCGCAGCAGAACGCGCAGATCGCGCCCGGCCGCGTCGGCGACACGCCGGCGCTGGCGGGCCAGCGCGTGTCGATCCCGCTGACCGTGCAGGGCCAGCTGCAGACGCCGGAGGAATTCGCCGCCATCGTCCTGCGCGCCAACCTGGACGGCTCCAAGGTCGTCATGGGCGACGTCGCGCGCGTCGAGCTGGGCGCCCAGAACTACGCCAGCGCCACCCGCGAGAACGGCCGCGCCGCCACCGGCGCCGCCGTGCAGCTGTCGCCGGGCGCCAACGCGGTCAAGACGGCGCAGGCCGTGCGCGAGCGCATGCATGAGCTGAGCAAGACGCTGCCGGCCGGCATCAGCTACTCGGTGCCGTTCGACACCGCGCCCTTCGTCAAGATCTCCATCGAAAAGGTGGTGCACACGCTGCTGGAGGCGATGGTGCTGGTGTTCCTGGTCATGTACCTGTTCCTGCAAAAGATACGCTACACGCTGATCCCGGCCATCGTCGCGCCGATCGCGCTGCTGGGCACCTTCGCCATCATGCTGCTGCTGGGCTTCTCGGTCAACGTGCTGACCATGTTCGGCATGGTGCTGGCGATCGGCATCATCGTCGACGACGCCATCGTGGTGGTCGAGAACGTCGAGCGGCTGATGGCCACCGAGGGCTTGTCGCCCAAGGCCGCCACGTCGAAGGCGATGCGCGAGATCACCGGCGCCGTGGTCGGCATCACGCTGGTGCTGACGGCGGTGTTCATTCCGATGGCGCTGGCCACCGGCTCGGTGGGCGCCATCTACCGCCAGTTCACACTGTCGATGGCGGTGTCCATCCTGTTCTCGGCCTTCCTGGCGCTGACGCTCACGCCGGCGCTGTGCGCCACGCTGCTCAAGCCGGTCGACCCGCTGCATCACGAGAAGACCGGCTTCTTCGGCTGGTTCAACCGCAAGTTCGAGCGCATGAACAGCCGCTATGAAAGCGGCGTGGCGCGCATCGTCAAGCGCTCCGGCCGCGTGATGTTGGTGTTCGCGGTACTGGTCGGCCTGCTGGCCTTCGCCTTCCGCGTGCTGCCGGCATCCTTCCTGCCGGAGGAAGACCAGGGCTATTTCATCACCTCGATCCAGCTGCCGTCCGACGCCAGCACCGAACGCACGCTCGACATGGTCAAGCAGTTCGAGGACCACCTGGTCACGCGCAACGGCATCGCCAACAACCAGTCGATTTTGGGCTGGAGCTTCACTGGCAGCGGCCCCAACGCGGCCATCGCCTTCACCATGCTCAAGGACTGGGACAAGCGCGACGGCGCCACCGCGCAACATGAGGTGGAACTGGCCCAGGCCGCCATGTCGCAGACCAACGAGGGCATGGTGATGAGCGTCATGCCGCCCGCCATCGACGACCTCGGCAACTCGTCGGGCTTCTCGCTGCGGCTGCAGGACCGCGCCAACCAGGGCGATGCCGCCCTCAAGGCCGCGCAGGGCAAGCTGCTGGAACTGGCCTCCAAAAGCAAGCTGGTCGCAGGCGTCTATCCGGAAGGACTGCCGGACGGCACCAGCATCCAGCTCGACATCGACCGCCAGAAGGCGGAGGCGCTGGGCGTGGCCTTCACCAGCATCAGCGAGACGCTGTCGGCCGCGATGGGTTCGCAGTACGTGAACGACTTTCCCAACCGCGGCCGCATGCAGCAGGTGATCATCCAGGCCGACGCCGGCGCCCGCATGCAGCTGGACGACGTGCTGCGCCTGCATGTGCGCAACGCCGCCGGCGGCATGGTGCGGCTGAGCGAAGTGGTCACGCCGGTGTGGCGCGACATGCCGTTGCAGATGGTGCGCTACCAGGGCTATCCGGCCGCGCGCATCAGCGGCAGCGCCGCGCCGGGCGCGTCCAGCGGCGAGGCCATGGCCGAGATGGAACGGCTGGCGCGCCAGCTGCCGCCCGGCTACGCGGTCGACTGGAGCGGCATCTCGCTGCAGGAAAAACAATCGTCGGCGCAGGCGCCGATGCTGATGGCGCTGTCGATGCTGGTGGTGTTCCTGGTGCTGGCGGCGCTGTACGAGAGCTGGGCCATCCCGCTGTCGGTCATGCTGGTGGTGCCGCTGGGCCTAATCGGCTGCGTGGCCGCCGTGCTGATGCGCGGCATGCCGAACGACGTCTTCTTCAAGGTCGGCATGATCACCGTGATCGGCCTGTCGGCCAAGAACGCGATCCTGATCATCGAGTTCGCCAAGCAGATGCACCAGGACGGCAAGGGCTTGATGGAGTCGGCCATCGAGGCGGCGCGCCTGCGCCTGCGGCCGATCCTGATGACTTCGCTGGCCTTCGCGCTGGGCGTGCTGCCGCTGATGCTGGCCGGCGGCGCCAGCTCGGAGACCCAGCACGCCATCGGCACCGGCGTGTTCGGCGGCATGGTCAGCGCCACCGTGCTGGCGATCTTCTTCGTGCCGGTGTTTTATGTGTTCGTGTTGGGTCTGGTTGAACGGTTCGGCGCCAGGCGCCAGCCGGCGGCCGACCTCGTAGTGGAGCAAGCATGATGAGCAATATCCGTATCCCTTCCGCGCTGGCGGTGGCGCTGCTGCTGGGCGCCTGTTCGCTGACCCCGGTGCTGCAGAAGCCGGCGGCGCCGCTGCCGGCCAGCTATGGCGAGACCGCGTCCACCAATGCCGCCGACCTGGGCTGGCAAACCATGTTCGGCGATCCACGCCTGCGCGCGCTGATCGACCTGGCGCTGAAGAACAACCGCGACCTGCGCCTGGCCCTGCTCAACGTGCAGTCGGTGCGCGCCCAGTTCGATATCCAGGACAGCAACCGCCTGCCCACGCTGACGGCCAACGCCGGCGTGATCAAGCAACGCAGCGCCGGCATGGTGGACAGCCAGAAGTCCGCCGGTTTGAGCGTCAGCACCTTCGAGCTGGACGTGTTCGGCCGCGTGGCCGCGCTGTCCGAGTCGGCCTTCGCGCGCTACCTGGCCAGCGACGAGAACCGCCGTGCGGTGCAGATCACCCTGGTCGGCGCGGTGGCCGACGCCTACTTCGCCCAACGCCTGGCCGAAGAGCAGCTGCAGCTGACCGACCGCACACTGGCCGACTGGCAGCGCTCGCTGGAGCTGGCGCGGCAACTGAAATCCGCGCGCCAGCGCAGCGGCCTGGACGTGGCCGAGGCGGAAGGCCAGGTCGCCACCGCCCAGGCCGACCGCGAGGCGCGCCTGCGCGCCGTGGCGCTGGCCGGCAACGCGCTGGACCTGCTGACCGGCGTGCGCGCAGCGGACGGCCTGCCGCCCGGCATGGCGCTGGACCAACAGCCGGTGCTGGTGCAGCTGCCCGCCGGCCTGCCCTCCGACCTGCTGACCCGCCGCCCCGACATCCGCCAGGCCGAGCAGGCGCTGGTGGCCGCCAACGCCGACATCGGCGCGGCGCGCGCGGCGTTCTTCCCGCAGATCTCGCTGACGGCCAGCCTGGGCTACGCCAGCCCGTCGCTGTCCGGCATGTTCGACAGCGGCAACCGCGTCTGGTCGTTCGCGCCGCAGATCACGCAGCCGCTGTTCAACCACGGCAGGCTGCGCTCCGAGCTGAGGCTGGCCGAGGTGCGCAAGTCGGTGGCCGTGGTCGAATACGAGAAAGCCGTGCAAACGGCCTTCCGCGAGGTGGCCGACGGCCTGGCGGGCCGGGCCACCTACGGCCGCCAGCTCGAGGCCCAGGCGCGGGTGGTGAGCAGCGCCGAGCGGCGTCTGGCGCTGTCCCGCCTGCGCTACGACGCCGGCCAGGACAGCCGCCTGGAGCTGCTGGACGCCCAACGCCTGCTGTACGCCGCCCAGCAAACCCAGCTGGAATTGCGGCGCAGCGAGTTCGGCAACGCCGTGGCGCTGTACAAGGCGCTGGGCGGCGGCCTGCGCAGCGAGTAGCCCCGGCCGGGGATTGGGCGCCGTTTGATCCAGATCATATATTTTACGGATGGCGTTTGTTAGCCTGAGTTTTTCAATTGACCTGGAGAACGCCATGTCCTACAAAACCATACTCGTCCACGTTGACAACTCGGCCCATGCCCCTGAGCGCATCGACGTGGCGGCGCGCCTGGCCCGCGATCAGGATGCCCACCTGATCGGCGCGGCCACCACCGGTATCTCGGGAGAGTTCTACCGCAACAGCGCCATGATGTATGCAGGCATGGTGCCGCAGGAGCAGCTTGACGAACTGACCCGCGACGCCGAACGCTCGCTGGAGCGTTACGAAACCCAGGCGCGCGCGGCCGACGTGCGCTACGAGCGCCGCATCAGCGACGACGAAGCCCAGAACGGCCTGGTGTTCCAGGCGCGCTATGCCGATCTGGTCGTGCTCAGCCAATGCGAGCCGGGCGAGGAAGGCCTGCTGATGGGTCCCGGTCTGGCGGCCTTTCAGACGCTAAACGGCGGCCGCCCGGTGCTGGTGGTGCCGTATGCCGGCACCTACCCGCACCTCGACCGCCATGCGCTGGTCGCCTGGGACGGCAGCCGCGCCGCCACCCGCGCCGTCACCGACGCGCTGCCGCTGCTGCGCCGCAGCGCCCGCGTGACGCTGGCGGTGTTCGATCCCGACCGTCAATACGGCGTGCACGGGGCCGAGCCGGGCGCCGATATCGCGCTGTTCCTGGCGCGCCACGGGGTCAAGGTCGAAGTCCTGCAACAACCCAAGCCGGAAGGCATGAATGTGGGCGAAGCCTTGCTGTCGCTGTCGGCCGACCTCGGCGCTGACCTGCTGGTGATGGGCGCCTACGGCCACCAACGCTGGCGCGAAACGGTGCTGGGCGGCGTCACGCGCACGATACTGGCTTCGATGACGCTGCCTGTGCTGATGTCGCATTAAGGAACGGCGATGAGCTATCAAACCATCGTCGTGCATTGCGACCAGTCGCAGCACGCGGCGGGCCGCTACGCGCTGGCGGCCCGGACGGCACTGGCCACCGGCGCCCATCTGACGGGCGTCGCGCTGACCGGCATTTCGCGCTATGCGGAATGGAACGACAGCCTGGGCGCCTGGCCGCTGCCGCCGCACGTGCTCGACCATCTGCGCCACCAGGCCGCCGCCGCCCTCGCCACGTTCGAGCGCGACGTGGCGGCGGCCGGGGTCGAACACTGGTCCAGCGACCTGTACGAGGACGATGCGGAAAGCGGCCTGCTGCTGCACGCCCGCTACGCCGACCTGCTGGTGCTGAGCCAGACCGATCCCGACGACATCCAGTTCGGCGTCAGCCGCCCGCTGCCGCCGGAATTGCTGCTGCAAGGCGGACGGCCGCTGCTGCTGGTGCCGAACGCGGACAGTCCGGCCACGTCGGGCGCCTTCCGCCATCCGCTGCTGGCCTGGGATGGCAGCGCGCAGGCGGCGCGCGCCTTCAGCGACGCGCTGCCCTTGCTCAAGCTGGCCGAGCGCATCACGCTGCTGGTGCTCAACGCCGACCGCGATCCGGCCCGCCACGGCGATGAGCCGGGCGCGGACATGGCCCTGTTCCTTTCCCGCCATGGCGTGCGGGTGGACGTCATGCGCGAGTTCAGTACCCTGGAAGCCGGCGCGGCCCTGCTGGGCGCGGCGGCCGAACGCGGCTGCGACTTGCTGGTGATGGGCGGCTACGGCCACCGCCGCCTGCATGAAACCCTGCTGGGCGGCGCCACCCGCAGCGTGCTGCGCGGGATGACGCTGCCGGTGCTGATCTCGCACTGAGACCAGCTTCCGCGCCTAGCGCTGCAGCACGAACTTGCCCGGCGCCGGACCCAGCACCCGGCCCAGGCCCATGGCCGGCGGCGCCACGCGGTGCCGGTCGGAATGGCGCACCAGCCACTGCTGCCAGTGCGGCCACCACGAACCATCCTTGCGATCGGCGCTGTCCAGCCATTCCTGCGAACTGCTGTAGCCGGCCCCGGCCACGTTGTCGGGGTGGCAGCGATAACTGCGGTTGGCATGGCCGGGCTCGGAGACGATGCCCGCGTTGTGTCCGCCGGAGGCCAGCACGAAATCGATCACCGCCCCGCTCAGCAAATGGATCTTGTACACCGACCGCCACGGCGAAACGTGGTCGCGCTCGGTGCCGACCACGAACATCGGCGTGCGGATGTCGGACAGCGCGATCGGCTTGCCCTGCGCCAGATAGCGCCCCTCGGCCAGGTCGTTGCGCAGGAACAGCCCGTGCAGGTACTCGCTGTGCATGCGGAACGGCAGGCGCGTGCTGTCGGCGTTCCACGCCATCAGGTCGTTGGGCGCGGTGCGCTCGCCCATCAGGTACTCGCGCATCAAGCGCGACCACACCAGGTCGCGCGCATGCAGCAGCTGGAACGAGGCCGCCATCTGGTCGCCGTCCAGGTAGCCCTGGTCCCACATCAGCGCGTCGAGGAAGGCCAGTTCGCTGTCGTCGATGAACAGGCCCAGTTCGCCCGGCTCGCTGAAATCGGTCTGCGCCGCCAGCAGCGACACCGAGGCCAGCCTGGCATGCTTGCCGTGCTCGCCCGAATCGATGGCCGCCGCGGCGATCGCCAGCAGCGTGCCGCCCAGGCAGTAGCCCACCGCGTGCAGCGGCGCGCCGCCGCCCAGCCGGTCGGCCTGCTCCAGCGCGGTCAGCACGCCCAGTTGCAGGTAATCGTCCATGCCCATGTCGCGGTCGTGCTGGTCGGGATTACGCCAGGACAGCATCAACACCGTATGCCCCTGCTGCACCAGGTAGCGCACCAGCGAGTTGTGCGGCGACAGGTCGAGGATGTAGTACTTCATGATCCACGACGGCACGATCAGCACCGGCTCCCGATACACCTGCTCGGTCTGCGGCGTGTACTGGATCAGTTCCATCAGCTCGTTGCTGAAAATGACCTCGCCCGGCGTCACCGCCACATCCTGGCCCGGCACATAACTGGCGCCGGCCGGTTCCGGCACCGCCATGTCCGGCGGCGCCATGCGGCGGCACAGGTCGCGGCGCCAGTTGAGCATGCCGTCGATCAGGCTGCGCCCGCCGCTGGCGCCGGCCGCCCGCAGCACCTCGGGATTGGTCCACAGGTAGTTCGACGGCGAATACATGTCCAGCAGCTGGCGGGCAGTGAAGGCCACCACCTCGGCATGGTGCGGCGCCACGCCCCGCACGCCGACCGTGGCCTGGTTCCAAAACTGCTCCGCCTGCTTGAAGTACTGCGCATACTGTACATATGGCCATTGCTTCCAAGCATCACTATCGAAACGGCTGTCGCCGCCGACTTCCGACTTGCCAGCCGCGGCCAGCGCCCCCAGGCATTGCGCGGCCAGCTCGGTGCGCTTGCCCGGCGAGAACGCCAGATGTTGCCACCAGTCCTGGAAGGCCAGCGACATCGCAATGGGCGACACTCCGCCCGTCAGCCGCGCCACCTGGCTTTGCAGGTACAGGTCCAGCGCGTTGGCGTGTTCTTCGTTCGCCGGTCGCGGCGGCGCGGCCGGAACTACTTTCAGCTGTGCAGTTTTCACTTGTCCTCCTGGATATAAGATGCACAGATTATGGTTGGGGCGCGTCCTGGAAGTATTTGATCTGGATCAAATACTTCCAGGAGGGCGCTCTCTAGACTCCCCTGCATCGTTAACCAAAACCCACAATCATGAACGCTTCCGACGACATCATCGAGAATATCACCTACGACGAGCTGCACGTAGGCCAGACCGCGCGCCTGTGCCGCACGCTGACCAAGGACGACATCGCCGCCTTCGCGGCCGTCTCCGGCGACGTGAATCCCGCCCACGTCGATCCCGAATACGCCGGCCACACCCTGTTCCATGGCGTGATCGCGCACGGCATGTGGGGCGCGGCGCTGATCTCGCGCCTGCTGGGCACGGTGCTGCCCGGTCCCGGCACGATCTACCTCGGGCAGACGCTGCAGTTCCTCAAGCCGGTGCGCATCGGCGACGAACTGCGCATCACCGCCACGGTGACGTCGATGGAACCGGCCAAGAAACATGTGCTGCTCGACTGCGAGATCAAGAACCAGACCGGCGCCGTGGTGCTGAACGGCGTCGCCACCGTGATCGCGCCCAGCGAGAAGGTGCGTCGGCCGCGCATCCACCTGCCATCGATCAGCCTGTCCCAGGTGCACGCCAATTATGCCAGCCTGATGGAGGCCGCGGCGCCGCTGACGCCGGTACGCTGCGGCGTGGTCCATCCCTGCGACGAAGCCTCGCTGCGCGGCGCGCTGGACGCCGCCACCCACCACCTGATCGTGCCGGTGCTGATCGGCCCGCAGGCGCGGTTGCGGGCGCTGGCCGAGGGCGCCGGCTTGTCGCTGGAGGGCGTGGAAGTGGTGGACGTGCCGCACAGCCACGCGGCCGCCGCGCGCGCCGCCGCCATGGCCGCCGCCGGCGAGGTGGAGATGCTGATGAAGGGCAGCCTGCACACCGACGAAATGATCTCCGCCGTGCTGGCCATGCCGGGACTGCGTACCGCGCGCCGCCTGTCGCACGTGTTCCGCATCGAGGTGCCGCTGTACGACAAGGTGCTGCTGATCTCGGACGGCGCGCTCAACATCCATCCCACGCTGGACGACAAGGTCGATATCGTGCAGAACGCCATCGAACTGGCGCACGCGCTGGGCACGGCGGAACCCAAGGTCGCCATCCTGTCGGCGGTGGAGACGGTCACGCCGAAGATCCCATCCACGCTGGACGCGGCCGCCCTGTGCAAGATGGCCGAACGCGGCCAGATCAGCGGCGCGCTGCTGGACGGCCCGCTGGCCTTCGACAACGCCATCTCGCCGATGGCCGCGCGCGCCAAGGGCATCGTCTCCGAGGTGGCCGGCCACGCCGACATCCTGATCGCGCCGGACCTCGAGGCCGGCAACCTGCTGGCCAAGCAGCTCGAATACCTGGCCGGCGCCGCCGTGTGCGGCGTGGTGCTGGGCGCGGCCGTGCCGATCGCCCTGACCAGCCGCGCCGACGCCGCCGCCGCCCGCACCGCCTCGGCCGCGCTGGCGCTGATGCTGGCCCACCGCTACCGCCAGCAGCGCCCTTAAGCTTCACCCGGACGGACGGCGCCCGCCGTCCGTTAGTTGAAATTTGATCTACATCAATTACACGGGCTTGACCGCCGCCGTACACTGCGTTCGCCGCTTGACTTTCGGCATCATCCTACAATCACCAGGAGTTTGACTATGTTCCAGCCTGCGCCGTTCGCCAGGCCACGCGCCGCCGTGAGCGCGGCCGCGCTGGCCGCCGCACTGCTGCTGCCAGGCTGCGGCTCGATGGCGCCGCAGTACGCCCGGCCGCCGCTGCCGGTCGCCGAGCACTACGACGCGCCCGCCGCCACCGCCCATACCGCCGCCACCGCCCTGCCCGAATGGCGCGCCTACTTCGCGCCGCCGGCGCTGCAGGCGCTGATCGTCGAAGCGCTGGCGCAGAACCGCGACCTGCGCATCGCCGCCCTGCGCGTCGAGCAGGCCCGCGCCGCCTACGGCATCGAACGCGCCAACCGCTTCCCGATCGTGGCCGCGCAAGCGAGCGGACAACGCCAGCAAGTACCGGCCGACCTCAGCCTGACCCGCCACGAAATGATCACCAGCCAGTACCAGGCCGGGCTGGGCGTGAGTGCCTGGGAGATCGACCTGTGGGGCCGCCTGGCCAGCCTGCGCGACGCCGCCCTGCAAGACTACCTGGCCAGCGACGCCGCGCGCCGCGCCATCACCATGTCGCTGATCACCCACGTGGCCGAAGGCTATTTCGACGTGCGCGAGATCGACCAGCGCATCGCCCTGGCGCGCCGCACGCTGTCCACCCGCCAGGAAAGCTACCGCATCTTCTCGCGCCGGGTCGCGGTGGGCGCCACCTCGCGCCTGAACCTGACCCAGGTCGAGACCCTGCTGCTGCAGGCGCAGGCGCTCACCAGCCAGCTGGAGCAGGAACGCGACCGCAAACGCCACGCGCTGCAACTGCTGGTCGGCAGCGCCAACGCGCTGGCGCCGCTGGATGCCGAAGCCGCCAACACGGCCGGCGGCCCCGGCGGCGGCTTGGCCGGCAAATCGTCCGCCAACACGGCGGGCGACCTGGCCGGCAATCTGGCCGACGCCCTGCCCCCGCTCGCGCCCGGCCTGCCGTCCGCATTGCTGGAACGCCGCGCCGACATCGTCGCCGCCGAGCACCAGCTGCGCGCCGCCAACGCCAACATCGGCGCCGCCCGCGCCACCTTCTTCCCGCAGGTCAGCCTGACGGCCGCGCTGGGCACCGCCAGCGCCGAGCTGGACGGCCTGTTCGCCGGCGGCAGCCGCTCGTGGACCTTCGCCCCCAGCATCACGCTGCCGCTGTTCGACGGCGACCGCCGCCGCCAGAACCTGACGCTGACCGAGGCGCGCCGCGACAGCGCCATCGCCAACTACGAGAAGACCATCCAGGGCGCCTTCCGCGACGTGGCCGACGCGCTCTCCGCCCAATCCTGGCTGACCGCGCAGGTGGGCATCGCCGAACGCACTCTGCAAGTGCAGCGCGAACGCGCCCGCCTGTCCCAGTTGCGCTACGACAGCGGCGCCGCGCCCTTCCTCGACGTGCTCGACGCCCAGCGCGACCTGCTCAGCGCCGAGCAACAGCTGATCCAGCTGCGCCGCGCCCTGCTGGGCGCCGGCATCGCCCTGTACAGCGCGCTCGGCGGCGACCCCGTGCTGGCCGCGCCGCCGCTGGCCGCTTCCCTTGACCTTCCCCTGAACCGCATATGACCCCAGACCTGACACGCAAACTCGCCGCGGCCGCCGTCGGCGCCGCCCTGCTGGCCGGCGCCGGCTACGCCTGGTACCGCATGCACCCTACCGGCCCCGGCCCCGAATTCATCAGCGGCAACGGCCGCATCGAAGCAACCGAGATCGACGTCGCCGCCAAGCTGCCCGGCCGCCTGCAGGACATCGCCGTCAACGAAGGCGATTTCGTCACCGCCGGCCAGGTGCTGGCCCACATGCAGGCCACCTCGCTGCAGGCCCAGCGCGACGAAGCGGCCGCCCGCCAGGCGCAGGCGCAGACCGCCGTCGCCAGCGCCGACGCCATGGTCGCCATGCGCCAGAGCGACTACCAGGCCGCGCAGGCGCTGGTGGTGCAGCGCGAAAGCGAACTCGATGCCGCCCAGCGCCGCCTCAAGCGCTCCGAAACGCTGGTGCTCGAAGGCGCCTCGTCCGAACAGGAACTGGACGACGACCGCGCCCGCGTGCGCGCCACCAGCGCCGTGATCCGCGCCGCCCGCGCGCAGGTGGCGGCGGCCGGCAGCGCCATCGAAGCCGCGCACACCCAGGTGGCCGGCGCCCGCGCCTCGGTCACCGCCGCCAAGGCCACGGTCGACCGCATCGACGTCGACCTGACCGACAGCGCCCTGACCGCGCCGCGCGCCGGCCGCGTGCAGTACCGCATCGCGCAGGCCGGAGAAGTGCTGGGCAGCGGCGGCAAGGTGCTCAACCTGGTCGACCTGGCCGACGTCTACATGACCTTCTTCGTGCCCGAGCAGGTCGCCGGCAAGCTGGCGCTGGGCGCGCCGGTGCGCGTGATCCTCGACGCCGCGCCGCAGTACGTGCTGCCGGCGCGCGTGTCCTTCGTCGCCAGCACCGCGCAGTTCACGCCGAAGACGGTGGAGACCAGCAGCGAACGCCAGAAGCTGATGTTCCGCGTCAAGGCGCAGATCGATCCGGCGCTGCTGCAAAAGCACATGAAGCTGGTCAAGACCGGCCTGCCCGGCGTGGCCTGGGTGCAGCTCGACGCCCGCACCCCATGGCCGGCCAACCTGGAAATCAAGGTGCCGCAATGAGCGACGCGAGCGCAGCCGGCGTGGCCGCGCTGCGTGGCGTAGCACTGCAATACGGCGACACCCGCGCCCTGCAAGCGATAGACCTGGACCTGCCGGCCGGCCGCATGATCGGCCTGATCGGCCCGGACGGCGTCGGCAAATCCAGCCTGCTGTCGCTGGTGGCCGGCGCGCGCGCCGTGCAGCAAGGCAGCGTGACGGTGCTCGGCGGCGACATGCGCAACAAACGCCATCGCGACGACGTCTGCCCGCGCATCGCCTACATGCCGCAGGGCCTCGGCCGCAACCTGTATCCGACGCTGTCGGTGGAGGAGAACCTGCAATTCTTCGGCCGCCTGTTCGGCCACGACGCCGCCAGCCGCCGGCGCCGCATCGACCAGCTGACCGCCAGCACCGGCCTGGCGCCCTTCCTGCAACGCCCGGCCGGCAAACTGTCCGGCGGCATGAAACAGAAGCTCGGCCTGTGCTGCGCGCTGATCCACGATCCCGACCTGCTGATCCTCGACGAACCGACCACCGGCGTCGATCCGCTATCGCGTGCGCAGTTCTGGGACTTGATCGCCCACATCCGCAGCCAGCGCCCCGGCATGAGCGTGGTGGTGGCCACCGCCTACATGGAGGAAGCCGACCGCTTCGACTGGCTGGTGGCGATGGATGGCGGCCAGGTGCTGGCCACCGGCACGCCGCAGGAGCTCCGCACGCGCACCGGCACCACCACCTTGGAGCAAGCCTTCATCGCGCTGCTGCCGGCCGAGAAGCGCGGCGACCACCACGCGGTGACGGTGCCGCCGTTCAAACCGTCCGAGGGCAACGACAGTATCGCCATCGAGGCCCAAGGCCTGACGATGCGCTTCGGCGATTTCGTCGCGGTCGACCATGTGGACTTCCGCATCCGCCGCGGCGAGATCTTCGGCTTCCTCGGCTCCAACGGCTGCGGCAAGTCGACCACCATGAAGATGCTCACCGGCCTGCTGCCCGCGACCGAAGGCAGCGCCCTGCTGTTCGGCCGCGAGGTCGACGCCGGCGACATGGCCACGCGTCGCCGGGTCGGCTACATGTCGCAGGCCTTCTCGTTGTACGGCGAGCTGACCGTGGCGCAGAACCTGGTGCTGCACGCCCGCATGTTCAGCGTGCCGGAAGCCGAGATCGAAGCCCGCGTGGCCGACATGGCGCGCCGCTTCGGCCTGGACGCCTCGCTCGACGCGCTGCCCGAGCAGCTGCCGCTGGGCGTGCGCCAGCGCCTGTCGCTGGCGGTGGCCATGGTGCACAAGCCGGAGTTGCTGATCCTGGACGAACCGACGTCAGGCGTCGATCCCGTGGCGCGCGACATGTTCTGGCGCCTGATGATAGACCTGGCCCGCAACGACCAGGTCACCATCTTCATCTCCACCCACTTCATGAACGAGGCCGAGCGCTGCGACCGCATCTCGCTGATGCACGCCGGCCGCGTGCTGGTGAGCGCCGCCCCGGCCGCGCTGCCGGCCATGCGCGGCGTCGACACGCTGGAACAGGCCTTCATCGCCTACCTGGAGGAAGCGGCCGGCGAAGCCGCGCCGCCCGCCGCCGCTCCGGCCGCCCCGGCCGCCGCCGACGCTGACGCACCTGCATCGCCATCATCGCCCGCATCCGCCGCCACGCCGCGCGCCCGTTGGCGGCGCGCCCTACAACGCGGCTTCAGCTACACGCTGCGCGAGACGCTGGAACTGCGGCGCGACCCGGTGCGCGCCACGCTCGCGCTGCTGGGCACGGCCATCCTGATGTTCATCATCGGCTACGGCATCAATATGGACGTGGAAAACCTGTCCTACGCCGTGCTGGACCGCGACCAAAGCGGCTTGAGCCAGAACTACGCGCTCAACCTGTCCGGCTCGCGCTACTTCATCGAACGCGCGCCGCTGGCCGACTACGACGACCTGGACCGCCGCATGCGCAGCGGCGAACTGGCGCTGGCGATCGAGATCCCGCCCGGCTTCGGCCGCGACCTGCAGCGCGGCGCGCCGGTGACGGTGGGCGCCTGGGTCGACGGCGCCATGCCGATGCGCGCCGAGACCACGCGCGGCTACGTGCAGGCCATGCACATGGGCTGGCTGGCCGACATGGCCCAGCACCGCCTGGGCATGAAGCTGGCCGGCTCCGGCACGCTGGAGACGCGCTACCGCTACAACCCCGACGTCAAGAGCCTGCCGGCCATGATCCCGGCCGTGATCCCGATGCTGCTGATGATGATCCCGGCCATGCTCAGCGCGCTGTCGGTGGTGCGCGAGAAGGAGCTCGGCTCCATCCTCAACCTGTACGTGACGCCGGTGACGCGGCTGGAATTCTTGCTCGGCAAGCAGATCCCCTACATCGCGCTGGGCATGCTGAACTTCGCGCTGCTGACCATCCTGGCCGCCACCGTGTTCGGCGTGCCGGTCAAGGGCAGCCTTCTGGCGCTGACCCTGGCCGCGCTGATCTACGTGATCTGCTCCACCGGCCTGGGCCTGCTGGTGTCGACCTTCACCCGCAGCCAGATCGCCGCGCTGTTCGTGACCATGATCGGCACCATCATCCCCTGCGTGCAGTTCGCCGGGCTGCTCAATCCGGTGTCCGGCCTGTCCGGCGCCGGCGCGCTGATCGGGCGCATCTATCCCGCCACCCATTTCCTCACCATCAGCCGGGGCGTGTTCAGCAAGGCGCTCGGATTGAATGAGCTGGGCGGCTCGTTCTGGCCGCTGCTGGTGGCCGTGCCGGTGATCCTCACGCTGTCGGCGCTGCTGCTGGACAAACAGGAGCGATGACCATGCGCGTACCATTGAACACCCGCCTGGCCCATATCTACCGGCTCGGCATCAAGGAGCTGTGGAGCCTGTTGCGCGATCCCGCCATGCTGGTGCTGATCGTCTACACCTTCACGGTGTCGATCTACGTGGCGGCGACCGCGATGCCGGAAAGCCTGCACAACGCCGCCATCGCCATCGTCGATCTGGACAGCTCGCCGTTGTCGGCGCGGATCACCGCCGGCTTCTACCCGCCGCACTTCCACACGCCGTCCGTGGTCAACGCCAGCCAGGCCGACGCCGGCCTGGACAACGGCGACTACACCTTCGTGCTGTCCATCCCGCCGGACTACCAGCGCGACACGCTGGCCGGCCGCGCGCCCACCATCCAGCTCAACATCGACGCCACCCGCATGAGCCAGGCCTTCACCGGCAACGGCTACATCCAGCAGATCGTCGGCGCCGAGGTGGGCGACTTCCTGCGCCGCCAGCAGCAGGCCGCCGCGCCGCCGGTCGATCTGGATTTGCGGATGCGCTTCAATCCCAACCTGGAGCAGTCGTGGTTTGGCTCGCTGATGGAGATCATCAACAACGTCACCATGCTGTCCATCATCCTGACCGGCGCCGCGCTGATACGCGAACGCGAACACGGCACCATCGAGCATTTGCTGGTGATGCCGGTCACGCCGATGGAAATCATGCTGGCCAAGGTGTGGTCGATGGGATCGGTGGTGGTGCTGGCCGCGCTGGCCTCGCTGCTGTTCATCGTGCAGGGCGCGCTGCACGTGCCGATCACCGGCTCGATCGCGCTGTTCGTGCTGGTGACGGCGCTGCACCTGTTCGCCACCACCTCGATGGGCATCTTCCTCGCCACGCTGGCGCGCAGCATGCCGCAGTTCGGCATGCTGCTGGTGCTGGTGCTGCTGCCGCTGCAGCTGCTGTCGGGCGGCTCGACGCCGCGCGAGAGCATGCCGGTGCTGGTGCAGGACATCATGCTGGCCGCACCGACCACGCACTTCGTCGCCGCCGCCCAGGCCATCCTGTACCGGGGCGCGGGCTTGTCCGTGATCTGGCCGCAGATGCTGGCGCTGGTGGCGATCGGCGCGGTGCTGTTCGCCACCTCGCTGCGGCGCTTCCGCAAGACCATCGGGCAGATGGCCTGAAGCGTATCAGTCGTGGAAGGCTTCGACCACCTTGCGCAGGCCGAGCATGAAGGCGTCGGCCACGTGGCGCAGCGGGGCCACGTCCACGTCCGAGCGGCCGGCGCGGACCAGCTCCGCGAAACGGCGGTACAGCGACGGGTACTCGGCCTCCTTGTCCAGCGGCTGCTCGACGCCGTGCACCCACAGGCGCGCGCCGCCGTCGCTCAGTTTCAGCTCGCCGGCGGCGGTCTGGACGACGATGTCCCAGCTTTGCTTGCCGGTCTGGCGCCAGTCGAAACTGGCGTGCACCGGCATGCCGCCGCCGTTCTGGAAATGCAGCTCGGCGGCGATGGGCGCGTCGCGGTTCTCGGGGAACTCCAGCGCCGCGTGGTTCAGGAAGATCGGCGACGGCAGGATCTCGGTGACGATGGACAGCGCATTGATGCCCGGATCGAACACGCCCAGGCCGCCGGCCTGCCAGATCCATTCCTGGTTCGGATGCCACTGGCGCACGTCTTCCTTCCAGTTCACCTGCATCCCGGTGGGCGGGTGCGCCGCCAGGTAGGCCTTGGCCGGCTGCACGCCGGGCGCGTAGCGCGAATGCCAGCTGGTGAACAGCGTCAGGCCGCGGGCGGCGGCCAGCGCTTCCAGGTCGGCCACTTCCGCCAGCGTGGCGCCTGGCGGCTTCTCCAGGAACACGTGCTTGCCGGCCAACAGCGCGGCGCGCGCGGCCTGGTAGCGGTACTGCGGCGGCATGCACAGCGACACGGCCTCGATCTCCGGCACGGCCGCCAGCATGGCCTCAATGGACGTGAAACCGGGCAGGCCTTCGACCGTGTTATGCCGGCTGGCCGAGGCCACCAGCTGGAAATCGGCGTTGGCCGCGATGGCGGGCAGGTGCTGGTCGTGGACGATCTTGCCTACGCCTACGATCGCAAGTTTAATTGCTGACATCATCTGACTTTCAAAGAGTGGGTGTTTGTGCGCCTCCATGCTACGACGAACGATGCCCGCTTATCCAATCATTTTTATCGTTGCATACATACCGAAATGGCATGTCCGACCCAAATAAGTGCGAAAATGCCGGGCTTTGCTACTTTTCGAAGATCCAGCATGACCCATCCCCTGCTTGCGCGCGATGCGCGCCGTATCGAACGCTACGCGGCCATGGCCGATGCCGCCCGCTTCCTGCACCCGGTCCAGCAAGCCTTGCTGCACCGGCGCGGCTGGCTACGGATGCTGGCCCCGCGCGCCGCAGGCGGCGCCGAGCTGCCCTTGCCGCAGGCGGTGCGTCTGGAGGAAGCGGTGGCCGCCGTCGATGGCAGCATGGGTTGGGTGCTGACCCTGTGCGCCGGCGCGGGATGGTTCGCCGGCTTCCTGCCGCCGCCACTGGCGCGCGACATCATCGGCGGCAAGCGCGTGTGCCTGGGCGGCAGCGGCGCGCCGACCGGCTACGCCGACGAAGATGGCGACGCCTACCGCATCACCGGCCGCTGGGACTACGCCAGCGGCGCGCCGATGGCCACCCATTTCACGCTGAACGCGGTGCTGCGCGCCGACGGCCAGCCGCTGCTGGACGAGCAAGGCGCGCCGCGCATCCGCGCCTTCCTGGTGCCGGCGGAGCTGGTGCAGATCGTGCCGTCGTGGGCCAGCATCGGCATGCGCGCCAGCGCCTCGCACAGCTACCGCATCGACGGCGCGCGGGTCGGCAAGGAATACGGCTTCACCATCAGCCCCGACGCCGCCACGGCGGATAGACCGTTGTACCGCTTCCCCTTCTATTCGCTGGCCTTCGTCACGCTGGCGGCCAACGTGGCGGGGATGGCGAGCCACTTCATGCAACTGGCGCGGCCTTGCATCAGCCGCCGCCGGCATGCCATCAAGGGCCTGCCGCTGCTGGACGTTCCCGAAGTCGCCGCGCTGGTGCGCGCCAAGGAACAGGTCCACGCCGCGGCCCGCGCGCACTTCTACCATGTGCTGGACCGCAGCTGGGCGCTGGTGGAAAACGGCACGACGCTGACGGCCGACGACCTGCATGCGCTGCAGGCCAGTTCACTGGCGCTGGTGGCCGCCTCGCGCGCGGCGGTCGATGAGCTCTACCCCTACTGCGGTCTGTACGCCGCCCACGAAGACAGCGCCATCAACCGTGTCTGGCGCGACTTCCACACCGCCAGCCAGCACTCGCTGCTGCTGCCTTAGGAGCGGCGTCAGACCAGCAGCACAAGCAGCACCGGCACCGCCATGCCGCCCGCCAGCGCAAAGCCGGCCGCCCGGCGGCTGCGCGGATTGCTGAAGGCGATATACAAGCCCGCCAGCGACGACAGGCACAAGCCCACAGCCAGCGCCACCACGAACAATTTCAACGGCATGTTGACGTGTTCCTCCGGCGCGGCTGCGCGGGGCGCCGCAGCCGGCGCAGGCGCAGCGGCGGGCGCCTTGGGCTTGGGTGGTTCGTATATCTCCTGATCCTTGTGCAGCGCAGCCATGGCCGCGATCCACGGATAGGTCGGCGGAGCGCCGCGGTGCGCGCCCTTGTGCAGGTCGAAGGTTTGCAGCGCCCCGGAAAAAGCGAAGAACACGATGGCCGGCGTGAAGAAAACGCCGAGGTAGCGGTGCAGTTGTCGTAATGTGGGCATATCCCTATCCTTGAAAAATCACGCCGCTGGCAAATACACGGTGACCACCAAGCCAACGCCGTCGTTACTGGTCAATTCAATTTCGGCGCCATGGCCCTCGGCCACGTTCTTGACGATGGACAGGCCCAGACCGCAACCCCACACCGCATTGCCGTCCGGCCGGTAGAAGCGGTCGAACAGCCGCCCGCGTTCCGCCTCCGGCACGCCGGGGCCGTTGTCGGCCACCCGCAAATACGCCTTGCCGCGCTCCATGCCGGCCGAGACATCGACCTGCCCGCCCGCCTGCGTGTAGCGCACCGCGTTGTCCACCAGGTTGCTGAGCATGACCGACAAGCCATCCGGGTGCGCCGGCACCGGCAGCGGCTCGCCGCCGCCCGTCACGCCCAAGTCTATGCCCCGGCTCTCAGCCAGAATGCTGTGGTCTGCCACCACCTGGCGGGCCAACGCCAGCAGGTCGGTCTGCACCGGCGCCGGCTGCGCGTGGTGCTGCTCGTGGCGCGCCAGCGTCAGTAGTTGATGCACCAGATGCGTGGAACGGTCCAGCCGCTCATGCAGGCGCTGGAACGACAGCTTGCGCTGCTCGTCGCTGCCGGCCCGCTCGGCCAGTTGCAGCTGCAACTTGAGCGCCGTCAGCGGCGAGCGCAGTTCGTGCGCGGCATCGGCGACGAAGCCGCGCTGCGCGGCCATCGCACCGTCGATCTTCCCCAGTAGGCCGTTGAGCGCGACGACGATCGGCATCAGCTCGGGCGGCATGCCCTCCGTCTCCAGCGGTTGCAGCGAACCGGGAGAGCGGCCATGCACGGCCTGCGCCACCTGTTCCAATGGCCGCAGCGCCCTGCCCACCACAATCCAGATCAGCGCCCCCAATGCCGGCAACAGCGCCAGCAACGGCGGTATGATGCGCAGCGCCATCTTGGCCGCGATACGCTCCCGCGTCGCGAACGGCTGGGAGACCTGCATGGTGTAGTCCGCGCGCTGCTCGCTGTACACGCGCCAGCGTTCGCCCCGATGGGTGATGTTGCGATACCCCGCCAGCGACTGCCGCGGCAAGGCCTGCGACGGCTCCGACACGTACGCCACGCGGCCCGCGCCATCCCACACCTGCACCAGCACTGCGTCGTCCAGGTCCTCGTCCTTGGGCACCTGGACACCGTCGCCCAGATGCGGAGGCAGGGCCCACGCCACCTCGCGCAGGCGCAGGTCGGACTGCTCGTCGGCCTCGTGATTGGCCCGCTGGAACAGCAGCAGGCCGGCGACCAGCGTGCAGCAAAGGGTGCCGAACAGCAGCCCGGCCAGCAAGCGCGCGCGGATCGACTTCATGCAACGCTGGCCAGTTTGTAGCCGACGCCTCGGACATTCTTGATAAAGTCGCTGCCCAGCTTCTTGCGCAGGTGGTGGATGTAGACGTCGATGGTATTGCTCTCGATCTCCTCGCCCCAGCCGTAGATCTTCTCCTCCAGCTGGGCCTTGGACACCACGCTGCCCGGCACGTCCAGCAATGCGCGCAGCAAGGCGAATTCGCGCGACGACAGGTGCAGCGCCACGCCCTTGAACGTGGCCTCATGCGCCGCCAGGTTGACACTCAAGGCGCCGTGCGTCACCAGCGAATGGTGATGGCCGCCGCGCCGCCGCAGCACGGCGCGGATGCGGGCCAGCAGCTCATCGAGATCGAAGGGCTTGACCAGATAATCGTCTGCGCCCGCATCCAGGCCTTCCACGCGGGAAGCGGTGGCGTCGCGGGCGGTGACGATCAGCACCGGCGTCTGGCCGCCCTGCGCGCGCAGGCGCCGCAGCACGTCCATGCCCTGCCGCTGCGGCAGGCCGAGGTCCAGTATCAGCAGGTCGTAGATATCCTGGCGCATCGACAACTCCGCCGCCACGCCGTCCCGCACCCAATCGACCGCATACCGTTCGCCGCGCAGGGCTTCGAGCATGCTCTCGCCGATCATCGGATCATCTTCTATCAACAGCAGGCGCATGGTCGTTCAGGGAGTGGCCACGATGACCGTGAAATGTTTATCGACCACGGTCGGCAGATACAGGGCGCCGCCGTCGTGGTCCATGGCCATGGTGCGCGCGCCCTTTTCGGTGCGCAGCGTGACGGCCTTCGCGTAATGGTCTGCGTCGTCCTGGTGGATCGCGCTCAGCGTGCCGTCGCCGTTGGAGGAAAACACCGTGGCGCTGGCGGCGTCGAACACCACCGCGTCGGAGCCCTTGCCGATGGCGGCGCGCGTCACGGCTTTGCCGCTGGCGGCGTCGGTCACCGCCAGCATGCCGTTCTGGCAGGCCGAGAACAGACGGCTGTGCGCGGCGTCCAGCGCCAATCCGGTAGGTTCCTCGCAGCCGGCCAGCGGCCAGCGCGCGACCTGGCGGTCGGTGGCGATGTCGATCACCGCGATTTCGCTCTTGTCCTCGATGTTCACGTAAATGCGCTTGCCGTCCGTGACCGCGAACTCCGGCTTGCCGCCGACGGCGATGGTGGCCTTGGGCGCCATGCTGGCGGCGTCGAACACCGAGACGTTGTTGGTCTTGCCGTTGAAGGTATAGAGTTTTCCGCTGCCTTCCTCGAACAGGATGGCGTCCGGATTGGCGCCCGAGACTTTGACTTCCTGGCGCGTTTTCAGCGTCGCCAGGTCGAACACGACGACGCTGTTGCCGCCGCCGCTGCTGGCGTAGCCCAGGTTCAGCTTCTGCGCGAACGCCACGCCATGCGCGTGCTGCAGGCCGCCGATCTCGCCGGCCACTTTGCCCGACGGCAGATCAAGCACCTGCACCCGGTCGCCGCGCGTCAGGAACAGGCGGTGGCGCACCGGATCGACTTCCAGATAGTCCCAGCGGCCGGCCTGGTCCAGCGTCCAGGTCTGGCGCACCGCGTAGTCGGCCGCCTGGGCCGCCGGTTGGGCCGCCAGCAGCAGACCAAGGGACAGCATCGTGCTCAATATCGTCGTTTTCATCGGATTTAGCCCAAGTGAGTGAGGACCGCAGTGTAAGCGGTCCTTCATTAAACGACTATTAACGTCGCCCGGCCCTCAGAACCAGATCCGGTGAAAGACCCGGTCCTTGTCGATCCACAGGTGTTTGAGGCCGCCCAGCACATGCAGCACGATCAGCGCCGTCATGATAACCGCCAACCCGGAGTGTATATCGAAGAACTGCTCGGCCACATCATGGTCCGGCGTAAACCATGCCGGGAACGCCGCCCCGAACAGCGCCACGCCACGCTTGGTGTGGGCCGCGCCGAGAAAGCCGAGCACCGGCATGGCGAACATGCAGGCATACAGCAGCCATTGAGCCAGGCTGGAGACCGTCCTTTGCCAGCCCGGCACGCTGGCGGGCAGCGGCGCCGGCTTGTGCGTGAGCCGCCAGCACAGCCGGACCAGCAGCAAGGCAAACAGCACCAGCCCGAACGACTTGTGCTGGTTGAAGTACCAGCCGCTGCCCGGCTGGTCTTCGATGGACATCATGTACCAGCCCACGCCCAGCAGGCCGACTATCAGCGCCGCGGACAGCCAGTGCAGCCAGACCGCCAGCCGCCCGTATCGCCACTCGTTCAGTCGATCATCCATACCATTTCCCCTTCCATTTGACGAACTCGAACCACGCCACGCTCAGCGCGGCAACCAGAACCGACAACGCCAGCGGCGCCATGCCGGGTATCGCGAAAGCAAACAGTCCCCGGATCGGCGCCACGCCCAGCACCAGCGCCAACAGCAGCAAGGTCGACAAGCCTATCCATGCGAACGAGCGGTTGGGCGCCGTGCGCTGCCCCCGCCCGTGCGGCGTCCAGCTGCGGTTGGCGTAGATCAGCCCCAGGTTGGCCAGCATCAGCGCGAGGAAGGTCGTGGTGCGGACGCTCGCCTCGGATTGGCCCGACCAGCTCGCTTGCAGATAATGGCCGACTAAAATGAGCAGCAAGCCGCCGCCCTGCAACAGCCCACGGAGCAGGATTTCACGGTCGAACAGATGCTGGGCCGGGCTTCTCGGCCTGGCGGCCATGGCGCCGGCCTCGATAGGCTCCGCTTCGAACACGATGGAACAGGCGGGATCGATCACCAGTTGCAGGAACAGGATGTGCACCGGCATCAGCAAGATCGGCCAGCCCAGCAGCACCGGCAGGATGGACAGCCCCACGATGGGCACGTGCACCGCGACGATGAACACGATGGCCTTGCGCAGATTGGCGAACAGGCGCCGGCCATGGCGCACCGCCAGCAGCAGCGACGAGAAATCGTCCTTGAGCAGCACCAGCGCCGCCGCCTCGCGCGCGACGTCGCTGCCGCGCGCGCCCATCGCCACGCCGATGCTGGCCGCCTTCAGCGCCGGCGCGTCGTTGACGCCGTCGCCGGTCATGGCGACGATCTCGCCCCGGCTGCGGAAAGCCTGCACCAGCCGCAGCTTCTGTTCCGGCGAGATCCGGCAGAACACGCCGGTGCCGGGCAAGCGCGCCAGCAGCGCCGCATCGTCCATCGCGCCCAGCTCCTCGCCGGACAGCAAACCGACGCCGTCCCCGGCGATGCCCGCCTGCCGCGCGATCGCCAGCGCCGTGGCGGGATGGTCGCCGGTGATCATCACCACGCGCATGCCGGCCGCATGGCATTGCGCCACCGCCTGCGGCACTTCCGGCCGCACCGGGTCTTCCAGCGCCACCAGGCCGAGGAACTCGAAATCGAAGTCGTGCTGGTTGTCCGGCAGGCGCAGCGCCGGGAAGGTGGCGCTGGCCACGCCGATCACGCGCAGCCCGCTGTCGGCCATCCGCGCCACCTGGGCCGCGATGGCGGCGGCACGCTCCGGCGCCATGTGGCACAGGTCGACGATGGCTTCCGGCGCGCCCTTGGCGGCGACCAGGTAGGCCGTGTGGTCCGGCGAACGCCACACCCGCGACATCGCCAGCATCTGGCGCGACAGCGGATAGTCGTCGATCAGCGTCCAGTCGGCATGCAGGTGCTCGGTATTGGCCAGCAGACGGGCGCCGGCCTCGCCGATGGCCGACTCCATCGGATCGAAGGCGCGCCGGTGGCTGGCCAGCACCGCATATTCGAGCAAGCCGTGCAGCTCCTCTTGCAGGGCGTCCGGGTTCGCCGGCCGGCAGGCGTAGCCGCCCTGCTCCGACCACAGCTGCGCGACCTGCATGCGGTTGACGGTCAGCGTGCCGGTCTTGTCGACGCACAGCACGCTGGTCGCGCCCAGCAGCTCGATGGCCGGGATGCTGCGCGCCAGCACCTGCTCGTGCCCCAGCCGCCGCGCGCCCAGGCCCAGGAACAGCGTCAGGATGACCGGCAATTCCTCCGGCAGGATCGCCATCGCCAGCGTCAGCCCGGCCAGCAGCCCTTGCAGCCAATCGCCGCGCAGCCGCCAGTAGGCGAAGGCCAGGCCGGCGGCCAGGCACAAGCCGGCCACGGCAACGGCCTTGACCACGCCCCGGGTCTCCAATTGGATCGGGGTCAGCTCGCCGCCCAGCGTCGCCAGCGAAGCGCCGATGCGCCCCAGGGCGCTGCGCGAGCCGGTCGCGACCACCACTCCGCTGGCCGTGCCTTGCGTGACCAGCGTGCCGGAATAGACCCGGCTTTCAGCCTTGCCCGCGCCCTCGCTTGGCGCATGCTTGGTGACCGGCACCGACTCGCCGGTCAGCATCGACTCGTCTACCGTCAGGTTGGAGGCGGCCGTCAGCTCCATGTCGGCCGGCACGCGGTCGCCTTCGGCCAGCAGCACCAGATCGCCCGCCACCAGCTCGCGGCCGGCGATGCGCTCCTGCCGGCCGTCCCGCACCACCAGCGCACGCGGACAGGACAGGTCGCGCAGCGCGTCGAGCGAACGTTCGGTGCGCCGCTGCTGGAAGAAGGTGATGCCGATGACCACCAGCACGAATCCCAGCAGCATGAGCGCTTCGCCGCGGTCGCCGATGGCGAGATACACACCGCCACAGGCCACCAGCAACAGAAACATGGGCTCGGACACCACATCGACCAGCAAGCGCCACGCCCCCAGCGGGCGCGATGCCGGCAGCTCGTTCGGGCCGTCGGTGCGCAGCCTGGCCGCCGCCTCGGCTGCGCTGAGTCCCTCGATATCCTGCTGCTCGTCCATGCAACCATCCTCGTTCGCGATGGACCGAGGGTAGCACACCGCCACCTGCGCCGGACGCAACGTGACATTTTGACTACACCCCGGCGCCGCCACGGCTGCGGACGGCGGCCCTTCCCTGCCCGCCGCGCTAGCATAGTTTTCCCGCAGAGACTTGATCCGCATCATAAAAATTCCTGCCGGTAATCACCATAATGGCGAAAAAGGGGACATTTTTCCACCCTTCATCACCAACCAGGAATTCCATGCACCGTATCCATACCGTTCGGAATATCTTGCTGTTCATCGTGGCGGCCCTGGTCCTGCCCGCCTTTCTGATCGGGCTGGTCTGGTCGCTGCAGGCGTTCGACGCCAGCCGCGCCCGCGGCGACGCCCAGACCTTGCAGACGGCGCGCGACTTGTTGCTCGATATGGACAGCGAATTCCGCGCGCTGGGCGCCTTGGCGGGCGCGCTGACGACCTCGCCGGCCTTGCTGAACGCCGACCTGGCGGCCTTCCAGCGCCAGGCCGAAGCGGCGCGGCGCTTCAGCAAGGCCAGCAATTTCGTGCTCACCGATCTCCACGGGCAGCAGCTGGTCAACACGCTCAAGCCGTTCGGCACGCCGCTGCCGCGCCATGGCAACCCGGCGCTGATCGCCAAGGTGGCGGCAAGCGGCCGCATGCAGGTGTCCGATCTGTACGTGGGCGCCGTCACGGGTGCCGGGGTGATGAGCATCTGCATCCCGGTGCAGGTCGCCGGCAAGCTCACCTACTTCCTCGACGTCGGCGTCGCCGCCGGCGAATTCATGCCCCTGCTGGCCAGCCGCAAGCTGCCGGCCGACTGGGTCGTGGCCATCATCGACGGCAGCGGCACCATCGTTGCGCGCAGCCACCTGGCGAACCAGTTCGTCGGCAAAAAGGTGCAGGCGGAACTGGGCCGGCACATCCAGGGCGCGCAACAAGGCCATGCGCGCAGCACCACGCTGGAAGGCATCCCGGTCTACACGACCTTCATCCGCTCGCCCGACAACGGCTGGGCGGTCGCCATCGGCATCCCCAGCGCCAGCGTCGACAGCGAACTGTGGCGCTCGCTGGCGTTCGACCTGGCCGCCAGCGCCTTGCTGCTGCTGGTCGGCCTCGTGCTGGCGGCGCTCGCGAGCGCCCACATCCGGCGCGCCCTGGCCCAGCTGGTCGAGATGTCGGCCGCGCTGGGCAGCGGCGCCGACTTGCCGCCGCACCGCATCAAACTGCGCGAGGCGCACCAGGTCGCCGCGACGCTGACCGAGACGGCGGCGCGGCTGCGGCGTAGCGAGCAAGCCCAGCTCGAGGCCCAGGCCAGGATCACGCTCAGCAATATCGAGCTGGAACAGCGGGTGCAGGAGCGCACCGAGGCCTTGCAGCAATCGCGCCACATGATGGCGTCCATCCTGGAGCACATGCCGGCCGCGATCTTCGTCAAGCGCGCCGGCGACCTGAGCTACGAGCTGGTCAACCTGGCCGGCGAACAGCTGTACGGCAAGCCGCGCAGCGCCTACATCGGCCACACCGACCAGCAGCTCTACCCCGAAGCCGAGGCCCGGGAACGCGCCGCATCCGACCGCCAGGTGATCGCCTCGCGCCAGATCCTGGACCTGGCCGCCGTGGCCGTGCTGGACGCGAACGGCAAGACCCGCCACCTGCACACCAAGAAAATGGTGCTGGTCGACAGCGCCGGCCAGCCCTCCCACCTGCTGGACATCTCGCTCGACATCACCGACAGCCTGCACGCGGCCGAGCAGTTGCACATCGCCGCAGTGGCCTTCGATTCGCAGGAGCCGATGATGATCACCGACGCCCAGAGCACCATCCTGCGCATCAATTCCGCCTTCACCGCCAGCACCGGCTACACGCAGGAGGAAATCCTGGGCCGCACGCCGCGCGTGCTCAAATCGGGCTGCCACGACCAGGCCTTCTACGCCGCCATGTGGGACAGCATCATCCACCGCGGCTCCTGGCAGGGCGAGTGCTGGGACCGCCGCAAGAACGGCGAAATCTACCCGACCTGGACCATCATCAGCGCCATCCGCGACCAGCAAGGCGTGATCCGCCACTACGTCTGCACCCAGAGCGACATCAGCGCCCGCAAGCAGGCCGAGGAGGAAATCCGCCAGCTGGCCTTCTACGATCCGCTGACCAGGCTGCCCAACCGCCGCCTGCTGGTCGACCGCCTGCGCCACGCCATCGACAGCTCCGCCCGCTCCAAGCTGATCGGCGCCCTGATGTTCATCGACCTGGACAACTTCAAGATGCTCAACGACACGCTGGGCCACGACCAGGGCGACGTGCTGCTGCGCCAGGTGGCGCAACGGCTGCCGGCCTGCGTGCGCAGCGTGGACACCGTGGCCCGGCTCGGCGGCGACGAGTTCGTCATCATGATCGAGGGTTTGAGCGAGGACATGGACCAGGCGGCTTGCAAGGCGCAGGTGATCGGCGACGCCGTGCTGGCCGCGCTCAACCGCCCGTACCAGCTGGCCGACCGCCCCTACCTGTGCACGCCCAGCATCGGCGTGACCCTGATCTCGGACCACAAGCTGACCATAGACGAAGCGCTGCGGCACGCCGACCTGGCCATGTACCAGGCCAAGGCGGCCGGCCGCAACACGCTGCGCTTCTTCGAGCCGCAGATGCAGCAGGCCGCCAACGCCCGCGCCGAGATCGAGCACGACCTGCAACAGGCGCTGGAGCGCGGCGAATTCGAGCTGTACTACCAGGCCCAGGTCGATGCGGCGGGACAGCTGATCGGCGCCGAGGCGCTGCTGCGCTGGCATCACCCGCGCAGCGGGCTGGTGCTGCCGGACCAGTTCATCGAGCTGGCCGAGAGCACCGGCATCATTCTGCCGCTGGGGCAATGGGTGCTGGAGAGCGCCTGCGCCCAGCTGGCCCTGTGGGCCGCCGATCCCGCCCTGAGCGCGCTGACGCTGGCCGTCAACGTCAGTCCGCGCCAGTTCCGCCAGCCGGCCTTTGTGGCCCAGGTCCAGAAAGCCCTGCGTGACGCGGGCGCCAATCCGCACCGGCTGAAACTGGAGCTGACCGAAAACCTGATGCTGGACGATTTTTCCAGCGTGGCCGACAAGATGCGCATCCTCAAGCGCATCGGCATCGGCTTCGCGCTGGACGACTTCGGCATCGGCTATTGCTCGCTGTCCTACCTCAAGCGCCTGCCGCTGGACCAGCTGAAGATAGACCGCAGCTTCGCGCGCGACGTGCTGACCGATCCCAACGACGCCGCCATCGCCCGCATCATCGTCGTGCTGGGGCACACGCTGGGGCTGACCATCGTCGCCGAGGGCGTGGAAACGGACGACCAGCACGCCTTCCTCGCGGCCACCAACTGCAACGCCTTCCAGGGTTTTCTGTTCAGCCACCCGCTGCCCGAAGCGGCCTTCAGGGCGATGGCCGCGCCGGCGCCGGCCTGCGGCGGGAGTTGATCGCCGCGGCCAGCGCGGCGACGCGGTTCGCGAGGTCGGGGGCCGCGCCGTCCAGCGGCAGCACGTGGCGCCGTTCGGCCGCCGTCAACGGCTGTCGTGTCGCGTATTGGTAGTCCAGCACCTCCGTCCCGGCATCGGACGCGTCGGGCTTGCCCAGCGCGCGCTGACGCAGCCGCTCACGCAGCAGCGCATCGTCCGCCGGCAGATCGACGATGACGAACGCCATGCCCAACTCCCGCGCCAGCGCCTGGAACGGCTGCCGCTGCCACCGTTGCAGATGGGCGGCGTCGACAATCACGTTCAGTCCGGCGGCGCCGATGGCGCGTGCTAGATGCAGCAAACGCGCATAGGTCGCCTCGTTGCCGGCGGTGTCGTAGATGCCCAGGCCGCCGGGCGCGCCCATGCGTTCGGCCGGCGCCAGGCCATGCAGGCGTTTGCGTTCGACGTCGGAACGGACGCAGATGGCGCCCAGCGCGGCGGCCAGCCGGGAGGCGCAGTACGATTTGCCGCTGCCGGAGCAGCCATGCATCAGCACCAGCGCGCCGCGCCGGGGCCGTGCCCGCGCCGCCTGAACTGCCAGCGCCAGATAGCGCCGCGCCGATTCCCGCGCCGACGCGGCGGCGTCCGGCTCGGCGGCGGCGGCCAGCAGCGACACCTTGCAGCGCACCAGCGCGCGCATCGATTGGTAGAAGGCCAGCAGCGCCAGTCCGGCATAGTCGTCGCTGGCGGCCAGATAGCCTTGCAGCAGGCGCGTGGCCAGGTCGTCGCGGCCGTGGAAGCGCAGGTCCATGACGAGGAAAGCGAGGTCGCTGATCACGTCTATCCAGCGCAGCTCGTCGTTGAACTCGACGCCGTCGAACACCTCCACCCGCCCTTCCCAGCTGAGGATATTGCCGCTGTGGAGATCGCCGTGGCATTCGCGGATAGCCCCTGCGGCGCGGCGCTGTTCGAAGCGCCGTGGCGCCGCCATCTGTTCCTTGTGCCAGCGCGCCAGCCGGGACAGTTGCGCGCGTCCGGCGCGGCCGGTGAGCAGGCTGGCCACCGTGGCCAGATCGCCGCGCCCCAGGTGCGCGATGGCGGCCGCGCTGCCCCAGGGCGCATCCGCCGCGACGGCCTCGGCGCCGGCGTGGAACTGCGCCAGTTGCAGCGCCAGCGCGTCGATCTCGGCCGGTTCCAGCAGGCCGGCGTCCAGGCGCACGCTCCACAACGCCTGCTGCGGAAAGGTGCGCATCCGCACGGCATACTCGAGCGCGGGACCGTCGCCATCCAGCGCCGGCTGTCCGGCGCTGCCGGTGATCGCGCTGACGCCGAGGTACAGGCTGGGCGCCAGACGCCGGTTCAGGCGCAGCTCTTCCTCGCAGCAATGCCGGCGCTCGGCCAGCGTGGAATAGTCCAGCACGTCGAAACGCAGCGCCTTCTTGAATTTGTAGGCCAGCCGGTCCAGCACGTAGACCCAGGAGATATGCGTCTCGAAACGCTGGAAGCGGCAGCCCTCGCGCCGCCACTGTTCTTCCAGCCCCCGCAGCAGCGCCAGTTGATGCGCCAGATCGGGCTCGGCGCCGGCCGCCAGGAATGACGAGGGGTGGCGCATGCGGCGAACCGTGTCAGCCCGGTTTGCCGTCGGCGCGCGCACTGGTCAGGTAAGGCGCGTAGACATAGACGTACAAGCCGAAAGCGGCCGTCCAGCACACGGCGCTGAGCACCAGCAGGACGGGCCCGCCATCCCAGCCCAAGGCCGACAGCACGCGCGACAAGGCGCTGAACTGGATCAGCCCGAACATCGCCGTCTCGAACTTGCTGGCGCGCAGAGGCCGGCCCGTGTGGCCCAGCGTGGTGCGCGTCATCATGCCGAGGATGAGGCCGGCCATCGAGCCGACCGTCAGTGCATGAAAGCCGGCGCTGGCGCTCACCATCTGCCAGCGCGACAGCACCAGCAGCACCAGCCCGGCCGCGATCCACGCATACGACAGGTGCATGATCCACAGCAGCGGCACGGCGCCGGTGCGCAGCGCCTGCCAGCGCCACAGGCGCAGCAGCACCAGCACGGCGGCGGCCACGCCGACCGGCGTGATCAGCCAGGCCGGAACATGGGCGACCCAGCCCAACGAGAACGCCACCACCAGACCGAGCGACCATTTGTCCAGCTTGGGCTGCACCTGGGGGTTGGTGCCGGGTGCGCCGTTGCGGGTGAACATGGGAATGATGCGGGTGCCGATGGCGGCCTCCATCAGCACGATCACCAGGATGGCGGCCTGCACCGGAGGAATCGGCGCGGCCGAGATCCAGCCCAGCGCGATGGCGTGGAACACGCCATTGGCCAGCGCCATCAGGCCCAGCAAGGCGACCAGGAAGTAGTTGCGGCGGTTGCCGGCCTTCTGCATCACGCGCCACAGCGGCCAGGCCGCCGCCGGCAGGAACAGCCAGTCCACCAGCGCGCCGGCCAGCGGCGGCGCCATCAGCATCGCCAGGCGGCCCAACAGCCACAAGGCCACCAGCGCCGCCAGCTTGCCGCGCACCGGCGTCCAGAAGCCGGTCCAGTTGAACGCGGCGGTGTACAGGAATCCGACCACCACCGCAGCGGCCATGCCGAACACCATCTCGTGCATATGCCAGGCGAAGCCGACATGCAGCCAGCCGCCGGCGTCGGCCGGCCACCAGCCCAGGTAGCGCAGCATCCACAAGGGAATGGCAAGCGCCGCGAACGCCGCGGCCGCCAGGTAGAACGGACGGAAGCCCAGCCGCCACATGGGATGGCTGTCCCACGTTGCCGCTTGGTTGACGGGTTCTTCGATGTGAAGCAGGCTCATGATCTATGTCCTAAAAGGGTACGCTGCCATTGTCTTCCCAGCTCCACGACGGGTGAAGGCTGGCGCCGGATTCGCATAATCTGGATCAAGGAATTCCAAATTGCCCGGCCATTTTGCGTCCATGCGCTCGACCGCCGCCGCCGTTTCGCTTAGGCTATCTCCATGGCTCCAATTCAACCTCAACTTCAAAGGAATGCTATGCAAACCGAACTTCTCATCGAAGGCATGGACGGCGAAGCTTGCGCCGACACCGTCACCAAACTGCTCAGCGAAACCGCCGGCGTGAGCGATGTGCGCGTCTCGCTGCTCGACCGCCGCGCCCGCGTCCAGATCGACGAATCGCTGACCTCGCCCCACCTGCTGACGCGCAAGCTGACGCAGGCGGGCTATCCGGCCGGCGCCGCAGCGGCCGCCGCGCCGGCGGCGGCCGGCGGTTGCTGCGGTGGCTGCTGCGGCGGTTAAGCGGCGGCTAAGCGACGCTCAAGCGTTGCCCTGCATCCTATGCTCGACCGCGTACACGGCAGCCTGCACCCGGCTGCTGAGCTTGAGTTTCTTCAGCACGTTCTGCACATGGATCTTGACCGTGCTTTCGGCCAGGTCCAGTGCGCGCGCGATGCCCTTGTTGCTTTCGCCGCGCGCCAGGCAGTCGAGGATTTCCCGTTCGCGCGGGGTCAGCTTGTCCAGCTCGGACGCCACCGGCGCCACCGCGCCCGCCGTCAGCTGCGCCACCAGCTTGGCCGTCATCGACTCGGCCAGCACGGTCTCGCCGGCCGCCGCGCGGCGGATCGCCCGGCTCAGGAACTCGGTATCGATATTCTTCAGCAGATAGCCGCTGGCGCCGGCCTTCAGCGCCACGCTCAGGTCGTCCGCGTCCTCCGACACGGTCAGCATGACCACCGCGCTGTCCGGGCAATCCTGGCGCAGCAGTTCCAGCGTTTCCAGGCCCGACATGCCGGGCATGTTCAAATCCAGCAGGATCACCTGCGGCTTGAGCTGCTGCGCCCGCTTGACGCCCTCGAAGCCGTCGGCCGCCTCGCCCACCACCACGAACTCGGGATTGCGTTGCAACAGAGAGCGTATGCCGCTGCGAAACAATGTGTGATCGTCAACCAGCAACACGCTGATCGTGCTTGTGTCCTTGTCCATCTGCTCCAGCCTTTCTTGAAAATGTTAGGCCGCGCGGCGCTGGGCGCGCGGCAGTCGCAGCAGCACTTCGGTGCCGGCGCCCGGCGCCGACTTCAAATGCAACTGCGCGTCGATGCGTTGTGCGCGTTCGCGCATGATATTGACGCCGACATGGGCCTCGCCCAGCGAGTCGAGCGCCGCCGTGTCGAAGCCGTGGCCGTTGTCGCGGATGCTGAGGGTGAAATCCTGGTTGTCCGTCAGCCGCAGCCACACCTGGCTGGCCGAGGCGTGCTTGCGCACGTTAGACAGCGCCTCCTGCACGATGAACAGCAGTTGCAGCTGATGCTCGCGCGGGAACGGCGCGCCGTCCGAGTCGGCCTCGAAATCGACCGCGATGCCGCTCTGGCGGCGGAACTTGTCCACCACCGTCTCCAGCGACGTCACCAGGTTGCCTTCCTGTAGGCGGGTGCGGAAGTTGTGCAGCAGTTCGCGCACGTCCTGGTAGCTCTCCTCCACGCCGGCGCGCAGGGCCGGCACGATGCTTTCCACCTCGTCCAGACGGTTCTGCCGCAACGATTGCTCCAGCATCTGCACCTGCAGGTTCAGGAAGTTCAAGCCCTGGGCGATGCTGTCGTGCAGGCCCTGCGCCACCAGGTTGCGCTCCTCGGAGACCGCCAGCTCGCGGTCGCGCCCCTGCAGGCGCTGGTTCTCGATGGCCGTGCCCAGCAGCTGGCCCAGCGTCTCCAGCAGCGCCGTCTGCGCCGGGGTGAACACGGTCGGCGCGCGGAAGTGCAGGTTGAAGAAGCCCAGATACTGGCTCTGCGCGAAGATATGGAAGATCGAAATCGTCGCGAAGCCCTCGCGGTGGCATTGCAGGTTATGGCCGCCGTCGCGCCGGCGCAGGTCGTGGATCACGGCCAGCTTGTTGACCACGGCCTCGCCGCACAGGCAATCGCCCACCTTCAGGCAGCGTTCGCTCTCGACCAGCTTTTCCGATATGCCCTGGTGCACCAGCATGTGCAGATTGCCGCGGTTCGGGTCCAGCACGCGCACCGAGCCGCCGTCGGCCTTGAAGTATTCGCTGATGCGTTGCAGGAAGCCGTCGCACATCGCCTCGGCCGGCTGCACCTGCTGCAGGAACGACGCGCTGTCGTACAGCAGCGCCAGTTCGCGGTTCTGGCGTTCCAGCTCGGCCGTCTTGAGCTGCACCCGCTGTTCCAGGTTGCCGTAGGAATCCTGCAGCTTGTCGGCCATCTGGTTGAAGCCATGGGCCAGCATGCCGAACTCGTCGTTGCTGTCCACCGGCAGCCGCACGCTGAAGTCCTGTTCGCGCATGCGCTCGATGCCGCCCTGCAATCGGGTCACCGGCGCGACGATCATGTCGAACAACAGGTAGATGATGCTGATCGTGCCGAGCAGGGCCAGCGCCAGCAACAGCAGCTGCGAGGCGCGCAGCCAGAAGGTGCGGGTTTCGCTGTCGCGCTCGATGCGGTGCACCAGCTGGTCGACGTGTTCGACAAAGCCCTCGGTGCGCCGCTGGATCAGGGTCTTCTGCGCGGCGTCGGGCAAGCCGGCCGCCAGCGCGTTGCGGATTTGCGAGGACAACTCCGTCCTCCACTGCTGCTGCACCTGGCCGAACGCGGTGCGGATGGCCGCCGTCGGCGGCAGGAACAGCGGCCGCTGCGGATCGCCGCGGCGCAGCAGGTCCAGCGTGCGGTCCATGCGGCCCAGCTGCTCGCTGACCAGCTGACGCCCGGCCGGGCCGTCCATCTGTGTGGTCAGCAGGGCCAGCCGGTAGCTATCCATGCGCAAGCTGCCGGCCACGTTGATGGCGGCCGCGCTGCCCTCGAGCTGCCAGGACAGCAGCAGCGTCGAGCCGATCACGGTCAGCGCGATCGCGAGAAAACTCAGCAACAGGCCGACGATGCGGGTCGACAGTTTTTGCCAGCTGGCGAACAAGCCCGGTTTCAGCATGGCGTGTGGCGCCGGCGGGCGGTGGCGGGGCTAGACATGGGGCTTCTCCGTTTATGTACAGCAATGAAAGGAGTATACACGCCCCTAGCCGCCCGTTTGCGACATGAAGCGCACGATCTTGGTCGGTTGCACGCCGAAGTCGTGCTGCTCCGGCTTGAGTTCGATGGCGTCGCGGATCGCCTGCTCCAGCTCGGCGTCGCTGGCGCCGCCGCGCAGCAAGGGCGCCAGCGGGTATTGCTGTTCCTGGCCCAGGCACAGGTAGAGCGTGCCATCCACCGCCAGCCGCACGCGGTTGCAGGTGGCGCAGAAATGCTGCGACAGCGGCGTGATGAAGCCTATGCTGGCGCTGCCGTCCGCCGTGGCCCAGTAACGCGCCGGCCCGCCGCCCAGCTCCAGCGCCTGCGGCACCAGCTTGAACTTCTCGGCCAGCCGCTGCTGCACCGGCGCCAGGTTCAGGTAGGCCGTGTTGCGGCCGGTCTCGCCCATGGGCATGACTTCGATCAGCCGCAGCACGAACTGCTCTTCGATGCAGAACGCCGCCATGGCGTCGATCTCGGCGTCGTTCACGCCGCGCATGGCCACCATGTTGATCTTGATGGGCGCCAGGCCGGCGGCCTTGGCGGCCTGCAGTCCGTCCAGCACCGACGGCAGGCAGTCGCGGCCGGTGATGCCGGCCATGCATTCGCGGTCCAGCGTGTCGAGGCTGACGTTGACGCGGGTGAGGCCGGAGGCGGCCAGCGCCTCGGCATGGCGCGCCAGGCGGGTGCCGTTGGTGGACAGCGACAGGTCGCGCACGCCATCCAGGCTGGACAGCCGGCTGGCCAGCTGCGGCAGGTTGCGGCGGGTCAGCGGCTCGCCGCCGGTGAGGCGGATGCGGGAGGTGCCCAGCCGGGCGAACGCGGCCACGACCCGTTCGATCTCGTCGAAGCTGAGCCAGTCGGGCGGGTCTTCGTAGCCCTTGAAGTCCTTGGGCATGCAGTAGGTGCAGCGCAGATCGCAACGATCGGTGACCGACACGCGCAGATAGTCGATCGATCGACCAAACCGGTCACTTAACATCGTCGCTCTCCTGTTATCAATGGTGTGAGTTCATTGTAGCGGCGGAGAGGCGCGCTGCCACTGCGCATGACGGCTTAGCGGGCCTAGTCCTAAGTAACTAGACCCTGTCAGGAAACTCCTACTGCACCAGCGGCGACTGCGCGCCTTCCAGCTCCACGCCGGCGATGTCGGCCCGGCCCACCAGGATGTGCAAATACTGGTGCAAGGCGCGCTGCCAGGACTGGCGGCGCAGCTCGTCGGCGATCTGGGCGTGGACGGCCGCGAACGGCACCACCGCCCCCTCGACCCGCCGCCGCGCCTGCACGATGTGCAGGCCGAAGCGAGTTTCCAGCAAACGTCCGGCCAGCTCGCCCGGTTGCAGCCTGAACAACAACTCGTCGAATTCCGGCACGCACTGGCCGCGCGCCAGCTGGCCCAGGCTGCCGCCGACCGCGCCCGACGGGCAGTTCGAGTACTGGCGCGCCAGTTCCTCGAAACGCTCGGGGCGGGCCCGCAGCTCGGCCAGGATCAGCTCGGCCGTCTGGCGCAACAGCTCCAGCGGCGCGGCCGGCGTCACCTGGAACAGGATGTGGCGCGCCTCGACCAGGTCGCCGCTGCGGAAGCGCTGCGGCTGGCTCAGGTAGTAGCGCAGGCAGCTGGCCTCGTCCGTTTCCGGCACCGTCACCTCGCGGGCGAACAGGGCCTCGATGCGCTGGTCGTCGTCCTCCCCTTCCACGCCCAGCCGCTGCGCTTCCTGCAGCAGCACGGTGCGCAGCACCACTTCGTGCACCGCCGCGCGCAGCGGGTTGTCCGCCTGCGCCTGGTGCGGCAGTTCCGCCTCGATGGCGCTGTCGTCGATGTCGACGCCGTTGACTGCGATACCCATGTCGATCTCCTTAGCGTGGACGCACCAGTTGATAGGCGCGGCTCAGGTAGGTGACGGCGCCGAAGCCGCTCCACACGTGCACCAGGCGGGTGAACGGGAAGATCGCGAACAGCGACATGCCCATGAACAGGTGCAGCTTGAACACCAGCGGCGCATCGACGATGAAGCCGGCGGCGTCGCCGCGCAGCGTGACCACGTGCTGGGCCCAGGTCATCAGCAGGACCATCATGTGGCCGTCCATGTGCGAGGCCGAGGCGAAGATAGACGTCAGGCCCAGCAGCAGGGTCGCGAGCAGCCAGAACAGCACCAGCTTGTCGCGGAAGGTGCTGCGGGCGCGCACCCGCTCGTTGCTCAGGCGGCGCGCCAGCAGCATCAGCAGGCCGACCAGGCACAGCGTACCCATCACGCCGCCGGCCACCATCGCCACCAGCTGCTTGGCGCCGTGGGTGACGCCCAGCGTGTCCCACACCCACACCGGGGTCAGCAGGCCGGCCATGTGGCCGAAGAACAGGCCCAGCACGCCGAGGTGGAACAGCGGGCTGCCCAGCCGCAGCATGCCGTTGTTGAGCGTCTGGCTGGACTCGGACTTCCAGCTGTACTGCTCGCGGTCGAAGCGGATCAGGCTGCCGACCAGGAAGATCGCCAGCGCGATGTAGGGATAGATGCCGAATAAAAATTGATGTACGTAGTTCATGGTGTGCTCCTCAATGACGCAGTGGCGCCGCCGCCTTCGGATAAAAATGGACCGGATGTGCGCCGCCGGCCAGCGTGGGCGCCAGCAGCGGTTCGATGCCGTCGGCGCCGGGGCCGAAGGTTTCCAGCGCCTCGTCCATGTCGCGCACCGGCGGCTCGCTCAGTTCCTCGGCCGCCACCGGCGACACGGTCTCCAGCAGCTCGAACAGGCCGGCGTACGGGCTGCCGTTGGCGCGCAGCTTGCGTCCGATGTAGGCCAGCACGTGGATGGCGTCGCCCAGCATGCGCTCGGCCTGTTCCTGCTCCAGCTGCGACAGGAACTCCAGGAACAGCGGCACGTAGTCCGGCAGGTCGTTGCCGACCATCTGCATGCCGTTCTTGCTGTACTCGGCCAGCAGGTCGACCATGGCCTGGCCGCGGTCGCGCGACTCGCCGTGGATGTGCTCGAACAAGTGCAGCGAATGCGACGGATTGCGGTCGAACGTCATCACATACTGCTGCTGCAGGTCGATCAGCGGGGTGCGCTGCAGATGCGACAGCAGGTCCGCCGCCGCCGCGTGCCACTGCGGCAGCCTGTCCCGCAGGCGCTGCTCCAGCTCGGGCAGCTCGGCCAGCAGCTCCGGCTCCGGGTACAACAGCAGGGCCGACAGCATGCTGTAGCCGAAGGCGCCGGTGTGGTCATGGTCAGACATCGAGGTTCTCCTTTTTCTTGCGCGATTTCGGCATCGACATGAAGATCTCCGAACCGTGCTTGCGTTTGCCGAACAAGCTGCTGTCGCTGACGCCGTCCGAGCAACCGTTGCCGAAGCTGAAGCCGCAGCTGCCCTTCTCGTTGAAGCTATCCTCGGCCATTTCCTTGTGGCTGCTTGGAATCACGAAGCGGTCCTCGTAGTTGGCGATGGCCATGATGTGGTACATGTCCTCGACCATCTCCGGCTCCAGCCCGACTTGTTTCAGCACTTCCAGGTCCGGGCCCGGCCCCACATGCTTGCTGCGCATATAGGCGCGCATCGCCAGCATGCGGTCCAGCGCGCGGATCACCGGCTGCTGGTCGCCCGCCGTCAGCAGGTTGGCCAGGTATTGCACCGGAATGCGCAAGCTGGCGGTGTCCGGCAGGATGCCGTTCTTGCCCATGCGGCCAGACTCGGCGGCGGCCTGGATCGGCGACAGCGGCGGGATGTACCACACCATCGGCAGCGTGCGGTATTCCGGATGCAGCGGGAACGCCACCTTCCACTCCACGGCCATCTTGTACACCGGCGAACGCTTGGCCGATTCCAGCCACGAGTCCGGGATGCCCTGGCGGCGCGCCTCCTCGATCACGGCGGGATCGTGCGGATCAAGGAACAGGCCCAGCTGCGACGGATACAGGTCGCGCGGATCGGCCACCGAAGCCGCCTGCTCGATCTTGTCGGCGTCGTACAGCAGCACGCCCAGGTAGCGGATGCGGCCGACGCAGGTTTCCGAGCACACGGTGGGCTGGCCCGCCTCGATGCGCGGGTAGCAGAAGGTGCACTTCTCGGCCTTGCCGGACGACCAGTTGTAGTAGATCTTCTTGTACGGGCAGCCGGAGATGCACATGCGCCAGCCGCGGCACTTGTCCTGGTCGATCAGCACGATGCCATCGTCCTCGCGCTTGTACACCGAGCCCGACGGGCACGACGCCACGCAGGTCGGATTGAGGCAATGCTCGCACAGGCGCGGCAGGTACATCATGAAGGTGTTCTCGAAGGTGCCGTACATTTCCTTCTGCATGTTGTTGAACAGCGCGTCCTGGCTGCGCTGGGCGAATTCGCCGCCCAGGTCGTCCTCCCAGTTCGGGCCCCACTCGATCTTGTCCATCTTCTTGCCGGTCAGGACGGAGATCGGACGGGCGGTCGGCGGCGTCTCCGACAGCGGCGCGTTCTGCAGGCGCTCGTAGTCGTAGGTGAACGGCTCGTAGTACTCGTCGATCTGCGGCAGGTTCGGGTTGGCGAAAATCTGCGCCAGGATTTTTAAGCGGCTACCCTGGCGCGGCTCGATCTTGCCGGCGTCGGTGCGGCGCCAGCCGCCGTTCCACTTGTCCTGGTTTTCCCACTGCTTCGGATAGCCGATGCCGGGCTTGGTCTCGACGTTGTTGAACCAGGCGTACTCGACACCGTCGCGGCTGGTCCACACGTTCTTGCACGTGACCGAGCAGGTGTGGCAGCCGATGCACTTGTCCAGGTTCAGCACCATGCCGATTTGTGCGCGAATTTTCATGCTTTGCTCCCTGTCTGTTCCTTCAACGGACCTTCCAGCCAGTCGACCTTGTTCATCTTGCGCACCAACACGAATTCATCGCGGTTGGAGCCGACCGTGCCGTAGTAGTTGAAGCCCCACGACAGCTGGGCGTAACCACCGATCATATGGGTCGGCTTGGTGACGGCGCGCGTCACCGAGTTGTGGATGCCGCCCCGCTTGCCCGACATCTCCGCGCCAGGCACGTTGATGATCTTTTCCTGTGCGTGGTACATCAAGGTCATCCCCTCCGGCACCCGCTGGCTGACGATGGCGCGGGCGGTCAGCGTGCCGTTGACGTTGAACACCTCGATCCAGTCGTTGTCGACGATGCCGGCCGCCTTGGCGTCGGTCTCCGACAGCCACACGTGCGGGCCGCCGCGCGACAGCGTGAGCATGCGCAGGTTGTCCGAGTAGGTGGAGTGGATACCCCACTTCTGGTGCGGCGTGATGAAGTTCAGCGCGATCTCCTTGTTGCCGTTCGGCTGAGCGCCCAGCATGGCGGCCGTGGTCTTGGTGTTGATCGCCGGCTTGTACACGCACATGCCCTCGCCGAAATCGCGCATCCAGCGGTGATCCTGGTAGAACTGCTGGCGGCCGGTCAGAGTGCGCCAAGGGATCAGTTCGTGCACATTGGTGTAGCAGGCGTTGTAGCTGACCTCTTCCGACTCCAGGCCCGACCAGGTCGGCGAGGAGATGATTTTGCGCGGCTGGGCCTGCACGTCGCGGAAGCGGATGCTGTCGTGCTCGCGCGGCAGCGCCAGGTGGGTGTGGTCGCGTCCGGTGATCTTGGACAGCGCATCCCAGGCCTTGACCGCCACGTGGCCGTTGGTTTCCGGCGCCAGCGACAGGATCATCTCGGCCGCGTCGATGGCGGTGTCCAGGCGCGGCTGGCCGTGGCCGACGCCGGGCTCGGTCACCGTGCGGTTGATGCCGCGCAGGATGTCGACCTCATGGCCGGTCTTCCAGCTGATGCCCTTGCCGCCGTTGCCGATTTTCTCCAGCAGCGGGCCGATCGAGGTGAACTTCTGGTAAATCTTGGTGTAGTCGCGCTCGATCACGGTGAAGTTCGGCATGGTCTTGCCCGGAATCGGCTCGCATTCGCCGGCGCGCCAGTCCTTCGGATCGAACGGTTGGCCCAGTTCGCCCGGGGTGTCGTGCATCAGCGGGGTCAGCACCAGATCCTGCTGGGTGCCGAGGTAGGCGCCGCCGATTTCCTCGAACTTCTTGGCGATGCCCTTGTAGATTTCCCAGTCCGACTTCGACTGCCACAGCGGCTGCACGGCCTCCGACAGCGGATGAATAAACGGGTGCATGTCGGACGTGTTCAGGTCGTCCTTCTCGTACCAGGTGGCGGTCGGCAGCACGATGTCGCCGTACAGGCAGGTGGTGGACATGCGGAAGTCCAGCACCACCAGCAGGTCCAGCTTGCCTTCTGCGGCCGGACGCACCTTGACGTCGCGCGGCTTGATGCAGTGGTCCTCGTCGCTCATCAGCGCGTTCTGCGTGCCCAGCAGGTACTTCAGGAAGTATTCGTGGCCCTTGCCCGAGCTGCCCAGGATGTTGGAGCGCCACACGAACATATTGCGCGGGAAGTTGGCTGGATTGTCCGGATCGTCGCAGGAGAATTCCAGTTTCTTGTCCTTGATCTGGCCGACCGCGTAGTCGACCGCGCTCATGCCGGCGGCGGCCGCGGCACGCGTCACCTCCAGCGGATTGGTCTGCAGCTGCGGCGCCGATGGCAACCAGCCCAGGCGCTCGGCCTTGGCGTTGTAGTCCAGCAGCGTCATCGGTGCGACGTCGGGACCGGCGGTCGGCGAGGCGATTTCCTCGGTGTGCAGCTTTTCATGGCGCCACTGGCTGGTGTGGGCATAGAAGAACGAGGTGCCGTTCATCTGGCGCATCGGGCGGTTCCAGTCCTGGGCGAACGCCAGCGGGGTCCAGCCGGTTTGCGGACGCAGTTTTTCCTGGCCCACATAGTGCGCCCAGCCGCCGCCCGACTGGCCGACGCAGCCGCACATCATCAGCATGTTGATGATGCCGCGATAGGTCATGTCCATGTGGTACCAGTGGTTCAGCGCGGCGCCGACGATGACCATGCTCTTGCCACGGGTCTGGTCGGCGTTCTCGGCGAACTGGCGCGCCACGGTGATCACGTCGGCCGCCTTGACGCCGGTGTGCTTGACTTGCCAGGCCGGCGTGTACGGGACGTCGTCCTCGTAGCTGGTGGCGACGTTGCCGCCGCCCAGGCCACGGTCGATGCCGTAGTTGGCCAAGGTCAGGTCGAACACGGTGGCGACCAGCGCGGTGCTGCCGTCGGCCAGCGTCAGGCGCTTGACCGGGACGTTGCGCATCAGGACGTCGCTGCTGTCCTTGCCGCCGAAGTAAGGGAAGCCGACCGCCAGCACCTCGTCGCTCGAACCGATCAGCGACAGCTGCGGATCGACCGGCGCGTTGTTGCCGCCCTCTTTCATCTCCAGGTTCCACTTGCCGGACTCGCCCCAGCGGAAGCCGATCGAACCGGCAGGCGCGACGATGCGGCCGCTGGCCTCGTCGATGACCAGGGTTTTCCAGTCCGGGTTGTTGGTTTCGTCGAGGTTGTTGGCCAGATGGGAGGCGCGCAGGAAGTACTCGGGCGCCAGCGTGCCGTTCTGTTCCTTGAGCAGCACCAGCATCGGGAAGTCGGTGTACTGCTTGGCGTATTCCTTGAAGTAGGCCGACTGGTGATTGGCGTGGTATTCCTTCAGGATCACATGGCCCATGGCCATCGCCAGCGCGGCGTCGGTGCCCTGCTTGGGCGCCAGCCAGATGTCGCCGAACTTGGCCATCTCGCCGAAGTCGGACGACACCGCCACCGTCTTGGTGCCCTTGTAGCGCACTTCGGTGTAGAAGTGGGCGTCGGGGGTGCGGGTCATCGGCACGTTCGAACCCCACACCATCAGGTAGGTCGAGTTGTACCAGTCGGCCGATTCCGGCACGTCGGTCTGCTCGCCCCACACCTGCGGGCTCGCTGGCGGCAAGTCGCAGTACCAGTCGTAGAAGCTCAGGGCCACGCCGCCGATCAGCGACAAGTAGCGCGTGCCGGCCGCATAGCTGACCATGGACATGGCGGGAATCGGCGAGAAGCCGACGATGCGGTCAGGGCCGTATTTCTTGATCGTCAGCGCGTTGGCGGCGGCGATCATCTCGTTGCTCTCTTCCCAGGTGGCGCGCACGAAGCCGCCCAGGCCGCGCACCGACTTGTACAGCGCGGCGCGTTCGGGATTCTGGCTGATGTAGTCCCAGGCGGTGACCGGGTCCATGGTCTTGCGCGCTTCGCGCCACATTTCCATCAGGCGGCCGCGCACCATCGGGTACTTGACCCGCTGGGCCGAATACACATACCACGAATAGCTGGCGCCGCGCGGGCAGCCGCGCGGCTCGTGGTTGGGCAGGTCGGGACGGGTGCGTGGATAATCGGTTTGTTGCGTTTCCCAGGTGATCAGCCCGTTCTTCACATAGACTTTCCAGCTGCACGAGCCGGTGCAGTTGACGCCGTGCGTGGAGCGCACGATCTTGTCATGCTGCCAGCGTTGGCGATAGGCGTTTTCCCAGGTGCGATCCTCGTGCACGACGGCGCCGTGCCCGTCGGAAAAGGTCGATACCGTTTTATTGAAGAACTTCAGGCGATCCAGAAAGTGACTCATGCTGCCTCCTAACTTGCACCCGGCGGCAACCGGGCATGCGGTCTCATGCAACATGCATGGACTCGACGATGATTGCAGTCTAGGGAAGGCAACGCCTCGTGTGAATCGGCAAGAAGGTGGCTGCGGGGCGTGAGAAGGACTAGGGGTACTAGGCCTAAGTGACTAGTTCATCAAAAGCGGTAACAGTCGCCGCCGGCGCAGGTGGCCAGCAATTCGTGGTAGCTGAGCAGGCGGCCGTGCCCGGCCTCGGCGGCATTGTCGGTGTAGGCCAGCAACGAAGGGGCCGCGCCCTGCCCGCGGCGGCCATAGCGGGCGCCCGCGGCTGCCAGCCAGCGGCCGTCGGCGGCGCGCACGTAGACGCCGCGCACCATGCCCGGCTGCTCCATCGCGCCCAGCTGTGCAAACATGGCATCCAGACTACAGTAGCGCAGCACCAGGCCGCTGTCGTAGCGGATCTGCCCTTCGACGGCACGCGCCGCCGGCGCGTCGCACTGCGCGGCCGATGGCTGCGCCAGCGGCCCGGTATATGCGGGGCCGTAATGTTTCAGCAACAAGGCGGCGGGAATCAGCGCCAGCGCCAGCAGATATGCGGGGCGATCGATCAACCTTCTCATCATGGTCCTTTCAACGCGGCCGCACTACGGGCCACGCTTGCATTATTCGCCGCCGGCCGCGCGCCAGTCCTTAACCTGGGTCATGCAATATCGCCGCCGATCTACGGCAAAGGGACTAGCCGGACTAGTCATTCATGGCAATGGGCAGCTGGACCGGCGCGGGTTATACATACAACCTGGATCACCGACTACTTAGGAATCATATGAACATCGCCACATTTGAAGAATTGCTCGTTGCCGCAGCCCTGCAACCGGAGCCGCAGCGCCTGCTGCTGGCGTTCGCCGTCGCCGAGCGGGAGCCGGACCTGCCGCCCGGCGCGCCGGCCCGCAGCACGCTGGTGCCGGTCATGTGCGTGGACAAGCAGGTGGGCGAGCTTGATACGTTTGCCAATCTTGCCGAGGAAGCCCAGGCCATGGGCCAGCCATGGGATGTGCTGCTGATCACCACCCTGTCCGGCAAGCAGGGCCGCCTGCCCGATCCGCAACAGACCGACGCCGCGCTGAACAAGATGCTGGGCGCCATCCAGCAGGGGCAGATGGAGCGTTTCCTGGCGTTCGACCGCAGCGGCGAACTGATGAGCTACGCCTGACATGGCCAAGATTTTTCCGATACGTCCGGCCAAGCCCGAGCTGATCTGCTGGGGCTGCGATCGCTACTGCCCCGCAGACAACATGATCTGCGGGAACGGCTCGGATCGCACCCAGCATCCGGTGGAGCTGTTCGGCGAAGGCTGGGAGACCTTCGGCCTGAATGCACCGGAAGTACAGCCTGCCGACGAGCCAAAGCAACCACCTGCGGACAAGCCATAGCAACCCGCCGCTGAACTGGGACCGCAGCGTCTGGCATACGAGCCGAAGCAACCGATATACCTGCCCGTCGCGGTTTTTTTGGACCTTGAATTCCACCTAATGGATGCACGCCCAGGTGCCAGGCCGGAGACCTTTATTACGGAACTTGTGCAGCGCTGACCAGCAAAACCACAACGTCCAAGATGGTCTAATCTTCCGTGGGGGACGGTCTAACTCGGTCCCCGAGTTTCCTGCGAAAGGCGAGTTCAGTCTAAAAAATATGGCCTCACGGCGATTCTGAATGCTATTAGTCCGAACTCGCCCCGTTTCAGACAAATTAGACTGACTGTGAAAAATGAGCTCCCCCTGCGGGGTCCAAGCGAACGACAGCGCTCAGGCAGCCATCGCGTCGCGCGCGTTCAGCGGGCAGACCAGCGGCAGGAATTGCTGCCTGCGTGGCGAATAGGCCATCAGCGCGCCGCTCTGCAGGTCGAAGTACCAGCCGTGCAGCTTGAGCTTGCCCTCGTCGACGCGGCGCCGCAGCCACGGATAAGTCAGCAAATTGTCCAGCGATAGCAGGATGCTGGCTTGCTCGCAAGCCTGGTGCTGCTCGGCGCTGCCGCGATGGGCCAGGTCGCGCCGCACGCGCTGCGCCACCGGTTCCGCAATGCGCATCCACTGGCCGACAAAATCGGTCTCGCGCTGCGCCGGACGCGGCGCCAGCAGCGCGCGTATGCCGCCGCAACCGGCGTGCCCGAGCACGATCACCCGCTCCACCTCCAGCTCGCACACCGCGAACTCGATCGCCGAACTCACCCCGGCCGAAGCCGTCGGCGTGCACGGCGGCACCAGGTTGGCGATATTGCGCACGACGAAAATGTCGCCCGGATCGCTGCCGGTCAGCAGCACCGGATCGACCCGCGAATCGCAGCAGCCGATCAGCAGCGTGCGCGGGCGCTGCCCTGTGCGCAAGGTGCCGTACGGGCTGTCGCTGTTGTTGAAATACTGCTGCTGGAAGCGGCCAAAGCCGCTGATGAATTTTTCGATGTCTTCCATGATGGTCCTTCAGGCAGCGCAACGGCGCAGCGCCGGCACGTCGAGCACCTGGACCTTGCGGCCCTTGAAGGTGATCATCTGCTGCGTGCACAGATCGGCCAGGATGCGGGAGAAATGCTCGGGCGTGAGGTTCAGGCGCGAGGCCAGCACGGCCTTGGTGGCGGGCAGCGTCAGTTGTCCGCCGTCCTCCTCGGGCAGCTCCTTGAGCAGGTAGCCGGCCACGCGCTGGGTGCCGGAATGCAGCGAGAACGACTCCATATCGCACATCAGCCCGTGCATGCGCTGGCTCAGGCCGGCCAGCATCTTGCACGCGAACTCGGGGTCGTTGTGGATCTCGCGATAGATCGCCGGCTTGGCCACGTGCAGCAGCAGCGTGTCCTCGGTGGCCTGGGCGGACACGATGTAGGGACTGCCCATGAACATCAGCGCCTCGCCGAAACTCTGGCCGGGGCCGATCAATTCGATCACCTTCTCGCCGCCGGCCAACGAGGTGAACGCCAGCTTGACCTGGCCGTACACCACCTGATGGAAGCCGATGCACGCATCGCCGCGCTGGAAAATGGTGCCGCCGCGTTCCACCCGCACTTCCGTGGTGCCGAGCGCGATGCGCGCCAACTCTTCCGGCCCCATCGAGTTGAACAGCGGCACCCGTGCCAGGAAGGCTTGCACTTTGATCTTGTTCTTTTCCATAGCCGTTAGCCTCAAATGGTTCGCGAATACCGCAGCGGCTGCGGACCTTCGACAGGCGGCGCGTGCAGGTAGCGGTCGAAGGCCATGCAGATATTGCGTATCAACAGGCGACCGCGCATCTTCACGCGCAGGCCTTTGCTGCCGATGCACAGCAAACCTTCGTCCTCCAGGGGTTTCAGGCGTTCCAGCTCGGCGGCGAAATACTCGGCCGCGCTCACGCCTTCCGGCAGCGCCAGCGTGGCGTAGTCCAGCTCGAAATCGCACATCAGCTGGCCGATCACGGCGCGGCGCAGCATGTCGTCCCCGCTCAGCACGATGCCGCGCGCGATCGGCAGTTCGCCCCGGTCCAGCCGCTCGTAGTAGGCCGACAGCACCTTCTCGTTCTGGCTGTAGCTGGCGCCCACCGCGCTGATGGCCGACACGCCCAGCGCCACCATGGGCGCGTCGGCGTGGGTGGAATAGCCCTGGAAATTGCGCTGCAGCTTGCCTTCGCGCTGGCTGCGCGCCAGGTCGTCGTCCGGCAGCGCGAAGTGGTCCATGCCGATGTAGACATAGCCCGCTTCCGTCAGCCGCTCGATGCACAGGCCCAGCATGGCCAGCTTGGTTTCGGCGTCCGGCAGGTCGTCGCTGGCGATGAGGCGCTGCGACTTGAACAGCTGCGGCATGTGGGCGTAGTTGTAGACGGCGATGCGGTCGGGCCGGGCGGCCACGATCTTGTCCAGCGTCGGCCCGAAGCTGGCCACGCTTTGCAGCGGCAGGCCGTAGATCAGGTCCACGCTGATCGAGCGGAAGCCGCAGTCGCGCGCGGCCTGCAGCACTTCCATCGTCTGCTCGTAGGACTGGATGCGGTTGACCGCCTGCTGCACCGCCGGATCGAAGTCCTGGATGCCCAGGCTGACCCGGTTGAAGCCCTGGCGCCGCAAGGTGGCGATGCGCGCCGGCGTGACCGTGCGCGGATCGACCTCGATGGAAAACTCGCCCTCCTCGTCCGGCGCGAAATCGAAATGCCCGCGCAGCGTGGCCAGCAGGTCGCCCATCTGTTCATCGCTGAGGTAGGTCGGCGTGCCGCCGCCGAAGTGCAGCTGGTCCACCCGCCGGTGGCCGGACAACAGCCCGGCCTGCAGGGCGATCTCGCGGTACAGGTAGTCCAGGTACTCGACCGCCTTTTCCTTGTCCTGCGTGATGATCTTGTTGCAGCCGCAGTAGTAGCACAGCGACGCGCAGAACGGGATGTGCACGTACAGCGACATCGGCACGGCCGGATCGACGCTGGCGACGGCGGCGCGGTACTGCTCCGCGCCGAAGCCGCCGCCGAAGCGGTCGGCCGTCGGGTAGGAGGTGTAGCGCGGCCCCATCTGGTTCAACTTGCGCACCAGCGCGGCGTCGAATTCGACGGACGGGGTCAGCGCGATCACTCTGGCGGATGGCATGGTCAGGCTCCGCTCAGCAAGGCATGGCCGCGTTCTTGCGGGCGTAGCACCACCAGGTGATGGCGATGCAGCTGACGTAGAACGCGATGAAGCACCACAGCGCGGCGTCGGGGCCGCCGGTCATGGCGATCGAGGTGCCGTAGCTCTTGGGGATGAAGAAGGCGCCGTAGGCGGCGACCGCCGAGGTGAAGCCCAGCACGGCGGCGCCCTCCTTGTTGGCGTCGACGATGGCTTGCTGCTGCACGGCGGCGGGCTGGCCGGCGGTGGCGCGCTGACGTTCGGTCAGGAAGATCACCGGGATCATGCGGAAGGTCGAGGCGTTGCCGACGCCGGTGCCGGCGAACAGCAGCATGAACATCCAGAAGAAGCCGTTGAAGTTGCCGCCGGTGCCGCCGTGCGGCAGGAAGGTGATCACGCCGAACACGGCCGCGATCATGGCGCCAAAGGTCCAGACGGTGACGCGGGCGCCGCCCAGCTTGTCGGAGATGATGCCGCCGACCACGCGCGCCAGCGCGCCGACCAGAGGGCCGAGGAAGGCGTATTGCAGCGGATTGACATCAGGGAACTGGGTCTTGATCAGCAGCGGGAAGCCGGCCGAGTAGCCGATGAACGAGCCGAAGGTGCCGGTGTAGAGCCAGCACATCAGCCAGTTGTGCTTGCGCTTGAAGATCACGGCCTGGTCGGCGAAGGAAGCCTTGGCCGAGGCCAGGTCGTTCATGCCGAACCACGCCAGCAGGCTGCTGACGACGATGAACGGCACCCAGATGAAGCCAGCGTTCTGCAGCCACATGGTGGTGGTGTGGCCGGCCTTGGTGGCGGTCTGCGCGTCGCCGCCGATGCTGCCGAACACGCTGGCGGTGATCACCAGCGGCACGACGAACTGCACCGCCGACACGCCCAGGTTGCCCAGGCCGGCGTTCATGCCCAGCGCGTAGCCCTTCTGCGCCTTGGGGAAGAAGAAGCTGATGTTGGCCATCGACGAGGCGAAGTTGCCGCCGCCGAAGCCGCACAACAGCGCCAGCACCAGCATGGTCGGGTAGCCGGTGCTGACGTCCTGCACCGCGAAGCCGATGCCGATGGCCGGGATCAGCAGCGAGGCGGTGGAGATGGTGGTCCACTTGCGCCCGCCGAAGATCGGCACCATGAAGGAATAGAAAATCCGCAGCGTGGCGCCGGACAGGCCGGGCAAGGCCGTCAGCCAGAACAGCTGGTTGGTGCTGTACTGGAAGCCGATGGCCGGCAAGTTGACCACCACCACGCTCCACACCATCCACACCGCGAAGGCCAGCGCCAGCGCGGGTATCGAAATCCACAGGTTGCGGTTGGCGGTACTGCTGCCGCCGCTACCCCAGAACGTGGGGCTCTCCGGCTCCCACGTGTTGATCATATATTTGCTCATCATTTTCTCCTTGAATAATTGGGACTCAGGCGGCGGCCGCGCCGGCCAGCGCTGGTGGCGCCGCCGTGGGGCGGAACGAGTAATGCATCCATACCAGCGATACGCAGACGGTGCCGTACAACAGCATGAAGGCGCTCGAACGCACACCGGTCAGGTCCAGCAGCGCGCCGAACATGATCGGCAGCACGAAGCCGCCCAGGCCGCCGGCCAGGCCGACCACGCCGGACACGGCGCCGATGTTGTCGCTGAAGTCGTCGCCGATGAATTTGAAGACCGAGGCCTTGCCGATCGCCATCGCGGTGCCCACGATGAACAGCAGGCCGGTGAACATCCATGGCGACAGCGCCAGTTGCATCTGCAGGTCGCCGTGGGTGGTCTTGACGATCATGGCCGTGGGCGGATACGACAGCAGGAAGAAGCAAACCCAGCACACCCACATCACCCACCAGGTGACCTTGTAGGCGCCGTAGCGGTCGGATATCCAGCCGCCCAGCGCGCGCAGCACGCCGCCAGGCAGCGAGAAGCAGGCGGCCAGCAGCGCGGCAAGGCGCAGGTCGAAGCCGTATTCGCCGACGTAGTATTTGGTCATCCACAGCGCCAGGCCGACGTAGCCGCCGAACACCACCGAGTAATATTGGCAATAGCGCCATACGCGGCGGTCCTTGAGCACCTTGAGCTGCTCGGAGAACGGCACGCTGGCGCCGGTCTGGTGCGAGGGATCGGTGGCCGAGAACATCCAGAACAGCAGCGCCGTGACCAGCATGGCGATGGCGTACACGGTGGGCAGCGCTTGCCAGCCCCAGGCCGTGATGATGGCCGGCGCGACAAACTTGGTCAGCGCCGAGCCGGAATTGCCGGCGCCGAAGATGCCCATCGCCAGGCCGCGCCGCTCGCGCGAGAACCAGCGCGCCACGTAGGGCGTGCCGACCGAGAACGAGCCGCCGGCCAGGCCGATGAACAAGCCCAGCACCAGGAACTGCCAGTAGGCGGTGGCCAGCCCGACCAGGTAGATGGCCGGCACGGTGGACAGCATCAGCAGGAAGAACACGATGCGGCCGCCGTATTTGTCGCACCAGATGCCCAGCGGGACACGCACCAGCGAGCCGCTCAGCACAGGCATGGCGGCCAGCAGGCCGAACTCGGTTTCGTTCAGGCCGAGCATCTTCTTGATGGGGATGCCCAGCACGGCGAACATCATCCAGATCGCGAAGCAGATCGTGAACGACACGGTGCTGCTGACCAGCACCTGAACTGCTTTGTTGTTGGTAGACACTTTCAATCTCCTGACGGACATGGGGATGGCATCAGCGTAAGCGCTGCGGCGCGCGCCGACTATCGGCAGGACGGCTAGCGGCCGGAGGCAATCAGGCTAGCGCCCTAGTCCAAAAGAACTAGGTCTTTCGCGTGGATCTGTCCGCCGTGGCCCCGGGGCGGCATGGGCGCAGGCTTCCAGCGCCGACACCTAGCAAAATAATTCTCTCCAATTGTTGCAATTTTAATATTGTCGTGACTTTGGCAATATTTGGGACTAATGTTATGTAGGCAAGCTCGACATATCTCTTTGCCGCCTGGTTTTTTCTGTTCAACTGAAGGGAGACGAATCATGCAAGCTGGAACATTTGTCATTTTTTTGGGTACTGCGACCAAGACCAATCCCCTATGCCTGGGGCGTGCACAGCGCGCCGATGGCACTTACTACTGCGCCGTGCTGCCCTTCGACCCGGAGTCGTCGGAAACCAGCTGGGTCGTCGCCCCGGTTCCTGGCGCGGAAAAACTCGACGGTTTCTATCTGCAACATCTCGCCAGCGGGCTTAGCCCCCATTTCGCCGATCCCGACGCGATATCGCTCGATACGCTCGACCCCACCAGTTCGGAATTCTTCCTGAGAGCCGATGCGGTGGGAAACGGCTTCGTGGCCATCAACCGCTACGACGACAATCGCGTCATGGATGCGAGCGGCGACCTGCCACGCGCCGGGGCCAAGGTGATCTCACGCGAGTGGAACAAGGGAAATAATCAAAGATGGCGGTTCATCTCCACCATTATGTTCACCGGCATGATGCCGTAGACAAACTCAACTTCGCTCAGGTCGACGGGAGGCAACGATGCATAAGCGATTCACACGCGCTGCTTGCGCCATTGCGATGGCGCTGAGTTGCTGCCTGCCGGCGCTGGCTGTCCCGGAAACCGGGACGCCCGCGCCGGAGGTGGTCGGGGGCAGCACATTCAACAAGAAGTTTTACACTTTTGTGGTGGCGATCCGTGCGGTTCTGAACCATCAACCACTCTGCACCGGCATCGTGGTCGGTGACCGATGGGTACTGACGGCGCAGCACTGCCTGTTCTATAGCGGCGATATGCACGGTACTTCGATACCGATGACTGCGTACTATGTCAGGACCGGCATGATCGAAAACACAGGAGCGCGTTACGAGGTCATAGACCAATACCTGTATCCCGATCACCAGCATGACGTGGCATTGCTTTATCTTGATAGGAAAATCACGTCCGCTAACGTGACGACCGCGGTGGTCAGTCCGGCGCCTGCACCAGAGGCTGGAACCAAATTGACAGCGGTCGGTTGGGGCTTTACCAGCTTCAGCGAGAATCCCGAAAATTTCTCAAGGCAGATGACTAAGCTGGGTATGGTGCTGCTACCCCATTGCTCCAATATGGAACCCTGGCAGGATTTTCTGTGTACGGAAAACACCGAAAAGAAAGGAAAGGGCCTGAGTTTCGCGGACAGCGGCGCTCCTGTGATGTCAGGAACGATGAGCAAGCCCGTCGTGGTCGGATTGCTGTCAAAAGCGAGCCAGGTAGAGATGCAATTTGAGAAGGCGGAAGCCTTCTACAATTGGATGCAACAAGTAATGCAGCAATACCGGAATCCTCACGCCTCGCCAGTTGCCCCCTCCCCACATCCAGACTCAACCACGACCGCGACATCAGGCGGACAGGCCAGGTCGGCCAGCGTGACCGCGTCCAGCGCCGTCAGGTAGGCGCCCACGGCTTGGCCCAGCATGCCCTGCACGCAGCAGCGGCCCGCGTGCACGCAGGTGGCGCGGCGGGCGTCGAAGCAATCGGCCACGTGAAAGTCCGGCTCGCTGGCCCGCACCACCTCGCCGATGCGGATCGCCGCCGCCGGCCGCGCCAGCGTGATGCCGCCGTGCCGCCCGCGCACGGTGCGGATCACCCCGGTCAGGCCCAGCTGATAGACTACCTTGGTCAGGTGGTGCTTGGACATGCCGTGGCGTTCGGCGATTTCGGCGATGGTCACCAGCCGGTCGTGCTGGCCGGCCAGGTAGATCAGCGTGCGCAGGGTGTAGTCGGTAAAGGCGGTCAGGCGCATGGTCAGCTCCAGTGAAGACGGCAGCGCCATTATTCATGCATCCAAAATATTTGTTCATAACCTGGATCAAGAAAAACTGGAATCGAATATACATGTTTAAACGGCGCGCCTAGAATCGGCGCTGTCGATCCGGTTCATGCCGGTTCGCGCACCACTCCATCAAGCCAACTTAAGGAACCATGCCATGCACGCCACACGCAAGCTCTGGACCTGGCTCGCCGTCATCTGCGCCCTCTCCTTCGCCGTACTCGGCTGGGTGGGTGCGGAAATCTACCTGACCGCGCCGCCCATTCCCAAACACATCATCAGCGCGGACGGCAGCATGCTGTTCGACGAAGGCCAGGTCGACCGCGGCCAGCAAGCCTGGCTCTCTGCCGGCGGCCAGCAGCTGGGCACCGTCTGGGGCCACGGCAGCTATGTCGCCCCCGACTGGTCGGCCGACTGGCTGCACCGCGAGGCGCTGGCATTGCGCCAGATCTGGGCCAAGCGCGACTTCGGCGCCAACTTCGACGACCTGAGCAAATCCAACCAGGCGGCGCTGAACGCGCGGCTGAAGGAAGAAATGCGCCGCAACACCTACGATGCGGGCCGCGAGACCATCGTGCTGTCGGCCGACCGCGCCGCCGCCGTGCGCGAAGTGGCGCGCCACTACACCGACCTGTTCGGCGACAACCGCGCGCTGGACCATCTGCGCGAACAATATGCGATGAACGCCAATTCGCTGCCCGATCCGGACGACCTGAAGGCCTTGCCGGCCTTCGTGTTCTGGTCGGCCTGGGCCGCCGGCACCGACCGTCCCGGCGCCACGGACCTGAGCTACACCAGCAACTGGCCGCATGAGCCCCTGATCGACAACCGTCCCAGCGCCGGCGCCGGCATCTGGTCGATCGCCAGCGTCATCCTGATGATAGCCGCCATCGCCGCCATGGTGATGGTCCACTCGGCCGCCAAGGAAGAAGCCGATCCAGTGCCGCCCAAGACCGACCCGCTGTTCAACCTGAAGCCCACGCCATCGATGTTGGCGACCAAAAAATACTTCTTCGTCGTCATCGGCCTGATCCTGGCCCAGGTCGGCATGGGCGTGATCACCGCCCACTACGCGGTCGAAGGCCACAGCTTCTTCGGCTACCCGCTGGCGCAGATCCTGCCGTTCGTGGTCAGCCGCACCATCCACACCCAGTTCGCCGTGCTGTGGATCGCCACCGCCTGGCTGGCCACCGGCCTGTACATCGCGCCGGCCATCTCCGGCCACGAGCCCAAGTTCCAGAAGCTGGGCGTGAACCTGCTGTTCTACGCGCTGCTGTTCATCGTGGTCGGCTCGACCGCCATGGGCTGGCTCGGTTCGCTGCAACACAAGGGCACCGAGTTCGCCTTCTGGATCGGCAACCAGGGCCTGGAATTCACCAGCATGGGCCGCATCTGGCAGATCCTGCTGTTCATCGGCCTGCTCTTCTGGGTCACGCTGCTGGGCCGCGCGCTGTGGCCTGCGCTGGTCAAGAAATCGGAAAGCCGCGGCCTGATCGTCATGGTGTTCCTGGCCGCGCTGTGCATCGGCGGCTTCTACGCCACCTCGCTGACCTGGGGCCAGCACACCCACTACTCGATGATCGAATACTGGCGCTGGTGGCTGGTGCACCTGTGGGTCGAAGGCTTCTTTGAAGTGTTCGCCACCGCCGTCATCGCGCTGCTGTTCACCCGCCTGGGCCTGATCCGCGCCTCGACCGCCAATAGCGCCATCGTGCTGGAGACCATCGTGTTCCTGTTCGGCGGCATCCTGGGCACCCTACACCACCTGTACTTCACCGGCACGCCGACCTTCGTGATCGCCATCGGCGCCATGTTCTCGGCGCTGGAAGTGGTGCCGCTGTCGATGATCGGCGTCGAAGCCTGGCGCAACTACCAGCGCTCGAAGGCCGCGCCTTGGGTTGCCACCTACAAGTGGTCGATCCTGTGCTTCATCGCGGTCGGCTTCTGGAACACCGTCGGCGCCGGCCTGCTGGGCTTCTCGATCAACACCCCGATCGCGCTGTACTACATGCAGGGCCTGAACATGACGGCAGCCCACGGCCACGCCGCGCTGTTCGGCGTGTACGGCATGCTGGGCATCGGCCTGCTGCTGTTCTGCCTGCGCGGCCTGTGCGACCGCATGGCCTGGTCGGACTCGCTGCTCAAGGTTATGTTCTGGTGCCTGAACATCGGCCTGGCGATGATGGTGTTCATCTCGCTGGTGCCCGCCGGCCTGTACCAGGCCTGGGCCAGCGTCAGCACCGGCATGTGGTTCGCCCGTTCGCCTGAGGTCATCCACTCCAAGCTGATGGAGACCCTGGTCTGGATGCGCGTGCCGGGCGACGTGGTGTTCGCCATCGGCACGCTGTTCCTGGCGCTGTTCGCCTGGCGCCTGCTGACCGTTCGCGGCAAGGCCCGCCTGGCGGCCGTCGCCGCCGACCGCGCCTGATCGTGCCCCCACCCCGCTTGGCCAGGCGGGGTAATTCCCAGCATACCAACCCAAGGAGTTTCACCATGTCTCACGATTGTTCCCAGCCGACCATCCCCGACGGCATCTATCCCTTCGACGCCCGTGGCGTGGCCCGCCGCCTGCGCCACGCCGCCATCTTCGGCGCGCTCGACTCGCTCAACCCCGGCGAGATCATGCGCTTCTGTAACGACCACGATCCGCTGCCGCTGCTGGCGCAGATCCAGCACCGCTACGGCCCGCGCGTGCAGGCCGCCTACCTGGCGCGCGAGGCCGGCCACGTGGTCATCGACTTCCTAGTTACTACGCACTAGGCCCTCACTAGTCCCTTTGTCACGTTTCCTCAATTCCATAACCTAGGTCAAAGATTTTTCAGTTTCCTTCCCATAGCATGGGTTCGCACTCAGTCATGGGTGCGACCCACCAACTACAAGGCGACATAAAAATGAAAACGCAATTGAAACTGGTAGCGGCCGGCCTTGCCAGCGCCGTACTCGCCATGAGCCAGGTTGCAGCGGCCACCCCGTCCGAACCCGCTCTGCCGACCATCACCCAAGAACTGCTCGCCCCGCCGCTGCTGCCGCCGCCCATCACCCGCAAGACGCCGGCCAAGGTGGTGGTCAACCTGACCGTCGAGGAAGTCGAGCGCGAAATCGCCCCCGGCACCCGCTACACCTTCTGGACCTTCGGCGGCACCGTGCCCGGCAAGATGATCCGCGTGCGCGAAGGCGACACCGTCGAACTCCACCTGCTCAACCTGCCCGACAACAAGCTGCCCCACAATATCGACCTGCACGCGGTGACCGGCCCGGGCGGCGGCGCCGCGCAAACCCTGATCGCCCCCGGCAACGAAGCCAGCTTCACCTTCAAGGCGCTGGCGTCCGGCCTGTACGTGTACCACTGCGCCACCGCGCCGGTCGGCATGCACGTGGCCAACGGCATGTACGGCATGATCCTGGTCGAACCCAAGGAAGGCATGGCCCCGGTCGACCGCGAATACTACGTGATGCAGGGCGACTTCTACACCAGCGGCGCCTACCGCGCGCCGGGCCTGCAGGGCTTCGACATGCAGAAGGCCATCGACGAGAAACCGACCTACGTGGTCTTCAACGGCGCCGACGGCGCCCTGACCGGCGCCAACGCGCTGACCGCCAAGGCCAACGAGAAGGTGCGCATGTACTTCGGCGTCGGCGGCCCCAACATCACCTCCAGCTTCCACGTGATCGGCGCCATCTTCGACCGCGTCTACACCGAGGGCGGCACCCACTACCAGGAAAACGTGCAAACCACCATGGTGCCCGCCGGCGGCTCGACCATCGTCGAATTCACGCCGCGCGTGCCGGGCAACCTGACGCTGGTCGACCACTCGCTGACGCGCGCCTTCAACAAGGGCGCCATCGGCCTGCTGGCGGTCAGCGGCCCGGATCGGCCTGAAATCTACGGCAAGGGCACCAAGAAGCCGCTGCCCGGCGCCGCCGCCCCCGTGGCCGCCAAGCCCGCCGCCAAACCCGCTCCGGTGGTGGCCGACCGCGCCCAGCAACTGCGCGGCAAGGCCGTCTACGACAGTAACTGCTCGGCCTGCCACCAGCCCGACGGCAAGGGCGTGGCCGGCGTGTTCCCGCCGCTGGCCAATTCCGACTTCTTCCAGCAACGTCCGTATGAAATGGCGCACATCGTGCTCAACGGGCGCAATGGCGAGATCGTCGTCAATGGCGAGCACTACAACGGCGTGATGCCGCCGCAAGACCTCAGCGACGACGACATCGCCGCCGTGATCAACTACGTCGGTGTCGAGCTGAACAAGGGTACGCCTGCGGTCACGCCGGCCCAGGTGCGCGACATGCGCAAATCGCGCCAGCCATGAACGGGCGCGCCGCGATCCGCAGCGCCGTGCTGACGCTGGCCGTGCTGGCCGGCGACGGCATGGCCGGCGAGGCCGGCTACCGCGCCATCGCCGGCGGCACGCTGCGCAGCGTGCTGCCGGCCGACGGCGTGGCGGCGCCCGCGACCGTGGCGCCCTATCTGCTGCGCACCCGGCTGGTGACGAACGGGGAATTTGCCGCCTTCGTGCAACGCACGCCGGAATGGCAGCGCGGGCAAGTGCCCGAGCTGCTGGCCGCGCCCAGCTACCTGTCCGGCTGGCGCGGCGCCACCGATTACGCACCGCTGGCCGCCGACGCGCCGGTGGTGCACGTGGGCTGGTTCGCCGCGCAGGCCTATTGCGCCTCCGAGGGCGGGCGCCTGCCGCGCTGGTACGAATGGGAGTTCGCGGCGGCCGCCGACGACCACCGCGCCGACGCCCGCGACGACCCGGCCTGGCTGGCCCACATCCTGGGCTGGTACGCCGACGCCGGCAAGCAGCCGCCGCACAGCGTGGCCACCGGCACCGCCAATTACTACGGCATCCACGACCTGCACGGGCTGGTGTGGGAATGGGTCGAGGATTTCAGCGGCCTGTTCGTCAATGCCGACAGCCGCGCCAGCGGCGACCAGAAACTGCTCGACTACTGCGGCGGCGCCGCCCTGTCGCTGGCCGACCGCCGCAACTACGCCGTACTGATGCGCCTGGCCCTGCTGTCCGCGATGGACGCGCGGCAGGACGGCGCCAACCTGGGGTTCCGCTGCGTGCGCGAACCCGCCCCTCACGAACAAGGAACTCGACCATGAACCACCTCGCCACCCTGCGCCGCGCCGTCCTGGCCGCCGCGCTGCTGCTCCCCCTGTACGCCTGGCCGGCCGCCGCGCTGCCCGGCAATTCCGTCTACCGCCTCGACGCCACGCTGACCGACGCCGCCGGCCAGCACTTCGCGCTGCGCGACATGGCCGGCACGCCGGTGCTCATCACCATGTTCTACGGCGACTGCCACGCGGCCTGCCCGGTCATCATCGAAACACTCAAGCGCACCGTGGCCGCGCTGGGGCAGGACGGCAAGCGCGTGCGCGTGCTGATGATCAGCCTGGACCCCAAACACGACACGCCGGCCGCGTTGAGCAGCCTGCTGACGATGCACCAGCTCGACCCGGCCCAGTTCCGCCTGGTGGCCGCCGGCAGCGACAGTCAGACCCGCGCGCTGGCGGCCACGCTCAACATCAAGTACCGCGTGCTGGAAAATGGCGAGATCAACCACACCACCCGCATCGCGCTGCTCGACGCCAGCGGCGCCGTGCAGGTCGACACCACCCGGCTCGACGCCGATCCCGATCCGGCGTTCGTCAAGCAAGTGGCCGCGCTGATCAAGTAAAGTTGCTGACAGACGCGGGCTGAGCGGCAGGTATAATCCCGGCCACAGACCAACCCACGTCAAAGGAACCTACGTGAATCGTTCGCTAGTCAGCGCCGCCTGTTGCGCCTTGCTCGCCTTGTCCACCCCGTCGCTGCGCGCCCAACAGGCGTCCGGCATCGATCTGAAATCCCTGGACACGGCTATCCGTCCCCAGGATGATTTCTACGGCTACGTCAACGGCGTCTGGACCCGCAACACCGACATCCCGGCCGACAAGTCGACCTGGGGCACCTACATTGAACTGCGCGAAACCGCGCAAGGCCAGCTGCGCAAGCTGATCGAGGCCACGCTCAAGCACCCCGGCAAGGCGGGCAGCGACGCGCACAAGATCGCCGACCTGTACACCAGCTTCATGAACGACAAGGCGCGCGACGCCGCCGGCTTCAAGCCTCTGCACGCCGACCTGGCCCGCGTGGCCGCCCTCAAGGACAAGAAAGAGCTGCCGGCGCTGCTCGCCTACCTGCAGCGCAGCGGCATCCCGACGCCGTTCTCGGCCCACGTCGCGCCGGACGCGCAGGATCCCGAGCACTACGCCATCAACGTCAGCCAGTCCGGCCTGGGACTGCCCGACCGCGACTACTACCTCAAGGACGACGACGCCAAACTCAAGGCCGTGCGCGCCAAATACCTGACGCATATCGAAACCATGCTGGCCATGAGCGGCGACCAGCAAGCCGCCGCCCACGCCACGCAGATCCTCGACATCGAGACCCGCCTGGCCGCCGCGCAATGGACCCGCGTGCAGATGCGCGACCCGGTCAAATCGTACAACCGCGTCGACTTCGACAAGTTCGCCGCGCTGGCGCCGGCCTTCGACTGGCCAGCCTACTTCAGCGCGGCCGGCCTGGCGCCGAAGGCATCGTCGGCCGTGGTGCGCCAGCCCAGCTTCCTGAGCGGCTTCGCCGACGCCGTGGACAACGTGCCGCTGGAATCGTGGAAAAGCTACTTCAACTGGCGCATCATCGAAAGCTACGCAGCGTATCTGGACAGCGCCACCGTCAAGGAGCGCTTCGCGTTCGAAGGCACGGTGCTGCGCGGCGTGCCGCAAAGCGAACCGCAATGGCAACTGGCGCTGCGCTTTACCGACGGCGCGCTGGGCGACGCGGTGGGCAAGCTGTACGTGCAGATGTACCTGCCGCCCGAGACCAAGCCACGCGTCATGGCCATGTTCAACAACTTCGTCGCCTCGTTCAAGGACGGCATCGACAAGCTGGACTGGATGGGTCCGGAAACCAAGAAGGAAGCGCAGCTCAAGCTGGCGGCCTTGAAGCCGAACATCGCCTACCCGGAAAAATGGCGCGACTACAGCGCCATGAAGACCCAGAAGAACGACCTGATCGCCAACGTGCGCTCGGCGCGCGCATGGAGCCGGGCGCGCAATCTGGACAAGCTGGGCAAGACGGTGGACCGTGAGGAATGGTCGATGACGCCGCAGACCGTGAACGCCAGCTACAACCCGTCGCTGAACGCCATCACCATCCCGGCCGCGATCCTGCAGCCGCCGTTCTTCAACGTGAAGGCCGAGGACGCGGTCAACTACGGCCTGTTGGGCATCACCTTCGGCCACGAGATCAGCCACGCGTTCGACGACTCCGGCAGCCAGTACGACGCCAAAGGCCGCCTGCGCAACTGGTGGACGGTGGAAGACCGCGCCGCGTTCAAGGCCCGCGCAGCCGGGCTGGTCAAGCAATACGGCGCCTACAGCCCGGTACCGGGCTACTTCATCAACGGCGAGCTGACCCTGGGCGAGAACATCGGCGACAACTCCGGTCTGTCGATCACCTACAAGGCGTACCAGCGCTCGCTGGGCGGCAAGCCATCGCCGGTGCTGGACGGCCTGACGGGCGAACAGCGTCTGTACATCGGCTTCGCGATGAAATGGCGCGCCAAGCTGCGTCCCGAAGCGGCGATCGCGCAGATCAAGAGCGACCCGCACTCCCCCGGCGAATTCCGCGCCAAGGGAACGGTGATGAACCAGCCCGGCTTCTACGAAGCGTTCGACATCAAGCCCGGCGACCCGATGTACCTGCCGCCCGAACAGCGCGTCATCATGTGGTAAACAAATTGGGGTCAAGTCTGACATTCGGACACGGCCTCTACTGTAAAGCAGTGTTACAGCAGAGATCGTGTCCGAATGTCAGACTTGACCCCATTGTGCTTTTTAGAAGCCTTTTAAGCGGTCTCTGGCGCTGGAGCGCTTGCCGGTAGCGGGCAGCAGTGTGCCCGCCTTGCCCAGACCGAAGGGCGGCATATTCGCGTACAAGTTCTCGAATGAGCCCGGCGAAATTTTATAGGTCTCATGCCAGATGCCGACATCGCCGGACGTGCCAACGGACTGGTTAAATTCCTTCCAGGCCGGGAAGTGCTCGGCGTCCTTGTTGGTCGCATAGGCGAGCAACTGTTCGGACGAGCGCCAGTATTGAACCATGATGGTCGTTCGGCCTAACCACGATTCGTAGGACAGCAGTCCCGAATCCGGCGTACTCATGAGTTCACGCAGCATCCTTGGCATGGCCAGCACGACCGGCAGCCACTTGTGAATCTTCCAGGGCTTGTTGATCCGCATGCCGATCAGGAAGACCACATAGTCCCCGTCCATTTGCGCCGTCAGCCGTTCGGAACGAATCATCTAAACCCTTTCAGTTGTACGCGGTCAGGGCGGCTTTTGTTCCCGCTACTTTACATCAGCCCCAAAAAGATCATCAAATAGCCGGCTCGATTCCGCCATGCCTTGCTCAGTCAACAGGACCGACTTCGCCATACCAACTGGGTTCGAGATCAAGCCCTTTGCGTGGAGGCGATTCATCACGTCCCAATCAAACGTCTTCCAGGCACGGTTTCCGTCGTGAAGTCCCAGCTGTAACAGGGCCAGCACTGCGTCGTCAATTTTATTCGGATCGAGTGTCATAGTGATCTCCACAAGTTAGCCTGCATTACCGGCATTGTCCAACTTTCTGCTCTCCACATTTTATGTCATTCTTAATTTGGTTAGCCTTTGGCGGACGTACCGTTTGCAAGCACTTCGCTGGCCCGCCCCAGTCCGCTGTTCGGCCCAGCCACCATCCGCCAAGGCGGTTCGCTGGTACAGCCGAGTCCTAACTGTCCGAAGGCCCGGATCGCGCGTTCGCTGGAGGCGAGGACGCCTGCATGGATAGGTACGGTGCTGCCAGGCGCCGCCAACGCTTCTAGCAATGCTTCCGGCCTCTCGACGTGCGGTGCCGCGCACCACGGCCCTATCCACAGCTTATCGCCTCGGCGACGAGCCAGCACGTAACCCTGAATCACGCCATCTTCCTCCAGCACGTGGCAAACGTCCCCATGAAGATGCCAGCGCCGGGTAAGAAAGAAACTCCGATCCGCTCCCCACCAGCGACGATCAAGCTCGCACACCATGGCCAGATCATCGGCGCGCATCAGGCGTACCTGCGGATGATGTTCGCCGCGTACCTCGCCAGCATAGCGCAGCGATGGTTGATCCTTGCAAAAGCCATGACGTTCATAGAGCGGCGCCCCCGCCTTGGTCGCGTCCAGATACACGTTGCGAACGCCCATGCCTCGCAGGTAGGTCAGCAGGGAGTCGACTATCTGGTTGCCTATGCCGCGCCCCCGAAATTCGTGGGCAATAACAATTTGTCCCAGGAAACCGACGTCATGATAGGCCGTAGCAACGCCCATGCCGACCCGCTGTCCATCCCGCTCCGCAATCACGCAACCGGCGGGGTCGTGTGAATAGAACCCCTCGAACTCTTCCAGCGTTTCGCTGTGCCATTTTTCAATCTGAGTCAGCGAAGCGGCGAACTTCAGGTCGCTGGCCTTCATTCGACGCAAAGTCAATGCGCTCATGTTTCTCCTTCAATCAGCTTTTCATCGCTTACATCAAGTGACGCGGCCACGACAGTATCGCGTATCAGTACACGATACAAGTTTATCGATCCACGCTCAGAGGCAATCCATATCAAGGAATTTCAAAATCCCGCTGACTTTGATTGACGGCACCATATCTAGTGCCTAACCTATCGAAACCAACTAGATATGGGATAAGGGAGTAAGCATGCAAGCATTGTTTCATACGCAGATCACCAAACGCGACGGCAGTGAGCAAGTCTTCGCGCTGGAGAAGATCGAAGCCGCGCTGCTCAAGGCCGGCCGCGCCAGCGGCGAGTTCGACGCCCCCGAAGCGAGCTATCTGGCCGACTGCACGCTGTTGCATCTGTCCTCGACGCGCGTCCAGGACCGCCTGTCGGTCGAGCTGATACAAGACACCGTCGAACGCGTCCTCTACGACGCCGGCTACCGCAAAACCCTGCGCAGCTACGTGGTCTACCGCGAGCAGCACGCCAAGCTGCGCCAGGACCGCCACTCGCTGGTCGACGTGGCCGCCTCCATCAATGAATACCTGGACCGCCAGGACTGGCGCGTCAACGCCAACGCCAACCAGGGCTATTCCCTGGGCGGCCTGATCCTCAACGTCTCGGGCAAGGTGATCGCCAACTACTGGCTCAACCACGTCTATCCGCCCGAGGTCGGCCAGGCCCACCGCGAGGCCGACCTGCACATCCACGACCTCGACATGCTGGCCGGCTATTGCGCCGGCTGGTCGCTGCGCACCCTGCTCAACGAGGGCCTGAACGGCGTGCCCGGCAAGGTCGAATCGAGCCCGCCGCGCCACATGTCCAGCGCCATCGGCCAGATCGTCAACTTCCTCGGCACGCTGCAGAACGAGTGGGCCGGCGCGCAGGCGTTCAGCTCCTTCGACACCTACATGGCCCCGTTCATCCGCAAGGACAGCCTGAGCTACGCCGACGTCAAGCAGTACATGCAGGAGCTGATCTACAACCTCAACGTGCCGTCGCGCTGGGGCACCCAGACGCCCTTCACCAACCTGACCTTCGACTGGGTCTGCCCGGAAGACCTGCGCGAGCAGATCCCCCACATCGCCGGCGTGGAAATGCCGTTCGCCTACGGCGACCTGCAGGCCGAGATGGACATGATCAACCAGGCCTACATCGAGATCATGATGGCCGGCGACGCCAAGGGCCGCGCCTTCACCTTCCCCATCCCGACCTACAACATCACCGAGGACTTCGTGTGGGACAGCCCGAACGCCGAGCGTCTGTTCGAGATGACGGCCCGCTACGGCCTGCCCTACTTCCAGAACTTCATCAATTCCGAGCTCAAACCGAACATGATCCGCTCGATGTGCTGCCGCCTGCAGCTGGACCTGCGCGAGCTGCTCAAGCGCGGCAACGGTCTGTTCGGCTCGGCCGAGCAGACCGGCTCGCTGGGCGTGGTGACCATCAACTGCGCCCGCCTGGGCTATCTGCACCGGGGCGACGAGCCCGGCCTGCTGGCCGCGCTGGACCGCCTGCTGGAGCTGGGCCGCGACAGCCTGGAGATCAAGCGCAAGGTGATCCAGCGCCACATGGACAACGGCCTGTTCCCGTACACCAAGCGCTACCTGGGCACGCTGCGCAACCACTTCTCCACGCTGGGCGTGAACGGCATCAACGAGATGGTGCGCAACTTCGATGCTAGCGGCGAGCACGACATCACCAGCGAGTGGGGCCGCGCGCTGGCGCTGCGCCTGCTGGACCACGTGCGCGCGCGCATGGTCGAGTTCCAGGCCGAGACCGGCCACATGTACAACCTGGAGGCCACCCCGGCCGAGGGCACGACCTACCGCTTCGCCAAGGAGGACCGCAAGCGCTATCCGGCCATCCGCCAGGCGGGCACGGCGGAGATGCCCTACTACACCAACTCGTCGCAGCTGCCGGTCGGCTACACGGACGATCCGTTCGAGGCGCTGGAGCAGCAGGACGCGCTGCAGCGCAAGTACACCGGCGGCACCGTGCTGCACCTGTACATGACCGAGGCGCTGTCGAGCGCGGATGCCTGCCGCTCGCTGGTGCGGCGTGCACTGAGCCGCTTCGGCCTGCCGTACATCACCGTCACGCCGACGTTCTCGATCTGCCCCAAGCATGGCTACCTGAACGGCAGCCACCCGTTCTGCCCCAAGTGCGACGCCGAGCTGCTGGCGCGCAAACAAGCCGCCACCGCCTGATCTTTTCAACCCAACCAAGGAAACGACATGAACAATCTGCCACAAGCCACCATCGCCGAACTCGACAACGCCGAACGCCAGCCGTGCGAAATCTGGACCCGCGTGATGGGCTACCACCGTCCGCTGGCCTCGTTCAACATCGGCAAGCAGGGGGAATTCCACGAGCGTAAATTCTTCAGCGAAGCCGTCGCCAGCGCAGGCCGCTGACATGGGCCGCGCCACGCTCAAGGTGGGCGGCTACACGCCGTTCAGCGCCACCGAATATCCCGGCCTGCTGTCGGCCGTGATCTTCGTGCAGGGTTGCCCGTGGCGCTGCGGCTATTGCCACAATCCGCACCTGCAGCCGCGCACCGGCGACAGTCCGCTGCCGTGGGAGGGCATCCTGTCCACGCTGCAGCGGCGCGTGGGCTTGCTCGACGCGGTGGTGTTCTGCGGCGGCGAGGCCACCATGGACCCGGCGTTGGGCGAGGCCATCGCCGACGTGCGCGCGCTGGGCTTCCGCATCGGCCTGGAGACGGCCGGCATCTATCCCGACCGGCTGGCCAGCGTGCTGCCGTTGGTCGATTGGGTGGGGCTGGACGTCAAGGCGCCGTTCTCGCTGTATCCCGTGGTGACGGGCGTGTCCGGCAGCGGCGATCCGGTGCGGACCAGCATCGCGGCCGTGCAGGCCAGCGGGGTCGAATATGAGTGCCGCACCACCGTGCATCCGGCGCAGCTGCCGCCCACGCAGCTGGTGGCGCTGGCGCGGGCCTTGTCGGCGCTCGGTGTCGGACATTATGTGCTGCAGGAGTTCCGCGCTACCGGCTGCCAGGACCAGGCGTTGTTGACCAGCGCGGTCGCCGGCTATCCGGGGGAGGAGCTGCTGGAACGTATCAAGCCGCTGTTCCCCCGCTTCAGCGTGCGCCGCAGCCACTAGGCCGCTACGCCACCCTGGCCTGGCATTCGGTTCAAAGCCGCCGGGGCCAGCGCCGGGCCACATGTTGCACCCGCAGGATTTCCACTACGTCCTCACGTACTCTGTACGGAATAATATAGTTGGGGTGAATGACCAACTCGCGCGTACCAGCCACTCGACCGGGCCGCCCCATGTTGGGGAACTCAGTCAGGCTGTTTGTTTTCGTCTGTATTTCCAGCACAAACGATTTTGCCCGCTCGGCGTTATCCTGCTCAATGTACTCCACGATGGCAACGAGGTTGGCCAGCGCAGTTTTGGTCCACTTAACCGCCATATTTTCCGAAAAAGGAATTTACTTCGCTAGCACTCGCGAACTCTCCGCGATCCGCCTCCGCAATACCCTCCTCTATGTCCTGGATTTGCCAGGACTCGGCCTTGAGGTAATGACGGAGCGCGTCCACGGTGATCGCGCTCTTGCCTCGGCCGGTTGCCTGAATCAGCTTATCAAGCTGACCGGCCAGGTCTGCCGGGAGGCGGACAGTCATTGCCTTGTCACTGCTTGGTTTCTTGATTTTCATCGGAATAACGTGAACATGTAAGACGTAATCGGTGTACGTATTATAGTCACAAAGTCAATGCAGCAACCGACGCGATCCGGACTAGGCCCGCGTACGCCGGCCTGGCAGGCTGTCGAACAGCCGGGTCAGGGCTTGCTTGCCCAGTTCCGTCATCGGCAACGCGATCGCGTCCATCGTGTTCTTGACCAGCAATCCCAGCTCCGTATCGCCCTGCATCGACAAACGGCGCGAGAAGAACAGCGTGTCCGGGTCCTGCTCGCGGCGGGCCAACGCGATGAAATCGCGGGTGCAGGCGCCGATGTCCAGGTCCGGCACGCCTTCCGCGCGCAGCGGCGCGAAGCCCTGGTCGCGCCAGGTGAAATCGAACGACACGCCGGCGTCGCTGACGCTCACGCGCATGTGCTTGCCGCGCAGGCTGGCGCGCACGTCGTCCGGCAGGTGCGGACGCAACACCAGGTTCAGCGCCGCCACGCACAGCATCGCGCCCGGATAGGCCGGCAGCAGCCGGCCGAACGCCGCCAGCGGCGCCGGCAGGGGCTGCGCGCCGCCTTGCCGCGGATTGGTTACGGTATTGATCATGCTGCGTTCTCCATGCGATATTCAAGTCCGGGTTTGCCGTACCAGTAGCCGTTGCAGGCCGCGGCCGGCAGCAGCGCCTCCATGGCCTGCGCGCTCGGCGCGGCTTGCGAGGCGCCGCCGCGCGCGGCGTCGAAGGCCGCGATAATCTGCGGCATGTGCTGCGATTGCGGACTCAGGCGCGCGACGTCGACGCCCATCGCGCTCATCTCGTCCATTTCGCCGATCAGGTTGTACACCAGCGCGGACTGGCTCTGGATGCCGTTCAGCACCAGGAACTCCTGCTTCTCGCGGGTGCGCATCATCAGGCCGTCGGGATGGTCGATGCAGCTGAAGCGGCAATCGTCCTTGGGCAGATTGCGGTTGCGCGCCGTGAAGCAGCGCGCCGAGAACGCCAGCGGCATGCGGCCGAACGCGAACACCTCGGTCTCCATGCCGGCCGGACGCCCGTTCTGCATGTGGCCCAGGCCGGTGCGCCCCATCTCCAGCGGCATCACCCAGCGCCGCGCGCCCAACTCGTGCATCAGCGACAAGGTTGGCGGGTTGTAAATGTTGAGGTGCGGCCCGGCGATAAAGCCGCCCTGCCCAGACAGCAGCTGCACCGCGCCCATGTCGTTGGCCTCGACCTGGTAGTGGCCGTTGGCGGCCAGCCGGCGCTGCGCCGTGAAGTCGGCGCTGGACTCGATCAGCGCCAGCGAGGACAGCACCACCTCCTTGCCACGCTCTGCCAGCATGGCGGCCACGGCCAGCCAGTCGGCGGCGCGCAGCTCGTGGCGGCGCGAGCACACCGTCTCGCCGAGGTAGACGATATCGACCGGCGTGTCGGCGATCTGTTCGTAAAATTCCATCACTTGGGCGCGCGGCCAGTAGTAGAGCAACGGCCCCAGGGCTAGTTTCATCATGGTGACTCCCGTTTCATTTCCACGAGCGGTGGTAGGCGCCCAGCGTGTGCTGCTGCCCTTCCGCCAAGGTGTTCAGTTCCGACATCCAGCCCGGCTTGACCGAGTAGCGCGCGGCGTTGGCCAGGCACTGGTCGAGCGCTTCGCGCCACACGCGCGTGACCTGCGCCACGTAGGCCGGGCTGCGCTGGCGCCCTTCGATCTTGACCGCGCGCACACCCATCTCCAGCAGCTGCGGCAGCAGTTCCAGCGTGTTCAGACTGGTCGGCTCCTCGACCGCGTAATAGGTCTCGTCGTCGACCTCGAAGCGGCCCTTGCACAGTGTGGGATAGCTGGCGTTCTCGGTCGGCGTGTAGCGGTCGATCATCACGCCGTTCAGGCGCGACTCCAGGCCGTTGGCGTTCTGCTGCCAGCGCACCGCCTTGGCCGGCGAGCACACGCCGTGGGTGTTGGGCGATTCGCCCGTCACGTAGGACGACAGCGCGCAGCGCCCCTCGACCATCACGCACAGGCTGCCGAAACCGAACACCTCGATCTCGACCTCCGTGTTCTTGACGACATGCTCCACCTGGGACAGCGATAGCACGCGAGGCAGCACCGCGCGGGCGATGCCGAAATTCTTGTGGTAGAAGTTGATGGCCTCGGCGTTGGTGGCCGAGCCCTGCACCGACAGGTGCAGGCGCAGCGACGGATGGTGGTCGCAGGCGTAGCGCATCAGGCCGGGGTCGGCCAGGATCACGGCGTCGACGCCGGCCGCGGCGGCGCGGTCGATGGCGGTGCGCCACAAGTCGGTGGCGTCGGGCTGCGGATACGTGTTCAGCGCCAGCAGCACCTTGCAGCCGCGCTCGTGCGCGTAGGCGATGCCGGTGGCGATGGCGGCGTCGTCGAAATTGAGGCCGGCGAAGTTGCGCGCGTTGGTGGCGTCGCGGAATCCCAGGTAGACGCAGTCGGCGCCCAGGTCGACCGCCGACTTGAGCGCCGGCAGGCTGCCGGCTGGGCACACCAGCTCGATGGGCCGCGTGGGGGTGGAAACGGAAGAGTCGGTTCGATTCATGTGATGTAACGGCACGGGTAATTGATCATGGCCAAACGGCGAACGAACTGTATCCCGCCGTCAACCCGGAAATCCTTGATGTGAATCAAAGAAATTCAGCTTGCTCGAATGGGACAATGCTTCACAGCACATAACCAAGGACTCGAGATGCACAAGATCGCCACCTATCTGGATCGTGAACACCGCCGCTGCGACGAGCAGTACGCCGTGGCCGAAGCGGCCATCGCCCGCAAGGACTGGAACATGGCAGCGGACGATTTCGCCGCCTTCCTGCAGATGTTCGACCGCCATCTGGACAAGGAAGAGCGCGTCCTGTTCCCGCGCCTGGACCGCGCCATGGGCAACGCCTACGGCCCGACCGCCGTCATGCGCGCCGAGCACGGCCACCTGCGCGAGACGCTGCAGGACATGCGCGCCGCCATCGCCCGCCGCGACGGCGAGGACTTTTTCGACAACGCCGACACGCTGCGCGTGCTGATGCACCAGCACAACCTGAAAGAGGAAGGCATCCTGTACCCGCACGCCGACCGCGCGTTGGCGGACCAGGCCGACGCCATCATCGCCAGCATGGATAGCCTGGCGCTGGCCGAAGCCGGGAGTCCGGCATGAGCGCCGCGCTGGAGCAGCAAGGCAGCTCGCGCCTGCTGGACGTGGGCGGCATGGAGCCGCCGGAGCCGATGGTGCGCATCCTCGACGCGCTCGACACGCTGGGACCGGACGAACGCCTGCGCGTGCTGATCGACCGCAATCCGATCCCGCTGTACCGCGTGCTGCAGCGCTACGGCTACGACTACCGCACCACGCAGCTGGAAGACCTGCGCTTCGAAGTGCTGATCTGGCTCGTGCCGGACGCGCCCTCCGCATGAAACCCGCCGACGCCCCGCGCCACGCGCTGTCGTTCGACGACAATCCACCGTTGTCGCTGCCGCTGCGCTACTTCCTCAGCGCCCCGCTGTTCGCGGCGCTGGCGGCGGCGCTGCTGGCGTGGCAGGGACAGGACGCGCTGTTGAGCCGCTGGTCGCCGCACACCTTGGCGCTGACGCACCTGATGGTGCTCGGCTGCCTGAGCATGACGATGATCGGTGCGCTGATGCAGATGCTGCCGGTGGTGGCCGGGATCACCGTGCCGCGCGCCGGCGCGGTCGGCGCCACGGTGCACGCGGGCCTGTGCCTGGGCACCCTGCTGCTGGCCGCGGCCTTCTGGCTGGAGCAAACCTGGTTGTTTCGCGGCGCGATGGCGCTGCTGTTGTCCGCGCTGCTGCTGTTCCTGGGCGCCTGCACGGTCGGCATGTGGCGCCAGCACGCGCCCGGCTCGGGCGCGGTGATGGCCGGCATCCGCCTCGCGCTGGCCGCGTTGACCGTGACCATGGTGCTGGGCGGCCTGCTGGCGGGCGCCTTCGCCTGGCCCGGCGCCACCGGCTGGCCGCTGGCGCGCCTGACCGACCTGCACGCCATGTGGGGCTTGCAGGGGTGGGTCGGCCTGCTGGTGATCGCCATCGCCTTCCAGGTGGTGCCGATGTTCATGGTGACGCCGCCGTATCCCGCGCTGCTCACCGGCGGCTACACCACCGTCATGTTCCTGCTGCTGACGGCGGCCTCGCTGTCGAGCGGCCTGCAAGGGCCGGCCCGCGTCTTCCACGATGCCTGCGCCACGCTGCTGGGCATGGGCTACGGCGTCTTCGGCGCCTGCACGCTGTACCTGCTGGCACGCCGCACGCGCCCGAGCGCCGATCCCACCACGCTGTACTGGCGCGCCGCGATGGTCTGCCTGTTGGCCGCGCTGGCGGTGTGGCTGTGGCCCGCCGGCCAGGCCTCCAACGTGCGCCCGCTGCTGCTGGGCGTATTGCTGGTGGCCGGCGTCGCGCAATCGGCCATCCACGGCATGCTGTACAAGATCGTGCCCTTCCTGACCTGGTATCACCTGCGCGAGGAAGCGCCCGGCCCCGGACACAAACTCCCCGGCATCAACAAGATCATTCCCGAGTCCCGCGCCAAATGGCAGTTCTGGACCCAGGTGGCGGCCCTGCTGTTGCTGGTGGCCGCCTGCTTCCGCCCCGACCTGCTGGCCCGGCCGGCCGCCGCCCTGATGTGCGCGGCCTGCCTCTGGCTCTGGTACAACCTGGCCACGGCGGCGCGCCTGTACTGGCGGCTGCGTCCCGCGTCCGGCACACCCCTATCCGTTACGGCACCAACATGAGCACCGAAAGCTATCTCGAAGACTGCCTGCAGCAAGCCAGGCCGCGCCTGAACACCATGCTGGTATTGATGTTCAGCGAAGCCCAGTTATTCGGGCAAAAGAGCCAATGGCTGGCCAGCGCCATCACCCTGATGCAGCCGCTGGGCTTCCAGGAAAGGGCGATCCGCACTGCGCTGTTCCGGCTGACCGAACACCAGGCCATCCGCGTGGAACGCCATGGCCGCCGCAGCCTGTGCATGCTGGCCCCGGCCACGGCGGCCGCCGTGCGCGCCGCGCGCCACCGGCTCGACATCCCGCCGGCGCGCAGCTTCGCCGAGGACTGGACCATCCTGGTCAACAGCGGCGGCATCAGCGCGGCGCGCTACACCGCCGCGCGCAAACGCCTGCTGGCACTGGACTACTGCCCGCTGGCGCACAATCTGCTGGCAAGGCCGGCGTCATACTGCGCTGGCATCGACGGCTCGGCCACGTCGGAAGACCACGGTCTGGCCTCGTTCGACGTCAGCGGCGCGCAACTGGCGGCGGCGATGCGCCAGCCGCTGTTCGGCCGCAGCGAATGGGATCTGGACGCGGCCGACGAGCTGTACCGCGAATTCCAGCAGCGCTTCCAACCCTTGCGCAAACTGCTCGACCAGCACGGCGCCATCAGCGACGCGCAGGCCTTCGCGATACGCCTGCTGGTGAGCCACGGCTACCAGCACTGCCGCCGCGCCGACCCACTGCTGCCGCAGGAACTGCTGCCGGCAACGTGGCCGGCGATGGCGGCCTACCAGACCTACGTGGCGCTGTACTGCCGCTGCGCCGGCCAGGCGCGCCGTCATGTCCAGACGGTGACCGCCGCCGCAGCAGCGGCGACCAGCCCGGCCCCCGGCGTCGCGCGGATACGCCGCCCGCTACTCACATCCGGCCATCTGCTTACGGCGTAAAGCCCAAACATTCAGGAGAAAACCATGGAATCCATCATCGAGACCTTCTACAACGGTCCCACCTTGAGCGTCACCATCAGCCGCGAAGGCAGCCGCATACACCGCCTGATCGACGACATCTGCCAGCCGCTGCGCGCCAACAAGACCGTGGTGCGGCGCGACCCGATGGTCGAAGCGTTGTTCGGCGCGGCCATTCCACGCCGGCCCGCCGTGGCGGCGGCAAGCGGCAGGAAGCGCTGACGCGGTCAGAACGCGCCGACGTAGTTTTCCGCCAGTGCGGTCGACATCGCGCGTGAGCTGACCACGCATTCCAGTTCCGCGCGCTGCACCTCGCGCTGGAACGGCGTGGCGTCGGCGAAGGTGTGCAGCAGGCTGGTCATCCACCACGAGAAGTACTCGGCACGCCAGATGCGCTTCAACGCGGCTTGCGTGTAGCCTTGCAGGCGGTCGTCGCGTCCTTGACGGTAGAACTGCTCCAGCCCTTGCGCCAGCAGGTTCACGTCAGATACCGCCAGGTTCATGCCCTTGGCGCCCGTTGGCGGCACGATGTGCGCCGCATCGCCAGCAAGGAACAGGCGTCCCGCCTGCATCGGCGTCGAGACGAAGCTGCGCATGCCGATGATCCCTTTCTGGAAGATGCGGCCCTCGTTGACGCGCCAGCCGTCGTCGTTCTCCAGCCGCGCATGCAGCTCGGCCCAGATGCGGTCGTCCGACCAGTTGTCGACATGGTCGGCGGGATCGCACTGGAAGTACAGCCGCTGCACCGTCGGCGTGCGCGTGCTGACCAGCGCGAAGCCGCGGTCGTGCCGCGCGTAGATCAGTTCATCGGACGACGGCGCCGATTCCACCAGGATGCCGAACCACCCGAAACCGTAGTTGCGGGTGAAGTCTTCGCGCCCCTGCGCCGGCATGGCCGGCCGCGTCACGCCGTGGTAGCCGTCGCAGCCGATGACGAAATCGGCTTCGATGCGGGCCGCCTCGCCGCCATGCACAAAACTGACCGACGGCGTGGTGGTGTCGACGCCATGCAGCTCCACGCCGCCGACTTCGAACAGCAGCTGTCCCTGCGCGGCCAGCCGTGCCGCCACCAGATCCTTGATCACCTCATGCTGCGGATAGACGGTGATAGCCTTGCCGGTCAGTTCCGTCAGGTCGATGCGGTGGCGTCGGCCGCCGAAGGCCAGCTCTATTCCATGGTGCAGCGCGCCCTCGGCCTTCATGCGGGCGCCCACGCCGGCGTTGGTGAGGATGTCCATCGTGCCCTGTTCCAGCACGCCGGCGCGGATGGTGGCCTCGATGTCGGCGCGGCTTCGCGACTCCAGCACGACCGATTCGATGCCGCTCAGATGCAGCAGATGGGATAGCAGCAGGCCCGCTGGGCCGGCGCCGATAATGGCTACCTGGGTACGCATGATGTCTCCGTTATGGTGTTAGTGTGCCGCCATCGTAGCGCCAGGCCGCCGCAAAAAAAATGGATGAAACGGCATAAAACTTGTACTATTTCGACACCCATCCACTTCCATCGGCGCCCGCCTCCATGACACGCAACGCGAAACCGCCACCGCCCGACGTCCCGCAGTTCGCCCTGTACGGCGAGCAAACACGGGTAGAAAACGCCGAATTCGTGCATATCGAGCTGATAGAAACCCGCAGCCGGGTGCACCACTGGCACATCGAAAAGCATACCCACGCCGGCCTGTTTCAGGTACTTTTCCTCTACGGCGGCGAAGTGCGCGCCAGCGTCGACGGCGCCGTCTGGGAGTGCCGCGCGCCGGCCGTCATCACGCTGCACCCGTCGGTGGTGCACGGCTTCGACTTCTCCGCCGAGGCGCATGGCTATGTGCTGACGGTGGACCAGAACGTGGTATTCGCGGTGGCGGAGAACCACGGCGACCTGTATTCATCGTTGTTCGTCGAACCGCTGGCGATCGACCTGTCCGGCCAGCCGGAGCTGCGCGCGCGTCTGGAATCGCTGCTGCAAAACCTGCTGACGGAAGCGGCCTGGCCGCAATACGGCCACACGCTGATGCTGGAATGGCTGGCGCGCAGCGCCTTGCTGCTGCTGGTGCGCCTGCAAGCGGAGCGGCGCCTGGCAGACCAATCGGGCCGCAGCGACTTCGAGTTGTTCAGCCGCTTCCGCGCCGAGGTGGAGCGGCGCTACAAGGAACAATGGCAAATCGGCCAGTACGCCGAAGCGCTAAGGGCCACGCCGACGCGGCTCAATCGCCTGTGCCTCAAGCTGTCCGGAAAATCGGCGTTCGACATCACGCAGGACCGGTTGATGCTGGAAGCCTGCCGCAAGCTGACCTATCTGCCGTCCAGCATCGCCAGCATCGCCTACGAGCTGGGGTTCCAGGACCCGGCCTACTTCAGCCGCCTGTTCAAGAAACGCATGGGCCGGACGCCGAAGGAGTTCCGCGCCGGTTGATTCAAGCTTCGCCGCCGTCGAACACCACGCGGTTGCGGCCCTGCGCCTTGGCGCGGTACAACGCCTCGTCGGCGCGGCCGATCAGCTCCAACGGCGCCAGCGGACTGGCCGGATCGAACTCCTTCACGCCGAAACTGGCGGTGACATCGATGGCCTGCCCACCATCTATCGGCACCGGCGCCGCCTCGATCACGCGGCGCAGGCGCTCAAGCTGCGCCGTGCCGCGCACCCGGTCCAGCTCCGGCAACAGCAGCAGGAACTCCTCGCCGCCATAGCGTCCCACCAGATCGCTGGAGCGCACGGCGCCGCCCAGGCGTGCCACCACCTCGCGCAGCACACAGTCGCCGGCCAGGTGGCCGTAGGAGTCGTTGATGCGCTTGAAATGATCCAGATCCAGCAACACCAGCAGGAAGGGACGCCGCAACTCGCTGGAGCGCAGCACTTCCTGTTCAAGGTATTCCATCATCGCCGCGCGGTTCCATGCCTTGGTCAGGCCGTCCTGCATGGCGCGCAGGCGCAGCGCGTCCTGAGACTTTTCCAGCTCCCGCGTGCGCTCACTCACCAGTTCCCGCACCAGTTTCTCCATGCGCGCTGTCCTGCGGGTCAGCGCCCGTATGCGGTAGCGGTGGAAGGCGACAACCGCGCCGGCCATGGCTAACGCGCACAGCACGTAGAACGCCGTGGTCCGCCACCACGGTGGAGTGATGGTGAAGCCGATTTCGCGCAAAGCGGGCGTGGCTCCCGTCTCCACGTCCGTCACGCCGAACCGCAGGCGGTAGCGTCCAGGCGCCAGCGAGGCGTAGCGGATATCGGGCGATGTCGACTGCGACCATCCCTGCTCCAGCCCTTCCAGCCGGTAGCGGAAGCGCAGGCCGCTGCGGTGCTGGTACGTCAGGCTGGCCAGGCTGAAGTTGAGGGCTTCGTCGCTCCAATCCAAGGACGCTCCGTCCCGCAAGCCGATCCGCCGGCCGCCGCGCATGACGTTTTCCAGCATCGCATCCACCGCCGGCAGCGGGAACAGGCGCTCCGGGTGCAGGATGTGCGAGACGCCGTTGCTGGTGGCGATCCACATCGAGCCGTCGGCGTCCTCGTAAAATCCCCGCCCGTTCACGTCGGCCCAGACCAGTCCATCGTCCTGGTCCAGGTGCCGCGACTGCTCGCCGTTGCGCACCATGACGCCGGCGTCGGTGCCTATCCACAGCCATCCGCGCCGGTCCAGATGCAGCGCCATGCCGGTAAGTCCATGCAAGCTCGCCGCCGGCTGCAGCTCCATCCCATGCTTGCCTACCTTCGCCCGCCATATGCCGGTGCCCGAGCTGCCGATCCAGAACACACCGTCGGAGGCGCAGGCGATCGTCGTGAAAGCGTCGGTGCCGTCGGCCTCCAGCAGCTTGTGGCGCTCCCACCGCCGACCGTCATAATGCAGCATCAGATGCTCGCTGAGGAACCACAAGTCGCCGTTGGCGCTTTGGCAGCTGCCGTTGATGGATTCATCGGTCAAATCAGCCACGGCGGACAGGCCCGGCGCCGGGCGGGGTTGACCACCCAACTCCGGATGCTCAAGCAGATACAAGCCGTTGCCGGTGCCTATCCACAGCGCGCCGCTGCGGTCCACGCGCAGATGCAGGATGGGCGGCAGCGTCGCCACCTGGACCTCGGTTCCGGTGGCGGGATCGTGGCGAAACAGCAGGCCAAGGTAGGTTCCCGCCCACAGCTGCCCGCTGCGGTCCACCGCCTGGTCCGCCCACTGGTGATCGGCATGCGCGGCGATCGGACGCAGCGCGCCCTGTTCCAATAAGGCAGGCCCGGATCGCGAACCCACGTGCATGCGTCCCTGGCCATCGCGCGCGAACGACAGGACGACGTCATCCTGCAGGCCCTGGGCAGAGCTCCAGTTTTCCCACTGGCCGTAGCCTCGCCACTGCACCAGGCCACGGCCGCGCGTGCCCAGCCAAAGGCCACCGTCGCGGTCCACCAGCATGGCCGTGACTCCGCCCGCGCTTTGCAAGCCGTTACGTGGGCCGAACTGTTCCCAGCGGCCGTCGCGCCAGCGCGCCAGCCCGGTGTCGATATTGGTAAGCACCGCCTGCGCGCCATCTGTACCCAGCGCCGACAACTGGGAAGCCTTGTGTATCATGTCACCCGGCGGCGCGCGGTCGGCGAACCGCGCAGCGCCGGGCGCCAAGGCGATGAGCCGATGTTCGCTCCGGCTCCAGAGCGTGCCGTCGGCGGCTGGCAGTAGCGCCCACCAGTCGTCGAGAGGTACGCCCTCCGCCTCGCCCCATACCGTGACGCCGGCGCCTGTGACGCGGCACAGCGATCCGCCGCAACCCAGCCAGAGGCCACCGCCGTCCATGCTGACGCTGGTGATCTTTCCCAGTTTGGGCTGGCCCTTGATCTGCTGCTCCGAAAAATACGGTTCGATGACCGAGCCACCCGGTTTGTCCGTGAGCCGGTACAGGTGCTGGGCACTGGCGAACAGCAATGCGCCGTCGCGCCCCTGCGCGATCATCTGTCCGGGCCAGATCGACAAGTGTTTGCCCTGGTACTGCTGCGGCACCAGGCGTTCGCCCACCAGCCGGTACAGGCCTTCGCTGGTTCCCACCCACAGCTGGTCGCCTTGCGTGAGCAGCCCTGTGATCCCGGTTTGCAGCAGTCCCTGGTCCCGCCCGTAGCGCTCGAACCGCGCGCCGTTATAGCGGAACAGGCCATTTTCCGTCCCGAGCCAAAGGTGGCCCGAACGGTCCTGCGCCAACGCCATCACGCTCAGGTTCCCCAGCCCGTCCTGCTGGGTGAAGTACCGCAGCGGCAATTGCTGCGCGCGCGCCGCGCCCGCGCACAGCACGCAGGCCGCCAGCAGGAGGACCAGCGTCCGCGCCAGCATACGGGGAATCCGGAGGTTCACTATCATTTCGCTACAAGTTGGCTCTATCGAGGATGCTAACCAAGCCAGTATTGCCGATCTGCAATGACGACGCAACCGCAAGCGCACCGCTTTACAACAGCGCGTTCAGCTCCACCTGCATCTTGATCAGCGCCGGCAGGCAGCGCTCCACCATCTGCTCGCGCGGCATGCGCCCGGCATGGACGCTGATGTTCATCGCCGCCACCACCTCGCCGCGGAAGTTCTTGAGCGGGACGGCGATGGTGCGCAGGCCCAGCTCCAGCTCCTGGTCCACCAGCGCGTAGCCCTGCGCGCGGGCGCGCGCGATCTCCAGCGCCAGGCGCTCCTTGCTGACGATGGTGTGCTCGGTGATGCGCTCGGGCTGCGCGCGTTCCAGGAAAGCGTCGATCTGCGGCTGCGGCAGGTGCGCCAGCAGCACGCGGCCGTTGGCGGTGCAGTAGGCCGGCACGCGCGTGCCCGGCTGCAGCGTGACCGACACCAGCTGCCCTGCGCTGACGGCGGCCACGCACACCAGCTGGTCGTGATCGAGCACGCCGGCCGATGCCGCCTCGCCCAGCGCGTAGGCCAGCCGGTACAGCAAGGGCTGGACGATGCGCGGCAGCCGCGCCGAATGCAGGTACGATTGCCCCAGCCGCAGCACCATCGGCGTGAGCGCGAACAGCTTGTTCTCGTGCCGCATATAGCCAAGGTGGGTCAGCGTGATCAGGTAGCGGCGCGCGGCGGCGCGCGTCAGGCCGGTGCGCTCGGCCACCTCGGCGATGCTCAAGCGGCTGCGTTCCTGATCGAAGGCGGCGATCACCAGCAGGCCTTTTTCAAGGCCGGCCACCATGTCGCGCGCGGCGGGTGCGTCGTGTTCAACGGTCATAAGCGAGAAAATTGGCGATTTGTGCGAGTATCGCACAAAATGGGCGCATAGCGAATTCCACCCGACGGCGGCGTATTGTGGCGCCACGGCGCTTTCCCTAACATGGTCGCCACACAAACCATAACAACCGACAGGAGGCCCGTCTTGAGATTCGATGCCATTCCGTCCGGCGTCTACCCGGAACTGATCTACCCTTCGTACAAGTCCACGCTCAAGCGCGGCCCCGCCCAGCCGCTGCTGCGCATCCGCGCCGACCAGCCGGTGACGGACAACCTGATTCCCTCGCCGCGCATCCTGCTGCCCAACGATATGGACCTGACCGCGCACGGCGCCGGCGCGCCGCTGGGCGAGAAGATCGTCGTCACCGGCCGCGTGGTCGACGAAGACGGCAAGCCTGTACGCAATTCGCTGCTGGAGGTCTGGCAGTGCAACGCGGCGGGCCGCTACTGGCACAAGAAGGACCAGCACGACGCGCCGCTCGATCCCAACTTCTACGGTATCGGCAAGATGATGACCGACGACGATGGCCGCTACCGCTTCGTCACCATCAAGCCCGGCCCCTACCCTTGGGGTAATCACGACAAGGCCTGGCGCCCGGCGCACATCCACTTCTCCTTGTTCGGCAATGTGTACGCGCAGCGCCTGGTCACGCAGATGTACTTCCCCAACGATCCGCTGTTCGCTTACGACCCTATCTTCCAGAGCATCCCGGACCTGGCCGCGCGCCAGCGCCTGATTTCCCGTTTCAGCCTGGAGTACACCGACAGCGACAAGATGCTGGGCTATGAATTCGATATCGTGCTGCGCGGCCGCGACGCCACGCCGATGGGCATTTAAAGGAGCTACCGCATGAATCACATCGACACTTCGATCACCACCTCGCAAACCATCGGCCCATTTTCGCACGCAGCCTGGCAGTGGGCGGTAGACGCCAGCGCCGCCGGCACGCTGGAAACCACCGCGGCCACCATCACCATCAACGGCACGATCTACGACGGCGACGGCACGCCGATCAACGACGCGCAGATCGAAGCCTGGCAGCCGGAATCGGCCGGCGCAGAAGCGGCCCAGGCGCTGCCTGGCTTCCGTCGTGTGCCCAGCGGAGAAAAAGGAGAATTCAGCCTGCGGCTGTCGCAATGCGCGGCACCGGTGGACGGCGCGCCGGCGACCTTCGTCACCGTGTTCGCGCGCGGCCTGGTCAAGCACCAGTTCACCGCCGTGTTCCTGGACGACGACAGCGGCCTGGCGCAATCGGCGATACTGCGGCAGGTGCCGGCCGAACGCCGCCCCACCCTGGTCGCCCGCAAGACCGCGCCGGGGGTCTATCATTGGGACATCTGGATGCAGTCCGACAAAGAGACCGCATTCTTCGACTATGTCTGACCTGCCAGCGGAGTTCAATTGAGCGCATCCATCTTCGACAGTTTCCTCACCACGCCGGACATGATCGCCGTCTTCGACGACGCGGCGATCGTGCAGGCCATGCTGCGCTTCGAGCAGGCGCTGGCCGAGGCGCAGGCCAGGCAAGGTATGCTGCCGGCGCAAACGGCGCGCGCCATCGCCGGCGTGTGCAACGCGCAGCTGTACGACATCCCTGCCATCGTCAGCGCCGGGCGCCGCGCCGGCAGCCTGGCAATTCCTCTGGTGCGCGAGCTGACGCGAACCGTGGCGCTATACGACGCCGAAGCGGCCGCCCGCGTCCACTGGGGCAGCACCAGCCAGGACGTGATCGACACCGCCATGGTGCTGACCACGCGCGATGCCCTGCAGCTGCTGGACGACGGCCTGCACGACCTGACCGGCCATCTGCTGCAGCTGGCCGACCGGCATGTGGCCACGCCCGTGCTGGCGCGCACGCTGATGCAGCCGGCGCAGGTGAGCAGTTTCGGATTCAAGGTGGCCGGCTGGCTCGCGCCGCTGGTGCGGGCCCGCACGCGTCTGCGCGAATGCGCCGCCCGCGCGCTGCAGCTGCAACTGGGCGGCGCGGTCGGCACCTTGTCCGTGATGGGCGAGCATGGCGCGGCGGTGACGGCACTGGTGGCGGCGGACTTGGGCCTGAAGGTGGCGGATGCGGCCTGGCACACGCAGCGCGACGAGTGGGTGCGCCTGGGATTGGAAGTGGCGGTCCTTACCGGAAGCCTGGGCAAGATCGCCACCGATATCAGCCTGATGGCGCAAGGAGAAATCGCCGAACTGGCCGAGCCCTCCGGCAATGGACGCGGCGGTTCTTCCGCCATGCCGCACAAGCGCAATCCGGTATCGGCCATGATTGCGCTGGCCGCCGCCACCCGCACGCCGCAGCACGCCGCCGCGCTGCTGGCCGCCATGGGACAGCAGCATGAACGTGGCCTGGGCAATTGGCAGGCCGAACTCGCCGAGTGGCCCACGCTGTTCCTCAGCGCGCACGGCGCGGTGCAGGCGCTCAACGACGCCTTCGCCGGCCTGCAAGTCGATCCGGCGCGCATGCTGCGCAATATCGACGCCTTGCAAGGGCTGGTGTTCGCCGAGGCGGCATCGGCCTGGCTGGCCGCCAGCATCGGCCGCCCGGCGGCCCACAGCCTGCTGGAAGCCATGAGCGCCGAGGCGCTGGCCAGCGGACGCAATCTGGCCGACGTGCTGACCGATGTGGTGCGCGCCGACCAGCAACTACGCAAGCAGGTCGACCCGGCCGCGCTGGCGCCGCTGTTCGATCCCGCCGCCGCAACGCTGCCGGCCCGGCGCCTGGCGCAGCATCAGCTGCAAAGCCTGCGTGTACAGATCGCGACACTGAACTCCACCCCATTCCATCACAGGACGCCCGCATGAGCTTCGACCCCATCGACCACGACTTCGAACGTGGTCTGAACAACCGCCGCGCCATCCTCGGCGACGCCTGGGTGGACAAATCCCTCGCCAACGCCAACAGCTTCAACGCCGAGTTCCAGAACATGATCACGCGCTTTGCGTGGAACGATATCTGGGGCCGCCCAGGCCTGGATCAGAAGACCCGGCGCGCCATGGTCCTCGCCACCACCATCGCGCTGGGACGCTGGGAGGAATTCGAGCTGCACGTGCGCGCCGCGCTGCTGGGCGACGCGGCCAACCGCCTGTCGCCGGACGAATTGAAGGAAGTGCTGATGCAGTCGGCGATCTACGCCGGCGTCCCCGCGGCCAACACCGCCTTCGTGCACGCGATGGCGATCCTGCGCGAAGTCGGGCCGCAGATCGGCTACGCGCTGGAGCCGATGGCGCCGGCCGCCGCCAGCCATCCCGGCATCGGCCGCGAGGGCCGCAGCGCCGGCCATCCCTCGCTGCATTACACGGTGCGCGAACCACGCAGCGGCAAGGCGCCGCGCCACACGGTGGTGCTGAGCCACGCCCTCGGTTGCGACCTGACGATGTGGGACAGCCTGGCCAACCAGTTGGCCGCCGACTACCGCGTGATCGCCTACGACCATCGCGGCCACGGCGCCTCGTCCGCCCCTGAAGGCCTGTACACCATGGCCGACCTGGCCGACGATGCCGCCGCCCTGCTGCGCGAACTCGATACCGGCCCGGTAGTCTGGATAGGCTTGTCGATGGGCGGCATGGCCGGCCAGGAGCTGGCGCTGCGGCACCCAACGCTGGTGCGCGCACTGGTGCTGGGCAACACCACTTCCCGCTATCCCGAAGCGGCGCGCGAGGCATGGCAGCAACGCATCGCCACCGTGCGCGAACAAGGCATCGCCGTGATCGCGGACGCGGTGATGGGCCGCTACTTCCACGACGCCTTCCGCGCCGAACACGCAGCCACGGTGGCTCGCTTCCGCCGCCGCCTGCTCAGCACAGACAGCACCGGCTACATCGGCTGCTGCAACGCGGTAGGCACCGTGGACACGACCGAGCGGCTGGGCGCCATCGCCGTCCCCACGCTGCTGATCGCCGGTGAGCTGGACCAGGGTACGCCGGTCGCCATGTCGCAGATCGTGCAGCAAGCCATACCCGGCGCGGCGCTGGTCGTGCTGCCGGAGGCGTCGCACCTGGGCGCGGTGGAACAGCCGGCGCTGTTCGCGGCGGCTGTCACGGGCTTCCTCGCCGGTTTGTAGGCGCGCTACACGCCCGGATCGCGCACCTTGTCGGTCTGGTCAAACTCGATGTTGAAGTAGGATCCCGCGCTGGCTTCGGCCTTGCGGATGTAGACCGTCTGCACGATGTCGCGCGTGGCGGCGTCGATGCTGACCGGGCCACGCACGCTGGTCCACGCCATGCCCTTCATCGCTGCCAGCAGCTTGTCGCCGTCGCTGTCGCCGTTGGTCTGTTTGAGCGCCTGGTACAGCAGGTGCATGCCGTCGTAGGCGCCGACCGAGTGGAAGTTGGGCCGCATGCCCGGATTGGCCTTGCCGAAGGCTTCCACGTATGCTTTGTTCTCCGCCGACGGATGCGCCGCCGAATAATGGTGGCTGCTGACCACACCGGCGGCGGCCTGGCCGATGCCGGCCATCAGGTCGTCGTCCAGCACATCGCCGGTGCAGATCAGCCGTATGCCGGCGGCGGCCAGCCCGCGCTCGGTGAACTGCTTGAGCACCGCAGCGCCCTCGCCCGACGGCACGAACACAAACAGCGCATCCGGCTTCAAGTCCCGCACGCGCGCCAGGAACGGTGCGTAGTCCGGGTTGCGCAGCGGTGCGCGCAGGCTGTCGGCCACCTTGCCGCCGCCTTCGAGCAAGCCTTTGACGAATACCTTTTCCGCATCCAACCCCGGTCCATAATCGCTGACCAGCGTCACCGCGTTCCTGATCTTGTTCTTGGATGCCCACTGCGCCATCGGCGCCGTCACCTGCGCCAGCGTGAAACCGGTGCGCACGATGTACGGGGAGCGCTGCGGCACCGCCGACGCGGCGGCGGCCATCACGATCATCGGCACCTTGGCCTGGGTGGCGACCGGTGCGGCGGCAAAGGCCAACGGCGTGAGGCCGAAGCCGGCCAGCACCTGCGCCTTGTCGCGCGAGACCAGTTCCTGCGCCAGGCGTTTGGTCACGTCCGGGGCCACGCCGCCGTCGTCCTTGAGGATGATCTCGATCGGGCGGCCAGCCACGCTGACGCCGTTCTGCCGCATGTACAGCTTGACCGCCGCCTCGATCTGGCGGCCGGTGGAGGCGAACGGCCCGGACATCGGCACGATCAGACCGACCTTCAGCGGCTCGGCGGCGCGCGCGAACGCGGGCAGCGCGCCCGCGGACAAGGCGGCGGCGCCCAACAGCAGGTGGCGGCGTTGGTGGTTGATACGGTCTGGCATGGTGTCTCCTTTTTTTATAGGTCCAACAACAGCGTGGGGGTCTTGGAACGGGAACAGCAAGGGGTGAACTGGTCGTTGGCGGCCTGCTCCGACTCTTCGAGGTACAGATCGCGGTGGTCCGGCACACCGGCCAGCACGCGCGTGAGGCAGGTGCCGCACACACCCTGCTCGCAGGAGGCGGGAATGAACACGCCGGCGTCGTTCAACACGCGCAGCACGGTGCTGCCGGCCGGGATGGCATACACCTTGCCGCTGGAGGCCAGCTTCACCTCGAACGGCTGGTCGCCGCCCGCTGCCGGCACGGCGGAGGCGCCGAAGTATTCGAGGTGAAGCTGGTCCTGCGGCCAGTCCTGCGCTTGGGCCGTGGCCTTCACGTAGTCGATGAATCCGGCCGGGCCGCACAGGTAGATGTGGGTCTTGCGGTCCAGTTGCGCCAGCAGCGCGGACAGGTCCAGCTTTTGCGCGGCGTCGCCGCTGTCGTAGTGGAAGTGTACCTGCGCCGCAAACGGCGCGGCGGCGATGCGTTCGCGGAATGCGGCGCGTTCGGGCGAGCGTACGCAGTAGTGCATCTGGAACGCCGCGCCACGGGCCGACAGCGCTTCGGCCATCGCCAGGATGGGCGTGACACCGATGCCGCCCGCCAGAAGCAGGCTTTGTTCGGCATCGACCAGCGGAAAGTGATTCTTCGGTGCGCTGATCTGCAGCGTGGCGCCGGCCTGCACGTCGCTGTGCATGGCCTGCGAACCGCCGCGCGACGAAGGATCGCGCAACACGCCGATCAGGTAGCGGTGGCGCTCGTGCGGCGGATTGCACAGCGAGTACTGCCGCACCAGGCCAGGGCCGACATGAACGTCGATATGTGCGCCGGCCGTGAAAGCCGGCAGCTCGGCGCCGTCGGCGCTGACCAGTTCATAGCTGCAGATATCTTCGGCCTCCGCATGCCGGCGCCCCACCCGAACTTGCAGCAAGCCCGCGCTCATGCGCCTTGCTCCTTCTCCATCCACTGGTCCAGCACGCGGCGCGACTGCACGCCGCCGGCGTCGATATTCAGCATCAGCAGCTTGCGCTCCGGATGCCGCAGGATGTTGGCCTGCTGGAGCTCCAGCATCTCGCGGTCCTCGCCGAAGATCTTGCCCTGGCCGGTGCGGATGGTATCGGTCAGCTCCTTGTCGTCTGGCTTGAAGTTGCGGGCCATGCCCCAGAAGTACCAATGCGAAGTCTCGGTTTCCGGCGTGATGAAATCGACCACGATGCTGGACGCCTTGTGCTCCGGCGCCGCGTCGTAGCCGCCCTTGCCCGCGTGGGCGACGCCCACCTCGATCATCACATGGCTCGGCGGCGTGAAGCGGCATATCTGCCAGCGGTCCACCGGCACGTCGTCCGCCAGGCCATTGCCGCGCAAAGCGGCGCGCCAGAACGGCGGCGCCATGATGTTCTCCATGTACCGGCTGGTGATCACCTGCTCCCCCTCGACCTTGGTGTTGACCGGTGCCTCGTCGATCTCCTTCTGGCCGATGCTCGACGCATGCACATACGTTTCGTGCGTGAGGTCCATCAGGTTGTCGATCATCAGGCGGTATTCGCAGTTGATGTGATACAGGCCGCCACCGTAGGCCCAAGCCGGATTGTCCGCCCATTCCAGATGATGGATCAAGCTTGGATCGGCCAGTTCACGGTCGCCGGTCCAGACCCAGATAAAGCCGTAGCGCTCCTCCACCGGATAGCTGCGGATGCACGGGAAGCCGCGCACGCGCTGGCCCGGCATGCTGATCACCTTTCCGTCGCAGCCCATCTCCAGACCGTGGTAGCCGCACACCAGCTGGCCGTCGCGCACAAAGCCCAGCGACAGCGGCGCTCCGCGGTGCGGGCAGAAGTCCTCGACCGCCGCGACCTTGCCTTCGGCGCCGCGATAGAACACGATCTTCTCGCCGCAGATCTGGCGCCCCAGCGGTTTGGATTCGATTTCGTCCGGGGTACAAGCCACATACCAGGTATTTTTTGGGTACATCGCATCTCCTTTTTTTGGTTATCATTCAGTGCACTGAATGTTGTAAAGTATAGTCCGTAAACCGGCGATGTAAACAGCCCGGACGAATTCTTTTTGCAGAGACCACGCCATGCCAAAGACAGAGAGTCAATTGACCAGCCTATTCGAACATCCAGGCCACTTGCTGCGGCGCGCGCAGCAAATCTCGGTATCGATTTTTTACGACGAAATGGGCAGCGAACTGACGCCGGTGCAGTACGCAATGCTGCGCAATCTGGAAAGCCACGCTGGCATCGACCAGGTGTCGCTGTCGGCCATCAGCGGCATCGACACCTCGACCGGCGCCACCGTCTGCGCGCGTCTGGAGGAAAAAGGCCTGCTGACGCGCACCGTCATTCCAACCAACCGCCGCCAGCGCGCCCTCACCATCACCGGCGCCGGCGAGCAGCTGCTGAGCGATTTGATCCCCGGTTCGCAGCGGTTGCGGCGCCGCTTGCTGGCGCCATTAACCAGCGCGGAACAGCTACAATTCATGGCGCTGTTGACCAAGCTTGTGCAGGAAAACAACGAGCAAAGCCGGGCGCCGCTTACCGATGGCGCGCCGGCCGTACGCGCTGTAAGCTGATGCTGGCATTTCGCAAGTGCCTTAATTAAAACAGACAGGAGACCTTCAATGAATCGCTACGCTATCGCCGGACTGACCGTCATGCTGCTTGCCCCTTCCCTGCCCGTGCTGGCGCAAACCGCCGGCAAGGCCGACGCCATCGCGCTGGTGGACAAGGCCGTGGCCAACATCCAGAAAAAAGGCATAGAACAGGCGTGCAAGGACTTCGCCGATCCGAAGGGCGGCTTTATGCAGGGCGACTTGTACGTGTTCGTCCAGGATGCACAAATGATGATGGTCTGCCACGCGGCCACGCCCAAGATGAACGGCAAGGACATGTCGCAGCTGAAGGACGCCAACGGCAAGAAGTTCGTGCAGGAGATGCGGGATATCGCCCAATCGAAGAAGCCCGGCTGGGTCGATTACGTCTGGGTCAATCCCGTCACCAAGGCGCTGGAGGACAAGACCTCCTACATTCGCCAGGCCGACGATAAGTACACCGTCGGCGCCGGCATCTACAAACCCAAATAAGCCGATAGCTCAGGCCACGGCGACCAGGCGATCCAGCTTGTCGCCGTCGGCCAGCAGGCTGGCGCTGTCCGAGTCGTGCACGATGCGGCCACGATCGAGCACGATGGCGCGCTGCGTCAGCGACAACGCCAGCCGCGCATGCTGTTCCACCACGATCACCGACATCCCCTCATCCTTCACCAGCCGCCGTATCACCCGCACCAGTTCCTGCACGATGATGGGCGCCAGGCCCTCCATCGGCTCGTCCAGCAGCAGGATGCGCGGATTGGTCATCAGCGCGCGCGCTATCGCCACCATCTGCTGCTCGCCGCCGGACAGCTGGTTGCCCATGTTGGCGCGGCGTTCCGCCAGACGCGGGAATATCTCGTAGACCTTCTGCAGGTTCCAGCGGCCGGGCCGCGCCACCACGGTCAGATGCTCCTCCACCGTCAGCGACGGGAACATATGCCGTTCCTGCGGCACCCAGCCCAGGCCCGCGCGCGAGCGCCGGTGCGTGGGCATGCGCGCGATGTCGCTGCCGGCCCAGCGGATGCCGCCGCCGTGCAGCCGCGTCAATCCCATCAACGTCACCAGCAGGCTGGTTTTGCCGACGCCATTGCGGCCCAACAGCGCCAGGCTGTCGCCTTCATTCAGCGTGAACGACACATCTTCCAGCACGATGGACTCGCCGTAACCGGCGGTGACTTTATCGAGCACCAGCAATTCAGCCATGTTCGGCCTCCCCCAGATAGACTTCCTTGACGCGCGGGTCGGCCGCGATCTCCGCCGGCGTGCCCTCGGTCAGCACCTTGCCGCCCACCAGCACCGTGATGCGGTCGGCGAAGCGGAACACCAGTCCCATATCGTGTTCGATGAACAGCACCGTCACATCGCGTGGCAGCTGCGCCAGCACTTCGAACAGCTCCTTGCTCTCCGCCTGCGGAATGCCGGCCGCCGGTTCGTCCAGCAGCAGAATGCGCGGCTTGGTCGCCAGCGCCAGTGCGATTTCCACCAGCCGCTGCTTACCGTAAGCCATGCTGCGCGTGACGCTGTTGGCCTGGTCGGTGAGCTTGAGCGTGGCCAGCAAGGCCATCGCCTCATCGATCACGTCGGCGTGTTTGGCGACCGTCTTGTACCACACCGACTGCAGGCCGCGCCGCTCGCACACCGCCAGCGCCACCGATTCCAGCACCGTCATGCCGGCGAACAGGGTGTTGAGCTGGAAGGTGCGCGTCATGCCGCGCCGCACACGCTGGTGCTGCGGAAGGTGCGTGATGTCCTCGCCGCCCATATACACCTTGCCGCTGCTGGGCATAAAGCCGCCCGTCAGCAGGTTGATGAAGGTGGTCTTGCCGGCGCCATTGGGTCCGATCAGCGCATGGCGCGCGCCCGGCTCGAAGGTCAGGCTTACGTCGCTGTTGGCGACGAACGGCCCCCAGCGCTTGGTCAAGCCTTCCGTGCGCAGTGTGATGTCCTGGCTCATGCCTGCTCCTTCCGTTTGAAACGCGACGCCAATTTCTCCAGGCCGCCCAGGATGCCGCCGCGCGCGAACAGCACGATCACCATCAACAGCAGGCCGATATAAAACTGCCAGTAGGCCGGATTGAGGCCCGCGATGTAGTCCTGCGCCAGCATGAAGACGGCGGCGCCGATCAAAGCGCCATACAACCGGCCGGTCCCTCCCAGCACCAGCATGATCAGCAGCTCGGCCGAACGCGGGAAGCCCAGCGAATCGAGGCCGACGAACTGCGTGGTCTGCGCCAGCAGCGCGCCGGCCAGGCCGGCCACCGTCGCGGCCAGCGTGAACACGGCCACCAGGCGGCGGTTGACGTCCACGCCCAGCGCCGGCATGCGCCGCACGCCTTCGCGGATGCCGACCAGGCTCAGACCGAACGGCGACTTCACCACCCGGCGCAGCACCACGAACACGATGAACAGCACGGCGAAGCTGTAGCAGTAGGCCACGTTGCCGTTCAAATCGAATTCGAAGGCGCCGAACAGCTTACCGACCACCATGCCGGACAAGCCGTCCACGCCGCCGGTGAGGAAGGAAGCCTTGTTGGCCGCCTCGAACAGCATCAGGCCTATGCCCAGCGTGACCATCAGGCGCGTCAAGTCCTGGCCGCGCACCACCAGGAAAGAGACGATAAATCCGAACAGCCCCGCCACCACGGCGCCGGCCAGCAGGCCACTGAATGGTTCGCTCCAGCCGTGCATCGACAGCAGCCCGGCGGTGTAGGCGCCCAGTCCGAAGAAGGCCGCGTGGCCCAGCGAGACGATGCCGGCATAGCCCAGCATCAGGTCGAGCGACAATGCGAACAGGCCGACGATCATGATCTGGCTGATCAACACCAGATAACCGGGGAAGGCGAAATACGCGGCCACCGGCAGCAGCCAGAAGGCGATTTCCAGCGGCGACCAGCGGTCATGCGGCAAACGGAGTCGGCTCATGCTCTGCACCTTGTTGACGGCGGCGGGCGCCGGTTTGACTTCGACTTCGGCGAAGGCGTTCATGCTTTCCTCCTGATCAGGCCAGCGGGGAACAGGATCAGCAGCACCACCATCAAGCCGTAGATGACGAAGGCCCCGACCTGCGGCACGTAGTATTTTCCGGCCACGTCGAACACGCCAAGGATCACGGCCGCCAGCAACGGCCCCTTGATGGTGCCGGCGCCGCCCACCGCGACCACAAGCAGGAAGTAGACCATGTATTTGATCGGGAAGGTCGGATCGAGGCCCAGCACGTCGATGCCCAAGCCGCCGCCCAGGCCCGCCAGGCCGGAGCCCAGCGCGAAGGTCAGGCTGAACACAAGTCCCACGTTGATGCCCAAGCCTGCGGATGCGGTCTGGTTGTCCACCGAGGCCCGAATCTGCGCGCCGAAGCGGGTACGCTCGATCAGCAGGCCCAGTGCCACCGTGACCAGCACCACCACGCCGATCAGGAACAGACGATAGGCGCCCACCTCAAGACCGAACAGCGGCACCTGGCCGCGCAGCCAGTCCGGCAGCGTCACCGGCTGCTGCGAAGGGCCGAACAGCCAGGTCGCACCGGCCACCGACATGAAAGTCAGGCCGATCGAAAACAACACCTGGTCCAGATGGCTGGCGCGGTACAGCCGGCGGTACAGCAGCCGCTCCAGCACCAGCCCCGCTGCGGCGGAGGCCAGGAAGGCCAGCGGCAGCGAGGCCAGGAACGGCACGCCGAGCCGCGACAGCACCGTCACGCTGACGTAACCGCCCAACATGGCAAAGGCGCCGTGGGCCAGGTTTATGAAGTTCATCATACCCATCGTGACCGACAGGCCGACACTGATGAGGAAAAGCAGGCTGCCGTAGGCGACGCCGTCGAACAGCACACCGGCGAAATTGGCTAGCATATCCGTCTCCTCGTTTGAATTGTTTTATACATTTTTTGTCTCCACTACTTCTCTACAAACCACATTGAATCACACTCTTTCGATGATCATCGCAATGCCCTGCCCCACGCCGATGCACATCGTGCACAGCGCATACCGGCCGCCGCTGCGATGCAGCTGGTAAGTCGCCGTGGCGACCAGGCGCGCACCGCTCATGCCCAGCGGATGGCCCAGCGCGATGGCGCCGCCGTTGGGATTGACGCGCGCGTCGTCGTCGCGCAGGCCTAGCTGGCGCAGCACGGCCAATCCCTGCGCGGCGAAGGCTTCATTCAGTTCGATCACGTCCATCTGCTCCAGCGTCAGGCCGGTCTGGCGCAGCAGTTTTTGCACGGCCGGCACCGGGCCTATGCCCATCACACGCGGCGCCACGCCGGCCGTCGCCATGCCGACGATGCGCGCCAACCGCTTCAGGCCGTGGCGTCCGACCGCTTCGCCGCTGGCGATCAGCAGCGCGCAGGCGCCGTCATTGATGCCGGAGGCGTTGCCGGCGGTGACGCTGCCTTCGGGGCGCACCACGCCTTTTAGCTTGGCCAGCGCTTCGATGGTGGTGGCGCGCGGATGTTCGTCCTGCTTGAACAGCAGCGGCTCCGCGTCCGCCGCACGGCGGCTCTGTCGCAGCGCCACCGGCACGATCTCGCGCTCGAAGATGCCTTCGGCGATGGCGATCGCGGTCTTGTTCTGGCTCGTCAGCGCAAACGCATCCTGGTCGGCGCGGCTGATGCCATAATCCTGGGCGACGTTTTCCGCCGTCTCCGGCATGGTCTCCACGCCGTAGGCTTCCTTCAGCGCCTTGTTGATGAAGCGCCAGCCCATGGTGGTGTCCTGCAGCGAGGCGTTGCGGCTGAACGCCGCGTCGGCCTTGCCCATGACGAAGGGCGCGCGCGTCATCGACTCCACGCCGCCGGCGATCATCAGGCAGGCGTCGCCGGCCTGGATGGCACGGGCAGCAGTGCCGATGGCGTCCATGCCCGAGCCGCACAGGCGGTTGACCGTGGAACCCGGAACGTCCTGCGGCAGCCCGGCCAGCAGCGCCGACATGCGCGCCACGTTGCGATTGTCCTCGCCGGCCTGGTTGGCGCAGCCGTAGATCACGTCGTCCACCTGGTCCCACTGCACGCCCGGATTGCGGCGCATCAGTTCACGCAGCGGCACGGCGCCCAGGTCGTCGGCGCGCACGTCCTTCAGGGCGCCGCCGTAGCGGCCGATCGGGGTGCGCACCGCATCGCAGATATATGCTTCGTTCATGTCGTCCTCTCTTATTTCGACCGCAGCAAAGGCGCGCCGGTGGCGGCCTGCAGCTCTTCAAAACTCAAACCCGGCGCCATCTCGCGCACGGCCAGGCCTTCCGGCGTCACGTCCAGCACGGCCAGGTCGGTGTAGATGCGGTTGACGCAGGCCACCCCGGTCAGCGGATAGCTGCACTGGCTGACGATCTTGCTGTCGCCGTTCTTGGTCTGGTGCTCCATCATCACGAACACCTGCTTGGCGCCTATCGCCAGGTCCATGGCGCCGCCGACGGCCGGTATCGCATCCGGCGCGCCGGTGTGCCAGTTGGCCAGGTCGCCGTTGGCCGCCACCTGGAAGGCGCCCAGCACGCAGACGTCCAGATGCCCGCCGCGCATCATGGCGAAGGAATCGCCGTGATGGAAATAGGCGCCGCCCGTCAGCAACGTGACCGGCTGCTTGCCGGCGTTGATCAGGTCTTCGTCCTCCTCGCCCGGCGCCGGCGCGGGGCCCATGCCGAGCAGACCGTTCTCGCTGTGCAGGAAGACTTCGCGTTCGGCCGGCAGATGGTCGGCCACCTTGGTCGGCAGGCCGATGCCCAGGTTGACGTAGGCGCCTTCGGGAATGTCCTGCGCCACGCGGGCGGCCATCTGGTCACGGGTGTATTTGCTGGTCATGCCGATTCCTTCACTACGCGCTGGACAAAAATGCCGGGGGTGACGATTACTTCGGGATCTAGCTCGCCCAGCGCCACCACATGCTGCACCTGCGCGATGGTGGTCTTGGCGGCCATCGCCATGATGGGACCGAAGTTGCGCGCGGTCTTACGGTACACCAGGTTGCCCCAACGGTCGCCGCGCAGCGCCTTGATCAGCGCGAAGTCGGCGTGGATGGGCGACTCCAGCACGTAGTGGCGGCCGTCGATCAGGCGCGTCTCCTTGCCCTCGGCCAGCAGCGTGCCGTAGCCGGTGGGCGAGAAAAAGCCGCCGATGCCGGCGCCGGCTGCGCGTATGCGTTCGGCCAGGTTGCCCTGCGGGGTCAGTTCCAGTTCGATCTCGCCGGCGCGGTATAGCGCATCGAAGTGATGGGAGTCGGTCTGACGCGGGAAGGAGCAGATGATCTTGCGCACCCGCCTGGCCTTGAGCAGAGCGGCCAGCCCGGTTTCGCCGTTGCCGGCGTTGTTGTTGACGATGGTGAGCTCGCGCGCGCCCTGCGCGATCAGCGCGTCGATCAGCGCGGACGGCATGCCGGCGTTGCCGAAGCCGCCGATCATGACCGTCGCGCCGTCGTGGATGTCGGCCACGGCGTGCTCCAGTGATGCAAATGTTTTGTCGATCATATGCCTGCCTTTTCGTTTCGATGTGCGATAATCGAACTAATGATTGATTACCGCACACTCAGTGTAGCAACGTAAACGCAGCACGGTCAACAAAAAAACACCTATCGAACGAGCCGCCTGCATTAAAATCACGCCATGTCCAAGACCACCAAACCCAAAACCCGCGTCGCCGAGGCCGAGCCGGAGCGCGAACCCACCATCTCCGAGCAGATCGACGCGCTGACCGATCCCAGTTTCATGACCTCGCTGGCGCGCGGCCTGGCCGTGGTGCGCGCCTTCAGCGATTCGCGCAAGCCGCAGACCATCGCCAACATCAGCCAGAAAACCGGCATTCCGCGCGCGGCAGTGCGGCGCTGCCTGCACACGCTGCGCGAGCTGGGATATGTGGATGCGGAGTTGAACAATTTTTCGCTGCGTCCCAAGGTGCTCACGCTGGGCTACTCCTACCTGTCGTCGACGCCGTTGACGGTGTCGGCCCAGCCCTACCTGAACAACATCAGCCGCGCCCTGAACGAATCGAGTTCGCTGGCGGTGCTGGACGACGACGAAGTGCTTTACGTGGCGCGTGCCGCCACGTCGCGTGTGATGTCGGTGGCACTGAACACCGGCAGCCGCCTGCCCGCTTACTGCACCTCGCTGGGCCGCGTGATGCTGGCGCACCTGCCGCCGGCGGAGCTGGACCAGTACCTGGCCCGCACCGCGCTCAAGCCGATGACGGAAAACACGGTGGTCAACCAGAAGCGCCTGCGCGAGATCCTGGCCGGTGTGCGCCAGGCCGGCTACGCCATCAACGACGAGGAACTGGAGCTGGGCTTGCGCTCCATCGCCGTACCGGTGCGCGGTGCTTCCGGCACGGTGCTGGCGGCGCTCAACGTGGGCGCGCAGGCTTCGCGCGTCAGCGTCAAGCAGTTGGAAAAAGAGTTCCTGCCCGTGCTGCTGCGCGGAGCCCAGGAACTCTCGATACTGCTGCCTTAGAAGCTGTGGCGCAGGCCGGCCATCACGCCGTTCTGCGTCAAGCCCGCACCCACCGTGCCGCCGGCATCCAGCGCCACGGCCGACGTGCCGGAGTTCTTCATGCGGCCCAAGGCGCCATACACGGCGGTGCGCTTGGACAGGTAGTAGGTCAAGCGGGCCACCACCATGTCGACGTCGGAGCTGCTGTTCTTGGTGTCGCGGCGCGCCACCTGCACATCCAGCGTGGACAGCGGCGTGACCGGATAACTCACGCCCAGGAAGTACAGGTCCGACTCGGTCAGGCCGGTGGCGGCGCGCGTGGTGCGGTCGACGATGCCGGCGCCGATCTTGGCCGCACCCACCTTGGCATAGCCGTTGACGGTGATGCGCTTGTCGCTGTTGTCGCTGCTGGTCAAACCACCAGCCGCACCGACATTGCCGTACATGATGTCGTAGGAGGTATTCAGGCCGTATTCCGGAGTCTCGTAGCCAAACAGGCCGGTGATCTGGCGGCAGGCCTTGGAATTGCCGGCCACCTCCCCGGGGCAGCCCGTCGCTGCGGGGCCGCCGGCGGCCGACGCATCGCGCCCGGTGCTGTAGGTGGCGCCGACCACGAAGTTGTTGAAGTTACCCAGGTAGCCGATGGCGTTGTCGCTGCGGGCGTTCGGCAGATACGGATCGATGCTGCCGATCGCGAACAGGTTCGGGCCCAGCACGTCGGCCTTGAGTCCCGCGATATAGGTCATGTTGATCTGGCGGCCCAGCGTCACCGTGCCGAACGCCCCCTTCAATCCCACCGACGCCTGGCGGCCAAACAGGCGATTGCCCTGCCCCATAGTGCCGGTATCCATCGACAGCCCCATCTCCAGCGTGAACACCGCCTGCAGGCCGTCGCCCAGGTCCTCGCTGCCCCGGAAGCCCAGGCGCGACGGGAAGGAACCCGTCAGCGAAGGCATCTTGGTGATGCTGGCGCCGGCGGCGTTAACGTTGGTGGTATAAACCAGCCCAGTATCTACAAGGCCGTACACCGTGACGCTGCTTTGCGCCATGGCGCCGGATGCGCTGACCCCAGCCAGCAGCGCCGCAGCGCATCGGATTGCGTTCTTCATTCCAGTCTCCTGTTATCTGACAGTCGTTATTTTTAAGATGTGCGATAATCGAACAATAGGTTGTTAATCGCACATAGATTGGATACTATGCAGTAAGCGCTGCGCTGTCAACAAACGCCGCGTGGCAGAATTGAGCCCGTCGCTGCAGCCATGCGCGGCACCGGGCCATTCTTCATAGAGAAAACAGAACCACACTGGAGACCAGCATGACGATCAAAAAATTTGTAGCAATTGCGACACTCGCCACCACCGCATGGTCCGCGGCCTCGCTGGCGCAAGCGCAGGACACCATCAAGGTCGGCGTCATCGCCGCCTTCTCCGGCCCCTTCGCCGATTACGGCAAGCAGATGGAAGGCGGCATCAAGGCGTGGATGGCGCAGAACGGCGCCACCGTCGCCGGAAAGAAGATCGAAATCATCTACAAGGACACCACCGGCCCTTCGCCCGAAATCGCCAAGCGGCTGGCGCAGGAGCTGGTGGTGCGCGACAAGGTGGACTTCCTGGCCGGCTTCGGCCTGACGCCGGAAGCGCTGGCGGTGGCCCCCATCGCCGAGCAGGCGAAGAAGCCGATGATCATCATGAACGCCGCCACCTCGGTCATCACCACCAAGTCCAACTACATCGCGCGCTTTTCGATGACGCTGCCGCAGGTATCCGCGCCGATGGCCACATGGGCGGCGAAGAACAACATCAAGAAGGTGGTGACGCTGGTAGCGGACTACGGCCCCGGCATCGACGCCGAAACGGCGTTCAAGACTGAACTGGTCAAAGGCGGCGGCACGGTGACGGAAGCGATCCGCGTCCCGCTGCGCAATCCGGAATTCGCGCCCTACATCCAGCGCATCAAGGACGCCAAGCCGGACGCGGTGTTCATCTTCGTTCCGGCCGGCGAACAAAGCATCGCCTTCATGAAAGGCTACCGCGAACGCGGCCTGGCCGCGGCGGGCGTGAAGGTCATCGCCACCGGCGACCTGACCGACGACCACGTGATGCCGGCCATGGGCGACGCAACGCAAGGCGTGATCACTACCTTCCACTATTCGGCCGCGCACAAGTCGCCGGAGAACGCCGCCTTCCTGAAAAGCTTTGCGGCGGCCAACCCCGGCGCGGGGCGTCCGAACTTCATGGCCGTGGCGGCGTATGACGGCATGGCGGCGATCTACGAGGTCTCGCGCAAATTGAACGGCAAGATCGACGGCGACCAGGCCATGGCCATCCTGAAAACCATACAGCTCAACAGCCCGCGCGGCCCGATCAGCATCGATCCGCAAACCCGCGACATCGTGCAGACGGTCTACGTGCGCAAGGTCGAAAAGGTCGGCAGCGAATTCTACAACGTCGAATTCGACCAGTTCTCCAACCAAAAGGACCCAGGCAAATAAGCCGTCCACCCTTTTATTTGCAGCTGAAGTTGACGGCGTCCTCGATGCTGCCGGTGCCGTTGTACTTCGCCACCTGCGGGTAGGGGCACAGCGGCCGGGTGCGCGTGGCGGACCAAGATGCCGGCACGTCGGCATTGGCGCCGCCGGCGTTGCCCGGTCCACGCGCGCTGGCCACCACGCGCTCCGGCGCCTGCCCCTTCTCCACCCAGTTCACCAATGGCGTCAGCATGTCGAATTGGTCGGTGGCCGGGCCGCCGGAACAATGGTTCATGCCAGGTACGCGGTAGAAGCGCGCGAAGGCGGATGCGTCGCCGCCGTTCGCGGTGCGCAGATTGTCGTACCATGCGGTGGTGTCGTCGCTGGAGAAGATAGGATCGCTGGTGCCGTGGTACAGCATCATCTTGGCGCCACGGTTCTTCACGGTGCTGTAGTCGCTCAGGTGCGGCGGCAGCATGAAGGACATCGCGCTTTCCGTGTAAGTGCCGTCGGTCGCCGCGACCTGCGCCAGCAGCGTGTCGATGTTGGACGTCAGCGCGAATGTGGCACCGTTGAAGGTCGCAGGGTTCACCGGTGGCACCTTCCAGATCATCGCCACCGCGCCGGAATCCAGCTGCAATGGACTGAAGAACTTCCAGAAGGCCCAATTGCCGGTACCCAGGCCCGAGTCGAACGGGAAGCTCGAATAGAACTTGGTCTTGCTGCTCGTGACAGCGCCCGCGAACAGCTGCCCGATCGACGTCTTCTGGGCAACACTGAGACAGGTGCCGTCGCGGCCTTGCGCGCCGCAGGACGGCACGTCGCGATCCAGGTTGAAGGCGGCCTGGCAGGCGCCGGTGTCCTGCACCAGACCATCCTTGGCGCCGTCGAGCGCATCGCACTTGTCCAGCACCGCGTTCGATACCAGCGCGCGTTCGGCAGCAGTGAAGCCGGTCGACAGGTCGCCGGGCGTGCGCGCCAGCGCCGCGTATGTCTGGCCGCCGGCAATGTTGGCGATGGCCGCCAGCGGCAGGCGGAAACCCGGATCGCCGACCAGATAGCCGTCGAACTGCTCGCCGTAGCGCGCCGCCGCCACCATCGTGTGACGGCCGCCATTGGAGCAGCCGCCGAAGTAGGAGCGGTCGGGCCCTTTGCCGTACGCGGTCTGGATCACGCTCTTCGCCATCGGCGCCAGCTTGCCCGAGGCCTGGTAGCCGTAATCCAGCCGCGCCTGCGGATCGAGCCCGAACAGCGGCGTCGCCGCGCCGTGGCCTGCGTCGGAGCTGATCACGGCGAAGCCCTGGTTCAGCGCATTGTCCAACTGTCCGCCGCCGCCCACATCGCCGGTCGCCGTGACGACAGAACCATCAAGGCCGCCGTTGGCCTGATAGAAGAAGCGGCCGTTCCAGTCCACCGGCAGCCGCATCTCGAAGCCGATCGCGTAGCTTTGGCCATCGACCGGACCTGTGCGCTGGAACATCGAGCCCTTCACCAGGCAGTGCGCCGGCACTGGTTTGCCGGCCACCGTCAGCACGCCGGCGGCCACGGAGACGGCGCTGGCGATGGTCGTGTTGGGATAAGAGATGCGGCTGGCCAGGTCGGTACAGGAACCCAGCTTGCCGGCGGTCGCCGCGGCCAACTGCGGCAGCGCCACAGCGCCACTGCTACCGCTATTGCTATCGCCGCCGCAGGCGTTCAACGCCACAACGGACAGGCAAAGCGCCGCCAGCGGCGCGCCCTTCAAGACACGTCGTTCGATCTTCATAGGGTATCTCCTTAGTTGGGGCTGACGTCACGCAGCGTTGCGATCGGCTCGTTCACCAGTTTGCCGTTGACCTTCTTCACTTCACGGATGTACATGTTCTGCACGATGTCGCGGGTGGCGGGGTCGATGCTGATCGGCCCACGCGGGCTGTCGCGCTTCATCCCGGCCAGCACCTGCATGGCCTTGTCGCCGGTGACGGTGCCGCCAAGTTTGCGGACAGTTTCGTAGATCATGCCCATGGTGTCGTAAGCCGCCACGGTGACGAAGGTGGCAGGCGGCCGGTTCGGATTGGCTTGCGCGTAGGCTTTCAGGAAGCCCTTGTTGACGTCATTGTCCAGCGTGGGCGCGTAGTTCAGCACCGTCACCGCGCCCAGCGCGCGGTCTCCCAGCGCTTCCAGCGTCGGGGTTTCGCTGGTCATGTCGCCTACGCCGAGGAACTTGATGCCCGCCTTGTCCAGCCCCTTGTCGCTGAAGGCTTTCAGCAGGCCGATGCCGTCCTCCACGCCGGGCGCGAAGAAGAACAGCGCATCCGGTTTTTCATCCTTGATGCGCTGGATGAAGGGAGAATAATCCGGATTGGCCAGCGGCGCGCGCGCCGAACCCACCACCTTGCCGCCGCCGGCGCTGAACTCCTTGGTGAAGCGCGCCTCCGCATCCAGCCCGGTGCTGTAGTCGCTGACCAGCGTGTAGACCTTGCCGATCTTGTTCTTCGCCGTCCAGGCGCCGAACGGCCCGGTCATCTGGTGCATCGTCATACTGGTGCGCAGCATGTACGGCGACTTGGAGGTGATGCCGTTGGTGACGGCGTTCATTACAATCATCGGCATCTTGGCCTGGGTGGCGATGGGCGCCACCGCCATGGCGCTCGGCGTCAGCGAAAAGCCGATCAGGAAGCTCACATGTTCCCGCGTGATCAGCTCCTGCGCCGCCCGTTTGGACTGGTCGACATTGGTGCCGCCGTCGTCGCGGTAGATGATTTCGATCTTCCGGCCGGCCACCTGGTCGCCATACTGCTGCATATAGGTCTTGATGCCGTCCTCGAACGGCTTGCCGGTGTTGGCGAACGGCCCGGTGAGCGCGGCGATGACGCCGACGCGGATCGGTTCCTGGGCCTGAACGCCGCCTGCTGCTAATGCGGTGAACAGTACGGCGGTAAGTACGCTGCGTTTCATCGTGTCTCCTCGATGGATGGTGTTGAGATAATTAGTTATGTTTTATAATGATTATAGACTATACGCATTTTCGGGACATTGCAAGCATCAGGATGGCCCGGACAGCGCTTCTTTGCTAGAATCCGGACATGACAACCCAGCCCAAGAAAAAGAAGATTGAACTCATCGATGCCGTCCAGGAGGCGGCCGAGCAGCCGCTGGACCAGAGCACCCTGCAGGCACTGGTGGGCTATAACTGCCGTCGCGCCTACATCAACATCCTGCCGCTGTTCGAGAAGCGGATGGCGAAGTACGAGTTGCGGCCGGTGGATTTCAGCGTACTGAGTCTGCTCAAGGCGAATCCCAACATCAACCAGAAGCGGTTGTCGGATGCGGTGAACGTATCACCGCCCAACCTCGCCATCCTGCTCGACAGGCTGCAGGACCGGGGGTTGCTGCTGCGCCAGCGTAGCCCGCTGGACCGGCGCTCGCAGACGTTGGCGCTCACGCCGGCGGGCCTGGCCATGTGCACCAAGGCGGAAAAGACCGCCAGCGAACTGGAAACGGATGCGACGTCGGCGCTGACCGACGCCGAGCGCGCGCAGCTCATCAAGCTGCTGCAGAAAATCTACCTGGACTGACCGCGCGTCAGCCCCGCTGGAGCTTCTTCATGCGGTAGGAAAGCTGCGGCCGCGTGAGCCCCAGCATGCGGGCCGCCGCCGACAGGTTGCCGTCCGCGCGCTTGACCGCCGCCAGTATCAGCGTACTTTCCAGATTATCCAGCGACCAGTCCTGGCCCTGGTCCGAGGCTTGCCGCAGCATGTCGGGCAGTACGTCCAGCAAGGCGCCCGATGGCGCCGCCGGCGCTTCATGGCTGGTCAGGCGCCCGGTCTGGGCCAGCGAAAAGTATGAAGTCTGCGACTCCTCGCCGCTGGTGAACAGATGCGGCAAATCGATAGGCCCGTCCTCGTCGGCATAGATCACGCCCCGCTCCACCAGGTTTTGCAGCTCGCGGATATTCCCCGGGAAGTGGTAGTTAAGCAGCGCATCGACCGCGCGCGCCGTGAAGCCGGTCACGCGGCGCTGGTGCTTTTGCCCGTAGTGGCGCATGAAGTAGCCCATCAGCAGCGGGATGTCGTCGCGCCGGTCGCGCAGCGGCGGCAGGCGGATGGGGAACACGTTCAGGCGGAAGAACAGGTCTTCGCGGAAGCGCCCCTGCCGGATCTCCTCGCGCAAATCGACATTGGTGGCCGCCACCAGCCGCACGTCCACCTTCACGCTGCGCACGCCCCCTACCCGCTCGATCTCGCCCTCCTGCAGGGCGCGCAGCAGCTTCCCCTGCGCCACCAGGCTAAGCGTGCCTATCTCGTCGAGGAACAGCGTGCCGCCGGAGGCGCGCTCGAAGCGGCCGGGCCGCGACTGGCTGGCGCCGGTGAAGGCGCCGCGCTCCACGCCAAACAGTTCGGATTCGATCAGCGTCTCGGGAATCGCCGCGCAGTTCACCGCCACGAAGGGCTGCTCCTTGCGGGCGCCGATCTGGTGCAGCATGTACGCGAACAGCTCCTTGCCCACGCCCGATTCGCCGGTGAACAGCACCGTGGCGGCGGTCGGCGCCACGCGCTTGAGCATGTGGCAGGCCGCGTTGAAGGCCGACGACACGCCCACCATTTCCTTCTCGCCGTATGCGCGTCCGTCGTCGCCGGGCAGCGGCGCCGCCTGCTGGTGCTGGCCCGGCCCGCCGTAGGCCGTGGTGCTGACGAACGATTCAGCGTTCAGGAAGCGCAGGTCTTCTTCCACGTTGTCCCATTCGTCGGCCGGCTTGCCGATCAGACGGCAGTGCTTGTGGCCCATCGACGTGCATTCGATTTCGCGGTAGATGGTCAATCGTCCGATCATCGCGCTGGTGTAGCCGATGGCGTAGCCGGTCTGCATCCAGCAGGCCGGCTCGGTGCCGATGCCGAAATCGGCCGCGTGCACCTCGGCCTCGCTGGAGTGGTGCCACAGGAATTCGCCATGGTAGGTGCCGCGTTCGAAGTCGAATTCGAAATGCAGCGGCTCGACCTTGACCGCCCCCTCAAGCGAATGCATGCGCGGCCCGGCGGCGAACAGTGAACCCGGCTCCGCGTCCGGCCAGCGTTCGCGCAGCAGCTGCGCGTCGCGCGCGCCGGCCGAATAGCCCACCCGCGTGAGCAGCCCGCGCGTGCGTTCCGGGCCTATGCTCTCCAGCAGTTCGCGCCGCAGCGCGCCGAGCGACGTCAGATGCAGCAGCTGCATCCGCTGGCCGTTGAGCCAGATGCGGCCATCGCCGGGCGAGAAGTGCAGGCTTTGCGTCAGGTCGTCCAGGGTTGGCGCGGCGCCGGCCTTCAGGTGCTGGCTGTCTCCGTGCTGCAGCATCTTGCCGCTGACGCGTGACATCTCTGCCAGCGATACGCGAGGGGGTTTGCTCATGTCTCCACTTTCATCGTCTTTTACCAAATCATACATCGGCAGTTCTCCCATTTGATCATTTCATCAATCGCCGGCGCCTCTTCTTTTTTGCTGCACTGCGCTGCGCGAGGCCTGTGCGCACAGGCGCTACGCCCAGCACGGGCGTCGCATGGTGCGCCGCAATAGCGACACCGTGCAACGAGCTGGCACACAACTTGTAATAGCTAAGGCAAGAGCGGCAAGCAGACCTTCATGCAACTAGCGTGCAAGGAGGCTGACTTCCCCACCACCCATCATTCAAAGGAGACAGCATGACCAACGCGAATGCGCTTTTACGTCCATCGATCTGGCAAGGCCGCATCTTCACCGGCGACTGGATCGCGGCCCACGGCGGCGTCCACACCTTCACCGAACCCGCAACGGGCGAACAACTGGGCCGCATCGGCCTGGCCGACGCCGACGACGTGGCCCGTTCCGCCACGCTGGCCCGCGCCGCGCAAGCCGCGTGGGCCGCCAGCGACTACAAAGAACGCGCAGCCATCTTCCGCCGGGCGGCGGCCGTCATCGCCGAACACCACGACGAACTGGCGACGTGGATCGTTCGCGAAACGGGCGCCATCCGCCCCAAGGCCGACCTGGAACTGCGCGAAGCCAGCGCCCACCTGCAGGAAGCCGCCTCCATGCTCACCCAGCCCAAGGGCCAGCTGCTGGCCTCCGCCAGCGGCCAGATGAGCATCGCCCGGCGCATGCCGCACGGCGTGGTCGGCGTGATCTCGCCGTTCAACTTCCCGCTGATCCTGTCGATCCGCTCGATCGCACCGGCGCTGGCCACCGGGAACGCCGTGGTCCACAAGCCGGATCTGCAAACTCCGGTCAGCGGCGGCGTGCTGATCGCCCGCATCTTCGAGGAGGCCGGCCTGCCCAAAGGCGTGCTGCACGTGCTGCCCGGCGCCGCCGAAGCGGGACAGGCGATGTGCAGCCATCCCGACATCGCCATGATCGCCTTCACCGGTTCGACCGCCGTGGGCCGCAGCGTCGGCGAACTGGCCGGCCGCAACCTGAAGAAGATGTCGCTGGAACTGGGCGGTAAGAACTCGCTGATCATCCTCGACGACGCCGACCCCGACATCGCCGCCGCCAACGTGGCCTGGGGCGCCTACCTGCACCAGGGCCAGATCTGCATGGCCTCGGGCCGCATCCTGCTCCAGCGCGGCATCGCCGCCGCCGTCATCGAACGCCTGGTGGCAAAGGCCGGCCAGCTACCGGTGGGCGATCCGATGAGCGGCAAGGTGGCGCTTGGGCCGCTGATCAACGCCCGGCAGGTGCAGCGCGTACACGCCATCGTGCAGGACAGCGTGGCGGCAGGCGCCACCCTACTGGCCGGCGGCACCTACGAAAACCAGTTCTACCAGCCCACCGTGCTGACCGGCGTGCGCCCCGGCATGCGCTGCTTCGAGGAAGAGCTGTTCGGCCCCGTGGCCTCGGTCACCGTATTCGACACCGACCAGGAAGCCATCGCGTTGGCCTCCGCCACCACCGGCAGCCTGGCGTTGGGCGTGATCACGCCGACGCTGGCGCGCGCCATGTTCATCGTCGACCGCGTACCGGCCGGCCACGCCCACATCAACGATCAGACGGTGCTGGCCGAAGCGCACGCGCCGTTCGGCGGCGGCGGCACCTCGGGCAACGGCGGCCGCCACGGCGGCAGCGCCGACTGGGACGAGTTCACCCAATGGCAGTGGCTCACGGTGAAGACCGAAGCGCCGCGCTATCCCTTCTAACGACAACAAGGAGACCATATGAAGTTACGTAACAAGACCATCGTCGTCACCGGCGCCGCATCCGGCATCGGCGCCGAAGTGGCGCGCCTGGCGCGCTTCGAAGGCGCCACCGTGATCGGCATGGACCGCACCGAGCCAGGCCTGACGCTGGACGGCTTTATCTCCGTCGACCTGGGCCAGACCGCCAGCATCGACGCCGCCGTCGCCCAGCTGCCGCGGCGTGTGGATGCGCTGTGCAATATCGCCGGCGTACCCGGCACCGCCGATCCTGCGCTGCTGGCGCGGGTCAATTACCTCGGCCTGCGCCACCTGACCGAGGCCGTGCTGCCGCGCATGCCGGCCGGCGGCTCCATCGTCAACGTCGCCTCCATCCTGGGCGCGGAATGGGCGGAGCGGCTGGACCTGCACAAGCAGCTTGCCGCCGTACGGGGCTTCACCGAAGGCCGGGCATGGCTGGACGCGCATCCTGTGCCGGCCGACACCTGCTACCAGTACTTCAAGGAGGCGCTGATCGTCTGGAGCTACGTCCAATCGCAGAAATGGTTCATGCAGCATTCGGTGCGCATGAACTGCGTGGCGCCAGGCCCGGTCTTCACGCCCATCCTGGGCGACTTCGTCTCCATGCTGGGCGAGGAGCGCGTGCAGCGTGACGCCCACCGCATGAAGCGCCCCGCCTACGCCGACGAAGTGGCAGCCGTTATCGCTTTCCTGTGCAGCGACGAATCGCGCTGGATCAGCGGCATCAACCTGCCCGTGGATGGAGGACTGGCTTCGACCTTTATCTGATGTAGTCATCCGCCCGGCCGCGCGTGAGCGGCCATAAAACTAAAACGAGGAGACAAACCATGCAAGCGAACAAACGCCTGAGTCCAACCCTGTTGGCATTGGCCGTGGCGGCCGCGCTGCCGGCCGCCCACGCATACGAGTTCGAGACCGCCAATCCCGAACTCAAGATCAGCTGGAACAACACCTTCAAGTACAGCGGCGCCTATCGCCTCAAGGACGCCGACGCGCGCCTGCTGGCGGGCGGCTATCCATCGTCCGGCCCCGCCGACTTCACCGGCTATAACATCGACGACGGCAACCAGAACTTCCGCCGCAAGGGCATCGTCTCCAGCCGCATCGACTGGCTGTCCGAGTTCGACGCCGGCACCCGCAACCTGGGCATGCGCATCAGCGCCGCCGCCTGGTACGACGCATCCTACAACCGCAGCAACGACAACGCCTCCTACTCCAGCAACGCCGCCACGCTGACCGGCAAGGCCGGCAACGAGTTCGCCGACGGCACCCGCTTGCTCCACGGCCGCAACGCCGAGCTGCTGGACGCTTTCGTCTTCGCCAAGGGATCGCTGGGCGAGCTGCCGGGCACCGTGCGCGTGGGCCGCCACACGCTGCAATACGGCGAGAGCCTGTTCTTCGGTGCCAACGGCATCGCCAACGCGCAGGGACCGGTCGACCTGGTCAAGCTGCTCAGCGTTCCGGGCGCGCAGTTCAAGGAGATCCTGCGGCCGGTCAACCAGGTTTCGGGCCAGCTGCAGGTGCTGCCCAACGTGTCGATCGGCGGCTACTACCAGTTCGAATGGCGTCCAACGCAGATTCCCGGCGTCGGCAGCTACCTCAGTTCCTACGACGCGGCGGGTGCCGGCAGCAGCGCCTTCCTTGTCGCGCCGACCAACAGCGGAGCGCCGGCCTTCTACACCCAGCCGGACATGAAGGCCAAGAACTCCGGCCAGGGCGGCCTGCAAGTCAAGTTCTCGCCGGCCGGCTCGGACGTCGAATACGGCTTCTACGCCGCGCGCTACCACGACAAGACGCCCTACTTCTACCTGGGCTTCGCGCCCGGCTTCCCGCCCGGCGCGCCATCCACCGTGCGGGCCGTGTACGCGGAAGGCATCCGCACCTTTGGCGCCAGCGCCAGCACCGTGCTGCTGGGCGCGAACGTGGCGGCCGAGGTTTCGGTACGCCGCAACACGCCGTTGGTCAGCGATCCAACTCCCAACTTCCTGTCGCGCGCCGGCACCGGCGTCTTTGCCGACAACAGCGGAAATCCGGCCTACGCCGTCGGCAATACGGCCCACGTCAACCTGTCGGCGATCTATGTGATGCCAACCAATCCGTTCTTCCAGGGCGCCTCGCTCTTGGGCGAGTTGGCGTGGAACCGCGCCACCAGCGTCACCTGGCAAGGCTCGCTCGATCCCAACACCACGCGCGACGCCACCTCGGCGCGCGTGATCTTCGAGCCGGCCTACTACCAGGTGATCGACGGCCTGGACCTGTCGATCCCCGTCGGCGTCGGCTACAACATCGACGGCCGCTCGCGCGCCGTATTCAACTTCAACGGCGGCAGCTCGCACGGCGGCGACTTCAATATCGGCGTCAACGCCACCTACCACCAGGATTGGAAGTTCGGCATCAGCTACGTGCGCTTCCTCGGCGGCACCGGCATCTTCCTGAAGAATAATCCGGCCACCAACACGCCCATCCTGAGCTTCGCCCAGTCGCTGGCAGACCGCGATTACATCTCGTTCAACATCAAACGCGCATTCTAAGGAAAAAACTATAATGAAGACGACCCTGACTTTCGCCGCCGCGCTGGCGCTGGCCTTCGCCCTGCCGCACGCCGGCGCCGCCGTCACCGCCGACGAAGCGGCCAAGCTGCACTCCACCCTGACCCCGCTGGGCGCCGAAAAGGCCGGCAACAAGGACGGCACGATCCCGGCCTGGGACGGCGTCTACGCCAAGGTGCCGGCCGGCTTCAAGCCCGGCGACTTCCGCGCCGATCCCTTCGCCGCCGAGAAGCCGACGCTGGCCATCACTGGCAAGAACGTCGACCAGTACGCGGCCAAGCTGTCCGCCGCCACCGTGGCGTTGCTGAAGAAGTATCCAACCTACCGCATCGACATCTACCCGACCCACCGCACCGGCGGCGCGCCGGCCTGGGTGTATGAGAACACCTTCAAGAACGCCACCCGCGCCAAGTCCATCGACGGCGGTTTCGGCGTGGAAGGCGCGTTCGGCGGCATCCCGTTCCCGATTCCGAAGACCGGCTACGAAGCCATGATGAACCACCGCCTGGCGTGGACCGGCGAGACCACCGTGTTCCCGCTGCGGACCACCATCGTCACGCCGGACGGCAAGCGCGCCACCGCCACCGAGGCCGAACAGACCATCATGCGGCCCTACTACTTCAAGGACGGCAGCCTGGAAAAATTCGACGGCATCTACCAGTTCGGCCGTTTGATCACGCGCGCGCCGGCGTCCAAGGCCGGCGAAGGCATCCTGGTCCACGACGGCATCAGCGACGCGCAGCCGCGCGCGATCTGGCAGTACCTGGTGGGCCAGCGCCGGGTGCGGCGCGCACCGTCGGTCTCCTACGACACGCCGGACTCGGTCACTTCCGGCATCGGCCTGTTCGACGAAGCGTTCATGCTGTTCGGCCCCATCGACCACCACGAGTTAAAACTGGTCGGCAAGAAGGAGATGTACATCCCGTACAACAACAACCGTGCCGCAGCCGCCAAGATCAGCGACCTGGTTGGCCCGCAGTTCCTCAATCCCGATCTGGTGCGGTGGGAGCTGCATCGCGTGTGGGAAGTGGAAGCGAGCCTCATGCCGGGCAAGCGCCACGTCGTCACCAAACGCCGCTACTACCTGGACGAAGACACCTGGCAGATCATCATGGTTGATGGCTATGACGCACAGGGCCAGATCTGGCGCGGCAATTACACACTGACGCTGCTGGCGCCGGACGTACCGGCCGTGGTGGGCAACGTCATGTGGGGCACGTACAACGTGCAGACCGGCGCCTATCTGCTGAACGAGGCGTCCAACGACCTCGCCACGCAGTACAAGACCATCGCGCGGCTGCCGGCCAGCTATTTCGGCCCCGAGGAACTGGCCAACCAGGGCTCGCGCTAAGTGAAGGGGCGTTCGATGAACATTCTGAATCCAAGCACGGCCCGCCGCACGGCGCTGGCGGCGTTGCTTGCCTCGACGTGCGCACTGGTGCCGGCAGCCCACGCCGATGGCGCCACCGGAGCGGCAACAGCTCCTCTGGCGCTGACGCAGCCGGCCCTGGTCACGCCCAAGGCGCTGAACGCGGCCATGCTGTCCATCGCCGCCGCCGGCCAGCGGCTGGTGGCGGCCGGTGAACGCGGCATCATCCTGTATTCGGACGATGCCGGCGTCACCTGGCGCCAGGCCAGCGTTCCGGTCGGCGTCAGCTTGACGGCATTGCAGTTCATCGACTCCAAACAAGGATGGGCGGTCGGCCATCAAGGCGTAGTGCTGCACAGCGCCGACGGCGGCACCACATGGAGCAAGCAGCTGGACGGCATCCAGGCCGCCGCGCTGGCGCTGCGGGCGGCGGCCGAGGTCACCGGGCCGGAACAGGCACGCGCGCTGGCAGACGCCCAGCATCTGGTGGACGACGGCCCGGACAAGCCCTTCCTCGACCTGTACTTCGACAGCCCGCGCAACGGCTACGTGCTGGGCGCCTACAGCCTGCTGTTCAAGACCGGCGACGGCGGCGCGACCTGGCAGCCGTGGGAGCGGCATGTCGCCAACCCCAAGGGCCTGCACCTGTACGGCATGCGCGGCGCCGGCGGCGCGCTTTATCTGGTTGGCGAACAAGGGCTGCTGCTGCGCTCCACCGACCAGGGAGCCAGCTTCAGCGCGCTCGCCACGCCGTACAAAGGCAGCTATTTCGGACTGCTGGCTGCACGCGGCGGCACGCTGCTGGCCTACGGCTTGCGCGGCAACGCCTACTGGTCCGGCGACCAGGGCGCCAGCTGGAGCAAGGTCGAAACCGGCATCCAGGCTTCGCTGGCCGGCGGCGCCGAGCTGGCCGACGGCACGCTGGTGCTGGTCAGCCAAGGCGGCGACGTGCTGCTCAGCCGCGACCAGGGCCGCAGCTTCGCCACGCAAGCCGGTGGCGCGCTGCCGCCCGCCCTGCCGCTGGCCGCCGTCGCGCAGGCACGCGACGGCGCACTGGTCGTGGCCGGGCTGCGCGGCCTGCGCCGGGTCGCGCCGCCGGCAGCGGCGCGCTAACGCCCTTCCCCTACATACGAATATGGCTGGAACATCATGCACACAGATCAAGACTTAGAACAACAGCCGGTGGTAAAGCGGCTACAGGATTTCGACACCGGCTCGGGCAACCTGGGCGAACGCGCGCTGTTCAACCACCGGCCGCTGGTCATTCTGCTTTGCCTGCTGGCGACCATCCTGCTGGGTTACCAGGCCACGCGCATCAAGCTCAATGCCAGCTTCGAGAAGATGATCCCCAGCGCCCATCCCTACGTGGTGAACTACCTGGCCAACAAGGCCGACCTGAATGGACTGGGCAACTCGGTGCGCATCGCCGTCGAAGCGGGCGGCGGCACCATCTACGACCGCGCCTACCTCGACACCCTGCAACGCCTGAACGATGAACTGTTCCTGCTGCCGGGCGTGGACCGCCCCTTTATGAAATCGCTGTGGACGCCCAGCACGCGCTGGGCCGCCGTCACCGAGGAAGGCCTGGACGGCGGCACCGTCATCCCCGACGGCTACGACGGCTCCTCCGCCAGCCTGGCGCAGTTGCGCGCCAACGTCGCCCGCTCCGGCGAGATAGGCCAGCTGGTGGCGGCGGATTTCAAGTCCAGCATCGTCTTCGTACCGCTGCTGGATCAGAATCCGCAGACCGGCCAGGCGCTCGACTACGGCGCGCTGTCGGAACGGCTGGAACAGATCCGCGCCAAGTACCAGAAGGAAGGCGTGCGCATACACATCACCGGTTTCGCCAAGATCGTCGGTGACCTGATCGAAGGCCTGCAGCAGGTGCTGATGTTCTTCCTGCTGGCGATCGCCATCGCCGGCGGGGTGCTGTTCTGGTACACGCGCTGCTGGCGCAGCACCACGCTGGTGGTGGTCTGCTCGCTGGTGGCGGTGCTGTGGCAGTGCGGTCTGCTGGCGACACTGCATTACGAGCTCGATCCCTATTCGGTGCTGGTGCCCTTCCTGGTGTTCGCAATCGGCATGAGCCACGGCGCCCAGAAGATGAACGGCATCATGCAGGATGTGGGGCGCGGCACGCACCGCGTGGTGGCGGCACGCTACACCTTCCGCAGGCTGTTCGCCGCCGGACTCACCGCGCTGCTGTGCGACGCGGTCGGCTTCGCGGTGCTGGTCAGCATCCGCATCAAGGTGATCCAGGATCTCGCCATCATCGCCAGCATCGGCGTGGCGGTGCTGATCTTCACCAACCTGGTGCTGCTGCCGGTGCTGCTGTCCTACACCGGCGTGAGCGCCAAAGCCGCCGCGCGCAGCCTGCAGGCCGACAGCGCCGGCGACGGCGCGCAACCATGGCTGTGGACCTTCCTCGACCGCTTCACCCAGCGCCGCTGGGCCGCCACCACGGTGGCCGCCAGCGTGCTGCTGGGCGGCCTGGGCTACCTGTACAGCCTTAACCTGAAGGTGGGCGACCTCGATCCCGGCGCGCCGGAACTGCGCGCCGATTCCCGCTACAACCGCGACAACGGCTTCATGGTCGCCAACTACGCGGCCAGCTCCGACATCCTGGTGGTGATGATCAGGACCGCGCCCGACCAGTGCACCCGTTACGCCACGCTGGCCAGCGTGGACACGCTGGCGTGGCAGCTGGAGCAGCTGCCCGGCGTAGACTCGACCAACTCGATGGCCGCGCTGAGCAAACTCGCCACCACCGGCTACAACGAAGGCAACTTCAAATGGTATGACCTGATCCCCAACGCCGGCGCGCTGGGCGCGGTGCAGACACGCGCGCCTCGCGAGCTGTTCAACCAGAGCTGTTCGCTGCTGTCGCTGTACGTCTACCTGAAGGACCACAAGGCCGCCACGCTCACCCGCGTGATCGACGCGGTCGAAGCCTACGCCGCCGCCAACAACACGCCGGAGGTGCAGTTCCAGCTGGCCGCCGGCAGCGCCGGCATCGAAGCCGCCACCAACATCGTCGTCAAGCAGGCCATGCACGACATGCTGTTCTGGGTCTACGGCGCGGTGATCCTGCTGTGCTACGCCACCTTCCGCAACTGGCGCGCCGTGGTGGTGGCCATCCTGCCGCTGGTGCTCACGTCCATCCTGTGCGAGGTGCTGATGGTGGTGCTGGGCATGGGCGTCAAGGTCGCCACACTGCCGGTGATCGCGCTCGGCGTGGGCATCGGCGTGGACTACGCGCTGTATGTGCTCAGCGTGATGCTGACCCGCATGCGCGCTGGCGATAGCCTGTCCGACGCCTACCTGCACGCGCTGCGCTTCACCGGCCGCGTGGTGATCCTGACCGGCGTAACGCTGGCCGTGGCGGTGGCCACGTGGCTATTCTCGCCGATCAAATTCCAGGCCGACATGGGCATCCTGCTGGCCTTCATGTTCCTTTGGAATATGGTGGGCGCGCTGGTACTGGTGCCGGCGCTGGCGCACTTCCTGATGCCGGGGAAAACCCCGCGCCACGCAGCAGCAACGCCGGTGCGGGAACGCGCCGTGGCAGGAAGCCACTGACGCCATGAATATCTCCGACATGAGCATCGGTGCCCGCCTGCGATTGGGCTTTGGCCTGATCCTGGCGCTGCTGGCCACCGTCATCGCGCTTGGATTGGGCAATATGGCGCAGATGCGCCAGCGCACCGACCAGATAACCCAGGTCGGCAACGTCAAGACCCGGCTCGCCACGCAAATGCGCGACACGGTGTACGAACGCATGATCGCGCTGCGTAACATGGCGCTGATCGGTTCCCTGTCCTACCTGCAGCCGGAGGCGCTGCGCATCCAGGACCAGGCCAAACGTTATGCCGCCGCCGAACACCAGCTGCGCCAATTGCTCGCCACCTCCGAGGAAACCGCGCTGCTGGCGCAAATCGGCCAGCAAAATGCGGCGGCCCAGACGCCCATCGCACAGGCCATCGAACTGGCGATGGGCAGCGAGTCCGACCAGATCTACCAGTTGCTGGTGGACCGGCTGCTGCCGGTCCAGACGCGCCGCCAGCTGGGCGGCGAGCCTGCGTACGCCGTCAGCATCGCCGGCCGCACCGCCGCCGGCGACCTGGCCGGCGACGTCACGCTGCGAAGCGGCGACGCCGGCAGCCTCCTGTACGCGATGCACACCATGCGCACCGACCTGTCCAATATGGTCGGCAAGGTACGTCGCGGCACCGACCGGATCGCCGGAGCGGCCGTCGCCATCGCCGGCGGCCATCAGCACCTCGCCGCGCGCAGCACCGGCCAGCGCGCCTCCTTGCGCGCCACTGCGGGCTGCATGGAACAGCTGGCGGACGCCGTCCGCGACAACGCCGGCCACGCACAGCGAGCCACCGAAATGGCGGCCAACGCCAGCACGGTGGCACGCGATGGCGGCAAGGTGGCGGCGGAAGTGATCCGGACGATGGACTCCATCACCGGCTCCGCCCATCGCATCGGCGAAATCATCGGCGTCATCGACGGCATCGCGTTCCAGACCAATATCCTGGCGCTGAACGCGGCGGTGGAAGCGGCACGCGCCGGCGAACAGGGACGAGGCTTCGCGGTCGTCGCCGGCGAGGTGCGCAACCTGGCCCACCGCTCCGCCACCGCCGCGCGCGAAATCCGCACCTTGATCGGCCACTCGGTGACGCAGGTCGAAGCCGGCAACCGGCTGGTAGCCCGCGCCGGGGCAACCATGAACGAAGTGGTCGACAGTGTGCGGCAGGTCAGCATCATCATCGGCCACATCGCCACCGTCAGCGTCCAGCAGCAGGCCGGCATCGAACAGGCCGGCGCCGCATTGCAGGCGATGGAACAGGCCACGCAACAGAACGCGGACCTGGTCGAACAAACCACCGAAGCCGCCGCCGGCATGCGCCAACAGGCCGCGGAGCTGGCGCGCCTGGTGCACGCCTTCAAACTGGACGATCCGGCAGCTCATCCTGCGCCGTCCCTTCCGCAGCCGACACGTTCACACCACGAGGAGCCACAACATGCCTGACATCCTGCTATTTGCCGCAATCGCGGCGGCGCTGGCCGCCGCCCTGCTCTGGCGCCGCCGCGTCACGGCAGCGGCACGCGCCGAAGCCGGACCCGCAGTCGCCGTGATGCCTGCCCCTGAATCCCTGCGCCACACCGCCTTGGGCCACGTGGTGGGCCTGGAGGACCGCCACCAGACCCACGCCTGGCTGGGCATCCCTTTCGCCCAGCCGCCCCTTGGTCCCTTGCGCTGGAAGGCGCCGCGCCCACCGCAAGCCTGGGATGGCGTACGCGAAGCGCTGGCCTTCGGACGCCCGGCGCTGCAACTGGGCGGCCCCACGCTGGAACTGCCGCCGGCGGTATGGGGCCAGGTGGCCGGCTCCGAGGACTGTCTGACGCTGAACGTGTTCGCGCCGCGGTTGACGCCCGAACAAGCGCGCAACGCCGCACTGCCGGTGATGTTCTGGATCCACGGCGGCGCCAACACCGCCGGCACCTCCGCCACCTACACCACGCTGCGCAACCTGGCCGGCCAGGATCAAGTGATCGTGGTGTCGGCCAACTACCGCCTCGGCATCCTCGGCTGGTTCAGCCTCGAAGAGCTGGCGCAGGACGACGACGAACCCGCCGACCGCTCCGGCAATTTCGGCACACTGGACCTGGTCGCGGCGCTGCAATGGGTGCGCGAGCACATCGCGGCTTTCGGCGGCGATCCCGATAACGTCACGGTGTTCGGCGAATCGGCCGGTGGCCTGAATGCATACACGCTGCTGGCCAGCCCCCTGGCCAAGGGTCTGTTCCACCGCGCCATCCTGCAGTCGCCGCTGGCGGTCAGCTACTCGCCGGCGCAGGCCCGCAACTACACGGACGACACCCAGCCCGGCCACGCCCTCAGCTCGCGCGAGCTGCTGTGTCTATGGCTGCAGCGCGATGGCCGCGCCGCAGACCGCGCCGCCGCCAAGGCCCTGATTGCATCCATGCCGGACGCCGACATCGCCGCTTACGTGCGCGGCCTGCCCGCCGCCGCGCTACTGGCGCCCATCACGCCCGGTGCGCTCAGCTTCTACGACGCGCCCTGCGTGATCCAGGACGGCCACGTGCTGCCGGCCATGCCGCTGGCCGAAGTATTCGCCGACCGCGCCCGCTACAACGCGGTGCCGGTCATCATCGGCACCAACCGCGACGAATACAAGCTGTTCATGTCGAACAATCCCGACTACGTGCGCATGCTGTTCGGCAGCATCCCGCTGATGCGCGACCGCGCCCGCTACCAGCGCCACGCCGCCTACATGTCCGCGCTGTGGCAGGCCGCCGGCGCGCTGGAACCGGCCGACGCCATGTTGGCGTCGGGCCACCGCGACGTCTGGACCTACCGTTTCGACTGGGATGAACAACCCGCCGTGCCTTTCATAGCGCCACGCGTGCTGCTGGGCGCCGCGCACGTGCTGGACGTAGCCTTCGTATTCCGCGATCTCGATGGAGAGTTCGATCCGTTCCGTTCCTTCACCGCCGCCAACCTGCCCGGCCGCAAAGAAGTCTCCGACGCCATGGCCGGCTACTGGACCCACTTCGCCCGCCACGGCGAACCGGCCAGCGGCCCGGCCGGCGCGTTGCCGGCGTGGCAGCGCTGGAGCGCCGACGCCGGCGCTCCGCGCCTGATGGTGTTCGACACCAGCGCCGATGGCGGCACCCGCATGGTGGTCCACGAAAACAGCCTGGCCAAGCTGAAGGCCGCGCTGGAACGCGATCCGGCGCTGCGCGGCGATCCGCGCGAACGCTGCGAACTGTATGGCCGCATGTTCCTGTGGTCGATCTTCGGCGGTTACGAAACCCCGCACGCGCTGGAGGCCTACGCCCGTGTCCACGGCTACACCGGCCCAACCGGCCAGCTGCGGCCCAGCTACTGGCCGTGAACATGGGGCCAGGCCGGTGGCATTTACAGCACGATGGCGCTCAATGAACGCAGCAGCAGCCGCAGTTGCGCATGCAGCTCGCCGCGCTGGTCCGGCCCCAGTTCGGCCAGCATGGCGCGCTCCAGTTCCGCCACCGCGGCATCGCCCTGGCGCAGCAAGGCGCTGCCCTCGGCGCTCAGGCGCAGATGGATTATGCGGCCATGATTGGCGTCGGCCTGGCGCACGATCCAGCCGCGCGCCTCCATCGCCTTGACCATCTCGTTGGCCGACTGCGGCGAGATCATCGAGCGCTCGGCCAGCTGCGCGTTCGACAGCTGCTGCTGCGTGTCCAGCACCGACAGCGCCGTGTACTGGGCCGCCGTCATGCCCAGCACTCCAAGGCTGTCGCGCAGGCGCCGGCTCAACACATGGTCGATGCGGCCGATCAGGTAGGCGATGCCGCTGGGTTTATCGTGCGCGGCGGCGGGTGCTTGTTTTTTCATCGTGATCCGGAAGTTCAAAAAAGCGTTCGAAAAGCGCTTGCATTACAGGCCAAGCAGCATATATTATAAGACACGTATCAGGCAACCTGATATTAACCTAACATAGAGTGAGACCAAAATGAGCCAATACGACAAGCGCTGGACCACCGTCAAAGTAGACATCACCGGCGGCATCGCCTGGGTGACGCTGAACCGCCCGGAAAAGCGCAACGCCATGAGCCCCACGCTGAACCGCGAAATGATCGACGTGCTGGAGACGCTGGAGCAGGATCCGGAAGCCGAAGTGCTGGTGCTGACCGGCGCCGGCGACAGCTGGACCGCCGGCATGGACCTGAAGGAGTACTTCCGCGAGAACGACGGCAAGCCGGAGATCTACCAGGAGAAGCTGCGCCGCGACTGCTCGCAGTGGCAGTGGAAGCTGCTGCGCATGTACAGCAAGCCGACCATCGCCATGGTCAACGGCTGGTGCTTCGGCGGCGCGTTCTCGCCGCTGGTGGCCTGCGACCTGGCCATCTCCGCCGACGAAGCCGTGTACGGCCTGTCGGAGATCAACTGGGGCATCCCGCCCGGTAACCTGGTGAGCAAGGCGGTCGCCGACACCATGGGCCACCGTCAGGCGCTACACTACATCATGACTGGCGACACCTTCACCGGCAAGGAAGCGGCGGCCATGGGCCTGGTGAACAAGAGCGTGCCGCTGGCGCAGCTGCGCGAAGCCACCATCGAACTGGCCGAGAAGCTGCTGGCCAAGTCGCCGACGGTGCTGCGCATCGCCAAGAACGGTTTCAAGCGCTGCCGCGAACTGACCTGGGAGCAGAACGAGGACTACCTGTACGCCAAAGTCGATCAGTCCAACTACCGCGACCCGGAGAAAGGCCGCGCCCAGGGCCTCAAGCAGTTCCTGGACGATAAGACCATCAAACCAGGCCTGCAGACCTACAAGCGCGCATAAGACGCGCAACGCAGCCCGACGCCACAAAACAACACAGGAGATACGCCATGCTTGAAGCCCGTTTGCTGATCGGAGGCCTGGACCAGGCCTCATCCACCGGCGCCACCTACCAGCGCCTCAACCCGGCCACCGGCGACACCGCCTCGGTGGCCGCCGCCGCCACGCTGGACGACGCCGACGCCGCCGTCGCCGCCGCGCAGGCGGCCTTCCCCGGCTGGTCCGCCACCGCGCCCAACGAACGCCGCCGCCTGCTGCTCAAGGCGGCCGACTGCCTGCAGGCGCGCGCCCCCGAGTTCATCGCGGCCGGCGTGGCCGAAGCGGGCGGCGTGGCCGGCTGGTACGGCTTCAATGTGATGTTGGCCTCCTCCATGCTGCGCGAGGCGGCCTCGCTCACCACCCAGATCGCCGGCGAGGTGATTCCGTCCGACGTGCCGGGCCTGATGGCCATGGGCATGCGCCAGGCCTGCGGCGTGGTGCTCGGCATCGCGCCGTGGAACGCGCCGGTGATCCTCGGCACGCGCGCCATCGCCACGCCTCTGGCGTGCGGCAACACGGTGGTGCTCAAGTCGTCCGAGATCTGCCCCGCCGTGCACCGCCTGATCGGCAAGGTGTTCGAGGACGCCGGCTTCCCTGCCGGCGTGGTCAACGTGATCAGCAACGCGCCGCAGGACGCCGCCGCCGTGGTGGCGCGCCTGATCGCCCATCCGGCCGTCAAGCGCATCAACTTCACCGGCTCCACCAAGGTGGGCCGCATCATCGCCCAGCAGGCGGCCCAGCATCTGAAGCCGGTGGTGCTGGAATTGGGCGGCAAGAATCCGCTGCTGGTGCTGGACGACGCCGACCTCGATGAGGCGGTGCAGGCGGCGGCCTTCGGCTCCTTCTTCAACCAGGGCCAGATCTGCATGTCCACCGACCGCATCATCGTCGACAACAAGGTGGCCGACGCCTTCGTCGAAAAACTGCGCGTCAAGACAGCAGGCCTGCGCGCCGGCAAACCTGGCGCGGAAGGCGCGGTGTTGGGCGGCATGGTCGACGCCTCGGCCGCCGGCCGCGTGGCCGGCATGATCGCCGACGCCGAAGCCAAGGGCGCGAAGCTGGTCTGCGGCAGCGCGGATCGCGACGGCAACGTGCTGCAGCCGGCCATCATCGACCACATCGCGCCGGACATGGCGGTGTACCAGGAAGAGTCGTTCGGCCCCATCGTCGGCATCATCCGGGTCGACGGCGACGAGGCGGCGCTGGCCGAGGCCAACGCCAGCGAATACGGCCTGTCCGCCGCCATCTTCAGCCGCGACATCGGCCGCGCCATGGCGCTGGCGCGCCGCGTCGAATCGGGCATCTGCCACATCAACAGCTCCACCGTGGCCGACGAGGCGCAGATGCCGTTCGGCGGCGTCAAGGCCAGCGGTTACGGGCGTTTCGGCGGCAAGGCCGGCATCGCCGAATTCACCGATCTGCGCTGGATCACCATCCAGAGTGGCCACCGCCACTACCCGGTGTGATGGGGGAGCACGCAATGACGCAGCTCCCCACCACCGCCACGGCGCTGGACCTGTCGCGCTATCGCCCGGTGCGCGTCGGCAGCGCGCCGGTGCGGGTCGAGGCGGGCGCCGACGGCGCCTGGCGCCTGGCGTCCCAGGAAGCGCTGGGTCCCTACCCCGACCGCATCACCGATTGCCTGGTGCGCGGCGCCGAACACCATCCCGAACGCACGCTGGCCGCGCAGCGCGGTGCCGACGGCGCCTGGCAGCGCATCAGCTACCGCGAGATGCTGGAACGGGCGCGCGCGGTCGGCCAGGCGCTGCTCGACCGCGGCCTGTCGGCCGAACGGCCGCTGATGATCCTGTCCGGGAACGACCTGCAGCACCTGCAGCTGGCGCTGGGCGCGCTGTACGCCGGCATACCGTATTGCCCGGTGTCGCCCGCCGCCTCCGGCCCCAACGCCGACTTCACCAAGCTGACCCACTTCGTGCGCCACCTGACGCCCGGCATGGTGTACACCTCCGACGCCGGCGCCTGCGCGGCGGCACTGGCGGCCACGGTGCCGGATGACGTGGAGATCGTCACCAGCAGGGGCGACGCCGGCCGCGCCAGCACGCCGCTGGCGCAGCTGCTGGCGACCGCGCCGCGCACGGTGGACGCGGCCAACGCCGCCATCGGCCCGCACAGCATCGCCAAGTTCCTGTTCACCTCCGGCTCGACCAGGCTGCCCAAGGCCGTCACCACCACCCAGCGCATGTTGTGCGCCAACCAGCAGATGCTGCTGCAAAGCTTCCCGGCCTTCGGCGACAAGCCACCGGTGCTGCTGGACTGGCTGCCGTGGAGCCACACCTTCGGCGGCAGCCATAACGTCGGCATCGCGCTGTACAACGGCGGCAGCTACTACATCGACGACGGCAAGCCCACCGCGCGCGACTTCGCCGCCACGGTGCGCAACCTGAAGGAGATCGCGCCGACGGTGTTCTTCAACGTGCCCAAGGGCTGGGAGCTGCTCACCGCCGCGCTGGAGCAAGACCCGGAGCTGTGCCGCCACTTCTTCTCGCAGATGGAGCTGTTTTTCTTCGCCGGCGCCGGCCTGTCGCAGGCGGCGTGGGACGCGCTGGAGCGGGTCAGCGAAAACCGCTACGGCCAGCGCATCCGCATCATGGCCGGCCTGGGCATGACGGAGACCGCGCCGTCGTGCACCTTCACCACCGGCCCGGTGATGATGGCCGGCTATGTCGGGCTGCCGGCGCCGGCCTGCGAGGTCAAGCTGGTGCAGGTGGACGGCAAGTACGAGGCGCGCTTCCGCGGCCCGCACGTCATGCCCGGCTACTGGCGCGCGCAGCAGGCCACCGCCGACGCGTTCGACGAGGAAGGCTACTACCGCAGCGGCGACGCGGTGCGCTTTGTGGACCCGGCGCGGCCGGAACTGGGCTTGATGTTCGACGGCCGCATCGCCGAGGACTTTAAACTGAGCAGCGGCACCTTCGTCAGCGTGGGACCGCTGCGGGCACGGGTCATCAGCACCGGCGCGCCCTACATCCAGGACGTGGTGGTGGCCGGCATCGACCGCGACGCCATAGGTTTGCTGGTGTTCCCGCGCATGGACCAGTGCCAGCGGCTGTCCGGGCTGGGCGAGGACGCCGATGCCGCCGCCATCCTGTCCAGCGCCCCGGTGCGGCGCCGCTTCCAGCAGTTGCTGGCGCAGTTGAACGCCGTGGCTACCGGCTCGGCCTCGCGCGTCGAACGCCTGCTGCTGCTGGAGGAAGCGCCGTCGGTGACGGCCGGCGAGCAGACCGACAAGGGCTCGATCAACCAGCGCGTGGTGCTGGAGCGCCGCGCCGCGCTGGTCGCGGCCCTGTACGCGGGCGCCGATCCGTCGGTGCTGGTCGCCCCGGCCTGAGCGCGCCCGGCAAGGCTATTTGCCCTTGTAGATGCCGGCTTCGAGGATGATGTCGCCCTGCTTGACGAAGTAGGTCGACTTCTTCTCGATCTCGCCGGTGTTCGGGTTGTTGTAGCGGTAGTCCACCCAGCCCTTGCCTTTGGCCTTGGCCTGGTCGATGATCTCCTTGCGGAACAGCTTGCCGTCCGCGTCGGGCAGCACCACCATGTTCTTGCCGACCAGCTTGGGGTTGGTGGGATGGGCCAGCTGGGTGCCGTCCAGCGCCCGCACCGTCAGGTAGGTGGTGTCGTTGATGAACTCGGGGTTCTTGTTGTTGACTTCCTTGATCAGGGCGTCCTTGCCGTTCTTCTGCAAATAGGCGGCGCCCTTGTCCACCATGGCGACGGCGGCGGCGGACGTGTCGGCGGCCAGCGCCGGCACGGAGCTTAGCGCGGTGGCTGCCAGCAACACCGCTAGCATGGTATTTTTCATAATCTTGCCCAGTCTCCGAAATTAGTCGATCGCCGCTGCATTGGCGGCAACCCAACTATAGCAGTTCGATGCCCTCCGCCGGAGGCCGCCAGGCTACGTGATTTCCCTTATTGGAACGGGCTGCGGGGTTGCGTAACAGCCGCTTGTTTAGTGAAACAAAGGAAACTGGGCCTGCTCCGGCGCCTCGCCCTGCCCCTGCCGCGCCCGGCGTGATTAAATCTGAAACTTCGCCAAACTGATCGTCAGGAACCGCCGTATGCACACCTCCACCGTTCTGCTGCTCGCGCTGGCCGCGCCGCTCGCCTGCGCCACCGACCTGAGCGTGCGCTCGCCCGACGGCGCCGTCGTCGTCACCGTCAGCGACAACCGCGCCCATCCCAGCTACCGGGTCAGCTATCGCGGCAAGGACATCATCAACAATTCCCGCCTGGGCCTGGTGTTCAAGGACCAGCCGTCCTTCGGCGACGGCTACCATATCGTCGCCAGCGCGCCGGCCGCCGCCGACACCGAATGGACCCAGCCGTGGGGCGAGCGCAAGCTGGTGCGCGACAAGCACAACGAGCTGCGGGTCGATTTCGCCGCCAGGGACGCCGCGGCCGGCCGCTACACCGTGCGCTTCCGCGTGTTCGACGACGGCATCGGCTTCCGCTACGAGTCGCCGAAGCAGGCCGGCATGGAGCAGGCGGAGATCGTCGACGAGTCCACCGAATTCGCCCTGCCCGACGTCGACGCCACCCGCGCCTGGTGGATCCCGGCGCGCGCCTGGCGCAGCCTGGAATACCTGTACCGCAGCACCCCGCTGCGCGAGGCGGCGCACGTCGAGACGCCGTTCACGATGCGCCTGGCCTCGGGCGTCCACCTGAGCATCCACGAGGCCGCGCTGACCGACTACGCCTCGATGACGCTGGCCCAGCAGCGCGACGGCGTCTTCAAGGCCGACCTGACGCCGTGGTACGACGGCGTCAAGGTCAAGACCCACGGCGAGTTCAAGTCGCCCTGGCGCACCGTGCAGATATCGCCCGACGCGCCCGGCCTGCTCAACTCCGACCTGATCCTCAACCTGAACGAGCCGAACAAGCTGGGCGACGTCTCCTGGGTCAAGCCGGGCAAGTACATCGGCATCTGGTGGGCCATGCACCTGTGGCAGAAGACCTGGTCGTCCGGCCCCAAGCACGGCGCCACCACCGAGGAGACCAAGCGCTACATGGACTTCGCCGCCAAGTACGGCTTCTCCGGCGTGCTAGTCGAGGGCTGGAACGTGGGCTGGGACGGCGAATGGCCGGACAACGGCGACCTGTTCAAGTTCACCCAGCCCTATCCCGACTTCGACATGAACGCGGTGGCCGCCTACGCCAAAAAGACCGGCGTGCAGCTGATCGGCCACCACGAGACCTCAGGCGCGGTCAGCCACTACGCCAGCCAGATGGACGCCGCCTACGACTACTACCGCGACCACGGCGTGACCCAGGTCAAGACCGGCTACGTGGCCGACAACGCCCGGATCAAGCGCATCGACGCGCAGGGCCGCGTGCGCTACGAATGGCACGACGGCCAGTACATGGTCGGCGAATACCTGCGCTCGGTCGAGCAGGCGGCCAAGCGCCACATCAGCATCGACACCCACGAGCCGGTCAAGGACACCGGCCTGCGCCGCACCTACCCGAACTGGATCACCCGCGAAGGCGCGCGCGGCCAGGAGTACAACGCCTGGGGCTTCCCGCCCAATCCGCCCGAGCACACCGCCATCCTGCCGTTCACGCGCATGCTGTCCGGGCCGTTCGACTACACGCCGGGCATCTTCAACCTGAAGCCGAACGGCGAGCAGTCCGAGAACCGCGTGCGCTCGACGCTGGCCAAGGAACTGGCGCTGTACGTGGTACTGTACAGCCCGATCCAGATGGCGGCCGACCTGCCGGAAAACTACGAGGCGCGGCGCGACGCCTTCCAGTTCATCGTCGACGTGCCCACCGACTGGGAGCAGAGCCGCGCCATCGCCGGCGAGGTCGGCCAGTACGTGGCGATGGCGCGCCAGCAGCGCGGCGGCGCCGACTGGTTCCTCGGCACGCTCAGCAACGAGAAGGCGCGCTCGCTCGACCTCAAGCTGGACTTCCTGGCGCCGCACAAGCGCTACCAGGCGCAGATCTACCGCGACGGCGCCAAGGCGGACTGGGAGACCAACCCCTACGACATCGTCATCGAACAGCGCGAGGTCGGCCGCGACGACGTGCTGCCGCTGTGGCTGGCGCCGGGCGGCGGCGCGGCGGTGCGCTTCAAGGCGCTCGACTGACCACACATAACAATATTTTTTGGAGACACGCATGAAAAAACAGTTTTACGGCATCCTCGCCGGCGCGGCCTTGTGCCTGTGCGCCCAGGCCATCGCGGCGGCCACGCCCGCGCCGGTCAACACCTTCATCGGCACCCAGGACGACGGCAACACCTTCCCCGGCGCGTCGGCGCCGTTCGGCATGCTGCAGGTGAGCCCGATCGGCGAGCACTACGCCGGCTGGCACTACACCGATCCCAAGATCCGCGGCTTCGGCCACTTCTTCCTGTCCGGCGCAGGCTGCTGGGAACAGGGCGGCCAACTGTCGGTGCTGCCGGTCACCGGCAGCATCGGCCCCGGCGGCGCCTTCGACACCGCCAAGCCCGGCAGCTTCGACCACAAGCGCTACGCCGCCGACTACACCCACGACGGCGAGGTGGGCGACGCCGGCTACTTCAAGGTCAGGCTGACCAGCTACGGCGGCATCACCGCCGAAACCACCGCGCTGACCCGTGCCGCCGCCGAGCGCTACACCTTCGCGCCAGGCACGGCGCAGGGCCACATCCTGGTCAACCTGGGCCAGGCCAACGAGCGCCACTCGGTGGTCGGCAGCAGCCTGCGCGTGGTCGACGACCACAGCGTGGAAGGCAAGATCGTCACCCGCAGCTTCTGCGGCGGCGCGCAGTACGCCACCTGGTTCCGCATGGAGTTCGACCGTCCCTTCAGCGCGCACGGCGTCTGGAACGAGAACGGCGGCACGCCCGGCTCGCGCCAGCCCAGCCTGCAGGGCGACAGCCGCCCACACGGCGCCTGGTTCACCTTCGACGTCAAGGACAAGCAGGCGGTGACGGCCATCAGCGCCATCTCGCACGTGGACGCCGACGGCGCGCGCCGCAACCTGCGCGCCGACGCCTACGCGCAAGGCGCGCCGCGCAGCTTCGACAGCATGCGCGAACAGGCGCAGCAGGCGTGGCAGCAGGAACTCAAGTCGGTCGATATCGAGGGCGCCGACCAGAACCAGCGCACCGTGTTCTACACCGCGCTGTACCACGCCCTGCTGCAACCGCTGACCGGCAACGACATCGACGGCCGCTACCGCGGCTATGACGACCGCATCCACTCGGCCGGCGCCGCCACCTACTACGAATTCTTCTCGCTGTGGGACACCTACCGCGCGCAGAACCAGCTGATCGCCCTGCTGCGCCCCGAGCGCGCGCGCGACATCGCCGATTCGGTGCTGAAGATCCGCGAGCAAGGCGGCTGGCTGCCGCGCTGGGGCTACGCCAACTTCGAATCGAACGTGATGACCGGCGACCCGGTCACGCCCTTCCTGGTCGACCTGTGGCGCTACGGCGCGCTCAAGGGCCGCGAGCAGCAAGCCTACGCGGCGCTGCGCGAAAACGCCTTCGGCGTGCCGCCGTTCGGCAGCCGCAGCGAAGGCCGCGCCGGCAACCCCAGCTATCTGAGCAAGGGCTATGTGCAGTACGACCTGTCGTTCCGCGCCAAGGGCATGGACGTCGATCCGCACCACGGCGGCTCGGCCACGATGGAATACGCGCAGGCCGACGGCGCGCTGGCCTTCATGGCCGAGGCGCTGGGCAAGAAGGCCGACGCCGCGCTGCTGCGCCAGCGCGCCGGCAACTGGCGCAACGTGTGGGACAGCACGGCGCAGGACCAGCAACTGGGCTTCCAGGGCTTCCCGCGCGCCAAGACCGCCGACGGCCAGTGGTACACCGAGCTCGATGGCAGCTACACGCCGCGCGCCGAGCACGGCTTCCACGAGGGCACGGCCTGGCAATACCAGTGGCTGGTGCAGCAGGACGTGGGCGGCATGGTCAAGGCCATGGGCGGACGCGAGCAGACCGCGCGCCGGCTCGACGCCTTCTTCGCCTACGACGCGCTGCGCGCCGATCCCTACCAGGCGGTGCGCAAGGAATGGGTGATGGGCGCATACAACTACTACAACCAGTTCCGCTACAACCCGAACAACGAGCCGGACCTGCACGCGCCGTGGATGTACACGCTGGTCGGCCAGCCGTGGAAGACCAGCGCCGTGCTGCGCGCCGCCGAAACCCTGTTCAGCAACGCGCCCAACGGCGTCACCGGCAACGACGACCTGGGCACGATGTCGGCCTGGTATGTGTTCAGCGCGCTGGGCATCTATCCGTCCACGCCGGGCAGCGGCCGCTTCCTGCTGCATGAGCCGAAGTTCGCCAAGGCGCAGATCGACCTGGGCAACGGCCGCCAGCTGCGGATCGAAAAAGATGCGCCGGCTACGGCGGCGGCCGGCGAGCCGGTCTTCATCCAGCAACTGAGCTGGAACGCCAAGCCGCACGACAAGGTCTGGCTGGACTGGGAACAATTGCAGCGCGGCGGCCAGCTGCGCATGCAACTGTCGGCCGACCCGGCCGCCCAGCACTGGGGCAGCAGCCCGGCCAGCGTGCCGCCGGAACCTGGCGCCGGCGCGCCGCAATAAGCGCGGCGCTATAACGCCTGGCCCTCGCGGTCAGGCGCGCGCCCGCTCCTTGGCCACCCAGGCGAGGAAGGCTCCCAGCGCCAGCTCGGCCAGCTCGCCGTCTTCGGCCGAACTGGCGCCGGAGACGCCGATGCCGCCCAGCACCGCGTCGTCCAGCACAATCGGCACCCCGCCCTCCAGCGGACTGACGTGGGCGTTGCCCAGCATGCGCAAGCCGCTGCCGCCGGCCGTGATCATGTCCTCGAAAAATTTCGAGGGGCGCTTGAAGTTGACCGCCGTCCTGGCCTTCTCCAACGCAAAGCCCAGGCTGCCGTAGTTGGCATGCTCCATCCTGTGCACCAGCACGATCTGCGCGGCGCTGTCGAGCACCGTCACCACCAGTCTCAGGCCACGTTCGCGGGCCGCGCTTTCCGCCGCCGCCGCGATGTGCTGCGCGGCGGCCAGCGTGACGGGTTGGCCGTAATTCAAAGTCTTGCTCATCTGCTGCATCCTATGTGGAGAGGTTGAACGTCGCCGGCATGCGGGGGATGCGCTCCCGCAGATGCTCGGCGACCCAGGTCAGGTCGATTTCCTCGAAGCTGCGGCGGCCCTGCGTCGCCTGGCGCAGCAGGTCGGCCTGCAGCTTGCCGCGCTCCAGCGCGACCAGGTAGGGCATGCGGCTGAACGTCACCATGCGGTAGCGCGAGACGAAACGCTCGGGATAGCGCCGCTCCAGCCAGCTGGACAACTGCCGCTCCAGCACGTACTCCGCGCTGCTCACGCGCTGGCTCATCTCGGTGTAGTTTTCCAGCGCCATGGTCTGGATCGCGCCGGCGTTGGGCCGGCACTCGGCCTGGTAGGCGGCCAGCGCGGCGGGCAGCGATGCGCCCTCCAGCAGATGCCTGGTCAGCGCGACCGCGTCCTCCAGCGCGCAGTTCATGCCCTGGCCGTGGAACGGCACCATCGGATGCGCCGCATCGCCCAGCAGCACGACGTTGCCGAATCCATGCCACTGCTGCAGCGACAGGGTGCCCAGCTTGCCGACCGGATGGGTGTCGTAGTCGTTGACGAAATTGGGCATCAGCGCGTGCAGCTCGGGGAACGCCGCCGCGAACCAGCGCTGCGCGTCGGCGGCCTTGCCCAGCGCGGCGAAGTTCGGCGTGTCGGGCTGATCGCTTTGCAGATGCAGGAACAGCGTGGCCGTGAAGCTGCCGTCGATGTTCGGCAGCGCGATGCACATGTGTCCGCCGCGCGGCCAGATGTGCAGCGCGTCGCAGTTCAGGCGGAAGCCGCCAGCCTCCGCCGCCGGAATTTCCAGTTCCTTGTAGCCGTGTTCCTGGAACTCGCAGGTCTGCCCCAGGTCGACCTGCTTGCCCAGCGCCTTGCGCACGGCCGAGTCGGCGCCGTCCGCGCCCACCAGCAACTGGTAGTCCAGCGCTTCGCCGCCCTGCTCCAGCGTGATGCGGCGCATGGCGAAATCGATGTCGGCCACCGCCGCGTCGAAGCGCAGGCGCGCGCCGGCCCGCTCGGCCGCGTCCAGCAGCAGCCCGTTCAGCCGGGCGCGTTGCAGCGACCAGATCGCCTCGCTGTCGGACAGGCCGTAGGCGTGGAATTCGCTCGGCTTTCCGGGCGCATGCACTTGCCGGCCGCGCATCGGCAGCGCGATCGCCATCACCTGTTCCTCCAGCCCGGCCTGGCGCAGCGCGTAGCGGCCGCGTTCGGCCAGCGCCAGGTTGATCGAGCGGCCGGCGGCGCCGGTGCTGCGGCGCGGATCACCCATGCGCTCCAGCACCTGCACCGCGTAGCCGCGTTGCGCCAGCAGGCAGGCCAGCAAGCTGCCGGCCAGACCCGCTCCCGCTATCGTGACGGAGACGCCACGCGTTCCTTGATCATCACTCATGATGCCTGCTCCTTAGAGGGTGCTGCGTATGCGCCATAAATCGGGAAAGAGCACAAAGTCCATGGTCTTGGCCAGGTAGGACACGCCGGCACTGCCGCCGGTGCCGCCCCGGCGGCCGATGATGCGGTCGACCGTGGTCATGTGCCGGAAGCGCCACTGGCGGAAGCTGTCCTCCAGGTCGACTAGCTGCTCGCCCAGGTCGTGCAGGTCGGCGTGGTCCTCCGGTGCGCGGTAGATCGTCATCCACGCCGACTCGACCGACTCGTCGGGCCGGGTCGCCTGCTGGTCCGCCACCGACAGCAGGCGCGCCGGGTTGATGTCGAAGCCGCGCGCGGCCAGCAGGCGGACCACCTCGTCGTAGATCGACGGCGCGGCCAGGCGCTGGCGCAGGATCTGCAGCGAGGCCGGGCAATGCGCATGGCTCTCCATCATGCCCCGGTTCTTATTCCCGAGCAGGAATTCGATTTCCCTGAACTGGCAGGACTGGTAGCCCGACGAGGAACCCAGATAGGGCCGCATCGCCAGGAAATCCTGCGGCTCCAGCGTGGCCAGCACGCCCCAGGAATTGACCATGTGGTCGACGATGCGCCGGCTGCGCGCCAGCAGCCGGCTGGCCTTGGAGATGCGGCGCGCGCGTATCAGCTGGCCGGCCTGGGTCAGCTCGTGCAACAGTAGTTTCATCCACAACTCCGCACTCTGGTGCTGGATGATGAAGAGCATTTCGTCGGGCACGGGCGACAGCGTTTCCTGCCCGCCCAAAATCGTCCGCAGATTCAGGTAGTCGCCATACTTCATGGCGTGCGGCGGTGGGCTGGGCGCCTCGGCCGCGGGTCGATGCGCGAAGGGACATTCTTGCATGGTGAACCTCGTTGGATGTCGATGAAGGGAGCGTCGCTCAGCCGCCGGCGACCGCCGGCAGGATGGTGATCGCGTCGCCGGACTTGACGGGCGAGGCCAGTCCCTGCTGGAAGCGGATGTCGTCGTCGTTGAGGTAGATGTTCACAAAGCGGTGCAGCTGGCCGCCCTGCATCAGGCGGTTCTGCATGCCGGGATATTTGCGTTCCAGTGCGTGTATCACTTCCTGGATCGAGGTACCGCTGACGACGACCGTTTTCTGGTCTTCGGTCAGCGTGCGCATGATGGTGGGGAGATGGACTTGTACGGACATGATTAACCTTCAACGTATGGGGTGAACAATGCGATGGGGGTGACGGCGCCGTCCGCGCCGAGCACGGCGACCGGCTCCTCGCAGACGCGGCCGTCGATGATGCGGTAGCTGCGCAGCGGCGGCTGGAAGCGCGGATCGGTGCCGACGATCAGGTGGTGGACCTCGGGATAGGCGGCCGCGTGCGCGATGTCGCTGCGGCTGGGATAGGCGGCCGAACGGGTGTGCGAGTGGTAGAACACCAGCGGCACCTCGCCCGCCGCGTCCATGCCGCGCCAGGCCGCCAGCTGCTCCAGCGGCGCGAATTCGAAATAGTCCTCGGATTGCGCCATGTTGCGCATCGGGATCAGGCGGTACGGCGGGCGCGCCTCGGGCTTGCTGGCGACGATCCCGCAGCACTCCAGCGGGTGGCAGGCTTCGGCGTGTGCCAGGATCGCGGTGGCGATCCCGCTAGGCAGGGTCAACATGGGCGGCTCCGTCAATACAGGCTCTGGCCGGGATCGACCGCGCGTATCCAGGCCAGGATGCCGCCGTCCAGATTGCGCGCGCCCATGAAGCCGGCCTGGCGCATGGCGCGCACCACGTCGCGCGAGCGGGTGCCGCCCTTGCAGTAGACGACGAACTGGCCCGACTTGTCGAGCCCGTCCATGCCCTCGTCCAGCATGCGCCGCTTAGGGATCAGCTGCGCGCCTTCGATGCGGCAGATCTCCCATTCGTTCGGCTCGCGCACGTCGATCAGGGTCAAGGGCTGGCCGCCCAGCAGCACCTCCCGCAGCGCGTGCGGATCGATGCCGGGCACGTCCAGCTCGGCAAGCACGGCCGCCCGGTGGCCGCAGAACGCCGGGTAGTCGATCAGCGCGGTGATCGGCTGGCGATCCGGCGCGCGGCGCAGCGGCAGGAAGCGGTAAGTCATCTCCAGCGCGTCGTACACCGCCAGCCGGCCCAGCAGCGAGGTGCCGCAACCGGTGATCAGCTTGATCGCCTCGGTCGCCATGATGGAGGCGATGGCCGCGCACAGCACGCCCAGCACGCCGCCCTCGGCGCAGGACGGCGCCAGTTCCGGCGGCGGCGGCTCCGGATACAGGTCGCGGTAGTTGCGTCCCAGGTCGCCGGGCGCGTTTTCCCAGAACACGCTGGCCTGGCCTTCGAAACGGTAGATCGAGCCCCATACATAGGGCTTGTCGGCCAGGACGCAGGCGTCGTTGACCAGGTAGCGGGTGGCGAAGTTGTCCGTGCCGTCGACCACCAGGTCGTACTGGGCGACCAGCTCCAGCGCGTTCTCGCTGGTCAGGCCCTGTTCGTGCAGGCGCACTTCCACGTGCGGGTTCAGGTCCTGTATGGCGCGCCTGGCGCTGGCGGTCTTCGCCTCGCCGACCGAGCTCACGCGGTGGATGACCTGGCGCTGCAGATTGCTGACGTCGACCACGTCGAAGTCGGCGATGCCCAGCACGCCGACGCCCGCCGCCGCCAGGTACAGCAGCGCGGGCGAGCCCAGCCCGCCGGCGCCGATCACCAGCACCCGGGCCGCCTTCAGCCGTTGTTGGCCGCGCAGTCCGATCTCGGGCAAGAGAATGTGGCGGCTGTAGCGCGTCATTTCGGACTGGTCCAGCGCCAGTCCTTCCGTGACGAGAGGAGGTAGTTTCATCGTGCGGTTTCCTATCGAGGTTTAAGAATTCAGGCGCCGACGGCGTCGGCGAACAGCGTCGATTCCAGCGCCGCCTGCAGGGCGTCCATCTCTTCGTGCAGGCCTATCGTCACGCGCACCCAGTCCGGCGCTTCCGGCCAGCTGCGGCCGATGTGGATGTTGTGGCGCTGCGCCAGCTCGCGCGCCAGCTGGTTGCCGTCGCGGCCGATCTGCAACATCATGCAATTGGCCTCGGAAGCGGTGTAGGCGATGCCGCGCCGGTCCAGCCAGGCCATGAAGGCCTCGCGCACGCGGCGGGTGCTGGCCTTGCGCTCGGCCAGCGCGTCGTTTTGCTTCAGGCTGGCCAGCGCGGCCGCCGCGCCCGGCACCGAGATGTCGTGCGGCGGCACCGTATGGATCAGCGACAGCGAGGCCGGCTGGGCGATCGCGTAGCCCACCCGCAAGCCGGCCATGCCGTGGATCTTGGAAAACGTGCGGGTGACGATCAGGCTGGCGTCGCCGGCCACCTGGTCGATCAGCGACGGCTGGTCGCAGAATTCCAGGTAGGCCTCGTCCAGCAGCAGCGTGGTCAGCGGATTTTTCTTGCGCAGCAGCTGGAGCAAGTCCCGCTGCGGCGTCACGCTGCCGGTCGGATTGTTGGGGTTGGCCACGTAGATCAAGCCGCCGGCCGGCGCCGCCGCGCACATCGCCTCGACGTCGTGGGCGCCATCGGCGCGCAGCGGCACCTTGCGCACCGCTCGCCCGGCCAGGCGCGCCGCCTGCTCGCACACCGCGTAGCCGGGGCTGGCCACCACCAGCGGCGCCGTGGCCGAGGTGAACGCCAGCGTCGCATAATGCAGCACCCGGTTCGAGCCCGGATACAGCGACACCCAGGCCAGCGGCACCCCGTGCCAGGCGGCGATTTCCTCGCGCAACTGCTCGGCCAGCACGAACTGGTAGCGGCCGGCCTGGCCCACCGCCAGGCGGGCCGCGCTGGCGGCCTCCGGCAGCAAGCCGAAGGGCGATTCGTTAAAATTCAACAGCACATCGCGTGACATGGTGACTTCCTTTACTTAGGTTGGGTAACTATCCGCCCGCTTCAGCACCGCACGGCCTTGGGCGGCTTGCCGAAGTAGCGCGTAAACGCCGCGCTGAAATTGCTCGGATGCTGGTAGCCGACCTGGTAGGCCGCCTGCGCAACCTGCTGTCCCCGCTCCAGCAATTCCAGCGCCCGCTGCATCCGCAATTCCAGCAGCCGTTGTCCGGGGCTCACGCCATAGGCCTTGCGGAAGGCATCCTTGAGCTTGTATTCGCTCAAGCCGGTCTGCGCGCACAACGACGCCATGCTCAACAGCTGGTCGAGATTGGCACGCATGAACGTGTCGAGCCCGGCCAGCCTGTCCATCTCTTCCGATCGCAACTGCCCCGACTGGCGCGTCGACGGCGTCAGCAGGCGCAACTGCTCGGCCAGCAGACTCAGCGCCTGAATCCGCAAGCCCAGATCGTTTTGCTGCCCCAGCAAACGCGCGTCGGACAAGGCGCGCAAATGCATGCTGGCCGCCGTGGCGCCGAAACTGAGCTGGCTGGTGCCTTCGCTGCGCGCCAGCGCGGGACGCAACAGACGCCAGCCCAGTTCCGGTCCCACATAGCGCAGCAAGGCGCTTTCGCTCACGATCAGGCGCAACTGGCGCACCGGGCGCTGGCCCGGATGGCAGCGCTCGCCGCGCCCCTTCAGGTACGACGACACCGTCGTGTAGCCGGCGCGGAAGTACAAATTGTCTCCGCTCCGGTCGCGAAATTCCGAGTCGCCCTCCAGGCCAAACGTCAGCACCAGGTTGCGCTCGCTCCCTTCGTATTCGCAGGCTTGCATCTGATCCTGGCCGCTCCGCACGCTGGAACTGACGACGGAAAAGCCCGCTTCACAATCGAAACGCCTGACTTCGTTTGCCGGCAGCTGGCCTGCTTCGATCACCCAGGCCGACTTCGATACCTCGCCCGCGCTGGCGGTATCGGGCGCTAACAACGTACGCATCGTTGGAAATCCTCCGGTTGCATTAGAGAAAAGACAATCCAAATTGATAACGTTAGACGCAGCCTAACGAAAAGTCGCTGCGCTGCGCATAGCCTTCCGCGATTCGCATACGAAATCATCCGGATTGAATACGTAATAGTAATGACACTCATTCTCATTTTCATTTATATTTACAAAATGTGCAATATATGCAACTTTACTCCGCTTTTTCACCGTGTATAAGGGTCGCAGCATGGTTCATACAAGCCTGCAGTTTGCGGATAAAACCGTCGCGCCAAACTGCCTTCCGTTGACGGGAATACGGCTGCGCCTGGGCGCCGCCGGGGACGACCTGCAGCCCTTGCAGGACGCTTTGCGCCGCCGCGCCGCCATCCTCGGCGCCCAGGTGATGGTGGCGCCGGATCAAGTCCAGCCGGGCGCCCTGCTGGCCACCCTGGCCGACGCCAGCGGCGCCAGCGCGCAGCTGTGCCTGCGCGCCTGGCCCCGGCCGGCGGCGGGCGGAGCCGCCCTGCTGGAAGCGGCCAGCGGCATGACGGCCTGGCACCAGCGCGCTGCGGGCCTATACCTGCCGCTGGGCATCGACTACCTGGCTACGCTGGGGGCTTCACTGGCGCTGGGTGCCGGCGTGGCGACACTGCTTTCGCTGCGCAAGCACGCCGGCCACGCAGGCCTGAACCTTAACCTAGCTGAATGCGCGCTGTTTGCGATGAATCAATATTTATCAATGGACAACTCCGGGCAGATTGCGCTAGGCCGCGGCGCCGAGGACGACCGCAGTCCGCCGTTTGCCAGCGGCGACGGCGTCCGCTTCGAGCTGGAAGCCTTGAGCGCGGAAAGCTGGCGCGCGTTCTGGCAGGCGGCCGGGGCCACGCCCGACGACATCCGGCGCGGCTGGGCGCCGTTCATGCAGCGCTACACGCAGGCCAGGGCGTTTTTGCCGGCCGGCTTGTTCGGCTGCGCCGCAACGCAGCCGTTCGCGGCCCTGCAAGCCATGGCGGCGGACGCCGGCGCCACCGTGTGCGCGCTGCGCCACGCCGCCACGGCGGGCGACGATCCCGCCTGCGCGCACTGGATGCACGGCGGCCCGTGGCAGTTCGTGCCGGCCGGCGCGGCCTCCCCCGCCATCGCCACCGTCGCGGCCGAACGCTGCGGCGGCACGCCGGAACGGCCGCTGGCCGGCATGAGCGTGCTGGAATCGTGCCGCCTGATCCAGGGGCCGCTGGCCGCCCATCTGCTGCAGCGGCTGGGCGCCGATATCGTCAAGGTCGAGATGCCGGGCGGCGACCCGATGCGCGCGCTGCCTCCGCTGGCGGGCAATATCTCCGCCCATTTCGCCGCCATCAACCGCGGCAAGACCAGCGTCGAGCTCGACCTCAAGACGGCCGACGGCCGCCAGCGCCTGCTGGACCTGGCCGCCAGCGCGGACGTATTCCTGCACAACTGGGCGCCGGGCCGGGCCGCGCAACTGGGCTTGACCGGCGCCGACCTGGCGCGCACCTGCCCGTCGCTGATCTACGCCAGCGCCTCCGGCACCGGGCAGTCGCCGCTGCCGGACGATCCGGTCGGCACCGACTTCATGATCCAGGCCCACAGCGGCGTGGCCAGCCTGCTGCGCACCGGCGCCGGCCAGCCGCAGTCCGGCACGCTGTTGACCATCATCGACGTGCTTGGCGGCGCGGCGGCGGCGGAAGGCGTCATCGCCGCCCTGTATGCGCGCGCCAGCCGGGGCCAGGTGCTGCATCTGGACTCGGCCATGGCGGGCGCGGCCGGCCTGCTGGTGGCGGCGCAGGCGGCCCGTCCCGCGTGGCGCGGCTGCAGCGACGCCGGCGCCGTCAACCGACTGCTGTCGCTGCCAAGCGCCTACGCCACCAGCGACGGCTGGCTGATGATCGACCGCATCGCCGACCAGGACGCCGCCAGCTACGCCAGGCGCCTGGCCGCGCAGGCGCCGGACGCCGGTTTCGCCGACGCGTTCGCGCACGCGCTCACAGCCCGCACCAGCGCCGCCAACCGGCAGGAGCTGCGCCGGCACGGCATCCAGGCCGAAGCCATCGCAACGAGCGCAGCCGAGGTCATCGGCCACGCCCAGTTCGCCGGTCTGGCGCGCGTGCAGCATGGTTTATTGCAGTTCCAAAATCCCTGGACCATCGCGTCCAGTCCCATCACCTCACTCCTCTATTCCGCCATGACTAACCACTACATCACGCCGTCCGCCCCCGCCAACAGCGCCTCGCCACTTGTGGCCACCGACCTGGTCGACGCCAAACAGAGGCAGGCCTGGGCCAGCGCCGGCATCTACCAGAACCTGGACCTGTACGCCGCGTTCCAGCAGCACTGCAAGGCGCGGCCGCAGGCCGTCGCCGTGTGCGACCAGGACGAAAGCCTGAGCTACGCCGCCCTGCAGGCGCGCAGCCTGAGCCTGGCCACCGCGCTGGCCCGCCTGAACGTGGGCGCCGGCGACGTGGTGGCGGTCAATCTGCCCAACGGCTGGCGCGGCTGCGCGGCCGACATGGCCGCCGCCGCGCTGGGCGCCATCGTGCTGCCGTTCCCGCTGGGACGCAAAGCCCACGAGAGCCGTTTGATCCTCAAGAAATCCGGCGCCAAGGTCCTGATCTGCCAACGCCAGGTCGGCGACAGCGACTACGCCGCGCTGATCGACGGCATCCGCGCCGACCTGCCCGCGCTGCAGGCGGTGCTGGTGCACGGCGAGCAGTACGGCGACTGGGGCGACCTCGACGCCTGCTGGCAGCTGCCCGCCCACGACTACCGCGCCGGCGCCATAGACCCGAACGGCGCGGCCCGCCTGATCGCCTCGTCCGGCTCCGAGTCCGAGCCCAAGCTGGTCGCCTATTCGCACAACAGCCTGCTTGGCGGCCAGGCCAACTACCTCACCAGCCTGGGCGCGCGGCCGGCCGACATGCGCGCGCTGTTCTGCGTGCCGCTGGCGTCGCCCTTCGGTTCGCTGGGCACGTCGTGCGCGCTGGCGGCCTTCGGCGGCACGCTGATCAATTGCGAACGCTTCCAGCCCGAACAGGTGCTGCAACTGGCGGCGCAGCGCGAAGTCACCCACCTGTTCGCCGGTCCCAACATGGTGGACATGCTGTTGAATTGCCCGCTGCTGCAAGCGGATCAGTCCTTCCGCCTGCCCGCGCTCAAGGCCATCGTCAGCGGCGGCTCGGCGCTCAGCGCGGAGACGGCGCGGCGCGTGCGCGCCCAGCTCGGCTGCGCGCTGATCCAATCCTACGGCTCGGCCGACGGCGTCGCCTGCCACACCGCGCTGGAGGACGACATCGACACCACCGTCCACACCGTCGGCATCCCCGACAGCAGCGTGGTGACGGTGCGCATCGTGGACGAACAGGGCCAGACGCTGCCGCAGGGACGGGAAGGCGAGATCTGGGCGCGCGGCCCGATGACGCCGATGTGCTACTTCGGCGCGCCGGAGCTGGACCGCCGCTACCGCACCGCGGACGGCTGGGTGAAAACCGGCGACCGTGGCAGCCTGGACGACCAGGGCCGCCTGCGCATCGTGGGCCGCCGCGCGGACACGGTGGTGCGCGCCGGCATCAAGCTGAACCTGCCCGAGATCGAGAACCTGCTGCACGGCCACGCGGCCATCGCCGACGCCGTCCTGCTGCCGATGGCCACCTCGGCCGACCTGCGCCTGCACGCCTGCCTGGTGCTGCGCGGCGGCGCCAGCGCGCCGGACATGACGGCGCTGAACCACTATCTGCTCAACGACCTGGGGCTGGAACGATATAAATCGTTGGACTCCATCAGCTACCACGAGCAGTTCCCCATCGCCCCGTCCGGCAAGGTGGACAAGTCCGCCCTGCTCAAGCAGCTGCAGGACGCGCCCACGGCCAGCCCGGCGGGCGAATTGTCGGCCCAGGGCATCCTCGAGATTCTGACCGGCGTCGAACGCGCCGGGGTGCTGCGCGCCGCCATCCAGCTGGGCGTGTTCGACCTGCTGGCGGCCGGACCCAAGAGCGCCTCGCAGCTGGCGCGGGAATGCGGCGCCAACGCGCGCGGCATGCGGGTGCTGCTGGACGCGCTGGCCGGGCTGAAATTGCTGGCCGCCGCCTCGCCCGCCATCGACTACGCGCTGACGCCGCAATCGCAGCGCTTCCTGCTGCGCGATTCGGCCTACTACGTGGGCGGCCTGTCGCAGGTCTACACCGACGACCTGATGTGGGAAACCTTCCGCGACTTCAAGGCCGCCGTGGTGGCCGGCCGCAGCGTGCTGCCGTCCAGCCTGGAGACGGCCAACCATCCGTACTGGGAACAGTACGCGGCCGGCATCCAGAACACCAGCCGCACCACGGCCGCCCGCGTGGCCGGCCTGCTGCGCGACTGGCGCCCCGGCGAGAAACAACTCGCCATCCTCGACCTGGCGTGCAGCAGCGGCATCTACGGCTTCACCGTGGCGCTGCAGTTCGACAACGCCAGCGTGTGCGGCGTCGACTGGCCGGCGTCCCGCTCGAAGTTCGAGCAGCAGGCGCAGGAGTTCGGCCTGGCGCAGCGCTCGCGCTTCGTCGCCGCCGACCTGTTCGAACTATCGCTGCCGGAACGCTACGACCTGGTCATCATGAGCCAGATCCTGCACCACTTCGACGCCGACCATTGCCGCGAACTGCTGGCCCGCGCCCGCAACTGCCTCAAGCCCGGCGGCCGGCTGGTGCTGTGCGACTTCATGCTGAGCGAAGCCGCACCGCACACCGAGACCATGCAGCGCTTGTTCGGCGCGCAGATGCTGGGCCTGACCAACGCCGGCGAGTGCTATCGGGCCGACTTCCTGCAGGGCATGCTGCGCGAGCAAGGCTTCCAGGCGCCGCAGCTGCGGGCGCTCAAGGGCCTGCCCGTGCATTGCATCCTGGCCGACCTGGAGAAATAGACCATGAACCTCCCCTTGTGGCGCCTGGCCCGGCGCTTCCTCGCCGCCATCCTCGCCTGCATCGGCAGCAACCTGCTGGTGACGGCGAGCTACGTGGCCCAGGCGCTGTGCTTGGCGCTGGTGGTGCGCGCCCTGTACCAGCGCGAGCCCGACTGGCAGACCTGGCTGGCCGCCTACGCCGTGCTGGCCCTGGTGCGCACGCTGCTGATGTGGCTCAGCGAGCGCGCCGCGCAACGGGCCGCCGCGACGGTCAAGTTCCGCCTGCGCGCCGAGCTGCTCGAACCGGCGCTGCGGGCGCCGGCCGGCGTCAACGAGGCGGAGCTGCAAAACACGCTGATCAACGGCGTGCAGGCGCTGGAGACGTACTACAGCCGCTACATCCCGGCGCTGTTCGGCGCGCTGCTCGGCTGCGGCGCGATCATCGCGTACCTGGCCTGGCTGGACCCGGCGTCGGCGCTGGTGCTGGCAGTGTGCGCGCTGGCGCTGCCCGTGTCGGACAGGCTGTGGCTGCGCTGGCGCCGCCCGCAGGCCACCGGCCTGTTCGGCAGCATGGGGCGTTTCGCCGCCTATCTGCAGGACAGCCTGCAGGGCGTGGAAACGCTGAAGGCCTGCGGCGCCAGCGCCGCACGGCGCCGCGTGCTGGTCGACCATGCGCGCGCGCTGCGCCAGCAGGCGATGTCGGTGCTGTACCTGGTGCTGATGCGCAACGGCTTGACCGGCTTGTTCGGCCTGGGCGCGATCGCGCTGGTGCTGGGCATGAACGTGGTGCGCAGCGTGAACGGCAGCCTTGGACTGGAAAGCCTGCTCGTCATCCTGTTCCTGGCGCGTGAAAGCTTCCGTCCGCTCGACAGCCTGGACAAGGGCTTCCACACCGCCTGGGGCGCCGCCAGCGCGATCAAGCCGGTCGGCGCGTTGCTGGACGCGCAGAATTCGCCGCCAGCGCAATGGCAGCCGCAATCGCAGCCGCTGCCGGTGAAGGCGCCCGCCTCCTACGCGCTGCGCTTCGAGGACGTGCATTTCAGCTGGCCCGGCAACGCCGAGTCGGCCGTGAGCGACATCAGCTTCACCATCGGCGAGCGGGAATTCGTCGCCGTGGTCGGCGCCTCGGGCGCGGGCAAGTCGACGCTGGCCGCGCTGGCGCTCGGCTTCGCGGCGCCGCTGCGGGGCCAGATCACGCTGGGCGACCAGCCGATGAGCCGCCACTCGCAGGAACAATGGCGCGCGCACTTCAGCGCGGTGCTGCAGGACAGCACGCTCTTCGCCGGCACCATCACCGCCAACCTGCTGATGGCCGATCCGCAGGCCAGCATCGAGGCCATGCACGAAGCGACCCGCCTGGCCGGCCTGCACGACGAGATCCTGCGCATGCCGGAAGGCTACGCGACCGAGGTCGGCGAGCGCGGCAACGCGCTGTCAGGCGGACAGCGCCAACGCCTGGCGCTGGCGCGGGCCTGGCTGAAGGACGCGCCCATCCTGGTGCTCGACGAAGCCACCGCTCACGTCGACGCGGCCAGCGAACAAGCGATCGCCGCGGCCATCGCCCGCTGTGCCGGGCGGCGCAGCCTGCTGGTCATCGCCCACCGCCTCGACACGCTGCAACGCGCCGACCGCATCCTGGTGATGGAGCGCGGCCGCATCGTCGAACAAGGCACCCACCAGCAACTGATGGCGCGGAACGCGGCCTACGCGCGCCTGTACGCCGCCCAGCAAACCACCGAAACGACAGGAGCCGATCATGGATGAGGTCTTGGGCATCTCCCCGCAATTGCGCCACGGCGGCCGGCCCGCATGGCGCGAACGCATCGCCGCCTACGTGGCGCTGGTGCAGCTGGCGCGCACGCAAGGCCGCCTGCTCGGCCTGACGCTGTGCGCCAGCGTGCTGTCCCAGGCCGGCATCATCGGCAGCCTGGCGCTGGGCGCGTGGCTGACCGGACTTGCCTGCGCCGGCCAGGCGCCCGATCCCGCCTGGCTGGCGGCGCTGGCGGCCACGGTGCTGGCCGGCGCGCTGGCGCGCTGGTGGCAGGCCGACGTCTCGCACCGGCTGGCGTTCGCGCTGATCGAGACGCTGCAGGTCGGCATCTACGCCGGCCTGGAACGGGCCGCGCCGCTGCCCGGCACCCGCAGCGGCGACCTGGCCAGCATCGCCACCCAGGACGCGCAGACGATGGAACACTTCTTCGCCCACTTCCTCGGCGACCTGCTGGCCGCCGTGCTGCTGCCGCTGTTCGCGCTGGTGCTGCTGACGTGGATCGATCCGCTGCTGGCATTGGCCTGGCTGCCGCTGCTGCCCTTGCTGGCCTCGGTGCCGCTGTGGCTGGGCTGGCGCGCCGAAGTCCAGGGGCGGCAGTTGATGGCGGTGCAGTCCCGCCTCAACGCCGACGTGGCCGAGGGTTTGCAGGGCCGGAAGGAATTCGCAGTGTTCGGGCAGGAGGACCGCTGGCTGCACAAGCTGGCGACCAATATGCAGGGCTTGCAGACTGCGCAAAGAAAGTACGCGGCCCGCGCCGGCCTTGAACAGGCGGCCATCGAATTGCTGCAGGCTGGCGCGGTGGTGCTGGTGGCCTTGGCTGCCGGACATCTGGTGCTCAACCTCGCCGTACCGCCCGCCCTGCTGCCGCTGGTGCTGGTGCTGGCGGCGACGGCGGCGGTGCCGCTGGCCGAGCTGGCCCAAAGCGCGCGCAAGCTGGGCGAACTAAAGGCCGCCGCGCAGCGCATCCTGCATGTGCTGCAACTGCCCGAGCGCATACCGGACAAGGGCCATGCCGTGCCGCACGACGCGACGCTGAACTTTCGCCAGGTGGGGTTCGGCTATGCGGAGCGCCAGGTCCTGCAAGGCATCGATTTCCAGTTGCGGCCGGGAGAGATCGTCGCCCTGGTCGGCGCCTCCGGCGTCGGCAAGAGCACCTGCGGCAAGTTGATGCTGCGTTTCTTCGACGTGCAGGCCGGACAGATCTGCATCGGCGACACGGATATCCGCGACCTGTCGCTGGCCGCGCTGCGCCAGACGGTGGCCTTTGTGCCGCAGGACGTGTATCTGTTCGAGGACAGCGTGGCCAACAACATCCGCCTCGCCCGTCCCGACGCCAGCATGGCCGACGTCGAACGGGTCGCCCGCATGGCGCAGGCGCACGACTTCATCAGCCGTCTGCCGCAGGGGTACGACACGCCCTGCGGCGTGCGTGCCAGCCGCCTGTCGGGCGGCCAGGCGCAGCGCATCGCCATCGCGCGCGCCTTGCTGCAGCAGGCGCCCATCCTGGTGCTGGACGAAGCCACGTCCCACATCGACACCGTGGGCGAACTGGCCTTGCACAAGGCGCTCGACACCCTGCGCGCCGGGCACGGCGTTTTGCTGATCGCGCACCGGCCGTCCACGATACGCCAGGCCGACCGCATTCTCGTGCTGGAGCACGGACGTATCGTCGAACAAGGCAGCCACGCTGAATTGCTGGCGCGCCAGGGCGCATACGCGCGCCTGCTTTCCAATGAATCCACATAAGGACTAAACCGTATGAGTGTAGAAAGTTGGCAGCATCCGTTGTCGTCCCGTAGTCCGTTTCGCCTGGCCGGTCCTTGCCTCTTCGGCATCGGCCTGGCCATGATCCAGCCAGCAAGGGCCGACGACCCGCCGCCAGCATCAAACGCTCAACCCACGCAACTGGAAACCATCCGCGTCAGCGCCGCGCGGCCTGGCGATGCCGATTACTCGGCGCCGTCCAGTAAGCAAGTCCTCACAGGCGAAGAGCTGGCCTGGCGCATCAGCGCCGGCCAGAGCAACGCCAGCCTGGCGCGCAGCGTACCCAATCTCAGCTTCGTCGATCTGGGCGCGACCTACAGCAATGTGTTCACCATACGCGGCGTGGGTTCCTTCATGCCGCTATCGAGCGACGACAGCTCGGTCGTGGTGTACGTGAACGATGTGCCGCGCGCCGCAACCGGCGCCGCCCCCAGCCTGCTGGATGTGGAACGGGTCGACGTTCTGCGCGGGCCGCAGGGCACGCAGTTCGGCCGCAACACGCAGGGCGGCGCGATCCAGATCATCCCCAACGCGCCGCAGTTCCGGCGCAGCCTCGGCACCGCGCTGGAGGTGGGCGAGCACGGGCACGTGTCCACCGACGTGGTGGCGAACACGCCGCTGTCGGACAAGCTGGCCGTGCGCCTGGCGCTGCGCTATGCCGACCAGGACGGCCGGATACCGAACCTGTCGACCGGCGCGAACGACGGCGCGGTGCGCGTGGGTGCGGCACGCGCATCGCTGTTGTGGGGACTGGACGCGCAGACGCTGGTGAGCGCGATGGTCTTCCAGGACCAGACACGCAGCAGCGCGCCGCGCTTCGTCTGGCGCGAAAACCCCGCCTACGCGCAAGTCGCGCAGGACACGCCGACGCTCGGTCAATGGCGCGACAGCGGCGCCAGCGTGCGGCTGGAGCGCGATTTCCCGCAAATGAAACTGACGGCGATCGCCAGCTACCAGGACGCCGACAACCGCCAAGTCTTCGACCTGAGCGACGCGCTGATCGGCGCCGCGACGACGCACCGTCCGCAAGCCTGGTTCAACGTGCCGGGCGCCGACATGAGCGCGATGAACCTGCACGAACGCACCTACCTGCAGGAGCTGCGCCTGGGAGCACCTGAAGGCAGCGCGTTGCAGTGGACCGCCGGCTTGAACCACTTCCGCTCCGACTTCGACAACACCACCGTGGCGCGGGCGTCGCCGGCGGCCTTCAGTTTCGTCAGCACGCAGAACGGCAGGCAGTACAACCGCACGCGCAGCGGCAGCACCGCGCTGTTCGGCGAGGCGAACGTGCCGCTGTCCGATTACGTGAGCGGCATCGCCGGCCTGCGCTACACGTCCGAGCACAAAAGCGCGAGCTATCTGTTCGACGGTAACGGCAATCCGATGGTCGTGCCGTACTTCGACGGCAAGGCGGAACTGGACTCCCGGCTGGTGACCGGACGACTGGGACTGTCACACGACGACCGCGCCGGAACGCTGTTCTACGCCACGGCGGCGCGCGGGGCTTCCGCCGCCGGCTACTCCGCGCTGTCCACCAGCAGCCCGCGCGGCAAGCTGGAGCCGGCCTTCCCCGAATCGAGCAACTGGACCTACGAGGCGGGCTTCAAATCCCGTGCGCTGGCGGCCGGCCTGGGCGTGCGCGCGGCGGTGTTCTACAACGACGTGAGGAACGGCCACCTGGTCGTGTTCGATCCCACGCAGGCTCTGCTGCGCCCGGTCTCGCTCGACTACCGCAGCCAGGGCGCGGAGCTGGAACTGGAAGCCCAGCCCAGCCCGCGCCTGCACCTGCGCGCCGGCCTGGGCTACACCGACGGCAAGCTGGCCCACGTGCCGCCGCAACATCTGTCGGGTGCCAGGAGCGGCGCGCCGTTGCCCAACGTGCCCAAGTACAGCATCGACCTGGAAGCCAGCCACACCGCCGACGCCCGCCTGTTCGGCCGCGCCGGCCAGCTCAAGACCAACGTCGGCTGGCAATTCGTGGCCCGGCGCAGCGCCGACATCAAGCAGAGCTTCGACCTGCCCGGCTACGCCCTGCTGAACGCCCGCCTGAGCTGGCAGCACCGCGACTGGAACCTCTATACCTACGCCAACAACCTGGCCAACCGGGCCTACGCCATGACCGGACAAGCCTGGTCGGCCGGCGTCAACTCAGTCCGTCCGGGCCAGGGGCGCGAGCTCGGTCTCGGCGTGATCAAACAATTTTAAGGAAGGAACCGCCATGCTTGGCATCATTACAGACAACGCCGTCAAGGCGCCGCCCGCGCGTCCGGTCAGTACCTGGCCCATTCTCGGCGCGATCGTCGTGATCTATTTGGCGCTGGGCGCCATCATGGGCTTCGTGCAGGGCCTGGGGCCGGTCCTGCGCAGCCAGGGGCTCTCCCTGAGCGACATGCGCGGACTGTTCCTGGTCCTGATTCCCTTCGGCCTGGCCTTCCTGTGGGCGCCGTGGGTGGACCGCCTGCGCTGGCCGTGGCTGCGGCATCGCAGCGGCTGGATGCTGAGCATGCAAACGCTGGCGCTGTTGGCCATCGTCGCCATGGCCGGCATGCCCATGCCCACCGCCGGCACGTCCTGGTGGCCGACGCTGATCCTGGCCTGCATCGCCACGGCGGCCGTGGCCACCACCGATTTGGCGGTCGACGCCTTCTGCGTCGAGCACGTCACCCCCGCACACCGGGCGCGCGCGGCGGCGGCCAAGATGGGCGGCATCTCCGTCGGCGTCTTCGTGGGCGGCGGCGTCATCGTCGGCGAGTACGCGCGCCTGCAATGGCAAGGCAGCCTGCTGTGCATCGCCGCGATCCTGGCGCTGGCCTGCGTGCCGGTGCGCGGCCTGTCGGCGCGCGAGCCCGCCGGCCGAACGGCACCTCGGCAGGCCGGCGTGACCGGGGTGGCCCGTCCGTCCCGAGCGGCCGGTGGAATCGGCGTCGTCGGTGCAGCCGGTACGGCCGGTGTCGCCAGCGTGGCCGCCGCCTCCAGCTTGCGCGCCGCCTTGCGCGACCGCGTCCTGCGGCAGCGGCTGCTGCGCGTGACGCTGGCCACCTGCAGCCTGCTGGCACTGTTCAGTTTCAATCGCCTGCTGTTGACGGACATGGGCGTGCCGCTGAGGCGCATCGCGTGGCTGCTGGGCACCATCACGCCGCTGGCGAACGCCATGGCCTGCCTGCTCACGCCCTGGCTGTGCCGGCGCTGGGCGCTGCGTGTGGTGGCCTGGTGGGCGGCCGGGTTCGGCGTCTGCGCGACCTTGCTGCTGGCCGCCGCGTATTGGCGCGGGCTGCACGACCTGGCCATCGCGGCGGCGATCGGCACCAGCGCCATCGCCGCCGCGCTGTATGTGGTGCTGGCCAGCCTGATCCTGGGCTGGGCCGACCAACGCCGCGCCGCCACCGACTACGCGCTCCTGTACGGACTGGGCCGCCTGTTCGCCACCATCACGCTGATGCTGATGCCGGCCTGGATCGCCCATATCGGCTGGGTGCGCTTCCTGATGGCGGATGCCGGCGTGTTCCTCGTCGCGCTGACGCTGCTGCTGCGCTTGCCATCGAAAGAAGAAAAATAAGCGAATTTAAATTCGAGTATAATCGCATCCATGAAACCAAAGGATGCCAAGAAGATCGAAGCCATCGCCGCCGCCGTGTACCGGCTCGCGGCGCGGCGCGGGCTTGCGGCCATCACCCTGGCGGACATCGCGCGCGAAGCCGGCGTGGGCACCAGCACGCTCTACGTCTACTACCCGTCGCGCGAGGAGTTGCTGGACGACGTGTATCAAAAAGCCAAGACCGCGACCTTCCTGCGCTACGGCCGCAACGACGATCCGGGCGCCTCGCTGAAGGCCAGGATACGGCAGATCTGGGCCAACCTGGTCGACAACCGCATTGAAAACAGCGACCAGGTGGCTTTCCTGGAACAGTACTTCCACTCGGATTTCATCACCGAGCCAAGCCGGGCGCTGAGCCAGAACCTGTCGGCGCCATTTTACGAACTGCTCGCGGGCGGCCAGCGCAGCGAGCAGCTGAAGCCGGTCCCGGTGGTCTTGCTGGCGGCAACAATTATGGGCCTGGCGAAGGAAACCGCGATGCTGGTCGCCAGCGGCCGCATGGCCAACGACGAGCACACGCGCGCACATGGCTTCCAGCTCTGCTGGGATGCCATACGGGCCTGAGGTCCGTTTTTTTTGAACTTTAACCGAATATTTATTCGCTCAAGGAGAAATACGATGCAAAGCCCTGCCCCAAGCAAAACCGTTCTGATCACCGGCTGCTCCAGCGGCATCGGCCGCGCCACCGCACTGCGCTTCGCCCGCGCCGGCTGGCAAGTGGCGGCCACGATGCGCGACACCGGCAACGCCGGCGAACTGGCCACGCTGCCCAATGTCATGGTCCACGCGCTCGACGTCACCGACCAGCAATCGGCCGCGGCGGCGGTCGATGCGACGCTGGCGCGCTTCGGCCGCATCGACGTGCTGGTCAACAACGCCGGCTTCGGCCTGTTCGGCCCGTTCGAGACGGCCAGCGACGCGGTCATCGAACGCCAGTTCGACACCAACGTCTTCGGCGTCTTCAACCTGGTGCGCGCCGTGCTGCCGGCCCTGCGCGCGCAAGGCGACGGCGTCATCATCAACGTGGCATCGATCGGCGGCCTGACCACGCTGCCGTTCAATTCGATTTATCACGCGACCAAGTATGCCGTGGTCGGCTACACCGAAGGGCTCAACCATGAGCTGGCGCAGTTCGGCGTCCGCGCCAAATACGTGGCGCCGGGCGGCGTCGCCACCGACTTCGCCGGCCGTTCGCTGGCCGTCACCTTCGACAACGACCAGCATCCGTACGCGGACAGCGTGGCCAGGGCGGTCGCGGCCTGGGGCGCGCGGCGCGGCGGCCATTCCACGCCCGAGCAGGTGGCCGAAACCATCCTGACCGCCGCGACCGACGGCAGCCGCCAGGTGCGCTACCTGTCCGGCACCGACGCCGAGGCCTTGCTGGCCGCGCGCGCGAACCTGGACGATGCCGGCTATCTGGACCTGATGCAGCAAACCTTCGGCCTGGCGCCCGCCCAGCCGTAACGGCGCTGACGACACGGCTCTCGCATGCCTACTGCTGTGGGCATGTGCTGTAGCCGTGGTCGTCCTGGAAAACGCAGCTCTTTTGCACGTACTTCGTATCGACCAGGTTCAGGATGCGCGTGGTTCTGCCGTCGATCTTCGAGGCCTGCTCGACCAGCACCGTCTTGCCGCCGGCCTTGGCATCCACCGCGTACAGGCCGTAGGAAGCCCAGTCCGCAAAGGACAGCTTGAAGCCCCCTTTCGGTTCCGACAGCATCACAAAAAACACGGAGGACTGGTTGGCCGACAAGCTCTGGCAATAATAGCGGTCGGAGATGATGTAGTCCTTCACGCCATCGCCGTTCAGGTCGAGGCGCCCGGCCGTCAGCGCCTGCCCCACCGACTTCCTGCCGTAGCCATGCTGCTTGAAGCATGCGGACTCGGCGTCCGGGCCGTTGGCGTCCTGGCATGCGGACTTGGCGCCGAGCTGCATCGACGCTATGCGGCCGGAACAATAGTTCAGCGCTTCGGCAAGCTCCGTCCCGGTCTTCGGCCATTGCCTGAGTTGGGCCAACATGGACTGCGCCACCGGCTCGGAAACATAGTCCGCCTCATTGGGTTTGACCGGCCGCACCTTGTCTTGTTCCCGGTTGGCGCCGCTGGCCAGCGGCTCCAGGTTCGCGATCCGGATATCTTCCGCGGCGACCTGCGGTGTGCCCGGCGTACACGCGAGCAGCAGCAAGGAGCTTGCAAGGCCCAGGAAAATGGCAGGAGTGCCGTACTGTGTCATTCGAAGTTTCCTGTCTTGAATAGTCGGCGCACGCTCGCGGCGCCTGTTTTGTGGCAAAAAAGAGATTTAGTAAACAGTTAACCAAAATAACATTGTTTTTCTTTTGGCAAAATTGCCCCCTCTATGTGAAACTAATGTTTCCTTGCAACTGAGAACCAGTTGCCGGGGCTGAGCCGTCAATAACGACCGCCTTTACAAATGAGAGAGCATACAAATGAAGTTAGAAGAAAAGCAAGTAGTCCTTTCCGTCCGCCTCGCGTTGAGCGCGTTGGCCGGTGCCACGCTGTTGGCGAGCACCGCGCATGCGCAAATCGCGACCAGCGGCAACAACAACGCTGAGCCGACCAAGGTCATCGTCACCGGTTCCAACATCGCCCGCATCGCCGGCGAAGGTGCAACCCCAGTGGCCATCGTCAGCCGCGCCCAGATCGACCGCAGCGGCGCCACCACCGTGGTCGAGCTGCTCAGCAAGCTGCCATCGATCGGCGTTCAGCTTGACGGCAACAGCAAGAGCTCCTTCGCCGGCGGCGCCGCCTCCGTCGGACTGCGCGGCCTCGACCCCAAATACACCCTGATCCTGCTCAATGGCCGCCGCCTGGCCAACTACGGCTTTGCCGACGGCGCGGAAAACAGCTTCGTCGACCTGAACACCCTGCCGCTGGCGGCACTGGAATCGGTCGAGATCCTGCGCGACGGCGCCTCCGCCATCTACGGTTCGGATGCGGTGGCCGGCGTAATCAACTTCAAGACCCGCAACAACTACCAGGGCCTGGAAGTGGCGGGCAAGCTGGGCGCCAACGTCAAGGGCGACGGCTCGACCGGCAACATCAGCGCGACCAAGGGCTGGGGCGACATCGACCAGGACGGCTACAACGTCCTGATGTCGCTCGACGCGCTCAAACGCAACTCCCTGCGCAGCAGCAAGCACTCGGCAGTGGCCGTGCCCGACTACCGCAAATACGGCGGCACCGACAAACGTCCAACCACCGCGTTCCAGGGCTGGGTGCGCGACTACGACAACGGCGAACCGGGCTACGCCATTCCAGGCTGCCAGGGATCGGTCGGCATCGCCGACACCGGCGACCAGGTCTGCTTTACCAACCCCGACAGCATACTGACGCCCTCCATTTCCCGCATCGGCGTCTCGACCATCGTCACCAAGCGCCTGGGCGGCGGCGACGAGTTGTTTGCCGAGCTGGGTTTGAATCGCAACAAATCGACCTACCAACAGGGCTATCCGCGCTTCAGCAGCCAGTTCCTGGCGCCGACCGACGGCACCACCAATCCCGGCGTGCTGGGTCTGCCCGGCCCGACCGACTCCACCAACGGTTTCACGCCGGGCGACCGCCTGCAGGTGTTCCACGACATTACCGAAGTGGGCCACAGCGTCCAGACCATCACCAACACCACCGCGCGCGTGGTCGCCGGCTGGCGCGGCCAGGTACACGGCTGGGACAGCGAATTCGCCGTCAACCTGAACCAGAGCAAGCTGGATGACGACACCACCAACGGCGTGCTGAAGGATGTATCGAACAACCTGCTGGGCAAAGGCATCATGGGCACCGGCGGTTACAACCCGTTCAATCCGGCCAATTCGCTCAGCCTGGTGCAGTCGATGATGCACACCATCCATCACGCCGCCACCTCGCGTCTGGGCACGGCCGAATGGAAGATGAGCACGCCTGAACTGTTCAAGCTGCAGGACCGTCCGGTCGGCTTCGCATGGGGCGCACAGGCCAGCCATGAATCGATCGACGATATCCCGGATTCGCAAACGCTGGCGGGCAACATCGTCGACTATGGCACCACCGGCAGCGTGGCGTCGCGCAATCTGTACTCGGTCTACGGCGAACTGGCGGTACCGCTGATGGCCAACCTGGAAGCGCAAGTTGCCGCACGCGCCGACCATTACAGCGACTTCGGCAACTCCTACAACCCCAAGCTGGCGCTGGCGTGGCGTCCGACCGAGAAGATCCTGGTCCGTGGTTCGGCCACCACTTCGTTCAAGGCGCCTACCCTGCCGGAAATCGGCGCCACCACCACCGCCTACGCCACCGTGGCCGACTGGGCCCGCTGCGGCCCGCTGGGCTACGTGGGCGCACAGTGCTCCTACGGCCCGCGCCAGTACCTGAAAGGCAATCCGGATCTGAAGCCTGAAAAGGCCAAGAACTATTCGGCCGGCATCGTACTGCAGCCGACGAAGGAACTGGTGATGTCGCTCGACTGGTACGGCATCGATCAGCGCGACACGATTCAAGCGCTGGACGCGCAATACGTGCTGGACCACGAAGACAGCATTCCCGGCTACGCCGCGCTGGTCGGCCGCGACCCGCGCAATCTGGAACTGGAAAAGAAACATCCAGGCTTGAACAAGGGTCGTATCAACAACATCACCACGCCCTACAGCAACGTCGGCAAGACCAAGATTTCCGGTTTCGACCTGGACCTGAAATACGACCTGCTGCTGGGCGCGTACGGCAAGCTGCGCTTCAACGAGACGCTCAACCGCACGCTGAAGTTCGACCAGAGCATCACGCCGAACGATGCGCCGGTCAGCCGCCTGGACAGCGTCTATCACCCACGCTGGGCCAATTCCTTCAGCACCTCGTACGAGTACGGCATCCACTTGGCGACGCTGACGGCACGCACCGCCGCCGACACGCTCAACATCGACGATCCTACACACGTCCAGGACCCGGCCGTCACCAACGCGCGCATCCCTTCGTACACCGTATGGGATCTGAACTACAGCGTGAAGGCCAGCCCCAAGCTGACCGTGAACGTCGGCGTCAACAACGTGTTCGACAAGGCCCTGGTGTATGCCAACACGCCTAACGTGAACGAGCGCGTGCAGTCCCTGAACGATGTCGTCGGCCGTTATGTCTACGTGAACGCCCGTTACACCTTCTGATGTAGCACGCTGATGTAGCAGGCAGTTCCACCGGATCGGCGCCGCGCCACGCGCGCCGGCGATCCGCGTCCCCCATCAAAAACCCCTTCCGTTCCGGCGTTGCGTCGCACGCGCCGCGCAGCCTCCCCGGCTGTGAAATCATTCACCGCCTCGGTGATTTTCGTAATTGCGGTCCCTGGCTGACTCTGCAATCATTGAGCGCCCAAAATGCGGGCATCAAAAGAATATCTAAGGAGAACAACACCATGCGATCACCGATACTGGCCTTGCTGTTCCTGGCCTCGGCTGCTGCGACGGCCCAGGCCGCGCCTATCGCCACGCTCGACCGCAACGGCGCCTGGGTCTCGGTCGAGGCCTATGGACCGAACGTGGTCCGCATCACGCTGGCCGCCGACAAGGCCGAGACGCTCAAAGGCGCCGGCTACGGCATCCTGGCCAGCGGCATCGACAACGCCGCCTTCCGCCACAGCGGCGGCAAGGATGGCGACACCTTCAGCTCGCCCGCACTGAGCCTGCATGTGGCGCCGGCGCCCGCGCCCCACGTGCCGAGCATGAGCGAAAAGTATTTTGCCTCGACACTCGCCCCCGTCGCGCTGCAGGTGAAAAACGCCAAAGGCGAAGTGGTGCTCGACATGACCGGCTGGGACCTGGCGCCGCAGACCGTCAACACCGAGAAGACCTACCAAGCCAGCGCCTCGTTCAGCGCGCCGGCGGACGAGCACTACTACGGCATGGGCCAGAACCAGGAATCGATGGGCCCGCTGGACCTGCGCGGCCGCGTCATCGACTGCAAGCACTGGTACGACGCGCCGGCTGGCGAGACGGTGTGCGTGCCGTTCATGGTGTCGTCCAAGGGCTACGGCATCGTCTGGGACAACCCGTCCGCGACGCGCTTCATCGGCGGCATCAATGGCCGCACGACGTTCCAGTCCAGCGTGGGCGAGCGCGTCAGCTTCTTCGTCATCACCGGCGCCACGCCGGAAGAACTGTATTCCGGCTATGCGCGCGTGACCGGCCGGACGCCGATCCCGCCCAAGGCCGCCTTCGGCCTGATCCAGTCCAAGGCGCGCTACGAGAGCCAGCAGGAAGTGCTGCGCGTGGCCAACACCTACCGCCAGAAGAAGTACCCGCTCGACATCATGGTGGTGGACTGGTTCTACTGGACCCGCATGGGCCAGCTGGACATCGACCCGGCGCAGTTCCCCGACCCGGACGCCATGAACAAGGAGCTGCACGCGCTGGGCATGCAGTCCATCATTTCGTTCTGGCCGCGCTTCGAGAGCTCGGGCCGCTACTTCAACGAGCTCGATACCAAGGGCTACTTCCTCAAGGACAAGGACGGCAAGACCGTCGATGGCCTGCCGTCGCGCTCCGACCGCACCGGCGCGCTGATCGACTCGACCAACCCGGCGGCCAGCAAATGGTACTGGGAGCATGCACGCGACAACGTACTGTCGCATGGCTTCGACTACCCATGGCTGGATGAGACCGAACCCGACCTGGTACCGGACGGCTACTTCTATGCGATCGGCTCCGGCGACCGCTACCACAACGTCTACCCGCTGCTGCACGTCGAAGGCTTTGCCGCGAACATGCGTGCGTGGAAGCCGAACAAGCGCGCGCTGATCCTGTCGCGCGCCGCCTACCTCGGCTCGCAGCGCACCGGCGCTCTGTTCTGGTCGTCCGACATCCACCCCTCGTGGGAAGCGCTGACGCGCCAGATCCCGACCGGCCTGAACATGACCGCCTCCGGCATCGCCTACTGGGGCAACGACATTGGCGGCTGGCAGTGGCTGCCGCAGTCCACCAAGGCCACCAAGGCGCCGCTGCTCGATCCGGCCGGCGCCGCCGACACCGTCGGCCAGAACCACGACTATCCGGAACTGTTCACGCGCTGGTTCCAGTACGGCACCTTCCTGCCGACCTTGCGCGTGCACGGCGACCGCAAGCACACGGAACTGTGGGAATTCGGCAGCCAGGCCGAAGCCATCCTGGCCCGCTACGACCGCCTGCGCTACCAGCTGCTGCCCTATCTCTACAGCCAGGCCAAGGCCACCTACGACAGCGGCGCGCCCTTCATGCGGCCCTTGTGGATGGACTTCCCGAACGACCCGCAGGTGGCCGACATCGGCACGCAATACATGTTCGGGCCGGCGTTCCTGGTCGCGCCCGTGACCGAGCAGGGCCAGACGCAGAAGGACGTCTACCTGCCGGCCGGCAGCGACTGGTACAACTTCTGGACCAACGAAAAGCTGGCGGGCGGCCGCTGGGTCAAGGTGGCGGCGCCGATCGACCAGATCCCCGTGTTCGTGCGGGCCGGCGCCATCGTGCCGCTGGGCGTGGAGATACAGTCGACCGCCACCCGCCAAGCGGTGGCCGAAATCCGCGTCTATCCCGGCAAGGACGGCGAGTTCGCGCTGTACGACGACGACGGCGTGTCCTACGACTACGAAAAGGGCAAGGGCACACTGACCCGGCTGCACTGGAACGACGCCGCCGGCCGCCTGAGCGCCAGCGGCGACGGCGAACTGGCCCGCAAGGCGCCGGGACTGGTCAAACTTGCAGGAAAATAAGCACCAAACCGATGCTGCCCCCACCCAAACAGTATAGCTGCATGCAAAAGTGGTATTGGAAATTATAGGTGGAAATCGCCTAAGATCATCCATTGGCAGATTCATCAAAAAAAGGGCACGGCCGCAGCAAGGCCGTCAATCCGGAGACAATCTTTTTATCGCGAGTATCGCATGAGCACTTTTTCCACCCTGGACGTCACCGTCTTTCTTGTTTATTTCGTACTTGTGGCCGGCTATGGCATCTGGGTCTACCGGCGCAAGCAGGCCGGCTCCGGCCTCGCCTCGCATGACTACTTCCTGGCCGAAGGGTCGCTGACCTGGTGGGCCATCGGCGCCTCGCTGATCGCCTCCAACATCTCGGCCGAGCAGTTCATCGGCATGAGCGGCTCCGGCTTCCGCATCGGCATGGCCATCGCGGTCTACGAGCTGATGGCCGCCGCCACGTTGGTGATCGTGGCCGTGTTCTTCATGCCGGTCTACCTGAAGAACCGCATCTACACCATGCCGCAGTTCCTCGAACAGCGCTACGGCAAGGCGGTCGCCACCACCATGGCGCTGTTCTGGCTGGGCCTGTACGTGGTGGTCAACCTGACCTCCATCCTGTACCTGGGCGCGCTGGCGATCAGCAGCCTGTCCGGCATCGCCCTGCTGCCCTGCATGCTGTTCCTGGCCGTGTTCGCCGCCATCATCACCTTGGGCGGCATGAAGGTGATCGGCTACACCGACGTGGTGCAGGTCACCTGCCTGGTGGTCGGCGGCCTGGTCACGACCTGGCTGGCGCTCGACATGGTCGCCGCGCTGGGCAACAAGCACGGCGCACTGCAAGGCTTCTCCGAGCTGTACAACCACGCCCGCGGCCACTTCGACATGGTGCTCAAGCGCGACAATCCGAACTATATGGACCTGCCGGGCCTGTCGGTGCTGCTGGGCGGCATGTGGATCGTCAACCTGAACTACTGGGGCTGCAACCAGTACATCACCCAGCGCGCGCTGGGCGCCGACCTGCCGACCGCACGCAAGGGCCTGCTGTTCGCGGCCTTCCTCAAGCTGCTGATGCCGGTCATCGTGGTGCTGCCTGGTATCGCCGCCTATGCGCTGGACAAGTCCGGCGCGCTGGGTGACGCCATGAAGGTCGGCGGTGAAGTCAATCCCGACCGCGCCTACCCTATCCTGCTGGGCTTGCTGCCATCGGGTTTGAAGGGCATCGCCTTCGCCGCGCTGACCGCCGCCGTGGTCGCTTCGCTGGCGGGCAAGGCCAACAGCATCGCCACCATCTTCACGCTCGACATCTACAAGAAAGCCTTCAACAAGGAAGCCACCGAGCAGCGCATGGTGTGGATCGGCCGCGTGAGCGTGGTGGTGGCGATGGCGCTGGCCGTGCTGATCGCGCCGATGTTGGGCATCGACAAGAAAGGCGGCTTCCAGTACATCCAGGAATACACCGGCTTTGTTTCGCCCGGCATCCTGGCCATGTTCCTGATGGGCTTCTTCTGGAAAAAGACCACGTCCGGCGCGGCCATGTTCGCCACCCTGGGCGGCTTGGCCGGCTCCATCCTGTTGAAATTCCTGCCGACGATGATGGACCTGTCCTTCCTGGCGCCGATCGGCTTCTCCAAGGACAACGGCAGCGGCGTGTTCGAGATTCCCTTCCTCGACCGCATGTTCATCGTGTTCTGGGTGGTCATCGCCGGCATGGTCGTAATGAGCAAGATGGCAGACGCCAGGCGCGACAACGTCAAGCACATGCACATCGACACCTCGCTGTTCCGCGTCGATGGCGCCTTCGCGCTGGGTTCGGCGGTTATCGGCATCGCACTGACGACGATCTACAGCCTCTGGTGGTAACGACGAGTCGACTTTGTGGATACATTGTATAGACATTGAGCTTGATAAGGCCTAATGCTCGAATCTACGATGTATCCACATAAGGAGGCTTTATGGAACTATCGATTCAAAAATGGGGCAATAGCGCAGCAGTGAATCGCCACAACCGACAGTAACCGATTCACGTGCGCTCACGCATGTAACTACCGATTACCTTACCGTTCAACTCAGTCTCCATTTCGTAGGTCATGCCCAAGCGCTCGGCGACGCGGCGCGATGATTCATTGCCGGAACTGACAAGAGCCCTGACTTTCAGTTCGCCTCGAACCTCGAACACATAATTCAAGACCGCCGAAGCCGCCTCATTCGCAATTCCCTTCCCCCAGAATGCTCGATAAGTATTCCATCCCATCTCCATCACAGTTGATTGTTCGCGAAAAAAAGCTCCCACACTGCCTACGAGCTGGCCAGTCTGCTTATCCTCTATAGCCCACCAGCCAGCTCCGTGGACGAGCCATAATCCAGCATGTGAAGTGAAGATTCGCCAAGCCGCCTGACGGTCGGATGAACCCAAGTGAGCTGAACTTTCCGGATGCCCCAAATGGTCTGCAAATAAGTCGAAGTCGGCGCGCCGATATTCGCGAAGCATAAGTCGTTCTGTCTGAAGGAGAGGAACGGAAGCGGTGAACACGTGATTCATCGGTAATGTATCCTTTAATGTGGGCTTATCAGAACTCTAACTCATCTGGCAGTCCATGTCTGGTCCGAGCTTGTACAAATAAAAAGGGCGGGCGCTGCATTTGCAGCGCCCGCCCTCCTTTGTCGCCCAGCGTTTTAGCGGGTCGGCTTGCCGTTCACATCGTAGACGGCGGCCTCCAGATGCACCACCGTGCTGAGAGCCTTGCTATCGGCCGCGCTGGCCGCCAGGGTCAGCTTGTAGTCGCCCTTGGCGACCTTCCAGGTCTTCGATGCCGAATCGTACATTGCCAGCAAGCGCGGATCGACGGTCACGGAGGCCTGCACGCCGGCGCCCGCTTGCACCTCGACCTTCTGGAAGCCGGCCAGACGCTTCGGCGCTTCCCAGCGGGCCGTCAGCGGCGAGACATAGACCTGCGCCACTTGCTTGCCCGCGACCTTGCCGGTGTTCTTCACCGTGAACGAGGCGCGCACGACGCCGCCCTTGACGCTGGCGGCCAGGTCCGAGAAGGCGAACTCGGTGTAGGACAAGCCATGGCCGAACGGGAACAGCGGCGTGAGCCCCTTCAGGTCGAACCACTTGTAGCCGACCGCGGCGCCTTCGCTGTAGTTGACGTCGAAGCGGCGGTCGGCCACCTCCGGGAAGCCGTCCAGCGCGGGACGCGGCAACTGTGATTCCGACGCCGGGAATGTGGCCGGCAAACGGCCCGACGGATTGACCTCGCCGAACAACACGCCGGCAATCGCCTCGCCGCCGCTGCTGCCGGGATACCACGCTTCCAGCACGGCCGACACCTTCGGCAGCCACGGCATGGTCACCGGGCCGCCGGTTTCCAGCACCACGACGGTGTTGGCGTTGGCCGCGGCCACGGTCGCGATCAGCTCGTCCTGCTTGTCCGGCAGCGACAGGTTGGGCATGTCGAAGCCCTCGCCCGTCCACTGCGTGGCGAACACCAGCACCACGTCGCTCTCGCGCGCCAGCTTGGCGGCGGCGGCGCGGTCGCTGCCGTCGTTGTAGGCCACGCTTGCCGACGGCAACCGCGCCTGTATGGCCTTCAACGGCGACGACGGATACACCATCACCGGGCCCGGCCAGGTCTTAGGCATCAGCTCCGGCGCCGCGTTGCCGCCGGCCGGATACACTAGCGACGAACCGCCGCCGGCCAGCACGCCGCGGTCGGCATAGCCGCCGATCACCGCGATCTTTTTGGCCGAGCGGCTCAGCGGCAAGGCGCCGGCGCTGTTCTTCAGCAGCACCATGCCCTCCTGCGCATCCTTGCGCGACACGGCCGCGTGCGCGCCGAAGTCGATCGATTGCGGCGCCGGCGCCACCGGATGGTCCACCACGCCGTGCGCAAACATCGCGTGCAGGATGCGGCGCACCATGTCGTCCAGGCGCGACTGCGGCACCCAGCCGTTCAGCACGGCCTCCTTCAGCGGCGGGCCGAAGTAGTCGGCCAGGTCGAACGGCATGCCCGATTGCTGGTCCAGCCCGGCGTTGGCGGCCGGCACCGTGCTGTGCGCCGCGCCCCAGTCCGACATCACCCAGCCCTTGAAGCCCCAGTCCTTTTTCAGCACCTCGTTCAGCAGATAGCTGCTCTCGCACGCATACACGCCGTTGACGCGGTTGTACGAGCACATGACCGCGCCCGGATTGCCCTCCTCGTTCGCGATCTGCAAGGCCAGCAGGTCCGACATGCGGGCCGAACGGTCGTCGATCTTGACGTTGAGCGTGGTGCGGTTGGTTTCCTGGTCGTTCAGCGCGTAGTGCTTGAGCGTGGACACGATGCGGTTCGACTGGATGCCCTTGATCTGCTGGCCGACGATTTTGCCGGCCAGCAGAGGATCCTCGCCGGCATATTCGAAGTTGCGGCCGTTGCGCGGCTCGCGCATCAGGTTGACGCCGCCGGCCAGCAGCACGTTGAAGCCGTAGGCGCGCGCCTCCGCGCCTATCATGGCGCCGCCCGCGTAGGCGGTGTTCAGGTCCCAGGTGGCGGCCGTGTTCAGGCCCGACGGCAGCGCCGTGCCGGGCCGCGCATCCGGGCCGGCCTGGCTGGCCACGCCCACGCCCGCGTCGGTTTCCCACAGATGCGGGATGCCCAGGCGCGGCACGCCGTAGATGAAGCCGGCCGATTGCTTGTGCGACGGCGCCGGCCGCGTGGTTTTCTTCGATTCCATGTCGGCGCCGAGGTAGCCGTAGACCAGCTTGAGCTTCTCGTCCAAGGTCATCGCCGCGACCGCCAGGCGGGCGCGCTCCTCCGCGCCGAGCTGGGCATTCGTCCACGGCGTGGCCGCCGGTGCCGCAAGCTCCCCGGCCGCGCCGGTCTGCGCGCCGACACTACCGCAGCACAGCGCCACGGCAGCCGACAGCAGGCTGATTTTTGTCTTCAATTTCATTGGGTCTCCATCACTTTCTTAACGGTTTGCCGGCGATTGTGCCTGCGGGGCGCAGGCCGGGCAATTATGAAAATGACGAATCTCCGGAACGATATTCCGCAGCGGCGGGGGGGGGGGGGGGGGGGGGGGGGGGGGGGAA
>NZ_JBWKWR010000003.1:0-127703 GCF_059422325.1 Duganella sp. GW821-FHT01E12 | reverse complement strand
CCCCCCCCCCCCCCCCCCCCCCCGGTACCACCTATTTGAAGCTGTAGTCCAGGCTGACGTAGACATAGCGGCCGCGCGGATCGCCCCAGCTGTCGTTGTAGCCCAGCGAGGAACCGGGGTCGAAGGCCGGATCGCGGTTGAACACATTGTTGGCGCCGACCCGGATCACGGCGTTCTTGATGCCGGAATAGCCGACCGACGCGTCCATCGTGGCGATGGCGGGAATGCGGCGTCCCTTGGCGTAGAAGTCATACCATTGGTTCTGCACCGCCGACGGCGAACGGTCGACCTTGGTGCCGGCCACGTACTTGACGATGCCGGTGGCGCTCCACGGTCCCAGGTCCCAGTTCAGGCCCACGTTCGCCAGCACGCGCGGATTGCCGTACTCGCCCGCATCGCACGAGGTGTTGTTCGGGCAGTTGATGTAGACGTTGTCGGCCAACAGCACCGTGTCGTAGCGCAGCGTGTAGTTGGCGTCGCCAAACACCTTGAAGCGGCCCAGCTTGTCGGTGCGGAAGGTGTAGGACGCATCCAGGTCGATGCCGCTGGTGTGCGACTGGAAGCGGTTGACCCAGCCGGTCTTGATGTTGGACAGCTCACCACGCAAAGGCCCCAGCCGCGCCTTTTCGGCCGCCGACAGCGCCGCATAGGCCGCGATATCGTCGGCCGTGACGGCGTCGCGCGTCACGTGCGACTTGTAGGCGCCGTCTTCGTTTTCAAGCACCGTCGTGTTATCCAGCACGTCGATCTTGTTTTTCCACTTGATGTCGTAGTAGGTCAGGCCGATGTTCAGGTCCTTGAGCGGCTCGATGACGAAGCCGATGTTGTACTGGTTCGATTTTTCCGGCTGCAGGTCCTTGGTGCCGACGTTGGACGCCTTCACGTAGCGGGTGCAATAGGTATCGAAATAGACATTGCCCTCGATGCAGCGGTGCGGGTCCTTGGTCGCAGAGAAGGAATCCCTGCCTTCGCTGAAGCGCTGCGGCAGCGAAGGCGCCACCATGCCGGTGCTGTAGTTCGCGCGCAGCATGATCTCCCTGGTCGGCTTCCACTTCAAGCCCAGCTTGGGATTGGTGGTGGAACCGGCCAGCTCGTATTTGTCGTAGCGCACGGCGGCCTGGGCCTCCAGCGTTTTCAGCAGCGGCAGGCTCAGCTCCGCGTACACGGCCGACAATTTTTCCGAACCGGAGATCGGCGGCAGCACCGCGTACTGGCCCAGCAAGCCCTGCTGCCAGTCCTGCGACGGCGTGTACGACAGCGAATTCTTGCGCAGCTCGGAACCGACCGAAACGCCGACCTTCCCGCCCGGCAGCTCGCCGAATTCGGTCGCGGCCTGCAGCTTGATGGAATCGGTCTTGCTGCGGGTCTTCACGTACATCTCGCCCGACAGCTCGCGGATCAGGGCGTCCGAATTGCTGTTCGCGCCGAAGGGATTGAAGCGGCCGTCGTCGACCGCCTTGTTCAGCTCCTCCAGCTTGTAGGCGCCCAGGGTGTCGGTGCGGCCCGATTCCTCGCCGTGCGACAGCGTGGCGGACCAGTCCCAACCTCCCAACTCGCCTTTGAGGCCGGTCAGCAGCCAGAGGTTGTCGACGTTGGTCTTGATGCCGCCCTCGTAGACCGGGAAGTCGCGCCGCACCGTCACCGGCTTGCCGTAGGTGTTGAACGGATTCGAGGCCGGGATCACCAGGTTGTTGCGCGCGCGGTTCTGCAGCCAGGACGACTGGCCGACGATGCGCTTGTCGAAGTTGGTGAAGAAGGCGTTGGCGAACAGCGTCAGGTCCGGCGCGATGTCCCAGTTCAGCGCGGCGGTGGCGCCGGCGCGGCGCGACGGCTTGACCAGGTCGGTGAATTCCGCCGTCGCCGACAGGCAGCCGTTGCGGGTCGGCGAAGGGAACCATTCGGCGCCGCTCGGATACGGCAGCTTGGAGCCAGGCAGGCAGCCGGGGTCGGGGAAGCGGTTGCCGCCGATCGACAGCGTGCCGGCGTCGGTGCCGTGGGCGCCGTAGACGTTGGCGTACTGCAGGCCGCCGCTGGCGCCGAAGTCGATGTGGTTGGCCCAGTCGCGGTCGGTGCCCTTGATGCGCTTGGTGTCCTCGTACATCGCGGCGTAGGTCAGGTTGAATTTCTGCGTGGCGCGGTCGCCGTAGCCGCCGGCCACCGACAGCTTGCGCACGTCGCCGCCGCCCAGCGTGGTGGCGCCATAGCTGGTGCTCAAGTCCGTGCCCTGGTAGTTCTGGCGCATGATGAAGTTGATCACGCCGCCCACCGCGTCGGTACCGTAGATGGCCGAGGCGCCGTCCTTGAGCACCTCGATGCGTTCGATGGCCGCCAGCGGCAGCATGTTCAAGTCCACCGAGGTGAAGCCGTTGGAATCGTCCGAGCCGGACACCGGCAGGCGGTTGCCGTTCAACAGGATCAGGGTGGGCATGCCGCGCAGGCTGGCCGTGGTGGCGCCGTTGCGGAAGTCGTTGCCGCCGCCGAAATCGCGGCCGTTGCCGCCGACCGAAGGCAGGTTGCGCAACACGTCCAGCACCGAGGTCGCGCCGGAGCGCTTGATGTCCTCCTTGGTGATCAAGGTCATCGGCGAGACGCCCTCCTGCGCCACGCGCTTGATGTTACTGCCGGTGATTTCCACCCGCTCCATCTTGGCGTCCGGTTGCTCCTGCGCCAGCGCCACTGTCATGGCTTGGGCCGACAACAACGCCAGCGCCAACTTCACCCAGCGCACACCTATTTTTTCCTGCAACATCATGCTCGTCTCCTAGTGATAACGTCCCCCATCGACAGTGCGGGATCGTAATAAAACTGCCGGTTTGCTTCGATAGCGCGCTCAACGAGGCTATCGAATCGCAACAGAGCTTACGTGGCCCCGATGCGGACGTCTTGGCAGTCTTGGTACAGGAAACGAGCGAAATCGGCACAACCGCCCGGCTCGGAGTCAGACGATGCGCAACGCGAACGCATAGGGCAGCGCCGGCGCGGCGGCCGGCAGCGTCACCTGCAGGCCGTCCGCCGTTTGCTGGAAGGCCAGCGATGCGCCGCCCACCAGCCCGACTTGCGCAATGTCCCGCTTCAGGTGCGGGCCGCCGGCGCGCATGGCCTTGATCGTCACCTTGCCGTCGGCAGGCCAGCCCATGACGAAGGCATACACCGCCGCGCCCTTGACGGTGAAGCGCACGTCGGCCGCCGAGAACGGCTTGTTCTTGCCCTCGTTGAAGCCCGCGCCCGACATCGGTGCCGAGGCCTCCTCCATCACCGGCCCTTCGCCGAACACAGCCCACGGGCGGCTGTCGTAGATGCCCTCGCTGTTGACCGCCATCCAGCGGCCGATTTCCTCGACAATGTCGCGCTCCAGCGGATCGATGGTGCCGTTGCCGCGCACCGGGACGTTGAGCAGCAGGTTGCCGTTCTTGCTGACCACGTCGATCAGCGTGTGCACCACCGTCTGCGCGCTCTTGTACGATTTGTTGTCGTAGACGCGGCGGTCGTAGTGCCAGCTGCCGATGCAGGTGCAGGTCTGCCACGGCAGCGGTTCGATGGTGTTGCTCTGGCCGCGCTCGATGTCCCACACCATGGTCTTGCGCTGCTGCTCATTGAGGATCTTGCCGTTGACCACGGCCTCCAGCTTGCCCTTTTTGGCGATGCTGCGGTTGTACAGGTGCGCGGTCAGACGCAGGCCGACGTCGCTGACCGGATACAGCGGCAGTTCGGTGTCGTCGAAGTAGACCAGATCGGGATCGTAGTTGTTGATCAGCTCCATGGTGCGGTCGTAGAACTTCTCGCAGTAGGCCTGGTCGGGGGCGGACGCGCCGTCGCCCCAGTGCCACTGGTCGCCGCCCACGCCGGCGCCGCCGCCCTTGCTCAGCGCATGGTTCTGCGCGTACAGCGCCTGCGGGTCGAGGCCCGCCCACCACTTGCCCTTGCCGTCGGCCTTGGTCAGGCGGCCATCGTAGGGCACGCCGGCGTATGGACCTTGCTTGTCGGCGCCCTGCGCCGTCTCGTACCAGGTCCAGGCGTGGGCCGCGTGCACGCTGACGCCGAAACGCAACCCCTGCTTGCGGGCCGCCTTGGCCCAGCCGCCGATCAGGTCCTTCTTCGGGCCGACCTTGGTCGAGTTCCATTGCGGCTGGTACTTGCTGGCGTACAGGTCCAGATTGTCGTGATGGTTGGCCAGGGCGACGAAGTATTTCGCGCCGGCTTTCTTGTACAGCGCCACCAGCGCTTCCGGGTCCCAGCGCTCGGCCTTCCACTGGTGGATCACGTCCTTGAAGCCGATCTCGGACGGATGGCCGTACTTCTCCAGGTGGTAGCGGTAGTGGTCGCTGCCTTCCTCGTACAGGCCGCGCGCATACCAGTCGCCATGTTCCGCTTCGCACTGCGGGCCCCAGTGCGCCCAGATGCCGAACTTGGCGTTGCGGTACCAGTCCGGCGTCTGGTAGGCCGCCAACGAATCCCAGTCCGGCTTGAACGGGCCGGGCGCCATCGTCTCGTGACCGCCGAACGGCGCCGCCTTGGCTGCGAAGGTAAAGGGGGATAGCGCCAGGGCCGGAATGGCCGCGCCAAGGTGCCGCAATAATTCTCGTCTCTTCATTTTTGGTTCCATCGTGGATTCGGGAAGTCCTGCGCGCATTGTCCGAGCTAGTGCCTGGAGGCGCAATTATGAAAACCACCATTGCGGTTCATAAAATCAGGCAACTGCTTATGCCGGGGCATGCTGCTGAAAGCTGCTGGTCCGACATTCGCGCCCTTGGGGCGGGAGGCATGGTGAGCCGCAGTCTATCCGGACGCGGTAACATCGTCACCAACATGTGTACGCGAAAGTGGCACAATAGCGAGGAACGGATCGCCATCGAACTGGATTACAAAGGAGATATCATGAAATACCAAGCCGTATTGCTGTTGACGGGATTGATGTTGATAAGCGGCGGCGCGTCCGCCGCCGGCTGCGTTAAAGGAGCGGCAGCAGGCGCGGTGGTTGGCCACGTTGCCGGACACCATGCGGTGGCCGGAGCGGTAGGAGGTTGCCTGGTTGGCCGTCATATGGCTAAGGAAAAGGCAAAAAAGGAGAAGGCGGAGGCTGACGCCAAGAAGGCGCAGCAGAATACCCAACCAATACCCGCGAAGTGATATTGAATACGGCATACGCCAAAGCGGGGCCTCGCGCGTCCTGGGCTAAGGTTTAGCTGGAGCAGACGCCAACCCGTCCAGCCGCTGGCAATGCGGCCTCACTGCGCCGCTGCGGGCGCGCCATCACCTTGGCGAAAGATGCGCTGCGCGTAGTGATACAGGTTGTCCGCCCAGCTCTCGCGGTCATGGCCGTGCTCATCCACATTCCAGACGTGCGCGATGCCGTGCTCCCTCAGGTAGCGGTGCAGGGTTTGCGAACCGGCGATCAGCCCGTCCTGATTGCCGCAGGACAGATACAGCAGCCGAGGCCGGCCACCTCCGCGTTCCGGCAGCAGTTCGGCCGCCGCCTTCAGGTTGGGCGCCGCCGAGAAGGCGCCGACCCAGCCGAAGGTCTCGGGATGGCCCAGCCCGATGTTCAGCGCCTGTCCGCCGCCCATCGACAGCCCGGCGATCGCGCGCTGGCCGCCGCCGGCCTGCGTCGGGTACTTGGCGTCGATGGCCGGCACCAGCACCTGCGGCAGCTCGCGCTCGAAGGCGGTGAAGCCGGCGATGTGCGCCGGCGTGAAGGTGCGCTCACCCGGCGGCGGGCGGTCGTCGGCCAGGGCGCGGCCGTTGGGCATGACGACGATCATCGGCACAGCCTTGCCGTCGGCGATCAGGTTGTCGAGGATGGCCTGCGCGTGCACATAGCCGCGCCACTCGTCGTGGTTGCCGGCGATGCCGTGCAGCAGGTAGAGCACCGGGTAGCGCCGCTGCGCGGTATAGCCGGCCGGCAGGTAGACGTTGGCCTTGCGCCGCGTGCCGGTGATGCTGGAATCGTAGCTGAACTCTTCGATCCGGCCCTGCGCCACACCGGGCCGCGCCTGGTCGAAACCGGCCGGCGCGGCGGCGAAGGCGCGCACGTCGTCGGCCGCCAGCACCACCGGCTGCGCCGGGCGCGGCTGGTTGAGCAGGCGCTCGATGTCCGGCCGCATCGCGGCTGCCCAGATCCGGTAGCCCTTCTCCGACAGGTGCAGGAAGTCCGGCTGGTTATCGGCCGACAGCGTGCCGTCGGCGGCGATGAAGTAGGCGCCGTAATCGCGGAAGAACACGTGCTGGCCATCGTCCAGCGTCGCCACCATCTTGTCGAGCGCGACGATACGCTGGCGCACCGGTTCATCGGGCTTGGCGCCGGAGGGCAGCACGGCGTTAAGCAGGATGCGCGCCGCCGGATACTGCGCGCGCAGCCGGCCGACCACGGCCTGGATGCCGCCGAACACCTGTTCCGGCGCTTCGCCGCACAGATTGAGGTTGTTCACGCCGATCAGCAGCACCACCAGTTTGGGCTGGAGCCGCGCGATGGCCGGGTCCTGCAGGCGCCACAGCACGTTGCCGGTATGGTCGCCGCCGATGCCGAAGTTGGCCGCCTTGAGCTGGCCGAAGTTGGCGTCCCAGACCGGCTTGGACCACATCTCGGTGATCGAATCGCCGAGGAACATCACATCGATCCCGCCTTGGGCGGCGCGCGCCACCTGCTCCGCGTGCATGCCGCGCCAGCGCTCGATCGACATCCACGGGTACTCGACCTTGCGCGGCGCCGCCGTCAGCGCGCATGGCTGCGGGGACGCGGTTGCGGCAGCATCGGCGGCGATGGCGCCATGGACGGTCAGGGCGGTCATCAACGACAGGGCCAGGCGGCTGGACATGCGGGTCATCCTTTTCTTTTCGGTGGGCTGCAGCGATTTTGCAGCAGGTCCGCTAGCCGTTGGCGGACAACAGCTCCGGCGCGTCGAAATCGCGGTCCCGGTAGGCGCGTGGCGTACAGCCCAGTTCGCGCTTGAACACCAGGTGCATGTACTGGGTCGAGCCGAAGCCGCAGCCCAGCGCCACCTCGGCAATGCTGCGCTCGCCGCTGTCCAGGCCGGCCTTGGCCGCCTCCAGCTTGTAGCGCAACACGACGTCATGCACGCTGCAGCCCAGCTCCTGGCGGAAATACGCCTCCAGCGAAGACCGCGACACGCCCAAGTACATGGCCACCTGATGGCTCTTGAGGCTTTCGCAAGCATGTTGGCGGATGTAGTAGCAGGCCCGCATCACCAGCGGATGCCCGGCCGTCTGGTGCAGGCTGGACGCGAGCACCTTGATGCCGGCCGGCGGCACCAGCACCGGCGCGTTGGGCACCCGCACCCGGTGCAGCTTCTGGCTCAGCAGATGGGCCGCCGTGCGCCCCATCTCGCGCGCGCCATGCATGACGGAGCTCAGCGGGATGGGAGTGAGCAGCCGCACCAGCGGATCGTTGTCGATGCCGACCAGCGCCACCTCGCCCGGCACCGCGATGCCGGCCATGCTGCACGCCTGCAGCAACTGGCGGGCGCGGGCGTCGGTCACGGCGATGATGCCGATCGGCTTGGGCAGGCTGCGCAGCCATTCGACCTGGCCGTGCAGCGCCTCGTCCCAGGAACAGGGGGCGGTCGCGCAGCCGCGGAAGACCTCGGCTTCGCTGCGGTCGTTCCACATCAGGCGGCGGAACGCGTGTTCGCGCTCCTGGGCCCAGCGGTTCTCGGCCGCCTCGGGCAGGCTGAACATAGCAAAGCGCTGCAGGCCGACGTCGATCAGATGCTCGCGGGCCTGCTTGACCAGCTGGAAGTTGTCGGTCGCCACATAGGGCACGCCGGGCGGATACTGGTCCTCGGCGGCGTAGGAGCCGCCCACCGCCACCACCGGCAGTTGACAATCGGACAAGGCAGCCGCCACGTCCGGATCGTCGAAATCGGCAATGATGCCGTCCCCCTGCCAGTTGCCGATGCCGGCCAGGCGCAGGCAGAAATCCTCTTCCAAAAACACTTCCCAGGCCACGCGCGTGCTGCCCAGGTAATCGGCGATGCCTCCCAGTACCTCCCTGTCAAAAGTCTTGTTGGCGTTGAACAGCAGTGCAATCCGGTATGCCTTGGTCGCGCCCATATCAGGTCCGCGCCTTGCGTGCATCGTTCGGCGGTGTCCAGGTCGTCATAGTCTCCTCCTTCGTTATTTTTCATACCCTCTCGGCTTTGCCGGAGCGTTGCGTAGAGGATAGAAATTTCAGCGGGACGGGAGGTAGCGCTCATGCTGGAATTGCTAGCAAAACGAAGAAAATTGAAGAATTAATGACGATAGTGTTAGGCCTCGGCGACGGGACAGGCGCTGCGGAAGGCCTTGGGCGTGCAGCCGTACTCCTCCTTGAACAGCTTGTTGAAATAGGAAACATTGGCGTAGCCAACCGAATAGGCGATCTCCGCCACCGTGGCCGTGTCTTTCTCGGCCAGCAACCGCGCCGCCTCGGTCAGCCGCAACTTGTTCAGGTAGCCGCTGAAGGTGTAGCCGAATTCGGCTTTCAGGATGTCGTTCACCTTGTTGCGGTTGACCCCGGTTTCCTCGACCACCCGGTCCAGGTCCAGTTCCGCCTCGGCGTAGCGGCTGGCGATGAATTGCAGGACGACCGTCTTTTCCTTGTCGCGGTGCGGCTCCAGCGAAAGTTGTTGATATGCAACAAACGGCAGATCCTTTTGCAGCTTGCCTTTGACGTCGCCGATCAGCGCCTGCGCATGTTGCCTGAAGAACCACACGCCGAAGCCACTCCAGGCGACGATCAACAGCACCCCGAACAGGACCAGATAGCGGCGGTCGCGGCCTTTCAGATCCAGCTCGCGGATCTGCACCTCCAGGCTGAGCTCGCGCGGACTCTGCGGCGTGCTGCCGATGGCGATCTTGGGAACCTTGTCGAGTTTATAATTGTGTAGCGACAAGGCCTGTTGCGCCAGCAAAAACCACCATTGCGGCGTTTCCAGCCGCGTCAGGTCCAGCTCGACGCGCGATTCGTTCTCATCGCAGGAAAAATAGGACAAGGGCGTGCGGTAGCCCAGAAACTCCGGCTGATCGGAGCGCCTGCCGACGAAGGTCGGAATGCTGAGCGCCAGCGTATTGGCAGGCGCGCACTTCACCAGCAGGGAAATCGAGGAGTAGCGCGACAGGTCGATGTGGGCCGGCTGGCCCTTGGCGTCGACGAATTGCAGTTCGGCGCCGGCGAAGCCCTCGTCGGTCTTGGCGATGCGGAAGTCGAAGCGGAGCCGCTGCTGAGCTTCATGCAAATGCAGGATGGCCTTGCCGCCGGGGCGGGTATCCCAGCTCGGCTCGCCCCTCCAGGCCAGCGGGCTGTCGGCGGCTGGCAGCAGCGATGCCTGCAAATAGCTCTGTTTTACGCAAAGATAGCCAAGGACAACGCATACAGCGATAAGACCAAAGCACCCGACTAGCGCTTTTTTATAAAATTCTTGCATTGAAAGCCTGGATCAGAGAATAGGACTGTCGCGCGCGGAACGCTGGCTGCCGGTACGCGATGTTACCTGCCCACTGATCATCTGGCAATGCGAGCACGGCTCGATTGCCACGGCAAAAAAACGGGCGGCCGAAGCCGCCCGAAAATACTACCGGAGAGGTAGTTGGAGAGCACTAAACGGGGACCGCCCGGCGCACCCGGCATTGCAGTGCCGCCTCGCAGTCCTTGAGATCCATTGTGGGTGCCGTGGCCGCGTGCGGCAATTGTCAAAACCATCAACACCGGTGTGAAATTGCGCAGCGCGCGGAAGGCCGCGACAAATCATTGACCCGGTTGGCTATTTTCATAATTGCGCGGCCCTGCTCCCAGTCTCCACAATGGCCTGCTGACCATTATGGAGACCTCGTATGCTGAAACGGACACTGCTCTCGCTGGCGTTGACGTACGCAGGCGCCGCCGCCTGCGCGCCACCACCCTTCCCCACCGTGCTGTATGGGACGGCCTACTACCACGAATACATGCCCTACGAGCGGCTCGACAAGGACGTGCAGATGATGAAGGAGGCCGGCTTCAACGTGGTCCGCCTGGGCGAATCGACCTGGAGCTTGTGGGAGCCGGAGGACGGCCGCTTCGAATACGCGTGGATGGACCGCGTCATCGACGCCATGGGCAAGGCCGGCATCAAGGTCATCATGGGCACGCCGACCTATTCGATCCCGGCCTGGATGGCGCGGCAGAATCCGGAGATCCTGGCCCGCAAGTTCAACGGCGCGCAGAACACCTACGGCATGCGCCAGAACATGAACACCGACTCGGCCGCCTACCGCTTCTACGCCGAGCGCCTGATCCGCAAGATCGCCGCGCGCTACAAGGACAATCCCAACGTCATCGGCTGGCAGGTGGACAACGAGACCGGCAGCTACGGCGCCGCCAACGACGACGTCTTCATCCGCTTCCAGCACTACCTGGAAAAGAAGTTTGGCACGCCGGAAAACCTCAGCAAGGCCTGGTTCCTCAACTATTGGGGCCAGGACCTGCACAGCTGGACCGACCTGCCGCGTCCGGACGGCGCCCAGAGCACCGGCTACAAGCTGGAGTGGTCGCGCTGGAGCCAGATGCGCGTGACCGACTTCCTCGCCTGGCAGGCCGCGCTGATCCGCGAATGCGCGTCGCCGAAACAGTTCGTCACGCACGATTTCGCCGGTTCCATGCACAGCGACGTCAACGAGGTGGACGTGGCGCGCGCGCTCGACACGCCGGCCGTCAACATCTACCACTGGGGCCAGCCCGAGTGGTACAACGGCGCCGAGCAGACGCTGCAGGCGGACTTCACGCGCTCGCTCAAGCGCGGCAACTTCCTGGTGACCGAGACCAACGCCCAGACCACCGACTGGTCCTCGTCGTTCCAGTACCCGCCGTACGACGGCCAGTTCCGCGAGGACGTCTACACCCACCTGTCGAACGGCGCCAACATGGTGGAATACTGGCACTGGGCCTCGATCCACGCCAATCAGGAAACCTACTGGAAAGGCGTGCTGTCGCACGACCTGGAACCGAACCGCGCCTACGCCGAGATGAGCCGCACCGGCCGCGAGCTGCGCAAGATCGGGCCGCGCCTGGTCAACCTGAAGCTGCACAACGACGTCGCCATCCTGTGGAGCCGCGATTCGCTCAACGCGCTCAACGACATGCCCTTCGCCAAGGACAGCCAATGGGGCGGCGGCGGCACCAAGGCCGACTACGGCGGGCTGGTGCGCCAGATGCACCGCGCGCTGTACGAGCTGAACGTCGGCGCCGACTTCGTGTTTTCCGACACGCAGGACTTCTCGGGCTACAAACTGCTGATCGTGCCGTCGCTGTACGTGGCGGACGAGGCCCTGCTCAAGCGCATCTCCGACTACGTGCGCAAGGGCGGCCGCGTGGTGATGACCTTCAAGAGCGGCTTCGCCAACGAGAACGCCGCCGTGCGCTGGACCATGGCGCCGGGGCCGCTGCGCGAGGCGCTGGGCTTCCACTATCAGGAGTTCTCCAACCTTGCTCAGCCGCTGACCCTGAAGGGCGATCCGTTCGGGGCCGGCGCTGACAACCAGGTGCGGCACTGGGCCGAGTTCCTGCAGCTGGACACGGCCAAGGCGCTGGCGTGGTACGACCATCCCTTCTTCGGCCGCTGGCCGGCCATCACGTCGAATCAGTACGGCTCCGGCAAGGTGGTCTACGAGGGCACCTACCTGTCGGACAAGCTGCAGAAGGCGGTGCTGCAGTCGTCGCTGCAGGAGTTGGGGATGTGGGCGCCGGAGCGGCAGCTGCCGGACCACGTGCATGAGCGCTCCGGCGTCAACGGCTTTGGCCGCGCGGTGCGCTACTACTTCAACTATTCCGGCGCGGCGGTCAACTTCAACTACCGCCACCAGGCCGGCGTCGAGCTGCTGGGCGCGCGCCGTGTGAAGCCGGACGAGGCGATGACGCTGGGTCCGTGGGAACTGGCCATCGTCGAGGAGGACGGCCAGAACTAAACCGGATCAGCCCCGCGCGCGCGGGGCTGGTCCGGTCGTCAGGCCTTTTTGCGGCGGCCCATGAAGGCCAGCAGGCCCAGGCCCGCGCCCAGCATCGCATAGGTGTCTGGTTCCGGCACGGCGCTGACGTCGATGTTGTCGAGCTGGTTGTAGGCGCCCGAACTCAGGCGCAGTTCGCTGATGCCGTTCCGCGCCGCGCTCCATGTCCCCATACCTTGCAGCATGCCGATCTGCTGGCCATCGGCCGACAGCGTACTGACGTCGAGGTTGTAGTCGAAGCCGGCCAGATTGAAGCGGCCGCCGCCCACCCGGGTCAGCGTGACGAACGTGTCCGTGCCATTCTCGATGCCATCGTGCCAGTTGTAGGTCTGCGGCTCGAAGGTGCCGTCGCCGACATGGGCCATGCCGGCCGCCGCGTTCGGCGCGTTCAGGGTCAGCAGGAAGCCGGCCTCTTCATAGGTCAGGTTGTTGCCGTCGTAGTGCATATTGGCCGGCAGTTCGCCGCTGTTGCCGTACATGACCAGCTCGGCCATGCCGTCGAAGGTCAACACGGCGGCGCCGGCGCTGCCGGCCAGCGCGCTCAGGCCCACACCCAGGACCAGGGCGCCGACCAACTTGTTCAATTTCATGCGATTCATTTCATTCTCCAGATTGGGTGTAATTTGTTGCGGGCCAGGCGCTTGCGTCAGCGCCTGGCCTCGAAGGTCTTAGTAGCTGAACAGCACGCCACGGCCGCCGCCGGCGGCGTACAGGCGTCCCGGCACGTTCTGGTCGGCGGCCAGCGGGCCCATGCCGCCGAACTGGTGCTTGTCGTCGTTGAAGCGGGTCCAAGTGACGCCGCCATCGTCCGACCGGTGCACGCCCGACACGCCGTTGATCACGCCGGCCACGTACACCGAGGCCGAGTACTTGGCGCCGGCCGGCGCCTTGCCCAGCGCGACCGAGGTGGCGCCATACACGTCAGGCTGGAAGGCCGACTGTCCCCAGATCGGCGCGGCCGCGCTCAGCCTGGTCCAGGTCGCGCCCGAATCGAGCGAGTGCAGGATGCTCTTGCCGTCCACCACCCAGATATCGCCTTCCGCGTTCGGATTGACCGCGATCGACGTCGCATAGAAATCGGCCGTCCATGAATTGGCCGCGAACGTGCTGCTCTCGGTGAAGGTGTGGCCGCCGTCGGTGGACGTGTAGAAGTGCGCCGTCTCCGACCATTGCACCCACCACGAGCCACCCGAGTTGTAGGCATACACCTTGTTCGGGTTCTTGCGGTCGGCCACCAGGCGGTAAGCGCGGTCGATGCCCATGTGGTTCAGGGCCGGCAGATTGGTGTAGACCCAGGTCGCGCCGTTGTCGGTCGTGTAGGCCGGCGCCGCATGGGACGGCGCCCAGACGACGTTGTTCAGCTTGGTCACGGCGAGGTTGCCCGCGCCGCTTTCGTTGGCCAGCGCGTCCGGATGGTTGGTCGCGAAACCCTTCCAGGTCACGCCGGAATCGGTGGAATAGGCGGCGGCCACGGTGCTGTTCCACACATGGCTGCCGGTGGTGGCCATATACGCGGGATTGGACCAGGCCATGTCCGAACTGTAGGTGCTGTTGAACATGCCCCACGAGCCGCGCGTCGGCGACTTGAGCAGCTCCGTCTGGACCGAGGTGCCGACGTCGCCCGCGCTGCGCACCAGCGTGTAACTGGCGCCCGGCGGCGGCGCCATCAGCGCGCTGGTGGCGGTCTCCTCGATGCCGACCGAGGCATCGGTCCAGGTCGGCTTGGCAGCCGAGGCGTTGTGGGTTTCCCACACGCCGCCGCCGTGCACGTGCAGGATGTGCTCGCGGTTGTTCGGGTCGATCTCAACGTCGTCGGTCCAGCCCGAGAAGCCATTATTGGCAGGCACGTGCGGCGCCGCCGCGGCGATCTCGCGCCAGGTCGCGCCGGCGTCGTCCGACAATTGCACCACCGGCTGGCCTTCATAGTTGCCCCAGGAGTTGGTCACGCCCAGCGCGATGCGGGTGCTGGCGCCGGTGCCGGACACCGACAGCCCGCCCATGCCGAAGTTGACCCACTGCTCGGTATCGTACTTCTTCAGCAGCGTCCAGTTGGCGCCGTCGAACTTGTACAGGCGCGAGGGGCCGCCGGCGCCGGGGCCGGAGGTCTTGGTGAAGGCCACGTACATCATACCGTCCTTGGCGCGCACCATGTGCGGCACAAAGTAGCCGGCCACGTCGGCGGGGGTGGCTATGCCGCTCCAGGTCGCGCCGCCGTCGGTGGTCTTGTACAGGCTGAAGCCCAGCCCGGCCGTGGCGGCGTAGTCCTGCGCGACCGCCGTGTAGATGGTCTGGGTGGCGCTGCCGATGCCCTTGGTGTTGGTGTCGAAGATCACCTGCTCGAAGCCGACCACGCCGTTCGAGGGGTAGGCGTTGATCTCGCTCTTGCTCATCACGTGCGTGGATAGCGACGCCACCTGGCTCCAGGTCTGGCCATAGTCGCTGCTCTTCCACATGCCGCTGGCGCGGGTGGCGTAGAACAGGATGGACGGCAGGTTCGGGTCCACCATCAGGCGTTCGCCGACGGCCCGGCCCGGGCTGTTGCTGCCCGCCGAGAACGGCAACTTGACGTACTGCCAGGTTTCGCCACGGTTGGTGGAGATGTACAGGCGGGCGTCGGCGTTTTCCGACAAGTACATGCCGGTGCCCATGTAGACGCGCTGGTCGTCGTTCGGGTCCAGCGCCATGGTTTCGCTGCCGTGGTGGTAGCCATCAATGGCGCCGAAGCCGTCGGTGATCGGCAACCAAGCCTTGGTGGCGGTGTTCCAGCGGTAGGCGCCACCCATGTCGGTGCGCGCGTACAGCACGTCCGGGCTGGTCGGATGATAGATCAGGCCGGGCACGTAGCCGCCGCCGCCGAACTTGACGCTGCCCCAGCGGGTCAGCGTCTGCGCGGTGGCGCCTCCGCTCAGCGTGAGGGTGGCCGCGGTCTGCGATGCCTTGCCGCTGTCGCTGACACTGCCGCCGCAGCCCGCCAGCAAAGCCGCCAGCAGGCCGGACAAGGCCGCCAGCAGGCCGGACAAGGCCGCGATTTGTCTCTTGTTCATATTTTTTTAACTCCAGAAAAGATGATGCAACGATGAACTACAGACGCCTAGCCGACCAGCTGCCGGACGTAGTCGGTATGGTCGGGCATGGCGTCGACGGTCTGCGCGATGGTCCGGCGCAGCTGATAGAAATGCGCGTGCACTTTGCGCAGGTCCATAAGATTGATGAGCGGATCGTCGGCCTTGGGCACGACGCCCAGCCCCGCCAGGATCGACACGTGCGACGACACGCCGAAGCCCTGCGCGTCGTAGATGACGACCCGGCCCGTCTCGCGGAACAGCTCGATCTGGTGCCTGAGCGTGTCGGGGATGGCCATGTTGGCGCAGTAGCGCCAGAACTCGGAATCGTCGCGATCGGTCAGCTTGTAGTGCAGCACGATGAAGTCGCGCACGTTCTCGTAGCGGCAGGCGACCAGGCGGTTGAACTCGTCGGCCAGCTCGGGGCGGAAATCGCGGTCGGGGAAATACTCCAGCAGCCAGCCCACCGCGTTCTCGATGATGTTGATGCTGGTCGATTCCAGCGGTTCCAGAAAGCCGCTAGACAGGCCGATGGCCACGCAGTTCTTGATCCAGGACTTGCGGCGGCGGCCGGTGGTGAAGCGCAGCTGGCGCGGATCGTCGAGCGCCCGGCCGTCCAGGCCGCCGAGCAACACGCGCGACGCCTCGGCGTCGGTGGTGAAACCGTCGCAGTAGACGTGGCCGTTGCCGGTGCGGTGCTGCAGCGGGATGCGCCATGTCCAGCCGGCGGCCTTGGCGGCCGAGATGGTGTAGGGCGTGAGCTTTTCGACGCCCTCGCACTGCACGGCCTGCGCGCTGTTACACGGCAGCATGGCGCTCCAGTCGTCGTAGCCGGCGTGGTAGACGCCCTCGATCAGCAGGCCGCGGAAGCCCGAGCAATCGATGAACAGGTCGCCCTCGACCCGGCGGCCGTCGCGCAGCTTGACGGCGACGATGTTGCCGCTCTGCGGATGCTGTTCGACCGCGTCGATGTGGCCCTCGATGCGCGCCACGCCGCGCGGCATGGCGTAGTCGCGCAGATAGGCCGCGTACAGGCCGGCGTCGAAATGGAAGGCGTAGGAATAGGCGTTGGCCGGCCCCGGCTGGTCGCCGTGCGGCGGCGTGAAGCGGTTCTGGCGCGCCATCACCGACGGCACCGACCAGTCCTCGTACGAAGGCATGTCGTGGATTTCGCGCGCCAGCCGTTGCCAGTACTGGTAGGAGGAGCGGGATTCGTTGGCCGGCACGAAATTGCCGAAGCCGTGGAAGAAGCGCTTGCCGAGGCGGCCCCAGTCCTGGAACTCGATGCCAAGCTTGAAGGTCGCCTTGGTCTTGGCGACGAAGTCCACCGGGTCCAGGCCGAGTGCCATGTTGAAGTTGCGGATGGTGGGCAAAGTGGCCTCGCCCACGCCCACGGTGCCGATTTCGGGTGACTCGATCAGCACGATCTCGCAGGCGCCGCCCAGCTTGACCGCCAGCGGCGCGGCGGTCATCCAGCCGGCGGTGCCGCCGCCGACGATCACGATCTTGCGGATAGCCTTGTCGGACATGTCTCTCTCCTTATAGTTTTTGGCGACCGTCCATGGTCTTCGACAACATCTTATTCACAAAGGCCCGCCGCACGAATTACAAAAACCGCCAACGCGGGACATCATTTCTCACAACCGCCCTCGTCCGCCCGATCAATAGCTGCCCATCCTGACCTTCAGCGTAACCGGCTGTCCGGTGAAGTTGAGGCCGTGGTCGGTCTGGTCGCCATTCCAGTTGCGTTCCATGACCCACTGGCCCTGCGCATCGAAATGCCCCTCCTCGACGCGGGCGTACATATACGGCTTGCCGGCGTTGGCGCCGGTCGCTTCGAGGTGGATGCGGACATGCTGCCCGAACAGCACGAACTCGTGCTCGCCGATCTGCGCCACCGCCACGCCGCCCGACGGCGACTCCGTGCCCGGCGGCGCATCGGTGATGTGGGCCGGGTCGGGCTGGCCGCCCAGCTGCCATTCGCGGAACGAGGCCTTGATGTCCCAGCCCTTGAACTTCAGGCTCTGCGGCGTGCGCGCCTCGGTTTCGGCCAGGCCGTCTGTGCGGCCCTCCAGCGCCCAGCGCGCCCACTGCGAGGCCATTGGGCGGAAGGCTTGGTAGATTTTGCCGAAGGGCTCGGCCATGGCCTTGTCCTTCAGCTTGGAGCCCAGCGGATAGTTGCTGTAGTCCGCATAGTCGACGCCGAACGGCGCCACGCCAATCGCGCCGCGCCCCAGGATCTGGAACAGGTAGCGCGCATAGTGCTGCGCGTTGCCCATCTCCGGCACGAACAGCGCGTTGTCGCCGCGTTGGTACTGCTCCAGCGTGGCCGCCACCTTGTTCGATTCGGACACGTAGATGTCCGGCGCAGCCACGTCGATGTGCGGCGCGGCGGCCTTGTAGATATCGATCACGTCATAGCCCGGGCCGCCGCTGGCGAAGTTACCCTTCCACGGCGCCATCGGTTCGACCGGGTCGCGCAGCGCGTTGTTGACGTACATCGGCAGGTCGTACACCGCCCGCCCCGCCTTGGCCACCTGCTCGATATGGCTGGCGATCGCATAGGCGTGGAAATACTCGTTGGCATACGGGCCATAGACTTGCGACCAGCTGCCGCTGGCCGCGCCCGGCGCCGGCGATTTTTTGCGCGCCAGGACGGCCGGCGGCACCGGCTGGCGGAACGCCGCCTCGGCCTTCGCGCTGAAGTCACGCACGCTGCCGTAGGTGCCGACTTCGTTTTCGACCTGCACCATGATCACGGTGTGCTGCGCCGCGTCGATCCGCTTCAGGTGGCTCATCAGCGCGACAAAGGCCCGGGTGTCGGCCCTGACGGTCTGCTCGCCCAGCGGCGACAAACAGTAGCTGGTCTTGCCGTCCTTGTCGACCATGCGCGGGAAGCGCCGGTTGTCGAACTTCACCCACTCCGGCGTGTAGGCCGGCCCGGTGTTCTTCCAGCTGCCGAACCACAGCAGCACCAGCCGCACCTTGTTCTGGCGCGCCTCGGCCAGCAGCGTGTCGACGTAGCTGAAGTCGAACCTGCCCTCGACCGCTTCGATCTGTTCCCACGCCACCGGAATCTCCAGCGTATTGGCGTGGGCATCCCTGACGGCGGCCCATACCTTGCCGAGCGCGGCAGGATAGTTGCTGGAATTGTGCGCCTGCACGCCCAGCATGATAAAAGGTTTGCCATCGACCATCAGCGCATGGCGGCCGTCCTGCTGGACCAGGCGAGGCATTGCGCCGTGCGCCTCGGCGCCTGCGGCCGCCTGCGCCGCGTTCATCGCCAGGCCGCACAGGCCGAGACGGAAAATACTGGATAGCTTCATCGTGGGTTCGCAAAAGAGAGGGCTGACGTGAAAAGCTCCCGCCGTCGCATCGAAGGCGGGAGCTGGTTTCAGCCGCGGGTCATCAGAACGAGTAGCGCGCCTGCAAGGTGAAACGGCGTCCGGTGTAGTTCACGCCGGAGAGCTTCAGGCCGATGCCCTGCTGGTTGTACGACTTGTAGAGCGCGTCGGTGAGGTTGGACACGTCGAACGCCAACGTGGTGTTCTCGCTCGGCTTGTATTGCACACCCAGGTCGGCCTGGCCGTAGCCGCCGCTCCAGGACGGCACCACGTAGTTCGCCGAATAGCCGTTGCCGGCGTTCGGGCTTGCCGGGTTGCGGTCGATGCCGTCGGTGCCATACGTGCCCCAGGTGTGGACCGCGCCCATGGCCTGCGAACGCCAGCTGTAGGCCAGGCGGGCCGACCATGGTCCCTTGTCGTACAGCAGCGCCACGTTGAAGGCGTTCTTCGACAGGCCCGAGACCGGCAGGTCGCCGAGGAAGCGGCCGTTGGTGTCGCAACCGCCCAGCGACGAGATCAGGTCATTGGCCGCGCTGGACGGCGTGCACCATTGGCGGTCCTTCGGCAAGCCCAGATCCAGACGGCTGTCGATGTAGGTGTAGTTGGCCGACACCCCGATGCCCGACAGCAGTCCCGGCAGCTTGTCGAAATACTGCTGGTAGGCGGCCTCGAAACCTGTGACGCGGCCGTCCGCGCCGTTGACCGGCGAGTTCAGCAGGAAGTTGTGGACCTGGCCGGCCGAGTCGGTGAGCGGGTAGTAGGTGGTCTTGTCGACCACAATGTCCTTGAGCTTCTTGTGGAACAGGGACAAGGTGGCCGAGCTCGACGTGCCGAAGTAATACTCCGCCGTCAGGTCGAAGTTGTTCGAACGGGTCGGCTTGAGCGTGGTGTTGCCGTTGGCCGTGCCGGTGTACTCGATCGAGTCGAGCACGGGATTGCCGGCCGCGTCGTTGTGCGTTTTCGGATTCACGCTCAAGGTGGTATAGGCCTGCATGCGGTAGAAGTCGGGCCGCGAGATCCCTTGCGACGCCGCAAAGCGGAATTGCAGCTCGCTGCCGGCCTTCATGCGCAGGTTCAGGCTCGGCAGGGTGTTGGTGTAGTTGTGGTGGAGCGTCTGCTCGTCGTTGATCGCCGCGATGACCGGCACGCCGACCAGGCCGGCGGCCACCGTCGGCGGCGTAAACAGCGTGCGGCCGATCGCGGTCTCTTCCGTGCGGACCACGCGCAAGCCGACGGTGCCATCCACCGGATAAGCCAGGTTCTCGAAGCCGAACCGCAGTTGGCCGAAGGCCGACGTGGTGCGCTCGCCCTGCTGGTTGCGGGCGATCGGGTCGCCGAACGGCGCCGGCGTCCAGGTGCAGATGGCGTCGCTCTTGTGGGCGGGTTTGCAGACCGCCTGGACGAAGTTGTGCAGCGTGGTGAATCCCGGCGGCGGGGAACCGCCGGTGGTCAGGGCCATGTCCGGCACGATGAGCGGCGCCGGCAGCGGCGTCTTGCCGTTGAAGAAGCCGTTGAAGGCCTGCGTGCCGGTGTTGCCGGCGAAGCGAGGATCGGCCAGATTGATGAACGAGCTCAGCGGCTGCCAGCTGGCGTCGCCGGTGGCCCAGGTCGCGCCGAGCGCGCTCCATTGGCTGTTCGGGGTGTTCGCCTGCGTGAGCGAGCTGCGGTCGGTGGCGCGCACGCCGAAACGCACGTCGTTGAACACCGGATGATCGAAACTGTAGCGGCCGTCAAGGCGCAGCGCGCTCTGGGTGGCCACCGCATGATCGCGGTGCTGCTGGGTGGAATCCCAGTTGTAGCTCGACGGCTGGGCCAGGAACGCCCTGTCCGCATCGTCGAAGGTCAGCGTCGGAATCGAGCCCGACAGGTTCACGGTCTGCTTGGGCAGCCGGCCGGCCAGCGCGGCCAGGTTGTCGCTGCCATCCGTGATCGAGCGCGTGTGCTGCAGGTCCGCCTGCACGACCAGTTGAGGCGACACCCGCCACTTGGTGTTCCACGCGATGTCGGTGGTCTCGGACTCGCGGCCCACGCTGCGCGCGCTGGCGCCGAAGGCGATGCCGAGGTCCTTGGGATCGCGCAGCGTGCCGGTCAACAAAGCGCCGCTGGCGTCGAAGGTGGCGCCGGCGTCGAGCGTGACGTTGCGCGGGTTGGCGGAGGTGTACAACGCGTTCTCCGCCGTGACCAGTTTGTACTTGGACTTGAAGTAGGTCAGGCCGGACAGGATATCGCCCTTCTTCCACTGCAACGCGCCGTACAGGCCGTCGCGGGTGCGGTCGAAGTCGCTGGTGTTCCAGTTCACGCCGGGGGGAACCCAGCGCTCCTGGCCGCTGGTGTCGCCGCTCACGGCGTCGGTGCGCGAGTAATAGTGGCCCACGCCCATGCCGTTGCTGCGCGTGGATATCTCCGAGTGCGACAGGTCGAGCAAGGCGCCGAACTGGCCGAGCGGCGTCTCCCAGCGGTTCGACAACATGCCCGACAGCGATGGCTTGGTGTTGCCGCGCAGGCTGGCGCGCGAGGCCTCGGCCGAGACGGCGGCCTTGAGGCCCTTGAAGTCGAACGGCATCGCGGTGCGCAGATTGACCAGGCCGCCGATGCCGCCTTCGATCTGCTCGGCCGACGGATTCTTGTAGATGTCCACGCCGGCCAGCAACTCCGGCGGCACGTCCTCGAAGCTCAGCGCGCGGCCGCCGTTGGCGGAGAACGAGTCGCGGCCGTTGAGCTCCGAGCGCACATAATTGAGGCCGCGGATCGACACGCCGGTGCCTTCGGCGGCAAAGCGGCCGTCCTCGCCCACGCCTTGCAGCGGATCGGAGCGGCTCAGGGTGCGGTTGATGGTGACGCCGGGCATGCGCTGCAGCACCTCGGTGACCGACTTGTCGGGCAGTTTGCCGATGTCGTCGGCGACCACCGAATCGATGATCTCGTCCGCGTTCTGCTTGAGCTTCTGGGCCGACTGCAGCGCCGCGCGCTGGCCGCTGACGATCACCGTGGGGGGCGTGTCGACGGCCGGCGCGGTTTGCGCCATCACGGCGCCGCTTGCCATCAGGACCAACTGTGCCACACCCATGGCGATCGCTGTTTTTTTTGGATTATTCACTTTAATTGTCTCCTATTGCGTCCATAAGTCCGCGGCCGCTGCGCGGTCGCGAACACCACCCCCGCCATGCAGCGCATGACACGGAGGTTGCGGGCGTCCGCGCCCGCCTTCTCGGTCATTGCATTCTGCAAGGTGTGCTTTGACGCGACAATTACAAAAAGGATCAAACCCGGGACTGAAAATGGACAAGCGACGCGGCGACGCAAGCCTCACGGGCGCGCGCCGCCCGTCGCGGCGGCGGGTTGTTGCCGGTACACGACAATCCGGCCTGGTCGCGCATGGCGAGCGGCGACAGATCGCCGTCGGCCAATTGCATGCCATGTCATCAACATTTCATCATTGTTACGTAAGCTGTTGCCTTGCATGACTTCAGTTTTCCTGTTTCCCTGACAATCGACCTGGATCTATCAAATGCAAATTTTCAAATTCGCGCGCGCACGCACGCAGGTGCCCGCATGAGCCGGCGTCACTTCCTCCGCACAATGGGCAAGTCGGCCGGCGCAAGTGCCGTGCTGGCGACCTTTCCACCGTCCATCCAAAAGGCGCTGGCCCTCCCCGCCAACCAGCGCACTCGCAGCCTGCAGGATGTTGAGCACATCGTCGTGCTGACGCAGGAGAACCGCAGTTTCGACCACTACTTTGGCACCCTGGAAGGGGTAAGGGGATACGGCGATCCCTTTCCGATTCCGGTGATGGACCGGCAAAACCTCTTCAATCGCAAATCGGTCTTCGTGCAGCGCTCTGTCGGCGGGGCGCCCGTGCCTGGCCGGCCCAACTGGCCCCAGGGCCGGGCCATCGCGCCGTTCCGGCTCAACACGGTGCAGGACTTTCCAGTCATGCGCGTGGCCGGGACGCCACACGCCTGGCTCGACGCCCAGCTGGCGTGGGACCACGGACGCATGAACGACTGGTGCACGGTCAAGCAGAACCACGCGATGGGCTATTACGCTGAGGCCGACATTCCCTTCCAGTTCGCGCTGGCGCGGGCCTTTACCATCTGCGACCACTATCACTGCGCAACCCAGACCGGCACCAACACCAACCGGCTGTTTCTGTTCAGCGGCCACAACGATCCCCTGGCGGCTGCGGGCGGCCCATCGACCGACAACAGCCGCGACGACTTCAATCCGGACATGTCCACCGACTACTTGTGGACCACCTATCCGGAGCGGCTCGAAGCGGCGGGTATCCGCTGGCAGGTCTACCAGAACATGGCGGACAACTTCACCGACAACTCGCTGGCGGGCTTCCGCCCGTTCCGCAACGCGTGGTATCGCCGGCCGGGCTATTCGCAATCCCTGCGCGAGCGCGGCACCACGACGCGTGACATCGACCTGCTCAAGGCCGACGTGCTTGCCAATCGCCTGCCGCAGGTCAGCTGGGTTGTCGCGACCGCCGAAGGCTCCGAACACCCGGGCCCATCGAGTCCCGCGTCGGGCGCCGACTACATCGCGCGCGTGCTGGACGCCCTGACCGCCAATCCCGAGAGCTGGAGCAAGACGGTCCTGCTCATCAACTTCGACGAGAACGACGGCTTCTTCGACCACATGCCACCGCCGGCGGTCCCTGCGTACACGAGTTACAGCAGCAATCCGGCGCAGGCGCAGCTCGCCGGTGCGTCGACCGTCGACACCACCGGCGAGTACCATCATGTGCTCAACGGCGCCGATGCGCGCACGCACCACCGCCCCTACGGTCTCGGGCCGCGCGTTCCGATGTATGTCATCTCGCCGTGGACCAAGGGCGGCTGGGTGAATTCGCAGGTGTTCGACCACACATCGGTGGTGCGTTTCATCGAGGCGCGATTCGGTGTGCGCGAGCCGCTGATCAGCCCATGGCGCCGCGCGGTGAGCGGCAACCTGTTGTCCTGTTTCGACTTCGCAAACCCGAACGACAACGGGTTCACGCAACTGCTGCCGGAAACGGCTGCGCGGCGTTCGATGGCGCTGAGCCTGCCAAACACCAAGGTGCCCGCAACACCGGCCACCCTGACGGCGCCCGTCCAGGCTGCCGGTGTGCGTCCGGCACGCGCCCTGCCCTACGAACTCCAGGTGCAGGCGCAGGTGCCGCTCGGAGGCGGCCAGGTGGAGCTCAGCTTCGACAACCTGGGCGAAGCCGGGGCGGTGTTTCATGTGTACGACCGCCTGGCGCTGGATCAGGTCCCGCGCCGCTATACGGTCGAACCTGGCAAACAGCTCAAAGGCCGCTGGAACACCGCGTCGGCCTACGATCTCTGGGTACTGGGACCGAACGGTTTCCATCGCCACATCGTTGGGGACGTGCGCGGCGACGGCAACGCCGCATGGCCGGAAATCAGCCTGCGCGCCGAACGCAGCGCCGGCGAACTGGTCATTGACCTGGTGAACAATGGCGCACAGCCATGCACCTTCCTACTCACCGCCAACAAGTATTACGCGAGCAAGCCGTTGGAAGTGCGCGTCGTCGCACGCTCGAGGAGCGCCGTCCGGCTTCCGCTGGCATCGAGCTCCAACTGGTACGACTACAGCCTGCGTGTGGCTGGCTTGCCGGGCTGGATGCGCCGCTTCGCCGGCCATCTGGAAAACGGCTTGCCGTCGATCAGCGACCCCGCGATGAGCGGGGCAGCGCAACTCGACCAGTACCGCGTCGTTTGATTTTTATAAGGAGCTTTTCATGAAGTGCAGATTTTTCCTTGCCGCGGCCCTGTTCGCCGTGGCGTGTAGCGGCAAGGCTGACGTCATCTACGGTCAGAACCTCGTTGTCAACGGCGATGCCGAAGCAGGCGTGAGCGGCTGGAGCGGCTACACGGGTTACAACATGGTCCAGTCTGTGGACTATGGCAATAACTGGGTGCTTCCCACCCAGCCTGGCCCGGTCGATCGCGGAACCAAGATGTTCGCCGGCCTCGGGCAGTATGCCGTGGGCACCCAGACCCTGGACTTCGGCGTGCCGACAGCCCGGAACAGTTCCTATTCCCTGAGCGGATGGCTAGGCGGCTGGACCGACCAGGGCGATAACGCGCTGTTCTATGTGCAGTTTCTCGATGCGGCGAACAATCAGATAGGAAACGCCGCGATCGGTCCCGTCACCCCGCAGGATCGCCACAACCAGACAGGCCTGTACTACCGGGAGTCCGTGGGTATCATGCCTGCTGGCACCAGCAAGCTGTCGTTCTGGCTATCGATGGAACGTCTCGCTTCGAGCGACAACGATGGCTACGCGGATAACCTGTCCTTCATCGCGCGGGAGACCACCAGCCCGATACCGGAACCAGGCATGGCGTCGATGTTCTTGCTGGGCCTGGGCTTGCTGGTCGGGGCGCTCCGCCGCAAGCCTGAAATGCCGACACGCCCGGTATAACAAGCCGCTCACCTGGCAAGCAGCTCGACACCCAGCGGCTCCAGCCGCAGCGTGCCCGACCACTGCTTGCCGCCCAGTACGCCCGTCATGGCGCCATCGATGGCCACGTCCTTGGCCTCGCCGGTGGTGTTGACGTACAGCGTGCGCCCCTCCACCGTGCGGGCGTAGACCCCGTCCGGCGTCTTCGGCCCCGGCGCGATGCCCAGGCTGGCGTACAGCTGGCGGTACAGCGGCCCCATGATCTGCGGCTGGGCCGGCGTGGCGACGTAGATCGCCCTGCCCTTGCCGTAGTGGTTGACGGTGATCGCCGGCGGCGTGCCGTCGACGTTGGTGAAGCGCGCCAGCGTCTGCGCGGTGGACGGCTCCAGCACCTCGTAGTGGCCGATGCTGCCCTTGACTTCCTCGCCGCCTATCCTGGTCGACAGCGTGCCGCCGTTGTAGAACTCGTTGGTGCGCAGGCCGAACACGTCGGTCAGCCGGCCCGGCAGCGGCGTGTTGAACCACTGGTTGTGCTCGTTGACCTTGTCCGACAGCGCGGTCATGATCACCGTGCCGCCGTCGCCGACGAACTTGCGGATGGCGTCGGCGCTGGCCTGGTCCATCAGGTACAGGCCCGGCACCACCAGCAGGCGGTAGCGGCTCAAATCCTCGTGCGCGATGTTGATGACGGCCGCGTCGATGTTGTCCTTGAACAGCGGCTCGAAGGCGTTGTGCGCCTGCGTCAGGTACGGCGTGTTGAGGTAGGAACGCACGGTGCTGTTGTCCGCCGCGGGCGGGTTGGTCGCCTGCATATTGTCGAACGAGTAGGCGAAGGCCACCTTCGGCTCGGTCATGCGGGGGAAGCCGAGCTTTTGCAGCTTGTCGAACTCGGCCGCGATGGTGGCGAACTCGTTCAGCTTCCACGAGGGGCGGTCGTCGTGGTCCAGCAGGCCGAACAGCGCTTGCTCCTCGCCGCCCAGGTGGCTGTTGTAGGTCCATGCCAGCACCGTCTGCGCGCCCAGCAGCAGGCCGAAGTGCGCCCACATGCGCGAACGCCCCTTGGTGCCGTAGTAGCCCGCGCCGCCGGCGGTGAATTCGTTGAACCAGATCGGCGTCGACATGGCACCCTTCATCATCAGCGCCTCGAAGCCGGAGCCGACCGGCGAGCCGGGGTAGAAGCCCATCGCGCCGTAATGCGTGTAGTCGCGGTAGGTGGACAGGTAGTCGAAGCCCTTGCGGCCGGCGCTGTCCCACAGGTTGGAGATGGCCGGCTTGTCGGGCGTGTTCCTGCGGCGGATCGCCTCCAGGTCTTTCAACGCGCCGACGGTGACGTCGGACCAGTAGCGGCGCAGGTCGATCTGGCGCTCGTAGGCGCCGGGGCCGTCCGCGTACGGCAGGCGCACCTCGTCCCAGTCGCCGATGCGGCGCGACCAGCGCTGCGTGGCCCAGGCCTGGTTGAGCGCGGCGAGGCTGCCGTACTTCGTCTTCAGCCAGACGATGAAGCGCTTGCGGTCGGCCTCGGAGTACGACATGAAGCCGTTGCCGATCTCGTTGTCGAAGCCGATCGCCAGCAGCGCCGGATGCCTGGCGTAGCGCTTGGTGAGCCGGTCAGCGAAGCGCGCCACCAGGCGCTTGTAGTCCGGGTCGCTGATGTTGTCCATGTAGCGCTCGGCCGCATCGAGACGGTTGCCCTGCTGCGTGACCAGGTTAACGCCGGGGTATTTGTGGTGCAGCCACAGCGGCGCCGGCAGGCCGGCGATGTCGACGATGACACGGATGCCGGCGGCGTGCATCTGGTCCATGATCCAGTCGAAGGTGGTGAATTCGAACTTGCCGTCGGCCGGCTCGAAATAATCCCACGACAGGTCGCCCATGCGCACCACCTTGAAGCCGGACTGCTGCATCAGGGCGATGTCACGCTTGATCTGTTCGCGGCTGCGGTCGACCGGCTGGTAGCAGGTGCCGACGAACAGCTGGCCGGCGCCCGGCCAGTCGGGATGGGCGGGCGCGCCCTGCGCCCAGGCGTGGGCCGGGCCGAGCGCGGCCAGCGCCAGCGTGCAGGCGGCGGCGACTTGCCTCAGGCGGTGCGTCATGCTCAATCCTCCCGCGTCAGCGTGACCAGGGCGACGTCGTTGCTGTGCATCGTCACGTTGACGTCGACCGCGCCGATCTTGCCGACCTTGAGCACGCGGTCGGTCTCGGGCAGGTCGCGGGTGAGTGCGTGCAGCTGCTCGACCTGTGCCGGCGTCAGCGTCTTCGGCGCGCCCATCTCGATGTAGGCCGAGTAGGCGTCGTTGGCGCGGAAGCCGCTGCGGTGCACCTGCAGGCGGTACTTGCCGGGCTTGACGTGGCTGATGCGCACAGCCAGTGGCGCCGACGGCGACGACGGCACCACGCGGCCGTAGAACGGCCGGTTGCTGACCTTCTGCTCCGGCTGCTGGAAGTCCCACACCAAGGCGGCGACCTTACGGCCGTCCGAGGACGCCATCACCTGCGCGTCGGCGACCGGGATCTCGTTGCCGCTCAGCGCGTGCAGGTACTTGTAGGCGAAATACGCGGGCTTGCGGATGCCCTGCGGATTCAGCAGGCCGAAGCCGCCTTCGAACGGCTTGGTCGGCGGGCCCGGCTCTTCGAACAGGTCGGTGTAGGTCCAGTAGCTCATGCCCTGCACCAGTCCCTTGCTGGCCTTGAGCTTGCTGAGGATGTACGTCGAGCTGATGTAGGAATCGTGCACCAGGTCGCGCGGCGTGTAGCTGGTGCTCCATTCGGTGAAGTACAGCGGCAGCTTGGGGAACTTCGACGCCGAGATCTGCTCGCGCACGCGCCGCACGTCGCCGACGATGGCGTCCGGCGACGGCGACAGCTTGGTGTCGCCCTCGCCTTTCTCGTCGAGGAAGCCGCCGTCCACGCCGTAGGTGTGGGTGGTGACGAAATCGACGGCGGCGCCGCTTTTGGCCACGTGCTCGAGGAATTCCGGCACCCAGGCGGCGCCGGCGGTGGATGGCCCGCCCACGCGCAGCGCCGGGTCGATGGCCTTGATGGTGTTGGCCGTGTTGACATACAGGTCGAAATACGCCTTCTGGTCGGCGCGTTCCCAGAAGCCGTCCAGGTTGGGCTCGTTCCACACTTCGAAGAACCAGCTGCGCACCTCCTCCTGGCCGTAGCGCTGCTCGATGTGGCGCACGAAGGCCGCGATCAGGTCCTTCCATTTGGCCGGGTCGGGATGCGAGGTGTTGCCTTGCCAGTAGAAGATCTTGTTCTGCGAGGTCGCCATGGCCTGCGGCGTGAAGCCCAGCTCGACGAAGGGCTTGATGTGACGGGCCAGCATCTTGTCGTACAGCTGGTCGAGCTTGGTCCAGTCGTAGATCGTCTTACCATCCTCGATCCGCACCGTGCCCAGCACGTCGTGGAAGATGGCGTGGAAGCGCAGGTAGCGGAAGCCCAGTTCGTCGACCGTGGTCTTCAGCTGTGCCATGCTGTCGTCACGCTGCAGCGTGCCCGGATAATCGGAGCCGACCGACAGGTCGTAAAAACGGTCGAGCGGCTTGAGCGCCTGCGCGGCGTCCACCACGATGCGGCGCGGCGCGGGCTGGCCGGCGTCGGCCGCCGACGCGGCCGACAGTGGAAGGCAGAGCGAGGCGATGGCCGCCAGGCAGGTGGGACGGAAGTGCTGCATTGATACGGTCTCCTAGGCTAGTTATTGCCGGGATGCTAGCACCTGCGACCAGCATCCGGCATGGGAGAAGTAACCGTTAGTACATTTCATTAAGCCGGTTGGTGATTTGCATAATTCCGGCGCGGCGCCCAGGGGCGGGCTCGTCAATTCTGTTGGCCGAATTGACGGATTTCGCAATTGCCGCTTGCGCATGGCGGGGGCAGAATAGGCCACTCACCGCAGCGTTATCTTTGAACCGGAAAACATGAAGCACACATACTTGCAGTTGCTGGCCACCCTCGCCTGCTGCGTGGCGGCCCATACGCCGCAGCCGGCGTTCGCCCAGGACGCGCCGACCGACGAGCAGCGCTCGGCCGCCAAGTCGCTGGCCGATCCGGGCACGCTGGCGCCGGAACTGCGCCTGTCCGCGCAGGACATGGCCTGGTGGCGCGACGCCAAGCTCGGCATCTTCATCCACTGGGGGCTGTATGCGCTGCCCGGCAAGGGTGAATGGCATATGTACAACGACAAGGTGCCGGCGGCCGAGTATGCGCGGCTGGCGCGGGACTTTCATCCGGCCCGGTTCCGGCCGGATGGCTGGGCCGCGCTGGCCAAGGACGCCGGCGCGCGCTACATGGTGATGACGGCGCGCCATCACGACGGCTTCGCGATGTTCGACAGCCCGTCCAGCTACGGCGGCTACGACGCCATGCGTTCGGCGGCCCATACCGATTTCATCGCCGGTTATGTGCGGGCGGCGCGGGCGCGGGGGCTCAAGGTCGGCATCTATTATTCGCCGATGGACTGGCGCTTCCCCGGCTATTTCGCGCCGCGCGAGCTGGCCGACAATGCGGCGCTGATGAAGCGGCAGGCCTACGGCCAGGTGCGCGAGCTGATGGCCAACTACGGACAGATCGATGTGCTGTGGTACGACGGCGGCTGGCTGGCGCATCAGGGCTCGGACGCGGATGCGGCCTGGTTCTGGCAACCCGAACTCCTCAACAAGATGGTGCGCGGCTATCAGCCCAAGGTGGTGATCAATCCGCGCTCGGGCTGGCAGGGGGACTTCGATACCGAGGAAGGCGATGGGCCGATCACCGGGCCGGTTCGGGCCAAGCCTTGGGAGAAGACCTTCTCGCTGTCGCTGCGGGCCTGGGGCTACACGCCGGGCGGCGGCGCGCTGGCGCCGGAGCGGGTGATCCGGCTGGCGGTGGACGCCGCTGTCCGCAACGGCAATGTGCTGGTCAACATCAGCCCCGACCCCGACGGCGATATTCCGCCGGACCAGGTGGCGGCGCTGCGCGCGTTGGGCGCGTGGATGCGGCTCAACGGCGCCAGCCTGCAGGATACGCGGCCGGGGCCCTATCAGCCGCTCGATGGCGTGTACGGCTCAACCGTCAGGGGCCGCGAGGTCTATCTGCATGTGCTGGCGTGGCCGGGCCAGCGCCTGACTCTGCCGCCGCTGGCGCAGCGCGTCGTCGCGGCCACGCGCATGGACGGGCGCAAGGTGTTGGTGGAGCAGAGCGCGGGCGGGGTGTCGGTCGAGGTGCCGGCCGAGGAGCGGGACGCGGTCGACACCGTGATCCGGCTGCAGATGGCGGGCGCCGTGCCGCCGCTGGCCGAATAAACCACAAGCAGCTATTGAAACATCAGAACTGGCCCAGGTCCGCCGGCTGCAGCTTGCTGGCGTACATGGCCTGGTCGGCATGCCGCATCAACTGGTGGATGTCGCTACCGTGCTCCGGGTAGTGGGCCACGCCGATGCTGGCGGTGGCGGCCAGCATCAGGCCGTCGGCCAGCACCACCGGCGCCGCCAGCAACTGGTGGATCTTTTCGACGATGCGCAGCGCGTCCTCGGCCACCAGCACCTCCTCCACGATGACGACGAACTCGTCCCCGCCCAGCCGCGCCACCGTGTCGGACTCGCGCACGCAATGCCTGAGCCGCAGCGCCACCTCGCGCAGCAGCCGGTCGCCGCAGTCGTGGCCGTGCACGTCGTTGATCTGCTTGAACTTGTTCAGGTCGATGAACAGCAGCGCCAGCCGGCCCTGGTGGCGCTGGGCGCGCGCCAGCGCCATCTGCAGCCGGTCGAGGAACAGCCGGCGGTTGGGCAACTGGGTCAGCTCGTCGTGCTGGGCCATGAACCGCAGCCGCGAGTGCAGCTGCTGGCGGTGGATGGCGGTCGCCACCTGGCTGGAGACGAACATCAGCAACTCCTGCTCCTGGTCGGTGTAGCCGGCCAGGCCGGGCGCGTCCCCGCCCTGCAGCAGCAGCACGCCGATCTGGCCGTGGGTGGTGGACAGCGGCACGCCTATCCAGCAGTCCGGGTCCGCGCCGGCGGCCGCCCGCACCGACGGCGGCGCCAGCGCCAGGGTGGCCGGCGTCAGCAGCACCGGCCCGCCGCTGCGCAGCACCTCCTCGCCCAGCCAGCGCGCCAGCGGATGGGGCGCGGCGCCGGCCGGCGCGTGGTAGGCGAACTGCAGCTCGTCCTGACCTTCCCCCCGCAGCGCGACCGCGAAGCCGGTCGCCGGCAGCATGGCGCCGATGATGCGGTGGATGCGCTGGAACAGCGCCGGCAGGTCGTCGCTGGCGTGGGCCGCCTCGGAGATCGCATACAGCGTGTATTGCATCCGTTCGGCCTGCTTGGTGGCGGTGACGTCGCGCGCCACGGCCACGCGCAGCTGGTCGGCCTCGGACCAGCGCGCCGACCACATGATGTGGACGATCTGGCCGTCCTTGCGGACGTAGCGGTTTTCGAAGCGCGCGTTGGGCTGGCCGTCCATGATGGCGCGCGCCGCCGCCAGCGTGCGCTCGCGATCGGCCGGCGCCACCAGGTCGATCATCTGCATGCCGATCATCTCCTGCGGCGCATAGCCGAAGATGCGCTCGCAGGCGGCGCTGACGAACACAAAGCGGCCGCCCGCGTCCACCATGCAGACGGCGTCCATCAGCAGGTCGGTGAATCGGGCGATCGTGGCGGCGTGGGATTTATGCATATCGGCCAATTCTAGACCTGAATGCCGGTAGCAAGTCGTTTCCAAACGGATTGTGACGAAAGACCAACAATCTTACTTAAACGAAAATATCAAGAGGATAAAACAACCCGCGTCCCACACTGCCCCTCCCCGGCGCGAATTGCCCAAACCGGATTTTCGTGGCAGCATGCGACTGTGTTGACTTACAAAATCACCAATGTTAAATAAATTACTTGGCGTGCTGGGTAGCGCGCGCCGTGCATTCGGCTCGGATCAGGCACTGATCCGCGACGGCCTGGGCGGGCTGGATCTGATCGCCAAACAGCTCGCCAGCCGCACAGCCGATTTTGTCGCCGGCGACGGCGACCCGGCGGTGTTGCTGGAGCTGGCTAAGTACGGCGGCGCGGCAGGCATTCTGCTCGGACGTCCTGGCAGCATGGGCTGGGGCAACCATGCCAACGGCGACGCCAGCGACGCCGCAGCCAACGCCAGCCGCGCCGCGCGCCACGCGCTGTACCGCCGGGTCGTCAACGATGAGGAACAGGTGGCCATGCTGGCCCGTCTCGGCAAGGTGCTGGAAGCGGCGGATCAGAAGCAGTTGCTGAACTACACAGGCACCTTCGCGCCCGACTGGCTGCAATACCTGCTCAACGACGCGCTGTGGGGCTGCCGCCCGCAACGCAATACGGAACTCAAGGAGGAGGACCGCCCGGCCTGGGACGTGAACCTGCTGGCCGCGCTGCTGGCGGCCGACGGCTATCCGCAAGGGATGGTGCTGCCCATCCTGTTCGAGCGGCAGGAACTCGACAGCTACTTCCAGGAGCGCGTGTTCCACCGCCTGCTAGCTCCGGGCCCGCTGGACGACTACCTGCTGGCCCACGCCGCCGACGTGGAAGCGGCCGCCAAGGCCTTGTCCGTGGTCGGCCGCAACCTGCTGGTCAACCGCATCGGCGCCCATCCCCGGCTGGTCGCCGCGTTCAGCGCCTTGCTGGTCAAGCTGGCCGCCGGCGACAGCAAGATCGTGCGCGCCAACGCCGCCCGCTTTATCGACGCCATGGACAAGGCGCAGGCCAACACGTTGCTGTCCGAGCTGCTGCGCACCGGCCAGACCGAGGAACGCGCCAACGCCGCCGACCTGCTGGCCCGCACCCAGGGCGACAGCGGCATACCAGTGCTGGAGGCGGCGCTGACCGGCGAGACCGGCAAGCCGGTGCGGCAGGCGATCCAGAACGCCATCGCGCGCTTGCGTGCGGTGGAGGACGCGGGCGAACTGCAATTGCCGGAGCCGCCGCCGCTGCCGCCGGAGCCGCAGCAAGTGCTGGGCGACGATGTGCTGGAAATGCTGCTGAAAAACCGTGACGAGCTGCTGGAACGCCTGCGCCTGAGCGCGGCGGCGGAAGTCGAAGCCAATCGCACCGCCAAATACCAATCCAAGTATCAACAGGACAGCTACGCGCGCTACCGCCGCCTGGGCGAAAGCCACCTGCGCGCCGCCATCAAGGTGCTGAACGGCGAAGGCTCGCCTGTCGATTCCATCCTCAGCGATCCGGAGGTGGACAAGACACTGGCGGCCTCCAGCCGCATGGAGGCCCGCGCCGATTTCGGCCTGCTGCAAGTGCTGCGCTGGATCGCGGCCCGGGGCCGCCGCGGCTACAGCGGCGTGTGGAACCATCCCTACTTCCATTCCTGGCTGGGACGGCAGGACAAGAACGACATCGACCTGCGCCAGCTGGCGACGCTGACGGCGAAGTGCGGCGGCGACCCGGAGTCGATCCACCGCGTGTGCCTGCGCGACCAGTCCCACTACAGCCTGGCGCCGCAGCATGTGCTGCCGGCCGACCGCGTGTGGCCGCTGTTTGCCGAGCGTCCGGGCCTGATCGACGAAGGCCTGGGCCTGGCCGCCGCTTCCAGCACCGAGTACGGCGGGCCGCACCTGAGCGGCACGCTGTCGGTACTGGCCACCTTCCCGGTGATCCCTCCCCGCTGGATGCCGCGCCTGATGGAACTGGCGCTGGGCGAAGGCAAGACCCACCGCGCCGCCGCCCAGCAAGTGCTGTCGCGCATGCCCGATATCGGCAGGCTGGTGTGCGACGCCCTCAAGTCCACCAAGCAGGAATTGCGCATCGAGGCGGCGCGCTGGCTGGTCACGCTGGACTACCGCGCCGGCATTCCGGCGCTGCGCGCCGCGCTGGAAAAGGAAAGCCGCGAAACCGCCAGCGCCGCCATGATGACCGCGCTGGAACAGCTGGGCGAAGACATCTCGCCCTACCTGGCGCCGGCCACGCTGCTCAAGCAGGCGCACAAGGGTTTGAAAGGCAAGCCGCCAAGCAGCATGTCCTGGCTGGGCCTGGACGCCGCGCCGGCCTGCGCCTGGCGCGACGGCACGCCGGTGGAACCGGAGATCATCCGCTGGTGGGTGATCCTGGCCTGCAAGCTCAAGGAGCCGGCCGCCAACGCGCTGCTGGAGCGCTATCTCGGCCTGCTGGCGCAGCCGGCCCGCGCCGCGCTGGGCGGCTGGCTGCTGCATCAGTTCATCGCGCGCGACACCGTGCATCCATCGCTGGAGGAAGGCACGGCGTGGGCGCAAGCCAACGCGCCGCAACGCTACCAGCAATATCAGGACTGGTTCAAACGCTATCCGGAATACTACGCCTCCCAGGGCAAGCTGACGCCGGAACAGGTGTTCGAGGAGGTCAAGCGCGAGAAGATGGGCGTCTACCTGGGCAGCGCCATCAACGACAAGGGCTTGCTGGCATTGGTCTCCGGCGTGCCTGGCCATGAACTGGTCAGCACCATCCAGGCCTATATGCGCGACCACTACCAGCGCCGCGCGCAGGTCGAGGCGCTGCTGGAGGCGGCCTGCGTCTCGAACGACGCCAGCGTGATCCAGTTCACGCTGGGCATCGCGCGCCGCTACCGCACGGCCTCGGTACAGGAGAAGGCGCGCCAGCTGGTGCAGCGCATCGCCGAACGCAATGGCTGGACCCAGGACCAGTTGGGCGACCGCACCGTGCCGACCGGCGGCCTGGATGACAGCGGCCGCCTGGCGCTGCAATACGGCAGCCGCCCCTACACCGTGACGCTCGACGCCGCGCTCAAGCCTGTGCTGCGCAACGAGGAGGGCAAGACCGTCGCCGCCCTGCCCGCGCCACGCCAGGACGATCCGCCGGAAGCGGTCAAGGAAGCCAAGCAGCAGCTGACGGCCTGCAAGAAGGAGGTCAAGCAGGTGGTGGAGATGCAGACCGGCCGCCTGTACGAAGCCATGTGCGCCGGCCGACTGTGGCCGGCGGACGAATGGCGCAGCTATCTGCAGCGGCATCCGATCGTCGGCCGCCTGGCGCAGCGGCTGGCGTGGCAGGAGGTGTCCGCCGACGGCAACGCCGTTCGCCTGTTCCGCCCGACCGAGGACGGCAGTCTGATCGACGCCAGCGACGACGAGCTCGCGCTCGACGAGCGCTCCAGCGTGCGCGTGGCCCACAGCGCGCTGCTCGACGACGCGCAGGCCGCCGCGTGGCTGGCCCACTTCAAGGACTACAAACTGACGCCGCTGTTCGCGCAGATGGGGCGCAAGCTGCCGGCGCAGCGCAGCGGCGACAGCAACGCCGACCGCAAGGGCTGGGTGAGCGACGCGTTCACCTTGCGCGGCGCCTTCAACAAACGGGGCTATCAGCGCGCCTCGGCCGAAGACGGCGGCGTGTTCTACGAATACTACAAGCAATTCCCCGGCGCCGGCCTGACCGTGGTGATCGAGTTCACCGGCAACGCCCTGCCGGAGGAAAACCTGCCGGCCGCGCTGAAGACCCTCTTCTTCCGGGGCATCGACGGCCAGCGCAACGGCCACCGCCCGCTGACGCTGGACAAGATCCCGCCGGTGCTGCTGGCCGAGGCCTATGGCGACTACCTCGCCATCGCGGCCGCGTGCAGCGGTTATGATCCGGAGTGGGAAAAGAAAATGCCTTGGTAAGGAACCGCATGAGCACACAAAGTACATCCGACATCCTGCGCAGCAGCGCCGAACTGCGCTACCAGGACGAGCTGCAGCGATTGCAGGAAACCGACCAGGACCCGCGCCCGCAGGGCTGGCGCCTGTCGCCGCGCGCCGTGCGCCGCTTCATCCTCGGCGACGAGGCGCTGGGCGTGAGCCGCAAGTTCTACGGCGACGATCCGCTGGTGGACCGCGCCGTCGTCACGCTGATGGGCCACCAGGGCCTGATGCTGGTGGGCGAACCCGGCACCGCGAAGTCGCTGCTGTCCGAGCTGCTGAGCGCCGCCATCAGCGGCGATTCGGCGCTGACCATCCAGGGTACGGCCGGCACCACCGAGGACCACATCAAATATTCGTGGAACTACGCGCTGCTGCTGGCCGAAGGGCCGAGCCAGCGCGCCATGGTGCCCTCGCCGCTGTACCAGGCCATGGTGGCCGGGAAGATCGTGCGCTTCGAGGAGATCACCCGCTGCCCGCCGGAGATCCAGGACGTGATGATTTCGCTGATGTCCGACAAGCAGATCATGGTGCCGGAACTGGGCGACCAGGCACGCGTGCACGCCAACCGAGGCTTCAACGTGATCGCCACCGCCAACCTGCGCGACCGGGGCGTGCACGAGATGTCGTCCGCGCTGAAGCGCCGCTTCAATTTCGAGACCGTGCGGCCGATACGCGACCATGCTTTCGAGGTGGAACTGGTGATGCGCCAGGTGCAGCGCGACCTGGGCAGCGCCAACGCCGGCGTGCGCATCGAGCGCGACGTCATCGCGCTGCTGGTCACCACCTTCCAGGAACTGCGCGCCGGGCAGACGCGTGAAGGCACGGCGATCAAGACGCCGGACACCGTGATGTCGACCGCCGAAGCGGTCAACGTCGCCTACGCCGCCGCGCTGGAAGCGTGCTATCTGGGTGACGGCCGCCTGACGCCGCGCGAAGTGGCCAATCAGCTGCAAGGCGTGGTCCTGAAGGACAACGCGGACGACTTGAAACGCGTGCAGCACTATTTCGACACCGTGGTGCGCGAACGCGCCCGCCGCGACGACAACTGGAAGGCGTTCCGCGACGCCGCCCGCAACCTGTGGCCATAAGCGAGGAAGTCCGGGCCGGCCTGGAGCTGCTGGCCGCCGATGGCCTGTACTTCGCGCCGATCCGCCATCACAGTCCCGCCTGTGCGCTGGCGCTGCAGGCGCTGATCCGAGAGGTGCGGCCGGCCGTGGTGCTGGTCGAAGGGCCTGACGACTTCGACGCGCTGCTGCCGCTGCTGCTGGACCCCGCCACCAAGCCTCCGGTCGCAATCCTGTCGCAGGCCGCGCAGGTGGCCCGGGAAGACGCGCAGCAGGCCGGCGTGTGCTCGGCCTTCTATCCGTTCTGCGACTACAGTCCGGAATGGGTGGCGCTGCACGAAGGCCACGCGGTCGGTGCGCAACTGGCCTTCATCGACCGCCCATGGCGCGGCGGCGCCGACGAACAGGACGAGGAGGTGCGCAGCCTGATGTCCGAGCGCCACCTGGCCCACAGCGAATATCTGAAGGCGCTTGCCGCGCGCAACGGATGCCGCGACCAGGACGAACTGTGGGACCATCTGTTCGAGCTGCGCGACGCGGCCGGCCTGCGCGACTGGCGGCGCCTGTTCGCCGACGTCTTCGCCTACTGCGCGATGGCGCGCGCCGGCTACGAAACCGCCGTGCTGGAAGCGGACGGCAACCTGCCGCGCGAGCGGCACATGGCCACCCACCTGCGCGCCTGGCGGGCCAAGACCGACGGCGCCATCGTCGTGGTGACGGGCGGCTTCCACACCATCGCCCTGCAACGGATGCTGGGCGAGGACGCGCCGCAGCCGGACGCGGTGGCGGGCAAGCGCATCGGCAACTGGCTGATACGCTACAGCTTTGACCGGCTCGACGCCTTGAACGGCTACGCTGCCGGCATGCCGTCGCCGGCCTACTACCAATGGGTGTGGGACAGCGCCAATGCGGCGCCGGACGGCCCCGCGTTGCGGGCGGTCGCGGCTGGAAGCCTGGCCGCGCTGGCGCGGCAATCGCGCCAACTGGGGTTGGCCGAACAAATATCCACGGCCGACGTGCAGGCCGCGCTGCTGCAGGCCGCGCGCCTGGCCGAACTGCGCGGCCACGCGGGGCCGGGACGACAGGATCTGCTGGACGCGGTGCGCTCCTGCTTCATCAAGGGCGCCATCGACGACGGCACCAGCGGCCTGGCCGCCGACATCCGGCGCTACCTGGGCGGCAGCACGCTGGGCGACATCCCGCCGTCCGCCGGCTCGCCGCCGCTGCTGGAAGACGCGCGCCGCATCGCAGCGCAAATGCGCATACGCGTGGACGACAGCCAGCCGCGCACCGTGCGGCTGGACATCTACCGCAAGGAAGGCCATCGCGCCCGCAGCCGTTTCCTGCATCTGATGTCCTACCTCGATACCGGCCTGGCGCAATGGCAGTCCGGCCCCGACTTCATCGGCGGCGGTTCGCTGGACATGCTGACCGAGGAATGGCGCGTGGCCTGGAACCCGATGGTGGAAGCGCGCCTGATCGAACTCGCCACGCAAGGCTCCTCCCTGTCCACCGTCGCCATGGCGCGCCTGCGCAAGGAACAGGACCTGCTGCCGGAACAAGGCCAGGGACGCTCGGCGGCGCAAGCGGTCGGCCTGCTGACGCGCGCCTGCCTGATAGGCCTGCACGGGCAGCTGCCGTCGCTACTGGAACTGATATCGTCCATGCTGGACGAGGATGCCAATGGCGGTTCCGTCATCGAGTGCGGCCACAAGCTGCTGCTGTTATGGCGCGGCCGCGAGCCGCTCGGCCTGCAGGAGCATCCGCAGCTGCGCCAGCTGCTGCTGCAAGCCTGGCGCACCGCGCTTTACCTGATGCCGCAGCTGGCGCAGCTCAAGCAGGATGAGGAAGCAGGCGCCATCCGGAGCCTGCGCTCCATGCACACGCTGCACGGTGCGCTGCGCAAACTGGCCGACGATGAAGTCGACGACGCCCTGTGGCGCAAGCAGCTGCGGCTCCTCGCCGCGACGCCGGCGGCGCCCGGCGTCGGCAGCGCCGCCGGCGCCATGCTGTTCATCGGCGGCAGCTGGAACGAAGCGCAACTGGCGGCCATGCTGCAGGCGAACTTCGGTCCCGGCGCCCTGCCCGGCGATGCCGTACGCGCACTGAAAGGCCTGATGGCGGCGGCGCCCGAGCTGCTGCTGACGCAGGCCAAGCTGCGCACCGCCCTCAACGCCGTCATGGCCGGCTGGGACGAGCACACCTTCGTGGCCTTCCTGCCGGACCTGCGCCAGACCTTCGCCACGCTCAAGCCGCAGGAGACCGCGGAACTGGCGCAGGCCTTGGCCGGCGCGCAGCACGACGGGCTGCTGGCCGATGTGCACTACAGCGCCACCGAAGCCGATCTGCTGGCCGGCGCCGCCATGCAGGCCGCGCTGGCCGACAGCCTCGCACGCGACGGCCTCGGCGCCTGGCTGGGCGCATCGGGCATTTCGGGAGCACCGCATGATTGACCAGGAAATGCTGCGCCGCTGGCGCCTGATTCTGGGCCGCTACGCCGCACAGGCCATCGACCCGCAGGCGATGAGCGAACGCGATCGCCTGCTGGAGCAGTCGCTGGACTATCTGTACAGCCGTGAATATGAAGGGCGCGGCATGCTGCGCGGCCCGGCAGGCAGCGGCGGCTCGCTGGACGGCAGCGCCGTCACCGCCATCGACTGGCTGCAGCGCACCCGCAAGCTGTTTCCGCGGGAAGTGTTCGAACGCATCCAGCACCACGCGGTGGACCGGTACCAGATGACGGAGCTGCTCAGGGACCCGGCGGTTCTGCGCACGCTGGAACCCAACCAGGCCCTGGCCCGCACCCTGCTTGGCCTGCGCGGCCGCCTGAGCGCGGAAGTCATGGACGCGGTGCAGGACGTCATCCGCAAGGTGGTGGACGACATCAACCGCCGCCTGCGGCCGCAATTCGTCAACGCGCTGGTGGGCCGGCGCAACCGCTTTCGCCGTTCGCAGGTTCCAAGCGCACAGAATTTCGACCCGCGCGCCACCATCGCCGCCAATCTCCGCCACTACGACACGGCGAGCAAGCGGCTGGTGATCGAACGGCCGATCTTCAACGCGCGCGTCAAGCGCAACCTGCCGTGGGACGTGATCCTGTGCGTCGACCAGAGCGGCTCGATGCTCGATTCGGTGATGTACAGCGCCGTGGTGGCCGGCATCCTGGCCAGCCTGCCGACGGTCAATGTGCGGCTGGTGGTGTTCGACACCAGCGTGGTCGACCTGACCCACATGGCGGCCGATCCGGTGCAGGTGCTGCTCACGGTGCAGCTGGGCGGCGGCACCAACATCGGCCGCGCGCTGCAGTACTGCGAAACGCTGGTGCGCACGCCACACCGCACGGTGCTGGCGTTGATCAGCGACTTCGAAGAAGGCGCCTTCCCCGGCCCGCTGCTGAGCAGTGTGCAACGCCTGTCCGAGTCGCGCGTGAAGATGCTGGGGCTGGCCGCGCTGGACGATGGCGCGCAGCCGGTCTACGACCGCACCATGGCGCAAAGGCTGGCCGGGCGCGGCATGGAAATCGCCGCCCTCACACCCTCGCATTTTGCCGAGTGGCTGGCCGAGGTCATGGGATAGCACATGGAACTAAGCTGGCTCGAAATTTACCGCAACTTCGACGACAACACGCTGGCGGCGCTGGCCAGCACTGGCCTGGTGCGCCGCGCCGCCAAGGACGTGGAGGCGGACAAGGTGGCGTGGGCGTCGCCGCCGGACAGCAAGCAGGCCTTGTTGCGCGCAGACGGCCAACTGGTGACGCTCAACCCGGGCGGCCCGGCCAAGGCCAGTTGCGATTGTCCCGCGCCCGGTATCTGCAAACATATACTGGCCGCCGCGCTGTGGTTGCGCGCGGCCGCGCCCTCGGCCAGCAGCAGCGAAGCGGCGCCGCCGGACGTGCTGGCCGAAGTGATGCAACTGGAACCTGCGGCCCTTTTCAGAGCCGCCGGTATAGCCGCCACCCGCAAGGCGGCCGCGCTGCTGGCGGACACCGATGCCGCCGTCATCAGCGACACGCCCGGCGCGCTATCGATACAGCTGCCGGCGCTGGACGTTCCCTGTCTTTACATCGCCGGCGGCGGCTACGCCGGCATGATATCCGAAGCGCCCGCCGCCTCGCGCGCCGCCATTCACCTGCTGGCCGTCCTTGCCGTCTGGCGCCGGCATGGCAAGGACTTCGCCTGGCCTGAGGCCCTTGCCGCAGCCACGCCGGCGGCATCGCAGGAAGGCCTGTCCGGAGACGAACGCCAGTTCCTTGTCCGCCTGCGCACGTTGGTGCTGGAAATATCTCAGAGCGGCTGGGCGCACGTCAGCGAGATCATGCCGGCGCAATTGCGCGCACTGGCCATGTCGGCGCGGATCGAGTCCTTCCCGCGCCTGGCCGGCATGTTACGCACGCTGGCCGGCACCACCGATCTGCTGTCGAAGCGCGATCTGGGCGCCGACGAACGCCAGGCCATCCGGCTGGCGGTGCGCATCTATGCCCTGTCGCACGCGCTGGAAGGGGCCCGGGGCGACTTGCTGCGCGACTTACGCGGCGCCGTGCGCCGCAGTTTCAGCGGCGGCGAGACGCTGGAACTGCTGCCGCTGGGCGCGCACTGGTGGGAACTCCGCAGCGGCGCGCGCGGCTTGACCATGGCGTTCTGGGATCCCTCCGCACAGCGCATCATGCAGGCGTCGCTGGCGCGGCGCGACGGCGCCGACCGCGGCTTCAACCGCCATTTGGCCTGGAACGGCAGTGTGCTGTGGCCGGGCGCCGGCCCGGCCTGCGCACTGGGCAACGGCACGCTGACGCTGGCGAATGTGCGCGTATCGGATGACCACCGCGTCAGCCTGAGCGGTGAAACCAGTGCCAGCATGCTGCCGCCGTGGCGTGCGGATGACGCACGCTGGCAGACTGCCGGCCATGGCGACTGGGCCACACTGGCCGAGGCCATCCGTCACGGTGCGGGCCTGCGCGGCGAAACCATCAATTGCGTGCTGCTCAAGCCGGCCGATTTCGACCGACCGGTGCTGGACGAGGTACGGCAGATTTCCAGCTGGACGCTGCGCGATGTGCATGGGCATCCGCTGACGCTGTGCTTGTCCTGCGACCCGGAGCACCATCAGCGCATCGACAATATTGAAGGCTGGGCAGAACAAGGCTCCGCCATTCGCGGCGTGCTGGCACGGCTGGAACGCAACCTGCACGGATGCAGGCTGGAACCGCTGTCGCTGGTCGTTGAACAGAAGGGAGTGCTGCGCGCCGTCTCGCTGGACTACGAAGCACCGACCACCCGCGCCGGCCTGTCGCTGAAGCAGCGCATCTCACGCTTGTTCAAATCCGGCGCGGCCGGCGCGGGCACCGCCCCGGCGCTCATGCACAGCGACTGGCTGGAGCATCTGCGGCTCATCATGGAAGACAAGGCGCTCACCGGCCGCCTGCATATTATTGGCGAAGACCAAGTCAGCCTCGCCTCCATGCACAGCTTCCTTTGTGCTAGCGGACTCGATCTGGTGGCCAACGCATTGCGCCGCTATCTTGACCATCCCACCGCAGAGCAGGGCATGGCGCTGATGTATCTGTGCCAAGCCTGTGCGGACGCTGGCGACCTGGCCGCCGCAATGCGATAACACTGCTTGCCACCTTCCTTGAGAATACGAAGTGGGAAGGTCGGCATGTAGCAGCGGCAATTCCTTGCGGTCTTTCCTGCGTATGCGCCAACGGAAAATCACGGCCGCGCCACCGGTGATACGATGCGCTTTGCCTGCCCTAAATACCATACAGGACACGCCTTACGACGTGAATAAGTGTGAGTTTTGTGCACTGTTATCGGATGTACTATCGTTGGTACGGCGGCCCCAAGCCTGTACGGCGTGAGCTCACGCTCGATCCGCAACTTCTGGAGAATGTCGATGGCCCGCTATCGTTGTCTTCCATTGCGCATGCTGGGTGCGGCAGCCTTGTTGCTGCTCTGCTCCTGCGCATCCGGGCCGCCCAAGCCCGCAGTCATCCAGGCCAACGTCACAGTTACCGGCGACGTCAATCCCGACGCGCGCGGACGCGCTTCACCCGTGGTGCTGCGCCTGTTCGAACTGAAGAACCTGGGCGCCTTCCAAAGCGCCGACTTCTTTTCCCTGATCGACCGCGACAAGGAAGCCCTCGGCGGCGAACTCGTGGCCAGGGAGGAATTTACCTTGCGTCCCGGCGAGAAAAAACATTTTGACCGCCCCCTGCAATCCGAGACGCGCTTCGTCGCGGTGGTGGCGGCTTTCCGCGATCTTGAAAAGTCTTCGTGGCGCGCCGCAATTCCCGTGCGCGCCAGCCAAACCATGCCTATCACCATCAGCCTGCGTTCGCACGATGTTTCCATCAGTGCAGAAAAATAAAGCCGTCTCACCGGAATTAAGGAACAGCGATCATGTCGTGGGAAAGCAAAGTCATTTGGTCCGAAGGGATGTTTTTGCAACCTCAACATTTTCAGCAGCATGAGCGCTATCTTGAAAAACTGATCGAGGCGCGGACCCGCCCCAGCAGGTCGCACGGCTGGGGCTTCCTATCCCTGCAGCTCGACGAGGCCGCGCTGGCTCTGGGCAAAGTGGCGCTCGCGTCTGGCAGCGGGATTTTTCCCGACGGCACACCTTTCGACTTCCCGTCGACGCATACGCCGCCGCCACCGCTGAATATTCCGTCTAACGCCCGCGGCCAGCTGGTGATGCTCGCCGTCCCCATGCGGCGCGCAGGCTGCTCCGAATCGGCTGACCGCCAGGACGCCCCGGATGTGCTGGCCCGCTACAACGTCACCGAATTGGAGGTGGGCGACAGCACGTCCGATAATTCCGGCGCCATCCAGATCGGCCAGATGCGCCTGAGCCTGCTGCTGGAAAGCGAACGCACCGACGCCTATGCCACCCTGGGCGTGCTGCGCCTGAGCGAACGCCGTTCCGACAATCAGCTGCTGCTGGACAAATCCTATATTCCGCCTTCGCTGACCATCCGCCAGCACGCCCCGCTGGCCGGATTCTGCGACGAGATTTACGGGCTGTTGCACCAGCGGGGCGAGGAACTGGCCGCGCAGCTGGAGCAACCGGGCCGGGGCGGTGTGGCGGAAATCGCCGACTTCATGCTGCTGCAGGCGGTCAATCGGCATGAACCGGTCTTCGCCCATTACTGCCGCGCTGCCCTTTTCCATCCGGAAGAATTGTTTGTCGCCATGCTTGCGCTGGCGGGCGACCTGTCCACCTTCAGCCGCGAGAACCGGCGCGCGCCGAGCCCGCCCGATTACCTGCACGACGACCTGCAACAGACTTTCGCGCCCTTGATGGCCGAGCTGCGCAGCGCGCTCAGCATGGTACTGCACCGCAGCGCCGTGCCGATCGAGCTGCAGGACAAGAAGTACGGCGTGCGCCTGGCCGTCCTGCCCGATCGTGACCTGCTGAAGTCGGCTGGTTTTGTGCTGGCGGTGAATGCCCAGATGCCTTCCGAAACGCTGCGCACGCGCTTTCCCGGCCAGGTCAAGGTCGGGCCGGTGGAAAAAATACGCGACCTGGTCAACCTCGCCTTGCCCGGCATCCCCTTGCATACGATGCCGGTGGCACCGCGCCAGATCCCCTATCACGCAGGCTTCAACTACTTTGAAGTGGAGCGTGGAGGCGAATTGTGGGACCAGCTTGAACGTTCGGGTGGACTGGCCATGCATATCGCCGGTGAATTTCCGGGGCTGGAACTCGAATTTTGGGCAATCAAGGGATAGCCATGAGCCACGATGATCCATTTGTGACGCCGGACGCGGAACACACCATCATCCTGCCGACACCCGGCGGCCGCCAACGCCCCGCGCTGGAACCTGCCGGGCGCGGGGACGCGGATGCCGGTGTCATGCAGCCGCCGGAACCCTCCGGCCTGAATCCCCTGGTCGCCGCCGCCAATCCGCTCCTGAACGTGGTGCCGCAGTTGCGGGCCACCCTGCATCACGCCGACCCGGTGGCGGCGAAGGAATCCCTGGCGCGCCAGATAACGGAGTTCGAACATCGCGCCCAAGCCGCCGGCGTCACCCGGGAAAACATCATCGCGGCGCGCTACGCGCTCTGCACCCTGCTGGACGAGGCCGCCGCATCGACGCCCTGGGGCGGATCCGGCATCTGGGCCAGGGACAGCCTGCTGGTCCGGTTCCATAACGAAGCCTGGGGCGGCGAAAAATTCTTCCAGTTGCTATCCAAGCTGGCGGAGGTCCCCAACGAGCATCGCCAGCTGCTGGAACTGATGTACATATGCCTGGCGCTGGGCCTGGAGGGCCGCTACCGCGTTCTCGATAACGGCAAAGCGCAGCTGGACACCTTGCGCGAACGCCTGGCCTTGCTGCTGCGCCGGCTGCAAGGCGAATACGAGCGGCCCCTTTCGCCGCGCTGGGAGGGGGCCGCGGTCCCGCGCCCGGCCGTGCTGGCGGCGCTGCCGCTGTGGGTGGCCGTGGGTGCGCTGGGCGTGCTGATGCTTGGCGTGTATGCCACGTTCAGCTTCATCCTGAACCGGGGCTCGGATCCGGCGTTCTCGCAGATTCAGAATATGCGTGCCAGGCCGGCGCTGATCGCCGCGCCGTTGCCGCCTGCTGCACCGCCGATCGCCAAGCCGCGGCTGGCCGGCTTCCTGTCCCGCGAGATCGAGCTGGGCCTGGTGGCGGTACGCGACGAGCAAGGGCGCAGCATCATCACCATCCGTGGCGACGGGCTCTTTGCCCCCGGCAGCGCAACGGTGTCCGCCAGCTATCAAGATGTGTTGGAACGCATCGCGGCGGCACTCAAGGCCGTGCCGGGCGCCGTGGTGGTCAACGGCTACACGGACGACCAAGCGATACGCACGACCCGCTTCCCTTCCAACTGGCACTTGTCGCAGGAAAGGGCCAACGTGGTCGCGCGTCTGCTGGAAGAAAAAACGGCGGCGCCGGGACGCTACACTGCGGAAGGTCACGCCGACGCGAATCCCGTTATGCCCAACAACACGGCGGCCGGACGCGCACGCAACCGCCGCGTGGAAATCATCCTGACTCCCAATCAAGATGGGAGCAACTCATGATCAGGAAGCTGCTCGCCTTGCTGTTCAACCGCTGGGTCATTGCGTTCCTTGGGTTGCTCGCAATCGCTCTGCTCATCTGGCTGGTCGGCCCCTTGATCGGGATAGCCGAATACCATCCGCTGGAGTCGGGGCGGCTCCGCATCGCGCTCATTGCCCTTGTCCTGTTGTGCTACGCCGGCAGGCACCTGTGGCGGCTGTTCAACGCCAAACGTGCCAACGCACGCTTGATGGATGGCTTGCTCAGGCAGCCGTCACCTCCCGCAGGGACGCTGGACAGCGTCGCTGCCGAGGAGCTGGCGACTCTGCGCAACCGTTTCAACGATGCGGTGCAGGTGCTGAAGAAGGCACGTCTGAGTGAGCGGGGCAAAAAGTCCGTGCTGGGCATGTTGGCCGACCTGCGGCGGCAATGGGTGTATGAGTTGCCCTGGTATGTGCTGATCGGCACCCCGGGCTCGGGCAAGACGACGGCGCTGGTGAATTCCGGCCTGCAGTTTCCCCTGAGCGAGCGCTTCGGCCAGCCGGCCATACGGGGCGTCGGCGGCACCCGCAACTGCGACTGGTGGTTCACCAACGACGCGGTGCTGCTCGATACCGCAGGCCGCTACACGACCCAGGAGAGCAACCAGAAGTCCGATGCGGCCGCCTGGAGCGGCTTTCTCCAGCTGCTGAAGCAGTACCGCGTGCGCCGTCCCATCAACGGCGCCCTGCTGACCCTGAGCGTGCGGGAGCTGATGGAACAGTCTCCGGCCCAGCGCGCCAACCACCTCAACGCCCTGTGCATGCGCCTGCAGGAGCTGCACGATGAACTGAACATCCGTTTTCCCTTGTATATCCTGGTGACCAAAATCGACCTGCTGCCGGGTTTCATGGAGTTTTTCAGCGACATGGGCAAAGAAGAACGCGCGCAGGTATGGGGCGCAACCTTCCCTTATCGCGCGCCCGGCGAGGAAGCCGCGCCCGCACCGGCATTCGCCAGCGAATTTGCGGCGCTGGAAGAGCGCATCAATGCCCGCCTGGTCGATCGCCTGCAACAGGAAAGAGACCCGCAGCGGCGCGCCCAACTCTATGCCTTCCCCCAGCAGCTTGCCGCGATCAGGACTACGCTCTGCGAATTCGTCGACGGCTTGCTGTCACCTTCCCGTTTCACGGAGCAGCCGCTGCTGCGGGGTGTCTACTTCACCAGCGGGACACAGGAAGGCAGCCCGATCGATCGTCTGATGGGCAACCTGGGGCGGGCGTTGCAACTGGAGCGCAAGATACTGGCGCCTAACACACCGAGCGGCAAAAGCTATTTCATCACCCGCCTGCTCAAGGACGTGGTTTTCCAGGAGGCGGGATTGGCCGGCGCCAACCTGCGCTGGGAGCGCAGGCGCGCCATGCTGCAGCTGGGCGCCTTGTTGCTGGCGGCCCTGCTGACGATCAGCGCCATCGCCGCCTGGACCGTCAGCTTCCTGCGCAACCGCGCCTACGTCGCCGAAGTACAGGCGAGGACGGCAACGGTAGCGCGGCAGCTGGACCAGTTGGGTGGGCGGGCCAGCACAAATGTGTTGGAGCTCCTACCTGCGATGCGTGCGGTACGCGAGATCGCGCGCGACGCCAGCGCTCCGGAAGGGAGCCCGCCGTTCTCGATGGGCTTGGGGCTGTACCAGGGCGACAAACTGGCCGCGGCCGCGAAGATCGCACACAGCAGGCTGCTGCATGATGTCTTGCTCCCGCGCCTGGACCTGAGGATGGAACAGCAGCTGCAATCGGACGGAACGAAGAATCCGGAGCTGCTGTACGAAGCGCTGAAGGCCTATATCATGCTGCACGACGGGCGGTATTTCAACGCCACGGCCATACGCGCCTTTATCACGGCCGACTGGGAAGCCAGCCTGGGCCGCGAGGTCACCCGGGACCAGCGCCAGGAACTGGAACAGCACCTGGATGCGCTGCTGGCCAGCGGCGACGTGCAGGCGTCGAACCCGGCCGATCCCCGCCTGATCGCCAGCGCGCGCCAGGCCTTGGCCCAGACCCCGTTGGCAGAGCGCATCTACCACCGCATCAAGCGCCAGGGTGCCGGCGGCAAGCTGCAGGAATTTACCGTCGCCGGTGCGGGCGGCTCGTCCGCCATGCTGGTGTTCGCGCGCACCAGCGGTGCCCCGCTGACCAGTGGCGTGCCAGGCATCTACAGCGTGAACGGCTACCGCAAGGTGTTTTTGCAGGAAGCGGTACGCACCACGGGCCAGTTGGCGGACGAGGAAGGCTGGGTGCTGGGCCTGCCCGAACGGGAACGCGGCCTGGACGCGGCGGATAAGAAGGCCAGGCTGGTGAGCGAGGTGGGCCGCCTGTACCTGGAGGACTACGCGAAAACCTGGGCCAATTTCGTGGACGATATCACGCTGGTTCAGCCCAACAGTCTGAAGCAAAGCATCGATCTGGCGCGCATCCTGTCGGCGCCGGACTCGCCCCTGCCCTTGCTGTTGCGCGCCATCGTCAGGGAAGTGACCCTGGTCCAGCTGGACGAGGCAGACAAGACGGTGGTCGACAAGGCCGGCGAAAAGCTCAAGACCACCCGCGAGGAACTGCTGAAGCTGTTCGGTCAGCAAGCCGTACCGGCAAGCGCCGCGGCCAGCATGGCCCTGCCGGAAAACATCGTCGACCGGCAGTTCGACGCCCTGCGGCGCTCGGTGCGCAGCCCGGCGCCGGGTCAGCCTGCCCCGATCGATGCCAGCCTGTCGCTCATCAACGAACTGTATGTGCTGCTCACCGCCACCGACGCGGCGCTCAAGGGCGGCACCACGCCGCCGCCCAGCGATGTGCCGAACAAGGTCAAGGCGGAAGGCAGCCGCATGCCGCAGCCGCTGCGTTCGGTCATGCTCGCGCTGGCGGCCGGCGGCGCCAGCCAGACGCTGGGTGTCGCGCGCAGCAACCTGAACCAGGCAATGCAGGCCTCGGTCGGCGACTTCTGCAGCAAGGCCATCGCCGGCCGCTATCCCTTCGCCAAGGGCAGCGCGCGCGACGTCACGCCGGACGATTTCAGCCGCCTGTTCGCGCCGGGCGGGATGTTCGACGATTTCTTCCAGAAGAACCTGGCGCAGTATGTGAATACGTCGACCAAGTCATGGACTTTCCGCGCGGTGGGCGACGCGTCCGTGGGCGCCGGTTCGGCCGCCCTGGTGCAGTTCCAGCGCGCCCAGGTGATACGCGATGTGTTCTTCCGCAATGGCCCGGCGATCAGCATGCGCCTGGACCTCAAACCGGTGATGATGGATGCGTCCATTACCCAGTTCATCCTCGATGTGGACGGCCAGCTGGTCAAGTACAGCCATGGGCCGCAAGTGCCGGCGCAGGTCCAGTGGCCTGGTCCGCGCGGCAGCACCCAGGTGCGCCTGCAATTGAGCCCGGTCAGCACGGCCGGCCCGTCGGGCCGAACGTTCGAAGGCGCCTGGGCCCTGTTCCGCCTGTTCGACCAGGTGCAGGTGGAGGGCAGCGGGCAGCCCGAAAAATTCAAGGCGACCTTCAATGTCGACGGGCGCAAGGCGCAGTTCGAAGTGCTGACCAACAGCGTGCGAAATCCCTTTCGGCTTCCCGAACTGGAGCAGTTCCAATGTCCGGGAACCCTGTGACGGCGCCGGCCGCCGTGCCGCTGCCCGGATGGTATGGCAAGCTTCCGGCGCTGGGCGATTTTGCATCGCGGCGCCTGGCCCCGCGTTTCATCGGCGTTTGGGACGCCTGGCTGCAACGGGGCATGGAGGCCGGCCGCGCCAGCCTGCAAGAACGCTGGCCGGATGTCTACCTGAACGGTCCCTTATGGAATTTTTCCTTGATGCCGGGCGTCTTGGGCGAATCCGCCTGGACCGGTACGTTGATGCCGAGCGTAGACAAGGTCGGGCGCCACTTTCCTCTCACCATCGCATTGGAACTGGCGCCGCAGGCCGGTCTCATCCACTCGCTGCTGTCGGCACAGGACTGGTTCGCGGCGATAAACCAGGTGGCTCTGGATAGCCTGAACATCGGCTGCGACCTGGAGACGTTCGAAGGACGGCTCGCCGCCACCGCCTTTCCTGTAATGGAACATCGGGAACAGGACGAGGTGCGCCGCATGGATCGCTGGTGGAACGCTGCGCCGGCTGCCTCGATGGGACTGGAACTGTCGGACTGGGGCGGCATGCGCGAGCTGTTCGAGAATGCGGGCTTGATGTCGCTAGGCCGCGCGGGGGCCGGAAAAAGCCTCTGGTGGAGCGAGGCGGCCGGCGGCGGCGCGGTGCGGCTGCTGGCATTTCCCGGCATGCCAAGCGCACAGGATTTCACGCAGCTGCTGGAAGGCACGCTGTGAATCCGGCAGCACTTACGCCCCGCCCGCGCCGAGCGCCTTGTCGGCACTGGCCATGCTGAAATCCTTGCATGCCACCAGCACTGCCGAATAATTATCCTGCCGTTCGCTGCCCTGGGCCCTCACCTCGCCTTCCAACTGGCTCAGCCAGGCCTCGGGAGATGTCGCCGTCGACAAAGCTTGCTCCATTACGGGCTCGTCCAGATACTCCCAGAAGCCATCGGTGCAAAGCAGGAAAAAATCGCCGTCGGACAGGGCGAACGGCGACGTCTGGATGCGGGGTTCGAGCGTCTGTGTATCGCCAAGGGCGGCCAGCAGCACGCTGCGCTCCGGCGCGTTGCGCAAGTCTTCCAATTGCATATAGCCGGCATCGACCATGTTCTGCAAAACGCTGTGGTCGCGCGTTTGCAAGATGATGCGCCGGCCCCGGAAACAATAAAGGCGCGAGTCCCCGACATGGCCCCAGAATGCGACACCTTGCTCGGAGTCGAGCGCAAGCACGACGATGGTTGCGCGCATCTCCCCGAACTCCGGCATGCTGCATTGCGCGCCCACGATGGCCGTATTGGCGGCCTCTATGGCCTGCGCCACGCTTTCAGCGTTGCATTCCGGTCTATGGCGAAACCACGCAAGCGCCTGCTCGACGGCCAGTTTGGAGGCAACCGCGCCGCCCTTATGCCCGCCGGCGCCATCCGACAGGACGCAGAAGCAGGCATGCGCGCTCGACCAGCAGCCGTATGCGTCTTCGTTGACCGCACGACCGCCGGGCTTCGATAGCACGGATATCTGCAGCTCCATTTACGCCTTGACGCTGCAATAGCCTGCGTTCCCTTGCGCCCTGGAGATCAGTCTGAGCACCTCGCGTTTGAACGCCGGTTCGGAGATTTCCGCCCTGCCCAGTATCCTCCTCACATGCTCCGCGCTGGACCTGCGGGCGATCATGCATGCCGTAGTGCCGCCCACAAAGCCGGCCAATGCCCCGGCCACGTAGCCGGGGACGCTTCCCACCAAGGGGATGACTACCGAACTGGTGCTGGCCAGGGCGACCGCCCCGGCGCCCGCAAGCGGCACCCCGGAGGTGCGCGCGCATTGCTTCGCCAGCATCATCAGCGTTTTCACCTCGGTATCGCCGATGCCGAAATAATCTTTCGCCAGGCTCCTGACTTCGTTAGCCGTTTGCTCGATCTGGTCCACCATATCACCTCCTTCCGGACGCGCACCGCGCCGCCGCAGACTTGCCTTACTGCGGTCCTTGCTGGCCGTCCTGTTTCAACTTCGCCAATTGAGCTTCGTATGCGCTCAGGAACTCCCGCCCAAACCAGGTCTGGAAGTCGTCTTCCGCCTCCTTGATGATAGCGCTGTACATCTCCAGGTACAGCCCCCACAGCTTGGCCTTGCGGCTGGAGGGCAGCAAGGTGTCGAGCAGGGTCTGGTCCGCCAGGCGCTCTTCAAGCGATCCCGGATCGAAACGGTGCAGCACCCGCGATAAGGCGGCCCGCATGCCTGCCATGACGCCGAACTGGTGGGCGCGCAGGTCGTCGTAGGCATCCTTCATCGCCGGCAGCGGCGGCATGAAGCCCTTGCCCCGCGGCGCCAACAGGCTATGCAGGGCGACCTCCACATTCGGCGAGAATTTGAGCGGATTATTTTCATGCATCGCGATCATGGTCATCTGCGCGTGCATTTCCCGCTTGGTCAAGGCCCTTGCCATCAGCAGGTCCAGCGTGCCCTGCATGGACTCGCGGAGCAGCTGTCCGAACGTCCTCATCATTTCCGGCGTAAGCTGGCCGCCCATGTCGAGGTCCGGAACACCGGCGCCGGCCAGGAATGCCCGCAGCAATTCCTCGCCACCGCCCGCGGCCGCCGGCGCGGTGGGGGCTTGCGGTGGCGTCGCTTGTTCGGTTGCCTGTGTCTGCCCGACGGGCACAGGTCCCTCCTCCGCCGCCATGACGCGCGCGCTTGGCGGCCTGGTAGGCGACGGTATCACCATGGTCTTGATGCCGCCGGCGCTATTCCCGTTCTCGGTGCTCCAGGACACCATCATGTTCTGCGGATCGGCAGGCGCTCCTGGTCCGGCTTTCTGTTCGTTTCCCACAACGACGACAGGCGGCACAAACGCGCCATGGATTTCCGGCGTGTGGTCGCGCTGGCTGTTCATCCCTGCCGGCGCCTGCCGCGCGACGCCCATGACCACCAATGGATCGACGGACACCGCACCGCCAGGCCTTTCGCCGCCGCCGGCCAAGGGATGTCCATCCGGGAACAGACCACCTGCGCTACTGGAGCCGAGACCGAACAGCTGGTTGATGTCTGCATTCGAGCCCGGCTCCAATCCAAGTCCGAAGTCCGCAGACGGGGCTGGGGGCGCAGGCTGCGGCTCCGCAAAGGGATCGAAGTCGTCCGGTATCCCGGCTTGCGCGCGCGTTTGCGGAGGATGAGCCGTGATGGCCGGCACCAGGTCTGCAAACGGATCCTCGTTCGCACTCGCCGCCTCGGGCAGCACCTGCAGCGCATAGGCGCCGATGCGGAGTTCGTCGCCGTGCGTGAGTTTGGCTTCCCGTCCATTCCCCAAAGGGCTGCCGTTCACATAGACCGGCGACGCGCTGCTCAAGTCGCGGATCACATAACGACCGTCGCGGAAAGAGATGGCGGCATGTGCCCGCGAGACAAATCGTTCGGGATCGGGCAACACCAGCGCATTGCCAGTCCCCCGGCCTATCACGCCGCCCTGCTCGCCGAATTCCGCCGCCAGCGCCGCCGACATCGGCTGGCCTTTGAATGAAACGGCTTTAATCGTAATCATCCGAGCGCCTCATTGACCTCTCCGCACCCAGGGGTGCAATGACTTGCAAAACGCTTGCGCAGCCATCCCGATAGATGATGAAATTCTAACAGGACTTGACCGTATCGAGCGTCGCCTTGCCGGCAAAAAGACGCCGTCATTCCACGCTCAGGCCACGCTTCACCTTAGCCAAAGCCAGCCGCTCACCAGCGCGAAGATCGCCGCCACAAGTAACCAGGCCTTGCTGGCCGGCGCAATGCGACTGCCGTCGCGGTGGTAGCGCAACGTGGTCGCCACCAGGAATATCACGGCCAGCACCACGAGAATCATCCTGGCGTTCATGGCTTAATTCAGCTTGCTGAGCCAACGTTCCTGCCGCCATGCTGGCGCGCTGGTGGGGAACAGCCGTGTACCGGGTTGCAGCAGGCAGAGGTATTCTGCCGCCGCCACGCGTTGCCGCTGATATCCCTGCATCAGGATCTTGCGGCAATGCGGCACCGTCGGCTGTTCGCCCATGAAATAGCGGACGCCTTGGACGAAGCGCGTTTGATGGCTTTGCCACCAGGCCTGCAGTTTCGCAGGGTCCGGCCATGGCAGGTCGTCATCTTCATCCACTGCGACATCCTCGTCGTCGGGATCGTCGTTCGGCCGCTCATCCAAGTCCGCGGGCGGTTTGCGGTCCAGGTCCAATAGCGACAGATCCAAACCGGTGAGCAGCGCGAATGCTTCGCCTGCAAGCCGAGCCAGCTTCACATCGTCCATCTGCCTGATCAGCCAGGGAATGTAAGTGATATCACCACTCAGGCCGCTTCCCGCGACCAGCAACCGGACGGCCAAGGGGTCGTGCGCCAAGCCCTTCAGGATGGCATTTGCCTGCGCCGGCTGCAGGACCTTGAGCAGGACGGGCAGCACATGCCGGCGGGTGGCGACGTCATGCAACGCCAGCTCGTTGAGGACGCCAACTCCCCGCTCCCGCTCGCCCAATAGAACGGCCGATCGCGCAGCCGTCAGACGGCAATAGATGTCCTTGTCGTCTATGGCCGCCACGCACAAATCCTTCAGGTCGTGCCGGCCGGACTCGCCCGCGCAACGCAGCCCCCGCGCTCGCAGGCCGGCATCAGGATCGTGCAAGGTGGTCTCCAGCGTCACGCCCGGGTCCACCTGATGCATCGCGCACGCGCTGATGGCAACTTGCCTCTGGAACGCGCTGGGCGAGCGCAGCAGATCGCCCACCGTTCCCTGCAAAAGCCTGCCCGAGACCCAACCGGTGGCGGAGAGAAGACCGGACTGCAATTCCGGCACCGCTTCGGCCAGCGCCAGCAGGCGATGCAGTGCGGTTGCGCTTCCAACTTCGATCGCGCGCACGGCAGCCGTGAAGACCTGGCCCTTGTGCGGATTGTCCAGCGCAGCTGTACAGACAGCCTGGCCATAGTCGCCGGCGATGGAAATCCCGTCAAGGTGGGCGGCGATCCGCTCGTCCAGCCGCCTCAAGTGACGCAATTTGACCTGCGGCGCCCGCACCAGAATGGAGCGGACGTCACGCAAAACAGCCGATTCTTCAACGTGCTGTTGAACGACATCCGGCACGACGTTTTGGAGGGCAGACGGCATAGTCCAGTTCTCAGCTCACTTCGAAAAGCGGCGTCCAGTTCACGCCATCCCATTCGTACAGTTCCCGCGGGCCCACCGACCAGAGGACTTGATCTCCTGCCGCAGACAGGTGCCCGGAGCCACTGGGCAGGATCACGTCGTCCGCGTCCAGCGGAATTATCAGGCGTTCATCAAGCATCAATTCGTACACAAGACGAGTCGATGCGCAGAACATGCGTCCCTGGAACCGGCAGATCGACCACAGGTCTTCGAGCACATCGTCGCTCGTCAGCACTTCCAGGGCATCGGGGGATGCGAGTAGCACGGTGCCCAGCTGGCCGCAGATCGCCACCTGGTCCGCGACACCGGTGCCGCAAGCGTCGAACAAGTCGAGAGAAGTCGGTGAGTCCTGCTGCAACCAACGGCCGTCGGTCAAGCGCCAGATTTCGCCCTCCCAACCAAAAGCCAGCATGCAGGAATCGTTTATCTGCGCTGCATGCTCGAATGCCCGCCGCGCCAGGCGCTCGTCGTCCACGCCTGCTTCGACCGGCGACCGGCACGACCACTGGCCGTCCCGGAAGAGTAAAACCTGGAGTAATGTTCCAACCGCACACACATCCCTTCCCGCCTGCACCAACAGCCCCCGCAACGGCCCCGCCAGACTGATGTCGATGTTCTCCTCGAGCACCAGCGCCTCGCCATCGTAGATCCTGAAGTCGCCCTCGTCACCCAGCACCGCGACGGTGCCGTCTTGCATGCGCTGGATGTCGCACACGTTCCAGGTCAGGTTGTCGGAGTACACCTCGCCATCGCGGACGAAGATCAGCATGGTGTGCGGGATGCTGTCGGCGATCAACTCGTCGACCTGAATGCCGAAGTAGCCCCGGCCGGGACCGAGTGGCGCCCCCTTCGTAAAAGTCACTCCGCTGAGATCAAGGCTTACTTTCTGCACGATTTTTCCTTTAACTTGGATTGAGTAATGAATGCATGGCTTTCCGCTTCATCACTTCCTCGGCGGAGCGCCTCCAGCCAGGTTTCCTGGTCATATGCGTCGATATCCCGATTTGCTTCGGCTTGCTGGGGTCGTCATGGAAGTCCTTGTGGCCTTGTTCAATTTGCTTTCGGATGCATTGCTCACTGCATCCCGAGCCTCTGAAAGTGCTGGTGAACGCCCAGGCCCCGACCTCCGCAGCATCCTCAATCGACCAGGTGCTTACGCGATGCGTTTGAGCAAACACCTTCGCCGTCACGCCGCGGCGCACCGACAAAATCCCGTGGGTGTGCGTGGTCGCGCCGCCTTCGGCGCAGGCGCAGGGCGCTTTTAGGTCGTCATATTTCGACCAGCCCGCAAGCCGTTTTGCATCGTGCCGCTTGGTGCGAGCGGGAGTGTTTGCGCGATCCAGGAACGACGCCACTTCGATCAGGTGATCGGGCGTTTGGCCAGGGCAGCAGCGGCTGGGCTCGAACGGTGACAGGAAGCACTGAAGCGCCCGATGACATTTATTTTTCTCGCCTCTCAGCAGGCCCACACGCAGCTTCTGCTGCAAAAGCTTGATCTCCTCCCGCTTTTGCCTCTTTTCGGCCACGGTTGCGGTGCCGTCCTTGATTCCAAGGCATATCTCCAGGAACTTTTTGTTTGCTTCTTTCAGCGTATCGCTTGCCTCAGGGCAGATCGCTTTTCGGTCCAGAGGTTCGCCGCATTCGGTCTTCACCTTGTTCTTGTCGCCCTCGCATTCGTTGATGCCCTCGGCCATCGCCATTCGGTCGGTGTAGGTCCAGGGGGCTGCCACATTGGGAGTCGGACAGGCATGGTTGCCAGTAGTCATGTCCAAATGGCGCACCGCATTTTCGCCCTCGACTTTCACATCCATGGACCAGGCGACAAAATAGGCCTTCCCCTTGTTGGTGCCTGTAATCACACCTTTTTTCGGCGCCGAGCCCGCTTCGTCTCCGGTGCTGGTCTTGAAATAGGACCTGTTCTTTAACATGACCTCCTGTCCGGAGACCTTCACGGACCTGGAGCCATCCGTGCAGTCGGAAGCCAGTCCCGTGTTCGGATACGGTATGGGAACGCCGGGCGGCGTGGCCGGCGTCTGCGGCGGCGTAAAACAAACGTCGGGAAACGCACAGATGGTCTTGCCGTCCGCTGCCTTGCACGAGATCTCCCGGCCGTTCGCATACACCTGGTTACCCATGCCGATCTCCATATCGAAGGACAATCGCGGCCCGTTCACCCGCGTCATTGCCCAGGTGGAGCAGGATGTTCGGGCCGTTGCCATAAGCCTTACGGCAGGCCGCGTGCGCCATGGCCATGGCCGCGAGGCCGATCGCCGCGCCGGTCTCGCCGATGCTTTCGGCGGGATGCCAGATACCGAAGGATTCTTTCCGCCTCCGCATGATGCGGGCCAGCGCCAGTGCGGCTTCCTTGAAATAGTATTGTTCTCCCGACAGGTCCACGATGCGGAAGTCCAGGTCATAGATTTCGCAGCCGGCCTCCAGCAGAGCCGCTTCAACCGCAGCAGTTAATCCGGCGGCCCGCAACGGCTCTTCGGACGCGATATGCGCAGTTTCCCTGCCCATGCCAAGGCCGATGCAGCACAGCTCCGCCCCTCCTTCGTAGCCGCCAAGCAGCACGGCGGCACCGGCCTCGCCGGGCATGAAGCCGTTCGAGTTGCTCTCGGTGAGTAAGCGATCCTCTTTCAGATAGGCGCTCAGGCTAGGCCAGACCAGGAGACTGTCCACGCCGGCGAGCACGACCCTGCTAGCGCCCTGCGCAAGGATCAAGCTCCTCGCCTGCGCCAACGCCAGCGCCGCCCCCACGCGGCCAGCCGCGAAGACAGCCGATGCCGGCGCAAAGCGCGCCCCCAGTTCCCGCTCGATGCCGGCAAGGAGCTGGTCCTCCAGGCCATCTAGGCGCCCTGGCCGTTCGGCTTCCGCCACGCACATCAGCAGCGGAATGCGCTCCCAGTCCGCGCGCTCCACGTCCTGCAGGCATTCCGCGATCGCCATTGCCGCCATTTGGATAAGCTTGCGCATGCCGCGCCATGGCCGATCGAATGCCACCTGGTGGGCCATGATCCAGCTTCCGTCCGCCGAAATGAAGCGCGTCTCGGTCGGATTACTGACCTTGGCCCTGATGGCCGCGCAACTTGCCGGCGCGGACAGGCCAACACTGCTGACCAGGCCCGTTGATTTGATCGCTATCTCCCGTCCCGTCACGGTTCAGCCCTCCATCGCGGCGTCGGCCGGCACGGTAACTACGCGGATAGGAAAGACAACCTCACGCTGCTGCCACCATTCGCGGCCTTTGCGGCCGACCATGACCTGGGATAGCTCGAACATATTCTTCTTCAAGGGGCGGGTTATCCGCCATGTCATGGTGAACCGTTCCAGCTCCGGCTCGAAGAACAGGGTATCGAGCGGCGCCGTCAGCTCCTCCTTTCCGCCGCCCTTCACAAAGATGTGTATCGGCGCTTCAAAGTCGGGCAACAGGAAAGTCCGCAGGCCGTCGGGCGTCAGGTTGACCAGCGACACCTCCTGCCCGCCGGGCGCGGCCGCCAATTGCTGGTCGCGCGGCGCGGCCTGGTAGTACTGGTCGTCGAAGTCGGGTGGCAAAAAGGGAAAGTAGTCGTCCAGCCATTGCTGGTCATAGGTACCCGCGTAGCTTGCGCGCGGCGACCAGCCGCGGCCAACCGGGCCATATGCCATGGGCGCGTAGCGTCCTTGTGGAGAGACGACCTGACCGTCGAGCTCCTCCGTGTTCGGCAGCGGCGCGCCTTTGATCCACTCGCCGCGCAGGTGCCGGTGGTAGCCCCGGCCAACCGGGTTTTGCGCAAACGCCGCGTGCTCCGAAGGGTCCTCGCTGCGGACATCGCAGCCGCCGAAGGCGACGTCGTAGCTGATGTTCTTGCGGGTGAACGGCAGCGGCTCGCTTGCCTTCAGCGCGCCCAGCCGTGATTGCCAATGCCGGTCGCCGACAACGGCGAACGACTTCGACCACTGCCCTATGCGCATGCCGACCGGAACGCGGGTCGTGGGCCGGCCTTGCGGGGCGTGGGCGCTCCCCTGCAACAGCACGTCGCAGCGCGGCTTGCGCGGCGCGAAGTCGACTTCGGAATAAGGGGCCGACGATCCCGGCTCGCCGGTGAAGGTGTCGGCGGTTGTCAGGGGCAGCTGCTGCTCGTGCAAACGCACCAGCTCCCCCGCCTTGGGAATCTGGAAGGTTCCCTTCACGACAACGACCAGCAACTCGCGCCCCGAGGGTTCCATGCCCATGGTGTAGCCAGCGACCATGCGCGTGGCGTTGACTAGTTCCATAACACCTCTCTTCAGTTGAGCTGTACCGCGCCGCCCTTGATCCGATTGACGCCGCTTGATCTGCTCAGCAAATAGCTGCCCTGGATGAGCACCTTGCCGGCCTTGGTGAGTGTGATGCTCGCCTTGCCGCAGCGTAGGACTAGCTGCTCCCTGGCGCTGACAATGAGGCGCTCGCCGTCCACATCCGCCTCCACCAGGCCGGGCGCCTCCGTCAGCGGCGAACCGTCGCCGCTGCGCAGCACACCCATGACGATAGGCTTGCCCATATCCCCGCCCTCGAACATCAACACCACCTTGGCGCCAATGTGCGGACCATGCAGATCGACCGTGGTGCGCGCCGCGACACCCGCCGTTCCATGCTGCCCGGAGTACAGGACCAGGGGTACGCGCCCCTCGTCCTTCATCCCGATCAGCTCACCAATCACCACTCCCGCGCCCGGGAAAGCCGCTGCGGCAGCCTCCCCGGCAATCAGATCCCTGCCACTCATATACACCTCCATTCGACGCCCACGCTGTCAGTTCTGCAGAATCTTCGAACCCTTCATCACGATATCGCCATGCGCTTTGGCGTGTATCTTGCCCGTGCCCTTCACCGTGACGTCCTTGCCTTCAATGACGATGGTCCCGTCCTTTTTCATCGTGATGCTGGCACTGCCTGTCTTGATGGTCACCGAATCGCCGGCTTCGATCACCAGGTGCTTGCCCACGTTGAGCGCGTCGTCGTCGCCAACCGACGTGCTGCGGCCTTTCGTGACGTTGCTGGACTGCGCGCCGCCTATGCTCTCCGACATGTTGGCGCCGACGTCCACGTTCTGGTTGGCGCCCACGCCGACCGACTGGTTGACGCCGACATTGACCATCTGGTTGGCGCCGACGGTGATCATCTGCATCGCCCCGATCGTCACTTCCTGGGCTGCGCCCACGGTGATCGTCTCATTGATGCCCACCGTATGCGTACGCTGGGCCACCACGGTCGCCGTCTCGCAGGCCCCGACGGTGATCGTGCGGTTCGAACCGATGGTGATGGTCTCGTTATTGCCCACGCTCTCGGTGCGGTTGGCGCCTATCGTGATCGCTTCGTTCGAGCCTACGCTTTCAGTCCGGTTCGAACCGATCGTGATCTTTTCATTGCTGCCCACCGTCTCCGTCCGGTCCACGCCGATTGCAATCGTCTCGTTGTGATCGACTGTTTCGGTTCGGTCATGCTTGATATGCGTCGTCTCGTCGTTGTCGACGGTCTTGCCGCGGTTATGCCCCACCCAATGCGTTTCGTCGTTTTCGACCTCGAGATCCTGGTTCTTCTCGGCGTGCAGGTAGACTTGCTCCGCCCCCTTCTTGTCTTCGAAGCGGAATTCGTTCGCGTTGGCGCCGGTACCGGACTTGGACGAGCGGCTCAGGATGCCGGTCTGCGTCATATTGGCCGGCAAGGCATAGGGCGGCATCTGTTCGGCGTTGTAGACCCTGCCCGTGATGATGGGGCGGTCGGGATCGCCCTCCAGGAAGTCGACGATCACTTCCTGCCCGATGCGCGGGATCGAGACCATGCCCCAGTTCCGGCCGGCCCACGGATGCGAGGGCCGTATCCAGCACGAACTGTTTTCATTCTTCTTGCCGTAGCGGTCCCAGTGGAACTGCACTTTCACGCGGCCGTATTTGTCGGTGTAGATCTCGTCGCCGGCGGGACCGACCACGATGGCGGTCTGGGGCCCCTGCACGAAGGGCTTGGGCGTGCTGCGCCTGGGGCGGAATTGCTGGCGACTGCCCAGGGCCGTGAAACTGCAGCCGTAGCTGGCGCCGGCGCTGGCCGATTCCTGCGTCTCATAGGCATTGTATTCAAGCGTGTGCTTGGCCGCCATGACCAGATATTCGCGGTTCTGGTCCGCGCGCGGTTGCCCGGTCAGCTTGAACAGGTGGCCGACGGCCAGGCCGCGCGCGTTGGTTTCGCCGCGCGCCAGTTCGAAGCGCGTCTGCAGCTCGTCCATCCGGGCCTGCACATAGCGACTGCCATCGGCCGTCTGCGTATAGCTGCCCGGATAATCGTAGACCTCGTAATCGGCCAGCACATGCTGGCGCTTGACCTTGGTTTTGACGGCCAGGTCCACCGCCGGCCGTTCAAAGTCGAAATCCGTCAGCTGGCAATTACCGGGATGGATTTCGCGGGCATATTTCCATTGCCTGACATATTCCTGCTCGGGGCGCACCACACGAGCGGAATCGATGAACGGCAGCGCATCGCAGCCGGGGGCACCCTGGTGGGCGCTGTAGGCGTCGACCAGTACCATCGTATGGCGGCCTTCGTCATGCTGGAAGTAATAGTAGATTCCCTCCTGCTCCATCAGGCGGCTGACGAAGTTGAAATCGGTCTCGCGGTATTGCACGCAATAGTTCCACTGATGGTAGGTGTCGCTCAGGTTGTTCTTCACGTCGGCCACCGTATGGTCGTGGAACACCTGCTTGATAATTTCAGGGACCGTCATCGCCTGGAAAATGCGGCAATCCGCTGTCCGCGTCAGGAACCACAGCCAGGGACGCACGATTGCCCGGTACATGTGGTAGCGGCCGGACATCCCGCCCTGCGCGAAGCGCGTGACGTAGCCGTTGAAGTGGCGTACGCCTTCGCCCTGCATCTCCACCTTCACCGTCACGTTCTTACCCAGGATCTGGTCAAGGTTGATGTCGCCCTGCTCGCTCAAGAGATCCAGTTCAAACTCGCTCAGGCGCGACAATTCCTCCCACGCGGTCATGCGGTGGAAGAGCAGTACATCCTGCCCCAACGGCGTCACGATCTCCATCGCCCTGCGCATACGGCACTCCTTGCGTGGCTACACCGGTTTTAATCGTATCTGTATTCAAACTCGCCATCGCGCACGCCGACCGCGATGCCGGCCAGCGGCCGTTCCCCCATGCTGCGCAACAGCAGCTCCGAGCTGATGTTCGGCAGCATGGTATTGGTCAGGATCGCGTCGACCACCCGCGCGCCGCTTTCCAGTTCATTGCAGCGCTCCGCAATGAGCTTGGGCACAGCCTCGTCGTAGGCGAAGGGAATCCTGTGCTGTTCGGCGATCCGTTTGCCGATGCGGTCCAGCTGCAGGCGGATGATATTGCCCAGCATTTCGTCGGACAGCGGCGCATAGGGCACGACCACCAGACGTCCCAGCAGCGCGGCCGGAAAAACCGTCAGCAGCGGTGCACGCAGCGCTTGGGCGATCCCGTTCGGGTCCGGCACCAGTCGCGGGTCCCGATACATCCGCATCAGCAGCTCGGAGCCGACGTTGGAGGTGAGCAGGATCAGCGTGTTCTTGAAATCGATGTGGCGCCCTTCCGCATCCTCCATCCAGCCTTTGTCGAAGACCTGGAAGAATATCTCGTGCACATCCGGATGGGCCTTCTCCACTTCGTCCAGCAGCACCACGCTGTACGGTTTGCGGCGCACCGCCTCGGTCAACAGCCCGCCCTCGCCGTAGCCGACATAGCCCGGCGGCGAGCCCTTCAGGCTCGATACCGAATGAGCCTCCTGGAATTCGCTCATATTGATGGTGATGATGTTCTGTTCGCCGCCATACAGCGCTTCGGCCAGGGCCAGGCCGGTTTCCGTCTTGCCCACCCCGGACGGGCCGCACAGCAGGAACACGCCGATGGGCCGGTTCGGATTGTCGAGCTTTGCGCGCGACGTCTGAACTCTGCGGGCAATGGTCTCCAGGCCGGCGCGCTGCCCGACAACCCGCTGGTTCAAGGTCCGCGCCAGCGAGAGTACGGATTCCACTTCGTTCTTCACCATCCGGCCGACCGGGATGCCGGTCCAGTCCGCAACCACAGATGCCACCGCCTGGGCATCGACCGACGGCATGACCAGCGGCGTTTCGCCCTGCAGCTCGGCCAGTTTCCGCTGCAGCCCCTGCAGCCTGTCCAGCGCCGCAGCGCGCGCCGCACCGCCCGCCGCTTGCGCTTCCCCGTCGACCGCAACGCCTTCTGCGCGCAATTGCGCGCGCAAGGACAGGATTTGCTCAACCAGGTCTTTTTCACCGGCCCAGCGCGTCTCCAGGCCATCGAGGCGGCTGCGCTCGGCACTGGCCATTTGCTCCGCCGCCGCCCGCCGCGCTCCGGCGTCGAGGCCGATCGCCTCCTCGCGGCCGATGATTTCCAGCTCAGTTTCGAGCGCCTCGATACGCCGCCGGCAGTCTTCCACGCCGGCTGGCGTGCCGTGCTGGCTGATCGCCACGCGCGCGCAGCTGGTATCGAGCAGGCTGACGGCCTTATCGGGCAGCTGGCGCGCCGGGATGTAGCGGTGCGACAGCCGCACGGCGGCATCGATGGCCTCGTCCAGCACCTGTACCCGGTGATGGCTTTCGAGCGCGCCCGCCAGCCCGCGCATCATGCGGATGGCCTTTTCCTCGTCCGGTTCTTCGATCTGGATCACCTGAAAGCGCCGTGTCAGCGCGGGGTCCTTCTCGATATATTTCTTGTACTCCGCCCAGGTGGTCGCGCCTATGGTGCGCAAGGTGCCGCGCGCCAGCGCGGGCTTCAGCAGGTTGGCCGCGTCGCCCGTACCGGCCGCGCCGCCAGCGCCGATCAGGGTATGCGCTTCGTCGATGAACAGGATGATCGGCTTGGGCGAGGCCTGCACTTCATCGATCACCTGCCGCAGGCGGTTTTCGAACTCGCCCTTCATGCTGGCGCCGGCCTGCAGCAGGCCGATGTCCAGCATGAACAAGGCAACGTCTTTCAAGGGCGGCGGCACGTCGCCGCTGGCGATGCGCGCCGCAAAGCCTTCGACCGCGGCGGTCTTGCCCACACCGGCCTCGCCGGTCAGGATGGGATTGTTCTGGCGGCGGCGCATCAGGATGTCGATAATCTGGCGCACTTCCTCATCGCGTCCGGTCACAGGATCGATTTCGCCCTTGCGGGCCCGCTCGGTCAAATCCACGGCGTAGCGCTTGAGCGCCTCCTGCTTGCCTAACTGCGCCGGCGCCATTGCGCCGCTGGCCTCGCCGGGCGCGGCGGCCTGGCCGCCGCCATCCGTGGCCGGCAAGCGCTGTTCCGGCGAAGCGGAAACGATGGCGGAAAATTCCTCGGTCAGGCTATCGAGCTTGATGCGCTCAAACTGTTTAGAGATATGCGTCAGGACATTGCGCAGCGAAGGCGTCTTCAGCATGCCGACCACCAGGTGTCCGCTGCGTACCTGCGTTGCGCCGAACATCAGCGTGGCATAGACCCAGGCCCGTTCGACGGCGTGTTCGATATGCACGGACAGGTCCGAAATCGAGGTGGAACCGCGCGGCAGGCGATCCAGCGCGCTTGTCAGGTCGGCCGCCAGCAGCGAGGCGTCCAGTCCGAAATGGCGCACGATGCGATGCAGGTCCGAATCCTGTTCCTGCAGGAGTTGCTGCATCCAGTGTTCCAGTTCCACGTAGGGATTGCCGCGCAGCTTGCACAGCACCGTGGCCCCTTCGATGGCCTTGTAGGTCAGGCTGTTCAGTTTGCCAAACAGGGCAACGCGGCTGATTTCACCCATGATGTTTTCCTTTTGCCGGCAAGCCGGCGGTGAGCCGTTCCGCATCCAGGACCAGGTCCCGCGCGTCTTCCTTGCGCGCCCGGGTGCCCAGCCACGTGCTCCAGCCCAGCCGTTGAAATTTACCCAGGCGCGCCGGAGGAACTTCCTCCCGCTTGAGCAACAGGCGGACATCCCACTCCAGCTCGAAACAGCAGTATTGGCGCACCCAGGCCACCAGTACTCTCAGCGCCCGACCGCCGGGCAGGAAGTCTTCCAGCTGGCGCAGGTCGAGCGGACCCAGGCACAGGCGGAACTTGTGCTGCCGGTCCCATACCCGCCGCCCCAGTACCGCGCCCTGCCCCAATCCCGCTTGCGGCCTGGCGCCGTTGGACGCCAGCGTGGTGCGCTCCTCCACCGCCAGCTTCAGCCAGTGGCCGACGTAGGGTTCCAGCGTGACCCGAAGGCGGAAATACCCGCTCAGCAAGGCCACCAGGCCATCGCTGTTGCGCACCTGGCGCGCCAGCAGTCCCGCATAGAACAGCTTGGCGCAATCCGGCACGGCGTCGCGCTCGCGCAGGCTGGCGTCGCCCAGGCCGCACAAGGCACCAACGTAGATCGAAAAGCGGTCCTCATGCGGCCGGTCCAGGCTGACGGTTGGCTGGGCCTGCGCCCAGGCGCGGTAGAACAGCGCCAGGAAGCGATGGTGGAACAGGTCGAGAAAGCGCGTCAGTGCCAGATCGTCCGCGTGCTGCGTGCGGTTGCGCGCGAACTCGGTCAGATGCAGGGGCAAGGGCCCGTTCGGACCCAGCAGGCCGAAAAACCGGACCTCCAGCCGCGGCGCCGCCGCACCTCGCGGCACACCGAACGCGGACAGCGTGGCCGGCGCAAAGTCCATTGCCGCCTCCTGCGCCAGGCGCACCGCCTCGTCGGCCGGCCGCAGGGCCTGGCCTATGCGCGGCAGCTGCGGGTGCAGGCATTCGATGCGGCGCAAGGCCTGGAAGAAGTCGTGCCGATACGGCGCCATTTCCAGTGCCTGAAAATACGTCAGATGATCAAGCCGGTCCCGCATTTGGGCTCCCAACGCATGACTTCACCGCGTCCAGCGGAGCGCAGCACGGTCTCGGTGAATGAGTTGATGGATACGTAACGGGCGAAAAATTCCTCCATCACGCTGCCAAACAGGAAAGCGCTGCCGCCCTGGAAGCCCATCTCGTCGACGTCCAGTTCGATCCGCAGACCGCGCCCGAAGGTGATCGGGCCGCCGCCGCGCAGCCGGCGCACGACGGGCGACGCGTGCACGGCATGCAGCGCATCGATCTGCCTTTGCAGTTTGCCGCCCGTGCTGGCCGCGTACAGGGCCAGCATCTGGCGCAATGCCTGCGCGCCCTCGCCTTCGTCGGTATTCAGCAGGGACAGGTAGTTCAGCGACAAATGGCTGATGAAGCGCCACGCCGTTGCCCCTTCCCACACCGGGGAATACGGCTTGGACGGACCTTTCACGCACCGGATCGCCGCGACCGGCGCCGCAAAGTCCAGGGCGAAGTCCGACGCCCCCGCGCCCAAGGGCATATGCAGGGGAAGGTCGCGGTTGGTACACAGGGTGGTGATGGAAAGCTGGCGCAAGTCGTGCCGGAACGGCGCCTCGTCAGGGTCGACCAGCGAAACGAACACCTCGCTGCCGACATAGCTGGAACGGAAACCGTTGGTCTTCTGCGCCGTCGACAGGACGCGGGGTTCGCGCTGGGTGGTGAAATAGGCCGCGTGCTGCTGCCCGGCCTCGTGATAGGCCGCGTAAAAAGGCAAGAACCGCCGTTCGCTGTCGCCACCGACGCCATGGCCGGTCACACTGTCCACCTGGTAGACTTCGTAATCCATCGGCCGTGTGCGGTCGGCCACCACGTGATAGTCATGGCGGCTGTCGCTCAAGTGAACCCGGTCTGCGCGCTTGGGAAAGAGATTGATCGCGGGCGTGCAGAACAACGAGAAATTGGACGCGTCCACCACGCTCTCGAGCGAGGGATCGCCGCGCTCGAACAGCAGCACCACCTCCAGCTCGCCGCCGGCGTGGCGGCGCACCGCCGGCCCGAGACCGTGCAAGTCGACGAACAGTAGACGCTGCGGGAACGCGAAGTACTCCTGCAGCAAGCGGTAGCCCTGGAACGAGCGCAAGGTCGTCGGCAGCAGCGCCTGCTCATCCCGATAGCCCAGCGGCCTGACATGCGCCGGCGAGAGGAATTCGTGCCACGGCCACGGGCGCGCTGCCGGCGCCACCAGCATGCCGGCGCAGGCGCCGAGGCACAGCTCATGCAATTTATAGGCGACCTCGTCGCTGCCGGACAAAAAGAGCTGCAAATCTTCAAGCCGCAGTTGCTGGAACTGCAGGCCGGCGCTGGTCTTGAGCCGCAGCCGCACGCCTCCCTTGATGCGCTTGGCGATGGACAATGACGCCAGAGGCAGCTCCGGCGCAAAGGAAAAGTATTCAGCCGACGCTATCTCCAATGGCCAGAGGCGCACATCCTGCGCCGTGCGGAACTCGCAGGCGACGCTGTCCCCCTTGCCCGGCGCGCTGCGCAGGATGCTGCCGCGGGCAATCGTCAAGCCCTGCGCCAGGTTGGTGTCGTCCGGCTGCGGCCGGAACAGCGCCATGAGCATGGACGGCATGGGCGCCAGGAAGTTTGGATAGACGATCTCCTGCAACCGCTGCGTAAAGCGCGGAAATTCGGCATCCAGCTTGAGCTGCACCCGCGCCGCCATGAAACCAACGCCCTCCAGCAGGCGCTCGACATAGGGATCGCTGACCTCGATCCCGTCCATGCCCAGCCTGGCGGCGATCTTGGGAAACTGGCGTGAAAACTCGGCGCCCATTTCGCGCAGATGCTGCAACTCCTGGTTGTAATAACGTAGCATGCGGGGATCCATCTCAGCCACCCTTGCCAAGGTCCAGCAGCTCCACCACGCCTGTTTCCAGGTCGACCTCCGTGCGCAGGCATAACTCAAGGGGCACCGGCTGCGCCCACAGGTCGCCGCGGATTTCGATGCGCACGATATTGTGCTGATCCAGCATCGAATCCTGCGCCAGCGCCCGCACCTGCAGCGTGGCGGGCACAATGCGCGGCTCGAAAGCGAGTATCGCGTGCATGATGCTGCGTTCGATCTCCGTCAGGTCCAAGGTCGATGCCGTTGCTCCCGACATCGCGGGCAAGCCAAAATTGAGCACCGAGCGTTGCACCTGCTCGTAGTCCGCCAGCCCCGCACCGGCGCCCGGCCGGCTGCAATTGAACAGCCATGCGAGATCGCGCAGGACCGCGGCGCGCAGACGTTCCTTGCCCAGCAGCCGCTCCGCTTGCGATTCCCGCTGTTCGTCCGGCGCCTCGTCCACCAGGCGGTCCAGCAACGCAGGTTGCAGCCGCTCCTGCGGCGTAAGCTCGGCCATGTGCTATCCCATCCCGCCATGTTCGGCATCCCGCAGTCCGCTCATGCAGGCTCCTCGTAAATGTCCATCTCGAACGATGTGGCGCCGCGATAGGCGCCGTCTGCGCCTTGCTGCTTGTATTCGACCACCAGTTTGCTGAACGCGATGCTCAACTCCTCCGTCAGTTCCGCGAACTCGCCGGGAGGACTGGACTGCACCTGGATGGCCGAGATACGGGCTTTTGCCATGGATATCTTGAAATACTCCACCGGATCGGCGCCGCCGGCCTTGCGGACGGTGAGCACGGCTTCCTTGAGCACCTCGTTGCCGCGCAGCGCAGCCATGAGGGCGGTGCTGGCGCGGTCCACCCGCTTGGCCACCTTCAGCTCCCGCACCGCCGTCTTGCCGGTCGGCTGGCCGTGCAGGTAGTTGCCCTCCATTCCCCAGGACCACGCCAGCACGTCAATTTCGTCCTGGTGCGATGCGTCCCGCGCCTCGCCCCTGATGGCGCCCTGCCTGGCGCCATCTATCCTCAGGAACATATCGCCTTGCGCCATCTGCTCTCCCGCCGGCGGCTAGGCCTTGACGTTTTTCGCAATATGCCAGGCGGCTTCCACCGCGGCCTCGCCCGAACCGTCCGCTTTCTGCGGCGTGTATTCCACCTTGAATTCGGCGAAATTCAGCCTGATGGTCTCGGTCAGGCGATCCTCGCCGCCGCTGCCGCCGGTATCGATGGACGAGATCAGCACATCCTTCATGGTGATCTTGATGTATTCCAGTGGCTTCTCACCGGCCTTGCGGATGGTCAGCAGCGCTTCCTTGTGGTGCTTGCCGTTGCACGCGGCCATGATCAGGTTGGGCGAGGCCTTGTCCAGGTACTTGGTCAGATTCAAGTCCTGCACATTGACCTTGCCCGCACCGCCGCCGCCGCCCGAGTGCATGGTGCCCGACTGGCTCAGGCCCCAACTCCACGCCAACACATCGATTTCATCCTTGTGCTTGTCATCGCGGGACTCGCCCTTGATATCGTCCAGCTTTAAAAACATGTCGACAGCCATGACCTTCCTCCTTGAATAAATGAGCTAAGTTACTGTTCCATGCCTGGCTTCATGCCGCCTTTGCCGAGGGCAATTTGGAAACCAGGCTGAGCGACACCGTCAAACCTTCCAGCTGGAAATGCGGGCGCAGGGAGAACTTGGACGTGTAATAGCCCGGGTTGCCTTCGACTTCTTCCACCACCACTTCGGCGGCAGCCAGCGGCTTGCGGGCCTTGGTGGTTTCCGACGAATGCGCCGGATCACCGTCGACGTAATTCATGATCCAGTCCTGCAGCCAGCGCTGCATTTCCTCGCGCTCCTTGAAGGTGCCGATCTTGTCGCGCACGATGCACTTGAGGTAATGCGCGAAGCGGCAGCAGGCAAACAGATAGGGCAAGCGCGCCGCGAGGTTGGCGTTGGCCGTCGCGTCCGGGTCGTCATACTCGAAGGGCTTTTGCAGCGACTGGGCGCCGATAAACGCGGCAAAGTCCGAATTCTTGCGGTGGACCAGGGGCATGAAGCCATTCTTAGCCAGTTCCGCCTCGCGCCGGTCGCTGATCGCGATCTCGGTGGGGCACTTCATATCGACGCCGCCGTCGTCGGTCGGGAAGGTATGGGCCGGCAAGCCCTCCACCGAGCCGCCCGATTCAATGCCGCGGATGCGGGAGCACCAGCCATACTGCTTGAAGGAGCGGTTGATATTGACCGCCATGGCATACGCCGCGTTGGTCCAGGTGTATTTGCTGTGGTCCGCCGCGCCGGTATCCTCCTCAAAATCGAACTCTTCGACCGGGTCGGTCTTGGCGCCGTACGGCAGGCGTGCCAGGAAGCGCGGCATGGCCAGTCCGATATAACGGGCATCCTCCGATTCGCGCAGCGACCGCCAGGCCGCATACTCCGGCGTCGTGAAGATTTTGGTGAGGTCGCGCGGATTGGCCAGTTCCTGCCACGAGTCCATCTGCATGACCGCCGGCGAGGCGCCAGCGATGAACGGTGCATGCGCGGCCGCCGACACCTTGGCCATCTCTCCCAGCAGCTCCACGTCCGGCGGGCTGTGGTCGAAGGCGAAGTCGGCGACCAGGCAGCCGAAGGGTTCGCCGCCGAACACGCCATACTCCTCTTCGTAGACCTTCTTGAACAAGGGGCTCTGGTCCCACTTGGTCCCCTTGAAGCGCTTGAGCGTCTTGCCGAACTCCTGCTTGGAAATGTTCATGATGCGGATCTTCAGCATCTCATCCGTTTCCGTGTTGTTGATGAGGTAGTGCAGGCCGCGCCAGGTGCCCTCCAGTTTCTGGAAGTCCGGATGATGCATCACCAGGTTGATCTGCTCGGTGAGCTTGTCGTCCAGCGCAGCGATGATGGCCTCGATCGACTTCAGCACATCATTGCCGATCAGCGTCGTTTGCGCGAGGGCCTGCTCCGCCAGCGTGTGGACAGCTTGTTCAACGGCCGACTTGGCCTCGTCGCTTTTCGGCTTGAATTCCTTTTGCAGCAGGGATGCGAATTCGCTCTGGGCCAGGGCGACGCTTTCGGCCTTGTCGGCCAACAGTTCGGTTTCAGACATTTCCTCAGCTCCGGTAAATGATGGCGTGATTGATGGCGTGTTCAGCTTGCCCTGTCCTCGTCTGGCTTGGCACTGGCGGCCAGCGACTTGAGCAAGGCCGGATCGCTCAACACCTTCGCGATCAGTTCCTCGGCGCCGGACTTCCCGTCCATATAGGTCATCAGGTTGGACAGTTGCTGGCGCGCCTGCAGCAGCTTGTTGAGCGCATCCGTGTTGCGCGCCACCGCGCCCGGCGAAAAGTCGTCCATTTTGTCGAAGCTGATATCGACGCTGATGTTGCCTTCCCCGGTCAGGGTGTTGGGCACCTGGAAGGCCACGCGCGGCTTGATGGCCTTCATCCGGCTGTTGAAGTTGTCCGCGTCGATGTCGAGGAACTTGCGTTCATCCACCGGTGCCAGCGGCTCCACCGGCTTGCCGGACAAGTCTGCAAGCACGCCCATTACGAACGGCAACTGTATCTTCTTCTCGGCACCATACAGTTCCACGTCGTACTCGATCTGCACGCGCGGCGCGCGGTTACGGGCGATGAATTTCTGACTGCTGTCTTTTGCCATGACCTACTCCCACAAAGAAAGCCTACACACCGGGTGCCCGCGAAGCACTCCGCCGATTTTCTGTCAGTCCGATAGCCGCTTCTCTCCCGGCTAGCTGTGCTTGACGCCTGCTATATCCTGTATCCGGCCCAGGCTGTCTGGAGCGAGGTCCTGGATGATTTCTACAAAGCTCTTGTTCATGAGCCGCTGTGCGCGGCGTATCAGCAGCGGCGCCGGGTTTCCCGGTTCCGTTCTTTCAAAGAATACGCAGATCTTTTCCAGCTGCCGGATGGCATCCTCGCGATCGCGGATTTCGCCCGCCACGGCGGCCGCTTCCGCCGTGGGCTCGCCGGCGGCCGGCGCGCCGCCTCCCATGGCCTCGTCGTGAGCCTGGAGCACGGATTTCAGCATCTCCCGCAAGCCGGCCAGGTCCACGGCAAGGCCCTGTCCAACCTTATCCAGCAGCAGCGAGCGGATGGCATCGATGCACTCGATGCCGGATCGGGCGGCATCGAACACGCCGCCTTCTTTCGATGCCGAGATGGCGATCGCCGCCGATATCTGTGCCAACGACGGCGTCGTTTCGCCGCTCACCGCCTTGTACTTCCCCATGCCGATCATCAGGTCGCGCACGCTGACCCGCCCCATCGGGCCAGCCGGTACGATCAGGGCATTGCGCACATCCGCCAGCAGCGCCCCGCTGTCGCCCAGCGCCGCGAGTGTGTTCATGCGCACGGCGGGATCGTGCTCGCCTTCGATTTCAAGCCGCGGATGCACTTCATTCCAATAGCGTTCAAGCATGGCGCGCACCAGGGACAGCCCCGCGTTCAGGCCGACAATGCCTTCGGTGCGGACCAGGGCGCGCGTCAGCAATGCTGCGACGCGCAGGTCCTTCGTGCGCGAAAAGAGGCTCAGTGACTTGTGTTTGAGTTCCGGCCAATCGGGCGCTTCGGCAGGCACCACCTGGTCGCCTAGCCTTTGTTCTGCCTTGCCCGCTGCAATGCGCTCGAGTTCCTGGTATAGGGGATCGTATTCAAGGTATGGTCCGCACGGAGGACGTTCCGGCACTTCAGCCAGCAACTCATTCATATCAAGCACGCAGCAACCCTCCACGTTCAATCGATACGACCCCGATGATTCGGTGCTGTCACGATGCGTAGTTCTGCGCGCAACAGGCATGACGTCTTCCACAATTTTATCTCCAGAATATCAGTCAAATCTCTCGCATTGTAACCGTGCGCGGGGTTGAAATTTCCTCCGGAAAAAATCTTGGTGACTTTCAATACGCCCTTATAGATACTACGTTCCTGCCACGCACCGCTTGAATATTTTCCCGCACGAGATGCGCCACGAATCGTTATACTTCGGCATACAGAGCATGAGTCAATCGACAGCAGGCGATACCTGTTAAGTTTACTTTCCCAGCCAGAACACACATGAGCGCCCCGTCCTTCAGCGACAACGACCAGACCGTGCTAAGGCCCGGCCGCGCTTCACCGCACGCACTCGCTGCGGGCACACTGCTGGCGGAATTCGAAATCAGAAGTGTGGTTGGCCAAGGCGGCTTTGGCATCGTCTACCGGGCCTACGACCACTCGCTGGGGCGCGAGGTCGCACTGAAGGAATACATGCCGGTATCCTTTGCCGGCCGCCAACACGACACCCACGTGACTCTCCTGTCCGAGCACTACGCCGAGGCATTCAGGATCGGCCTGCAAAGCTTTGTCAAAGAGGCGCAGCTGCTCGCCAAATTCGATCATCCATCGCTGGTCAAGGTGTACCGCTTCTGGGAAGCCAATGGCACCGCCTACATGGCCATGCCTTTCTACGACGCGCCGACTTTCAAGCAGCTGCTCAAACGCGAGCGCGCCGCGTTCGCCGAGGAGGCATGGCTGAAACGATTTCTCGGCCAGATACTGGACGCCTTGCAGGTGCTGCACGACAAGCGCTGCTATCACCGCGACATCGCCCCGGACAATATCCTGATGCTCGAAGGCCGCACGCCCTTGCTGCTCGATTTTGGCGCCGCGCGCCACATCATCGGCGACGTGACGCAAACCCTGACCGTCATCCTCAAGCCCGGCTACGCGCCCATAGAGCAGTATGGCGACATGAACCACATCAGCCACGGCCCGTGGACCGATTTGTATGCCTTGGCGGCGGTGACGTATTACATCATCACCGACTCCGTGCCGCCGGCCGCCATGGCCCGCGTCATCTCCGATTCGCTGGTTCCGCTGGCGGTGAGCGCCAAGGACCGCTATAGCGCGCCGTTTCTGGAAGCGCTCGACGCGGCGCTGAACCTGAAGCCCGAACACCGGCCGCAGAGCATCAGCCAGTTCCGCGCCATGCTGGGACTGGAAGCTCCGCCCCCGGACGGCCCGGTGACGACGCCATTGGTCCGCCCGCCGATTGCCGATGCAACGCAAGCCGCCGTAAATAGAACGCTGCAAGTTTCCGGCCGCGCGACGCAGCCAGGGCCTGGCGCACACGTCACCGATTCCGAAGTTACCATCCCCCTGATGGCGCAGCCAACGGCGGCGGCGACGCCAGACGGCACCGGCATCCCCCCCGTTGCGGCGGAAAGAAGGTCACCGGACTGGCGGCGCCTGGCGAAGATTTCGGTTGCCGCCACGGTACTGGCATTGATGGCGGCGGCGCTGCTCTGGCCATCGTCCAAGCCGCGGCCGGTGCCGCAAGTTGCGGTCAATGAGCTGCCGCCGGCCAGGCCCGCCCACGTCCCCTTGCCCGCGGCCGTCGTCCCTGCGCCGGCTGCATGTCCGATTAAATCTGGCGATGGCAGGCCAGCCTGTCCGGTCATGGTGGACATCCCGGCCGGCAGTTACCGCATGGGCGCGATGCCCGGCGATACCCGCGCCGCCAGCGAGGAGTTCGGTGCGGTCACCGAAAAAATCGCCGCGTTCAGCATAGCCGCACACGAAGTCACGGTCGAACAATGGCAGTTATGTGTTGCCGATGGCGCCTGCCCGACCGTCAAAAAAGCGCCCGCAACCGCGTCAGGCAAGCTGCCGGTCACGCAGGTAAACTGGGATGCCGCCCAACAATTCGTCAAATGGCTTTCCGCAAAGACCGGTGTGCGCTACCGCCTTCCTACCGAGGCCGAGTGGGAATACGCCGCGCGCGGAGCCGCAGGGACGGCCTATCCGTGGGGCGATGCCATCGGACAGGATCACGCGCACTGCGGGCAATGCGGCAGCCATCTCCCGATCGCCGGGCCCGCGCCTGTCGGCAGTTTCAAGGACAACCAAGGCTTGTACGATATGGTGGGCAACGTCTATGAATGGGTCGACGACTGCTGGTATGGCAGCCACGCCGACGCGCCCACGAAGCGCGACGCGAACGAGAACGCCGCCTGCAGGAAGAAGGTGCAGAAGGGAGGAGCTTACGATTCGACCGAAGCGGACGTGCGCCCCTCCGCCCGCACCTGGGACGACCGCGCCAATGCCGATGCACGCGTCGGTTTCCGGGTCGCGCGCTAACACTGGAAATCCGTTTCAGAAAGGCCCCGCATGAAACGCAGATATGACACCCTCGCCAGCTTGCTGATTGCAGCCCTCGCTGCCTGCTCGCATATGGAGCCCGCCCCTCCGGCTACGCCCGCACAGCCTGCAGGCGCCGTGCAGACGACGCCGGCAGCCGCGCCATCCACGCTTGAACCCAAGCCGGAGCCCAGCGCCAGGGAGCTGGAAGAGGAATCCCAGCGCCTGCTGTCCCTGCAAAAGAGCTACTTCAACATCTTCCGCATCGACGAAGCCAATATCGGCCTCACTCCCAGGCCAAATGCGATCGGGGTCTTCGACTTGCAGAGGCCGCCGCACGGCGCGCGGATACGGCTGACGGTTTCCCTGCAACCGAAGAAGCCTGTGCGCTTATCGGTCGGAACCTATATGGTGACGCTGGATACGGTCGTGGATTACATCGAAGTCCAGGTCTGCCAGTCGGCCTCATGTGCCGGCAAGCGGCAACGCATCGTTCGCTCGCTGCCAAAAGTACTCCCGGTTCAAATCTCCCCGCAGAACCAGTACTTCGGCGGCAAGGACTTTTCACTGGCGGAGCCGACGAGCGCCGAAGGCAAGGACAAGAGCTACAAGAGCCTGTACCAGGATGTGGTCATTACCGTGAAGCGGATCTCTGTCACGCCAGGTCCGGCATAGTGCGGGCCTGTCTGCATTGGCCTGCTGCTGCGGCGCAACATCAAATCTTGTTTACAAATCCCGCCAAAAGTCTACACTGTGGCCAATCTTGGTAGCGCTAACATCGGCTGGGTAATATGGGCACACACAGGTGGCAGATACGACCGTGAACAAACAACTGACCTGGCGCGAAAAGATCAGCTATGGCATTGCCGATATGGGCTTCAATTTCTATTGGACCAATATCGCCACCTTCCTGCTGATTTTCTACACCGACGTCTTCGGCATCTCGGCCGCCGCCGCCGCGTCGATGGTGTTCACGATTAAAATCGTCAACGCTTTCACCGACCCGCTGATTGGCGCTATAGCCGACCGCACCAACACCCGCTTCGGCAAGTTCCGCCCCTACCTGATATGGCTACCGCTGCCGCTGGCCGGCGCCGCCTTCCTGACCTACACCACGCCCGACCTGTCCGAGGGCGGCAAGATCGTCTGGGCCTACGGCACCTATCTGCTGATGATGGTCTGCTACACCTGCATCAACATTCCGTACAACGCCTTGTCCGGTGTGCTGTCGGCCGATCCGCAGGAGCGCTCAACCGTCAACGGGCTGCGCTTCATCTTCGCCTTTGCCGGCGGCACCTTGGTGACGGCGGCCACGCCGGCGCTGGTACGCTGGCTGGGCCACGGCGACGACAAACTGGGCTGGCAGCTGACGATGCTGGTGTGGGGCGCGCTGGCGTCCGCGCTGTTTGTGACGACCTTCCTCAACACGCGCGAACGCGTGGCGCCCGCGCCCACGCAGCAGTCCAACGTCTGGCAGGACATCCGCGACCTGTCGCGCAACCGGCCATGGGTGGCGCTGTTCTTCCTGGCGCTGATCATCATGATCACCATCACGCTGCGCACCACCAGCGCGGCCTACTACTTCAAGTACGTGGTCGGCCGGCCGGAGCTGATGCAGGGCTTCATCCCCGCCTACATGATCTCGGCGGCTGTCGGCGCCTCGCTGACGCCGTTCCTGACGCGCTTCATCGACAAGCGCAAGCTGATGATGATTTTGATGAGCACCACCGCCCTGCTGTCGCTGGCCTTCTTCTTCGTTCAGAAGGACCAGGTCACGCTGATGTTCGCGCTGCAGATCGCGACGGGCCTGGTGCTGGGGCCGAAATCGCCGCTGGCGTTCTCCATGTATGCCGACACCGCCGACTACAACGAATGGCGCACCGGCCGCCGCGCCACCGCGATGACCTTCGCCGCCGCCACCTTCTCGCAAAAGCTGGGCACCGCCGTGGCGGTGGCCGTCATCGGCTGGTTGTTCACCCGGCTGGGCTACGTGGCCAACGTGGCGCAGACGTCCGGCTCGCAGGCCGGCATCGTGTGGTTGATGTCCTTCATTCCGGCGGCGTTCGCGGTGTGCGCGGTGGCCGTCATGTTCTTCTATAACCTCGACAACACCAAGCTGGCTCAGATCCAGGCGGATCTGGATGCGCGCAAATCTTAAACGGAGAGTTTCAATGTTAGGCCCTACCCACGACGGCGACCGCTACGAACTGACCAGCCCGACGGCGATGCCGCGCGCGGCCGGCTTCCTGTGGAACCAGAAGATGATGATACAAGTGACCTGCCGCGGCTACGCCACCGCGCAGTTCATGCAGCCGGAGCCGGCCAAGTATGCCTACGCGCCCAACCTGGAGGCCAAGACCTTCATGCAGCCGGAGCAGAACTACTACGCCCATCATCCGGGCCGCTTCTTCTACATCAAGGACGAGGAAACCGGCCAACTGTTCTCGGCGCCGTACGAGCCGGTGCGCGCGCCGGTGGACCGCTACAATTTCTCGGTCGGCAAGAGCGACCTGTCGTGGACCATCGAGCACCTGGGCGTGCGGGTCGAGCTCAATCTGAGCCTGCCGGTGGAGGACGTGGTGGAACTGTGGTCGCTGCGCGTGACCAACCTGTCAGGCCGGCCGCGCAGGCTGAGCGTCTACCCCTACTTCCCGATCGGCTACATGTCGTGGATGAACCAGTCCGGCGAATACCGTGCGGACCTGGGCGGCGTGGTGGCCAGCTGCGTCACGCCGTATCAAAAGGTGGCCGACTACTTCAAGCAGAAGGACTTCAAGGACAAGACCTACTTCCTGTGCGAGGAAGCGCCGGTGGCGTGGGAAGTCCGGCAGATGGCGTTCGAGGGCGAAGGCGGCCTGCACCATCCAAGCGCGCTGCAGGATGAACAGCTGGGCAACAGCGACGCCCGCTACGAAACGCCGACCGCCGTGGTGCAGTACCGCCTGGCGTTGGCCGACACGGAGGCGCACGACTACCGCTTCATCTTCGGCCCGGCATTCGACGACGCCGAGATCCGCGCCGTGCGCGAAAAATATCTCGGCGCCGCCGCCTTCGCCACCGCCCGCGCCGACTACGCCCGCTACATCGCTGGCGGACGCGGATGCCTGCGGATCGAAACGCCGGACAAGGAACTGGACAACTTCGTCAACCACTGGCTGCCGCGCCAGGTGTTCTACCACGGCGACGTCAATCGCCTGAGTACCGATCCGCAAACCCGCAACTACCTGCAGGACAACATGGGCATGAGCTTCATCAAGCCCGGCGTCATGCGCAACGCCTTCCTTCACGCGCTGTCGCAGCAGGAAGCCAGCGGCGCCATGCCGGACGGGATACTGCTGGCCGAGGGGGCGGAGCTCAAATACATCAACCAGGTGCCGCACACCGACCATTGCGTGTGGCTGCCGGTCGCGCTGAAGGTCTACCTCGACGAAACCAACGACTATGACATTCTTGACGTGGTCGTGGCCGGCCACGAGGACGGCATCGCCCTCACCGTCGCCGAACGCGTGAGCAGCGCCATGGACTGGCTGCTGCAGGCGCGCGACCATCGCGGCCTGAGCTACATCGCCCAGGGAGACTGGTGCGATCCGATGAACATGGTCGGCTACAAGGGACGCGGCGTGTCCGGCTGGTTGACCGTGGCCACCGCCTACGCGCTGAACTTGTGGGCGGAGATTTGCGAGCAGCGCGGCGACGCCAGCCGTTTCCGCGCCGGCGCCAAGGCCGTCAACCTCGCCGCCAACGAGCACCTGTGGGACGGCGACTGGTACGCGCGCGGCATCACCGACGACGATGTCCGCTTCGGCATCCGCCAGGATGCGGAGGGCCGCATCTGGCTCAATCCGCAGGCGTGGGCTATCCTCGGCGGCACGGCCAGCGGGGAGCAGCGCGCATCGATGCTGGCGCAGGTGGAGCAGCAGTTGGCTACGCCGTACGGCGTGGCCATGTTCGCGCCGCCGTACAGCGCCATGCGCGACGACGTGGGGCGCGTCACGCAGAAGCATCCCGGTTCGGCGGAGAACGGCGCGGTGTACAACCACGCCGCCGTGTTCTACATCTACAGCCTGTACACCATCGGCGAGAGCGACCGCGCCTACCAGCTGCTGCGCCAGATGATACCCGGCCCGAGCGAAGCCGATTACCTGCAGCGCGGCCAGCTGCCGGTGTTCATTCCGAATTACTATCGCGGCGCCTACCACCAGTACCCGCGTACCGCAGGCCGTTCCAGCCAGTTGTTCAACACCGGCACCGTGTCGTGGGCCTACCGCTGCTTCATCGAAGGCCTGTGCGGCCTGCGCGGCGACGGCGACGCCTTGCTGGTGCGTCCGCAGCTGCCGCGGGAATGGGACGGCATCAAGGTCACGCGTGAATTTCGCGGCGCGACGTTCAAGGTGTCCATACAACGCTCCGACGTCGAGGAAATTCAGGTCTGGCGGGAAGGCCAGCGTTTGCCGGATGGCCGCGTGACCGGTATCGTTGCGGGCGGAGTGTATGCGTTGCAGGTATTGATTCCGCGCCGCGGGGCCGCAACGTAGGCGAAGTCCGCAAGCGCTTCGAACGGCGAGCTATCGCGCCGGCGACGGCACGCCCTGCGGCGCCTGGCCGCCGTGCGGTATCAGCCAACCGCCATCGGCCAGCCAGTCGGCCAGGCGATCCGGCCAGTGCACGTCGGACAGGCGCTCCGAACGCTGGCCCATGTTGAAGGCGTGGTCGGTCTCCGCATACATGTGCAGCTCGGCCGACACGCCCGCCGCCACCAGTTGCTGATACAGGGCGATGGCCGGCGGCGCGCAGCACTTGTCCAACGATCCCGCAACGATGAAGGCCGGCGGCGCGTTCTGCACGGCCTTGGCCGGCACGCCCAGCGGGCCGGGATAGACCAGCACCTGGAAGTCCGGCCGAGCGCTCAGTTTATCGACCTCGTCCGCAGTGCCCGCCGGCGCGGGCACCGGATTGTCGGCCACCAGCGACACCAGTTCGCCACCGGCCGAGAAACCCATGATGCCGAGCCGGTTCGGATCGATCCTGTACTCCGCCGCATGCGCCCTCACCCAGCGCACCGCGCGCCGCAGGTCGGCAGCCGCATCGTTCTCGATGCTGTAGGTCGAACCCTGATCGCGCGCGAGCCGATACTTCAACACGAAGGCGGTGACGCCGGAACGGTTCAGCGACCTGGCCGCCACCAGTCCTTCGTTATTCCACACCAGCATGCGATGGCCGCCGCCAGGCACCACGATCACGGCGGCACCGTTGGCGTGGCGCGGATCGGCCTCGACCACGGTCAGCGACGGATCGTGGATGTTGCTGATATAGGTGTTCTGCACGGTCTCGGCTTCGTTGCGACGCTGCTCCGAGCCCGGCGCGCCATGGGGCCACAGTTGAACGGTCTGCTGCGCCCCCGCCTGCGCGCACAGCAACAGCAGCCCCAGGCCGAATTTGTTAATGCCCATTGAAGCCTCCCGCTGCGTAAAGGGTATGGTGAGTCAGGATGAACAGCGTGCCATCGCCGTCGCCGCCGAAGATCAATTGCAGTGGACGTTCCGGCACATCGATGCGGCCGACTTCCTTGCCGTCCGGCGCGTAGACGAACACCTGGCCATTGGCGACATAGACGTTGCCGGCCTTGTCCACGGCGACGCTCTCGCCGCCCCGATTGGCCACCTGTTTCAAGTCGCCGATGCCGCCGCCCTGCCCGATCACGCCGCTGTAGGTGCGGTTCTCGGAGCCGTTGGTGAACACCACGCGGCCGTTGGCGCCGGCCGCCACCAGGCCGTGCGTGTCGAGCGTGTCGGAGAAGCGGTGGCCGAGGTGATTGGCCGGACCTTGCTGGAACACGCGGTAGGCCGGCATCACCAGGCTGCCGTCCGGCGACACGTACTCGCGCTGCTTCGGCAGCGCGACATCGCGGGCGAACATTTCAGCCAGCGTGGTGAACTCGTAGCTGTCCGGGTTCAGCTGGTCGCGGAACTCGCCGTTCCGCCAGAAGTTGACCGGCACCACGGTTCGGGCGCCGGCGTGGGCGGCGACCGGCGTCGGCTTGACCAGTGTCAGCGCGCCGGCCGGCTGATCCGGGTGGAACGAGTAGACCGTGCCTTCCGCGCCGTGCGAGGACAGCACCATCAGCGCGCCGCTCCGGTCGAAGGCCAGGTTGACGGCGTCCAGCGGCACGTCGCGCACCACCATCAGGCCCTCGGCCTTGGACCAGCTGTAGATGCGCTGGAAACGGCGATCGACAAAATAGAGTTTGCCTTGGGCGTCAACCGCCGCGCCGGCGATCGAATAGAAATCGCCTTCAAGCTTGCCGATCTTGACGCCGGCGCCGACGCCCGCATCGGCAGCGGCTGCGGGACCGGCGGCGTCGACATCGAGCGCAGCGAACTCGCGCTCGCGCACCTCCAGCTTGCGGGTGACGTCCCGCAGCGCGTTCTCATACGGGTACTTGGTGGCGCGCAGATAGGTGTCGCAGCCGTTGTCGTCGCAGGTGGCGTAGCCGCTCTCGCCGTTGACGTGCACGTTGCGGAAGCGGATGCCGCTGGAATTACTCAACTTGACCGCCGATGGCGCAGGCTTGATGGAGCGCGTGACGCGGTAGGCATGGTAATTGGCGAACAGCAGATTCTTCGAATTGCGGATCTCCAGCGACACCGAGTCCATGCCATCGCGCACTTCCTCTTCGGTTTGCGGCGCCAGGAATTCCCAGTTCTCCACGCCATCGAGCACGATCTCGGCGCGGATGTGGTGTTCGGCCGACAGTTCGTAGACCTTGCCCGGCGTCCTGGTGTTCGACACGTAGAAGCCCGCCTGTGCGAAGGTGCTTGGCGTCCAGCAGGCGACGAAGGTGCCGCCGCCGCCGTCGGTCACCCAGATGCTGGGGTACTGGCGGTCCCAGTGCGCGGTGGGGTCGAAATCGGCGCGCTTCTGGTAGGGATCGCGCCGCGTGCCGTCGTACAGCCGCGTGCCGTGGCCGCCCTGGATGCGGATGTCGTCGACCAGCGAATCGGCGCCCGCCTTCCACAGCAGCGCCGTCGCGCGCGGGTTGACTTCGCCGGTGGCCAGGCCGAAGCCGGTGACCATGGCGTCGCCGCCCCTGGCGCTTTCCAGCAGCGCCTTCGGGCCGTCGACGCCGGCGTACAGCGGCGAGCCGTTCGGCAGCACCAGCTGCGTCAGGCCTGGGTGCAGTCCGACGAGCACCGTGTCCGGCTTCATGCGGATGGTGTCGTTGACGATGTAGAAGCCCAGCGGCAGGTACACCACGCGCTTGCTGTCGATGGCCTTCTGGATCGCGGCCGTATCGTCGGCCTGGCCGTCGCCGAGCGCGCCGAAGCCGTGCACGTTGGCCCATTCGGTACTTGGCGGCAGCGCACGCATGACCTGGCGCGGCGCGGCCGGCAAGGCCTTCAGCGCTTCCATCCTGATGCTGGTGGCGAACTGGCCGGTGCTGCCCAGGCCGGGCAACGCCAGGCCGTAGCTGAATTCCCTGACCGCGTAGGCGCCGTCGGCGCCGGCGATGGTCTTGCCGCTGTCGCGGAAGCGCGCGAACACCGGCGTGTTGCGGGCCACTGCGTGGTCGAAGCCGACCTGCGTGTAGACGTTGCCCTCGTTGCTGATGACCACCGCCGCCTTCGACACATTCTCGAAGCGCACGTCCTTGCCCCACAGCCAGTCGCCGTAGCCGCGGTCGATCTCGATGCCCACCGGCGTGTTGCGGATGCTGGTGTTAATCAGCGTGAGTCCCGCTTCGTGCTCGCGGATGGCGGCATCGCGCTGGCCTTCGAAGCTCGAATCCATCAACGTGTATGGCCACGCCGGCGAAGTCTTCTCGGACAGGATGCCGTAGCGTCCGCCGTAGAACTTCAGGTCGAAACTCTCGTTGCCGACCTGGTAGATGCCGGCCAGGCCGGAGCCGATATGAAAGTCGATGTGGCTCAGGTAGGAATGCTGCGCCGTGCGCAACCGCACCGCCGCCGCGGCGGGATTGCCGTCGCCGATCTCGAAATCGACGTTGCTGAGCGCCGAATAAAACGTCGACGAATTGGCGTCGCGCACCTGGTCGCTGTACGGCACGGCGCCGGCCACCGGCACCGGCACCTTGCCCACCGTGTACTGGTCGCCGCCGGTGAACACGATCATGTTGGCGACGCCCTGCTGGAAGCCCGGCGTGCGCGCGCCGAGCACGAACACCGGCCGCGTCCGGCCGACGCCGTACAGGCGCACTGCCGGCGGCACCAAAATTGAACGGGAAATGCGATAGCGGCCCGATGGCAGGAACACCACGCCGCCCTCGCCCTTGTTGGCGGCGCTGGTGACGGCCTGCTGGATGGCGTCGGTGTCGTCGGCCACGCCGTCGCCCTTGGCCCGCACTTTCACGGCGCGCGGGTCGTCCGGCATGGTCTGGTAGGCGGACGCCGACGCGGCTTGTGCGGCATGCGCGACCGGCTGCGCGCACAGAACCGCAGCCGCCGCCACGAGGACGCGACTCATAGTTAGACTAGTCATGCGCATCGCCCAGTATGGTTTAGAAGCTGTAACGCACGCCGGCGCGGTACACGCGGCCCAACACATCGTACAGCGTCGGGTTGATGGCAAAGCTCAGGTTGGCCTGGGGCGCCGCCACCGGATCGACGTTGCCGATGTTGTCGATCTTGAAGTAGGCGGTGGTCTTCGCGTTGACCTTGTAGGTGCCGCCGAGGTCGACGTAGAACGCGCCCTTCATCTGGTTGTTGTAGATGGTCGGGTGTATCGTGGTCGACACCGGGCAATTGGTCTGGCACTCGATGAACTCGTTGCTGTAGACGCCCTTGCTGATCCAGCGTTCGGTCAGCATCAGGCCGAACTTGTCGGTGTCCCACGCTTGCGATGCCAGGCCCTTCCACTTCGGCGTGCCGCCCAGATTGTTGCCGGCGCCTTCAGACGGAATCGTGCCCACCACGCCAGGATCGGTCAGGAAGCTGATGGTGCGGGTGGCCAAGGCGCGGAAGGTCAGGCGGCCCGGCAGGCCGAAGTCCTTCAGATTCATGCGGTAGGCCGCCTCGATGTCGTAGCCCTTGTTGCGCAGCGAGGCCAGGTTGAACGCCTGCACCGTCACGTAGTTGTTGGTGGTGTTGGCGCTGTTGAGCACCATCGCCGAGCAGATTTCCTGGTTGCCGGCCACGCACAGGTCGACCTCCTGCTGCGCCGACAGGGTCGAGATCACGCCGTTGACCTTGATGTCGAAGTAGTCGACCGAGGCGCTGAAGCCAGGCAGCCACTTTGGCTGGTTCAGCACCGCGCCGAACACGGTGTTGCGGGCGATCTCGGGACGCAGTTTAGTGTTGCCGACCGTGCGCTGCTGGACCGTGATGGTGTTGCCCTGGTAGCTGACCACGTTGTTCACCACCACGGCGGCCGCGTACAGTTCGCTCAAGTTCGGTGCGCGCACATCCTTCGAGGTCACCGCGCGGAAGCTCAGGCCGTCAACCGGGGTCTTCCAGCTGCCACCGATCTTCCAGCTTTCCACGCTGCCCGAGGTGCTGTACCTGGTGCGGCGGTCGGCCACGTTCAGGTTGGCCTCGCCGAAGGTGGCGGACTTGAGCATCGGAACGTTCAGCTCGACGTAGGCTTCCTTGACGTCGTAGGTGCCCGAGGCGTTGTGGTAATTGCCGGCGTACCAGTTGTTGCCCACCGCCGTGTTCAGCAGCGGGTCGGCCGGATAGTCCGGCGTGTTCGGGCTGCCGGCGGAGACGCCGTTGCCGTATGGGTCGCCGGTCACGCTGTAGTGTTCGCGGCGGTACTCGGCGCCGGTCGCCACGGCGATAGGACCGGCCCACGATTCAAACGGTTCGCCGTGCAAGTTAAAGCTGGCGACCTGCTGCGTTTGCTTGGTGTGCTGTTGCGGGCCCATGCCCGGTTCGATGTAGGCCATCGCCGCCGGATCGGCCGGAACGTCGCCGATGATGTTCAGCGGCACGCAGCCGGAAGCCGCCGCCACCGGGTTGCGGCAGACGATGTTGCCGTTCGGGCCGCGCACCGCGTCGATGGCGGCGTTGTAGCGCGCGTTGAGCGAGATGTCGTGGACGATGATGTCGGTCTTGTTCTGGCCATATTCGGCGTAGCCGTCGTACGACCATTCCTTGCCGGCCAGCTGGAAGCGGCCTTCGGCGCCAAGCACCACGCGTTCCATCTGGCGGGTCGGATGGACGTTGATGTTGCGCGGGAATTCGGCGTTGGCCGTGCCGTACTGGAAGCTGGTGATCCTGTTGGCCGCGCAGGCGGCCACGATGGACGCCGGCAGGAACGGGTTGTCGCACTGGATCGTCAGGTTGGCGTTCTTGGCCGCGCCCGGGTTCGGCGAGAACGCCGATTCGACTTTGCCGAAGTTGGTGGTCAGGTAGATCTCATGGTCGGGATTGATGTCGAAGCCGACGCGGGTGTACGCCACCTGGCGCTTCAGGTCCATCGCCAGGTTGGTGCCGGCGCCGACGCTGCCGCTCAGGTCGCCGCCGACGCAGAAGGGATTGACGCAGCCGGTCACCGCGCCGGTGCCGGTCGGCTTGCCGCCGCCACCGTAGTTGAACTGGTAGGGTGCGCCGCCGGGACCGAAGGCCGTGCCCTGCAGCGGGCCGTTGGTGATCAGGCCGTACTTGGCGTACTGGTATTGCTGGGCGTGGTCGATGACGGTGTATTGCGGCTTGCCGTCGTTGGTCTGCGCCAGCGGGCGGATCTGGTAGGCGGTGTTCTTGTACCAGCTGCGGCCGTTGGGGCCGACTTCGCCGAATCCGGGCGAGTCGATGCCCTTCTCGCGGCCGAACTCGCCGCTGACTTCGACGTGCAGGCGGTCGTCCATGAAGCCCTTGCCCCAGGCCGCCTGCACGGTGCCGTTGCGGTCGTCGTGGTAGCTGGTCTGGCCGCCTTCGACGTTGGCCTTGAAGCCTTCGAACTTCTTGTCGGTGACGAAGTTGACCACGCCGCCGATCGCGTCCGAACCGTAGGACGCCGACGCGCCACCGGTGACCACGTCGACGCGCTTGACCAGCAGTTGCGGGAACTGGCTGACGTCGGTCACGCCGGTGACGTTGGCGCCCACCACGCGCTGGCCGTCGAGCAGGGTCAGCGTGCGGATCGGGCCCAGGCCGCGCAGGCTCAGCGAGCTCAAGCCCTGGATGCCGCTGGAGGTGCTGTTGGTGCTGGTGGTGCGGCCGGTGCTCCCCTGCAGCGCAGGCAGTTCGGCGATGGTGTTGAAGATGTTCGGCTGAGCGTTCTTGGCCAGGTCGTCCGCGTTCAGCACGGTGGTCGGCGTCGGCTGGGTGAAACCGCGCGAGGCGATGCGCGAGCCGGACACGGTCACCACCGTCTGCACCGGCGCGGCCTCGGCATCCGCGCCGGCGTTGGGCGGGTTCCGGTCGCCGGTGGCGGCGGGCGTGGCGGCAGCGGCTTGCTGCGCGTAAGCTGGCATGGCGATCCAGCAGCAAGCGCTGGCCACGGCCAGGCTCATGATGTTGTTACGTGTACGCATTGTAGTCTCCTGCACTATTTTTATGAGGTAATGGTCAACGCGCGGAATTTCTGACGGCTCCGCTACGCACTGCATGCAACGCTGCCCGGCCCGTCAAGCCAGGCGGTATTCGGTCACTGTCAAGTACTGATTTTGCTGGCGAGGATAGTTCCCACAAGCGTCTCCGGCGCATCGGCGATGTCCAGCGTGACGCCGGCCTCGTCCTCCTGCAGCGGTTCCAGGTCATGCAATTGGCTGTCCAGCAGCGACAGCGGCATGTAGTGGCCTACCCGCGCCTGCAAGCGGGCGGCGATCAGTTCGCGCTTACCGTTAAGGTGGGCGAAGCGCAGCGCCGGATCGGCCTGGCGCAGCTGGTCGCGGTATTTGCGCTTCAGCGCCGAGCAGCCCAGCACCAGGCCGATGTTCAGCAGCCGCGCGCTGTGCACCTGCCCGGCCAGGGTCTGCAGCCAGTCGTGGCGGTCGGCGTCGTCCAGGGCGATGCCGGCCGACATCTTGGCCACGTTCGCCGGCGGGTGGAACAGGTCGCCCTCGACGTAGGACACGGCAAGCGCGCCGGCCAGCGCCTGGCCCACCGTGCTCTTGCCGCAGCCACTGACACCCATCACTACCCAGCGGGTACTTTTCATCCATATCTCCAAATAAGTTAGCGCTAACATCACAGTAAGAACAAATTGCGCCAACCACAGCGCAATAGACATCGTATTTGAGGGACACCGCTTAACGCCTGCAAGATAGCGTTATCATTTACGCAGACTTTAGACTAATGCGGAAATTTGTAAAGAAGTATTCATGCTGCGGCGCGCCAAATACCACGCCTGCCTTCGGCGGCTGCCGACGCCCCGCTCCACCGAGCGGGTCAAGTTGACACTGGCTGTCGCCACCTTTCCGCCTATCACATCTTTCTTCAAGCTAGTCGTTCATTACGACTGTTTTGCATGTCGCGCAGCGCTGTTAAAGCCAATGACTAAATGTATGCCACGCTAAAAATAACAAGCGAATTAATAGCCACATCCGGCGTCAAGTTAATAACAAATATATACAAATATCCGTCGGAATAAGCCAACACAGGCATTATTTTTTTAAAAATAAATGCAATACTAAACAGCCGCTTCCCTCCAAGAGTTATTACCATCCGCCACTTGTCACTATTGGAAAGGTAGTATTATGCCTGTCGATAACGTCAATAAGTCCTCGCCCGGTTTTCAGCAAACATACGAGGTGATAGTCATAGGCGGTGGCCCGATGGGGCTCGCCACCGCGTATTACAACAGCAAACGTTCGGCCTCCACGCTGGTGTTGGAACAGTTTACCTTCATCAACCAGCAAGGCAGCTCAGCCGGTGTCTCGCGCCAGTTCCGCATCCCCTATCCGGACGAATACATGGTGAAGATGGCCGAAGATGCGCTGCCCTACTGGGCCGAACTGCAAACCCACAGCAAGGAACAACTGCTGACAACGGTCGGCACCCTGTGGTTTGGCGACCCGACCGTCCAGTCGACGGAAGGCAACATCGCCGCCGCGGAACTGGCCATGCAGGCGCAGGACGTGGCCTACACCTCCTTGACCGTGGCGGAAATCGAAGAGCGATATCACTTTAAAGACTTGCCAGGCAATTACCGGGGCCTGTTCCAGGCCGACGGCGCCAGCATCGACTTGCGCGCCACCCAACGCACCCTGTACGACTGCAATCTCGCCAGTCCGCATGTGACGATGCTTGAGCAGTCGCCGGTCATCGGCATTCAGCAATCCGACCAGTTGTTCATGGTGACGACCCCTGGTGGCACTTATGTCGGCAAGAAACTGGTGGTCGTGCCCGGGCCTTATATCAACGACGTCATTAATCTGCTCAATTTCCGGATTGAGGCGACGTATTGGAATATGGCCTCGGCCTATTTCAAAAAAACCGACCCCGCCATTCAATACCCGACCTGGTTTGTTTTCCAGCAACCGGAAGGCAAGAGCGGCAATCAGTTCTACGGCTTTCCCGAAGTCGATTGGGACCACCCCGACTATATCCGGGTTGCGCCGGACTTCGTGATGACGCCCTTGTCCGATCCCAATCTGGCCAGCTTTGTCCCAAATCCCGAGGAATTGGCGTACACGTCCGAATGGGTGCGCAAACATATGACCGGACTCGACCCGACCCCGCATTACAAGTCCACCTGCCTGGTGGCGCTGAGCACGATCGCAGGCAAGGAAATGCTGATCGACTTTGCCCCAAGCTATGTGCCCAACCACCAAAACATCGTCATGTATGCAACCGGCTGGGCCGCCAAGTTCGTGCCGCTGCTGGGCAGCATCCTGTCGGAAATGGCGCTCGACGGCAAGAGCTCGTACGACATCTCGCACTTCCAGACCGGCCAACGCTACTTCAGGGCCATGTAAATAATTTAGCTACTTATATCGGGAGTCCAAAATGGTTGACAAAAATACGGCATTGAACACAGGCATGCAGGATGGATTGAAACTCGACGTGGCCATCGTGGGCGCCGGCATTTCCGGCATCTACACCGCCTACCGCCTGACCACGGCAGGCGCCAGCACCGGCAGTCAGGTACAGGTCTTCGACATGAACACGCGCATTGCCGGACGGCTCGAATCGGTACGCCTGCCCGGCATGCCGACGGTACAGGGCGAACTGGGCGGCATGCGCTACCTGACCTCACAAAAAATCGTCACGACGCTGATCGAGGAGGTCTTCGCCGATCAGATGGAAGCGGTTGAATTCCCGATGGGCGATCCGGCAGATCTGTACATCTACTTGCGCAAAGACCGCTGCATGCAAAACGCCTGGAATGCAGCGCAGGACAAGGGCGAGAAGCTGGCTACCCGCTACTACCTGGACGATGAAGACATCGGTTTCAGCGCCGATCAGCTATTCAGCAAAGTGATTTACAACGTACTGATGGCAGATCCATGGTTCAGGGAGCGTTACAGCGAATACGTCAGCCAGGACGGCGAGTACACCTACACCATCAAACTGACGCTGCGCCAGTGGGACCAGATCAAACCCAACCTGACCTACCGCTTCGAAGGCTCGCCGTACGACAAGCGCCTCGTCAATGACATCGGCTTCTGGAACCTGCTCAAGGACCAGGTATCGCAGGAGGGCTACACCTTCCTGTCGACCGCCGGCGGCTACTACTCCAACACCATCAACTGGAACGCGGCGGAAGCCTTCCCCTACATGATCGGCGACTTCTCGGCCGGCGCGACGTACAAGACCATCGCCGAGGGTTTTGACAGCACGGTCTATGCGATGGCGAACGACTATATGCGTCACGAAGGCGCATGCATCTGGTCCGAAAACAAGCTGCTGACCTTTAACCGGCAACACCCGCACAGCGCCACCCATCGCTATGAACTCGTGTTCCTCAACCTGAGCTCGAACGAGCAATGGCGGGTTTACGCCAATCGTCTGGTGCTGGCGATGCCGCGCCGCTCGCTGGAGCTTCTGGACCAGGACAACTTCTTCTTCAACATCAACGAGAACGCCGAACTGAACAACAACATCCGCTCGGTCATCAAGGAACCCGCGTTCAAGATCCTGATGGGATTTGAAACGCCGTGGTGGAAGGAGCTGGGCATTAACGCCGGCCATTCCATCACCGACTTGCCGATGCGTCAGTGCTACTACTTCGGCACAGCGAAAGTGACCGAGCATTCGATGCTGCTCGGCAGCTACGGGGACATGGAGACGGAGACGTTCTGGAAGGCGCTGTCCGACGATCCGGTGAAGTTCCGGCCGCGCGCGACCAAGCTGGCCTCGCAGTTTGAAGTCGAAAAATTGAACGACGTCGCAGCGAGCGACATGATGGTCAAGGAGGTGGTCAAGGAGCTGCGCGAACTGCACGGCGTGGGCATCCCCATGCCCTACGTCACCTGGTTCAAGGACTGGGGCGACGACCCGTTTGGCGCCGGCTATCATGCCTGGAAGGCCGGCTACAAGGTGCAGGACGTGATGCCCTACATGCGCAAGCCCATGCCGTCAGAGGACATACACATCTGCGGCGAAGCCTATTCGGACCAGCAGGGTTGGGTTGAAGGCGCGTTCTGCGAGGCGGAAAAGATGCTGCAGTCCTATTTCGGCCTGCCCCGCCCGAGCTGGCTGCCAGCCGACTATTACCTCGGCTGGTAGAGCGCCGCGCCGCTATGCGCGGTTCCGGTTGCGCGTTACATGGGCCCGCACCGATCTCGGCAGCGGGACCAGCGGAAGCACGCGCCCCACTCGCACGCAAGCTGCCGACCTGGCTTCCAGACAATTGGAGAAACCAGCGCCGCCTCGAATCGCATCCACCCACTGATGGCCGCCGCCGCAGTCTCCCTGACCCTGGTCAGTCTGGCCGGCGCCGCCGCAACTACCGGGCTGCTGCCCAACTATTGTTGAATGACGTCAGTGCCACTGGAGGAAGACCAGACGTCGACCAACAGTCCATTTACCCAACATTATTTGCGACTAGTACAGTCATTCGCCAGTGTTGTCGGTAGTGAATAGTCCACAATATACCGTCAACCCATTGATAATCATTCGATGCGGTTTTAACACGAAAACGAAGTGATTTCTTGTTGCCGACCGGCAAATATTCTGCCTGATCAAACTCACGCTGCATCATTGCATCCTCATCAGGGTGGATCATTGTATGCCATTCCAAATTCTTGTCTTCTCCGTCTTCCCCGCCAGTAATGCGATGCCATGCCGGCATACGATACGGTGGATGCCCAAATGGCATTAATAAAAGGATCTGGTCCATCGCAGCAAAGGAGGATGTGACTTCCTTGACAAAAGCATGACTTTTGCGTTGCTGAAACAATAGTTGGTTGTAGACTTCCAATAAGGATCGCCGTTGCGAGTTAACTACACTGAGCATCAATTTTGTTGAGTAGTGCGAACGTCGAAGATACTCAAGCAAAAGTATGGTGATTATTGCTATGATGAGGTTACTAGCCATGGCAATGAAATCGTCGCCTGTTGGGATCGATAGCGTGCCGTAAGGTTCCATAAAAAAATACAACCCCAAAGACATCCCGATGATTAGGCTCACAAACGCTGCGGCAACACCAAAAAAAAATTCCGTGATGATGCTGGCAATAACAAAAAAGAGAAACGGCACATGCGGTTCAATAACGGGATGAAGTATCTTTCTAATAGCAAGAGCGGCCAAGGTCAATAGCAAACCGATACCCAGCCGAAAAACGGGTGTTCCTGTGGTCCATTTTTTAGAATTTTTGTTTAGGTAAGGCATGTCATTCACTCCAATCGAAACCAATAATCGTCGGGCAGGCCATGTGGTCATATTGCTTCATGGGCTAGCCAGCAGCGCTCTTGAAGTAGCCCGTTTGGGAAAATATCTGACCAACAATGGACTCGCGACGTACGAGCCAAATATAACAGGATTTTGCTACGGCCAACCATGTAGTAAGTGGCGGGAGTGGATCGATGAAATTCGCCATGAGTATCGTCGCCTGTCAAAAATCTACCAAACCGTCTCTATTGTCGGAGTTTCCATGGGAGCGACTTTGGCGCTGGCGGTGGCGGCAGAGGAAGATGGTATAGCTGCATTGGTGCTACTGTCGGCCGCGATTGCATATGACGGCTGGGCCATTCCTTGGTACCGTTCCTTTCTGTCAATCGCTCGCCATTTTTCCTGGGCCAAAAATTATAAGTACCGCGAACGAGAGCCCTTCGGGGTTAAAAATCCTGAGATGAGAGCTAGAATAAAAAAGGCCATCCTATCCAGCGAAACTTCGGAGGCGGGAGGGGCGTACATTGGTTTTGATCATGTAAATCAAGCGGATGAATTGATTGTTCATGTACGAAAGAACGTTGATCTTGTGACCTGTCCGACCTTGATTATTCATGCAACCGAAGATGAAACGGTTAGTCCACGTAACGCTGACTGGCTGATGGAAAATATCGGCGCAAAAAGAAAAAAATTGATCTTTCTTGGCCAGAGTTATCATATGATTACCATTGATAATGAATATGAATTTGTTTTCCATGAATCCGAATCGTTTATTAAATCAGCTATCAATGCTATAGCTCCAAAGATGGCATTTGAACAACCCGATGTTATAAGCAAGGCTCTTCAGCGTGCACTTAGGCGGAGGGGAGATCGTTAACTATTAATGTGATTCAAGATTAGGTAAGTTGGGAGCGCCCTGACCTCTGGCGCCCCCCTCCCGGATCAAGCCCCGGCTTTCAATCGGCCTCCGCACGATCGCCAAAATACGGGAACGCCAGCGGCAACAGCAGCAAAGTAAAGAATGTCGCCGTGACTATGCCGCCGACGATCACCACCGCGAACGGCCGCTGGGTTTCCGATCCGATCCCGTGCGACAGCGCCGCCGGCAGCAGCCCCAGGCCCGCCATCAGCGCCGTCATCAGGATAGGCCGCAGCCGCGCCAGCGCGCCCTGCACCGCGCTGTCGGCCAGCGAGGCGTTGCCGCGCGCGATCTCGATGTTCTGTTCGACCATGATCACGCCGTTCTGCACCGAGATGCCGGCCACCGCGATAAAGCCCACCGCCGCCGACACCGAGAAGTGCAGCCCGGCCAGCGCCAGCCCGGCGATGCCGCCGATCAGCGCAAACGGCACGATGGCCAGCACCAGCAAGGCCCGCCGCACCGAGCGGAACGCCCAGAACAACAGCGAAAAGATCAGCAGCACGGTGATCGGCACGATCACCGCCAGGCGCTTGACGGCGCGCTGCTGGTTTTCAAATTGCCCGCCCCAGCTCAGCGTGTAGCCCGGCGGCAGGCTCACCTGCTGCGCCACCAGCTGCTGCGCCTCGGCCACGAAGCTGCCCTGGTCCCGCCCCAGCAGGTTGGCCTTGACCGAGGCGTTGCGCGAGCCGCCCTCGCGGCTGATGCGCGCCGCCCCCTGGCGCACGCCGATGCGCGCCAGCGAACCGAGCGGCACGGTGCCGGCGCCGCCCGGCAGGGGCACCGGCAGCGCCGCGATGTCGTCGACCGAGGCGCGGTATTCCGGCTTCAGGCCGACCACGATGTCGAAGCGCCGGTCGCCCTCGAAGAAGGTGTTGACCGCGTTGCCCGCCAGCGCGGCCTGCAGCGCGGTGTTGACGTCGGCGATGTTGATGCCGAGCCGGGCGATGCGCTCGCGGTCGGTCACCACGTCCAGCTCGCTTTGGCCGCCGATGCGCACCGCCGCCACGTCGGCCGCGCCGGGAATGCGGCTCAGGATGGCGGCCACCTGCTCGCTCTTCTGCGTCAACACGTCCAGGTCGGGGCCGGCGATCTTGACGGCGATCTCGCCCTTGACGCCCGACAGCGCCTCCTCCACGTTGTCCTCGATCACCTGCGAGAAGTTGGTCGGCACGCCCGGCAGGCGGCGGATGCGGGCCGAGATGTCGGCGATCAGGCTGTCCTTGTCGGCGAAGCGCCATTGGTCGCGCGGCCGCAGGTCGGCCAGGATCTCCATGTTGTTCGGCCCCTTGGGGTCGGTGCCGTCGTCCGGCCGGCCCACGTGCGAGATCACGTTGCCCACCTCCGGATAGCCGCGCAGGATGGCGCGCACCTGGCGCTCGACCTGCTCGGTCTTCTCCAGCGCGGCCGAGGTCGGCAGGCTGACGGTCAGCCAGATGTTGCCCTCGTCCAGCTTGGGCAGGAACTCGCTGCCCAGCAGCGGCGCCAGCGCCAGCGTGGCCAGCAGCAGCGCGCCGGAGCCCGCCATCACCGCGCCCTGGCGGCGCTGGGCCGCCGTCAGCACCCGGCGGTACAGTTCCGTGGCGCGCGCCATCCAGGCGCTGTGGCGCTCCTCCATCGGATGGCGGCGGATGGTCCAGGCCAGCAGCGTCGGCACCAGCGTCATGGTCAGCACGATGGCGCCCAGCATGGCGAAGCTGAGCGTGAACGCCACCGGCGAGAAGATCTTGCCCTCGACCCGCTGGAAGGTGTAGATCGGCAGGAAGGCGACGATGATGATGGCCTTGGCGAACAGGATGGGATGGCCCAGCTCGACCACGGTCTGCTTGAGCGTGCGCTTGCGCCACGCGGCCGGCGCCAAGCCGCTGGCGGCCTGCTGCCCGTGCAGCGCCAGGCGCACCATCAGCGCCTCCACCAGCACCACCGCGCTGTCGATGATGATGCCGAAGTCCACCGCGCCGAGCGAGATCAGGTTGGCAGGGATGCCGCGCGCGTCGAGCATGATGAAGGCGCACAGCAGCGACAGCGGGATCACGGTGGCGACGATCAGCGCCGCCCGCCAGTTGCCGAGGAAGACGATCAGGATGGCGATCACCAGCGCCGCGCCCACCAGCAGGTTTTCACCGACGGTGCGCACGGTGTGGTCGATCAGCTCGGTGCGGTCGTAGATCATCTTGAGCCGCACGCCCTTCGGCAGCGCGGCGTTGATGCGCTCGACCTCCAGCTTGAGCGCGCCGACCACCTTGGCCGCGTTGCTGCCCTTGCTCATCTGGACGATGCCCTCGACCACGTTGTCGTTGCCGTTGTAGGCCACCACGCCCGAGCGCGGCTGCGAGCCGGCCTGCACCGTGCCCAGGTCCGACACCAGCACGGTCTTGCCGCCGCGCGCGCTGACGATGATGCGGCCGATGTCGTCCAGGCTGGCGACGATGCCGATGCCGCGCACGCTCAGGCCCTCGTCGCCGCGGCGCACCGTGCCGCCGCCGACGTTGGCGCTGTTGGCCGCCAGCGCCGCGCCGACCTGGTCCATCGTCACGCCGTAGCGCTGCAGCGCGGCCGGCTCGACCAGCACCTGATACTGCTTGACGGTGCCGCCGAAGCTGACCACGTCGGCCACGCCGGAGACGATGCGCAGGCGCGGGCGGATCACCCAGTCCTGCAGCGCGCGCACCTCGTTCATCGGCATGCCGGCCGGGGCCTCGACGATGTAGCGGTAGATCTCGCCGACGGCCGTGGTCAGCGGCGCCAGCGACGGCTGCACGCCGGGCGGCAGGCTGACGTTGCCGAGCTTTTCCAGCACCTGCTGGCGGGCGAAGTAGTCGTCGGTGCCGTCGGCGAAGGTCAGCGTGACCACCGACAGCGCGCCGATGGTCACCGAGCGCAGCTGCGTCTGCTGCGGCACGCCGCTCATCTCGCGCTCGATCGGCAGCGTGACGGCGCGCTCGACCTCCTCCGGCGCCTGGCCCGGATACTGGGTCACGATCTGCACCTGCACGTCCTGGACGTCGGGGAAGGCCTCGATCGGCAGGTTGCTGAAGGCGCGGTAGCCGAAGCCGAGCAGCGCCAGGGTCAGGATCAGCACGAACACGCGCTGCTTGAGCGCGAAATCGATCAGCTTAGCGAGCATGGTCGCCGGCCTCCGCGTTGAGCAGGAAGGCGCCCTCGGTCACCACCCGTTCGCCGGCGCGCAGGCCTCTGTCGATGTAGCTGTCCTGGTGGCCGCGCAGCGCCACGTGCACGCGCCGCTTGGCAAAGGTGTTGGCGCTGGTCTCGACGAACACCGATTCGTACATGCCCTCCATGAACAGGCTGGTGTTCGGCAGCGGCACGGCGCTGGCGCCGGCGCGCTCGGTCTCGAAGCTCACGCGCGCGAACATCTCCGGCTTGAGCGCCAGGTCGGCGTTGTCGACCGCGCAGCGCACCTGGATGCGGCGCGTGGCCGGGTCCAGCGTCAGGCCGACGCGCTGCACCACGGCGGCGAAGCGGCGGCCCGGATAGGCGTCGGTCTCCAGGCCGACCGCCTGCCCCGCGTGCACCGCCGCGGCGTTGCGCTCGGGCAGGTCAACCAGCAGCCACAGGCGGTGCAAATCGGTCACCACGAACAGCGGCGCCGCCAAGTCCGGCCGCACCTCCAGGCCGGGGCTGATCTGGCGCTCGGCGATCACGCCGGCCACCGGGCTGCGCAGGCTGAAGCTGCCGTCGGCGGCGCCGCCGCTGGCGTGCAGGTTCTTCAACCTGGCGGCGGCGCGCTGGGTCTCGGCGCGGGCCTGCTCGAAGTCGGCCTCGGCCGTCTCGTCGTCCTTGCGGGCCAGCACGCCGGCCTGGAACAGGTCGCGCGCGCGCTCCAGCGCCAGGCGCTTGCGCTGCTCGTCGGCGCGCGCCTTGGCCCAGTCGGCCTGCGCCGTGCCCAGGTCGGGCGCGTCGATCACGGCCAGCACCGCGCCGCCGCGCACCGGCTCGCCGAGCTCGCCGTGCAGCGCCGTGACGCGGCCGGCGATGGGCGAGCTGATGCGCGCGGTCAGGTTGTCGTCGTAGGCCAGGCGGCCGTTGACCGGCTCCGACACCGGCAGCGGCGCGACCGTGGCCACGCCGATCTTCAGCGCCGACAGCTGCGGCGCGCCGGCCTCGAAGCGCACCAGACCGGATGGGGCTGGGGCCGGCGCGGCGGGCGCCGGCCGCGCTTGCGAGGCGTAGACAAAATGCAGGGAGGCGGCCAGCGCGCCGCCCAGCAGCAGCGCGAGGACCAGCTTGCGCAGGGTCAGGTGTATCGTCATGGCGGGGAACTTTCGGTCAGGGCGGCGCGCCAGGCCGCCAGGGATTTGGCGTAGTCGTTGCGGGCGGCCAGCGTGTCGAGCTGGGCCGCGCGTTCGTTGCGGCGCACGTCGAGCACGTCCATGATGCCCATCGCGCCGCGCTGGAAGGCGTACTCGGCGGCGGCGGCCGACTGGCGCGCGGCCGGCAGCAGCTCGTCCTCGCTGCGGCGCAGCCGGCGCCACGCGCCCTGCGCCTGCTCGGCGCCCAGCAGCAGCTCGGCGCGCGCCTGGCGCCTGGCCTTGTCGAGATTCTCGCCGGCGATGTCCAGCGCCGCCTCGGCCGCGCGGATCTCGCCCTGGTAGGCGTAGCGCCATTGCAGCGGGATCTGCAGCGCGACGCCGTAGCTGTTGCCGCCGCCCTGGGGATTGGCGGCGCTGGCCGGATAGTGTTCGAACTGCAGGCCGACCGTGACGTCGCCGCTGCGCTGGGCCAGCGCCAGCTGGCGCGCGGCGCGGGCAGCGTCGAGCCGGTCCTGCGCCGCCTGGACATCGGGACGGCGCGCCAGCGCAGGGTCGTCCGACACCAGCGCGGGCGGCGCGGCCAGCGTTTCGACGGGCGCCGGCTCAACCCCGGCGCGCTCGGGCTCGCCGAGCAGCGACATCAGCGCGATGCGTGCGGCCGCCACGTCGGTCTCGGCCAGCTGCGCGTCGTTGCGGGCGCGCAGCGCGTCGACCGTGGCGCGCGCGACGTCGGCGGCCGCCAGGTCGCCGGCCTGCAGGCGGCGCCGGGCGGCGGCGACCGTGGTGTCGGACAGCGAGGCGCTGTCGCGCAGCACGGCCAGACGCGCGGTGGCGGCCTGCCAGTCGTAGTAGGCCAGGCTGACCTGCAGGCGCAACTGGCGCTGGCTGTCGCGCAGGTCATCGCGGGCAGCGCGCTCCAGGTGGCCGGCGTTGGCCACGCGCAGCTCGCGCTTGCCGCCGCGTTCGATCAACTGGTCGATGCGCACGGCGCTGTCTACGGTCTTGTCGCGCAGCTTGCCGCTGCCGACGCCGAGGCCACGGTTGATGTTAAAGCTCTGCAGCGTCAGCGTGGGATTGGGTGGCGCGGCCGCGCTCAGGCCGGCGGCCTGCGCGCTGTCGACCGCCAACGCAGCCAGGCGGGCGTCGCTGTTGTGCTCGGCGGCGCGGGCGATCGCCTGCGCCAGCGTCAGCACCTCGGCGTGGACGCCGGCGCACGCCAGCGCCAGCCATGCGGCGGCGCAGCCGCGCGCGCGCCGTGAAAAAAATCGGCTCATCTTTACATCCGGGAAAGGAAGGTCGGTTGCCGGGCTCAGGGCGCCGACGGCATGACGCGGGTGATGCGCGACAACGCGCCGGTGGCGCAATCGGCCGGCCACAGCTCGACCATTTCCCCCATTTGCACGGTCACGCCGGGCGGCAGCTCGGCCACCTCGGTGTGCATCACGCGCACGTGGCGGTAGCTCAGGCGCACGTAGTGGTGCTGGGTCAGGTCGGCGGGCGACATGCCGGTCAGGCAGGCCGGGATGCGCTCGGGCGGCGTGCTGGCGTCATAGAATTCCGCCACCCAGCCGCGCTTGGCGCCGTGCTGCCAATCGACCGGCGCCGCCGCGTGAGTGGCGCAAGCGGCCAGAGCGAAACAGACGAGCAATGCCAGAAGTGTGTGGACTGATTTCAAAAGTGCCTCGTGATGTCGGTAACAGGAGTGGCCGAATTCTAGCGACCTTGAGCTAACGACAAGATGAACACTTTATTACGGATCGGTTAGGCGGCATGACGCCGGGGCAGGCCCCACCAAACAATCCACGCCACCACGGAACGCAGCGGGGCCGCAGCCGGTCCAAATGAAAGCGCCCTCCCTCATCCAAGCAAGGAGTTCATCATGGAATCTCGGTTTGATCACGTTGTCGTGCTAATGCTAGAAAATCGCTCGTTCGATCACTTGCTCGGATATCTCGGCAAAGGCGACGGCCTGACCGATGGCGAACGGACCAACTACCTGACGCCGTGCGATCCGACGTCGCCAGCCTTCTCGACCCGCAAGGGCGGCGATTTCGTCGCCGTTGGGCAGGGCCCCTCCCACTCGACCAAGCAAACCAATGAGCAACTGTTCGGCAAAACCGCGGTCGGCAAAAACGTCGATCCCGCCAGCGCAACGCTTGATGGTTTCGTCGCTTCGTTTGCGACGTCCCTGAAATACGACCTCAAACGCGAACCGACCGACAGCGAGCTCCAGCAAGTGATGAACTGCTTCGATCCCATCCAGCTACCTGTACTGTCCACGCTCGCCCGTGAATTCATCTTGTGCGACCGCTGGTTCGCCGATGTGCCGGGGCCAACCATGCCGAACCGCGCCTTCGTCCACGCCGCCACGTCACAGGGCTACACATACAATGCCAACTGGAAGCCCCACTTCGAGTGCGATACGATCTACGACCGTATCAATGCCAAGGACGGCAGTTCATGGCGGGTCTACTATCATGACAACAATGATGTGGTCGAGCTTTACCCCAAAGTGCAAAGAACCGCCGCAAACAACGTATTATTCGAAGAAAATTTCCTCAGCGACGTGGCCGGCGACAAACTCGCGACCTACAGTTTCATCACGCCGGCCTTCATGGGAACGCCAGAGCATCCCACCAACAGCATGCACGCGCCAGCCGACGTGCGTCCCGCTGAAAAACTGGTCGCCGATGTCTACACCGCGTTCAAGTCCCACGAAGACGTCTGGAAGAAGACCCTGCTCATCGTCGTCTTCGACGAGCATGGCGGGTACTACGACCACGTGCAACCGCCGAGAGCGGTTTCGCCGGACGGAATCGACGGCCGCATGGACGAACCGTATCTGGTTCCCTTCGGCTTTGACCGCTATGGCCTGCGCGTACCCTGCATATTGGTCTCGCCATGGTTCCCGCCTGCGGTCGACTCCAGAGTCTACAGTCATGCGACGATACCCGGATCGGTCATCGAGGCGTACTGCCTGGGCAAGTTCCTCACCGAACGCGATGCCCAGTCCAACAAGCTGTCCAGGTATTTCGACCAGGCGACTCCCGCCGTCTGGCGAGACAAAACCCCGGAAGTGGAGGTGCCGGTACAACCCCAGGGGCTCGATGCCATGCAGCGCGAAATGCTGGATGGCTCGGTGCACCTCGACCCGCATCCGGAAAACAGGAACAACTTGCGGACCAGGGATATCGTGGATCCTCAACAAGCCAAACAGTTCGTCCGCATCCAGGTGGCCAAGCATCTGGAACACTATCTGGCCGCCGGCGGCGACGCAAAGAAATCCGCGGCCCTGTCCGCCGACATCCAGTCCCCATCCACGTCCGTCAGCGCATCAAGGATAGCCGAACTCAAAGCATCTTCCGGCAAGACCGGCGTAGCACGGCCAAGACCCTAGTCGGGGCGGCGACCGATAGCCGTTACACCCTGTTCCTGCTGCGGACCACATAGGCCAGCACCGGCATCAGCAACAGCACCAGCGGCAACTGCACCACCAGACCGGAGATGATGGCGATGGCCAGCGGTTGCTGCATCTCCGAGCCCTTGCCGATGGCGAAAGCCAGCGGCAGCAAGGTCAGGATGGCCGCCAGCGTGGTCATCGCGATCGGCCGCATGCGGTTGATGCCGGCTTCGACCAGCGCCTGTTCCATCGGCATGGTGCGCAACAGGTCCTGCTGTTCCGAGTAGTAGAAGATCGCCACCTCGGTGGCCATGCCGATGATCATGGTCATGCCCATCATCGCGGATATATTCAGCTCCGTGCGGCCGATCCACAGGCCCGCGAACACCGCCGACACCGCCAGCAGCGCCGTCGCCAGGATGGCCAGCGCGATGCGGAAGCTCTCGTACATAAACAGCAGCAGCAGGAACACCAGCGCGGCCGCGGCGGCAAACACCATCAGCAAGCCCTGGAAGGCGATCTGCTGCTGCTCGTACAGCCCGCCCAGCGCGAAATACGCGCCGGCCGGCAGGGCGTCGGACTGCGCCATCGCCTGTTTGACGTCGGCGATCACCGAGCCCAGGTCGCGCCCGCTGATGCGGGCGGTCACCGCCACCATGCGCTTGAGGTTTTCGCGGGCGATCTGCGGCTGGCCGGTGAGCGCCTGCACCGTCGCCACCCTTTGCAAGGGGAACAGGTGGCCGTCCGGCGCGCGGATGGGCAACTGCAGCAACGCCGTATCCGTGCCGCGCAGGGCCTTGGGTATCCACAGGCGCAGGCCCACCATTTTCGAACCGACGGCGACCCGCGTCGCCACCACGCCGTTGAGCATCGCGTCGACCGACTTACTGACCGCATCGACATCGCTGCCCTCCTGCGCCGCCTTGGCCGGGTCGATGTGGATCAGCAGCGCGTCGCCGGCCGGATTGATGCCGTTGCGGACATCAACCACGCCGCTAATTTTCGCGATGCGCGCGGCCACCTTCTGCGCCGCGCGGTTCAGCTGCTCGGGCGTGTCGGCGAAAATCTTGATTTCGACCGGCTGCGGCACCGCCGTCAGGTCGCCGATCAAGTCCTCCATCAGCTGTGCCATTTCGATCGTCAGGCCGGGCACGTCGCGTTCGACGCGGCCGCGGATATCGTCCATCACCGCCTCCACCGGACGGCGCTCACCAGCTTTGAGGCGGATGAAGAAGTCGCCGCTGTTCGCCTCGCTCAGCCCCCCGCCCAGGCCGGTGCCGGTGCGGCGCGAATAGCTTTCCACATCGGGGGTGTTGCGCACGATCTGCTCGACCTGGCGCAGCAGCCGGTCGGTTTCCGACAGCGCGGTGCCGGGCGGGCTGCGGTAATCCAGCACGAAGCCGCCCTCGTCCATCGCCGGCATGAAGCCCGAACCGACCGCCCTGAACGCCAGCACGCCGATCAGCACCAGCGCCACCACCGCCGGCAGCACCAGCAGCGGCCGCCGGAACAGCGCCGTCAGCGTCCGGCGATAATGGCCTTGCAGCCAGAGCAGCAGGCGCGACGCTGGCTGCGGCTCGGCATCGCGCGCCTTGAGGAAGCGCTCCGCCAGCAGCGGCACGGCCAGCCATGTCAGCAGGAAGGAAATGAACAGGGCCGCCGCCATGGTCAGCGACAAGGCCTTGAAGAAGGCGCCGGTCACGCCGCTGAGGAAGGCCAACGGGGCGAAGATCACCAGCGTGGAAGCGCTGGAGCCGGCCAGCGGACGGGTGAATTCGATCGCCGCGGAAATCACGCGTTCGTGCATCGCCCCCTGCCCGCCCTGCAAGCGGCGCACGATATGCTCGATCATGACGATGGCGTCGTCGATGATCAGCCCGACCGCCGCCGCCATGCCGCCCAGCGTCATGATGTTGAAGCTCATGCCCAGCACCGACAGCAGCAGCACCGTGCTGGCCAGCACGGCCGGCACCACCAGCACCGCGATCAGCGTCACCTTGACGTTGCGCAGGAACACCAGCAGCACCAGGGCGGACAGGCCGATGCCGATCAGCACGGCGTCGCGCACGCTGGCCGCCGATTCCGTCACCAGCTCGCTCTGGTCGTACCAGCTGGCGATCTGCACGCCGGCCGGGATATTGTGGCGGTACTCCGCCAGCTTGGCCTTGACGTCGGCGGCGATCTGCACGCTGTTGCTGCCCGGCTGCTGGTACACCGAGAACAGCACGGCGTCGCGGCCGTCGGCGGTCACGCGCGTCCACTCCGGCACCACCGCCTGCTCCACCGTGCCGACGTCGGCCAGCCGCACCATGGCGCCGGCGGCGTTGCGCAGCACGGTCTGGCGGATCTGCGCCAGGCTTTGCAGCCGGGTGTCGGACATCACCAGATACAGCTTGTAGTGATCCTCCAGCCGGCCCACCGCCGACAGGACGTTGGCGGCCGCCAGGGCGCGCGCCACCTCGTCCAGCGTCAGGTCGTGCGCGCGCAGCCGAAGCGGGTCGACCGTCACGCGGTATTCCTCCAGCGCGCCGCCCATGGTTTGCACGCTGGACACGCCGTTCACGCTGGACAGCAAGGGCCGCAGCTGGTACTCGGCCAGGTCGCGCAGCTGCACCGGCGACAAGGTGCCCGACACCAGGCTGTAGGCAACGATGGGGAACACGGTCGGGTCCATGCGCCGCGTGGTCATCTGCGTCCCGGCGGGCAGTTGGCCGAGCACCTGGGCGATGGCGGCGTTGACCTCCAGCGTGGCGCCGGCCATGTCGCGGCCCCAGTCGAAATTGATCGACACTTCCGCCGAGCCGCGGCTGGTGGTCGAGCGCAGGTTGCGCACGCCCGGCACGCGCCGCACCGCCTCCTCCACCGGCCGCGTCACCAGCATTTCCATCTGTTCGGCCGGCTGGTCGCCGGCGTCGAGCGACACCACCGCGCGCGGGAACGGGATGGTCGGGAACAGCGACACCGGCAGGTGGAAGGCCGCCACCATGCCCGCCATGGCCAGCATCAGCAGCAGGAACAGGATAGAGCGGCGGTGCGACTGGGCCCAGGCCGCGACACTCATGGCTGGCTCCCGCGCACGGCGTCGCCGTCGTGCAATTCGTAATTGCCCAGCACCACCACCGGCAGCGCCGCATCGAGCGTCCCGTCGACGCCCACCACACGCTCGCCCTCCAGCAGCTTGCGCACCGCCACGCGGCGCGCCTTGCCCTGCGCCACCTGGAACAGATAGGCGCCCTGGTCGTCCACCAGCACCGCCTGGCGCGGCACCGACCATGCCGAACGGCTGCCCAGCTCGATCAAGCCCTGCACATGGCTGCCGACCGGCATCCGCGCCTGGGCGGCGGCCGGCAGCAAGGCGATCGCGCCGGCCATCTGCGTCTTGGGATCGATCATATTCTGTATCGAAGCGATGCTGCTGGCGACTGCCGGCGCGTCCTCCTGCAGCGGCGCCAGCGTCACCCTCATGCCGGCCCTCAGTTCGGCGACGCGCGCAGGTTCGACCGCCAGCAGCACCTTCAGCGCATCGGTGCGTCCGAGCTGGACGATGGTGGCGCCGGCCGCCAGGCGGTCGCCCTGGGCGACCGGGATGGCGGCGACCACGCCGGCGAACGGCGCCCTCAGCTCGACCTCGCCGTGGGCGCCGTTCAGGCGCGCCTGCGCCGCCAGCACGGTCTGCGCATCGGCCGCGGCCTTGGCGGCGGCATCGACCTGGGACTGCGTGGCCAGCTGCAAGGCCAGCAACGCCTGCTGCCGCTTCAGCTCGCGGCGGGCGAATTCCAGCGCGCTGGCCGCCTGTGCATAGGCCACCAAACCGTTCGGATCGCTGGACAGGACGGCCAGCAGGTCGCCGCGCCGCACGGACTGTCCGGCAACCACGGCCATCCGGGTCAGCTGCCCGGCCTGGGGCAGGCTTTGCGACTCGACTTTGCCGGCCGCGATCTCGCCAAACACGCTCAGTGTCATCGGCATGGGCTGCATGCTGGCCCTGACTGTCTGCACCAGCACGCTGCCGCCGCCGGCCGCGTCGCCGTCGGCCGCCGCGCTCGCGCCGCCCGAACGGGAATACCACCAGGCGGCGCCGGCGGCCAGGGCCAGCAGCAGCGCCGCGCCGATCAATTTCATTCGGGTCATGGTTTAACACTTTCAAGGTTGGTCATATCGATGCCGAGCACGGTGCGCAAGCCGACCCGTTGTTCCAGCATTGCCTGTTCCAGCGCGATGCGCTCCAGTCGCCTGGCCAGGAGCGCCGATTGCGCCTGGGCGTGGGCCAGCAGGTCGGCATCGCCGGCGCGGAAGGCTAGCTCGCTGCGCGCCAGCACGCTGGCCAAGTCCTGCAAATCGGCGTCCAGCCTGGCGGCCTGCGCGAGGTTCAGCGCCTGTTCGTCCAGGATGCGCTGGACGTCGTTGCGCGCGGCCTGCACCCGCACCTGGTATTCGTCGTACGCCTTTTGGCGGCTGGCCTGCCCGATCGCGATAGCACCGCGATTGCGGTTCAGGAAGGGCAACGACAGCGTGACGCCGATGCCGCTCGAATAGACGTTGCTGGAATCGCGTGCGCGGGTAAAGCCCAGGGTCAAGGCAGGGAACTGCGCCAGCAGCGCGCCCCGATAGCGCTGGTCTTCGGCCTGGTACGCGGCCTGCAGCGCACGCAGGTCGGGCCGCCGTTGGGCGATATCGGCCAACGCCGACCGCGCCAGCGTCGCATCGACCGCGCCCGCCTCGCTGTCCGGCCGCAGCACCAGGACCGCTTCGGGCGCGAGCCCCAGCAAGGCGTTCAGTTCATGGGAGTACTGGTTCAGCAGCTTCTTCAGGTCGAACACCTGACGGTCCACGTCTTGTAGCGCGGCCAGATTGGGGGTGACCGCGTCGCTGCTCACCAGGCCGCTGTCGAGCGCACCGCGCGTGCGCGCATAGCGGTCGGCGAACAGCCGGCGCGTGTCGTTCAACACCGCCATCTGCTTGCGCCCCTGCGCCAGCCTGACGAACAGCAGCTGCGCCTGCGCGGCCACCTGCCATTCCTGCCACAGCAGCGCGAGATCGGTCTTGGCGGCCTCGTACCCGCTGGCACGCTGCAGCGCGCCATGTGTCAGCAAGCCGGCGATGTCATAGCTCACTCCGGCGCCGAAGGCCCTGGTGGCGCCTGGGCCCGCGCTGTTGGACAGGTCGCCGCTGAAGGATAGCTGCGGATCAGGCAGCAAGCCGGCGGAGAACGATTGCGCGTGCGCGATCGCCGCATCGTCGCGCACCAGCCGCAAATCAGGATTGTTGACCACGGCCAGCATCGCCACTTCGACGATATCAAGGCCGTCGTCCGGCGCGAAGCGATGCGCGGCCATTGGCGGAAACGGCAGGCTGCGCGTATCGACCACCAGCCTGCCCGGCTGGCCCTCCTGCAGCGGCAGCGGCTGGTAGCTTGCGCAGGCCGACACGCAGGCGCAGGCCAGCAGCAGGCCGCGCCGCAGCAGCGGGGTGTTCAGTGCCAAAAACATAGTGGAATCCAAGCAGGGCTTAACAATGCGTGCAGAATACTTGCGACAGAATTAAGTCCGTGTTAAACCAGGCCAGATAGCTGGCCGCCGTCTTTCGGCTCAAGCAGCCGTCCCGGACCAACCGCCGCTGGCTCGCCGGTGCTGGTTACACTTGCTTACCCAGGAAACGTCTGCCATACATCCCGTTTGCCGGTTCAGCCGTTAATGGCCTATCAGCGCGACATCTGCGCCATACCGGAGAACGAAAATGGAAACCACCGCCGCCTCGAATCGCATCCACCCACTGATGGCCGCCGCCGCAGTCTCCCTGACCCTGGTCAGTCTGGCCGGCGCCGCCGCAATTACCGGGCTGCTGCCCAACTCACATGGTGCGGCCGTATCCAATCCAACCGCCGACATGACGAACAACGCCGGCGCTCCGCTGGCGCAGCAGGCGGCGCCTGCCCCCATCGTGCGCGAGGTGGTTCGCTACAAGACCATCGTGCACCATGAATACCCGCGTCGCCAGCAAATCGCCTACGACAGCGACCGTGCCCAACCGTCACAAGCCGGGCAAGCCCGGGACTACCAACCAGCTTCCGCCTATCAGCAGCCCACACCGGTCGCACAGAACAGCCCGCTCGGCATAGGCATAGGCGCCCTGCTCGGCGGCCTGGTGGGAAGTCATGTGGGCGGCGGTAATGGCCGCACCCTGGCAGCCATCGCGGGCGCCGTCGGCGGCGGTTACGTGGGCAATGAAATCGCCAAACGCAATCAGCCCGTTGGCCAACCATAGTCCCGGCCCGGCTTCATTCCCCAACGAGAAACAAGGACATTAAAAATGACTGGAAAATTATTTTATGCGGCGGCACTGGCCGTCGCGCTGAGCGCCTGCACAACCGTCGTCAAAGAGCGCGTCGTGGTCCACGAGCAGCCCGCCGTTGTGCGCCTAGCCCCGGCGCCTATCCAGGAAGTGATTCCGCCGCCACCAGCGTCGGGTTACGCCTGGGTTCAAGGCCACTGGGCATGGCGTGACCACGGCTGGCGATGGCAGCCAGGACACTGGTATCAAGGCTCCGTGCGTCCGATGCCGACTGTAATTGTTGAGCAGATGACGGTCGCTCCCAGCCCTGCCCATTACTGGATTCCAGGCCATTGGAGTTGGCACCACAACGAATGGGAATGGTCGCGCGGCCACTGGGAGCGATAAAGCCTACACATCCCTGAAATTAAAAAGGCCGTTGATGATCGCATTCGTATCATCAACGGCCGTCATTTTAGCGTCCTCAATTTCTATCAGCGCGCCGTCACCGTCACCGGGATCGTCAGCTGGGCGCTGCCTCCAGCGTTATCGGTCACCACCACCTTCATTTGGTAGCTGCCGGCCACCGGCGCGTTCCAGTACGGCATGACGCTCAGGCCGCTGGACTGGAACATCATGCCCAGCGGTACCCCGGAGATCGTGATCGACACCGAACTGACGCCATTATCGACGATGGTGATCAGGCCCGTCATCGGCTTGCCCGCCACGCCCGTCATGGCCGCGGCCGTGATCAGCGGGCCGCCGCCACTGATTTGCACCGTGTACCTGGCCTGGCCGCTCAAGCCGGTCTTGCTGTCCCTGGCGGTGACGGTGACGGCGTAGACGCCGGCCACCGGCTTGGCCCAGCTGACCAGGCCCGCCGTGCTGATCGCCATGCCGGACGGCGCGCCGCTCAGTGCATAGGTGACCGGATTGGCACTGCTGGCCGCCGCCGAGAACGACAACGCCACGCCCGCCTTGCCGTAGATGGTGCCCGAGCCCAGCACCGGCGCCGACAACGGCGCGACGACGACGGTGTACACGCCCTGCCCGCTGAGGCCGGTCTTGCTGTCCTTGGCGGTCACGGTGACGGCGTAGGTCCCGGCCACCGGCGCCGCCCAGCTGACCACGCCGGCGCTGCTGATGCTCATGCCGGACGGCGCCCCGCCCAGCGTGTAGCTGACCGGATTGGCCGCCACGGTGGAAATCGTGAACGTCAAAGCGGTCCCGACCGTGCCCTTGATGCTGGCCGAGGCCACCTGCGGCGCGGCCGCGATCGTCAGGCCCGACAGCGTCGACAACAGGCTGGACACGTTCGGCGTGCCCAGGCCAGTCAGCTGATCGTAGCCGGTCTTGGCGGTGCAAGCGGCGCAGCTGCCGTCGCTGCCGGCGGTGATGTCGGCAAAGGCCGACGCATAGGTGCCCGGCACGGTGGCGATTCCGCCGTACAGGGCCGCGTGCGGCGCGCCCAGTGCCGCCTTGCCGTTCAGCGCGCGGGTGGCGTTGGCCACCGCGATCAGGCCGGCCCACTGCGGCGTCGACAGGCTGGTGCCGCCCACGCTGCCCCAGCGCACCGTGCTGCTGCCGGGCGCGATCATCGCCACGTACTGGCCGGACGAGGGGTCGGCATTGAAGGCGACATCGGCCACCGTGCGGCGCGCGGGCGTCCCCATGCCCGGCACGGCGCTGCTCTGGTAGCTTGGCGCGGCCGTGTACAGGCTGACGCCGCCGCCGGTGCCGGACCAGGCCGTTTCGGAACGCAGCCCGCTGCCACTGTAGCTGAGCGTGGTGCCGCCGACCGCCAGCACATGCGGCGCGACCGCCGGCCACGACACGCCCGCGCCGGAGTCGCCGGTGGCGGCCAGATAGGTCATGCCGGCGGCGGCGAACACGCTGTCGGAGGAGACGGCACCGCTGCTTTCGGCGCCGCCAAAACTCATCGAGACGATGCCCGGCCCCATCGCGTTGGCCAGCCTGGCGCCGCCCAGCAGATTGTTGTAGCTGGCATCGGCGGTTTCGATCAGCACGATGCGGGCCAGCGGCGCGGTGGCGTGCGCCCACTGCACGTCGAGGGTGATCTCGCTGGCCCAGCCGGCGTCGTACGCGGGCTGGGTCGCGGTCATGGCGCCGCCGGCGGTGCTGTACACCACGGCCAGTTCGCAGCCGCCGGTGGAGGCGGCGGCCAGAGGCAGGCTGGCCGTGGGAGCGATGGTCTTGGTGGTGCAGGCCGGCAGGCTGAATTTGGTGTTGAACGCGGCCAGTTCGGCGGCCACGTTCGGGTCGTGCTGGGCGTCGAGGATGTAGATGGTCTGGCCGGCGCCCAGCTGGGCCGCCTGGGCCGCCGTCAACACGCTGCCGGCCGCCGGCAGCGCCGGCAAGCCATAGGCGGCGCGGATCTGGGCCGGCGTGTAAGTCGCCACCGCGCTGCCGGAGGCGGCCGGCGCGGCGGCCGCTGCCGGGCTCAGGCTGCGCATGGCTTCCAGGTGTCGGCTGTGCAGCGCCTGCATGGTCAGGCGGCGAGTCGAAAGGTGCTGGAATTCGGTCGGGACGGCCTGCGCGTGCACCGGCGCGGCGGCGCTGTCGGCATGGTCGTCCGGCGCCTCCAGTTCGACCGGCGCCATGTGGAACGACGGCAGCGCCATGCGCCGCGCATCTTCGGCCGGCAGCGTGCCGGCATCCAGTATCAGCGTGGTCGAGCCGGTTGCCAGCGGAGCTGCGCCCTGGACCAGGCGCGGCTCCGCGGCGTTGTCCGCACCGCCCGCGCCGCATGCGCTCAACAGGGCAGCCGCACACAGCGAGAGCGCCGGCAGCGCAAGCGCCGATGCGTTAAATTTTGTTAAATGTTGATCTTTCATCATCCGCCTTGGTGCCGCCATTTTGTATCCACGTGGAAATTATCGCACACTATTTATGCATTGCAAGTTTGGGAACGTATCCACGGGCACGGCCCTGCCCAGCAATCTTCCTTTTTAGAAATATAAATCCATATTTCACTAAACATTTCTCAATTGGAATGGATACCTTGCCCAGGAAGCGCCGCATCAGCGGGGTTGCAACATAAATCCACGCGGTCGAGGCCGCGCCCAAGTAAAGAAGAGTAAAGATGGTAGCTATCATTGGCGGCAACGGTCTCGGCACCCAGAACACCTCCAAAGCGGTGCTCGGTCAACAAGGTACTTTCGGAAACGCGGCCACCGGCAGCAACAAGGAAGGCGCCTACCTCAATGTCATGACTGGCAATCTGTCACTGCAGGACAGCGACGATTTCCTGGCCTCGCACGGCATCAACGTCGAACTCACACGGATGTACAACTCGCAGGGCTCGATCAGCAACGATTTCGGCGCCAGCGGGACCGGCGGCGGCAGCAGCTGGCAATACGGCATGAGCCGCAGAGTGTCCCTGCTCAATCCGACTATGGTGCCAAACGGAGCCGGCAGTGTGCTTACCCGTACTGCGGCGGACGGCACCGTCAGCACCTTCTCGCTCATTAGTACGGTCACACCACCCGTCTATCTGACACATGAGGGCGCAGGCGCCTACCAGCGCATTAGCTGGGTGGCCGCGACCAATGAATGGATATGCCGTGACGACAATGCCGTCGACAAGAATTTCTATGAGGTATACGACGGCGCTCACGGCGGGCGCCTGGTACGCACATTTGAACGCAGCGCCGCGGGCACCGAAATCGTGCGCCAGCGCTACCTCTACGACGACACAAACGGCGTCAACAAAGGACGGCTTATCCAGGTCACCGACGCGAGCGGTGCCCTCGCCATCGCCGACAGCAGCGCCGACTCCACCGGGCTGAAAAATGACCACGATGTCTATATCGCCAACGATCAAACCCATTTCGACTACGATCCGGCGACCGGCGACCTGCTGCAAATCCGCAGCGTGCTAGCCAACGGCTCGACCTTCATCCGCACCCGCTACGGCTACGACGATCAGCACCGGCTGACCAGCGTCACTGTGGATTTGACGCCGGAAAACGGCAGCATCGCCGACAAGAATGTCTATACCACCAGCTATGAATACGACCCGGTCAGCAAGGGCGTCTCCCGGGTCACGCAGTCCGACGGCAGCGACTTGCACTTCACCTATGCACTGGTCGGCGGCAACTACCGGGTGGACAGCTTCACGGATGCGTTGAATCGCCAGACCACCATCAACTACAAGGTCCCGAACAAGCCGGTGGTGACCGATCCGCTGGGCACCAGGACTACCTACACCTTCGATGCCGCAGGCAATCTGACCCAGATCGACGCGCTGCCGTCCGGCGCTCCCGTCCAGACTACCAAGCTCGTCTACGACGGCGATAACAACCTGAGCCAGATCACCTACCCGGACGGAGCGAACAAATGGTTCTTCTCCAATCAGCAGGGGAACTTCAAGGTGATCCTGGACCAGGCCGGCAACCAAATCTCGGACCTGTATGACAACAATATCAACAACGGCACCTATAACAAGCTGCTGAACCATGTCGAGTTCACCGGCAAGGATACCGATGGCATCGGCACCGCGGTGACAGCCAGCGGCCCGGCCACCACGCGCTATGTCTACGATGCTGCGGCCAAGGTGCACTACAAGCTGTCTCCGCAAGGCGGCGTCACCGAATACCTCTACTACGCCAACGGCGACCTGATGTCCGAGTTGCATTACAACGGCAGCCTGCTGACCTTGGGCACCGAGAACATGCCCGCTGGCGAGGCGGCCGTGACGGCAGCCCTGGCCGCAGCGGGCTTTGACAAGAGCAATATAAGCCGCATCGACTATGCCTACGACGCCCGCGGCTTGCTGGCCACGTCCACCCGCTACCCAACGGTCGACGGCAACCGCGCCGGCGTGGTCGACGGCACCGAGAGTATCAGCTACTACACTTACGACCAGGCAGGCCAGTTGCTGCTGACCAGGGACGGTCTCGGCAACGAGACCCGCTATACCTACGATGGTCTGGGACGACTGCTGACCCGCACCGACGCCAATAAGACCTTGTTCCAATCCATCTACGACGCAAAGTCCAATCTGACCGTCACCACCACCGTCAAAGACGGAGCGGCGCCGAGCAGCACGGCTAGCTACGTCCGCAACGGCGCCGGCCAGCTGCTGTCCGTGCAGCGGCAATCCGGTCCTCAAATCGGCACCACCACCTACACCTACGACGCCGCCGGCCAACTGCGCAGCAGCACCGATCCTGCTGGGACGAACACCTACTGGCTATACGACCTGCAGGGCCGCAAGGCCGCCCAGATCGAGCACAACGGCGTAATGACCGAGTACACGTATAACAAGCTGAACCTTCTTACCAAGACCACCCGCTATGCCACAGCGGTGAATACCGCCAGCCTCACCGACGCCCAAGGCAGGCCAGCCGACGTGACTGCGGCGAGTCTGCGCCCTGCCGCCAACGCCGCAGACCGTAGTACCTGGACCGATTACGATGCCATCGGCACCATCATCGCAACCGTGGATGCCAACGGCTACCTGACGCGCTACACGTACGACGGAATGCAGCACTTGACGCAAACCGTCGCCCGCACCAAGCCGCTCGACACGACCAAATTGGACGGCCTGGATATCGCCGCCGCCTATGCAGGCGAGGCCACCCCGGGCGAGGACCGCGTGAGCCGCGTGCTGTATCTGGGCGACCAGATGCTCGGCAAGCTCGACCCGCTGGGATTCCTGACCGAATACAAGTACGACGCCGCCGGCCGCCTGATCGACACCATCAGCTACGACACCGCCAGCCCCGCCGCGGCGCTGGCGGCCGGCGACCTGACGGCGCTGCGCCCTGCGCTCAATCCCGCGAGCGACCGCCACGAACGCAAGCTCTACAACGGCCGCGACCAGCTGATCGCCACCATCGACGCCGACAACTATGTGACCGAATTCCGCTACGACAGCGCGGGCAACCTGAGCTATCGCCGCGCCTACGCGACCGCCACCGCCGTACCGACCGGCAAGAACCTGGCCGCGCTGGGCCTGAAGACCAGCCCGCAGGACCAGTTCAGCAGCTACACCTACACCGCGCTCAACAAGCTCGACACCGAGACCTCGGCCACCGGCGCCTACACCAGGTACCGCTACGACGCCGACGGCAACGTCACCTCGGTCGAGCGCGGCAACGCCGGCCTGGCGGAAATGACCAGCGCCTCGCGCTACGACAACGCCGGCCACCTGGTCGGCCAACTCAACGACGAGGGCGTGGCCAGATTGACGGCGCTGGGCGCGGCGCCGTCCCCGGCCGCCGTGGCGGCGCTGTGGGCCACCTATGCCCAAACCTACAGCTACAACAGCATCGGCCAGCGGGTGGGCATGACCGACGTCGCCGGCAACCGCACGCTGTACTATTACGACGCCATGGGCCGCCTGACCCACACCGTCAATCCGCTGGGCGAGGTGCAGGAGCAGCGCTACGACAACTTCGGCCAGCTGGCCAAGACCATCCAGTACGGCAAGCGCCTGTCCGCCACGCTGCTGTCCAGACTGGCCGGCGGCAAAGCCGACATGCTGTTCGCCAACGCCATGCTGACGCTGGCAGACATCAGCCAGGACCGCCAGGCGGTGTTCTACTACGACGACGGCGGCCGCCTCAGCTACGCCATCGACGGCGCCGGCGGCGTCAAGGGCTACAGCTACAACGCCTTTGGCCAGGTGCAGACCAAGATGCTGTATGCCGGCGCGCTCAACGCCGCCGCGCTGGCGGCGCTGAGCGGCGGCGCCATCGACAACCAGCTGACGGGCCAGGGCGGCGCCGGCGACAGCGCGGCCAAGGCGCTCGACGCCATCATCGCCAGCACGGCCAACAGCCAGCGCAACGTCTTTTACTACGACGCCGCCGGCCACCTGACCTACAGCGTCGACGCGCTTGGCCAGGTCAGCGGCCATGTCTACAACAGCAACGGCAAACTCAGCTCGGACAGCGCCACCCAATACGCGCAACGCCTGGCGCCGGCCGGCCTGACCGGCGCGGCGGCGGAACTGAAAACCTTCATCACCGCCAACGCGACCAATGCCGGCAACAGCGTCCAGCTGTACACCTACAACCGGCGCGGCCTGGTCGCGGACGTGGCCGACGCCCTCACCGGCGGCAACCATACGCTCACCGGCTACGACGCCTTCGGCGGCGTGATCAAGAAGAACCAGCTGGGCAGCGCCAACAGCGTCACGCCCGCGCTCTTCCTCGACGTGACCGTGCAAACCTCCTACGACGCCAACGGCCGCGTGCGCGCCACGGTCGACGGCACCGGCGCCGTCACCGCCTACCAATACGACGGCAGCGGCCATGTGACCGACCAGGTCGCGTACGCCAACCTCCTAAGCGACTTCCGTACCACGACCGACGTCGGCGCCTCGATCGACGCCGCCCTGGCTGCGGGCAAGCTGAGCGATCCGACCCGCGACCGCCACCAGCGCTTCGTCTATATCAACGGCAAGCTGACGCTGTCGCTGAGCGCGCAACAGGTCAGCGCCACCATCAATGCCCAGGGCGCCACTGTCTACGCCAGCACCTGGTCCGTCAGCAAGCTGAGCTACGACAGCAACGGCCGCCAGGCCGGCAGCGCCGCCTATGCCAGCCTGATGAGCGTGGATGGCCGCGCACCCGACGATGCCAAGGCGCTGGCCTGGGCCGACGCCGCCGCCGCGCTCAACGCTGCCGCGCCGGACAATGCCGCCGTCGTCCACGACGCCGGCACGCGCATGGTCTACGATGGCGCCGGCCGCCTGATCGCCACCGCCACCGCCCAGCGCCACGAGGACGGCACCATCAAGTGGAGCGTGGTCAAGCAGGAATACGACAGCGCCGGCAACGTGCTGGCGCGCACCGCCTACGTCAACACCGTGCGCGGCATCGTTCCCACCGACGAGGCCATCCTGGCCGTCGCCGCGTCACCGGCCGACGCCATCACCCGCTACAACTACGACGCCCTGAACCGCGTGGTCATGAGCGCCACCGCGCAAGGCCCAGACAGCAATGCGGTCCAGCAATGGGCGCTGACCCGCCTGGCCTATGACTACGCCGGCAACCTGGTCAGCCGCATCCAGTACGCCACGCTGTTGCAAACCAATACGCCGCCCGCCGACTTGGGTGCCGCCGTCACGGCCAATGCCGCGCTGGACCGCGCCAGCTACTTCACCTACGATGCGCTGAACCGTCTCAGCCTCAGCATCGACGCCGCCGGCGCCGTCACCCAGCTGCAGTACGACGCCCAGGGCAATGTTGCCCAGCGTACGGCCTACGCCACGCTCGCCCCCCGTCCGTCCGAAACCAGCACCGCCAACTTCGGCCTGACGCCGCTGCCCGACGACCGCATCACCCGCACCGTCTACGACCTGCAGCACCGGCCGGTGTACCAGATCGATGCGCTGCGCCACGCGACCGAATATCGTTACGACGTCATCGGCAACAAGATCGCCAGCATCCGCTATGCCGCCGCGCTGCCCGACAGCGCCGCGCTGAGCACCGCCAGCACGCCGGCCGACCTGAGAAAGCTGCTGCCGTCCGCGCCGGGCGCGGCCGACCGCGCCGAGTACTACGGCTACGACCAGAACCAGCGCCTGCGCTCGACCATCGACGCCGGCGGCTATATGACCGAGCGGGTCTACAACACCCTCGGCCAGCTGAGCGAAATCCGGGCCTACCTGCAGCCGGCCCATTTCGCCGATCCGACCGCGACCGCCGCGGTGGCGGCCGAGCAACTGCGCCAGCTGCAGGCGGGATCGGCGACCCTCACCATCATGACGTACGACGCCAGCGGCAATCTGTCCAGCTCCGCCGACAGTACCGGCGCCACCGAGTACTACCGGTATGACGGCCTGGGCCGCAAGACCAGCTACACCAACAAGCTCGGCAGCACCTGGACCTACGAGTACGATGCCGCCGGCCATCTGGTGCTGGAGACCAGCCCGCCCGTGCCGAGCTACGCCGCCAACCTCAATCTGCCGATGGGCGGTTGGGGCGACGGCAATCTGCTGTCCCTGATGACGCGCATGGAATACGACGCGCTGGGCAACCTGACCAAGCGCACCGAGGGCGTCGGCAGCGGCGCCGAACGCGTCACCGAGTACCGCTACGACAACCTGGGGCGCCAGGTGCAAACGATACGTCCGCCGATCGATGTCTACGACGATGCGGCCGATCCCAAGCTGAGCGCCGGCGCCGGCGCGGCCGACGCCCATCTCCAGTCCAGCGGACTGCGCATCGTCACGGTCGGCTATAACGCCTTCGGCGACGCCGTGTCCAACCAGGACGTCGGCGGCAAACTGAGCTATAAGGTCTACGACAAGCGCGGCCAGGTCAGCTATGAAATCGACGCGCTCGGCTACGTGACCGGCTACGGCCGCGACATCTTCGGCAACGCCACTTGGCTGACCCGCTACAACCTCAAGCCGCAGCCGCTGGCCGGCGGCAAGACGCCGGCCCAGGTGGACGAGGCCACGTTCAGCGCCGCCGTCTTGCACGACTACGGCAGCGACCGCACCATCGGCACCAGCTACGACGCCCTGGACCGGGTGACCAAGGTGGTCGAGACGCTCACCGCGCTGTACGATCCGCACAGCACCGACGCCTCGCCCAAGCTGTACGCGGCCAAGACCACGGAAACCGTTTATACCGATTTCGGCGAGACGGCCGAGCAGTTCAGCTACGGCGCCGACCTCCAGGGCCGGCGCGTCACCGACGCCGCCGACACCCGCTACGCCTACGATGCGCTGGGCCGCAAGAGCCAGCAGCTGCAGCTGATCTCGGGCGCCCGCACGGCCAGCGGCAGCGCCTACCTGACCACCTACAGCTACGACTACGACGCCAGCAGCAACACCAGCAAGGTCACCCGGCTCGAGTTCTCCAAAGCGGTCGGCTGGAGCGGCCCTGGCCCGGTCGCCGCGCCGGCCGAGGCCGCCGGCGACTACAACCGCAAGACCGTGTCCGCCTACGACCGCAACCAGCGCCTGGTCAGCGAGACCCGCGTCCAGGCTTCCTTCATCCGCAACGGCGCAGCGGTCACCGACGACATCGTCACCAGCTACGGCTACGACCTGCTCGGCCGCCAGACCACGGTCACCGACGCGCTGGGCGGCACCAGCTACACCTACTTCGACGCGCTGGGGCATACCATCGGCGTGGCCAAGGTCCAGACCGGCAACAATGCCGAGATCGCCAAGGCGGAGTCGCCGCTGACCGAGTTCAAGCTCGACATCTTCGGCAACATCGTGCTGCGGGTCGACTACGCCAAGGGCGCGGCCGCAACGCCGGATGCCAGGACAGCGACGCCGGTCGACCGCAACGATGCCGACAACCGCGTCACCGCCATGGCCTACGACGTTGACGGCCGCGTCACCCAGATGCTGGACGCGGAACAGTTCGCCAAGGGCGCAGCCGGTTCGGTGGCGCGCACCGCCTACGACCGCTACGGCCGCGTCGCCAAGCAGTGGCGCACCGTCACCAGCGCAGGCGCCCAGCAGACGGCATTCCAGATCAAGCGCTACGACGACCTCGGGCGCCTCATCGAGGTCGAAACACCGGGCAACGAGAATCTGACCGACAGCAACAAGCCGGTTCTGCGCAACCACCAGACCAGCGTCTACAACGCCTTCGGCGAAGTGACGGCGACCTACGCCTACGCCTACAACGGCACCCTCGACGCGACCGCCGGCGTCCAGACCAGCTATACCCGCTACGACCAGGCCGGCCGGGCCTGGCTGAGCAACGCCGGCGACGGCATCGACCGCGTCACGCTGTTCGACGCCCAGGGCAACGCCACCGCGCAAGTGGTCAGCAGCGGCAGCGCGGAGCACGCGCTGCAAGGCTTGCTCAACAGCGACGGCCTGGACGGCATGCACAAGCTGCTGCGCACCGACCTGCGCTACGACATGCTCGGCCATCTGGTCGACCGCAGCACGCCGTACGACCTCGACGCCACGGCCGCCGCCAGCACCACCGTGCTGCAGATGAACGGCGACGCCTGGGAAACGGTCAAGCTGGCGTCCGACCAGCTGCTGGCCGGACAACGCATCGTCCTCGGCACCAGGGACGACGCCCAGCAAGCCTTCCTGATCAAGGTGCGCAAGCCAGGCGGCGACTGGACCGCACAAGCGAACCCGGTACAGCTGATCAACGGCCTGCCGACCTTCGACCCGTCGGTGGTCGGCGGCCCGTTCGAATACCAGGTCTTTATCCAAGGTCCCGCCGGCACGTTCCAGACCGGCGCCGGCAAGGTGACCATCGCCGGCACGCCGAGCATCGACCTGAACCGCAAGATCATCGGCATGTACCTGATGCTCATGAACCGCGCACCCGGCGCCAACGAGCTGAACCGGTTGATCGACCAGTACAACGCGGGCGCCGACCTGGCCGGCATCGCCCTCACGCTGCTGGGCACGGCCGACGGCCAGGCGCTGCTGCGCAACGGCAGCGCCGCCTTCCTGGCCAATTTGCACGACAACATCCTGGGCCTGGCGCCCGACCCCGACCAGGTGGAAGCCTGGCGGCAGCAGTTCGACCGCGCCGGCGACGACCATCGCGGCCAGGCGCTGGTCGACATCCTGAACGCCGGCAGCAGCCGGCTGGTGCGCCGTACCGCGGCGCTGTACAACTACCTGAGCGTCAACGGCGGCAGCAACAGCGCCACCGCCGCCAGCATCCTGTCGCACGCCGAGTACGTGACCGACGGCGCGATCGGCGAAGGCACGTCCGCCGCGACCATCGAACGCTACCAGGCCCAGATTGCCAAGCTCTATGTGACGATACTGGGGCGGGCGCCGGAACCGGCCGGCCTGAATTTCTGGGTCAACTCGCGCGTCGCCGGCAACAGCCTGGCGGCGATCGCCGATGCCTTCTTCAACGACGTCGAAGCCCGTCGGCTGTATCCGGCACCGGCCATCCCGCCGACCGGCGATGCGCAGGTGGCCGCCAACAAACAATTCATCGGCACCTTGTTCAGGAACCTGCTGCACCGCGAACCGCGCTCCTTCGAATTCGAGCGCAACTGCCTGCAGCTGGGCATAGGCCAAATCACCCGTGGCGGGCTGGCCAGCGCGCTGGCGGAAAACACCCTGGCCGACCCGCTCACCGCAGACGACCTGCAGGCGATCCGCGACAAGGTCGCGCTCAGCCTGGCCTACGTGGCTTTGCCACCGCCCGACGGCGACCTGATGACCAGGATCAGCATCTCGCGCTCCATCATCAGCGCCGTCAACGATGCCAAGGATCCGGCCCAGGCCATCGCTCAGGCGCTGACCCGCCTGCAAGACCAGGCCCAGGCCATCAAGGACACCCTGGCCAGTGCCCAGTTGGCGGCCGCCTCGACACCGCTGGAAGACCTGCGCCTGGGCCTGTCCCGCCTGTACGCGACGCTGCTGGGCCGCGCGCCCGACCACGACAGCTTCCAGGCCTGCCTGGCCAGGCTGACCGCCTCCCCGCCACTGTCGCTGGCGGACGTCGCCGCCACCATGCTGACCGGCGCGGAAGCGAGCGGCAATGCCGCGCTCTATCCCAAAGGCTTGTCGGACACCGACTTTGTCAACCGCCTCTACAGCGTCGGCTTCGGCGGCAGGCCGGACAAGATCGCGCTGCAGAACTGGCTCAATCAACTGGCCAATGGCGCCACGCGCGGCCAGGTGGCCGTCGCTGTGATCAAGGCGCTGGTTTCCGGCATCTACAGCGCCGGCGACAACACGCTGTCCCTGTTCAACAACCGCGCCGCGGTCGGGGTCAACGTTGCGCTCAACCTGGCCAGCAACAACCTGGCCGATGTCACCAAGATCTACAGCCTGGTGACCGCGACCGACGTCAGCGCCGCCATCAACTATGGGCTCAGCGTCACGACGGTGACCGCCGCGGCCGCATTGGCCGCCACGGCCCGCAATCTGACCGACGCTGCCGCCCTGAACACCGCCGCGATTGCCTCGCTGCAGGCCAGCACCGCCGCCGCCGGCGCCGCAGCCAGCGCCGCCAGCGCATCGGCCGCCAACGCGCTGGCCGGCGCGACGCTGCGCGCGGCGCGCATCTACGCCGCCTACCTCAACCTGGGCCGCAGCGGCTTCCCGGCGCCGCTGGACATGAACAAGGTGCTCACCCTGGCGCGCGCCATGGTGGCCGGCCTGAGCGATATCGGCGCGGTATCGAGCCTGCTGGCCTCGCCAGACGGCCAACTGCTCTACCCCACCGCCGACTTCAACTCCGCTGCTTTCGTCAACCGCATGTACCGCCAGGTGCTGGGCATCGAGCCGCCGGCCGCCAAGCTGGCCTACTGGTCCGGGCAAGTCTCGGCCGCGACCATGGACATCGAGTCGGTGTTGATGATCGCCGACATGTTGTACGGTGCCATCGACAACAACGATCCGCAGGCCGAGGCGGTCTGGACCGGCAGGATGGCGTTTGAAAAGGATCTCAACCAAGGGTTGACCAACATGGCCGCGCAGGCGCAGGCGGCCGAAGCCACGGCCACCCAGGCCAAGACCAGCTTCACCACGGCCGACGCCGCAGGCAAGAGCGCCATCGCCGACACCGCGGCGCAGGCCCTGCAAACCGCAATGAAAGGCCTGCCCTTCAACACCAGCGCTTTATTCGAAATCGCGCGCCTGTTTGTCGGCGTGCTCAACCGCGGGCCGGCCGCCGGCCAGAAGCCGATCGACGCCGCCGCCATGAACAACTACCTGCTGGCGCACTACCAGGGCACCAGCCTGTCCGACATCGCCGAGCAGATGCTCAACACGCCTGACGGCAAAGCCATGTATAGCGGCTTGTCCGACAGCGACTTCATCAATCAAATCTTCTTGCAAACGCTGGGGCGCCCGGTTGCCGCCACCGCGCCCTTCTGGCTTGACACTCTGGCCAGCTCCAGCCGCGGCAAGACGGCGGCCGCCATCATCGACAGCCTGATCGAGCACACCCAGCCGGTGGCGTCGGAATACACGAGCAAGGGCTGGTTTGATCAGAAAGTGGGAACCGCGCTGGCGCCGGTGGTCAACACTGCCGCGGCGGTGGCGACGGCCGCGCAAAAGAACGTCACCGACACCCTCAATCTGAAAAACACCGCCATCGACGTCGCGGCGCAAAAGGCCACCGCGCTCGACAACGCGAAAAATTCCCCGCAAGGCAACGATGCCGCGATCGCGGCCGCGCAGCAAGCCGCCGTGCCGGGGCAATACTACCTGCAAGCCCCGCCGTCGCTGGTGAGCCAGGTCATGGAGGTGCTGGTGGCGTTCAACCTGCCGACCGATCTGGCCTACGTCAATAGCCAGATCGCCAGCCTGGTGGCCGATCCCGCATATCTGAACAAGCTGGCCGCCCTGGGTGCCGGCGCCACCGCCAGTTCCCTGAGCGACCTTGGCGCCTATGTCAAAAGCTTGTTCAACACCATTCTGCGCCGCGACCCTGTGTCGAAAGGCTATAACTTCTGGCTAGCTGCATTTGCCGGCAACACCGACGCCGGCGCCGTCGCCTATCAATTCATGCTCGGATGCCGCGACGAGCTGTACCATCGTCCAGACGAAAATGTCGACCCCGCACTGGTGATGCGCAATGCCTTCGAGCAGGAACTGAGCGCGGCCACGGGCGCCAGCCAAACCAGGGCCCAAGCGCTGGTCGACAGCTACAATGCTGCCGTGCAGGCGGCCGCCGACGGGCGCACCCAGGCCATCGCGCAGGCCCAGCTGCAGTACGACAACGCCGTCGCCGACCGCGACAAGAAGACCGCAGACTGGGACGCAGCCGTCAGATTGGCGCCGATCGCGCAAGGCACGCTGGCCGCCGCCAACGCGGCCGTCACCGTGCTAGGCAAGGCCGCCACCGCCGATAACGCCAAGGCAGCGGCGCTGGCCGCCAGCGTGGCCTCGGCCGCCGCCGCCGCCTCGGTCGGCTTGGCGCCGACCGCGGTACTAGCGGATTTCAACACGGTGCTGGCCAACGCCACCGCCTTTAAGAACGCGCTGGCGCTGGAAGTGACGGAGTCCGCCAAGCTGGCCGATGTCGACACCGCCGGCCTGGGGGCCGTGCGCCTGGCGGTTCGCTATGGCGCAGCCACGCCGGCCACACAGCAAGCAATCCAGCTGACCCAGATGTACGTGGCGCTGTTCGCCCGCGCGCCCACACTGCTGGAATTCAACCAGGGCATGGCCTACTTCCAGAACGGCCGCAGCCTGGCCGACCAGGCTAACGTCCTGATCGCCGGCGCCCCCACCCTGTTCCCCGCACCCAGCCCGGCGAACAACGACGCCTACGTGAGCAAACTGTTCACCAACGCCGCCGGCCACGCGCCGGCGGCCGCCACGCTGCGTCGGTGGAGCGACCAACTGAGCGCCGCCAGCGGCATGAGCAAGGGCAAGCTGCTGAGCGACCTGCTGGCCGAGTGGAACCGCAACTCCGGCAGCACCGACGCCTTGGCACTGGACAACAAGATCGGGCCGATGCTCACCGCGCTGAACACGGCGGCCAGCGCCGCCAGCGCCACACCGAACGTCGCCGACTTTTTGACGGCCAACGCCGCCGCCAGCCGCGACGCCGCCGCACTGGCCGACGCCAGCGCCGTGGCCGCGCTAACGCCGGACGCCGTCTCGCTGCGCGACATCGTCCAGCTGTACGTGATCCTGCTGGGACACGCACCGGACACCCCGACGCTCATGGATAACCTGGCCTCGCGCAAGAGCGGCACCCCGCTGCTGAATATCGCAAAAACGCTGCTGGCGCTGCCGGAGGCGCAGAACCGCTTCCCGTCCACGCTGACCAACGCCGACTACGTCAAAGCCCTGTTCCAGACCGGCCTGGGCCGCGCAGCCGACGCCGCCGAGGTGACCGCCTGGAGCGGCAAGCTCACCGCCGATCCGGCCACCCGCGCCCAGTTGGCCATTAGCCTGGTCGCCGACCTGTACGCCTATGCCGGCATCGACGGCGTCAAGCTCAGCGGAAAGACCGCCTTCATGGGGCGCGTCAGCGAAGCGCTGGCCCATCCCGGCAGCGACGCGCAGGCGGCCAACAGCGCAGCGCAGACCCTGCAGGCGATGCAGCAGCAGGCCGTCTTCACCGACTATGCGCCGGTGGCCGCGATCGCCCTGACCAAGGAGACCAACCTGACGCCGGTGCGCTTCGCCGCCACCGAGCACCTGACGGTCGACCGCTGGGGCAACGTGCTCAGCATCGCCGACGCGCGCAACCCCAACTACAAGGTCAGCTACACCTACAACTACGACAACCAGCAACTGAGCCAGACCCTCAACGCGCTGGCCGGCAGCGCCGCGCCGGCCAACAGCACCGGCTACGACGCGCTGGGCCGCCAGGTGCGCGCGGCCGATTTCGTCGGCAACGCCAAGGGCCAGTTCAGCCGCCTGGCCTACGACAGCAACGGCAAGGTGGTCGCGGAAACCCACGCCGACGGCGGCAAGGTCAGCTACACCTACAACCTGTTCGGCGACCGCACGGCGATTGTCACCCAACGCGGCAAGGGTGCGGATGGCGCGCAGCAAACCGACCTGCAGACCAATTATCGGTTCGACCACCTGGGCCACTTGACCAGTACCCGGACGGCAGGAGCGGTCGACGTCTGGGTCGGCTACGACCAGGGCTCGGCAATGCAGGTGAGCTACAAAGGCCTCCACCAGCTGGAAGAACACTACGAGTACGACGAGCTGGGTCGCAAGACGCGCGGCATCGATGCGGCAGGCGTGAGCACCTACAGTGAGTACGATCTGGATGGCAACGTCATCTCGACCATGTTGCAGGGGGGACTGTACCGTGCCCGCACCGCCTATGACGCCTTCCACCACCGTATCGCCACGCTCGACGCCCTGGACCACGAGCTGCGATGGGACGTGGACAGTTTCGGCCGGATCCGCAAGCTTACCGACTACAGCTATACCGACAGCACGTACAAATACGACGGCGCAGGCCACCTCACGCAGACCAGCGTCAAGGGCAGCACACTCACGCAGACCTACGCCAACGGCCTGCTGGTACGCGTCGACAATAGCGAAAGCGGTTTAAGCACCAGCTACACCTACGACGCCGTCGGCAACCGGCTGACCGAGAAGCAGTCCTATGGCACCGGCAATCCCAATGCGCCGGCACGCGTGCAGAACAACCGCCTCACCTACGACATGCAGAACCGCCTGAAGGTGGTGGAGGACGATCTGTATCAACTGGACTATGCCTACGACGACAACGGCAACCGCACCCGGATCACCACGACCATCAACCAGGTTATAAAATCCGACAAGTACAACGCCTACGACGAGATGAACCGTCAGATCGTGGTCAACGCCGACTCCTGGGACGCGGTGAACAAGGTCGCGGGGCTGGGCCAGACCGGCCATGAGATCAAGTACGACATGGCCGGCAACCGCATCAGCGACAGCTATATCGGCGTCTTCATCAACAAAGAAGACCTGTCCACCGAGGCCGGTAAAAAGACCACCGAAACGTATGCCTACGACGACGTCGGCCGCCTGCAATACGGCGCCCGCGACGGCGTGCGCTTCGACACCCGCCGCTACGACGAGGGGGGCCGGCTCTACCTGGCGGGCATGCTGAGGCAGGACGGCGCCAATGCCTCCCTGGTGGCCGCCGCCACCGCGGCCGGCATCGCCACCCAGGAACGCACCTACACCTACGATATCGGCGGACACGTCCTGCACCAGTGCGACGAAAACTTCGACAAGGTGTCTCAGGACATCTACTTCCACGACGACACGCCCAATAATATTTATGGCGGCTATGACGACATGGGTAACATGTACGGTTATACCGTCACGACACGGGGTTACGATAAAGACGACTACGGCCACTACAAAGTCGAATACGAATGGACCAATGCCGCACGCGAGCACATCGTCACGCAATCCACCAACCCTGCCGGCCGCTCGGAAAGCAAATACGACAACTTCGGCAACCGGATCAGTGTGGAAGGCAGCGAAGCTGCGCTGAATAAAAAATTCTGGTACGACGCCGACGGCCACGTGCAAAGCAGGCAGACCGACAAGGACACGACCTTCTCGTTGATCGTCAACGGCCAGGTGCTGGGCGAGGAAAACGCGCAGGACGACAACATCCTTGGCTCGACCTACCAGCCGCTCAGCGCCCCGGCGCTGACGGCCCCGCCAAGCGCCTACAGCGTGCAGAGCAACTCCGAGACGCTGCAAAGCATCGCCCAGTCGATCTGGGGCGATGCCAAGCTGTGGTATCTGATCGCCGACGCCAATAACAAGAGCGCCGGGCAGGCCCTGAAGGCCGGCGAGATCCTGCGCATCCCGACCCGCGTCAACACGGTGCACAACGACTACGCGACCTTCAAGCCGTACAACGCCTCCGACGCCATCGGCAACACGGCGCCGGCGCTGCCGCCGCCCAGCCATGGGGGCGGCTGTGGCGGCGTGGGACAACTGATCATGGTGGCGGTCGCGGTCGCGGTGACGATCTACACCGCCGGAGCCATGTCGGGCGTGACCGGCGGCTTCCTCAACACGATGGCGGCCGGCGCATCGGCCCTGACCGGAGGAGGAGCCGTGATCGGCAGCACCATGATAGAAACAGCCGGCTTCGTCGGCGGCGCGATCGCCGGCGCAGTCGGCTCGATCGCCAGCCAGGTAGTGGGCAACGCCATCGGCGCCCAAGACGGCTTCAGCTGGAAAGGCGTGGCGCTGAGCGCGATCGGGGCAGGCGCCTCGGCCGGCATCGGCGGCCTGGCCAACGGAGGCGCATTTGGCTCAGCGCTCACAGATGCAAGCTCCTTACCCAGCCTGGCCGCGCGCGCCGCGCTCTCCAATGTCGTCACACAGGGCATTGGCATAGCCACCGGCTTGCAGAACGGCTTCAGCTGGAGCAACGTGGCAGCCTCCGCCGCCGGTGCCGCTGCCGGCGCGGCAGCCGGCACCGCGTTCGGCGACGCGCTGGCCGACAAAGGCGTGCTGTCCATGATCTTCGGCCAGACCAACGACTTGGCCGTGCGCACCCTCAGCGGCTTCGCAGCCGGCGCGACCACCTCGATTCTGCGCGGTGGTAAGATCAACGTGGCGCAAATTGCTACAGATGCGTTCGGCAATGCGCTGGGCAGCAGCCTGGCTTCGCGCAGCAGCGGCACGCCGGACTTGAGCGCCGACGAATGGAGCAAGCTTAAGCAAGACAGCTTCTCTGGCCCTCGACTGGCATCCATGCTCGGTGGAGAGCCAAATACACAGGGCGACGTAGCAACGCTCGGCGACATGACTTATGCCTCGGCAAGAGCAGCCGAGCGATCTGCGTATGTCGCTACGGTTATCGGCGCTTCGGACATTGACGACGGTATCCCGCGCGTAATCATCCCTCGGCCAGGACCAAGCTGGATACAACGGAATATTCTCACTCCTGCAGGACAGTTGATCTCCCAGGTTGGAGACGTTCTTTCAGATGCTGGACAGGGTCTTTTGAGCTGGGCGAACGATACATTTGTTAGACCAAGCGGTTCAACAGATGAAATGCCATGGTATGGCTCATATAGCCGGCCATCAGCGGCTGACGTCGACGCTACTCAACGGGCAGTCAACTCATACAACTCATATCGTCCATCCGGCCCAGCTTTTGTAGCGGTCGATCCAGCACGAGAAGCCAGCGCTCGAGCACAAGCACAGAGAAATGGCAATAATCTCGCTATGGGGTATGGTGGCGCTTTTGTCGCTGTACCTATGCTAATGGCTAGGGGCGCAGGGTTCAATGAGAACAAGGTCAGTGATGCCGGCGTGCTGGGATGGGCGGGCATGGAACTCTTTGGAGCCAGAGGTGGTGGTCCACGCCCACCTGCATTCCCGATTTCCGTAGGAACAAGAATTGGCAATACGTCGCTTGACGTTAATGCATTCCGTTCAACGGGACCAACCACATCGAATAGAATACCGATAACTGGTGATCCTGACTTTTTGGGGCCTGTGCAGCCATCCAGCATTTCGCAGCAGGCTTACGCTGCACTTAGGAGGCAAACTCCAACACAAGAAATTCGGGATATGGTCAATCCAGGTAAAGGACCATTTTTTGATCCGGTATATGGGTATCAGGTTAATCGTCTTCAAGCCGACCATATTGTACCGATGAAGATTATCACCGAGATGCCAAACTTTGATATTCTGAGTCCAGCAGGTCAACTTAGTGTATTGAATAATCCTGATAACTTCATGGGTCTTGGAGGCCGTACTAACGCCTCGAAAGGGGCTTTAATGTGGTCAGAGTGGAAGGGGCATTCTGAGCTCGGCCCTGTGCCTACAGAACTCCAACAACAAATGATTGACAGGCAAAATCAGCTAAGGTCTATCTTGCAGCAACAAATTAACAATGGGGTTAGAAATGGAATGTAGTAAGCGCCAAATAGGTCGATGGACCTTTAAAGTTTTCCATTTAGCAGGTATGGAGCGTCAAGCCGATTGGTTGCTATCGTACTTTGAGAAAATGCGCCAAGAAGGCTTTTCTTTTTCAGATCGAATGAGGATAAGGCTAGGCTGGTCAGTCTTAGAGTTGCGAATTGAAGATGAGAATACGTTTGTGGTGTACGAACCGGACTTTTCAAGCGATCCTCATAGCAATGTTCGCCCTGATATAAGTGTAACGCTGCAGGTCCATGCTTCGCAGATCGCTCTTGTGGGGCAGCTTGGCATTTCGCCATTGGAGGTTTCGTTTCAGGATAAGATCATCTTCGCCAAAGGCTGCATGGATGCTAAAAAGATTTACCTAGAACGAATTCCACCGCAGCCGGATAAAGGCGACTCTGGATGGTTTATTGGGTTTGTTGAGGGAAACAATGATCGAGAGAATTTGCAATTCGGATTTGTGCATCAACTTTTAAATTTACGGCCCATGCTGCTTCAATTCCTGATGCTACCTTCAGGATACATGGTGGTCTTGGATGAGGACAGAGTTGAGGCTATCCTAGACCAAGAGGGGAAAACAGTCGCGTAGCTACAGATGCGTTCGGCAATGCGCTGGGCAGCAGCCCGGCGTACAGCAGCAGCGGAACTCCTGACTGCCCTGTCCACTGTCCACAACATCACCAGCGTAGCGTTATCCGTATAAAAAAACGGTACAAACGCTCCGCCACGACCTCCCGAGTAATGATTTTAACAATATAAACCGTTTACATTTTTCTCAACCGCTCAAAAATTATGCACGGGTTTTTCATAAGGCGAGTTCAGTCGTGGACAGTCCTGGTTGTCCATGCGCTCGCCTTTTTTGCGCTCAGTGCAGCCGCTAATGTTCGATCCGGACTCCCCTAAGCAAACCGTTCCAGCCCTCATACCACCGCGCCACCCTGGGTGCCGTCGTATAAGGATCGATGCCACGCCAGGGAGGGCTCAGTGGTTTCCGATCGCAGGTAGCGTCGGACGGTATTGCGAGAGATATCCAGTCGCCTGGCGATTTCTCGAATTGGGATCTGGTCACGAAGTTCCCAGCGTCGAATGATACCGAGTAAAGCCACGTTGATCACTCCGAACTCCTGCCGATGAGACAGGTGGAATTGTGCTACTAACGTGGGTCAGATTCCGTTGCAAATTCTTGGGGAAGATGGGTGAATTTTCAGTGCAACTCAACACAAACAATCATCTCTCCGACAAAGCGCCACCATCACGCGCACCATCAAATTGCGCTGCTTGTCGTTGCGCGCGTCTGCCAGACAACGCGCGCCCAAAAAGAAAAAGCCCCTGAAAATGAACTGAACCCCTAAAGTTGGACGCCAACTTTAGGGGTTTTTCATTGGCGAAGTACACGACGCAATTCAAGCTGGAGGTAGTTCAGCGATACTTGGCCGGCACTGCCGGTTTCAAATCATTAGGACGGCTGTACAGTTTGGACTACGCAATGGTCAAGCGATGGGTGTACTTGTATCAGGGCCATGGCGAAGCTGGGCTGGTGAAAAAATTCACGGCCTATAGCGCGGAACAGAAGCTAGCGATTCTGCAGCATATGTGGAGCAAAGAGCTTTCATATAGCCAGACAGCGGCCCTGTTTAACATCCGTAGCCCGACAAGCATTCCTTCCTGGGAGCGCTGTTATCATATCGGGGGTCTAGATGCCCTGATGCCACGACCGCGTGGTAGACCTAAGAAA